>NZ_JBLLJS010000032.1:0-64678 GCF_047692315.1 Symbiopectobacterium sp. | reverse complement strand
CCCCCCCACCCCCCCCCCCCCCCGGGACAGAAACGAAGACGAACCGGTCAACCACCGGGGCGTGCGGTAGCCATGGTAGGGCGAAAGAATAAGGAGAGAACAGGTGGCAAGCAGTACAGGATTACAGTTCACCGTGACACTCGGCACGCTGCCAGCGATGATCAAAGCTCCTGCTGGGTGTGTGTCAGTCAGGGCTGGGCGGGGGGCAGTATGGTTTAATTGCCATTCCCCGCATCGGGCATGAGGTGATCGTCAGCTTTTTGGAAGGGGATCCGGATCAGCCTATCATCACCGGGCGCACCTTCCATGCCACCAATCAGACGCCTTACCTGCTGCCGGAGCACAAGACGCGTACCACGTTGCGTACCGACACGCATAAGGGCAACGGCTTTAACGGACTGCGCTTTGAAGATGAAGCAACACGTGAGCAAATTTATCCGCACGCGCAGAAGGATCGCGACACGGTGGTGAACAACATCCACCGACAAAGTATCGGGCGTGACCAACACCTGAGCGTGGCACAGGACCAGTTTCAACGTGTCGATCGCCATCGTCATCGCACCATCGGTCAGGATGATTTCGAACAAATCGGCCAGGACCATCACCAAACTATTGGCCGTAACGTTATTCAGCGTATCGGCCAGTCGCTGAAACGCTTTATTGGCGGCGGCGAAGTGACCCACATTGAAGGCAGCCGCCAGTCGACAATCACCGGTTCGGAAGAGACGCTGATCGGCGCGCATCAGCGTATTCTGGTCAATACCGACAGCTACCTGAAAGCGGCGGATATCGTGTTGGATACCAGTAAGCTACCCGGTTTGGCGGCGAGTGACTTTACCGATAGCAAAACCGGCTTCGGGGCTGCGTTGCTCAAATCAGCGGTGAACGGAGAAACCATGCTGACCTACCGTGGCACTAACAATGCGGTGACCGGCGTGCAGGATTGGGTAACCAATGCCAGCCAGGGGATGGGGATGAAATCCGATCAGTACAATCAGGCGATGTATTCGGCTGCCAAGGTGAAGGATGTGACCTCTCCGGCTCCGGTGATTGTGGGGCATTCGCTGGGTGGCGCGTTGCCTAAAGCGAGCGGTGAGATGTTATCCCTGCCTGATTCAGGGGGATTGCCACTTGCCCGTCACGGTATGGATCAGGTTATTGCCGGTATTGAAAGCCAGAAAAAAGAAGACATCGGACAAATCACCAGCAGCTTCGGGGGGATGTAATGCGATGGTTAGTCAGACGCAAGGATTTACAGCGCAGGGGATTATGTCACGCTGCTGGACTCGCAGGCAGAACGCGAACAGCGTGGCTGGGGGCAGTGCTGGTTGGCCTGCTTACCTGAACAAATATCAGATGGTGCATTGGTTGATTGAGCAAGGGGCACAGGTGGAAACCTATTCCGCCACCGGAAGCAGTCTGGCATGGCGCGTTTACGACAGCGTGTCCATCATGGCGCAGCAATCGCCGGAATACCCTTGGTTGCTCAAGGTGCAGCAGCAACTGCACGATAAAGGCGTGACCTTCCCGCCGCGCTCTCCGGCGGAGGTGCGCGCACATTGGGAAAAAGGCGACACGCCGTAACCTCGCGACCCGTCTGAATCTTTTCGTCATTTTACAATAGCGCTCTTGTCCTGCGTCTTTTTCCGGCGCAGGGCGCTTTCCGACATCTCGCGCTCACGCGTTAGCGGCTAACACATTCCACGAAAGCATGACGATCAAAGAAACCATAACAACCATGGCAGATGGTTATACCCTGTTTGAAATCAGCCAGCGTGCCGTGCCGTTGTACGCCGTAATATCCCTGCTGGATTACCCGGAACTACCTGAATATTGGCAGGCATTTCAACCGGCAGCGGCGGGACTCTGGCGGCAATTGCGCTTTACGCCGCAAGCACCAGCGTGGCAGCGCTGGGCTCCTCTGGTGGTTCAGGTAGAGGAGGGCAAAGCCGGAGAAACGCTATTACGCTGGCTGGAGGAAACGGCCCCGCCGGACACGCTGGGGTGACGCTGTTCAGTGGCGCATTCACGCTGCAACAGGCCGCAGATCTTTGGCAGCAGCGTATTTCCTGCCTGTGGCCGAATGGTTCATTAGCGATTTTTCGCAGCGATGCGCCAGCGGTGCTATCCACCTGGTGGGGCACGCTCGATGAGCTGGCGCAGAGGGCATTTCTCGGCCCGGTGACACAGATCTATCTCCCTATGATTGACGGCGCTAAGCGATGCTACCGTCTGCTGGTGCAGCAAGAAACCCAGGCAACAGCATACACCGATGCGCTCTATCAGATTCAACTTACGCCAGAACAGTATGCACTGCTGGCCAATGACAACCGCCTGCACCGTTTGGCAAATGAGTTGTTCCTCTATCTCAGCGGCATTGCGCAGGCAAAGCAGTATTACCCTTCTGCCAGCGAAACGGAGTGCGAAGCCTGGTCGGCTGAACGCTGGGGAGGCAATCTGGATCAAACACGTTTGTATTGGGGCGAGGCAGGTCGCGAGCATGCGAGCATTTCGCCTTACTGCATTCCGGCGCACAGCACCAACTGGGCACAAGTGCGGGAACATCTGTTGGTTCAGGATGGCTGGGGCATGGGACTGCAACTGGCGTGGTTTATGCGTGCCTATGCGCCGCGCGATCAGTTGGTGGCGTTGGTTAAACACCTGCGTCAGTGGAGCCTGATTTCCACACCTTCTGGCGAGAGCGCCATTCTACGCATTGGCGACTGGCAAGTGGTTAACCCATTGCCCTGTGCCAGCACGGCGCAAGAGGCCAGTGCGCTCTATGGCCCGGTTGCCAGCTACTGCGATATTACCCCGACAGGCCGCATTCAGGCCCTTACTCTGCTGGCGCGCGAAGCGCATCCGACCCCAGAGAGTCTGCCGCGCGCACTGAGTGCTGCGCAATGGCAAGCGCTGCTGGAACCGGCACAGCGGCAGGAACAGGCGCAGCGTAACGGGTTCAACAACGATCGCGACATTGTGCGCTGGCTGGCGCTGGCCACTGAACTGGGGCCGGATTTTCCCCAACAGCCCTGGGCGCAAACTCTTCTGTCGCAGCCGGAAAACATCGGAATTAAAAGCCGCATGGATCGCCTGTATCAAGCCGCGATTGATCAACTGGACGAAGCGTAATAAGGACGTCATGTTATGACTCAGGAAAAACAGAATGCCTTGGCGCAAAGCGGTGAGGCTGCGGTCAAAAAATTTGGCACCAATAATCGAATATCGGGGGGGATGTGCTACCTGCGCCTGCGAAATCCTCATTAATTACGAATATGATTCAGGCGATCCGGTACCGGATGCGCAATTTGTTTTGACCGACAGCAAAAATAATAAAATCGAAGGAAAAACGGATGAAAACGGCAAGGTATTTATCTATGACATGGGATGTGGGGCCTTTGAGATATTATTGGGAGAAGGTTCTGATAAATTCGCTCCCACAGAGAAAATAAAAAACAACCCGGTTATACAATCCTCACCAGAAAAAGCGGTATTAGCCGGGGAATATTTTGCGCTTTATGTGGAAATGAGCAAGCTGAATCTGGTGGTCTATGACCCGCACTCTCAGCTTGCGGCTGGTATGGGGATCATGCACAGCATTCCACCCCAATACAAACCGGCCTACGAACGTTTCTGTGTTCTGGTTAGAAAAATTCGGCGCGAAGATCCGGCCTTTCGCAAGGAGATTGGCCGCATACATAACAGCATCTCCGCTGAAGTGGCAACGTTAGCGCGGAAGATTGACTCTGCGGTGCTGCTGATGGGGGAGATCATCCTGGGGTGTATCCCGGTTGTTGGACCAGCGATAGACGCGATCTGTATTGCCGAATGGTGTTATGACACCTATCAAAAACCCGCATTGCTCGATGATCCGATGCATCAGATGGACGGAGTTTTTTGCGCTATCGGCGTTATTCCCGGACTTGGCGACGCGATGAAGATCAGAGGTCGCGCCATTACCGATGCGATGCGAAAAGTAAAAACCGGGTCGCCTGAAAAAATTCAGGAAGCAATAAAGCTGATACGTGGGTTGAGTAACGGAAATATCGTCAAATGGATCGCGAAGATGCGCTCCGAAATTAGAATTTATGCTGATGAAGCCAAGGTCATCTTGACGAAGATGAAAGTGGCGTTACAAAAAGTCATCGATGAATCATCGCTGGGTAATAATTGGATTATCACGCTGATGAAAGATACTTTCCACAAAATGGTGGAGTATCTGGGTAAGCTATTTGATTTGGTCGACGCTACTGTCACGCTAATTGATAGTGAGTTGGTTGCATTTATTCCCAAGATCATGACTCAGGCGGTGGGGAGTGCACGCGCCAAAGGGACGTGCAGTGCTTCAGGACTGGAAATAGAAAAAGGAGCTTCGGGCGATTATCGTACCGAGGAAGAGAGTAATGAAGATATCAAGAGAACAAATGACACCGGATTAACCAATAGTGCGGTGGGCATTGCCGCAGCCATGGCCGCAGTGGGTTTTGGCAGAGTTCGTGGTGGACGTCATGCCACTGCCGCCAGCGGTACGCATAAGGCTCCCTCCAATCAAACCCACGCCCAGACATCCTCACAGCATAGTAAACCTGACACGGCAAAACCGGCTACACCCTCGGCGCACACCGAACCTGCTCCTGCGCGCAACAAGGTCAGTGAGCCAGCGGCTCAGCACAGTACTGAGTCTCAGGGGGATAAAGCACAGACATCCAAAACACAAAAACCACAAGAAGGACAGAAAAATCGCCAAGACAGCGGTGCCCAGGATATCAAAGCGGGAAGCAAAACAAGTAAACAATCGGCTGATCCGGCTGACAAAAACAGAGCAAGCCAACAAGATAGTGAAATACCGGGTCACAGCGACAAAGCGGAATCCAATGGCGACCCGGTCAATATGGCGACCGGTGCCGTGGTGGAACAGCGCACGGATTTGCAACTGTCGGGGTTATTGCCTGTCTCGCTGGTGCGTTGCTACCGTTCAACCGGGGAGCGCCACCCCGGTTTGCTGGGCACCCTGTGGCGCAGCAATTGGGATATCAGCCTTGAGCTGGATGGCGGCCTGGCAACGCTTATCGACGGTGAATTTAATCGGGCCGTATTCGTCCTGCCGGGCGAAGGCGAAGTGAATCGCGCGCCATCAAACCCGGAATGGCGGCTCACGCGTGAACAAGGCCAACTGATCGTCAGGCATGTGGGCGGATTGCGCTACCGGTTTGCGCATGCGCTGGGTATGCAGCTCTGCCTGACGGGCGATTAATTCATGTCACGGCCGAGCAGCAGCGTATCGTCAAACTGACGCTCTGCTCGGCACAGCGCCAGCCAATAAAAACGTTGGCGAACTATACCTGTGACCAACAGGGACACTTGCTCAGCGTGCGGGCCAGTGAAGGCCGCAACTTCGATTACCAATACAGTCCGCAAGGCTGGCTGTTGCGCTGGTCGGATTTAGGCACAACTTGGGTCGAGCACGACTATGACGACAGCGGACGCGCTATATGCGATCGTACCTCCGAAGGCTATTGGTCTGGGCACTTTGAGTACGACGACGCCAATCTCACCAGCTATTACCACAGCGGCTTTGGTGGTGTAACGCGCTATGTGCGCGATGCCCGCCAATATCCTGCTTAAATGCATGCCCGATGGCGGCGAAACCCATTTTGAATGGGTAGATAACCAACTGATAGCGGAAACCGATCCGTTGGGCCAGCGCACGGTTTATGAACGTAACGCGTGGGGTCAAATCACCGCCGTGACGCTGCCGGATGGCGCTATTCACCGTTACGAGTACGACGATCAAGGGCAACTGCTGGCCTATTTCGATCCGCTGGGTAACACATGGCGTTACCAACGCAATGCGCTGGGCCAGATCGTTGAAGTCAACGATCTGGAAGAAAGGGAGTAGTTCTATCGCTACAACGCTGCCGGGCAACTGGATGCGCTGATCGGCCCCGACGGTGTAATGCAGCATTATCGCTACAACCGTCGCGGACTGTTAAGCGGTATTGAGCGCGATAATACGCCAGCCGCCACTTTCCTCTATGACGATTTTGACCGCTTGACCGAGCGCCACATCGCTCATGAAAAAGGCGTACAAATCCGGCGCTGGGAGTATGAAGGCACTCGCGACACGCCTGCCAGAGTCGTGTATGAAGACGGCAGCGAAACTCGCTTTGGCTATGATGTCGAAGGCAACCTGACGGCGGTTACCGATGCGCTGGGACAGCGCTACCAGTTCCGTTACGGTGCGTTTGACAACCTGTTGGAAGCGACTGACCCGCTGGGGGCAACGGTACGCTATCACTACAATGCGCAGGCGGAGTTTGCGGGGGTGACCAACAGTCTGGGCAGGGAGTGGACTTACGGCTTTGACAGCAGTGGACGCCTGAGCGAAGAGCGTCACTATGATGGGCGAGTCTACCGTTATCGCTACGATCTGGCAGGCCGCCTGATAAAAGCGGCCAACCTGGACGCGGTAGTGGAATACGCCTATAACCGGGCAGGGCAAGTGATTGCCGAAACAGTCAACGGTGAGGTGATTACCAGCGACTATGATGCCAGCGGGCAGCGCGCACGGGTGGAAGGCATTCTGGCACCGTTGCAGTTGGCGTGGGCATCAGGTCGAGTGACGGCGTTGGGCATCGGCACGCACCAACCGGTGCAGTTTAGCCACACATCATCCGGTGAGGAACAGCGACGCAGTAACGGTAGCGGGTTTGCGCTACGTCAGGAGTGGAGTCCCACGGGGTTGTTGCAACGTCAGGCACTGGAAGGGGCGGATGGTCGTGTCATTGAGTGCGGCTACACACAATATCGCTATGACGATTGCGGCCGCATTGTGATAAAACGAGAAACCCGCCCCGGTTTCCGCCCAAAAGAAACCCACTATACGTGGGACGTGCAGGACAGACTGGTGCGGGTAAGTTTGCCGGACGGTGCTCGTTGGCGTTATGGTTACGATGCGTTTGGTCGGCGGGTGAGCAAGGTGCGCGAGGGACAAGTGTCCTCGGCGCAGGCGGTAGCGCGCGTAGCATACCGCTGGGACGGAGACCAACTGGTGGGCCAGCACCAGTATCTGGCGGATGGCACGGCGGCGCGTGAAGTGCAGTGGGTGTATGAGCCGGGAAGCTTCCGGCCGCTGGCGCAGGTGGAAGGGAAAGGCGACGTTACCCGGCTGCACTATATCGTCACAGATTTGACGGGAACGGCGCGCGAGCTGTGCAGCGAAGGGGGGGGGGGGGGGTCACTGGCGCGGTGAACAGGCGCTGTGGGGCGCACATCGAGAGGAACGACGGCCCATCCTGTTGCGGCGCTACCTGGGCGATGCCGCGAATGAGGAGGTGTACTGCGAACTGCGTTATCAGGGGCAACTGTACGACGCGGAGACAGGGCTTTACTACAACCGGCATCGTTGCTATGATGCAGAGAGCGGGCAGTATATTTCGCCGGACCCGATAGGGATGGCTGGGGGTATAAGGCCGCAGGGGTATGTAAACAATCTTTTTTGTTGGATCGATCCTCTTGGTTTAAGTAGTAAGTGCCCTGAGAAATGGGATGTAGGGAGTTATGAAGACCTACGAAATTCAGTGAAGGGACAAGATCTTGGGTTAGATGCTCACCATGTTGGCCAAAAGGCAATAATGAAAGATCTGGTAAAAGATTACGATCCTAAAACCGCTCCCTCAATATTAGCTCCTAAAGAAGGTCATACACTTTCTAAAGAAGGTGTTGGAATAGTATCAAGAAGCAAAATAAACCCGACAACAGAGAAACCGTTCAGTTCGGCTAGGGATGTTATCGCCAGAGATATTAAAGAGCTTAGAAGAGTTTATCCTGATGTTCCAAATTCTAAATTGCGCGAACTGATTGATTTAAATAAATTGAAGTATCCAGAAGTTAGATATAAAAATTTTGGGAGATAATCTTATGTCTAGTAACGAGAAGATTGTTAATGCAATTTTCAATGAAATACTTGAAGATAATTTCATTCGTTATAAAAATATTCTGAATAAAGAGCCTGATGAAGGTGTTGATATTTATGCTAAAGCTAGGAAAGTGTTGTCATTACTTAGTGACGAGGATAAAGAAGTTGTTTTCGATTTTTTTAGAATAACCATCACAGATACAGCATCAATAATATTAGGGACTATTGATGGCTCTCATTTTCCTGCTGGAATCGATAATGATTTTAAATTAATTTATGGCGATGAGGAAGTTAAAGGGGAGTTACAAGATATTTTTATCGAGAAGGCCGAGGGTAAAGGTATTTATAATTAATATATAGAACCGGAAGCGAGCACACGATCCTTCTGGCTTTTTATTTTATTAGCGAGTTAGTTGTTAAAGATTAATCTGCGTCTCAATAATAATTCTGCCGCGCTCAACCGTGACGGTGACGGGCATCCCGGTGATAAATCCCGACTCTTCCAGCCAGTGGCCTTTATGGTTGATGGTAAACAGCGAGTTGGGTCTGCCGTCCTGGGGTCGATATACTCCAATGTCTAATGACGATCAATTTGGATTGCTGAGTAAGCAAGATGCATGGGGGACAACTGTCAGAGGAGGGATGTCTGAGGTAGCTGTAAAAATTAATGCGGTAGAGATATTCCTTATGAAAGATTTTTATGTCTGTATCTCTCATTCGCAATTTTAACGCCGTTTCGTTTACTTTGTCGAACCCAGCCAACTCGAAGCGGCATTGTAAATTTATTTAAGTGCGAATTATTTCTAACTTTTCTTGGGAAGAACCAATATATTCTGCTGTTCCCTCCAGCGTTAAGATACATCTCTTTCCTGTGAATTCCAGATGGTTAAGTTTTGAACCATTTTCCAGCGTGACATTTTCAGTAGTTTCATCGGTCTTTGACCTACGAGATGGTGCTGAATTACTATAACGAATGCCATTAATTGTAGTGCTTCCCCCTCCGGTTATAGTGCATACTCTTAACAGCGAGGATATCGATTCTGACGAAAGAGTGTCGACATGAATTAATTTTAGGTAATTGACTTCTGAGTCCCTCCCTAAGGTAAATTTGTTACTATTAAACTCTAGCTTACCCTGAATTTTTGAATTATTAACACATAATATTCCATTGCTCATTTTTACATCGCCTGTGACAGTAGTCTCATCAAGTACAATCTTACCGTTCGAATTGTTAACTGAGAACACCGTCGCATGAGATAGCTTTACTTTTCCATTTGAAGTGACAATGGCATTGCAGCTACCTGCTTTCAATGTAATGTTACCATTACTATTTTTTATGTTTCCTGCGACGACTGAATTAGCGACACTAACTTTTCCATTTGAAATTTTAACACTTCCATAAATATGAGAATTATTATCTATTTTTATATTTCCATTATTGGATTTTAGCAAGACGTCGCTTACGTGATGATTATTGTCGCTATGTTTAGCCTGGCAGTTATCAAGGGTGATATTTCCATTGGATGATTCAGTTAACCCTGTTATATTCTTCTGTGATAATCTAATATTGTCATTGGATTTGTATATCCCATTAATAAACTGTCGGGTACTACCTGTGTTATTTGGGTTTTGGCTCTGTACGCCTGAGGTATTGTTTACATACATAAAATAACTCCTTTGAAAACAGTATTAAACAGTGATTTTATACATTTCTAATATGTTGGTTTTGCACTGAATCAAGGCTCGGAAAAATTACATGTACTCATATTACGTGCCAAGATGCGATAGGACATTGGCTGTGTTTCCATAGATAATTGCTCCAGATCGCTGATAGCGTACTTTTGAGTTTTATACATCTTGCACAGTCCTTTTTGTTATTTATCAGATAGCTTAGGCTATTTTCCTCGCACTTTCCCTTTCTCTGTGACAATAGCCACCCTTGCTCGGGGGTAAAAACGCATCAGGCTTCCTTCAAACTCAGAAAAAGTGACTATACCAAGCTTCTGTCGTTCTAAGCCGACCAACCCTTTATTGATATAATGCCTCTGCCTGACCAGTGTCTTTTGCTGGGCAATTGAATTCTGTCGATCGGTGGAATACCGATCCCTATATCAGTCATCAATGTGTACGTTTAAGGGACTATGAAAGAGATTGATACCGTACCAGTCATATGAGGCAACGTCAGCAGTGCTTTTCTATAAAAAGCGAAAATTTAAATTTGACTGCCTGCAGAGCGATTTTTTTACAGACAAGTTCAGCGTGGTGTAAGTATCCCGGCAAAGGGCACTATTTACTTTTAGATATATTCCGACAGACTCAATAGCCGATAAGCGCCGAAGGCAATTCGGATTTCTTTACTGCCGAAATCATATCTGAAATACCAGAGACGTGAGTCAGTCGCTTTAACGTGAAGATATAGACTGTGTGAATCGGACCGTTTGACGGTGGGAACTGGAGCTTTATGTTGCGGATTTTCGTGTCGTTAAAGGACATATGCGGGTCACTCCTTTATCGAACCGAAAAGACCCTAAATCTAACCACCAAATTTTTGCGATGTAAAAGCAAAGACGATTACGCTGGGAAAAAATAAAATACGCTGACTTATTGAAAATACAAAACAAAAAATCCAGGTTTCAAAAAGCAAAAACCTCGCCGAAGTGAGGTTTTTTGAATTTGGCTCCTCTGACTGGACTCGAACCAGTGACATACGGATTAACAGTCCGCCGTTCTACCGACTGAACTACAGAGGAATTGCGTAAGCGGGGCGAATAGTATCGGGCTGCTGGCAGGCTGTCAACGGTAAATTCGTCCGTATTATCTAATTGCTTAGGCTCTGTACAGTTGAGGATAAATATTCATCAATAAAGTACGGGGGCCCGCTGGTTGGCCTGCTGCCAGGACTTTAATCGCGCCAATGGGTCTTGCTGGTAGAAGCGGCTGAAACAGTCATAAAGCGTGGGAAAACGTTCATAAAGCAGTTCTGGCGCGCTGAAAAAATATTCAGAGAGCACCGCGAAGCATTCTGTTGGATCTTGTGCTGCATAGGGATCCATGCTGGCAGCATCCTCTCCAACCTGATCGATTTCATCTTGCAGTGCTTCCATTGCCGCGTGTAACTGCGTTTCCCACTCCACCACATCGCGTAAAGGAATCGGTGGAACACCAGTGGCCTCGCCGCCGTTACGGATATCCAGCTTGTGTGTGACCTCATGGATAACCAGATTGAACCCTGATAAATCAAAACTGTCTTGCACTTCTTGCCAGTTCAATATGATGGGGCCCTGATCCCAGCTTTGACCGGATTGCACTACAGGCCCGGCGTGCACCAGATCGATATCATCCTGCCACTCATCGTTGACGATAAAAGGGCCCGGATAGATGAGTACCTCATGAAAGCCGTTTAGCCACTCAATGCCGAGCTTGAGAACGGGCAGAACAAAACAGCAGTGAGATCCGCGCTGTTCCATCACCGAGGTAAGTGTTAAACCCTGTAAGGGAATGATGCGCTTTTGATGTAAAAACTCACTGGCAAGCACGACGAGTTGCTGTTGTTCGCTATCGTTCAACGGTGCCAGAAGCGGAATAGCAAGGGCATCTTGCCACTGCGCAGGCGTGTTTTCCGGTGTGTGCTGTGTTTTCCATGGCCATTTCATCGTCGTGTTGCTCGCTAAGTCGTCACTTGAATATAAAGGCAAGGATATCTGCTGTTAAAATGCCGTAAAACAGGGCATGATAGCAACCACTTAAACGGAGAGGTGCCGGAGCGGCTGAACGGACCGGTCTCGAAAACCGGAGTAGGGGCAACTCTACCGAGGGTTCAAATCCCTCCCTCTCCGCCACATATTCAAACAGTTATAGCCATTCCCTTCTGTGATAAAAATCCCGCTGAGAAAATCTGAGAGAAAATTCAACCTGCGTTCTGAGCCTGTTGGCATTCACTCCATCTCTTCCCATTGATTTGAAGAGTAAATCCTTAAACGAAGGTTAACCCCTGAGCTTTCTACCCCTTCGCTTGTTTTCATTACTTCAGCACCATGCGGATTTGGTCTTGTTCACCTTAAAATATTTATTGTTATGTTATAACATAATGAGGTGGGCTTGGCGGTCACGATGTTTGTGCGGCTTGGTGTCGGTCTGCATCGTGAAATTACAGAGTGAAAATAGGAGGGGATATGTCGGATACGGTATCAACGATGAGTTGGGGTAAACGAATACCCCTGATTATTCTCAATGGCTTTCTCGGCGCGGGAAAAACCACATTGCTAAAAAGCCTACTTGTCCAGGCACATAAACGCAAATATTCCGTCGCGGTGATCGTTAATGATATGAGTGAGCTGGATGTCGATGGTGTGCTGATTTCAAATACGGAAATCGTTTCGTCTCACAGCCAAAATATGGTCAGCATCGCCGCAGATAATATCAGTAGTGATACGGGGATTATGAAACTCAACAACGCCATCGCGCGCTTGTTGAGTAACAAAATGGGGAGTGATAAGACCCCTGATTTCATCTTGCTTGAGACTTCTGGCAGTAGTCATCCTCTCCCTTTGGTGCGCTATTTGCGCGATCATCCGCAAGTTTGTCTGCATGCATTCCTGTCGCTGGTGGATGCGGTGATGCTCCATGAGGATTATGACGATGGGCATGGCCTTATCACTGCATTGCAGCAACATCTGGAGAGGGGCAAGAGAGGTGTGGTCAACCTGTTGGCAGAGCAACTTATGTTTTGTAGTCAGATGATTTTGACTAAATATGACCGATTGCCGCGCGAGACGCTCACTGACATTGCCACAGCCATTCATCCTTTAAACCCACAGGTTGGCATTATTGCTGTGCCGTGGGGAAACCTTGATCTGGAGGCTGTGCTGGCGTTACCCCCTTACGATTTTCACCGTGTTGCGCTGTTGATCGACGAACTAACCGATGACATTGGTACCAACTGTTCGCCGGTATCGATAGCGCCATCGCACTCTGTTCTCTCCTCATGCGTCATTCAAGATGAGTGGCCTTTCCATCCTCAGCGGTTGTGGGATGTGTACCACCACCATATGGGCACCGGGGTATATCGCAGTAAAGGTTTCTTCTGGTTACCGGGAAGAGACGATCTTGCATTGTTATGGAACCAGGCTGCCGGGAGCATCAGCCTGGCGTTCATCAGTTACTGGAAGTCGGGGGTTCTTAGACACACGGATAATCATTTGACCACAGAAGAGCGGCAGGCACTTCAACAGCAGTTAGCAAAATCATCAGGTCGATTCGGCGATCGACACTGTTATTTGACCGTGATCGGTGAGAAAGAAGAAATTGATGATTTTGCTACAGTGCTGCGCCAATGCTTTCTTACGGAGGATGAGATTATCTGGTGGAAAAGGGGAGGAATCTTTGCCGATCCCTGGCCCCACACGGTTGTTCGTCTAAAGGGACACGGCGCCCTCTGAGCTGATTTTCACACTGCCTACCCTTCTCCCTACAAAAAAATGGATTTATTCTCATTTACCAATATTGATAAGTTATGTTATAATGTATCAGTTCGTAACGTATTGTATGGGAAGTGACAGACATGATTGATGCCTCGGTGCACCTCAATGGATTGGCATTCGGGTATGGTCGTCATCCCGTCATAAAAAAGATCACGGGAAGTATTGCTGCGGGCACATTAACGGCTTTGATTGGTGCAAACGGTTCTGGGAAATCGACGCTGCTCAAAGGCATTGCTGGCATTTTGCGCCCCATGGCGGGGAGTTACACCAGGGCTTTGGGGGCGCGTATTGCCTATTTGCCACAAACGACTGAACTGGATCGCAGTTTTCCCGCTTGTGTGCGCGATTTGGTCGCGCTGGGATTGTGGCCCGAAAGGGGATTACTCCGGCGACATCGCGCACAGGAGCGCCAAAAGGTGGTCGATGCATTAGAGACGGTCGGTCTGGCGGGGTTTGAAAACACACCGCTTACCGCATTGTCGGGAGGACAATTCCAACGAGCGCTGTTTGCGCGGGTTATTGTGCAGAATGCTCACATCATCCTGCTTGATGAGCCGTTTAATGCCATCGATGCAGAAACCACGTGGGTGATGTTGTCGCTCATTAATCACTGGCACCAACAGGGCCGAACGGTGCTGGTGGTTATTCACGATCTCAATCTGGTCAGACGCCACTTTCCTGCAACAATGGCCGTTAATGGCGAGTTGCTGGCCTGGGGAAAGACTCCCGTCGTGCTCGATACGCTAGCGTCATCACTGTCTACTGACGCACTGTTTTCAGTGGCGAACGGGGTTGCCGAATGATGGCCTGGCTTTATACCTCTTTGTTCGCGCCATTTATTGGGTTTGGTTTTATGCGGCGCGCCCTGCTTGGTGCTCTTTTCCTTTGTCTGAGTGCCTGCCCTGTGGGGGTATTTTAACCTTGCGTCGCATGAGTCTGATGGGTGATGCGATGTCACATGCAATCTTGCCTGGGGCTGCGGTCGGGTTTCTTTTGTTTGGGCTGGATATCTTTCCGATGACGCTGGGGGGAGCCGTAGCAGGGCTGATTGTAGCCCTGAGCGCAGGAGTGGTGTCGCGCTTGACGGTACAAAAAGAAGACGCAGCCATGGCGGCATTCTACCTGATTTCACTGGCGCTCGGCGTACTCATCGTGTCATTGCGTGGTTCAAGCGTTGACCTGATGCACGTACTGTTCGGTACGGTGCTGGCCTTGGGTAAAGATGCGCTGCTGCTGATTTCATCGGTAACGCTGCTCAGCCTGTTTATGCTGTTTGTTTTCTGGCGCGCGCTGATTGCCGAATGTTTGGACCCGTTATTCTTACGTTCGGTTTCGCGCTTAGGCTCACCGGTTCATTTTCTGTTTTTAATGCTTGTCGTATTTAATCTTTTTGCTGGCTATCAGGCGTTAGGCACGCTGTTATCCGTGGGTGTCATGATTTTACCCGCCGTAACTGCGCGTTTCTGGGCCCAGAGGGTGCTGACGATGTGCGCGATTGCCGCGCTGTTGGGGAGCGTCGCCTGTGTCAGCGGTTTGCTGTTTTCTTTCCATTTATCGTTGCCTTCGGGGCCTGCCATCATTCTTGCCTGCGGATTTTTATACCTGTTCTCTGCCGCCATCGTTGTGCTGAAAAATAGTCACGTCATCACCCGAATCACTTTTCGCCGAGTGGATAACGGGCAGTCATGAAAGGAGTTAATGGTTATGCGTTTCACTGAGTTTTTACGCTGTAATCTGGCGATGATGATATTTATCGCTGCGTGGGGGCCTTTACCGGTTAATGCGAAAATACAGGTTGTTGCCAGTTTCTCTATTATTGGCGATATCGCCAGCAATGTTGGTAAAGAACGGATTGAACTGCGCACGATTGTCGGACCAGACAGCGATGCTCATGTGTATGAACCCTCTCCGGAAGACGCTATTGCGCTGTCCAGAGCGGACGTCATCCTCACCAACAGCTTGCAGCTCGAAGGTTTTATCAAGCGTCTGGTTGCAGCGAGTGAAACGTCGGCACAGCTTATTGAAGTCACGAAGGGCGCGAATATTATTCAGGATCCCGCTGGTGGGCATTACCACTTTTATAACGGTAAAGCGGTATTTCATGCTGCACCTTTCGATCCCCATGCCTGGCAATCCATTGCCAACGCGCGTGTTTATGTAAAAAACATTGCTGATGCCTTCTGCATTGCTGATACACAAGGGTGTGATACCTACCGAACCAACGCCAAAATATACGATGCCAAGCTGGCCCAATTGCATGAGCGTATTCAACACAACATTAAGGCCATTCCAGAAAACAGACGCACGGTAGTAGTTGGCCATAATGCATTTCGTTATTTCGAACGAGATTACGGCATTCATTTTCTGTCACCTCAAGGGGTATCTACCGCATCTGAAGCTTCTGCCGCAGATGTGGCCGGAATTTTAAGAGAGATAAAGAAGAATAAAGCGGCAGCGGTATTTTCCGAGAATATCGCAAACTCCCGTCTGGTTGAGCAAATCGCGGCTGAAGCCGGGCTTCGGCTCGCCGGTGTGCTGTATTCAGGCGCACTCTCTGGCGCATCGGGGCCTGCACCAACCTATATCGATATGATGCAGCATAACGCCAGTACGCTGATTGCTGCCCTGAGGGAAAACCAAAAGACACAATAAATCATCACAACATTTGGTGAGATTTATCATGCTGAAAATAATGAATATGGAGATAGCTATGAAAAAACGCTTATTATCATTAACCATTTCAACAATATTTCTGGGACTTACTGCTGCACCGTCATTGGCTGAAGATGTCAATGCCTGGCGTTTATTCGTCGCCGATCATAATAAACCGGTGATCAATGTGATTAATGCCCTTGACGGTGACAAACTGAATGCCTTTACCGTCAAAGGCCCGGCCGCATTATACCGTAGCGAGAGTGGTGCGGTAGTTTTTGCGGCGCAGGGCAGTGCCAATACCGTAACGGCCATTTCATCGGGAATTTCTTTCCACGATCATGGCGATCACGCGGATATTGACGTCGATGAGCCGGAGCTGCTTAATGCCGAATTTACCGGCACCAAACCCGGTCACTTCGTGGAGCGACAAGGCAATGTGGCGCAGTGGTTTGATGGCGAAAACCATGCACTGCTGTTTTAATGAAGCGGCTGTTCTGCAAGGCAAAAATGCTGCAACCAACGTGAATGTCGTGGCGGCTCATCACGGGGTCGCCGTGCCGTACGACCAGTATGCCGTTGTCTCTATCCCTAACCCGGAGGATGCATCCAAACGGCCTGTCGGGGTGCGCGTAGTGGGGCTGGATGGGAAAAAAGTGGGTGAGGATGCTTTATGCCCGGGATTATATGGCTCAGCCGGATCGGGAAATATTTATGCGCTGGCATGCAGCACCGGGTTATTGTTGATTACGCAAAACAACGCGGCACCTGAAATCAAACATCTGCCTTATTCGAATTCGCTACCGCAAGGCAGCGCTTCCACGCTTATTGGCGGCAAAGGGATGCAATATTTTATCGGCAATTACGGTCCTGACCGCATTGTGCCGATTGATCCGACCCAGTCTGACAGTTTTCGGTTAATTCAATTGCCAACCCGTCGCGTGCATTTTGCCGTCGACCCGGTGCGTCCTAAATATGCCTACGTATTTACGGAGGATGGCAAGCTGAATCAGGTTGATGTGATAAAGGGCCAGATTGCTAAATCTGTCCCTGTCACCGAGCCCTATTCTATGGACGGGCATTGGAACGATTCGCGGCCACGTATTGCTGTGGCTGACGATAAAATTTTTGTCACCGATCCACTGAAAAGTAAAATACATGTTCTGGACGCTGTGGCATTTAAAGAAACCGGAGAAATACCCGTTGAAGGTCAGCCCTTCAATATTGTGGCAGTAGGCGGTTCAGGCAAGGTACATGATGAGGGGCATCATCACGAGCACTCCCATAACCATAATTATGCAAAAAAAGAGAAATGAGGCACCGCATCCTGAGGTGATGTGTTCCTGACGAAATCGAAAAGCAGTGCTGTCATGGATGGCGCTGCTTTTTTATTACCGAATAGCGCTGAATTCGTTTGTTTTTTTCGCCATAGGGGCATTTTTGTACTAGGTTGAATAGTGACGGGTTAATGGTAGCCCGTGGCTTTTAACGGTGACTGGAGGTGACTATGGGATTCTGGCGTATTGTGTTAACCATTCTTCTTCCGCCGTTGGGTGTGTTATTAGGTAAAGGGGTAGGGCTGACGTTTTTGCTTAATATCATACTGACATTGCTGGGCTATATCCCGGGATTGATTCACGCATTCTGGGTGCAGACGCGGCCTGAAACACCCTGAACACCGTGTAGCTGTTCTGCTCACAGCACCACGGCCTGCTGTGGTGTTTTCATTTAAAGAGCATTTGTTGCTTTTAGCATCGTTGTGATGCCGATCGTTGACGTCTCTGGCCTTTTTGTGCTCATCAAATGCGATTGTCATGATATCCCTCATTACTGGCGTAGCGGAGAATGGTATTGTTACGCCTTCACTGCTGCTACTTTTGGCTCTGCGCGAGGCTGATGTAGTGCAGTCCGTTTTCGGGGATAAGAGATGGTTGATGTTCTGATAAAAGCGTTTTCATTTATTCTGGTTATTATTATTGGCTATCAATTAAAACAGCGTGGGGTGTTACAGCCGGAAAGCGGAACGGCGTTATCCAAGCTGATGATGAATTTTACGTTGCCCGCGGCGGTTATCACCGGATTTGCCAGCTTTCAGGTCGATCATTCGCTCTTGATTCTGGTGGCGTTTGGGCTTGGATGTAATCTGCTGTTGCTGGGGATTGGCTATATGATTGGCCGCCGCCGCCCGGAAGGCCTGAAAGCGTATTACATGATCAACTCACCCGGCTATAACATTGGCTGTTTTACGCTGCCCTATGTGCAGAGTTTTCTCGGGCCGGTCGGCATTGTTGCTACGTGCCTGTTCGATGCCGGTAACTCGGTCATCTGTACCGGTGGGCGCTTTGCAGCGGCGTCGGCCGCAACCGGAAGAAGCTCCGGCTGGCTTAACATCATCAAACGCTTGTTCTCTTCAGTGCCGTTCGATGTCTATGTGTTCCTGATGATTGCCGCGCTGATGGTGATGTGGATTTTCTCTTTCTGGTACGACACCTCGGCAATTTCGACCGCGCGCCGCAAAATATCAGCGCGTTGCAGCGCATTCTCCAACGTACAGTCATCCAGTAACACCACAAATTCCTCGCCTCCCCAGCGACAGGCCTGATCGGAGCTACGGATCGCCTGTTGCAGAAGTTGAGCGATATTTTGCAGCACCAAATCGCCCACGCCGTGGCCGTAAGCATCATTGACCCGTTTAAAATGGCCAATATCCAGAATCAGGATCGACATGGGTTTGCGGTGAGTAAAACACATGGCGCGCAACCGCTTGAAAAAGTAATCAAATGCCTGACGATTCATCACCCCGGTCAGCTTATCGGTGGTGGCCATTCGCTCAAGACGACGCTGGTAACCGCCGATGGTCAACCACAGTAAAAACAGAAACAGCAGACTGGCTGCCAGGCTGACGCCGAGATTTTTCATCAACGTGATCCACAGCCGCTGCTCACTCGGGTGGCTGCGCTGCTCGATCATCAAATACCAGTCAAATTCGGGAATAAGGCGCGTGTTGAGGAATACCGGGCCATCGTTGTCATATTGATAGCTGCCGCCGGGGTTGGTCAAAATCGCCATGGCGAGGGAAGACAACCCCGGTTGCTGATGGATATTCAACGCATTGAGAAAATCGTCGCCGTGCAGCACCACCTGGCCACTCTTGTCCATAAAATAGATAGTGCGACGATAACGCTCTTGATATTTCTCAATCAGGTGTTTGACCTTTTCAACGGAAATCCCTACCCCAGCGATGCCGATAAAATTGCCGTTGTAATCTTTGACCTTGTGATTGATAAAGATATCAAGACGGTCGCGTTTTTCAGGGTCGTGTCCCACCTCAATGAGATAAGGATGCTCATCCGAGAGTTCACGTGCCTGAAAATACCATTGATCTTCTTGAACGCTCTCCGACATGGTTTTTAAAATCCGCTGCGGATCGTAATAGCGTTTGGTTTTGTCAGAAATAAAAAAAGAAAAAATGGTATCAAAGCGATTATCGATTTCGCGCAAATAGCGAATCATTGCCTGCGGGTCGGATTCATTCTCTAACACCCAATCGCGCACAAAGGTATCGTGCGCCATAAGCGAGGAGATAAAAATAGGGCGTAGCAGATCCTGCTGGATTTCTGAATAGACATTGTCACTGGTGAGCGGAAGGGTATTTTCTTTGATCTCCGCTTCCATCGATTGTTGAGCCACCTTAAAACTGGTCCAACTGATGATCAGAAATGCGGTCAGTAGCATGACGGTAAATAACACGGCTGCTCGTGTTTTATTTAGCCAAACCGCGCTTGTCATTAAATCTAGTCGCAAAATCGTACCCTCGTAGTGTTCTGTGCTGGAGTGAAGGACGCGATGATTATGCATCAAGATGATGCGTGCAGCTAACTGAAGTTAAGCAGCCGCGCAGCGAAACGGCAAACAGCGGCATAGATTCTGTGCAGATAAATCTTTTGTCGCTCAAGCGGAAGTAGAAAGCCATTCAATGTCATGTTTTGTAGACTATTGTCGCGCTTGGCAAGGGAGATTGAGCAGACGATTTATCCTGTGGTTAAATCGAGGGTCGTTTGGGTACGCCATACGGGAAAGAAGATCATGCTACCAATGATGACACACCAACATGAACCCGCCACAGCCCTGTTACTGATTAATGAAAAATCGAGGAAGGGCCACTGCGCGCGCAAAGAGGTGCTCACTCAGCTAACGGCGCGTGGACTGCGAGTGATTATTCCCTCGGTGGGGCGGGCGATGGGCTATAGCGAGTTGATCGAGCACTATGCTGATCGTGTTGATAGGGTGATTGTTGTTGGCGGCGATGGCAGTTTGAATGAGGCAGCGCCGGGCCTGGTCGCGACGGGGTTGCCGCTTGGCGTGCTGCCGCCGGGAACCGCCAATGATTTTGCTCGCACACTGGGCATTCCTGTGGATCTGAAAAGTGCTATCAAGGTTATTGCCTCTGGTCACCGTCGGCCCGTCGATTTAGGGGAGGTGAATGGTCACCTTTTCTTTAATGTTTCCAGCATTGGTTTTTCAGCTGCCTTGGCGCGCGAACTGACGGCAGAATCCAAAAAACGCTGGGGCACGCTTGGCTACGCGCTGGCGGCCTGTAAATTGTTGCGCCAGAGTCGGCCTTTTCGCGCTGAAATTATCCACGAAGGTATAGCGGAACCTGTGCGGATGGTGCAAATCTCGGTAGGCAATGGCCGTTTTTATGGCGGTGGTATGGCGGTAGAACAGAGCGCTGCGCCAGATGACGGTTGGCTGGACGTCTACAGTCTGGAAGTGACGCATTGGTGGCAGATGGTTGCGCTGATCCCGTTTTTACGCCGTGGAACTCAAGGGCGTTGGCGTCAGGTGCGGGCTTTTTCCACGACAGGGCTGATAATCAATACCCGTCGACCTCATGATATCAATGCAGACGGTGAGCTGATTGGGCGCACTCCCGCACATTTCATGATTAAACAGAAAGCGATTAAAGTGTTTGCACCTGGCTGATTCAGGGGCTGTAGAACGGCCCCTGAGTGCCAGCATCCCTTATTCTTTATTTGAAGACACGAAAGCGGGTTTTGTCATCAATATAGGTTTTTTCACAGGCAGGTTGTTCAATGGAGCCGAACGGCAGCTGTGCGCGCAGCTTCCACTGCACCGGTAAATTCCACGCTTTTTTCACATTATCATCAATCAGCGGGTTGTAGTGCTGTAGCGACGCCCCAACGCTTTCTTGCGCCAAAGCAGTCCACACGGCGAACTGCGCGATACCCGTAGAGTGTTCCGACCAGACGGGAAAATTATCAGCATAAAGCGCGAACTGCTTTTGCAAGGTCTCGATCACGTCGGTATCTTCAAAAAACAGTATGGTACCCGCACCCGCAGCAAATGAGGCCAATTTTTTTTCTGTGGGTTCGAAAGCATCCGCAGGCACGATTTTTTGTAGCTGATGTTTGACGATATCCCACAGCTTCTTATGCTGTGCACCGAACAGGATCACGACGCGAGAACTCTGCGAGTTGAAAGATGATGGGCTCTGCTTGACAGCCGTAGTGACGATTTCTGTGATTTTCTCTTCGGAAATCGGCAGATGTGAACCGATAGCGTAGATAGAACGGCGAACCTTGATAGACTGCAAAAATGCGTTGCTCATGCTTTATTCCCCTCTAATGATTCTTTATCAGGATGTTATTTCGCAACTTTGGCGCAAAATACCTATAACACTGTGGCACCCTTAGGTGACAGGTTCAAGCCTGATAGCAAAATACAATAGAAGAATAGTGGCTAAGCAAAAACATGCTGCGACAATGGTTACGCCAATCACTGCCCGCACACCTCGCAGTCTGGGCTTTTGGGCAGCGCGATCGTGCGAAATTGTGTCGTCATGGCGTCATACAACAGCAGTCGACCAACAGCCGGCTCACCAAAATGCGCCAGCAGTTTAATCGTTTCCATCGCCTGTAATGCACCGATGATGCCGACTAATGGCGACATGACGCCAGCTTCAGCACAGGTTAGCGCGTTTTCGCTAAACAAGCGGCTCAGGCAACGGTAACAGGGCTCTTGCGCGCTATAGGTAAACACGCTGAGCTGGCCCTCCATACGGATGGCGGCGCCAGAGACCAACGGCGTTTTACTGTGAAAACAAAAGCGATTAAGGCGATCGCGGATCGCTACGTTGTCGGTACAATCCAGCACCGCCTGATGGCGATTTACCAGCGCTTGCAAGGCGTCATCCGACAGATCGTCGTTGATACATTCCAGCGAGATATGTGGATTAATGGCGGCAAGTTCCGCGGCGGCAGAGGTTACCTTCGCCATGTCGATGCGCGCATCACGGTGTAAGATTTGGCGTTGCAGGTTGGAGAGCGCGACGGTGTCAAAATCCAGCAGCGTCAAATGCCCTGCACCCGCCGCAGCCAGATATTGCGCTGCGGCACAACCCAGGCCGCCCAACCCCACCACCAGCACCTTTGCCGCTTTCAGCGCTTCCTGTCCGTCAAAATCAAAGCCCTTCAGCATGATCTGGCGGTTGTAGCGCAGCATTTCACTGTGGCTCAGCACATCCTCACTGTCTGGTGATTCTGTGGCGGTTGTTAACATCATCACTCTCCCAGCAGCGCATTGAAGGGCTCAATTTCCACCCATTCACCCGCAGCTACCGCACCGCGCTCTGCTTCCAGTACGATAAAGCAGTTGCCGAGGCTAAATGAGCTGAAAATATGCGAGCCCTGGTGGCCTGTGGCCTGCACTTCAAGATCGCCATGTGCATTCCGGCTAACAATGCCGCGCTGAAAATCGAGCCGACCTGGAGTTTTCTTCAACGCCGAGGCGGCTTTCACTCGCTGGCGTGGTGGGAAGTGCCATTGGCTGTGGCCGGAAAGCTGCGCGATGAGCGGTTGCACCAACTGATAGAAGGTGACAGCGGCAGAGACCGGATTACCGGGTAGGCCGCAGAACCAGGCCTGACGCAGCTTGCCGAAGGCGAACGGTTTGCCGGGCTTGATCGCCAGCTTCCAAAAATGGATGTCGCCAATGTTGTCCAGAATCTGCTTGGTATAATCGGCTTCTCCCACCGAGACGCCGCCGCTGCTGATGATCAGATCGGCCTCGCTGTCGGCGCGTTGAAATGCCTCACTCAAGGCAACCGGATCGTCACGAATGATACCGAGATCGAGAATATCGCAACCCAGTTTTTCCAGCATCAGGCGCACGGCAAAACGGTTGGTGTCATAAATCTGCCCTGCCTGAAGCGGCTGGCCAATACGCTGCAACTCATCGCCGGTAGAAAACACGGCTACGCGCAGGCGGCGTATTACCGTGACTTTTGCAATACCCAGCGATGCTAACAGCGGCAGCCGAGCGGGCCCCAGTGCACAGCCCGCCGGCAGTACGCGCGCGCCGCACTGGATATCTTCACCCGCCAGACGAATATTTTGCCCGATTTTTGCAGGATGAGTGAAACGCACGCCATGGGTGTCTGCTTCGGCATATTCCTGCATGATCACTGCTTCTGTACCCGGTGGCACAGGTGCGCCCGTCATGATGCGAATACAGCTTCCCGCAGGCCAGTCGCCAACGAACGGGAACGGGTTACCGGCAAAAGCTTTCCCCGCCACCGGTAACGGCGCTTCGCTGCTCACCAGATCGGCCATACGCACCGCGTAGCCATCCATCGCCGCATTGGCAAATGCGGGTACGTCAAGCGGCGACGTGATATCCATGGCGGTAATGCGACCCGCCGCCTGTTCCAAAGGAATAGTTTCAGTTTGGGTAAGCGGCGAAACCAGCGCCAGCATACGTTGCAGCGCTTGCTCAAGCGCGAGTAAACCTGAGGTAAATGCTTCCATGATGACTCCATTCGCCGACGTCTGTGCGTCGGGAGATCGGGCGAAACTCGGTACAGTGCACTGGGATAACGCCAGCAAAGTGAACGCTATTATGTCAGAGAACACCCGGCGGGTGAATGTGGCAACGTCAAGGTTATGGCAGGAAACCCTATCATCAGGGAGTAGCACCTGTTAAGGCATGCGAGGTATAGACGGATTGATTATGTGCTGTAACTCAATGTTATAAGACACGTATTTTATTCATTGCACGGTGGTTTTATGCTAAACCTCCCTCAGTGTGCTAAATAAAACTAAAACCGTTTTTCATACGGACTGATGCTGCTACGCGTTAAACAAGGAGATAAACCGTTCATGATATCCCATGCGCCCGTGCGTGAAGCTGCTGATACCACACTGATTTTGCCGGAAGAGCAGATTCTGTCAGTGCGGTCACTCGGCGTGCGTTTTCACTCGCAGCGGGAGCCGGTATCGGTAATCCACGATCTCTCGTTGACAGTTACGCGCGGTGAGACGCTGGCGATAGTCGGTGAATCCGGCTTGGGAAAATCAGTCACGGCGCTGGCGATCATGCGCTTAATCGAGCAGGATGGGGGCGATATTCATCACGGCGATATTCTGTTTCGTCGGCGTAATGGTCAAATTCTGGATGTCACCCAGGCCAGCCAACGCGACATGCGTCGCCTGCGTGATTTGGTCACGCGTTTTCCGCTGCAGCGGGGAATACTCAACCGCGTTACCCATCAGGTGCATGCCGTGGAGCACATCAGTTTCGATCTTTACCCCGGCCAAACGTTGTCGCTGGTTGGGGAGTCTGGTTGCGGCAAATCGACTACAGCCCGCGCCTTGCTACAACTGGTGCCTAGCCAGCACGGCAGTATCACCTTTGCCGGTGAGCGTATTGAAGGTCTGGGCAGCGAGGCGCTGCACCGGATACGTCGCAATATTCAACTGATTTTTCAGGATCCTTATGCTTCGCTGGATCCCCTCCTGACGGTGGGATTCTCGATCATGGAACCTCTGTTGGTGCATGGGGTAATGGATAAACGCGCTGCCGAAGCGCGGGTCGCGCAACTGCTTAAGCGCGTGGGACTGCTGCCGGAACACGCGGGGCGTTACCCGCATGAATTTTCTGGCGGGCAGCGTCAGCGTATTTGCATTGCACGCGCATTGGCGCTGAATCCCAAGGTGGTGATCGCTGATGAGGCGGTGTCCGAGCTGGATGTGTCGATTCGGGCACAAATCGTCAATCTGATGATGGAGTTGCAGCAGGAATACGGTATCGCTTTCCTGTTTATTTCCCATGACATGGCGGTGGTGGAGCGAATCAGCCACCGTGTTGCTGTGATGTATCTGGGGCAGATTGTGGAAATCGGCCCACGGCAGGCCGTGTTTGAGAACCCTCAACACCCCTATACCCGAAAACTGATGGCAGCAGTTCCGGTCGCCGATCCGGGCCGCCGCCATCACCGCCATGCGCTGCTGGCGGATGATATACCCAGCCCTGTCCGGGCGCTGGGCGATGAACCAACGATCGTACCGCTGGTTGAAGTGGGTGAACGGCACTACGTGGCCCACCACACGATAGCGGGCGCTTATTGACAGAGGATACAGGGAGAAACGACCACAATGACACTTTTGACTCGTATTAATCTGCTCACCGCGAAACCTGCGGTTGCGCTGGCGGTGGCGACAGCCATGATGGCGTCTGCGCCCGCCTGGGCGGCGAAAGATGCGGTAATTGCTGTTCACTACTCTCGATCCTTATGATGCCAACAACACGCTGTCGCAAACGGTGGCGAAATCCTTCTATCAGGGATTGTTCGGTTTCGATAAGGACATGAAATTGGTTAACGTGCTGGCCGAGAGCTATCAGGTCAGCGACGATAACCTGACTTACACGATAAAATTGCACTCCGGTGTGAAATTCCATGATGGTACTGATTTTAATGCGCAGGCGGTGAAGGTGAACCTCGATCGTGCCAGCAATCCGGAAAATCGCCTGAAACGCTATAACCTGTTCAAGGTGATTGCGAAAACGGAAGTGGTGGATGTGCAGACGGTGAAAATCGTGCTGAAACAGCCGTTCTCGGCGTTTATCAACAATCTGGCGCACCCCGCCGCCGTGATAATTTCTCCTGCCGCATTGCAGCAATATGGCAAGGAGATTGGTTTCCACCCGGTGGGCACTGGCCCTTACAAGTTTGTCACCTGGAACCAAACGGACTACGTGAAAGTGGAGAAATTCTCCGGTTATTGGCGTGCGGGTTTGCCCAAGCTTGATAGCATTACCTGGCGTCCGGTGGTGGATAACAACACCCGTGCCTCACTGCTTCAGACGGGCGAAGCGCAATTCGCTTTCCCGGTGCCGTTTGAGCAAGCCAAGGTGTTGGAGAAAAACGACCAACTGGCCGTGGTGACATCGCCTTCAATTTTGCACCGTTATATCAGCTTCAACGTAACACAAAAGCCGTTCGATAATGCTAAAGTGCGGCAAGCCATTAACTACGCCATCAATAAAGAGGCGTTGATCAAGGTGGCATTCTCTGGCTATGCCGTGCCGTCACAGGGACCGTTGCCAAAGAGCATCGATTTTGCCCAGCAGTACCAGCCGTGGCCTCACGATCCGGCAAAAGCGCGCGAGCTGTTGAAAGAAGCGGGTTATCCGGACGGGTTTACCACTACGTTGTGGTCATCGCATAACCACAGTACGGCGCAAAAGGTGCTGCAATTCACGCAGGTGGGGATTAAAGTGCAAGTCACGGCGATGGATGCCGGGCAGCGCGCCGCAGAAGTGGAAGGGAAGGGCGTGAATGAAACCGGCGTGCGCCTGTTCTACACCGGCTGGTCAGCCTCTACCGGCGAAGCCGATTGGGCGCTGACGCCGCTGTTCGCCACCGCTTCCTGGCCGCCAGCGCTGTTCAATACCGCGTTCTACAGCAACGCGCAGGTGGATGCCGATCTGACTAATGCGTTGAAGATCACCGATCGCGTGCAGAAGGAAAAGCTGTATGCAGAAGGAAAAGCTGTATAAAGATACGCAGGACAAGATCTGGGCGGATGCACCTTGGGCGTTTTTGGTCACGGAACAGCTCGTATCAGCGAACAGCAAGAAACTGAGCGAATTCTATGTGATGCCTGACACCGCATTCAGTTTTGATGAGGCGGATTTGGCGCAATAGGTGATGTCGGCGATTTTTCTCAGCCGTGTGATTCGACGCGGCTGAGAACCTCATCGTTTCAGTATTGCCGCAGCATGTAGAACAGGATGCAGAGAGCGTTATGCCAGAAGATGAGACGATAAGGACAACCATGCCGTTATGCTGAATTACTTCCTCAAACGCCTGCTGGGTATGATCCCTACATTGTTGATTGTGCTGGTACTGGTGTTTTTGTTTGTACATTTTCTGCTAGGCGATCCGGCCCATCTGATGGCCGGGCGAGAAGCGGATGCCGCTGTGATTGCCATGGTGTGGCAGGATTTAGGCTTGGATAAACCGCTCTATGAGCAGTTCTGGCGTTTTTTCACCCATGTGTTGCAGGGGGACCTGGGTACCTCCATGGCCTCCAAGCGCCCGGTCACCAATGAGATTGCCATCCGCTTTTTGCCTACACTCTGGCTTACATTAACCAGCATGGTTTGGGCGGTCATTTTCGGCATGAGCATCGGTATGATTTCTGCCATTTGGCATAACCGCTGGCCCGATCGTCTGGGGATGACGTTGGCGGTCTCCGGCTTGTCATTTCCGGCATTCGCGCTGGGGATGCTGTTGATGCAGGTGTTCTCCGTCGAGCTGGGCTGGTTGCCAACGGTGGGCGCTGATAGCTGGCGTCATTATATTTTGCCTTCAATCACCCTGGGCGCATCGTTTGCGGACGTGCTGCAAGAGGATTACATGCGTACCGCGCGTGCCAAAGGGGTACGTGAGTTTCTGGTGATTACCAAGCATGGTCTACGTAATGCACTGATCCCAGTGGTAACCATGATGGGACTCCAGTTTGGTTTTTTGCTGGGCGGGTCGATCGTGGTGGAAAAGGTGTTCAACTGGCCGGGACTGGGGCGTTTGTTGGTTGATGCGGTGGAGATGCGTGATTATCCCGTTATTCAGGGCTTGGTGCTGTTGTTCTCTCTGCAGTTTATTGTGATCAATCTGCTTGTGGATGTGCTCTATGCCGCAATCAACCCGTCAATTCGCTATCGATAAGGATTCGCGATGAAACACTGGCGCCGCAAGGCGATGCTGGCATCGTTGCCGCTGCTGCGGGAAACCACCATTCGCACTCCGCTAGGCGAATTTTGGCGACGTTTTATGTTGCAGCGTACCGCCGTGATTGCGGGGATTTTTGTGCTGTTGCTGATCGCCGTGGCGCTGCTTGCCCCTTATCTGGCCCCGTTCGATGCGGAAAACTATTTCGATTACGACCGATTAAACGAGGGCCCCTCTTCACTGCATTGGCTAGGTGTCGATGCGCTTGGGCGTGATATCTTCAGTCGTATTCTGCTCGGCGCGCGAATCTCGTTGGCGGCAGGCATCTTATCCGTCGTTGTAGGTATGGTGATCGGTACATTGCTGGGACTCGTGGCTGGCTACTACGAGGGCGTGTGGGATCGGTTGATCATGCGGCTGTGCGACGTGCTGTTTGCCTTTCCCGGCGTTCTGCTGGCGATTGCCGTGGTTGCAGTGATGGGCAGCGGTATGGTCAATGTGATTGTCGCCGTGGCCATTTTCAGTATTCCTGCTTTTGCGCGTTTGGTGCGTGGGAATACGCTGGTGTTGAAACAGTAAACGTATGTGGAATCGGCACGCAGTATCGGCGCATCCGATAGCACCATTCTCATGCGTCACATTCTTCCTGGCACTTTCTCTTCAATTGTGGTCTATTTTTCGATGCGTATTGGCATGTCGATCATTACCGCTGCCAGCCTCTCTTTTCTCGGGTTGGGTGCGCAACCGCCGACGCCGGAGTGGGGGGCGATGCTCAATGAAGCGCGGGCCGATATGGTCATGGCCCCGCACGTGGCGCTGTTTCCCAGCCTGGCGATTTTCCTGACTGTTCTGGCGTTTAACCTGCTGGGGGATGGTTTGAGCGATGCACTCGATCTCAAATTACGCCCGTAGCTCGCCACCAATGAAAACGGCCCCGATTATCGGGGCCGTTGCGTTTCAGGCAGCGAAATCGCTTAGAACGAGGTGCGTTTATAGCTGCGGTATTGCGGTTGCCAGAAGTTGTGTGTAATGGCCTTCGCCAGAGTATCGCTGGAGGTCACTTCCGCGACACCTTGCAACTGCGCTGCTTTTGCCACATCCATCGCGATACGGCGAGAAACATCCTGGATATCTTTCAAGTCCGGCAACAGCGCACCTTCACCGTTGTTTGCCAACGGCGAACAGTCGGCCAACGCGCGGCTGGCTGCCATCAGCATGCCATCGGTAATGCGCTTGGCCCCGGAAGCCAGCACGCCTAAACCAATGCCAGGGAAGATATAGGAGTTATTGCACTGGGCAATCGGGAACAGCGTATCCTTGTGCTTAACCGGTGCAAACGGGCTTCCCGTTGCGACCAGCGCGGCACCGTCGGTCCAGCGAATGATATCTTCTGGACGCGCTTCCACGCGGGAGGTCGGGTTGGAGAGCGGCATCACGATAGGACGTGCACAATGGGTGTGCATTTCGCGAATGATCTCTTCCGTAAACAGCCCCGGCTGGCCGGATACGCCAATCAGGATGGTCGGCTTGGCGTTACGTACCACTTCCAGCAGCGAGATGGCATCGCTGGCGACATCCCACTCACTCAGCAGTTCACTCTTCTGCACCAGCTTGCTCTGGAAATCGAGCAAATTCGGCAGCTTGTCCGTCAGCAGGCCGAAACGATCCACCATAAACACGCGGGCGCGCGCTTCTTCTTCGCTCAGACCTTCAGATTTCATCTGTGCGATAATCTGCTCAGCGATACCGCAACCGGCCGAACCTGCACCGAGGAAGGTCACCGTTTGATCGCGCAACTGAGTGCCAGCGGCGCGGCTGGCGGCAATCAGGCTACCCAGCGCCACAGCGGCTGTGCCTTGAATGTCATCGTTGAAACAGCAGATCTCATCGCGGTAACGGTTTAACAGCGGCGTGGCGTTGCTTTGTGCAAAGTCTTCAAATTGCAGCAGCACATTCGGCCAGCGACGTTTCACTGCCTGGATAAATTCTTCCACGAAGGCATCGTATTCTTCACCGGTGATACGTGGGTGACGCCAGCCCATATAGAGCGGGTCATTCAGGCGTTGCGGGTTGTTGGTACCCACATCCAGCACCACGGGCAGTGTATAAGCCGGGCTGATACCGCCGCAGGCGGTGTAGAGCGACAGCTTACCGATAGGAATCCCCATGCCGCCGATGCCCTGATCGCCCAGGCCAAGAATACGCTCACCGTCGGTGACCACAATCACCTTCACGTTCTGCTTGGTGGCGTTTTGCAACATGTCATCGATGTTTTCGCGGTTCGGATAAGAGATAAACAATCCTCGAGCACGACGGTAAATATCAGAGAAGTGTTCGCACGCCTGACCTACCGTAGGGGTGTAGATGATCGGCATCATTTCGGTCAGGTGTGCGTCCAGCAGGCGGTAAAACAGCGTCTCGTTGGTATCCTGAATATTACGCAGGTAGACGTGTTTCTCCATATCATTTTTGAATTCCTGATACTGACGCCAGGCGCGTTCTGCCTGCTCTTCAATGGTTTCCACCGCTTCTGGCAGCAGACCATGCAGGTTGAAGTTGGCTCGCTCTTCATTGGTGAAGGCGCTGCCTTTGTTCAGTAAAGGGAATTCCAACAGGATTGGGCCAGCATAAGGGATGTAGAGTGCGCGTTTGCTTTCGTATTCTAATTCCATGACTTTTCTTACTCTTCGGGTAACAGAAACGAATTTAGGTAATGACACGACATGACAGGGCGGATCTTAAATTACCCAAAAAATATGTACAGAAAATGTTAATTAAATTAGTTACACATGACTTGCGTCACAACATTTTAGCCAATACTCCCCGGTTTGATCACCATTTTGTGTCCTGTATCAGTCGATAAAGTGTTGCTGTACGTCGGTACACCCGGCTTCAGCCAGAATGATTTGCAACATAACCCACTGACTTAGCGTGGCATTGCGCGGCTCAACCAATGCCGCTCGGCGTACGTTGTGAATATCATCGCCGGCTAGATTCATCAGGTTCAGCGCCACCTGAAGCGGCGGTAAGCTGGGGTTGAATGCGGCATTCTCTGCGTAGCGCCCGGTATACACCGTGCCGCGCTCCGTTTCCAACGCCACACCGCTCAGCGCGTTACTGTACGGGGCGTGACTGCGGTTGGCCGCGTCCAGTGCGGCGTGCGCCAGCAGATCGGCATCGGGCAGAGTGCGCCCGTGATTCACCTGATCCATCAACAGCGTGGTGATATTGAGATCCCGCGGCCCAAAGGCATCGGGTAAATAGTGGTGCAGCAGCGCAGGCTCACGGCCCGGCAGGTGAATATGCAAGGTGTCTGCGCGGTTCAATTCATTCATAAACTGGCGGCAGTGCCCGCAAGGCGTGTAATTCACAGTAATGCTGATCAAACCACGTTCCTGACGCAACCAGGCGTGAGCAATGGCGCTCTGCTCTGCGTGCAGGGTTTGTTGCAGCGGTACCGCAGTAAACTCCATGTTGGCACCGAAGTAGAGGTTGCCACTCTCACCCTGAGCAACGGCACCAACTTGAAACTGAGAAATGGGAGCAAGGGCGCCAGTGGCAGCAACGCGTATGCCAGTGCCTCTGGCGCGAGCTCACATTGAGCACAAATCACCGTTACGTCGTCGGCAAGCAACATCCCGGTAAAATCAGGATGTTCAAGTAACGGAGACAACGCGTGTTGCAATGTGTCAGAAAGTTGTGTAAAAGGGGCGTGATATCGTGGATGCATAGCGATGTACTCTTTTTGCCATTATTGTTTGTTGTCAGGGTAAAAAGTAGCGTATCAATAAATCGTGACCAGTATCTCGTCGAATGTGAACTTATTGAAAATAAAATGCAAACTGCGCAATATATCTCAAATTATTGAGCAAGATGCAACGGTTCTGCCGCTATCGCGCTGTCTGCATCCTCTCTCTGGCTAGTGAAACAGTTGCACGAGCAGCGGAAAGATAAAAGGCGCAAGCAGTGAAGTCATGATGCCGCAAATCACCAATGCCAATGAGCTGAACGCCCCTTCCTGAAAATTGAGCTCTACACAGCGCGCGGTGCCCAGTGCGTGTGACGCTGTGCCCATGGCGAGACCGCGCGCGGCTTTGGTATGGATACCCGCGCGATTAAACAGGGTGTGCCCAAATACGGCACCGAGGATACCGACAAAAATCACGCATACGGCACTGATGGTGGGAATGCCGCCAATGGTGCTTGCGACAGCCATGGCGATGGGCGTGGTCACAGATTTAGGCAGAACGGATGCAGCAATCTCTGGGGTAGCACCTAACCACAGTGCGATGACGGTGCCGGAAATGATGGCAGTGATGCTGCCGATAAAGCAGACGCTGATGATCGATTTCCAACGCGCGCGGATCTGATGGAGCTGTTCATAGAGCGGAAATGCTAACGCCACCACGGCGGGCTGCAACAGATCGTTAAGCACCTTGCTGCCCGCGAAGTAGTGTTCGTATGGGATATCGAGCAGCGACAATACCGGGATCAGGATCGCCATCGACACCAGCAGCGGATTCAACAAGGGCATTTTGCATTTGATGGCCAGTCTGCGCGCAGCGAAAAAGGTCAGCAGCGTCAGAGGCAATGACCACCAGATAGTGGACAACATTATTTTTTCCCTTCCTCATCAGGTGGTTCATGCGTAGTGATGATATGTTCGCGTTGCATCAATTGTGTGCTAAAGCCGACTACCAGCATCACCACCAGCGTACTGATTAAACAGGACACCACGATCGGACCGAACTGCTGGCTCAGCAGGTCATAGTAATTCATGACACCAACGCCGATAGGCACAAACAGCAGAGCCATATAGCGAATCATCAAATGGCAACCGGGTTTGACCCAAGGGGCGGGAAGAATTTGCGAGGCCAGCAGGGCGAAGAGGATAAGCATGCCGATAATGCTGCCGGGAATAGTCAGCGGGAGTAACGCGGATATTGCATTACCTGCGAACAGACACAGATAAATAAGTGCGAAAGCGCGTAAATACTGCCCGCTAAGGATGATCGTATTACGCATGGGAAGTTCCTGATAAGCTGAGGCGATTATCATAGCGCTAATCAATTTGGTGTGCCACAGATCACAGGTTTTTTCCGCTGACTTTCTCTGTCGTTATTGAAACCGTTTGTTATTAGAACAGTGCGTTATTGAAACAGCGCTGGCTGCTGTACGGCGTCACGCAGTGCGTCAGTCAAGCGTGTTAATGCCTCCGGCGAGATAATATAAGGCGGCATAAGGCGGCATCAGATAGAGCAGCTTGCCAAACGGCCGGATCCACACACCGCGCTCAACAAAAAAGCGCTGTATGTGCGCCACGTCCACCGGACGCACGGTTTCCACCACGCCAATAGCCCCCAAAACGCGCACATCCGCAACCTGTGGCGAATCCATTAATGGCAATAATTCATCGTGCAACTGGTGCTCAATCGCCATCACCTGCTGTTGCCAGTCGCCTTCTGTCAGCAGTGCCAGACTGGCATTCGCGGCGGCACAGGCAAGCGGGTTTGCCATAAAGGTCGGGCCGTGCATAAAACAACCGGCTTCGCCGTTGCTGATGGTGTCTGCAACTTCTCGCGTGGTCAAGGTGGCAGAAAGCGTCAGGTATCCCCCGGTTCACGCTTTACCCAGACACAGGATGTCGGGTGCGATATCTGCATGCTCACAGGCAAACAGCTTACCTGCACGGCCAAATCCGGTCGCAATTTCGTCTGCTATCAGCAAGATACCGTAGCGATCGCACAACTCACGCACACGTTTGAGGTACGTGGGGTGGTAGATACGCATACCACCTGCGCCTTGTACCACCGGTTCAAGGATAACAGCGGCAATGTCGTGGCTGTGTGCCTCCAGCATGCTGTGAAACGGCTGGATATCAGATTCTTGCCACGCTTCATCAAAACGGCAGCGCTGCGCATCCGCAAACAGATGCGCAGGCAGGTAGCCCTGATAGAGGCTGTGCATGGCATTCAGCGGATCGCACACCGACATCGCGCCAAAGGTATCACCGTGATAACCGTGGCGCAGGGTCAAAAATCGCGCCCGGCGTTCGCCGCGAGCCTGCCAATACTGCAGCGCCATTTTCAGCGCCACCTCCACCTCCACCGAGCCGGAATCAGCCAGAAATACGCACTCTAACGGCACGGACGTCTGCTGGCATAGCGCAATTACTTGAGGATGCGTGATGCCACCAAACATCATATGGGACATCTGGCTGATTTGTTGCTGCAACGCTTGATTGAGGCGCGGATGTTTGTAGCCGTGGATTGCCGCCCATCAGGAAGACATGCCATCCACCAGTTCTCGCCCGTCGTCCAGTTGCAGGTGATAGCCGTGGGCGGCCATCACCGGATAACAGGGGAGGGGCTGCGTCATCGACGTATAAGGGTGCCAGATATGGAGTTGGTCGAAATCCAAATTCGCGCGGGAGAGCAACATTATTAATAAACCGTATTGTAAACTAAATTAATATTGATTTGATTGACATTATAACCTCGACATTTACACTTATGCCACATTTTCATGCCGCGCAGGAGGCGTGGCACCCTGTCGAACAAAGAGGACAACCATATGGCAGAACGTATTCACTGGACGCTGGAGCAAGCACAACAACTGTTTGATAAACCGTTTCTGGAATTGATGTTTGAGGCGCAGCAGGTACACCGCCAGCACTTCGATCCGCGTCAGGTACAGGTGAGCACGCTGCTCTCGATTAAAACCGGTGCCTGCCCGGAAGATTGCAAATACTGCCCGCAGAGTGCGCGCTATCGTACCGGACTGGAAGCAGAGCGGTTGATGCAGGTAGGGCAGGTGCTGGATTCTGCGCGGCAGGCCAAAGCGGCGGGCTCAACCCGTTTCTGCATGGGCGCTGCCTGGAAAAACCCGCATGAACGCGATATGCCCTATCTGGAGCAGATGGTGAAAGGCGTTAAAGCCATGGGAATGGAAACCTGCATGACGTTAGGCATACTGCACGGCGATCGCGCCCGCGGTTTACTCACCCGTCGGCGGCTGCAAGCACTGTCGCAGGTTTACCCTGCCGCGCCGGGCGGGTTTCCTCTCAGTTATCATTTGGTTTATGGAATTATTTATCGTGACTAAACGTTGGTTTATTACCGGAACAGACACCGAAGTGGGCAAAACCATTGCCAGCGGGGCGCTGTTACAGGCAGCTGAACAGGCAGGGTACCGCTGCGCGGGCTATAAACCTGTCGCCTCCGGAGCGCAGAACACGCCACAAGGCATACGCAATGAAGATGCCTGCCATCTGCAAGCTTGTAGTAGCGTGTCGCTGACTTACGATGAAGTGAATCCGTTGGTGTTTATTGAGCCGACTTCACCGCATATCGTGAGTGCGCTGGAGCAGCGTCCTATTGATTTCGACGTGATGTCGCGTGGCTTGGCAGCGCTGACCGCCAAAGCTGACTGGGTTCTGGTGGAGGGGTCGGGTGGATGGTTCACACCGTTGACGCCACGGCAGACGTTTGCTGATTGGGTGCAGCGCGAGCAACTACAGGTGATCCTGGTGGTCGGTATAAAACTGGGCTGCATCAATCACGCATTACTCACGGCTCAGGCGGTTGCACATGCCGGATTGAGGTTGGCTGGCTGGATTGCCAACGATATCCAACCGGTCGGGCGCTGGCATCAGGCTTATCTGGAAACGCTGCAATGCCATTTGCACGCGCCGTTGCTCGGCGAGATTCCCTATGTCGATGCGCCGCATACGCAGGATTTGGGCATTTCTTTATTGTCTGTCTGACAGACAATTTTTGCCTGCAAATAGGGCATTGGTCAGCTTACCGAGAATGCACTTCCAAACAGCTACCCTGATCACAGCAAGTGATGACATCGGAACAGCATACCTGCGTCCTTTTTGCTGCAAAATCGCAAAACACCTAGCGGATGTGAAATCCTTGCAAAAATGCCAAAAAAATCCTGATTTGCCTTAGTCCCATAGCGATAAGATATTTCACTAACGCAGCAGGCATGCGGGCTTGTGGGAGTTATCCACTACTTCTGTGGATAACCATGTGCATTAGGTTTAGAAAAACGGCGGAAAGCGAGAATTGGCGCGGGTTCTCGTTAGGTTGGAGTGATTCGCCTCTTTTTTATTTTATAGTTGAAAATCATATCGTTAAATAAAATCAAGTCTCAATTTACGCGCAGCTAATGGTTGCATATTTTCCCAGAGCTGGTCTAACCACTTTGTTAAGCAAAACGCATTTTCTGGGGATAAATAGCACATTTTTAACTGGATAAATCCTTCCTGCTGTGTTATTGCCACTTTTTTTCTCTAGTGCCTTGATGGCAAAACCGTTTAGCTAATCAGATGTTTTGTTCAGCAAGGCATTTTCATCAATAAATGACTGGATGCTGTTTTTATATCCAGTATACTACGGATGAATGGATATCTGAGGGGGCATTGTTAGTGCTATGCTTGACGTCTTACCCTCATTGTTGAATTTGACTGTGCGTTGCATCGTCCGGCGACGCACGGTCCACTTGCTGGCAGGTTGTTCATGAGCAAACCCTTTAAACTGCATTCCGAGTTTACCCCCTCAGGCGATCAGCCTGAAGCGATCCGCCTGCTGGAAGAAGGGTTGGAGGCGGGGTTGGCGCATCAGACGTTACTGGGGGTAACCGGTTCGGGAAAAACCTTTACCATTGCCAACGTGATTGCGGACCTCAACCGTCCCACCATGGTATTGGCCCCCAATAAAACGCTGGCAGCCCAGCTTTATGGCGAGATGAAAGCGTTTTTCCCTGACAATGCGGTTGAGTACTTTGTTTCTTACTATGACTATTACCAGCCCGAAGCCTATGTCCCAAGCTCCGACACCTTTATCGAGAAAGATGCTTCGGTCAATGAGCACATTGGGCAGATGCGTCTGTCAGCCACCAAAGCGTTGCTGGAGCGGCGCGACGTGGTGGTTGTTGCGTCAGTTTCCGCCATCTACGGGTTGGGCGATCCCGATCTCTACCTGAAAATGATGCTGCACCTCACGGTGGGCATGATCATCGATCAGCGCTCGATTTTACGGCGGCTGACTGAGTTGCAGTATTCGCGTAACGATCAGGCTTTCGCGCGCGGTACTTTCCGCGTACGGGGTGACGTCATTGATATTTTTCCGGCAGAATCTGACGAAATTGCGCTGCGCGTTGAGCTGTTTGATGAGGAAGTTGAGCGCCTGACGCTGTTCGATCCGCTCACCGGTCAGCAGCTACAAACGGTGCCGCGTTATACCATTTACCCGAAAACGCACTACGTCACGCCGCGTGAACGTATCCTTCAGGCGATGGAAGAGATTAAAGTGGATCTCGCAGAGCGTCGCCAGGTGTTGCTCGCCAACAATAAACTGCTGGAAGAGCAGCGCCTGACCCAGCGTACCCAGTTCGACCTTGAAATGATGAACGAGCTCGGGTATTGCTCCGGTATCGAAAACTATTCGCGCTACCTCTCCGGGCGTGGCCCAGGCGAGCCGCCGCCGACGCTGTTTGACTATCTGCCTGCCGATGGTTTGCTGGTCATCGATGAATCTCACGTGACGATTCCGCAATTAGGCGGCATGTATCGCGGTGACCGGGCGCGTAAAGAGACGCTAGTGGAGCATGGTTTTCGTCTGCCGTCCACGTTGGATAACCGCCCGATGAAGTTTGAGGAGTTTCAAGCGCTCGCGCCGCAAACCATCTATGTTTCGGCGACGCCCGGCAATTATGAACTGGAGCATTCCGGCGGTGATGTTGTCGATCAAGTGGTGCGTCCTACCGGCCTGCTCGATCCGCTACTGGAAGTGCGCCTGGTTGCGACGCAGGTGGACGATTTGCTGTCTGAAATCCGCAAACGTGTTGCGTTGAATGAGCGCGTGCTGGTCACCACATTGACTAAGCACATGGCGGAAGATCTTACCGAGTATCTGGAAGAGCACGGTGAGCGAGTACGTTACTTGTACTCAGATATTGATACGGTAGAGCGCGTTGAGATTATTCGTGACCTGCGTTTGGGTGAATTTGACGTGTTGGTCGGTATCAACCTGCTGCGAGAAGGACTGGACATGCCTGAAGTGTCGCTGGTGGCCATTCTGGATGCCGATAAAGAGGGTTTCCTGCGTTCGGAACGCTCATTAATTCAGACTATTGGCCGCGCTGCGCGTAACCTGAATGGTAAAGCCATTCTATATGGCGACAAGATAACGCCCTCAATGCAGCGCGCCATTCAGGAAACGGAGCGACGTCGCGAGAAGCAGCAGGCGTACAATGAAGCACATGGCATCATGCCGACCGGTCTTAACAAAAAAATCGACGACATTCTACAACTGGGCCAGCCAACGCCGAAAGGAAAAGGGCGCACGGGTCGTAAAGCCGCTGAGCCAGCCGCAGAATATCATGCTCTAACGCCGAAAGCGTTGGAGCAAAAAATCCGTGAATTGGAAGGTCAAATGATGACCCACGCGCAGAATCTGGAGTTTGAAGAAGCGGCCGCGCTGCGCGATCAGATTCATGCCTTACGTGAGTGGTTTATTGCCGCATCGTGATTTCCCTGTAAGCCTCGGAGCAGAGATGACATTTTCCCTACCTGATATTAATGTGCTGTTTGTCGCGGGCTTCGGTCCGATTGCAGCGGACTTGGCAGCAAGCCGGGCACTCTATCTGGACACGCTGCGTTTGCCGCTTAAACCGCTGGCAGAGTCGGGTGATTATCTGGTAGCAGATACCTTGGGTGGGGTGAAGCACTTTGCGCTGTGGCCGTTGGCGCAGGCAAGCCAATCCTGCTTTGGCACAGAGCATTGGCCAGAGGATGTAACGGTGCCGCAAAGTTGGCTGGAATTTGAGGTCGAAGATATGGCGACAGCCACAGCCGCTGTCAAGCAAGCAGGTTATGTGTTACTGGTGGATAACCGCCTGGAGCCTTGGGGGCAGTCGGTTACCCGTTTCCTTAGTCCGGAAGGTATTTTGGTTGGCGTCACCCATACCCCGTGGCTGCGCAGCGAATAGCATGCTGACGGAGCGGTTTTAGCCCAGGCGTTGCAGGGTAATGGCGCAACGCGCGCGCCAGATCATCCAATAACAGTAGTGGCATCAGGCTGGTCAGAAAGCTGCCGGGACCGATCAGGATCAAATCTGCCTAATTGATGGCGTCAACCGCTTCCTGGGTTGCCTTGACCGCCGGGTGGAGTTGCAGATCGTGTGGGAGCACACTCAGGTTATCGATTTGCACTTCACCGTAGATCTGGTTTCCTCCGTCGTCGGTAGCCACCAGATCGACGGGATATTCAGACATCGGGATCAGCACTGCGTCGACTTTCAGCAACCCGCGAATCAGATTAATCGCTTCCAAAGGCCGAACGCTCGGATGGTCCAGCGCTTTGAGCATCAGGTTGCCCAGATTGTGTCCGGCGAGTTCGCCGCTGCCAGTGAAACGATATTCAAACATGGCGGAGGCCACGCTGGGGCTGGTAATCAGTTGGTTCAGGCAGTTTCGCATGTCTCCCCAGGCAATGCCGCCCTCCGCGCGGCGGATCCTTCCCGTCGAACCACCGTTATCCGTGGTGGTAACAATCCCCGTAAGCCGCGAACCTAACGCGGAAAGTGATGACATGACGCGGCCCAGACCGTGTCCGCCACCCAGCGCGACAACCTTGTCGAGATCGGCTAACGTGCGATTGCGCATAGAGACCTTTTACATAAAGAGGGGAACGTACGTGGCAAAGGTAGCTGATTTCTATCACAAAGGCGAAAAAAACCAAAAATCTTTGCTTCAGGATGATTTACGACAACTTTTCTCGCCCCTTTTCGACTATTCTGGAGACCTGTGGAAGAGAAAAAACCCTTATATAATTTTTATATACATAAATATATAACGATTATTTGGGTGACGTTATGCCTAAGTAACGCTAGACTCTTCTTTGATGAAATCAGACTCCTAGCCTTTGTGCCTAAGTGATGTGGCAATGACTGCGTCATACGGTGCTCTGGCCGTGACCCTTGAGGTCACCAGGGTGCAGGGTAGAAATGCTCGCATCTCCCGAATTTGGAAGGGTGTTTATGCTGAGTCAATTGACGGATGCGTTTGCGCGTAAGTTTTACTATTTGCGCCTTTCGATCACTGATGTATGCAACTTTCGTTGCACCTATTGTTTGCCTAATGGCTACCAGCTTTCTGGCGCACCCACCAAGCGTTTTCTCTCGCTGGATGAAATTCGTCGTGTCAGCCGTGCTTTTGCCGCGCTCGGCACGGAAAAGGTTCGCCTAACCGGGGGAGAGCCTTCGTTAAGACGTGACTTTGTCGAGATTCTGGCTGCTATCCGCGAAAATCCCTCGATCAAAACCCTGGCGGTGACCACCAACGGTTATCGGCTGGCGCGTGATGTTGCATTGTGGCGCGAGGCAGGGCTAACGGCGCTGAATGTCAGCGTTGATAGTCTGGATGCTCGCCAGTTCCACGCCATTACCGGGCAGGACAAGTTCCATCAGGTGATGGCTGGGATTGATGCAGCCTTTGACTGCTGCTTTGCCAAAGTGAAAGTGAACACGGTTCTGATGCGTGACGTGAACGACACTCAGTTGCACGCCTTTTTGCATTGGATAAAGGACAGACCCATTCAACTGCGTTTTATCGAGTTGATGGAAACGGGTGAGGGGAGAGAACTGTTTGCCCGTCACCATCTGCCCGGAACGGTGATCCGCGATAAACTGCTGGTGCAGGGTTGGCAACTGGCAGCGCGCGGCCGCAGTGATGGGCCCGCTCAGGTGTTTCGTCATGATGATTATCAGGGTGAAATTGGCCTGATCATGCCGTACGAGAAAGATTTTTGCTTGAGCTGCAACCGTCTGCGCGTGTCTGCTGTGGGTAACTTGCACCTGTGTCTGTTTGGCGAGCAGGGCATCCCTTTGCGTGACCTGCTGGCGGAAGATAGCCAACTGGACGATCTGGCTCTGCGTATTGCGGGTGGGTTATCGCTGAAAAAGCAGACCCACTTCCTGCATGATGGCAACAGTGGCATAACGCAGAATCTTTCTTTTATCGGTGGCTGATAGCTGCCCTTGGTGTTACTCGCGATTTTCCGTGTTGAGAGGTGTGTGATATGAGCAAGGTCAGTGATGACTTTATCCCGCTGCAAATTGCGGTGTTAACCGTTTCTTCGCGCCGCGCCGCGCAAGATGATACCTCCGGTGATTATTTGCGCGAAGTGGCGCAAGAAGCGGGTCATCAGATTGTGGCCAGCGCCATCGTCAAAGAGAACCGCTACCAGATTCAGGCACAGGTTGCCGCCTGGATTGCCAGTGATACTGTACAGGTTATCTTGATCAATGGCGGAACTGGGTTTACCGCAGGCGATGTCACGCCTGAAGCGATCGCACCGCTGTTCGATCGCCCGATTGAGGGCTTTGGTGAACTGTTCCGTATGGTCTCCTATGAGGATATCGGCACCGCCACCATTCAATCCCGCGCTGTCGCAGGGCTGGCAAATCAAACGGTTATCTTTGCCGTGCCCGGTTCGACACGCGCTTGTCGCACAGCTTGGGAACGTATCATTCAGGAACAGTTGGATGCCCGACAAAAACCGTGCAACTTTTTCCCACATTTGAAGAAACTGAACTAATCATGTCCTCTCAGCTCACCCATATTAACGCCGCCGGCGAAGCCGCTATGGTGGACGTATCAGCAAAGGCCGAAACGGTGCGAGAAGCACGCGCGGAGGCGTTTGTCACCATGTCAGCACAAACGCTCTCGATGATTATCAATGGGCAGCACCACAAAGGTGACGTGTTCGCCACCGCGCGTATCGCCGGAATTCAGGCGGCTAAACGCACCTGGGAGTTGATTCCGCTCTGCCATCCGCTGCTGCTAAGCAAAGTTGCCGTTGATCTGACGGCCGAACCCGAGCACAACCGGGTTCGTATCGAGTCGCTGTGCCGTTTAACCGGAAAAACCGGCGTGGAGATGGAAGCGCTGACTGCCGCTTCGGTGGCGGCATTGACCATTTATGACATGTGCAAAGCGGTGCAAAAAGACATGACTATTGGTCCAGTGCGTTTACAGGCAAAGAGCGGTGGCAAATCCGGGGATTTTCAGGCGGAGGTTGAATGATAAACGTACTGTTTTTCGCTCAGGTGCGAGAGCTGACGCAAACGGATTCGCTTAGCCTTCCGGCGGAGTTTGGCACTGTGGACGCGCTGCGTCAGGCTCTGATAGCGCGCGGTGAACGCTGGGCGCTGGCGCTGGAATCCGGCAAACTGCTGGCAGCGGTGAATCAGACACTGGTTGAGCCCTCCCATCCGTTGCGTGATGGTGATGAAGTGGCGTTCTTTCCTCCGGTAACCGGGGGTTGATGATGTCAGTGAACCCACAACCTGAAACCCGTATCGAGGTAGGAACCGCACCGTTTGATGTGGGGCAGGCCTATCATTGGCTGGCGCAATGCGATGAAGACGGTGCCGTGGTGACGTTCACGGGTAAAGTGCGTAACCATAATCTGGCTTCAGATGTCAGCGCACTGACGCTGGAGCACTATCCGGGGATGACGGAGAAAGCGTTAGCGGAGATTGTTGAGCTGGCGAGAGAACGCTGGGCGCTGCCGCATGTTTATGTGATCCATCGGGTTGGGCCGCTCTATCCGGGCGATGAAATTGTGTTTGTTGGCGTGAGTGCAGCACATCGCCAGGTAGCGTTTGATGCTACGCAATTTATCATGGATTACCTGAAAACCCGCGCCCCGTTTTGGAAACGAGAAGCCACACCAGAAGGCGATCGCTGGGTGGATGCGCGTGATAGCGACCATGCGGCAGCGCAACGCTGGCAATAATCCCGCATTGAGTTTTCCATTCCGCTTTTGATCGCCGTATGCAGTACTACACCATGTGATACACTTGTTAGTGGTGGGCATGCAAGCCCGAGTCCCAATCTCTGTCTGCCGTGCCAGACAGCAACGTAAGGGTAGTATCATGGATCGGTTCCCTCGTTCAGGCGATTCGATAGTCGAACGCGCTAATAGCGGCCTTCAGGCATATATGGCGCAGGTCTATGGCTGGATGACCTGTGGCTTATTGCTGACGGCGTTTGTTTCCTGGTATGCGGCGCAGTCGCCCGCAATAATGAGTTTCGTCTTTTCCAGTCGGATTACTTTTTTCGGCTTGATCATCGCTCAACTTGGTCTGGTGTTTGTGATTTCCGGCATGGTACAGCGCTTAAGCGGCAGCGTGGCGACAGGGCTGTTTATGCTCTATTCGGCGTTGACCGGATTGACGCTCTCCAGCATTTTTATCCTCTACTCAGGGCAATCCATCGCCAGCACCTTTGTCATTACTGCGGGGATGTTTGGTGCCATGAGCCTGTACGGCTACACCACGAAACGCGATCTGAGTGGTCTGGGCAGCATGCTGTTTATGGGCCTGATCGGTATCGTGCTGGCTTCGTTGGTCAATATCTGGCTGAAAAGTGATGCGTTGATGTGGGCAGTGACCTATATCGGCGTGGTGGTGTTCGTTGGCCTGACGGCATACGACACGCAAAAATTGAAGAATATCGGCGAGCAACTCTCCGCCGATGACAGCGACAGCTTCCGCAAATACGCCATTGTCGGTGCACTGACGCTTTATCTGGACTTCATCAACCTGTTCCTGATGTTGCTGCGCATTTTTGGCAACCGCCGTTAAGACGCAGTAATACAAGCTATAGCCCCGTGCGTAGAACGTGCGGGGCTTTTTTTAGGATATTCACGACATCTTTCGCCTGAACAACCCATAGTAGGCAGCGCTGCTGGTGGTCTCTGTTATAGCCAGCAGCGGCCACAGGCTGTGCCATATCACGCTGAAATCTTCCCCTTTGAGGTAAATTTGTTTCGTGAGGTCGGTGAAATGACGGATTGGATTTACCCAGGTCAGGTTTTGTAGCCACAGTGGCATATTTTCCACCGGCGAGACGTAGCCCGAGAGCAGGATGGCGGGCATCAGGAAAACAAACACGCCGATAAGCGCCTGCTGCTGCGTGGCACACAGAGACGAAATCAGTAAACCGAATCCCACCAGAGACAAGCCGTACAGCAGCATAGCGGCATAGAACAGCAGCAATGAACCCGCAAACGGGATTTGGTAAGCGAAGATCCCCGCCAGTAGTGCGATGGTAGCCTGGCCGGTGGCGACAATCAGCGCCAGGACCGCTTTACCGATAAAAATTTGCCAGGTCGCCAGTGGCGATACCAACAGTTGGTCCAGCGTTCCCTGTTCACGCTCGCGTGTCACAGAGAGCGCAGTAACAATCAGTACGCCGATGGTGGTGATCATGGCAATCAGTGAGGGTACCACAAACCACTTATAGTTCAGATTGGGATTATACCAGTGGCGTATCACCAGTTCGCTCTGGTTGCTGCGCGTCTTTCCGTCCATCAGTTCCCGTTCATAATCCTGAGCAATCTGCTGTATATCATTCGCTGCAATTTGCGCTCTGTTAGAGCGTCGCCCATCCAGAATCACCTGACGTGCCGTTGCCACTGGCAAGGTCGCGTGAGAACTCAGGCGGAAACCGCACCAGCAACAACGCTTTTTGGTTATCGATGGTTGGAGCAATGGCCTGTGGGCTGCGCAGCGTTAACACCTGAGAAAAGGTACGCGCATTGGCGATGCGTTGGGTCAGTTCAATCGATGCAGGACCACTGTCTTCGCTGTAAATGGCAATTGTGGCATTGGTGACATCCAGCGTCGCAGCGAAGGGAAACAGAGAAACCTGAAGCACCACGGGGAGAATCAGCAGGCTGCGGGTTTGTGGTTCGCGTAACAGCGATTGCAGCTCTTTCACGATCAGCGTCCATAAGCGGTAAAACATCGCCGCCCTCCTAATCCAGTCTGCGGCGCGTTTTCAAGGCGGTCAGCCCGATGAAAAACAGCGTGGCAAGGGTTAAAAAGCCAAGATTGATCAGCAAGATGCTAACCACGTTACCGGTCAGGAAAAGGCTTTGCAGCGTACTGACGAAATAACGCGCCGGGATCACGTAGGAGACGGCGCGCACCAATGCCGGCATGCTATCAATTTCAAAAATAAACCCGGAGAGCATCACCACAGGGAGAAAGGCGGCGTTCAGCGCCACCATCGCGGCATTGAACTGATTGCGCGTCAGGGTAGAAATCAGCAGCCCCATGCCGAGGGTGCAGGCGAGAAACAGGCTACTGATGCCAAACAGTATCCATAGCGATCCGCGGTAGAGAACATGCAGTATGAAGACGGCAACGACCATGCACAACACCATGGCTATCATGCCCAGTCCATAATAGGGGATCAGCTTGGCCAGCAGCAGCTCTGCTCGCGTGACCTGAGTTGACAGCAGCGCCTCCATGGTGCCGCGCTCCCATTCGCGGGCTATCACTAACGAGGTCAGAATGGCGCCAATAACCGTCATGATAATGGTGATGGCGCCGGGAATGATAAAGTGCTGACTGACTGCTGCCGGGTTGAACCAATAGCGCAGTTGTATCTCAATGGGTTGCGTAAATGTGCCCCCCTGAGCCAGCGCGCGCTGCTCCTGCCAGACCTTCCAGACTCCTTGCACATAGCCAGAAACGAAATTGGCGGTGTTAGGTTCGCTGCCGTCAGTGATCACCTGTATGGGCGCAAGGCTTCCGGGGCGGGCCAGTTGCTCGGCAAAGTCGCTGGGGATGGTGATCAAACCGCGAATGCGTTCCGCCTGCATCAACTGAATCAGCGTCTGGCGGTCGTGGCTGATGGTGGGTTCAATATATGGCGAAGCGGCAAAGGTCTGAGCCAAATCACGCGCTGCCTCGCTTTGTTGCTCTAGCAGAATACCTACGTGCAGACGACTAGAGTCTAGATTGATGCCGTAGCCAAAAATAAACAGCAACATTAATGGGATGACAAACGCAATCAGGCTGCTGCTGGGATCGCGCACGATCTGCTTTCTTTGCGGCATAAGGCGCGTAGGCGTCGCCATGAAAATGCGCCACTGCCCGATGCTTGAGTGTTGTTCGCGCTAGCCATGTGCATTCTCCGTGTCGTAGGCATGGATCAGGGCGATAAAGGCCTGCTCCATGGTTGGATCCGGCATTTCTGGCGTAACAACCTGCTGTTTCAGGGCATCCGGGGTTCCACCGGCAATCAGTTTTCCGCGATAAACCAGGCCGATACGATCGCAATATTCCGCTTCATCCATAAAGTGGGTTGTGACCATCACCGTCACGCCACGGTTGACCATACCGTTAATGTGCATCCAGAATTCTCGGCGGGTGAGGGGATCGACGCCAGACGTGGGTTCGTCAAGAAACAGGATATCCGGTTCGTGCATTAAGGCGCAGGCCAGGGCCAAACGCTGTTTGAACCCGAGCGGTAGAGCGTCCGGCGTTTGGCGGCTGATAGGCGTAAAGTTGAACGCCTCAGTCATCGCGGCGACTTTATCATGCTGCTGACGGCCCCGTAATCCGTACACGCCGGAGAAAAAGCGCAGGTTTTGCTCAACGGTCAGGTTACCGTACAGGGAAAATTTTTGTGCCATGTAGCCCAGATGCTGGCGTGCTTTGCCTGAGCTGATTTTAAGGTCCATGCCCAGCACGCGAGCATGACCTTCACTTGGCGTGAGTAAGCCAAACATCATTTTGAACGTGGTTGATTTCCCTGCGCCGTTGGGACCGAGCAGGCCAAAAGTTTCGCCGCGCCGCACGGTAAAATCGACCCGATCGGTCGCGACAAATTCGCCGAATCTTTTGGTCAGGTGGTGGGCTTCGATGACCTTGTCATCGCCATCATCCGGGATGCGTGGCATGATGCGCGCCAGAGATGAATCCCCTTTGGGGCCACCGCCCAACAGGTCGATAAAGGCATCTTCAAAGCGAGGAGCAGTTTCTTCGATGTTGCCTGGCGTCGGCGGTAAGGGACCACACAGGCTGTGCGGGTCTGCGCCTGCTTTAAGCATCAGCCGCAAATATTTTCCTTGAATCACACCGTCGCTGACGGCGGGATGTTGCAACGCCTGTTGCAGCAGCGTGCGGTGTGCAATGCCATCGGCGTGGGCCAGCACGTAGCGCCCAGCCATGGTCGCGGTAAGATCCTGCGGCGCGCCGCGGTATAACAGTTCGCCATCGTTGAGCAGCAGCACGTCAGGTTGGCCCAGCAGGGTGCAGGCTAGCCCTAATTTTTGTTTCATGCCTCCGGAAAGTTTTTTCGCCAGACGGGTAGTGAAGTGCGTGAGATCGGTAAACGTCAGCAGACGTTCAAAGGTTTCCTGACGCTGTGTGCCCGTAATACCGCGTAGGTCGGCGTAATACCGCGTAGGTCGGCGTAAAGCGTCAGGTTTTCCATCACACTCAAATCTTCATACAGCCCAAATTTCTGCGGCATATAACCCAGGATGGCATGTAACTGCCGGTCATCCTGTACCGGATCGAGCCCCATGACGCGCAGCGTACCGTTGCTAGGGGTCAATAACCCGGCCAGCATGCGAATCAGCGTGGTTTTGCCCGCACCGTCCGGCCCCACCAATCCAATAACCGCACCGGCATCAAGGGTGGCCGTCAGCGGTTTCAGCGCTGGCGTAGTGCTGCCAGGGAAGGTTTTTTCTACCCCTTCCAGCGTAATGCGCGGTGTCGTGCTGTTCATGGCGTCACATTTTCATTGGCGAAGCGTAGCGTGACCGGCATTCCCTGACGCAGCAGGTTGTCCGGATCGTTGACGATGATACGCAGCCGGTAGACCAGATCGGTGCGCAGTGCTTCTGTCTCTATGCTTTTGGGGGTGAATTCTGCGCTGGGTGACACAAAGCCAACGGTGCCATGGTAGGGCTGGTCAGGGCGGCTGTCGGTGAAAATCAGCACTTCTCGCCCCGGCCTCACCTGCCCAAGCTGTGGTTCGTCAATATAGGCGCTAATCCACACCGGGCGCGTCAATGAGAGTGTAAACAACGGTGCTGCCTGCGTTTAACATGCTTCCTGCTTCGGCTGCTCGCGTGAGGATCACACCATCAGAAGGGGCGATCAGCGTAGTATCGCTCAGATCGAGCGTCGCCTGCGCCTGTACTGCTTGCGCTTGCGCCAGTGAGGCCTGTGCAGCGGCAATTTCTTGCGGGCGGTTACCGCTTTCAAATTGACTCAATTTCTCTTTAGCCGCTTGCAGCGTAGCGAGTGCCTGCTGACGCGCCGAGCGGGCATCTTCCAGGGGATTTTGTGCCACGGCACCTTTACGCCACATGCCTTGCTGGCGTTGATAGAAACTGTCCGCGTAATGATAGGCGGCCTGGGCCTGCGCTACCTGAGAACGTACCTGAGCGACCTCTTCGCGCCGATAGCCTTCTTCAAGCAGTGCCAGCTGGGCCACTGCACTGGCAACACTGGCGTCGGCCTGACGCAACGCATTGTTGTGCGGCGCGGTATCCAGCGCCGCTATCGCCTGTCCTGCTTTAACGCTGTCGCCCTCATCCACATTCAGGGTGGCCAGACGTCCACTGACGCGAAACGCCAGATTGACCGTGCGAATATCCACGTTGCCGTACAGCGTAATGGGCGTGTCGCGGCGCGCATAGTGCGCCCAACCGGCATAGAGTGCGGCTGCCAGCAGCAAAAGCACCACGATGGTCGCGCTTGATTTAACTTTACTCATGGAAGGCGTCCCTCTGTTACGGGCTGAAGGCATCAGCGCTGATGTACGGCTCTCAGGCCGTCAAGCACCAGTTCTATGTGTTGTGTCACCACGTCGTTAATCACCAGGCTCTGTTCCAGACCGATATCGTCCCAGCCCTCCCGAGCAACGCGAAATGCCAGCGCTTCACCAATTAGCGCATGGGTGTGGATCACGGTTCTGCGGTCTGTACTGTCCAGCCTGGTGTAGCCCGCGACCAGTTGCGTCATCAACTGGTGCATCGGGGCAATAATGCACTCATGCACCAGCGGGTAGGCATCCGTCGGTGACAACTGCTCGCGTGATATAAAGCGGCTGAAGTGCAGGGTTTCCGGGCTGGTCATCAGCCGGGTAAAACTCAGTACCAGCTTTTGCAGATACACCATGTGTTGCTCTGGCGTGCATGTGGGCCGTTGCAGATAATCGGCAATTTCTGTGCGCAAGGGGAGATAGGTGTGCGCTACTTCATCGGCAATGGTGCTGGTCACCGCGCGGTATAGCCCCTCTTTTGAGTGAAAGTGATAGGTGATGGCGGCGATATTCTGCCCGGCACGCCTGGCAATATCGCGCGTGGTGGCGGCTTGCAGGCCAAACTCGCCAAACACCTCAAGTGCTGCCTGTAACAGTCGTTGCTCAGTTTGATGGCCGCGCGTAGGCGACGCAGCCTGGAGGAATATGGCACACGGTCTTATTCAATCAATTGTATGATTAAATTTAGCGGATTTTCGGTTTTTATAGGTGACATTTATCACATAACTGAATTTGGGCCATTATGTGCTGGATCGCTCTGACACGGTAATTAGGAATAGTAGCTATCAGGACGGCATATCAGAAAGGTAAAATCTCTGTTACACTAGTAGCCTTATGCACCGTAGTTTGTGCTCGTTCATTGTGGTTGTTGCTCACGTCGTTATTGCTCGGTTGATGGTGGCTCGGCAAACCCGCCTGATGTTCCCCCTGGAAACTGCACCGGCTTTGGCTCGGTCAGGGTGGATCTGGAGTTGTTTTCTCTATGTCTTTCGCATCTCTCGGCCTGAGCGCCGATATTCTCCGCGCTGTTGAAGAACAGGGCTATCGTGAACCTACGCCTGTACAACGCCAGGCGATTCCGGTGGTGCTGTCTGGTCAGGATTTGATGGCCAGTGCGCAAACGGGCACCGGTAAAACCGCCGGGTTTACTCTGCCGCTGTTGCAACTGCTGAGCGCAAAACCCAGTGACGTTAAAGGCCGTCGTCCGGTGCGGGCGCTGATCCTGACGCCGACGCGTGAACTGGCCGCACAGATTGGTGAAAACGTGCAGGCCTACAGCAAATATCTGCGCTTGCGCTCACTGGTGGTGTTCGGCGGCGTCAGTATCAACCCGCAAATGATGAAGTTGCGCGGTGGCGTCGACATTCTGGTGGCAACGCCGGGACGCCTGCTGGATCTGGAACGCCAGAACGCGGTTGATCTCTCTCGTATCGAAATACTGGTGCTGGATGAAGCGGATCGGATGCTGGATATGGGCTTTATCCACGACATTCGTCGCGTACTGGCAAAACTGCCTGCCAAACGGCAAAACCTGCTGTTTTCCGCGACCTTTTCCGATGAAATCAAGGCGCTGGCCAATACGCTGCTGACGCGTCCTGCGTCGGTCGAAGTGGTGCGTCGTAATACGCCATCAGAACTGGTGACCCAAAACGTGCATTTTGTCGACAAGAAGCGCAAACGCGAGTTGCTCTCTTTGCTGATCGGCAAACAGAACTGGCAGCAGGTGCTGGTGTTTACGCGCACCAAGCACGGTGCTAACCATCTTGCTGAGCAATTGGGCAAGGACGGCATTACCGCAGCGGCTATCCACGGTAACAAGAGCCAGGGCGCGCGTACCCGTGCGCTGGCGAATTTCAAGGAAGGATCGATTCGGGTGCTGGTGGCAACGGATATCGCCGCGCGCGGTCTGGATATCGATCAACTGCCGCATGTGGTGAACTATGAGCTGCCCAACGTGCCGGAAGATTACGTGCACCGTATTGGTCGTACCGGACGTGCGGAATCCACGGGGGAAGCCCTGTCGCTGGTGTGTGTCGATGAGCACAAGCTGCTGCGTGACATTGAGCGGTTGCTGAAACGTGAAATTCCGTGCATTGCCGTGCCGGGTTTTGAGCCCGATCCGACTATTAAAGCTGAGCCGATTCAAAACGGACGCCAAAGTCAGCTCGGTGCACCGCGCTGCGGCAATCGTTCCGGCAGTGAGCGCCATAGCACGGTACCGCGCCGCCAACGCAGTGGGGAAGCCGCCCATTCCGGCGAGCCTCGTCGTGGTGGTCAGGGGAAACCGGCTACATCGCGCGCGCAGGGCAATGGCCAGCGCCGCCCGGCGCGCGCTAGAAGCGAGTAATCAGGCCATTCGCAGGGGAGCTGTCGCTCTCCTGCGCTATTGCGCCCCCTGTGTTGCATGCCTTTACCTTAGCGTTTCACCTACTTAGCCTTTCCTCTTGCCACATGCTTCCCATTACTGTGGATTATCAGTAAGCTGCTTAACTAGCTTTCATCCGCAAGCCGACGCGCTTTGCCCGAATAAAGACTGAATAATGAGAATAGCCGCACCCGGTATCACTGAAGATGGTCTGCCGACTCCGCAGCGCTACTATGCCATGTTGACGATTGCCATCAGTATTACACTGGCGGTGATGGATGCTGTGGTTGCCAATGTGGCATTGCCGGTCATTGCTACAGATTTTACTATTAGCGCGGCCAGCGCGATCTGGATTGTCAATGGGTATCAGTTGGCGGTGGTGGTATGCCTGATCCCCTTCGCACGTCTGGACGAGATTTACGGTTATCGCACGGTGTATATGTATGGCTTGACCATGTTTATCGTGTCGTCTCTGGCCTGTATGTTAGCGAACAGTATGCCGATGTTGACGCTGGCGCGCGTGGCGCAAGGTATCGGTGCAGCGGGATTGATGAGCGTGAATACCGCGCTTATCCGTTATATCGTTCCGCGCGCCAAGCTGGGGGGCGATAGGGATTAATGCGCTGGTGGCGATTACCGCTATTGAGAGCATCGGTCATAAAAGCAATGGCGTGTTGATCGGCGGGCAACTGGTGCTGGCTTTCGTGGCCGCAATGCTGTTGGTGCGCAGGGAAGCGTCTGCCACTGCGCCGCTGTTCCCGTTTGATTTGCTGCGCATTCTGGTGTTCAGTTTGTCGCTCGCTACTTCAATTGCTTCTTTCACTACCCAGATGCTGGCCTTTGTTTCCCTGCCGTTTCTGTTCCATCACGAGCTGGCACTGACACCGGCCGAGGTTGGTCTGATGATGACTCCCTGGCCGCTGGCAACCGGCGTTATGGCAATGGTCGCGGGCAGGCTCTCGGATCGGATGTCACCGGCGATCCTGGGGGGCGTCGGGCTGCTGCTGCTCGCTGTGGGGATGCTGGCCCTGAGTCAGCTTTCACCCGTCACCACCATGGGGGGGATAGCCTGGCGTATGGCCCTGTGCGGTGCAGGTTTCGGCCTGTTCTAATCGCCCAATAACCGCTTGCTGGTCACCTCTGCGCCTCGCCAGCGCAGTGGCGCGGCGGGGGGAATGCTGGGAACTGCGCGTTTGATCGGACAATCAAGCGGCACCGCGTTTGTTGGCATGCTGCTGGAGCGATTCGATATGCAGGGAGGTTACTATGCGCTTTACATGGGATGTGGCACGGCGGCGTTGGCGTGTCTGCTGAGTTTTACCCGCCAGGCATTTAACCCCTCGGTTGCGGATAAAGACTAGCAATAGGGTAACGCTTGCTTTTCCCGCCCGCCTCAGTACCATGACGGGCTGTTTTAACCGGAGCGCCGTGCGGCGCCCTGATGAGCTGAATTGCGTTATGCGTATCCTTCTTGCGCCGATGGAAGGAGTTCTCGATGCACTGGTGCGGGAACTGCTGACCGACATCAATGAGTACGATCTGTGCGTCACCGAGTTTTTACGCGTGGTGGAGGCGCTACTTTGCTCAAGGATCCTGAATTGATTTATCAGGGGGCGAAAGCCATGCGTGAGGCTGTGCCACGCCATTTCCCCGTGACAGTTAAAATCCGTTTGGGATGGGATTCAGGCGAACGTCAATTTGAAATTGCGGATGCTGTTCAGCAAGCGGGCGCTACCGAGCTTGTGGTACATGGACGTACCAAAGAAGACGGATACAAAGCTGAGCTCATTAACTGGGCGGCCATTGGCGAGATCCGTAAGCGGTTGTCGATTCCGGTAGTGGCTAACGGTGAAATTTGGGACTGGCAAAGTGCTCAGGACTGCATCGCGGCAACCGGATGTCAGGACGTAATGATTGGACGCGGCGCGCTCAACGTGCCCAATCTCAGCAAGGTGATTAAATACAACGACCCGCCGTTACCCTGGTCAGACGTTGTTGCTCTGTTGCAGCGCTACACCCAACTTGAGAAGCAGGGTGATACCGGCATGTATCACGTTGCGCGCATCAAACAGTGGTTGGGCTATCTGCGCAAGGAGTATGTTGAGGCCGATGACTTATTCCGCCAGATCCGAACCCTGACCACGTCACAGGCCATCGCGCGGAGTATCGCTGCGCTGAACTAACAGGCGTGTGATCCGCGTTTGCCATACGCCTTATGTATTGGCGAATGCTGTGTTGAATACGCCTGTTTTTTCTCCATCTATCAATCACTTTATGGGGATCCCATTGCTTTCCCGTTGGCGGAGCGGTATAACACGACACAATTTGGATGTGTAGACGTCTATACGTATAAGGAAACGCATGCAGCAGCACACCTCACCCACGCAGGAAGCCACCGCGCAAACGGGCACCTTTAAACGCTCAATGAAGGAGCGTCATCTGATTATGCTCTCTTGGGGGGCGTTATCGGAACCGGGCTGTTTTTTAATACCGGCTATATCATTTCTACTACGGGTGCCGCGGGCACGCTGCTTGCCTATCTGATTGGGGCGGCAGTGGTGTGTCTGGTGATGCTGTCGCTTGGGGAATTGTCGGTCGCGATGCCGGAAACCGGGGCGTTTCACTCCTATGCCGCGCGTTACCTGAGTCCGGCCACGGGATACACCGTCGCCTGGCTTTATTGGCTGACCTGGACGGTCGCATTAGGTTCGAGCCTGACGGCGGCAGGTTTTTGCATGCAGTACTGGTTTCCTGCTGTCCCGGTTTGGGTGTGGTGCCTGGTGTTTTGCATAGTAATTTTTGTGTTGAACGTGATTTCCGCGCGCTTTTTTGCTGAGGGGGAATTTTGGTTCTCCGTCATTAAAGTGATTACGATTCTGGCCTTTATTGTCCTAGGGGCAGGGGCGATCGTTGGCATCATTCCGCTGAAAGATGGCACGCCTGCGCCGCTGTTAACCAACCTTACCGCACACGGTTGGTTCCCGTTCGGTGGATTGCCCATTCTGATGACCATGGTTGCGGTTAATTTTGCTTTTTCCGGTACCGAGTTGATAGGCATTGCTGCCGGAGAGACGGAGAATCCGCATAAAGTGGTACCACTGGCGATTCGCACCACCGTTGTGCGCTTGATTGTGTTTTTTATTGGCACTATGCTGGTGCTGGCGGCGCTTATTCCGATGGAGCAGGCGGGGATTGTAAAAAGCCCGTTTGTACAAGTCTTTGAACGCATCGGTATTCCGTATGCCGCAGATATTTTTAACTTTGTTATCCTGACGGCGATTTTGTCTGCGGCGAATTCCGGGCTTTACGCGTCGGGGCGTATGCTTTGGTCGCTTTCTAACGAGCGTACGCTGCCCGCCTGCTTTGCTCGCCTCACACGGCGTGGTATCCCGCTGATAGCGATTTCGGTCAGTATGCTGGGGGGGGGCAGGCATGTCCGCCGCCATTAAGGCACATAACCAGGGTGCTAAAGTTATCATGCTGGAAAAAATGCCGTTTGCCGGAGGCAATACGGCGCGCGCCGAGGCTGGCTTGAACGCGGCGGGTACCCCTTACCAGAAGGCAAAAGGCATTCAGGATAGCCCGGAGTTGTTCTTTCAGGACACGATAAAGGGCGGTAAGAACATCAATAATCCTGACCTGGTGCGCACCTTGTCTGAACGGGCAAAAGACTCTGTGCAATTTTTGAAGGATAACGGCGCAGAGTTTGGCTGATTTAACACGTACGGATGGGGCCAGCGTCGATCGTACCCACAGACCTGCCGGGGCGAGCCAGCCGGTAGCTTCATCGCGACGGCACTGATCAAAAAAGTGAAGGCGCTGAACATCGATCTGCGCACCAATACCTCTGCAACCGAAATTGTCCAAAATGACAAGGGCGAAGTCACCGGCATCAAAGCAAAAGGCAAAGATGGCAAAGAATTTGCGCTCAATGCAAAAAAAGTGATGATCACCTCAGGTGGGTTTGGTGCCAACTTTGACATGATCAAGCAGTACGACCCGAAACTGGCTAATTTCAAAACCACCAATGCACCGGGTTCGTTAGGCGAAGGGGTAAAGATGGCGGAGAAAATCAATGCCAAGCTGGTGGATATGGAGTACATCCAGATTCACCCCAGCACCGTACCGGGTAAAGGCATTCTGATTACCGAAGCGGTGCGTGGCGATGGTGCAATCTTGATTAACGAAGAGGGTAAACGTTTTATCAATGAATTACAGACGCGCGATGTGGTATCACAAAGCATCCTGAAACAACCGGGTGCCCACGCTTATCTGGTCTTCAATGATGATTTGGTGAAACAGAACAAGACCATCAACAGCTACTTTAAGCAAAAACTGGTTGCTGAAGGTGATACACCGGAAGCGTTGGCTAATGCCATTAAAGTGGATGCCAAACAGCTGCCGCAAACCCTGAAAACTTACACAGGTTATGCAAAAGCCAACAAGGATACCGAATTTGGGCGTGACAGCTTCAAACAGGCGCTGGATACCGGTAAATATTATGCTATTGAAGTGACGCCTGGCATTCACCACACCATGGGCGGCATTGCCATCAATACCAAAGCGCAAGTGCTCAATAAAGACGGGAAAGTGATCCCGAACCTGTTTGCTGCGGGTGAAGCGGCAGGCGGCGTTCGCGGTGCCAACCGTCTGGCGGTAACTCACTGGCGGATATTGTTACCTTTGGCCGCATCGGTGCTGATGAAGCCGTAAAAGACCGTAAAAGAAATTAAAGCAGGTAAATAAGTCATATTATTAGTGCGACGCCGTTTCGTGAGCAGCGGCGTCGCAGTCATCAAAAAACCAGAGAAAAGCGGGAGAATTATGAAAAAAATCGTTCCATCGTTGGCTGCCGCCTTGTTGTTTGTGGCTTCGGCCGGCGTTCAAACGTATAAAGACGGAACATACACCGGAAAAGCGCAGGGTAAAGAAGGGGAGATCGAAGTTTCGGTGAATATCAGCGCCGGCAAAATTGCCAATGTGGAAGTGGTAAAACACGAGGACACCGAAGCGCTGATGTTGGGTGTGATTGATAATATCGTGCCGGAAATTGTCGAAAAACAAACGACAGAGGGTATTGATGCAGTGACGGGCGCGACCATGTCCAGTACTGGCGTGCTGGAAGCGGCAAAACAGGCGTTGGAGCAAGCGAAGTCTTAATCGGTTATACCTAAATTATTTGCGTTGCAGGAACGCTGCTTGCAGTGGCCTTGTTAGAGGTGGGGCCAGGGATGGGCCAACAGCCAATTAAAGCCAAAGGCAAAGATGGAAATGTGTTCACCATTGATGCCAAGAAGGTGATGATTACCGCCGGTGGATTTGGTGCCAATTTTGACATGATTAAACACTACGATCCCAAACTGATCGGTTTTAAAACAACCAATGCACCCGGTTCGTTGGGCGAAGGTGTAAAAATGGCGGAAAGTATTAACGCCAAGCTGGTGGATATGGAATATATCCAGATTCACCCAACAACAGTACCCGGAAAAGGTATTCTGATTACGGAAGGTGTGCGTGGTGATGGCGCTATTTTAGTCAATGAACAAGGGAAACGTTTTATTAATGAATTGCTAACGCGTGATGTCGTTTCGCAAAACATTTTAAAACAGCCCAACGCCCATGCTTATGTGATTTTCAATGACGCCTTGGTTAAACAGAATAAGACCATTGATACCTATTTTAAACAGAAACTGGTGTTCGAGGGTGATTCTGTGGAGGCGCTCGCCGCGGCCATCAAGATGGATCCCAAACAGTTATCTGCAACCTTGTCTGCCTACACGGGCTACGCGAAAGCGAACAAAGATACCGAGTTTGGTCGCGAAAGTTTTAAACAAGCATTGGATACCGGAAAATATTACGCAATCGAAGTGACGCCGGGCATCTACCATACGATGGGCGGTATCGCCATTAACACCAAAGCGCAGGTTATCGATAACCAAGGTAAGGTAATCCCGAACCTGTTTGCGGCAGGTGAAGCTGCTGGCGGGGTGCATGGTGCCAACCGTCTGGGGGGGAACTCACTGGCGGATATCGTTACTTTTGGTCGTATCGGTGCGGATGAAGCCGTAAAAGAAATTAAAGCCGGTAAATGATCGGTTTTATTGTGCGATGACAAGCGAAAGCGTCGTCGAACAGAACGCCTGTGGCATAAGCGACAGGCGTTCTGTTGTACGCACACTTTTCGCCTTTAGCAGGATGGAGAATCTGATAGGACGTGAGATATTTGAAAGGGAAACGTGCGATAAATGTGGATCTACCTGGGACAATTCATGGTGATTAAGTTACACATAGTGAAACAGAAATTACGTTTTAAAACCCATTAATTGAAAACATCCTCTTTACTGAACTAGAGTAGAATCCGCTACAATTGATTTTATCTAGAGGAAGTTTCCATGACGACCAAGAACAACAATCATGATAGCTGTGACTTTACAGAGAATCCCAAAAATGCCCGAGTAGTCACATTTGAAAGAGATGCCAGCAAGGAGAAAAAACCCGCGCCATCGCAACAGTCAAATCACCAGCCTGGCATCCGTCCCAAAAAATAATTGACACCTAAACCTCAGGAGGCGTGGATACAGCTTTAACCCTGTTCCTCCTGATTTCTACCCTGGCTATCTGCTCCGCAGGAATGTAGGTCGCCAGCGCTCCCCAAGAATCATCGATCACACTGGCAAACTCGTGCCATTCATCACTACCAGGTGCGCTATGGTGTGTTACATAAAGAATGACATCTCCCGTATTGCCCAGCGCGAACGGTCCATTAGGGAGTCCTTCAAAACGAGCCAGAGGCCGCGATAATAACCCGCTGCCATCCTTAAGAATAACGAACACTTCAGTGGCCCGGTATTCAATCTGTCCAAACAGCTGCTGCCACGCAGAATGGGTGCCATCAGACCACGAGATATTGTGCTTCCGGAGAAATGCGTACAACCGTTTACGCCCATATTTACGCCACAATGCCCCCAGGGTCAATGCCAACAACACTGGCGGCAACGCTGCCACGTAAGCATTGACGCCACACCATAGTGTCACGTGGTATATTGCTGTCGGCAACAGGCTAAAAATCAGTGTGGAGAAGAGAATGTCAATGGGTTTATGGTGTTCTTTCAGGCCGACATTAGCAATAAAGTAGCTAATGTAGCCAGAGGACAATGTGACGAGTGTTGCCCAGGGTAAATCGAGCAGGGTTGAATCAAGCATATTTATCTCCTTTGCATGGATGCTGTCGTGGCAATGATAGTAACAAAAAAGCACTAAAGTACTTAAAGTGCGTTATAGATGATCATCCTGCCTGCTTATCTTCATCTTCATCTTCATCTTCAAACAGATTGCCCTGGATACGGGCCAGCTCTTCTTTTTTTACCCGTTTAACCACCGAATAAATCCACTGTAGTGAGACTTTGTATTTACGCGCCAGCGCGTGGTGGTTATGGCCGTTGAAATTGGCAAATATCTCCCGGTCACGCTGGCTGAGTTTCCATATCAGCCCCATCGGGAAATAGACATTTTGCCCACCCCAGACCGCCATCATCTGACTGGCGACGGTGTCGCCTATCTGGCTGGCAACGGCGGGGTCAACATCGATAATCTGCCTGACGGTCTGCGCCGTATGTTCAGCCAGCTCAACCAGTAAAGTAACTCTGGCCCTTTGCTACGAAAGGTATTCTCTAGCATGATGTTGCCCTCGCCACGCGCTTCTGCCACTGCTTGAGTTTCTCGATAATCTGGCTGGCCTGTTGGCTATCCAGCCAGTAAGGCGAATCACAACCGGTTTCCCGTTTAACAAAGTGGGCAAGGGCTTTTGCTAAGGCATCACGGACAATGCCCTCGTGGGCCATTGCCTGCCACAAGGCCTCCATTTTTTGGAGTTGCGGACGGTCAGTCTGCTTTTTTGTATTGGCTTGATGGGGCTGGATACGGAAGCCTTTGGCTTTCGGGGCGTTTAACACCTGAGCCAGTTGACCGATATTCAGGGCTTTTGCCGATGTTTTCCCCGTTAGCCTGTGCAACATCTGGCGGTAAGTCGTGTCGTCCAGCTTGAGATTGTGGGCGGCAATATGGATTAACTGCAGGTATTTTTGTCGGGTCATCGCTGGCGTCCTTTATCGTCGTGGTCGAGGTCAGGGTTCCTTATACTATGGGCAAAAAATAATCCTTCAGGTTTTGAAGGATTATAAAGTGAATACACTTGCTACACAATTGAATGTGCTAAATGCCGATTTTAGACTATGACTTCTTCACGAAAATCGCCTTGGCATCAATATCTTTAAAGGTTTCAAATTTTTCTGAGAACTGTCTGGCGGCCTGTTGACAGGCGGTTTCCGTGTCAAATTCCTGTGTATGCAGCGAGGAAAAAGACGCATCAGTATAAGGACTGGCGTACATGGCTAAAATTAATATCCACATGATAATTTATCCTCTTTTAGTCAATCAGGTCATGTGTTCAACAAAACAAATAATGACCGCAATGAACACCATAAAACCGGCAAACAAAGCTAACCAACGGTCAATGTTCATGGGTTATTGACCTCGTGCGTTTGATGATGGGTTGGCGTTGATGCCGAGTTCGCCGTGATACCCTTTAAGGGCACAACATCCCAGTTAAGCACCCAGGCGCTATACTGCTGTTCGCAGTGTGGGCAGACCAGTAGCAGGTCAACCCCCCACTCGCCACTTTCCGGTTGTTGGGTAATGTCTGCCTGGGTAGGATTCAGCTGGTTTGTTGTCTGATGGCAGCTGATGCAGGTAATACTCATAAGACGTTCTCCTTATCTAATGTGGCTATCAGTTCGGCCAATATCTCGAAGGCATTCTGGAACTCACAATAAGCGGCGGCAGAATGGTCTGCCCGCAGGTGGTGCATGGCGCGGTTTATGTGCCTTTCAATCTGATGGCGCAGATGTTTTATTTCCTGATGGCTCATGAGGCCACCTCCTGCTCGAAGGGCGTAATAATGAAATCCTCAAGCTGGTTATGAAACGTAATGCCCCGGATATTAAGCTGTTTTATCGTGTCCTGATTTTTTAGCAGGGAATTTTTATCAATGACCGGCTTACGAATAATGCAGTGGGTCTGTCCGTTTTCTTCTAACGCCTGCAGGATATCGTCCATTCCTTTTAGGGAGACGGACGGCGGGCGGTTACGCCATGACACCTCGCCAGTTATCAGGTTAACGGTTTTGGTTTTGCCATTTTGGGTCAGCGGTTCGCGGTTGACTTCACACCAGGTCTGGATACCTTTTTGCAACAGGGTTATCCGGGCTTTCATGGCCTCAATATCAGCCGCATGCTGATGAGTTAACCGTGCGATTTCATCATTAATATGCGTCTCCAGTCGGGTCATTTCCCGCTGGATATCGCCCATCCGCTTAATATCGTCCGTCACCTGCTCACGGGTTTGCGGGGTTCAGGAAGCCGCCGCGGCTTAAAGCCGCGTTATTTTCTTTGCCATTTTTTTACCTTTTAATTAACAACGTTGGGGATTAAACGCGCTCGAAAATAATCTCCTCAAGGGCGTCGCTGTGTTGAATATGCTCAAAGACGTTAATTCGATAGCGGGCCGTTATTTCACCAAGACGGCGGTCTTGTTCATCCATGTCACGGCAGTTCTCGCAAATCGATAAATAGTCCTCATAGTCCTGCTCGGTGATATAAACTGTTTTTTCCAGATAGACCCATTGCTTTGCGCTAATGCAGACGGGCACATTCCTCATGATTAACGTACCTCCCAGATAATTCGGCACTGGTTCTGCTGAAACTGGTACTTTTCAAAACGTCCCCGGTGGTCTACGCCGTGGGAATACCTTACCGCCCTGCCGCTTTGTTGATAGGCGCGACAGCGGTGGTCATACTGAACGGTAAGGGTTGGGCGCGTGTAGCCATCCATTTCCAGGTGGTCGACGGTAAAGCCCTGCATTCTCAGGCTGTCGATGGCCCGGAAGGCCTGCGTGAACTGCAACACGACAGGTGGATGTTTGCAGGCCAGAGAAGATGTCAGCATGGTAGCCTCCTGTTTAATGCACACTGTGGATAATATTGGCGTCAATAACCGGGATGGCGTTCTCGGCGGCCAGGTTCATGGCGGCGGTCACCAGATTGCCGATAGCCAGCGGGTAAAGCAGGCTGACCGTTATGTCTTTCTTGGGGCGCAGCTAGCTCAGGCGTTGGCGCAGTGCCGGGATCGCATCCGGGCCAAGGACTTTGCTCATGTCGCCGCCGATGCGTTTAAATTTGAAGTCAAGAAACGCCGTCAGGTGTTCATCCAGTGGCGGCAGGTCAATCACCTTGCAGCGCTGCACCACTTCTCTGACGGTCAGCAGGCGCTCTGATAACTTGTCTCCCAATTCGGGTTGTCCCAGCAGGACGATGGACAACAGTTTTTTAAAGCCGTCTTCCAGCTCAAAGAAGCGTTTAAGGTGCTTTAAGGTCGGTATGGGCAGCGCATGGGCTTCTTCAATCACCAGCACATGGCTGTATCCGGCATAGCTGCTGTCTTTTAATACCCGGTGTAGCTGACGAAAGCGGGCCTCCGGCGAGCGTTTGAGTTTTTCCAGTGGGGCCAGCGTATGGAAAATGGCTTCGGCGAGGCTGGCGGCTTTCAGGGTTTTACCCTGATGGTCGTTATCCTCCATGGCCAGCACGTACGGCTCAATCACGACGGCCGGGGCATTTTCCCGGTTAATCCGGTCAGCCAGGTCGCGCCTCAGGGTGCTTTTACCCGAGCCGGATTCACCGATAACCGCGATAAAGCCGCCATAGCGTGCGGTCTGGTACAGGGCCTCGCGCACATAACGGCTTTCAGGGGTTAAAAAAACATCTTCATGACCTTGTACCGCGTTGTCATCAAACGGGGCGCGAAACAGCCCGAAATGCTTTTTCGTGGTAGGGGTTAATACCTGTTTTTTAGTAACATGGTGTCCTCCTCGTTGCTGGGGGGGTGCATTTTCCTTGCCGTCGGGCGTGACCCCGTCAAAGCAGTCGTCCGCCTCTATGCTCTGGTCACGCAGCCAGGCCCGGATACGGTGTTTTAGCGTGTCGGTGTCCTGTTTCGGCCACTGGTGGTGGTTGACTATCTGCGCCAGCGTCGCCTCGGAAAGGTCAAGCGCGCGGGCTAGGGCGGCCTGGGTCAGGTTGTGTCGCTGTAATAGGGTTTTCAGTTTCAGCATGATTGCCCTCCGGTTAACCGTGGCTGGCCAGGCTGACCACCACATCGCTGGTCAGCCCCATCAGCTCATCACCCAGGGCGTCGACCTGGTCAGCCGGAATGCCGTCAGGAAAACGCTGGGTTAGTGTGGTGTAAAATTCACTGCGCCAGGTCTTGCCTGCTGCCTGAAAACGCGCGCGCAGGCGTTGAACCACCACAACCGGGTTTAAGCGCTCTTCAAAACGCGGGGCACAGACCGTGGATGTCTGCCCCTGTCTGGGGAGGTAAATCGGTGGGGTATCGCGTTCATTGTCAAGATAGGGGTTAAAGCGCCCACCAAAGGGTAAGGCATTGGCTTTTTGCGCGGCGGCGGTTTCCCCCGGCGTGGTGGTGCCATACAGGGTCTGCTCGACTTCCGCCAGATGGTGTTGCGCCGTGGTGTGGGGTAATGCCTTGAAAGATGCGCCTAATGTCGGGCCATTGAGGGAAAAACCGTAGTCGTCTTTCGCCACTTCCGGTACCCGGCAGAAGATTTCCTGTCCGTCTTCATTCATCATTACCACCTGCGCTTCACTGTCGCGCCAGGGGTTGCGCACTATCTGTACGGTGTCGCCCACGCAAACGCCGGGGACTTGCCGTACATCGTATTCACTCCCCCTGAACGACACGCGAAGATGAGTAGTGACCTTACGGCTTTCCGGCTGACTCACTGCCAGCTCACGGCACACATCAACGGGCGGTGCCTTAATTAACTGCTGCGGAGTGACCCGTAACCAGCAGTCGGTGCGGGTCATGCCAGTACGTCGGTGGATGGCGGTACGGTTGTATTTTTACGCCACAACCCGACCAGGCAGTTCAATTCATCAATATTATCGACTTGCACAAACCGCAGGCCGGATTCAAAATTGCACTCGAGAATGTCGCGCGCCTTTTCCACTGAGCCGGTGGCGCGGGCATTACGGGCTTTATGTGCGATAAGTTGAATACCAAGTGTTTTACACAGGTTGCGCATGGTGGACGAGACCAGCGCGCAACCGGGGTCGGTATAGAGGATGCGCGGCACGCCATGCAGTACGTCGGCCCCACCGCGCTCCTGCATGGCATTAATCAGCACATCGGTAAAGTTTTGTGCTGTTTCGCCGCTGAAGCGGTACTCGGCGTAAATCCAGCCACTGGTATGGTCAGTCAGCTCAAATGACCAGACGCGGTCATTGACTACCCGTGCCAGATTTTTCGGCTTGTTCTTGTTAAATTCCGCCTCATTCATCATGCGCAGGCCGCTATCGCGCGTGGTGCGCCCTTTGTCGGGATTTTTCAGGTAATAGAGCACACACAGCGACGCATCCAGTTGCCAGACATGATTGGGGTGGTCGGTTTTCAATTGAACGCACGGGGCTGGTGCCCGTAACTGGTTGGGGTGCAGGCGATATTGGTACAGCGCCCGACTGATGGCATCGACCGACAGGGGGAACCACTCGCCGGTCTCGTTATCAATATATTATCAATATACCCGGCATTAATCAGGTTATTGGCCCGCAGGTCGTTAACCGCCTTTTCCAGACTGTAGAGACGCTTGCCGTTCTTGCGTTCTGATTCCATGATGACGCCAGATATCAACAGAGCTTCGTCACGCGTCAGGGCACTGGTACCATAATCTACCCGCTGCTTACGCGGCGGTTTATAGCTCACCTGTTTAATTCTTCTCAGCAGAGTCGCCCTGGAAATACCGAGTGCCTGGCAACCCGTCTGATAAACGGCGTCTTTGCCGCCATGCCCGGCTTTTTCGGCGGCCTGGGCAATGGCTAGTATGCGTTCGGTCAGGATGGGGTTCATTACTCCACCTCCTCGCCGCTATCCTGTCCGGTACCGCGTAAATGTTCAGGTAACTGAAAATCTGCGTCTTCCGCCTCTGCATCGGCGTTTACCCAGTCTGGTACAGTATCTGAGGGGGCGTGATGGGGTAGCGAAAATCACTGCGCAACACATTGATTTAAAACTAAATATCATTAAGCAGGCCCGCTAAATAGTCGGCGTGAGAAGTCATATCGCCAGTGTGGTCATTCAATTTTTCCAGCCCTTCACGAAAGCGCCCCATTAATATGGCCTTAACATCAAAGCCCACCAGGCCAATTTCTTCACGGAGCTGGCGTATTCCCTCTTCACCTAACGGGCGATGTTGATCGAGCAAGCGCTTTTCACTCAGTTCATTGATCTTTTGATCTTTCTCGTTGGCCAAGCGGCGGCTGGCTTCAAGTGATTTTTCTGTATCACGCAGTTTTGCGCGAAGTTCTCGCGACGACATGCGATCAATCTCATCCAGCGTTAGACCGGCAATGGTGCCGCCTTCGGCAAGTTCGGCGAGGTCTTCATCGTCTTCTGTCATCAGTTCAAAGAGCTTAGTTTTTCCTAGCATTCCCAGCGCTGGGAATGAAGAGCT
>NZ_JBLLJS010000031.1:0-25144 GCF_047692315.1 Symbiopectobacterium sp. | reverse complement strand
AAATGGTAATGCCTGGCGACAACATCAAGATGGTCGTAAATCTGATCGCTCCGATCGCGATGGACGACGGTCTGCGTTTCGCAATCCGTGAAGGCGGTCGTACCGTTGGCGCGGGCGTTGTTGCCAAAGTTATCGCTTAATTGCTGATACGTTAGTTACACTAGCGTTATAAAAACGATAGCGTAAGAAAAAAGGACACTGCGGTGTCCTTTTTTTATGGGCGTTGACAAAACTGTAATTGAAATAGAAACCATTCTTATTTACACTCTCATTGACTATTTAATAGTCACTTTTGCGACTGCCATGCGGACGGTAGCAACAAAAGGGGATGCAGTTCCGTGATTGAGAGAATGAGTTATTCTGTATATATGTATAATGCCATTTCCGATAAAGTTATCCGGCACGTCGTTCGCCAGCATCAGCCCCAGTCGCTTAATCAACTGCGTCAATTAATGCCTATCGGCAGTGATTGCGGCAAGTGTATTCGCCAGGCTCGCCTGATTATGGAAGAAGAACAGGCGCTGTTACCACAAATCTCTGACGTCGCTTAATCGGCCACCTTAAATTGAAACCGCACAAAATGTAGGCGATTTCGTTGACTCTCCCCCCCCAGTTCTACACTTTTAAGACCTGGAGCGGAGGAACAATGTCATGAAAGGCGATAAAAAAGTCATAGCACACCTTAATAAATTACTGGGTAATGGGCTGGTTGCGATTAATCAGTATTTTTTGCATGCCCGTATGTTCAAAAGCTGGGGACTGACCCGTCTTGACCAGCATGAATACCATGAATCCATCGATGAAATGAAACATGCCTATCGCTATATCGAGCGTATCCTGTTTCTTGAGGGGGTACCTAACCTGCAAGATCTCGGCAAGCTCAATATTGGCGAGGATGTCGAGGAGATACTGCGTTCCGACCTGAAGCTGGAGTTGGATGGCGCCAAGGATTTGCGTGAGGGCATTGCTTATATGGATTCGGTTCGCGATTATGTCAGCCGCGATCTGTTGATTGAAATCCTGGCCGATGACAAGAGGGGCACATCGACTGGATTGAGACGGAACTCGACCTGATTGTTCGCCTCGGACTGCCCAATTACCTGCAAGCGCAGCTAGAAGAGGCGTGATACTGTAATAGGTGGTTGCTTCCTGAACAGATTTGCGTATAATATGCAGGCCCGTATGAATTAAGTCGGGCCTGTTGTCGTAAACCACCACGTTATGTGGTGTGTGATAAGCGGCAGTGACGCCACGCGATATGCATGGGTCAACAATACTCCCGATATGGGGATTATGTACTAACGGTTACACTCTCCCATCAATCGAAATGGGTGTGAGGAGTAATTTTTACGTTTATAAATAATTGGAGCTCTGGTCTCATGCAGAACCAAAGAATCCGTATCCGCCTGAAAGCGTTTGATCATCGCCTGATCGATCAAGCAACCGCGGAAATCGTTGAGACTGCCAAGCGCGCTGGTGCGCAAGTACGTGGTCCGATCCCGCTGCCGACCCGCAAAGAGCGCTTTACCGTTCTGATCTCCCCGCACGTCAACAAAGACGCGCGCGATCAGTACGAGATTCGCACTCACAAGCGTCTGGTTGACATCGTTGAGCCAACCGAGAAAACCGTTGATGCTCTGATGCGTCTGGACCTGGCTGCCGGTGTAGACGTGCAGATCAGCCTGGGTTAATCAGGTCATCAAGCGATTGAGAGGTTGATACAATGATTGGTTTAGTCGGTAAAAAAGTGGGCATGACTCGCATCTTCACTGAAGACGGCGTTTCTATCCCTGTAACCGTTATCGAAATTGAAGCAAACCGCGTTACTCAGGTTAAAGACCTGGCTAATGACGGCTACCAGGCTGTACAGGTAACTACCGGTGCTAAAAAAGCAAACCGTGTTACCAAGCCGGAAGCAGGTCATTTTGCTAAAGCGGGTGTTGGAGCTGGCCGCGTCCTGCGCGAATTCCGTCTGTCTGAAGGCGAAGAGTTCACTGTAGGCCAAAGCATCAGCGTTGAAATTTTCGCTGACGTGAAAAAAGTTGACGTTACTGGTACTTCCAAAGGTAAAGGTTTCGCGGGCACTGTTAAACGCTGGAACTTCCGTACTCAGGATGCTACCCACGGTAACTCCTTGTCTCACCGCGTTCCGGGTTCTATCGGTCAGAACCAGACTCCGGGCAAAGTGTTCAAAGGCAAGAAAATGGCTGGTCAGCTGGGCAACGAGCGTGTAACCGTTCAGAGCCTGGACGTAGTACGTGTTGACGCTGAGCGCAACCTGCTGCTGGTGAAAGGTGCTGTCCCGGGTGCAACCGGTAGCGACCTGATCGTTAAACCGGCTGTGAAGGCGTAAGGGGATAGCAATGGAATTAGTATTGAAAGACGCGCAAAGCGCGCTGACTGTTTCCGAAACTACCTTCGGTCGTGATTTCAACGAAGCGCTGGTACACCAGGTTGTTGTTGCTTATGCAGCTGGTGCCCGTCAAGGGACTCGTGCTCAGAAGACCCGTGCTGAAGTAACTGGTTCCGGTAAAAAACCGTGGCGTCAGAAAGGTACTGGCCGTGCGCGTTCAGGTTCTATCAAGAGCCCGATCTGGCGTTCCGGTGGCGTGACCTTTGCTGCCAAGCCTCAGGACCACAGTCAAAAAGTAAACAAAAAGATGTACCGCGGCGCGCTGAAAAGCATTCTGTCCGAACTGGTACGTCAGGATCGTCTAATCGTCGTCGAGAAGTTCTCTGTTGAAGCACCGAAAACCAAGCTGCTGACACAAAAACTGAAAGACCTGGCGTTGGATGAAGTGCTGATCATCACCGGTGAACTGGATGAAAATCTGTTCCTGGCTGCGCGCAACCTGTACAAGGTTGACGTTCGTGATGTAGCTGGCATCGATCCGGTTAGCCTGATCGCCTTCGACAAAGTCGTAATGACTGCTGATGCTGTTAAGCAAGTTGAGGAGATGCTGGCATGATCCGTGAAGAACGTCTGCTGAAGGTGCTGACTGCACCGCACGTTTCTGAAAAAGCGTCTACTGCGATGGAAAAGAACAACACCATCGTGCTCAAAGTTGCCAAAGACGCAACCAAAGCAGAAATCAAAGCTGCTGTGCAGAAACTGTTTGAAGTCGAAGTCAATGAAGTTCGCACCCTGGTTGTTAAAGGGAAAGTGAAACGTCATGGACAGCGTATCGGTCGTCGTAGCGACTGGAAAAAAGCTTACGTCACCCTGAAAGAAGGCCAGAATCTGGACTTCATCGGCGGCGCAGAGTAAGTCGGAGGAGTAAAGAACAATGGCAATTGTTAAATGTAAACCGACATCTCCGGGTCGTCGCCACGTTGTTAAAGTGGTTAACCCTGAGCTGCACAAGGGCAAACCTTATGCCCCGTTGCTGGAAAAAAACAGCAAATCCGGTGGCCGTAACAATAATGGCCGCATCACTACCCGTCATATCGGTGGTGGCCACAAACAGCAATACCGTATTGTTGACTTCAAACGCAACAAAGATAGTATCCCTGCTGTTGTAGAACGTTTGGAATATGATCCGAACCGTTCCGCCAACATCGCTCTGGTTCTGTACAAAGACGGCGAACGCCGTTACATCCTGGCGCCGAAAGGCCTGAAAGCCGGTGATCAGATCCAGTCTGGCGTTGATGCTGCTATCAAAGCTGGCAACACGTTGCCGATGCGCAATATTCCGGTTGGTTCCACCGTTCACAACGTGGAAATGAAACCGGGTAAAGGCGGTCAGCTGGCGCGTTCTGCTGGTGCTTACGTGCAGATCGTTGCACGTGACGGCGCGTACGTGACCCTGCGTCTGCGTTCTGGCGAAATGCGTAAAGTCGAATCCGACTGCCGCGCTACGCTGGGCGAAGTAGGTAACGCTGAGCATATGCTGCGCGTTCTGGGTAAAGCTGGTGCTGCACGCTGGCGTGGTGTTCGTCCTACCGTTCGCGGTACGGCAATGAACCCAGTCGACCACCCGCACGGTGGTGGCGAAGGTCGTAACTTTGGTAAGCACCCGGTAACGCCGTGGGGCATCCAGACCAAAGGTAAGAAGACCCGCAGCAACAAGCGTACTGATAAATTCATCGTACGTTGCCGTACTAAATAATATTAGAGGATAAACCATGCCACGTTCTCTCAAGAAAGGTCCTTTTATTGACCTGCACTTGCTGAAGAAGGTAGAGAAAGCGGTGGAAAGCGGTGACAAGAAGCCTCTGCGCACTTGGTCCCGTCGTTCAACGATCTTTCCAAACATGATCGGTTTGACCATCGCTGTCCATAATGGTCGTCAGCACGTTCCGGTATTTGTTTCCGATGAAATGGTCGGTCACAAATTGGGTGAATTCGCGCCGACTCGTACTTATCGCGGCCACGCGGCTGATAAAAAAGCCAAGAAGAAATAAGGTAGGAGGAAGAGATGGAAACTTTAGCTAAACATCTTCATGCTCGTTCTTCTGCTCAAAAGGTTCGCCTGGTGGCTGACCTGGTTCGCGGTAAGAAAGTGTCGCAAGCTCTGGAAATTCTGACCTACACCAAAAAGAAAGCTGCTGGTCTGGTCAAAAAGGTACTGGAGTCTGCCATTGCCAACGCAGAGCACAATGATAGCGCTGACATTGATGATCTGAAAGTTGCGAAAATCTTCGTAGACGAAGGCCCGAGCATGAAGCGCATTATGCCGCGTGCTAAAGGTCGTGCGGATCGCATCCTGAAGCGTACCAGCCACATTACTGTGGTTGTGTCCGATCGCTGAGACTCCTGGAGACTAGCAATGGGTCAGAAAGTACATCCTAATGGTATTCGCCTGGGTATTGTCAAACCTTGGAACTCTACCTGGTACGCGAATACCAAAGAATTCGCTGACAACCTGGACAGCGATTTTAAAGTTCGTAAATACCTGACGAAAGAACTGGAGAAAGCCTCCGTCTCTCGTATCGTGATCGAACGTCCGGCCAAGAGCATCCGTGTGACCATTCACACTGCTCGTCCGGGCATCGTTATCGGTAAAAAAGGTGAAGATGTTGAAAAACTGCGCAAAGTCGTAGCGGATATCGCTGGCGTACCTGCACAGATCAACATCGCAGAAGTTCGCAAGCCGGAACTGGACGCGAAACTGGTTGCTGACAGCATCACTTCTCAGCTGGAGCGTCGTGTGATGTTCCGCCGTGCGATGAAGCGTGCCGTTCAGAACGCCATGCGTCTGGGTGCCAAGGGCATTAAAGTTGAAGTCAGCGGCCGTCTGGGCGGTGCTGAAATCGCACGTACCGAATGGTACCGCGAAGGTCGCGTTCCGTTGCACACGCTGCGTGCGGATATCGACTACAACACGTCCGAAGCACACACCACTTACGGTGTGATCGGTGTTAAAGTGTGGATCTTCAAAGGTGAGATTCTGGGTGGTATGGCTGCCGTTGAACAACCGGAAAAACCGGCTGCTCAACCTAAAAAGCAGCAGCGTAAAGGCCGCAAGTAAGGAGAGTCGCTGATGTTACAACCAAAGCGTACAAAATTCCGTAAGATGCACAAAGGCCGTAACCGCGGTCTGGCTGCCGGTACGGATGTCAGCTTCGGTACTTTCGGTCTGAAAGCTGTTGGTCGTGGTCGCCTGACCGCTCGCCAAATCGAAGCTGCACGTCGTGCCATGACCCGTGCTGTTAAGCGTCAAGGTAAGATTTGGATCCGTGTATTCCCGGACAAACCAATCACCGAAAAACCGCTTGAAGTACGTATGGGTAAAGGTAAAGGTAACGTGGAATATTGGGTTGCCTTGATTCAGCCAGGTAAAGTCCTGTACGAAATGGACGGTGTGTCGGAAGAGTTAGCCCGTGAGGCATTCCAACTGGCAGCAGCGAAACTGCCGATCAAAACCACCTTTGTAACTAAGACGGTGATGTAATGAAAGCAAATGAGCTACGTGAAAAGAGCGTTGAAGAGCTGAACACCGAGCTGCTCGAACTGCTGCGCGAGCAATTTAACTTGCGTATGCAAGCGGCCAGTGGTCAGTTGCAACAGACTCACCTGGTAAAACAAGTGCGTCGCAATATTGCACGTGTTAAGACTTTACTGACTCAGAAGGCGGGTGCGTAATGAGCGATAATATCCGTACTCTGCAAGGTCGTGTTGTGAGCGATAAAATGGAGAAATCCATGGTTGTTGCAATCGAACGTTTTGTGAAACACCCGCTGTATGGGAAATTCATCAAGCGTACGACCAAACTGCACGTACATGATGAGAACAACGAATGCGGTATTGGTGACGTGGTTGAAATCCGCGAATGCCGTCCGCTGTCCAAAACTAAGTCTTGGACGTTGGTTCGCGTTGTAGAGAAAGCGATTCTGTAATACAGTATTGCTCTTCTTGAAAACGATAAACGGCTCTGCAAAGGGCCGTTTATTTTTTCTACCCTTGGTCGAAAAGCAGTGTTATAATATTGCGCCCTCGATTCTGGGGTAATAATGACCCGTAAGGGTTTGAAAAGTAGTAGTTGACATTAGTGGAGCACTAAAATGATCCAAGAACAGACTATGCTGAGCGTCGCCGATAACTCCGGTGCACGTCGCGTAATGTGTATCAAGGTTCTTGGTGGCTCGCACCGTCGCTACGCAGGCGTCGGCGATATCATCAAAATTACCATCAAGGAAGCAATTCCTCGCGGTAAGGTGAAGAAAGGCGATGTTCTGAAGGCGGTTGTGGTGCGTACCAAGAAGGGTGTTCGTCGCCCGGACGGTTCTGTCATTCGCTTCGATGGCAATGCATGCGTTATTCTGAACAATAACAACGAGCAGCCTATCGGTACGCGTATTTTTGGGCCGGTAACTCGTGAACTGCGTTCTGAAAAGTTCATGAAAATTATCTCTCTGGCACCAGAAGTACTCTAAGGAGCGAACCATGGCAGCGAAAATCCGTCGTGATGACGAGGTTATCGTGCTGACCGGCAAAGATAAAGGTAAGCGCGGTAAAGTTAAGAATGTTCTGTCTTCCAGCAAAATCGTTGTTGAAGGTATCAACCTGGTTAAGAAACATCAGAAGCCGGTTCCGGCCCTGAACCAACCGGGTGGCATCGTTGAAAAAGAAGCTGCAATCCAGCTTTCCAACGTTGCACTGTTCAATGCGGCAACTGGTAAAGCTGACCGTGTAGGCTTTAGATTTGAAGACGGCAAAAAAGTCCGTTTCTTTAAATCTACTAGCGAAACTATCAAGTAATTTGGAGTAGTACGATGGCGAAACTGCATGATTACTACAAAGACGAAGTGGTTAGCAAACTGATGACTCAGTTTAGCTACAATTCTGTCATGCAAGTCCCTCGGGTCGAGAAGATCACCCTGAATATGGGTGTTGGTGAAGCGATCGCTGACAAGAAGCTGCTGGATAACGCCGCAGCCGATCTGGCAGCTATCTCCGGTCAAAAGCCGTTGATCACCAAAGCACGCAAATCTGTTGCAGGCTTCAAAATCCGCCAGGGCTATCCGATCGGCTGTAAAGTAACTCTGCGTGGCGAACGCATGTGGGAGTTCCTTGAGCGCCTGATTTCCATTGTTGTACCGCGTATTCGTGACTTCCGCGGTCTGTCTGCCAAGTCCTTCGATGGCCGTGGCAACTACAGCATGGGCGTGCGTGAGCAGATCATCTTCCCGGAAATCGACTATGACAAAGTCGATCGCGTTCGTGGTTTGGACATTACCATTACCACCACTGCGAAATCCGATGATGAAGGCCGCGCGCTGCTGGCCGCCTTTAACTTCCCGTTCCGCAAGTAAGGTAGGGTTACTAATGGCTAAGCAATCCATGAAAGCACGCGAAGTCAAACGCGTGAAATTGGCCGATAAATTCTTCGCTAAACGCGCTGAATTGAAAGCTATCATCTCAAGTGTGAACTCATCCGACGAAGATCGTTGGGATGCTGTTCTCAAGCTTCAGACTCTGCCGCGTGATTCCAGCCCGTCCCGTCAGCGTAACCGCTGCCGCCAGACAGGTCGTCCGCACGCTTTCCTGCGGAAGTTCGGGTTGAGCCGTATCAAGGTCCGTGAAGCCGCCATGCGCGGTGAAATTCCGGGTCTGAAAAAGGCTAGCTGGTAATTGTCACCAATTGAATCACGGGAGTAAAGACAGATGAGCATGCAAGATCCGATCGCGGACATGCTGACCCGTATACGCAACGGTCAGGCCGCGAACAAAGTTGCGATCACCATGCCTTCCTCCAAGCTGAAAGTGGCAATTGCCAAAGTGCTTAAGGAAGAAGGTTATATTCAAGATTACAAAATCGAAGGCGATACCAAGCCTGAACTGGAAATTTCTCTGAAATACTTCCAGGGCAAGGCAGTGGTAGAGAGCATCCAGCGTGTAAGCCGCCCAAGTCTGCGCATCTATAAGAAAAAAGATGAGCTGCCGAAAGTTATGGCGGGTTTAGGTATCGTGGTTGTTTCTACCTCTAAAGGTGTCATGACTGATCGTGCAGCGCGCCAGGCTGGTCTTGGTGGCGAGATTATCTGCTACGTAGCTTAATCGGAGGAAAGAATGTCTCGTGTTGCAAAAGCACCCGTCGTCATTCCTGCCGGCGTAGAGGTAAAACTCAACGGTCAGGTTATTTCGATCAAGGGTAAAAACGGCGAGCTGACTCGTACCATCAACGATGCTGTTGTAGTTACCGTGGCTGACAATGCTCTGACTTTCGCTCCGCGCGAAGGCTTTGCTGACGGTTGGGCACAAGCAGGCACCGCGCGTGCACTGCTGAACTCAGTAGTTATCGGTGTTACCGAAGGCTTCACCAAGAAGCTTCAACTGGTTGGCGTAGGTTACCGTGCTGCAGTTAAAGGCAATGTCGTGAACTTGTCTCTTGGGTTCTCTCACCCGATTGACCACGCGCTGTCGGCCGGTATTACAGCTGAATGCCCGACTCAAACTGAAATCGTACTGAAAGGTGCTGATAAGCAGGTTATCGGTCAGGTTGCAGCTGATCTGCGCGCTTACCGTCGTCCTGAGCCTTACAAAGGCAAGGGTGTCCGTTACGCCGACGAAGTCGTGCGTATCAAAGAGGCTAAGAAGAAGTAAGGTAACACTATGGATAAGAAATCAGCTCGTATCCGTCGTGCAACCCGCGCACGTCGCAAACTCCAGGAATTGGGAGCGACTCGCCTGGTGGTACATCGTACCCCTCGCCATATTTATGCGCAGGTTATCGCACCGAACGGTTCTGAAATCCTGGTAGCCGCTTCTACTGTAGAAAAAGCTATCGCAGAACAACTGAAGTACACCGGCAACAAAGATGCCGCTGCTGCTGTTGGTAAAGCAGTTGCAGAGCGCGCATTGGAAAAAGGCATTAAAGATGTGTCCTTTGACCGTTCCGGGTTCCAATATCATGGTCGCGTCCAGGCACTGGCAGATGCTGCTCGTGAAGCTGGCCTTCAGTTCTAAGGTAGAGGTGTAAGATGGCACACATCGAAAAACAAGCTGGCGAACTGCAGGAAAAGCTGATCGCGGTAAATCGCGTATCTAAAACCGTTAAAGGTGGCCGTATTTTCAGCTTCACCGCACTGACTGTAGTGGGTGATGGCAACGGTCGAGTTGGTTTTGGTTACGGGAAAGCGCGTGAAGTTCCAGCTGCAATCCAGAAAGCGATGGAAAAAGCCCGTCGCAACATGTTGAATGTCGCGCTGAATGGCGGCACCCTGCAGCACCCGGTTAAAGGTGCGCACACTGGGTCTCGCGTATTCATGCAGCCGGCTTCCGAAGGTACCGGTATCATCGCCGGTGGTGCAATGCGCGCCGTTCTGGAAGTTGCTGGGGTTCACAACGTATTGGCTAAAGCCTATGGTTCCACCAACCCGATCAACGTGGTTCGTGCAACTATCGACGGTCTGGCCAACATGAAGTCCCCGGAAATGGTTGCTGCCAAGCGTGGTAAATCCGTTGACGACATTCAGGGATAATTGACCATGGCAAAGGCTATTAAAATTACTCAAACCCGTAGTGCAATCGGTCGTCTGCCGAAACATAAAGCGACACTGCTTGGCCTGGGTCTGCGTCGTATTGGTCATACCGTTGAGCGTGAAGATACGCCTGCTGTACGCGGTATGGTCAACGCGGTTTACTACATGGTTAAAGTGGAGGAGTAACAGATGCGTTTGAATACTCTGTCTCTGGCCGAAGGCGCGAAGCACGCGCCGAAGCGTTTAGGTCGTGGTATCGGTTCTGGCCTCGGTAAAACCGGCGGTCGTGGTCACAAAGGTCAGAAGTCTCGTTCTGGCGGTGGCGTACGTCGTGGGTTCGAAGGTGGTCAAATGCCGTTGTATCGTCGTCTGCCGAAATTCGGCTTTACCTCTCGCAAAGCGATGATCACTGCGGAAATCCGTCTGTCCGATCTGGCTCGCGTAGATGGCGACGTCGTTGACCTGAACACGCTGAAGGCTGCTAACGTTATTGGCGTTCAGATCGAGTTCGCGAAAGTGATCCTGTCTGGTGAGGTTTCTCGTCCGGTAACGATTCGTGGTCTGCGTGTGACGAAAGGCGCGCGTGCTGCTATCGAAGCTGCTGGCGGTAAAATTGAGGAATAAGTAGCAGATGGCTAAGCAACCAGGATTAGATTTTCAAAGTGCTAAGGGTGGCGTTGGCGAGCTGAAACGCAGACTGCTGTTTGTAATCGGCGCGCTTATCGTCTTCCGTATCGGCTCTTTTATTCCGATCCCTGGTATTGATGCCACTGTGCTTGCCAAATTGCTCGAACAACAGCGTGGCACCATCATTGAAATGTTCAACATGTTCTCTGGTGGTGCTCTCAGCCGTGCTTCTATCTTTGCGCTGGGTATTATGCCGTACATTTCGGCCTCTATTATTATCCAACTGTTGACGGTGGTTCATCCAGCGTTGGCGGAAATCAAGAAAGAAGGGGAGGCTGGCCGTCGCAAGATTAGCCAGTACACCCGTTACGGTACGTTGGTACTGGCCATATTCCAGTCTATCGGTATTGCTACCGGTTTACCGAATATGCCAGGAATGCAGGGCCTGGTGATTAATCCAGGCTTTGCATTTTACTTCACGGCTGTTGTAAGTCTGGTTACCGGGACAATGTTCCTGATGTGGCTGGGCGAACAGATTACTGAGCGCGGTATCGGTAACGGTATCTCAATCTTGATCTTTGCGGGTATCGTTGCAGGCTTACCGCCGGCAATTGCCCACACTATCGAGCAAGCTCGGCAAGGCAACCTGCACTTCCTCGTGCTGCTGTTGGTTGCAGTTTTAGTGTTTGCAGTAACCTTCTTCGTTGTTTTCATTGAGCGTGGTCAGCGTCGTATCGTCGTTAACTATGCCAAACGTCAACAGGGTCGCCGGGTTTATGCAGCACAGAGTACGCACTTACCGCTGAAAGTGAACATGGCTGGGGTTATCCCGGCAATCTTCGCCTCCAGCATCATCCTGTTCCCTGCGACGATTGCATCGTGGTTTGGGGGCGGTACCGGTTGGAACTGGCTGACAACTATTTCGATGTATTTGCAGCCCGGACAACCGCTTTATGTGCTACTCTATGCGACTGCAATCATCTTCTTCTGTTTCTTCTACACGGCGTTGGTGTTCAACCCGCGTGAAACAGCAGATAACCTGAAGAAGTCCGGTGCATTCGTGCCAGGAATTCGTCCGGGAGAGCAAACGGCGAAATACATCGATAAGGTGATGACCCGCCTGACTCTGGTCGGCGCAATGTACATTACCTTTATCTGCCTGATCCCGGAGTTCATGCGTGATGCGATGAAGGTCCCCTTCTACTTTGGGGGTACATCCCTGTTGATCGTCGTCGTGGTCATCATGGACTTTATGGCTCAAGTTCAAACTCTGATGATGTCGAGTCAGTATGAGTCTGCATTGAAGAAAGCAAATCTGAAAGGCTATAACCGCTAATCGGATTGCTTGAGAAGTTACGGAGAGTAAAAATGAAAGTTCGTGCTTCCGTCAAGAAATTATGTCGTAACTGCAAAATCGTTAAGCGTAACGGTATCGTTCGTGTGATTTGCAGCGCCGAACCGAAACATAAACAGCGTCAAGGCTGATTATCTCGCATATTTTTCTTGCAAAGTTGGATTGAGCTGGCTAGATTAGCCAGCCAATATTTTGTATGTCTGTGCGTTTCCATTTGAGTATCCTGAAAACGGGCTTTTTAGCATGGAGCGCACTTATTAAATCATAGGAGTGCATAGTGGCCCGTATAGCAGGCATTAACATTCCTGATCAAAAACATGCCGTGATCGCATTAACTTCGATCTATGGCGTCGGCAAGACCCGTTCCAAAGCCATCTGCGCTGTGGCGGGTATCGCTGAAGATGTTAAGATCAGTGAGCTGTCTGAAGAGCAAATCGACACGCTGCGTGAAGAAGTTGCCAAATTCGTCGTCGAAGGTGATCTGCGCCGTGAAATCAGCATGAGCATCAAGCGTCTGATGGACCTTGGTTGCTATCGCGGTTTGCGTCATCGTCGTGGTCTGCCAGTGCGCGGTCAGCGTACTAAGACCAACGCCCGTACCCGTAAGGGTTCGCGCAAACCGATCAAGAAATAATCGGGGTGATTGAATAATGGCAAAAGCACCTATTCGTGCACGTAAGCGTGTAAGAAAACAAGTTTCTGACGGTGTGGCTCATATCCATGCTTCTTTTAACAACACCATCGTGACCATTACCGATCGCCAGGGTAACGCGCTGGGTTGGGCAACAGCCGGTGGTTCCGGTTTCCGTGGTTCTCGTAAATCTACGCCGTTCGCTGCTCAGGTAGCCGCTGAACGTTGCGCAGAAGCCGTGAAAGAATACGGTATCAAGAACCTGGAAGTTATGGTTAAAGGACCTGGTCCGGGCCGTGAGTCTACTATCCGCGCTCTGAACGCGGCTGGTTTCCGCATCACTAATATTACTGATGTGACTCCGATCCCCCATAACGGTTGTCGTCCGCCGAAAAAGCGTCGCGTGTAACGCCGCTTTTAGGATAGTTGGAGAAAGAAAATGGCTAGATATTTGGGTCCTAAGCTCAAGCTAAGCCGTCGTGAAGGCACCGACCTGTTCCTGAAGTCCGGTGTTCGCGCGATCGATTCCAAGTGTAAGATTGAACAAGGCCCTGGTCAGCACGGTGCGCGTAAACCGCGTCTGTCTGATTATGGCGCGCAGTTGCGTGAGAAACAAAAAGTTCGCCGTATCTACGGTGTTCTGGAACGTCAATTCCGTAACTACTATAAAGAAGCGGCTCGTCTGAAAGGCAACACAGGTGCAAACCTGCTGCAACTGCTGGAAGGGCGTCTGGATAACGTGGTTTATCGTATGGGCTTCGGCGCCACTCGTGCGGAAGCACGTCAGCTGGTAAGCCACAAAGCTGTTATGGTAAACGGTCGCGTTGTCAACATCGCTTCTTATCAGGTATCACCGAATGATGTCGTCAGCATCCGTGAGAAAGCGAAAAAGCAATCTCGCGTGAAAGCAGCATTGGAGCTAGCTGAACAGCGTGAAAAGCCGACTTGGCTGGAAGTTGATGCTGCCAAGATGGAAGGTGTGTTCAAACGTATTCCTGAACGTACCGATCTGTCTGTGGACATTAATGAACACCTGATCGTCGAGCTTTACTCCAAGTAAAGCTTAGTACCAAAGAGAGGACACAATGCAGGGTTCTGTGACAGAGTTTCTAAAACCGCGTCTGGTCGATATCGAGCAAGTAAGTTCGACGCACGCCAAGGTGACCCTTGGGCCGTTAGAGCGTGGTTTCGGCCATACGCTTGGCAACGCACTGCGCCGTATTCTGCTTTCATCCATGCCAGGTTGCGCGGTGACCGAGGTTGAGATTGATGGTGTACTGCACGAGTACAGCACCAAAGAAGGCGTACAGGAAGATATCCTGGAAATCCTGCTCAACCTGAAAGGGCTGGCGGTGAAAGTTCAAGGTAAAGATGAAGTTATCCTTTCCCTGAATAAATCTGGCATTGGCCCTGTGACTGCAGCAGACATCACCCATGATGGTGATGTCGAAATCGTCAAGCCGCAGCACGTGATCTGCCATCTGACCGATGAAAACGCAGCTATCAGCATGCGTATCAAAGTTCAACGTGGTCGTGGTTATGTGCCGGCTTCTGCCCGTATTCATACGGAAGAAGATGAGCGCCCGATTGGCCGTTTGTTGGTCGATGCTTGCTACAGTCCGGTAGAGCGTATTGCCTACAATGTTGAAGCAGCTCGTGTTGAACAACGTACCGACCTGGACAAGCTGGTCATCGAAATAGAAACCAATGGCACGATCGATCCTGAAGAGGCGATCCGCCGTGCGGCAACCATTCTGGCTGAACAACTGGAAGCTTTTGTTGACTTGCGTGATGTACGTCAGCCTGAAGTGAAAGAAGAGAAACCAGAATTCGATCCGATCCTGCTGCGCCCTGTTGACGATCTGGAATTGACTGTCCGCTCTGCTAACTGCCTCAAGGCAGAAGCTATCCACTACATCGGTGATCTGGTACAGCGTACCGAGGTTGAATTGCTGAAAACGCCTAACCTGGGTAAAAAATCTCTTACCGAGATTAAAGATGTGCTCGCCTCACGTGGTCTGTCTCTGGGCATGCGTCTGGAAAACTGGCCGCCGGCAAGCATTGCTGATGAATAACCCGGTCACAGGTTAAGGTTTTACTGAGAAGGATAAGGTCATGCGCCATCGTAAGAGTGGTCGTCAACTGAACCGTAACAGCAGCCATCGTCAGGCTATGTTCCGTAACATGGCTGGTTCTTTGGTTCGTCATGAGATCATCAAGACGACCCTGCCAAAAGCAAAAGAGCTGCGCCGTGTTGTTGAACCGCTGATTACTCTTGCCAAGACCGACAGCGTTGCTAATCGTCGTCTGGCATTCGCCCGTACTCGTGATAACGAGATCGTGGCAAAACTGTTTAATGAACTGGGCCCGCGTTTCGCGAGCCGTGCCGGTGGTTACACTCGCATTCTGAAGTGTGGCTTCCGTGCAGGCGACAACGCGCCGATGGCTTACATCGAGCTGGTTGATCGTTCAGTTGCACAAGCAGAAGAAACCGCCGCTGCTGAGTAATCATCAGCTGTGGTATAAAAAAACCGGGGTAACCCGGTTTTTTTACGTCTATTGTTTGGCAAATAGCAGCGTTGGCAAATGCCAACGAGTATCGCTGGCCGAAGGACGCTTTTAAGGGGGAATGATGTAATGTGCGAACGTCATATCCAGACGGCGCAGCAGGCCGGTGAGTTTGATAATCTACCCGGTGCGGGAAAACCGCTGCAACTCGATGATGATAGCGCTGTGCCCGAAGAATTGTGTACGGGATACTGCCTATTGAAGAATGCCGGCTATCTGCCGCCAGAATTGGCACTGCGTAAAGATGCGCTGACGCTACGCGATCTGTTAGCCAATACGCTTCCCGAGTCGGAAGAAACATGAAACCCTGCGTCGCCGATTACGTATGCTGGAACTCAACCTACAACAGAAGGGGCTAAGTACCGATTTTTTACATGGCGATTATGCCGATCGCTTGCGCAGTACGTTTTCTGGTGAAAGAATATCGCCTGAAAAATAGGCCAACGAGGCAATTGCTGGCGTGTGGCTGTGAATTGGATTAACAGAGAAACCAAGAGAGATGTGATGAGCACTTACCAACACAAGAAAGGCAAGATCCAAGACAATGCGCTGGAAGCATTGCTGCATGACCCCTTGTTCCGACAACGCATTGAGAAGAACAAGAAAGGCAAAGGTAGCTACTGTCGCAAAGGCAAACAGGGCAAAGGCCAAAACCGGGAGGTCAGTGGTAAATCATTCGAAGATGCTTTACCACTGGCCTCTCGCATTATGGCAGCGCTCGATTTTGCTGAGCGCGACTACGGTTTCGGCTGCTGATCTTTCAGTAAATCGCGGATTTCTGTTAACAATGCGGCTTCGGCGCTCGGTTTTGCGGGGGCTGGCGCTTTTTTCTTCTTTTACGGCGCAGGTTATTCATGACCTTGATTGCCATAAAAATCGCGAATGCGACGATGACAAAATCAAAAATATTTTGCAGGAAAAGACCGTAGCGCAGCACCACGGCAGGGATATATCACCTTGTGCGTCACGTAGCACCAGTTCGAAATGTTTGAAATCAATGCCGCCCAGCAGTAACCCCAGCGGAGGATAATGATATCAGCAACGAGCGAGGAGACGATCTTGCCAAATGCTGCGCCGATGATGACACCCACTGCCAAATCTACCACGTTGCTGCGCATCGCGAATTCGCGAAACTCTTTTAGCATACTCATGATCCAACTCCTTGATAAAATGAACATCTAAATTTTAACAAAGAGTTAAACAATTGCCAGCGGTGATAATCAGTGAGCAGGGAAAGAAAGCGCCGCCTGTGACGGCAACGCTCAGCGTTATTACAGGAAAAACGGACTGGGTTGGAACAGTCGCTCCACTTCAGGCACAAACTTTTTGTCCGTCAAGAACATGATCACATGATCCCCTTGCTCTATCTTCATGTTGTCGTTAGCGATAATGACATCATCACCGCGTACAATCGCGCCAATCAAGGTGCCCGGCGGCAGTTTAATATCTTCGATCATGCGCCCAACAACTTTCGACGTGCCTTCATCGCCGTGGGCGATGGCCTCAATCGCTTCCGCCACGCCGCGTCGTAATGACGAAACGCTGACAATATCCGCTTTACGCACATGACCGAGCAGTGCGGAAATCGTCGCTTGCTGTGGCGAAATGGCCACATCGATAACGCTGCCCTGAACCAAATCGACGTAGGCGCGTCGCTGAATCAACACCATGGCTTTTTTCGCCCCCATGCGTTTGGCCAGCATGGCGGACATGATGTTCGCTTCATCGTCGTTGGTAATGGCAATAAACACATCGATTTGTTCGACATGCTCTTGTGCCAGCAGTTCCTGATCGGAGGCATCACCGTGAAACACAATAGTGTCTTGCAGCAGTTCAGCCAGTGCGATCGCACGTTCTTCATTCTTTTCGATCAGTTTGACGCTATAGTCTTTTTCCAGCTTATGCGCCAGACCCGCACCTACGTTACCGCCGCCGACAATCATGATGCGCTTGTAGGGTTTTTCCAGCCGCTGGAGTTCGCTCATCACTGCACGAATGTGTTGGGAGGCGGCCACGCAGAATACTTCATCGCCTGCTTCGATAATGGTTGAACCCTGCGGACGGATCGGTCTGTCATGGCGAAAGATAGCGGCTACGCGAGTTTCGATGTGCGGCATATGTTCGCGCAGTGCGGAGAGTGCATTACCGATCAGCGGGCCGCCGTAGTAAGCGTTTACTGAGGCGATGCTGACTTTCCCCTCGGCGAAGTTCACCACCTGTAGCGCACCGGGATACTCGATCAACTTGTAGATATTGTCGATGACCAACTGTTCCGGCGAGATCAAATGATCGATAGGCACCGCTTCGGCCTGAAACAGTTGCTCACCGGCACGCACGTATTCTGCGGAGCGGATACGCGCAATACGGTTTGGGGTGTTAAACAGAGAGTAGGCGACCTGGCAGGCCACCATATTGGTTTCATCTGAGTTGGTGACGGCAACCAGCATGTCAGCATCTTCTGCTCCGGCTTCTCGCAATACGCGCGGATGGGAGGCGTAACCCGCCACAACGCGCAAATCGAATTTATCCTGCAACTGCCGGAGTCGTGCAGTGTCAGTATCAACGACGGTAATATCGTTATTTTCGCCGGAGAGCGTTTCCGCTAATGTACCGCCTACCTGACCTGCACCAAGAATAATGATTTTCATAATCTGTGCCCGTTGCCGTTGCTATCAGCCAATGCTTTTAACCAACTTAGCATAAAAGAATCCATCGCCATCGTCTGCCGCAGGTAACTTTTGCAGGCCAGGATGTTGCGCATCGCCCGTTTCCAGCAGTTGGGCATCTGCATGGCGCGTCAGGAACGCTCGCATTTGCTGCTGATTCTCTTCCGGCAAGACCGAACATGTGGCATAAACCAATGTACCGCCTGCTTTCAGCCGTGGCCAGATGGCCTCCAGAATCTCCTGCTGCAACAGTGCCAATTCCGCGATGTCGTTGTCGCGTCGCAACCATTTGATATCGGGATGACGGCGAATCACGCCGGTGGCAGAGCAAGGAGCATCCAGCAGGATACGATCAAACCGCTGTTCACCGCACCAGGCCGCGGGTTCACGCCCGTCACCTTGTCTTACATCGGCGTGCAAACCGAGGCGTTGCAGATTCTCTTTAACGCGGGCGAGCCGCTGTGGATCAACATCCACCGCCAGCACCTTGGCGTGAGGGGCCGCTTCCAGAATATGGGTGGTTTTTCCGCCCGGAGCGGCGCACAGATCGAGGATGTGCTCATTGTCCTGCGGCGCTAACCAGCGCACGCAACCTTGCGCGGAAACGTCCTGCACCGTTACCCACCCTTGTGCGAAGCCGGGCAGCAAGCTCACGGCACCAGGCTCGCTGAGCATAATGGCCTCTTGCTGTTCAGGATGCGGCTGTGCTGCAATACCGGCTTCAGTCAGCAGCGTTAAATAGCGTTCCCGTGTGTGGTGCAAACGGTTGACGCGCAGCCACATGGGGGTACGCTGGTTATTGGCTTCAACAATCTGCTGCCACTGCTGGGGATAGGCTTTTTTGAGGCGCGACAACAGCCATTCGGGGTGAGCAAAGCGAGACGCATGGTTAGCGGCGCGCTCATCCAGCTCAACCTGCTGGCGTTGGAACTGACGCAATACGCCGTTAATCAACCCCTTAAGCTGGGGGCGTTTTAACGTGATAGCACCGTTAACCGTTTCAGAGAGCGCGGCATGGGCCGGGATGCGCGTGTGAGCGAGTTGATAGATGCCCACCATGATCAGGTAGTGCAGCGTGCGCTGCTTCCCGGTCAGCGTTTTTGCCATCAACTGCTGAATTATCCACTCTAACTGCGGCAGCACGCGCAACACGCCGAAGCACAGCTCCTGCAACAAGGCACGATCCTTTTCTGAGATATCACGCTGATACTGTGGCAGTAGTGAACTTAGCGACTGGCCTTTATCGAGCACCTGGCCGATAACGTTCGCGGCGATGGCGCGCAGATTGTATGTTGTTTTCATGGATAGTGATTTTCTGAAACGGTAACGTGCCTGCCCTGACAGCAGGCACGCAGCCTTTTATTCGGTGAGTGTATTATGCCAGCACGTTGCCTGGAGTGAACCATTCGCGACGCGAATTGAGTAGATCCTGCACCGACATCGGTTTTTTGCCTGCGGGTTGCAGTTGCAGCAGGTTCAGTATGCCCTGAGATGTGGCAACCTGAATACCCTGCTTATCTGCACTGATGATAGTGCCGGGTTGTGTGCTGTGGGTAACGTCCAAAACGCTGGCTTTCCACACTTTCACTGGCTGTTCGTCAATGGTGATATAGCTGACAGGCCAGGGATTGAACGCACGAATGCAGCGCTCCAATTGCACTGCACTGAGTGACCAGTCAAGTTTAGCCTCTTCCTTGCTCAGTTTTTCAGCGTAGGTCGCCAAACTGTCATCTTGCTTTTCAGCGATAGCCGTTCCTTGCGCCAGTGATGTCAGTGTCGTCAGCAAGCCTTGCGGACCCAGTTCTGCCAGACGATCGTACAGTGAGGCGCTGGTGTCTTGCTGCGTTATCGGGCATGACAGCTTATGCAGCATGGCACCGGTATCCAACCCCGCGTCCATTTGCATGATGGTAACACCGATTTCGGTATCTCCGGCCCACAGCGAATGCTGTATCGGTGCTGCACCGCGCCAGCGCGGCAGCAGTGAGCCGTGCACGTTAATGCAGCCTAAACGTGGCATGTCCAGCACGGCTTGCGGCAGGATCAAGCCATAGGCCACCACCACCATGATATCCGCCTGTAAATCAGCGACCAACTGCTGGTTTTCTGCCGGGCGCAGCGATTTGGGCTGCAACACCGGGACACCGTGCTGTTCGGCCAACACTTTGACCGGGCTTGGTGTTAGCTTCTTGCCCCGGCCTGCCGGGCGATCGGGTTGGGTAAACACGCCAACCACCTGATGCGGTGAAGCGAGCAGCGCGTCGAGGTGACGCGCTGCGAAGTCAGGGACGCCGGCGAAAATAATGCGTAAGGAGGATGCGGACACGGTTTTTCCTGAAATAGTGAGCGAGTGCTATGGGCGACTGTTCAGTCGGGCCAGTTTTTCCAGCTTTTGACGAATTCTCTGGTGTTTTAACGGTGAGAGATAATCAATAAACAGCTTGCCAACCAGATGGTCCATTTCGTGTTGGATACAGATCGCCAACAGGCCATCGGCTTCCAGCTCGAAGGGGTTACCTTCACGGTCCAGTGCTTTGACCTTCACGCGTTCAGCGCGCGGCACCAGTGCGCGGGTTTCAGGAATGGACAGACAACCCTCTTCAATACCGGTATCGCCTTCTTTTTCCAGCAGTTCAGGATTGATCAACACTAAACGCTGATCGCGTTCTTCGGAAACGTCGATCACGATAATGCGCTGATGCACGTCCACCTGAGTCGCAGCAAGGCCGATGCCTTCTTCTTCGTACATGGTGTCGAACATGTCATCGACGATGCGCTGAATTTCAGCATTCACCTCTGCGACAGGTTTCGCGATAGTGCGAAGCCGCTCGTCTGGAAAATGTAATACCTGCAAAACTGACATATATGATTTCGATCTTTATCCGGTTGATGAAGGAGTATCCGGATCTATTCTAGACATTTCCGGTTCTGATTGACAGCATTTGCCCTGTAAAGCGCAACGGGACAAGGATGAACGCATGCAGGATGTAGAGCTGTGGCTGCGGTTAATGAATGTGCGACGCCTCAACACGGCGAAAATGGTGCAAGTCGTTAAGCAGTTGCGCCCGTTGGCAGAGATTAAGGCTGAGGCGTTATCTGCGCTGGCGCTGTCTGAAGAGCAAGTCGCACAATTTCTTAACGTGGATGAGAGAGCGTTTGAAAGAACGTTACGCTGGCTGGAAGAACCGACCCACCATCTTCTGACCTATTCGGATTTGCGTTACCCCCCCCCCCCGCTACTGCAAAATATCCCTTCTCCGCCTGGCGTGTTGTTTGTACGTGGCGACCCGCAGGTACTCTCTTTTCCCCAATTCGCTATTGTTGGCAGCCGTCACCATTCTGCCTATGGCGCGCAGTGGGGGAGCTATTTTGCGCAGGAATTGGCGCTGAACGGTTTTATCATTACTAGTGGTTTAGCGTTGGGCGTAGACGGCGTGGCGCATCAGGCGGCGTTGGATGCAGGAGGAAAAAGCGTGGCGGTGCTGGGCAATGGATTACAGCAGATGTATCCCCCGTCGCCATCGTGCGCTAGCTGATCGACTGGTGGAACAAGGGGGCGCACTTGTCTCGGAGTTTCCGCTGAACGAGGCACCAAGGGCAATGAACTTCCCACGCCGCAATCGGATTATCAGCGGGCTAAGTCTCGGCATATTGATTGTAGAAGCTTCCTTGCGTAGCGGCTCTTTGGTCACGGCGCGCTATGCGCTGGAGCAAAATCGCGATCTTTTTGCATTGCCAGGCGCCTTGGAAAATCTGATGACACAAGGTACCCATTGGCTGATCCAGCAAGGGGCCTACCTGGTTACCTCTTGGTGAAAATGAAACTATTTCTGCTCAGGACGTCGAAGTGGAATTGCCATTTGCCGACGTGTTGGCTAACGTAAAGGAGATGAGGCTACACCTGTTGATGTTGTCGCTGAACGTGCGGGCCAACCTGTGCCAGAGGTAGTAGGTAAGTTGCTGGATCTGGAGTTAGCAGGATGGATAGAAGCAGTACCCGGCGGCTATGTCCGATTGAGGAGGGCTGGCCATGTTCGACGTACTCATGTACTTGTTTGAAACTTACATCCACAATGAAACGGAACTACGCGTTGATCAGGATGCGTTAACTGATGACCTCACGCGGGCGGGGTTCGATCGTGCTGATATCTACAGCGCGTTGAACTGGCTCGAGCGTCTGGCGGATTTGCAAGAAGGCAAAGAAGTGCCTTTTGCCTTGGCGAGCGATCCCCATGCACTGCGCATTTATACGCGGGAAGAGGAGCAGCGCTTCGACACTGAGTGCCGGGGCTTTTTGTTGTTCCTTGAGCAAATCAACGTGTTGAATCTTGAAACGCGCGAGATGGTGATTGATCGCGTGATGGCGTTGGATACGCTATCGTTCGATCTGGACGATCTTAAATGGGTGATCCTCATGGTGTTGTTTAATCTGCCCGGATGTGAAAACGCCTACCAGCAAATGGAAGATCTGCTGTTCGAAGCAGATGAGGAGTATTTGCATTAAACCGATAAGCCAGAACGCACAATGGTAACGCCTGTTCTCACGGCGGATAAAAAGGCTGAGTGCTGCCCTGAGTGTGGCGCACCGCTGGTCATTCGCTCCAGCCGCCGTGGCCCCTTTCTGGGCTGCTCACGCTATCCGGAGTGCGAATTCGTTCGTCCGCTAAAAGCGAATGCGGATGGTCATGTTGTGAAAGAACTGTCGGGGCAACTCTGTCCGCACTGTCAGGGAACGTTGGTGTTGCGGCAGGGGAGCTATGGCATGTTTATCGGCTGTAGCAACTACCCGGAGTGTGACCACACTGAAGTCATCGATCGTCCAGATGAAACCGCATTAACCTGCCCCCAATGTGGAAAAGGCAAATTACTGCAACGTAAATCGCGCTTTGGCAAAGTGTTCCACGCCTGTGAGCGTTACCCAGAGTGCCAGTTTGCACTCAACCATAAACCGGTGGCGGGGAGTGTCCAACCTGCCACTACCCGCTATTGATCGAAAAGAAAACGGCGCAGGGCATCAAACGTTTTTGCGCCAGTAAAGCATGTGGAAAGCCTGTAACGGCAGAAGTTGATACCAATGAGTAACGTAGTCGATGAACAACTGGTTTCTGTCATTCAGGAACTGACAAAGCAGAACGTCATCGCCTATCCCACTGAAGCGGTTTTTGGCCTAGGGTGCGATCCTGACAGTGAAACCGCAGTGATGCGACTGCTGGCCTTGAAACAACGGCCCGTCGAAAAGGGGCTGATCCTGATCGCTGCCGATTACCAACAGCTCATCCCCTATATTGATGACAGCCAGCTTAACGCTGAGCAAAAGGCGGTGATGTTTGCCTCTTGGCCTGGGCCGGTGACATGGGTGATGCCCGCCAAACCGAGCACGCCACGCTGGTTGACCGGGCAGTTTTCGTCGCTGGCGGTGCGTGTCAGCGCGCATCCTTTAGTGCGTGAACTTTGTCTGGGGTTCGGCAAGCCAATCGTTTCAACCAGCGCCAATCTGACAGGGCTGCCGCCGTGCCGTACGGCACAAGACGTTCTGGCGCAGTTTGGTGCGGCCTTTCCTGTTCTGCTCGGAGAAACATCCGGGCGGCAGAATCCGTCTGAAATTCGGGATGTCTTGACGGGCAGCCTGATAAGACAAGGTTAAGATTAAAAAAGTGGAGATAACGGTGTCTGAAGTAACGTCATTCGCGGTTTTTGGTCATCCTATTGCGCACAGCAAATCGCCACAGATCCATGCGCTGTTTTCTGAGCAAACCGGGATACCCTTGACGTATGAACGCCTGTTGGCACCGCTGGACACCTTTGAACAAACGCTCCGCGATTTTTTTCAGGCCGGTGCCATGGGGGCGAATATCACGATGCCGTTCAAGGAGCGCGCCTATCAGGAGGTCGATGAGCTAAGTGAACGCGCCTCGCTCGCGGGGGCGGTTAATACCGTGAAGCGGCTCGAGGACGGCCGCTTGTTGGGAGATAACACTGACGGTATTGGCCTGCTGAGTGATTTGCAGCGTCTTGCGTTGATTACTCCTCAGGATCGGGTGCTGTTGATTGGTGCGGGTGGGGCCAGTCGTGGTGTTATTCAGCCGTTACTCAGCCATGTATGCTCGCTGGTGGTGACCAATCGAACATTTGCCAAGGCAGAAGCGTTAGCGACGCTGTTTCAACCCGTGGGGCCCATTGATGCTTTGCCGCTGGATGGGCTTGAAGGCGAAAAATTCGATCTGATCATCAACGCCACCTCATCAGGGATTGCCGGGGATATTCCCGAGCTGCCCGTTTCGTTGATTACGGCTTCTACCCGCTGTTATGGCATGTTCTATCAGGCCAGCCTGACGCCGTTTTTGCTTTGGTGTCAGCAGCAAGGGGCATCACAGTTGGCGGATGGTTTCGGTATGCTGATCAATCAGGCCGCGCACGCGTTTTTCCTCTGGCATGGGGTGATGCCGGATACCACCCCGGTGATTGAACAGATGAAGAAAGCGCTAAACGCATGAATCAGGCTATTCAGTTTCCCGATCGCGAAGCGTGGAATGAAGAAGATAGTATGATCTACTTCCCTGTGCTGATCGGCGGTTTTCAGCGTGAATGCCGCATCAGTGCCGCACAGATCCAGGTACGCTTCGGAGGATCAGATGCGGATACCTGGTTGGCGCTGTTCAGAGAGCACCGATGGGATATCGAAGATCTTTTCGAGGATCTGGTGCTCAATGAACAGGATGACAGTTTCGGCTATTACTCGTTGTCCTGAGCCAGATAGTCGTTTTTCCAGGTGGCGTAGTTATTGGCGGAGTAGCGTAAACCCTCTATCTCTTCTGATGTCAGTGGACGGATTTGCTTCACTGGACTGCCGAGATAAAGATAACCACTCTGTAAACGCTTACCGGGCGGCACCAGGCTTCCCGCACCAATCATCACATCATCTTCTACCACAACCCCCGTCAAGCAAGATTGAGCCCATGCCGACCAATACGCGATTGCCGATGGTGCAGCCGTGTAACATGGCTTTATGGCCGACCGTGACCTCTTCGCCAATGATCAACGGATTGCCCTGTGGGTTGTTCGCTGAACGGTGGGTAACGTGTAATACGCTGCCATCTTGGATATTAGTGCGCGCGCCGATATGGATTTCATGCACGTCGCCACGGATCGTGACCAATGGCCAGATGCTGACATCATCGCCAAGGGTGGTGTTGCCGATCATCACGTTTTTCCCTACGATGGGAAACGCATCCTTACGGTAGATGTGGCAACGCTCTTTAACAATTAATCAGACAATCTGTGTGGGCACTCACAGGACTTTATCGTAAAGCCTACGGGCTTAAAAAATAAAAGTCTTGAAGAGTGAACAACAGTTAATTCATTACGAACTAACAG
>NZ_JBLLJS010000030.1:0-173705 GCF_047692315.1 Symbiopectobacterium sp. | reverse complement strand
AGCGTTGCCACATCTACCGTAGCGCGGGCTGCGTAATCTACGCTTTTCCGCTAGAAAGTCAACATCTTTCGTTCAACTTTCTAACTGACCTCGCAACCGCGAATCGCTGTTGCCGTGTCAGTGGAGGCGCAGTATAGGGATCCTAATAATTTACACAACCCCTTTTTTGGATCTTTTTTTCCGTTTGCGCAGATTTCGCGCATTACCCTTGTTTCTGGTCAAGAAGACGCGGCAAATCCGCCAGACTGTCAATGACGTAATCAGCCAGTGCTTCACCTTGTTCCGTAACTGGCTTGCCAGTACGTACCAACACTTTGGTTCCCACACCCGCTGCAATCGCGGCCTGCATATCCTCTACTTTATCACCTACCATATTAAGAAGCGGCCATATCGATATTGAGATAGTTCTGCGCGGAAATGAACATACCAGGCTTTGGTTTACGGCAGTCACACTCTTGACGGTATTCGCCCTGACCAAGTTCAGGCATGGTGCGGACAGAAGTAGATGCCGTCCAAATCCACGCCGCGATCGGCCAGCGACCAATCCATCCACTCGGTCAGGTGCATGAAATCATCTTCACTGAACATGCCGCGCGCAATACCGGACTGAGTTAGTCACCAGAACCAGAGCAAACCCTCTCTTTTTTAGTTCGCTCATAGCGTCGATAACGCCATCAATAAACTCAAACTGATCGATCTCATGAACACAACCATGATCGACATTAATCGTGCCGTCGCGATCGAGAAAAACGGCTGGAATTGGCTGTGCCACTGCTGTGTGCTCCTAATGGTGTTATTTGCGCGCTAGTATCGCATGTTTTTGTGATTTGCGAGAATGGGTCACAGCGACAAAGTCAATTGACTTAGACGTCTAGACGCCCTAACATCCGTACAATATTCTGCACACGGCAAAAGTTGATCTATCCAGCGATAGGCACTTACGATAAATAAAGATGATTAAACTTTCTAACATTACAAAAATTTTCCAGCAGAAAGGCCGGACTATCACAGCACTGGACAATGTCAGTCTGTATGTCCCAGCTGGGCAAATCTATGGCGTTATCGGCGCATCCGGCGCGGGTAAAAGCACGCTGATCCGCTGCGTAAATCTGCTGGAACGTCCGACACAAGGCGAAGTCTTAGTGAATGGGCAGGATTTGATGGCGCTCTCTGAGTCACAATTGACCAAAGCGCGCCGCCAGATTGGCATGATCTTCCAGCACTTTAATCTATTGGCTTCGCGTACCGTGTTTGGCAATGTGGCTTTGCCGCTTGAGCTGGATAACACGTCGAAAGAAGAAATTACCCGCCGCGTCAACGAATTGCTCGATCTGGTCGGGTTGTCGGACAAACATGATGCTTACCCGGCAAACCTATCTGGTGGGCAAAAGCAGCGTGTCGCCATCGCGCGTGCGCTCGCCAGTAACCCGAAGGTGCTGCTGTGCGATGAAGCAACCAGCGCGCTCGATCCGGCCACTACACGTTCGATTTTAGAATTACTCAAAGATATTAACCGCCGTTTGGGGTTAACCATTCTGTTGATCACTCACGAAATGGATGTGGTGAAGCGCATTTGCGATCAGGTGGCAGTCATCAGCGGCGGTCAATTGATTGAGCAGGACACAGTAAGCGAAGTGTTCTCTCACCCCAAGACCCCTCTGGCACAAACGTTCATTCAGTCTACGCTGCATCTGGATATTCCTGAGGATTGCCAAACTCGTCTGATCGCCACACCGCACAGCGACCAGAATACGCCGCTGCTGCGCCTGGAGTTTACCGGGCAATCCGTTGACGCGCCGTTACTTTCTACTATCGCGCGCCGCTTTAACGTCAATAACAATATTATCAGTGCGCAGATGGATTACGCCGGTGGCGTTAAATTCGGCATCATGTTGGCCGAGATGCACGGCGAAGAACAGGACACGATGGCCGCCATCGCGTTTTTGCAGGAACACCATGTGAAAGTGGAGGTGTTGGGCTATGTCTGAAGCAATGATGTGGTTGATGGCGCGCGGCGTCCGGGAAACCGTCGTGATGACATTTGTCTCCGGCTTTTTTGGCTTTGTACTGGGACTGCCGATCGGCGTGATGCTCTATATTACGCGCCCGGGTCAAATTGTTGCTAACCCACCACTATATCGCACACTGTCAGCGCTGGTGAATATTTTCCGTTCGATTCCGTTCATTATTTTGCTGGTGTGGATGATTCCGTTTACCCGCGCCATCGTCGGCACCTCGATCGGGCTAAAGGCCGCAATTGTGCCATTGACCGTGGGTGCCGCGCCGTTTATCGCGCGCATGGTGGAAAACGCCCTGCTGGAAATTTCCAGCGGTTTGATCGAAGCCGCACGTGCCATGGGTGCCACACCGTTACAAATAATTCGCAAGATTCTGCTGCCAGAAGCGCTTCCTGGTCTTATCAATGCTGCCACCATCACACTTATCACCCTGGTAGGCTATTCTGCAATGGGGGGCGCTGTCGGTGCCGGCGGGTTAGGTCAAATTGATTATCAGTATGGATACATTGGTTATAACGCGACAGTCATGAATACGGTACTAATATTACTGGTTATTCTGGTCTACCTGATCCAATTCGTAGGCGATCGCACGGTACGGGCAGTGACTCATAAATAAGTTTTATTACATGTCGGATTATGCCGCTCACGGCATGCCGCAAAACGTTAAATATGCAGAGGTTAAGGAAATGACAATCAAATTTAAAACCGTCGCCGCACTGGGTGCGTTATTAGGTGCGCTGGCGGGCTGCGGACAAGAAGAAAAAGACCCGAACTACATCAAAGTCGGCGTCATTGTCGGTGCTGAACAACAAGTTGCCGAAGTTGCCCAGAAAGTGGCTAAAGATAAATATGGCCTGACCGTTGAGCTGGTCACCTTTAACGATTATGTGCTGCCAAACGAAGCGCTGAGCAAAGGGGATATCGACCTGAACGCCTTCCAGCACAAACCGTATCTGGATCAGCAGATTAAAGACCGTGGTTACAAACTGGTTGCCGTAGGCAACAGCTTCGTGTATCCGATCGCTGGCTACTCCAAAAAAATCAAATCGTTAGATGAGCTGCAAAACGGTGCACAAATCGCGCTGCCTAACGATCCGACCAACCTGGGTCGTTCCTTGCTGCTGCTGCAAAAACAGGGACTGATCAAACTGAAAGATAACGTTGGCCTGCTGCCGACCGTACTGGACGTGATTGAAAACCCGAAAAACCTGAAACTGGTAGAGCTGGAAGCACCGCAGTTACCGCGCTCTCTGGATGACGATCAAATCACACTGGCTATCATCAACACCACTTATGCCAGCCAGATTAACCTGACTCCGACCAAAGACGGTCTGTTCGTAGAAGAGAAAGACTCCCCGTACGTCAACCTGATCGTTGCGCGTGAAGATAACAAAGACGCCGCCAACGTGAAGAAATTCGTTCAGGCTTATCAGTCAGACGAAGTTTATGAAGCTGCTAACAACAAGATTTTCAACGGCGGTGCGGTGAAAGGCTGGTAATATCACCCGATACGCGAGTGACAATTTTTTTCAGGACGGGCCTCGGTGCCCGTCTTGTTATTTATGTTGTAGCTTGCTTCAATAAGCGCACTTCAAAAGAAGAAAAGTAGAGAGGAAATGCTATGCGTTCTATACCGCTCGTGTTTTTAGCGCTGTCACTAACAGGATGTTCCCTGCTGCAACCCAAAACGGCACCAGCACCGCAACCGGTGATCGAACCAGCGGTAGAAGCCCCGGCCAAACCGAAACCGGCTCCGCGTCCGGCGACCGCCGTGCTTTATAACAATGCGGAAGAATTGGTGGGAAAACCGTTCCGTGATATGGGTGAGGTTTCCGGCTCTGTGTGCCAGGCCAGCGTTCAAGATGCGCCAGCCACCGTTGCCAATGCGCGCCGCCGTATGCAGACTCGTGCAACGGCAATGCGAGCCAATGCGGTCCTGGTGCATAACTGTCAGGTTGTCAGCGGCGTTGCGGGCTGCTATCGGCAGGCCATTTGTGAAGGCACTGCACTGAAGATCTCTTCTCAATAAAGCCGGTGCAATGACCACCTATCACTTCGATCAGATTGGCGTTATCCGTTCGCCTTATAAAGAAAAATTCGCCGTGCCGCGGCAACCCGGCCTGATTGAAGGTGGCGACGGAGAACTGCACCTTCTTCCGCCGTATCATCAGCCAGAAGCAGTGCGTGGACTGGAAGATTTCAGCCATATCTGGATACTGTTTGTTTTTCACCACACCATGGAACAGGGCGGGCGTCCAACGGTACGCCCGCCACGTTTGGACGGGAACGCGCGTATGGGGGTTTTTGCCACACGCTCCACGTTTCGTCCGAATCCCATCGGCATGTCGCTGGTCAAGCTCAAAGGCGTAAGAACCGCAGGCGACAGAGTGATTCTACAATTAGGCAGCCTCGATCTGGTCGACGGTACGCCAGTCGTCGATATCAAACCCTATTTGCCCTTTGCGGAAAGCGTGCCTGACGCCATTGGCGGCTCCGCGCAACTGGCACCCAACACCACGATGCCAGTGCATTTTTCTGCGCTGGCAGAACAGCAGCTGGCGCAACATCAATCCACTTACCCGCGCCCTGCGTATCGTAAAGGGGAAGTCTCGCGCGATTACGCTGCGCTGCTGCTGGTGTTCAACGTGCGCTGGCGCGTGACGGACATGCAGACCGAGGTGCTCAGTCTTGATCCAGCGCCACGCTAAGCTGAAATTGAACACGTACGGCAGTCAGCGCGCGGTAAAATTCATGCAGCTCTCTTTTGACGAAGGAAAGTCGCTGTTACACTAGGCTACTTTATCGTGTTTTAGGGCATGCGTTGCCCTTTACATCTCGTTTTGGGGCACATCGGTGCCCATTACTTTGCGTTCTGACGGAACTAAAACACCATGCGTACTAGCCAATATCTGCTCTCCACCCTGAAGGAGACGCCTGCCGACGCGGAAGTCATCAGCCATCAGTTGATGCTGCGCGCTGGGATGATTCGCAAGCTGGCCTCCGGGTTATACACCTGGTTGCCGACCGGCTACCGAGTTCTGAAGAAGGTCGAAAACATCGTGCGTGAAGAGATGAACAACGCCGGTGCTATCGAAATTTCCATGCCCGTGGTACAACCCGCCGATTTGTGGCAGGAGAGCGGTCGCTGGGAACAGTATGGCCCGGAACTGTTGCGCTTTGTCGATCGTGGCGAACGTCCGTTTGTGCTAGGTCCGACGCATGAAGAAGTGATTACCGATCTGATTCGTAACGAACTCAGCTCTTATAAGCAGTTGCCGCTGAATCTGTTCCAGATCCAGACCAAATTCCGCGATGAGGTGCGTCCTCGTTTCGGCGTGATACGTTCTCGCGAGTTCATCATGAAAGATGCCTACTCGTTCCACACCTCGCAGGAATCGTTGCAGGTGACCTATGATGCGATGTACGACGCCTACAGTCGTGCGTTTAGCCGCATGGAGTTGAATTTCCGTGCGGTTCAAGCAGACACCGGATCCATCGGTGGTAGCGCATCACACGAGTTTCAGGTGCTAGCACAGAGCGGTGAAGACGATATCGTGTTCTCCACTGATTCCGAGTATACCGCCAATATCGAATTTGCCGAAGCGGTTGCTCCCACACTGGGCCGTGCCGAAGCGAAAGAAGAGATGCGTCTGGTCGACACACCTAACGCAAAAACCATCGCTGAACTGGTCGAGCAATTTAACCTGCCCATCGAGAAAACGGTAAAAACGCTGCTGGTGGAGGCCACGGAAGAGAGCGGTCACAAACTGATTGCCCTGCTGGTACGTGGCGATCACGAACTGAATGAAGTGAAGGCGGAGAAACTTGAGCTGGTTGCCAGCCCGCTGACGTTCGCCACAGAAGCTGAGATTCGCGATATTGTCGGTGCAGGTCCGGGTTCATTGGGCCCGGTCAATATGCCGATACCGGTGGTTGTCGATCGTACCGTTGCTGCGATGAGCGATTTTGGCGCAGGGGCAAATCAGGACGACAAACACTTCTTCGGTATTAACTGGGAGCGCGATGTTGCACTGCCGCAAGTGGCCGATATCCGCAACGTGGTCGAAGGCGATGCCAGCCCAGACGGAAAAGGTACGCTGTTAATCAAGCGCGGCATTGAAGTGGGCCACATCTTCCAGTTGGGTAACAAATACTCGCAGTCGCTGCAAGCCAGCGTACAAGGCGAAGATGGTCGTAATCAGATCCTGACCATGGGCTGCTACGGCATCGGGGTAACTCGCGTGGTCGCTGCGGCCATTGAACAAAACCATGACGATCGCGGAATTATCTGGCATGACGCTATCGCCCCCTTCCAGGTGGCGATTCTGCCGATGAATATGCACAAATCTTTCCGCGTGAAGGAACTAGCTGAAGACATTTATCAGCAGCTGCGCGCCAAAGGCATTGACGTGCTGCTCGACGATCGTAAAGAGCGCCCGGGTGTAATGTTTGCAGATATGGAATTGATCGGCGTACCGCATACTATCGTCATTGGCGATCGCAATCTGGATAACGATGAGATCGAGTATAAATATCGTCGCGACGGCGAGAAAAAGATGATCAAGGTCGGAGAGATCGTTGATTTTCTGCTGGCGAATACCGTTCGCTAATGAGTGGAAGCAAGGCATAAAAAAGGTGGGGCAAGCAAGCCCCACCTTTTTTATTTGACTGATACTTTTTATTTAACGGATAACTGGGCCAAAAGAGCAAATACGGCGATGGAATCTGCCTCCCGTTATTCACGGAACAGCTCTTCAATATCCAACCCCTGTACCTGCAAAATTTCACGCAGACGGCGCAGCCCTTCTACCTGTATTTGGCGCACACGTTCACGGGTTAAGCCAATTTCACGACCAACGTCTTCAAGCATTGCCGCTTCATACCCAGCAGCCCAAAACGACGAGCCAGCACTTCACGCTGTTTAGCATTCAGTTCGAACAACCATTTAACGATATTCTGTTTCATATCGTTGTCTTGTGTGGTGTCTTCTGGTCCGTTGTTTTTTTCATCCGCCAGAATATCCAGCAGCGCTTTATCAGAGTCTCCGCCCAATGGCGTATCAACCGATGTAATGCGCTCGTTCAAGCGCAACATGCGATTTACGTCATCAACGGGTTTGTCGAGCTGCTCGGCAATCTCTTCCGCACTGGGTTCATGATCCAGCTTGTGCGAAAGTTCACGCGCGGTACACAGATAAACGTTCAGTTCTTTTACGATGTGAATAGGCAAACGAATGGTACGGGTTTGGTTCATGATAGCCCGTTCAATCGTCTGGCGAATCCACCATGTGGCATAGGTTGAAAAGCGGAAGCCCCTTTCAAGATCAAACTTCTCAACCGCCCGGATCAACCCAAGATTACCTTCTTCGATGAGATCCAATAGCGCCAAACCGCGATTGTTGTAGCGACGAGCGATTTTAACCACCAACCGCAGGTTACTTTCAATCATGCGGCGTTGCGACAAAACGTCACCGCGCAGCGCTCTCCGAGCAAAAAACACTTCTTCTTCTGCGGTCAGAAGCGGGGAGTAACCGCTCTCTCCCAAATAGAGTTGGGTTGCATCCAGCACACGCTGGGCTGCACTTTGGGATAACAACTCATCATCGGATGCCTCATTATCCCCCGCCTCTTCCTCCGCTAGCGCCTTTTCGTCAAAAACATCAAGTCCATTTTCATCGAACTCGGCATCATCATGTAACTCGTTAACTTTCAGCGTGCTTTGGCTCATAAGTGGCTCCTACCCGTGATCCCTTGGCAGAATACCGAAATACTCTGCCCGATTTATCGCTGCGGAAGGTAACGCAGCGGGTTTACGGATTTCCCCTTGTAACGAATTTCAAAATGCAAGCGTACTGAACTGGTTCCGGTGCTACCCATGGTAGCGATCTGTTGACCCGCCTTGACCTCTTGTTGTTCCCGGACCAGCATAGTGTCATTATGAGCATAGGCGCTCAGGTAATCATCATCGTGTTTGATTATGATCAGATTACCGTAACCGCGTAATGCGTTGCCCGAGTAAACGACGCGCCCTGAAGCCGTCGCCATGATCGGTTGCCCACGAGTGCCAGCGATATCAATCCCTTTGTTTCCCCCCTCCGATGCGGAGAAACTATCTATGACTTTCCCCTCAGTAGGCCAACGCCAACTGTCGACAGCAGGAGCACTGCTTTCAACAGCCGCGGGGGTGGTCACTGGAGCCGTTACGGCAGCTCCGGTGGAAGGCAACATCTTACCTACATTCTGTTTACCCGAATTTCCAGAATACGCATTAGTTGACTGAGAATCAACCTGCGTTGTTTGAATTTGCGTCATTGACGGCGGCTGAAGCACGCCCCCCCACGTAGCATCTGAAGGCGCCAGCATACCGCCACTGCTGCTCGTCCCTCCCGCCAGCATGCGTCCGCCTCCGGTTGCACCGCCGCTCACTGGCGCTGAGGCCCCATCGCTCACCTGAAGCACCTGCCCGACATTCAGGCTGTAAGGTTCAGGGATATTATTACGCTGCGCCAGCTCGCGATAATCGCTGCCGGTTATCCAGGCAATATAGAACAGTGTGTCACCGCGTTTTACCGTATAGTTAGTGCCACCGTAGCTACCTTTAGGAATCGCGTTATAACTGCGGTTGTAAACGATACGGCCATCGCGCGTGGTAATCGGCGCATCGCCGGAAGAGGAAATGTTAGAGGGCGGAGACGATAGCATGCTACCGCGGCTACTGATATTGCCTTGACCGCCTACGCTGCTGATCGTAGCGGGTTTACTGTCATTATTGGAACACCCCGCCAACCCCAAAATAATTGCCGTGCACGCCGCCATCTGACGCAGTGTTCTCGTTTGGCTTCCCATGCGCCTTGCTCCCCTATAACCGTAATACTCAATCAATACATTGATGAGATCGCTCAAGGATCGCCCTGTCATCACAGTATTGGCACCTATCCAATGCTAGCAATATCAACGTGTTCTCACTATGACAGGGTTGTATTGAAATAAGTTCTATTAAAATAAATCGTAAATGACTGATACCTGTAAAACGTGTTTGCAAAGGTATCAGGCTAGTTCACCTTTGACCAGTGGAACAAATTTGACCGTTTCGATAGTGTTAACTACAAATTCTCCACCGTGACGTTGTATACGTTGCAACGTCTGCGATTGTTCTCCCACAGGGAGCACCATAATGCCGCCTTCATCCAATTGCTCCATCAGCGCATTCGGAATTTCAGGTGCAGCCGCCGTCACAATGATGGCATCGAACGGGCCGCGTGATGGCCAGCCCTGCCAGCCATCGCCATGCCGAGTGGCAACATTGTGCAAATCCAACTGCTTTAATCGCCGTTTAGCCTGCCATTGCAACCCTTTAATACGCTCAACGGAAAAAACCTGCTTTACCAAATGCGCCAAAATCGCCGTTTGGTAACCGGAACCGGTACCAATCTCAAGCACGCGAGAGGCAGGGGTCAATTGCAGCAGTTCCGTCATGCGGGCAACCATGTAAGGCTGAGAGATGGTTTGACCGGAACCTATCGGTAGCGCAGTATTTTCATAAGCCTTATGTTCAAAGGCTTCGTCGACAAAACGTTCGCGCGGCACATCCTCGATCGCCTTAAGCAATCGCTCATCCTGAATGCCCTGCTGACGCAACAGTGTCAGCATCGTTTGCATGCGCTTGTTCACCCTATTCCGCCAGCCTCAGTCGTGATTAACGTCTTCATGCCCTTACTCAATAACGATAATGCACCGCCTTGAGTTCGTATCCTTACTTTATCGGTACGACACCTCAATCAGCAATATCCACCTGCTCCAGCGGCGTAATGATCTCACGCACTACGCTGGTAGCAAAACTGCCCGCCGGTAGCCAAAAATCCAACGTGACCGACGTCTCATCCGGCCATGACCAGCGCATTTGCTGCGGATAAAGCAACGCAGCACGCCGCGCAACCTCAACGCGTTCGCGGCGCAGCAGCCCGAGCAGCGTTTCTTGCCCCACCAGGCAGCGTTGTTTAAACGCCAACGCGTCACCCTGAGTGCCCGGTTCGCCCTCGCCCGGCATCGGTGCCGTCACACACAGTTCACGCCGATCGACGCGAGCCTGAAGCGCCGCCAGTTCGTCTTCATTTGCTACAAACCAACTGCCGCGCCCGGCGAGTTGCAACACGTCGCCTGCGACGACTTGCGTCGCAAGTCCCTGGCTCAAACGCGCACTCACGATGAGATTAAACAGTGCGCTGCGACTGGCCGACAGGTAGAAGCTGCGTTTGCTGCGCTCTTTAACGCGAATCTCATCTCTGGCCCAACGGGCCGCTTGAATCAAATTGTTACCGCCGTGGCCAAAGCGCTGGCTGCCAAAATAATTGGGAACGCCCTGTTCTGCGATAACAGATAAGCGGGCGTCTACAGCAGCGCGATCGCTGATATCACGCAGCGTCAGCGTAAACTGATTGCCACGCAACGTACCAATACGCAGCTTGCGCCGATGACGGGCGCAGGCAAGGATTTCACCCCCTTCAAGCATAAAGGCAGAGAAATCAGGCAAGGCTTTTCCCGGCAGATGCAGGCAAAACCACTGTTCAGTCACCGCATGCCGGTCTTTCAGGCCTGCATAGCTCACGGCACGAGCGGGAATGCGGGCGAATTTCGCCAATGCTTCTGCCACAAACGCGGTGTTGCAGCCACGTTTACGCACCTGTACCAGCACATGCTCGCCATCACCATCCGGCGCGAACCCGAGATATTCCACCACGCGGAAATCATCGGCTGTCGCCTTGAGCGTCCCGGTTGCCAGAGGTTCGCCATGGAGCCAGGTCAGGGTTTCCATGTTGAGCGTAGCTGGTTCTTGCTGCATTACGATGCGACCACTTCACTCCGCTCGTCTTTCACCAACAGGGCAACGGCCTCACAGGCGATCCCCTCGCCGCGCCCGGTAAACCCAAGCTGTTCGGTGGTCGTGGCTTTTACGTTGACGTCATCCATATGACAGTGGAGATCTTCCGCCAGATTGACGCGCATCTGCGGAATATGCGGAGCCATCTTCGGCGCTTGCGCGATAATAGTGACATCCAGATTTCCCAGCCGATAGCCTTTTTCCTGAATGCGTTGCCACGCCTGACGCAGCAGATCGCGGCTATCCGCCCCTTTGTAGGCCGGATCGGTATCGGGAAACAGTTTGCCAATATCGCCCAGCGCCGCAGCGCCCAGCAGCGCATCCGTCACGGCATGCAGCAGCACATCGCCGTCAGAATGCGCCAACAATCCCTGAGGGTAAGGAATACGAACCCCGCCGATCACCAATGGGCCTTCGCCGCCCAGTTTATGGACATCAAAACCGTGACCAATACGCATGGGGTTATTCTCCTTGATTATCGAATGGTTGTGAAACATGAGGTTGGTGAAGGGCACATCACTCGTTGGGTTGTGCCAGTCTAGCCAGATAGAACTCGGCCAGCGCCAAATCCTCAGGACGCGTTACTTTAATATTATCAGCGCGCCCGGAAACAATCTGTGGATGATAGCCGCAATACTCCAGCGCCGACGCTTCATCTGTCACCACAGCGCCTTCCTGCAACGCGCACTCCAGGCAACGTTGCAATAATACCCGAGGAAACAGCTGTGGCGTTAAAGCATGCCACAGGCTACCGCGATCAACCGTATGATCGATCGCCGCTCCTTGGCTGCGCTTCATGGTATCCCGCACCGGTGCTGCAAGAATGCCACCCACGTCGCAGTGCCGAATAAGCTGCAACAAGCGATCGAGATCCTGAAGATGCAAACACGGACGCGCCGCATCGTGCACCAGCACCCAGGGCGCATCGCTTACTGCACGCAAACCGGCCAGCACCGAATCGGCCCGTTGTTTACCCCCGAACACCACGCTGATACGTGGATCTTGCGCCAGCGGCAAGGAGGCAAAGCGCCAGTCATCCGGGCTGATCACCACCACGGCACGCTGGATGTGCGGATGCTGAAACAACGCTGCCAGCGTGTGTTCCAACAGCGTTTTGCCATGAAGGGTGAGATATTGTTTTGGGCAGTCGCACTCCATTCTGCTGCCGTTTCCGGCTGCGGGCAGGACGGCGACAACCTCAGGTAAGGAAACCAGCGGTTCAAACATGGGTTAACGTGACGTCATAGGGTTAGAAGAAGACAGGGCGTTGGACGCGCCAGAATTCGCAGATGAAGGCGCTGTCGCCGCGCGGCGACCGGATTGATCCGGTACCAGACGATAGAAACTCTCACCCGGTTTAATCATGCCCAATTCGTTGCGGGCGCGCTCTTCAATGGCTTCTTGTCCACCATTAAGATCGTCGATTTCCGCAAACAGCTGTTCGTTCCGGGCTTTGAGCTTGCCGTTGTTGCCCTGTTGGGCAGCTACGTCGTCTTTAACCCGAACATAGTCATGAATGCCATTTTTACCCAGCCATAGCGAATATTGAAGCCAACCGAGCAAAATCAATAATAACAGCGTTAGCTTTCCCATCCCGCCCCCTGAAAAACCGCCTAATCATCCCATAACTTTGCCTCCGACTCCATATTATCGAGGCGGATTAACGCACCATGCTGCGCTTATCCGGTTAAAGGCGGATAACCCAAGGTTTAAAAGTGTTATTGCAAAAGGAGAGAAAAAACACGAGGAACCGCGCGTTATGTGAGACATCAGTCACATTTGTTAAAGGTCGGTAACAGATAGCGGTGCTGTTACACCGCCTCTCACCAGCCAGTGATCAGCGAAAATACCAGCCAGAATAGACAGACAATCACCGCGCCGCTGCACAGCACCATCAGCGCCATATTGCCTTTGAATATCACACTGAAAAAAACGCCAATCAGCACTGACGCAGGCATTAACGCAAGAAAGAACGGCCAGGTGTAGAGCATAAAGAACAGCGTGGTATTGGCGCCATAGACCAAAATCGGCAACACAAACGCCAGCCAGTAGAAAGAAAAACCGGCGATAGCGCCCATAGACGGATAGGTGCGTTCATCTTCACGCACCACACGCCGCTTACTCACCGATAACTGCGTTACGTTCTGCATAGTCTACCCTGTAACACTCCGCCCCACCGCAAAAGGCAGTGACACCTGACAGAGCCAATCAGACTTTGATAATAGCTCGACTGTGCAGTAGATCTAATAACTGATCGGTCAAATTTGTTACCAATTGTTCGCCTTCCAACCGCAGATCAGGCGTCTGCGGAGGCTCGTACACGGCGTCGATACCGGTAAAATTGGTCAGTAATCCGGCACGCGCTTTCTTATACAATCCTTTAGGATCGCGCGCTTCACACACCGCCAACGGCGTATCGACAAACACCTCGATAAACTTTCCTTCCGGCAGCGATTCGCGCACCATCTGACGCTCCGCGCGGTGGGGCGAGATAAACGACGTCAGCACCACCAGCCCGGCATCCACCATCAAGCTGGCTACCTCGCCAACACGGCGAATATTCTCGCGCCGATCGGCGTCGGAAAAGCCCAGATCGCGGCACAGCCCATGGCGCACATTATCGCCATCAAGCAAATAAGTACTGACGCCGAGTTGGTGTAAGCGCTGTTCCAGTTGCCCTGCCAGGGTGGATTTCCCCGATCCCGACAGGCCAGTAAACCAGACAACCGCCCCTTGATGGCGGTGCAACCGCTCGCGGTCGCTGCGCGCCACCAGGTGATCGTGCCAGACAATATTCGCATCGCTGGCGTAGCGTTTCTCTTCTGATGACAACGCCATGCTACTTCCCTCCCAACAGATCGCGCGCACCCCAATGCGGGAAGTGGCGACGCACCAGCGCATTCAGCTCCAGCTCAAACGCACTGTAGGCAGAAAGTTCCTGCGTCACCTGCACAATCGGCTCGTGTACCAGCCCGGCACCGACGGTCACGTTGCTCAGCCTGTCGATAAAAATCATGGCACCCGTGGTGGCATTTTGCTGATAGGGCTCCAGCAGCAACGGTTCATCAAAGGTCAAATCCACCAGACCAATACCGTTCAACGGCAGGTTTTCTGTGACGCGCTGCGTCAGCGAATTGATCTCAACCTGATACTGAATGTTGTCTACCCGCGCACGGGTTTTCTTGTCCGCGACCTTGATATCGTAGCTGTGTCCCGGCACCAGCGGTTGTTCCGCCATCCACACCACATCGACTTGCGCATGCTGTACCGCGCGCAAATCATCCGCCTCCGGCACCAGCAAATCGCCACGGCTGATATCTACTTCATCTGCCAGCACCAGCGTGATCGCTTCTCCCGCGTGTGCCTGTTGCAGATCGCCATCAAAGGTGACGATGCGTTCTACGGTGGAGGCCACGCCGGACGGCAGCACCTTCACGCGCTGCCCGACCTGCACCACGCCGGAAGCCAGCGTTCCCGCATAGCCACGAAAATCCAGGTTGGGCCGATTAACATACTGCACCGGAAAACGCATCGGCTGCGTATCGCTCTGCCGCGTAACGTCTACCGTTTCCAACACGTCCAGCAGCGTCGGGCCGCTGTACCAGGGCATGGTCGTGCTCGACGTCGCCACATTATCCCCATCCAGCGCAGAGATAAGCACGAAGGTCACCTGTAACGATGACGGTAGCTGCTGAGCAAAATCGAGGTAATCCTGCTTGAACTGCTCGAATACCGTTTGTTGGTAGTCCACCAGATCCATTTTATTCACCGCCACCACCAGATGGCGGATACCCAGCAGCGTGGCAATGAAGCTATGGCGACGGGTTTGATCCAGCACGCCTTTGCGCGCATCGATCAGCAGGATCGCCAGATCGCAGGTCGAGGCGCCGGTCGCCATATTACGCGTGTACTGCTCATGACCGGGAGTATCGGCAATAATGAATTTGCGTCTTTCCGTGGAGAAATAGCGGTAAGCGACATCAATGGTAATACCCTGTTCGCGCTCGGCCTGCAAGCCATCTACCAGCAACGCCAGATCCAGCTTCTCCCCTTGCGTCCCCAGACGCTTACTGTCGTTGTGTAATATGGAAAGCTGATCTTCGTATATCTGACGCGTATCGTGCAGCAAACGGCCAATCAAGGTACTTTTACCGTCATCCACGCTGCCGCAGGTCAGAAAACGCAGTAAACTTTTATGCTGCTGCGCGTGCAAATAGGCTTCAACTCCGCCTTGATCGGCAATCTGTTGTGCAATGCTTTGGTTCATTTGACGATTCCTTAAAAATACCCCTGACGCTTTTTCAGTTCCATCGAGCCGGCCTGATCCCGGTCAATGACGCGCCCTTGCCGCTCGCTGGTAGTCGATATCAGCATCTCTTCAATGATTTCCGGCAGCGTCTGCGCTTGCGATTCCACCGCGCCGGTCAGCGGCCAACAGCCGAGGGTACGGAAGCGCACCATGCGTTGATCGATCACCTCGCCCGGTTGCAGATCGATACGATCATCATCCACCATCAGCAGCATGCCATCGCTCTCCAGCACCGGACGCGGGGCTGCCAGATAGAGCGGCACGATATCGATATTTTCCAGATAGATATATTGCCAGATATCCAGTTCCGTCCAGTTGGAGAGCGGGAACACGCGAATACTTTCACCCTTGTTAATCTGGCCGTTGTAGTTATGCCACAACTCCGGGCGCTGATTTTTTGGATCCCAGCGGTGAAACCGATCGCGGAAGGAGTAGATACGCTCTTTGGCACGTGATTTCTCTTCATCACGCCGCGCACCGCCGAAAGTCGCATCAAAACCGTACTTATCCAGCGCTTGCTTCAACCCTTCGGTTTTCATGATGTCGGTATGCTTGGCGCTGCCGTGCACAAATATGAAGGGATCGCCCCCTTTCAGCCGCACCACACGTTTACCGCTCGACGCCAGCGTAAACAGCAGGCGGTTGATCTCCCCCTGCGGCAATGAGTGCGCGGAAGCACGCTTGCCGACGCAGATTTTCTCCGCATCACGACGCACCAGCTCCAGCACTTCCGGACTCACCAGATAGTCATAGAGCACCACATCTGCCAGTTGAATCAGTTGCAAGCCACGCAGGGTCAACAAACCGGCATCCCCCGGCCCGGCACCCACCAACGCCACATCACCCTGCACCCGTTGCGGTTGATCCAACTGCTGGCGCAGAGTTTCCTCCGCCACCGCCTGTTGCCCTGCGGCAATTTGGTCAGCAAAAGGGCTATTAAACAGTCGTTCCCAAAATTGACGGCGTGCGCGCATCGAATGCAGCCGATCTTTGACGCGATCGCGCCATTCGCCTGCCACTCGGGCCATATCGCCTAAACTGGCAGGCAGCAGCGCCTCCAGCTTTTCACGCAGTAAACGCGCCAGCACCGGCGCTTGTCCGCCCGAGGAAATCGCCACCACCAACGGTGAGCGATCGACAATGGACGGAAAAATAAACGAGCATTTAGGCTGGTCGTCCACCACGTTGACCAAGCGATAACGCTGCTGTGCCGCTTCAGACACTGCCGCGTTCAATGCAACATCATCGGTGGCGGCGATCACCAGAAAGACCTTATCCACCTGTTCTGGGGCGAACTCCTGCGCCAGCCAATGCAACTGATCTGCTTTTTGCTTTACCAATAGCGGATCAGCCAGCGATTGTGCAAACACATGCACATCAACCCCAGCACGCAATAACAAATCAATTTTGCGCGTTGCCACCTCACCGCCGCCGACCACCAACACCACACGCTGCTTCACGTCAGCGAACAAAGGGAGATAGTTCACAATCGCCTTAACAAAGTTAAAAATTTGATAAGTGGACTATACGGTGCTGTAGGAAGGGTTATGAAATGCCGAATTGGAATGATAAGTTCCGTAATGGAATAACAGCGGGACAGGAAACGCAGCGTAATGCTTATAGATTGATTTTATTTACGTTACTAAAACCGTACCCGGCGCACGGTGCGTGAGTGTCACTGCTGTGAGAAAAAATTTCAGGTTGGGGGGGGATTATGCGCGAACCCCAGTCAGGCCGGTCATCGCAGACCGGCCTGACTGGGGTGTTACTCACGCTTGTGCTGAGGTTTCCAAAACAACTTCGTTTGCAGCCTCATTTGGCACCGTTTCAACTACTTTCCCTTGCACTTCAGCCTCTGGCATCTGCACGCGCACCGAGATAAAGGTGTCGTGCGGGATATCGATCGGATCGCCGTTCGCGTAGCCTTCAATCTCGTTACGTGCGAACGCGGGTGCGTCCGGGTGTGGCCGATGATAGGTGCGAACGACGATAGAGCCATCCAGGTTTATCTTCTCGCTGCCCTCATCACCGCCCCAGGCGCGATCGGCATTCAGGCCCAAACAGCCGGAAATGCGATACACGCCTTCGCTCAAGCGCTCGGTAGTGATGCCTTCGGCCTCGCTGGTGAGTTCGCTAGTGCCGTCTAAGAACAATTTCACGACCGGGCTTGCTGTTTTCCAGAATCCGTTAGAGTCGGCTACGGCGTTACCGCCTTGGACCAGAATACGCTGAGTTGCCCCATGAAATATTTCACCTCCGTTTGTACCGGGATAAAGATGTATAGGTCCGGTTGCTTCAATAACCCTGAGCCCCGCCCCCTATGTTCCACTAGCAAGGAAATATCGATAATAGATACGGACGGAGTTATAAGGGAAATAAAGCTGGGTACATGCTGATAGCCCATCTGTATTTTTTGCAATAACCAACAACATGTCGCTAACTGAAACAGGGTGATTTCTGGCACCAGTAGCGGCAGTATTTGAATTTTGATACCAAACTCCACATTGTTTCCCGGTGACAGTATTTAAATCCACCCTACCCATTCCCCGGCACTTTCTGAACGTCTGAATTAAATCTGCCTTCCCTCCCAAGCGGCCAGTAGCCTGTGGCCGTGCTGATGATGAGAGCATGGTCGCGACCACTCCCCAAAATATCATTCGCCCATTGCGTACCGTTGCCGACAACGCCTTTACTACCCTACACCACCTCGAGGGTGCGATTTTTACCATGCATTCATAGTTACTCTCTTAGTCGTATAGTGCGCTATCTATGTAAGGGACTAGCGCACTCTTTCAGTAGAGTTGCGGATTAAACAATCACCACTCCCGAGAAGGTGGTTTAAAGCTGACAATTAAAAAAGGAGCAGAAGTTCCTTTTTGTTATCTCGGGTTCTCATCCGGTGTTTGCGTCATAACCTTCGCAATTGAATCAGTACGTTTGTATGCGCGAACGTCAAATCTCATAAACCCAGCATAACGACTGTTACGATGCCCGAACTTAAACTTAATTATTGCCTTACCGGTACCAGCAGGAACGATTAGTTTCACGGTTGGCACTAAATTTACGCTTTGCGCGAGGATAGTTGTTTGCCCCTGGGTTTCTCGCGGCGATAAGTGAACCTCGTTAACAAGACCACCGCCGGGCACACACCGGTTAACTTGGAAATCGTCATCAACGTAAAACCCACTCCCACTCACCTGATTGATTAGTCCGGGATAAATACCTAGGCAAAACCCTTTCATTCTCCATCCTGACGGATTACCACTGATAGGAGACCAATAGGGGTCTTCCGGCTCAGGCGAACCAATGATGAACACCTCTTTTTCGATGGTGAATAGAGCGAACGCGTGCAACACCATGCCACTCTGTCCAGAGAACGACAAGCTAAGGTTAAGCAACTCCGCTGTGATGTCGCCTTCCATCTTACCGGCATAAACCCGGCCAAAGAAGTCGGCATCGCCATTCTTGTTGATCATCCACCCAGTGCGATTAATTGCACTATAGTTATTGGACTGAACAATCCCTGCAATTTTCGCATTAGTAATAGCACCGTCAACAATATGAGCGGTCCCAATCTGAGTATTAGCAATCTTAGCCCCAGTTATTGCCGCATCTTTGATTTTAGCTGACGTAATTGTTGCGTCCCCAATTACGACACTATTCAAAATCGCCTGCGTTCCCTGCGTCGTAAATACAGGTGTCGGTGTTCCTCCCGCATTGGTCATAATGGACGTTCTGTCGGCTAACAGAATAATATTTGACTGCATCCCGGTAGTTGAATTTGAAACATCTAGACAAATACCAGCCAGATATTGTTTTCCATTTGCATCAACCCCCACTTTAATGGTTCGAGAAGCTGACAATTTACCGTCAATGCCATTAACCACTTGGCTAATGTCGCTGATTTTCGTTGTGGCACCATTCACTGTCGCTGTTAGCTGGCTAATCTGCGCTCCCTGCGCAGTAATAGTGTTACCTTGCTGCGTAACCGTTGCAGATACCGCATTGACACTCTGCACAGCGCCGTTAGCCGTAGAATGTGCCGCGGCCCCTGCACTGGCGGCGGATTTTGCTGCCGCAGCGGCGTCTGTGGCGGCCTTGTCTGTAACTGCCTGCCATGCCGAACCATTCCAGCGTTTTGGTGTATTGGCGCTATTGGTCGTGTCAATCCACACGTTTTGCGTCAGGCGATCCGCCACCGCAGGTTCTGCGGTGCCATAAATCACTTTACCTTTATTACCCGCCGCAGTAGCAGCATTCGTTGCCGCCTGCTGTGCGGCAGCGGCGGAAGATTTAGCGCTATCAGCCGTAGTCTGAGCCGTTCCGACCGACGCGGTGATTTGCGTGATGGATTGCCCCTGCGACATTAAAGTATTCCCTTGTTGGGTAACTTTGGTCTGCAAGCCATCAACAACGGTAGAGAGCCCGTCAATCTCCCCTTCCGCTGCACGCATTTTGCTTGTGAGGCTATCCACATTCTGCGAGGTCGTCTTTTCCAGTGTTGTAACCGTCTGCTGCAATGTATTCAGGTTACTTTGAGTTGTGCCAATCTGCGTTTGCATTTCCAAGAGCGCGATAGTCCGCGCTTCGACTTCATTGGCTACTGCAGCGTGTGTATCTGCAATTTCTGCCACGCGAGCACCATTTTCAGTACGCCATCTGCGAGACTCTTCATCTATTGTCAGGCTATTACGCAAAATGGCTTTCGCTTGCTCAATACTGGAGAGCATGCCATCAGCAATCTGCTGTGTGTTTGTGGCAATATTTGTTACCAGTGACTGCCAGGCACCGGAACCCTCAATCTCCGCCAAAATAGCATCCGCGATATCTCCGACATCTACGCTCGATTCACCGCTGATCCACCCCGTCTACGGCCCCTGATTACCAGACTTATCGACGATACGGGCACGGTAAAAGAATTCCTGGCCAACACTGAGGCCCATTTGCTGATAGGCACGTGTGGGATACGCCACATCTGCCAGCAGCAACGCATTCTGCCCGTCGCTCGTCGGGGAATACTGAATCTCGGTTTTCAGGGTATCGTCCGTGCCAGCGGGGAATTGCCAGTCAAGCTGGACGCCAAACACCAGCGAGGTGGTGGTGAAACTGGCCAGTGCCGGAGGGTTGCCCGCTTTACCTGTTAGCGTAGTTTCCTGCGCGTTAGCCCACAGGCTAGAGATCTCCGTGGCATTGATGGCGCGCACGCGCGCCTGATAGCGTCCGGCATAAATACCCGGCACCTCAACGCCTTGTGCCGAGGTGCGCGCCGCACTGATCCAGTTGCCGTTATCACGCCGCCATTGCACTTCATACGCAATGGCACTGTCCGCTTTGTCCCAGGTAATGCGCAGGGTGGTGATATTGATACCTTGCTCAATGTGGTTATCGCCACTGATAGCCACGTTGGTCGGCGCAGGCTGTACCGAAGGCGGAACCAGACTGATTGGGCGAGATTCAATGCGCGCACCGGTATCAATTTTGGCGAATTTATCAGGGTCGAATTCGATGGTCGTGATGTCAAATGAGGCGCTGTCCTCCCACCTCTTTCACACCAATGACGCAATACAGTTGCAATGCCAAGTCGTTGGCATCTACCGCCCACACAGACTCTGGTACTGGCGTTTCGCTATACGCCGTGGTGACGGTGACAACTTTGTCGTTTACCGCCTCAATGGTGCGCCCTTCCGCTTTCCCGCTCGGCAGGTTGAGAATCAGGCGTTCACCGATTGCCGCAGAAGAGATGCGGTCAAGCATGATGTTACGTCCGTCAACCGCACTGATACGCTCACCTAATGGACGCCCGGCCAGCAATGGATCAGCGATACCAACAATGGCGCTGGGAACCGGAATATCACCGTCCAGCCCCATGGCGTAAGAAACGGTCCGATCGGCATCGTTGGTGTGCAAAATCCATTTACCGCGCCGGATCGCTTCGGTCTAGCGCGTACAACCAATTGCGGTCACATCTGCCTGTTTGATGCCGTAGCGCCGCACCAGCTTGTTATCCGAAACGGCTTCCACCGCGTCCAGATAAGCGTTATCCGGATCGGACCACGCCACCATCGCCGTGCTGTAGTGCGTCTTGCTGCTGGTGTTGCTGTAGGTAAATCGCTCGTCACGCACATTGGCACGCGTTACCACGTAATCCATCTCGCGCGACATATCGGCCAGCACGTTCATCTGGTTATTTGCCCAGAACGAGGAACCGCGAAAGATCGCCGCCAGATCGTTCAGCACCGTCCACGCATCTTCTTGCGATTGGATGTACACATCGCACAAAAAGCGGGGTTCCGTGCCGCTGCCGCCATGACCATCCGGCACAAGCTGATCGCAGTACTGCGCAATCTGGTACAGCGTCCATTTCGACAACACCAGATTAGTGGCTTTGATGCGCTCGCCAAGGCCAAAACGTTCTGAAAGCTGAATATCGTAGTAAACCCAGGCGGGATTGTTGGAGAACGCCCACTTGAACGTGCCATCCCAACTGCCGCTGTAGCGCCGAGCTTGTGCATCATAGTTAGTGGGCACGCGGATAATACGTCCATCCGGTTCGCAGGAGATAACCGGAATATTTTGAAACTGCTGCGCGTCAAACTGCAGCAGCAGCGCCGTTTCCGGATAGCGCAGCTTGGCATCGATCACTTCGGTAATGGCTTCAATCGCCATCTTATCGGCAATACGATTGCTGGTGGAATTGGGCGTGATGCGGCGCACGCGGATCTGCCAGCCGGTTGATGCGCTGGGCAAATCGATACGGTGGCTGCGCTCATATTGCGTGGTGGTTTTACCGTCAATCGCCGTTTTGAGCACTTCACGGTAGCTGCCGCCGTCCGTTGCGATATCAATGGCATATTCAATGCGGTAGCCGCCCACGAGAAGCGTATCCGCACCGCAGAGAGGTGAATGTTGGTCAGCGAACGTATCCACGGTGTTTTACTGGTCAGCTCGGTGCTTACCGTAATGTCGTTTTCGACACCGGGAAAACCGGGGATATAGCTTTGGTCAGGCGTACTGGGACGAAATGCCCACGACACGCCGGAAAAATTGGCGTTGCCGTTACTGTCATTAAGCGGCGTACCGTCAAGAAAAATACACGAGCCATCCAGATTCCCGGCAAATTCACCTTCCCCCAGTGCCAACAGTATTTTGGCGTAGGAGGTGGATTGAATGGAATCTGGCGACTCAACAGGAACGCGCGCGTTCGCGCTGCCGCCTTTGCTGCCTTTAATCGCTACCATGGGTACTCCATTAAAAAGAAAACCCGCTCAAGGCGGGTTTGTCGAAATCAGGATTTATGTCGTTTCTTCCAGGTATCAATCATCTCTTGCGTCACTTCATTCTTATAACAGATCGGCGAATAGCCCCCAGCCCGGCTCCACGCGCTGCGTTTCCCACAGCTGCTGCCGTTGCGTGCCGAATTGTAGGGGCACGGGCAATTTCCCGGATAAGCAGAAATAGACTCATCGATGATGGCTTGTTTTATTTGATCGTTATTGACGGGCTGAGATTTGGCTATGGCAACATCCGGCAATAACAATACGGAGAAAAACATCATTGGCAGAAACAATAATTGCAGTGGCAATAATAGGGATGCTTTCATCTTTTTTACCTTGGCTGTGTGCAGACAGAGGTAAATAAAGCACGACAGCGTGAGTAAAACGTTGATGAAGGCAATAATTATTGCTGGTCTTCCGCATAAATACCGGCAGAAATAATCGCGCCGCCAATACGACGACGGCCGTAAAGAATCGGCACCGGGTTGCCCTGCGCAATGGAGTTAACCGGCCCGCCGAACGCATTAAGAGGGCTTATTCTCCGGAGACTGACGCATGGAGATACCACCTTGAATCGGGGTCAGCATTTGCATTACGCCGCCCAGCATCATGGATGCCCTCATGGCACCGACTGTTAAAAGCGCCTTGGCTGGTATTAATGAAGCAGGATTCCATATAGAAGCAACCAGCAACACTGCACCCAAAATCGTTTGAAATACGCCCGCCCGCTTACTGCCAATAATAACCGGAGCAATACGAATCTCATCTGCAACGATAAAGTCCAACTCACCCAATGCAAGATTCCGCTTACCGTCAAATATGGCATAAGTTAAACCACGCGACTTACTGCTCAGTAGAAACTTTTCAAAACCGGGAATAATCACCCCCAGCGCTTTAATGGCTTCCTGCCGGGTTTCCACCGCCAGACGATGCACGCGACCAAAGGTTGCGCCCAATACGCCGTAAAGCCGAATGGTTTTTAACGGCTGATACTCAATGGCTAGCGTCATTATTCCCTCCGGTATAACGCAGTCGGATAATGGTTCTGTCCAGCCAGTAGCCGCCGTAGGGCACTTTCTGGCTGAGCTGGCCGTACATATGGCGCAGCATTTCACCGTTGCCAACGTAGACGCCGGCATAATTCGGTTCGCTGGCGCGTACCTGCATAATGATCACATCACCCGGCGCAATATCATCCGTCACCGGCGTAAAACCCGCTTCGCGGTAGTGCGTCATATACAGGTTTTCCCCCCGATTCCACCAGTCGTCTGCGCGCGCAAAATTCGGCAGTTGAATATTGCGCTCCAACTGAGACCAGTCGCGTACAATGGCGTAGCAATCCCAAATGCCGTGCACAAAAGGACGCGCCAGCAGTGGCTTAACCCCCTGCTGCGGCATCAGAGTGCGAACATCACCTTCTGGCCAACTGACGATCACCCAGGGCAGTTGCGATCGATCGCATTGAGCAAGATCGACGGGGCTGGGCATGGTAGTGGCATCGGGATGGCCGTGCACGATCGCCACCAACGTGCCGCTGTCTTCGGCCTGCGCATAGTCCTCGGGGCTCATGATGAAATGCTCCTGCGGTGCCTGCGCCAGATTTTGGTAGACCAGGCACAGCGCGGTGATGGTGCCGTCGATATTACCCACTGCCAGTGTAGGGGTGGGAGCACTGCCATCGCTGGTCATTTCCAACCCCTCAATGTGCGTCGGCCATGCCTTATACTCTTTTCCCTGCCACCAGATGGATTTTGCCGGGAGTTTACTGTCATCCCCCGCTGCGGCGGCAAGCTCGTCAGCGGTGTGGGGGACAAGATGGTTGTGAAAATAGAGCTCCGGGCCATCGAATGCGGTGCAATCCACTTCAAACAAGCGCACGCGATCGCCCGGCGCCAGCTGTTGGGCGTCGAGATTGATAGACATCGGTTCTCCAGATACAAAAAAACCAGCGCGCAGGCTGGGGAATGATGATGAAAGACGGGGTTGTTACACGCTATACCACTGGACGAAGGTCGCGGTGATAACCCCCTGAACGTTGCCTGCCGGAGCAAACTTTATCGAGTCTTCCACCACCCGATAGAGCCCCGGTTTTTCATGCGGTGGTATCCATTGGAACGATTTTTTGCGATGACGCCGCAAGAAATCCCGAATCTCGACAGCAGTGTCAAGCTTGCCACGAAAAGAGTAGGGAAAGGTGATGGTTTCCCCGTTTAACCCAGCCCAGGACAGTTGCGTATAACCATCACCAAACTGCACTTTGCGTACCGTTTCGCTGTATTGCACCTCGGGCTGGTTGCCGATTTGCAGCGGCCAGTGAAATGTTTCTATTGTCATTAGCTTCTCCGCCCTTTCATCGCCGTGCTTAACATGCGCCCCTGCCCCATTTCTCGGGTCAGCAGCGATTTAAAGCGTTGATCGACAAAGCTGCCGATTTCACTGCCAAATTGCTCCAACCCGGCCGACGAGGTCTGAGAAATATGGCCATCGCTGGCGATATTGATACTGACCTGCGGCGCCGCATTGCCGCCCACGGCCCTCATCCCCATCACACCGTTTGCGTTACGTATCAGCGGCATAATGGCTTCCGGCCCGGCCTCGCCCATCAGCCCGGCCCCCTTGGCGAAAGCAAACAGCGTGGGGCGATCGACTACCTGCCCCGAATAGGCCGACAGGCTGGATGAGGTATAAACGCCGCCTTTGGCATTGGCGGTAAACCCAAATGCTCCCAGAACCGCATTAACCCCCTGAACCAGTGCCGACTTCACAGCGATTTCCGCCAGCATGCCCAACACCGATTCGGCGAAAGAGGAGAAATTGAGTTTTCCGGTACGAACAAAGTTCATCACGCTATTATCTAGCTGTTGGAATGCCGCCTCTCCCCCAGCCTGAATAATTGAATAGGAATCCAGTGCGCTCTCTGAATATTTCCCCCCAGGATTCACTCAGGCCATTAACCCAGGTTTTGCCGATATTTTTATTTGGCTCCCCGGCTTCCTGGCTGTTATTACTCTTCTGGGTATCGCTGCGCTGTGCCGAAGCGGTTGCCTGATTCGAAGATTTACTCTCCTTGTTTTTATCCTTATCTTTATCCTTAGTCGTTGTCAAAATATCAAAAAAACCGAGAACGGCGTTAACCCCTTCAACCAACGATGCCCTGAGCGCTACGTTCGCCAGCATACTCAGCATGGATTCAGCAAAATTTGAGAGATTCAGTTTGCCGGTTTTCACAAAGTTCTTTAATCCCGCGTCCAGCGTTTTAAATGCCGACTCACCGCCCGCTTTCACCTGAGCATAGGTATCCGAAGCGGTTTTTGCGTATTCGCTCCATGACTCAATCAGGCCGTCCCGCCAGGTTTTCACCTCTGTTTTATCTTTCGATTGATCGGTGCCAATGCCATTCAATCCCGCCAACATAAAACCGCGGGTATCGTTAAAATCAGCGCGCCCCTGCGCCATCACGCGCTGTGCCGACCAGTTACCCGGCTGGACTAACACATCACTCGCTTTCAAGGCCGCACTCTGCTCAGCGACCAATTGAGAAAAACTCTGTGTCGCCTGGGTAACGACATTTCCCAGCGACAGCAAATTCTGCTGCACGCGCAGAACGCTGCTGTTTAACAACAGAGCCTCCGCGCTAAAATTTAACACTTGTTCATTACCTATCTGGGCCATAACGCACCCCTCCAAATAATCCTTCACCTATTGCCATCAGTTCATCGTCGCTCATCGTTTCCGGCTCAGCAGGCTACTGTAACAAACTGAGTTGCTGTAACGGGATATCTTGATGACCCGCCAATAACAGCATCGTGGCACGCAGGGCGCAACACTCCGCATCCAGCAGCACATCGGAAAAGTAGTGCTCCTGATAGAAATCAAACCATTCCGATAATTCACTGGAAGAGAGTTCAGACAACATCGTGCGCCAGTCGTAACGCCGAAACTCCCGTGCAAGACGCATCGCAAAACGCACCTGTGCTGCTAAGACTTTCCCGGCGTGTTGGAGGTGCTGTCACCACCGGATTCCTCACTGGCATTTTCGGGGGCGATGCCGCTGAGTTGCTGAACAAGCAAGGCAGCCTCACTGATCAAACGCGGTGGCCAGTCGTTAAGCACCTGGTTGAAAATATCATCCAATACGCGTTCCCGATCCTGTTGCCACAGTGAGCGAGATACCAGCCAGGCGTGCAGTTTGATTGTCAGGCTGCCAAAAATGGCCATTTTCTTGGCTTCCGGGATGGCGTCAGGAATGTTCTCCAAGGCGCTCATGTGTTCAACAATGGCTTCGAGGTACTCAATGCGCTGCAACCCCGAGAGTTCAGACAGCGCCACCTGATTGGGGCCGAAAGGCTCGGTTTTCAGGTACATGTGTTCTCCTTAATTTTATGTTTACCGAATAAGCCCCGCGTAAGCGGGGCATAAAAAAAGCAGCATCACACGCTGCTTTAGGGCGTTACCGCAGCAGGTGCGTCTTCCGCCAATACCGGCTTGCCGGTATTGGTCACCTTCGCAGTGCGGGTAATCACTTCCTTAACAGGAATCGATTTACCCAATGCACTGACCCAGCCCTTAAACACATCAACCACGCCGTTGGCATACTTGATTTTGTAGCCGCGCACTGCGCCGGAAGTAAACCAATCAACCAGCTCCTGCTGCCCCACATCACCGGCTTTCCACGCCAGGGTGAAACTGGTGTCCCCCACTGATTTGATGCCCTGTGCCGTATCGCTCCATCCTGCATTTTCACCGTCCAGATAGGTGTTATCGTAAGATTCCGCCGTCATTTCGCCCGGCGTCAGCTCTTTGACCTACGCCAGACGGGTCCAACCGCTGTCTCCCGTTGGGTTTGCATAGGGGTCGCCGGTGCCGGTAAAAACCCAAAGCGTAGTCCCTGCACCTTTAATGGCTTCTGTTGTAGACATAATGGCCTCACTGATAATAACTTATTGAAAATTCTAGGTACGCTGACCTCCAAATGCTCCCTTCTTCATCGCGTCGATAGTCATACCGCTGCGTTGAGAAGGTTTCCGTACTCTCCTTCAGTGCTGAAACTGACATCAGCACGGGAGAAATTTCTTGCGCCATCTTTTCATCCAGCGTCGTATCCGGGCTGTCCTCCTTTTCGAAAAGCTCAATATGCAAACTGGCTTGCCACAGCGCTTCATCCAGAGCGTTTTCCACGGGTTCCGCATCGCTGGCGTACACCGCGATGGCGGGCAAGCGATCTGGCGTTAAAGTGACGGGGCGTCCGTCAAGAAAGTGATGTTTTCCGTGATTGCTGCACGCAGCGCATCCAAAGCGGCAGCACGTAGCCGCGTATGCTTCATCATGATTTGCATGTCATCCGTAGTTGATTGTCGGTGGGGTAGACGCACTGACGACCGGCGAACAGTGGGTTATTTTCTGTCGGCCTGAGCAGTACGTATTGCATCAAGCTGGCTGTTGGCCTGCTCCAGCGCCGCCAGCAGTGGGTCAATCCAGTAAACGGCCTGGGCGTAGGTCAATCGGCAACCGGTGGTAACGGCACCACGATGGGCTGCGTCAACGTCTGGGGCAACGCTGTGCACGACACTGGCTCGTAGACGGTGCGCGTAGTCGAGCAACCGGTCAGACACAGCATCAGGCACACACTGACGCCCCACGGGATCGCGTTTGACGATCGTGCGGTAAATGATCTGTTTTTCATCGGAATCGGCCTTGATTGAGAGGCTGCGCTGATAGGTATCGGCGGCTATCTGGTTCAAGCGCTGAAAGGTAAACGCCTGCTGCGCGATAATGGATTGTTGCTGCACCTGACGCATCTCGCTTGATTGCTTGTCACGAGCGGCAACGTCAGCGTCCCAACGCATCCCTTGTATATACTAACCAGCACCAAAGGCAGCCGCGAGAGCACAGCCAGTAAGTAATAGGTTGATTTTCATCATAGGGGTTATCCCTGCGTGGCCAAACACAGCGCCTGCTCCTTGGCGCGACGCGCCACCAAACCCGGAAGCACCTCCTGCCCGACATATACCCAACGGCTGAGCTGATTACAGGCGGCAAGGTAAGATCCCGCCATCAAATAGCGGTACAGCGTGGACGTCAGAAAATTCGAACAGCCAACGTTGAACACAAAGCTGCCGACACCGTCAAACACGTTCTGCGGTAAGCGCACGCCTAACTTACGTTCGACGTTCTATTCAAGGCAGTTTTGTGCATCCAACTGATCTTCCGCGAACCAGCGGGCAACCTGCTGGTCATCCGCCAGGGTTGCCGCCCCTGAGACACGCCGTGTATGACCAATGCCCTGAGTGCTGATACGAGCCGGACACAGATAAGCATCGCGCCGGCATCCCTCTACATTGCCCATCACCGCCATGGCCGCCTGGCTGAAACGCAAAGCATTGCCTTGTTGAGAACGATAACTATCGCTATTACTCAGCACCATTGCAACGATCACGCTGACAGAGCAAAACGTAGCAGTGGCTATCTTGCGTCTACTCATCATTCATTCCCTCTTCTCTGCGCCGGTCTTCCCTGATTTTGAAAAACAAATTCACCAGGAAAGTCAGCAGACCAAACAGCAAGCTCCCCATCACGCCAATGGCTGTCCACTGGTTTGGAGAAACCGCATCAAGTAACTGAAGCATCCAATAGCCGCCGCTGGCACCCGAAGCGCCATAGAAGATACCCGTCGTCAATTTATACATACGCATAACCTCACCGCCGTCGTGCGGGGTGCCTACAGTGATAAGAACAAAAAGCGGAAAGTAATCATGAATAAAGTTCGGACGTCTCAACATCCGCGATGCCAGAGGCGAATGAAAGGCGCCACATCATTATATGGAATACTGCTCAACAAAAGAGTTACCAATGCCAAAGTGCTGTTTATATTGCGTAGCAGTGAAAAACAAAAAGGCCTCACATAAGCGAAGCCTTTTTTATGGTTGCTGTAAATTAACGACTTTTAACAGGCTACATTATCATTTGGAATTCCACAACGTTTTTAATTTCTATTTTAATCAACAGATAGAACTTGATGACATCGAACTAAATAATCATTTTTGCAGAGTAAATGGCTTTTGGGAATTCCACAACCTCTTTTTAAAATAAGAAAAAAAGAAAGTTGCAGCATCACTCTATTTACACACGGCGATTACGTGGTACCAGATGATTATTTTGCCGGGCCAGTATATTGCTGCGTAATAGGGGTTCTGTCCCACTCCCAGTTTGATTTGGTTTGTTGCTGCCAGCCATTATCCCACATGCAGTCGTAATACGAACCGTTACGGCTACCGTCGTTGACATCTGTGACATAGCTTTGTAATTCTTCAATCTGTACCGTTCTGTATTTTTTCCCACCGCATCGCCTTCTGTTTTCACAAGGCTCGGTGATAGTACTGTATCCCGTGCGGTATGCCACTTCGTTTTGAACCGGAAACTTCTGTTCAGCGTTCACCCGACAAATCGATCTCGACGTAACATGGTCAGTCGGATTATCACGAATTTTCACCCACCGCGTCGAACACCCAGAAAGCAACACTGGAACCAACATAAATAACAGCAGCGTCTTCATCATATGCTTCGGAAAGGACGAATTGGCAACATTACTTTCATTTTTTGCGATAAGACTAATCTGGAATATTCCTGATTTACTGTTTCGGTAGGTTATTGCGAAGTTCATGCGCTCCTATGCAATACGTTCGATATTGAACGATACTACACGTATAAATACACCTTTCATTGAGAAAGATCAAAGTTTGCATGCACATTCTTTAACATACCCATTAATTAGGATAGTTAACCTATCGGAGAAAACAGGCTTGTCACAGGAAATTAATTTCGCATTAGGAATAGGATGAAATAATCATTTTCATCAGACTACATTGCCTTTTGGAATTCCACCACCTTTTTATTTTCGGCGTATAAACCAGCTCTTTTTGGCATTCAAGATCGATATCCAGTTTAATATCCATCATGCTCAGACAACCATCAATAAACCCTTCCGCCATTTGCAATTGTTTTAACACCAGCGTGTGTGAAATGCCCAGCTTGGTGCCAATCACCCTCACCGGTAAGCCGAGCACATAATGCCACTCCAATAGCATATGCAGATACGGGTCGCGCTTTTTCAGGCACGCCATAGCACCGTTGATCGTCAACCCATCGTCATCGCAGCACGACGGGCGCGAGCGCTGGCTGGAGGGCAGCAGCCCACGGAACCCCGCAGCAACCGATGAGTAATACAGCCCTTGTTCAGTATGAGAAGCCCATGCGCCATAACGCTCAAGCACCTTTTGGATATCACGAATCATCTCGCCACCTTTGTTGTATCTATACCGTTAGTTGTATCTATACCGTTACCAGACAAGACCATTGGGTTCTTGCCACACCGTCCCCTGGAATAACAAAAGAGAGGCAGTCACACACTGCCACCGGAAAGCCATTAATTTAGTTAAGAACTGGCATCCGTTACTCACGATTAGCCTGTCTTGTTGATGCGATAATACCTTTAGCTATCCATAATAGCAAAAGGTATTGCTGCTTTACTTGAAAAGCAATAGCGAATGCTATAAAGTCATCAGTATGAAAACGATGAATACTTTGGCAGAACGGCTTAACCATGCAATGTCGCTGGTGGGAATGACCCAGGGGCAATTGGCACGCGCCGTTAACATGGCTCAGCCAACCATTTGGCGTTTGACCTCCGGTCAGGCGAAAGGAACATCGCGTATCATTGATATCGCCGATGCTCTGGGGGTGCGTCCGGAATGGTTGGCAAATGGTGATGAACCTATGCGTGCTCAAGCGGTAGCGCCTTACGATTCGCGCTCCAACATTCCGCCGGAATCCCAGTGGGGAACGGTTGATGTGTGGGATAGCCATACTCCATTGCGGGATGATGAAGTGGAAGTGCCGTTTCTGAAAGATATTGAATTCGCCTGTGGGACTGGGCGCATCATGAATGAAGATCATAACGGGTTTAAACTGCGATTTTCCAAATCGACCCTGCGCCGCGTCGGCGCGAATTCGGATGGCTCCGGCGTGCTCTGTTTCCCAGCCAAGGGCGACAGCATGGAACCTTTCATTCCCGATGGTACGACCGTGACCGTCAATACCAACGATAAGCGTATTATTGATGGCAAGATCTACGCCATCAGCCAAAACGGCTGGAATCGCATCAAGTTGCTGTATCAGGTTGGGCCGAACACGGTAAGTATCCGCAGCTACAATAGCGCAGAACATCCCGTTGAGGAGAAATCCCTCAGTGAAGTCGATATTATTGGTCGCGTGTTCTGGTGGGCGGTACTGGATTACTGATGGCTGCGCCAGCGCTGCGCACAAAAAAGGCCGTTAACAAACGGGCCTTTTCCCTTTCAGCACGATGTAACTTATCCCTCGTGCAACCCACACTCCCGTTTCAGACCGAAGAAGCGCGTTTCTTCTTCGCTCATCCCCGGCTCCCACTTACGCGTGGTATGCGTATCACCCACGGACAGGTAACCCTGCTCCCACAGCGGATGGTAGGACAAACCGTGCTGCTTGAGGTATTGATACACCTGCTTGTTATCCCAATCGATAATCGGCAGCACCTTGAAGACGCCGCGTTGAACCGCCAGCACCGGCAGATGTCCACGGCTGCCAGACTGTTCGCGCCGCAATCCGGCAAACCAGGTCTGCGCCTGTAGCTCACCTCAACCCACGGTTCATCGGCTCAACTTTGTTGATCTGGTTGTAATGCTCAATGCCCTCAACGCCCTGCTCCCACAATTTACCATAGCGCGCTTCCTGCCAGGCCGGAGAGTGCTCGGCACGATAGACCTTCAGATTTAGTTTTAACTGCTCGGCCAGCGTGTCGATAAACTGGTAGGTTTCCAGGAACAGGTAGCCAGTATCGGTGAGGATAACCGGAATATCAGGGCGCAGTTGCGTGACCAGATGCAGGCTTACAGCCGCCTGAATACCGAAACTGGAAGAGAGCACATACTCTCCCGGCAGGTACTCCAGCGCCCAGGCCACTCGCCCCTCGGCAGAAAGCGTTTCCAGTTGCGCGTTGGTTTCCGCCAGAGCCTGTGCCTGCTCCGGTTTTGGTAGCGCATTGAGCGCCTCAAGAGAGAATGCCAACATCATGCCTCCCGGTTAATCGTAAAAATCGCGCGCCGGATCGAGCACCGGCTTGATGATACCGCTGCGGATGGCAAAGTCACCGAACCCTTCGCTTTGCTGGCGTTCCAGCGCCCAGCGGCCAATCAGACTATCCAGCTCGCTCAGGATCTCCGCCTGCGTAATGTTTTCGCGGTACATACGAGGAATACGCGTGCCTTCCCGGTTGCCGCCCAAATGCAGGTTATAGCGCCCAACGGCTTTCCCGACCAGGCCAACCTCCGCCAGCATGGCGCGACCACACCCATTCGGGCAACCCATCACGCGCAACACGATATGCTCGTCGCCCACGCCGTGCCGCTGCATAATGCCTTCCACTTCAGTGACAAATTCCGGCAAGAAACGCTCGGCTTCCGCCATCGCCAGCGGACAAGTTGGGAACGATACGCAGGCCATCGAGTTTTTACGCTGCTCGGTGACGTTATCGTCAATCAAACCGTGCTCACGCGCCAGCGCTTCAATATTCGCTTTATTTCGTGTACTCACGCCCGCCACAATCAGGTTCTGGTTCGCCGTCAGGCGAAAATCCCCTTTGTGGATTTTGGCGATTTCGGCCAACCCGGTTTTCAGCGGACGGCCCGGGTAATCGAGGATACGGCCATTTTCGATAAACAGCGTCAGGTGCCATTTGCTATCGATGCCTTTCACCCAGCCAATGCGATCGCCACGACCGGTAAATTCATAAGGGCGCACCGCCTCAAAGGTCACGCCAGCGCGCTTTTCCACTTCGCGTTTGAAAGTGTCAACACCGACACGCCCCAGCGTATATTTGGTTTTGGCATTTTTGCGGTTGGTGCGGTTACCCCAATCACGCTGCGAGGTCACCACCGCTTCAGCCACAGCCAACGTATGCTCTACCGGAATATAGCCCAGCTCACTGGCAGTACGCGGGTAGGTTGCCTTATCTCCGTGGGCGATAGAGAGACCGCCGCCGACCAGACGGCCATTGTCTGCAATGGCAATAAAATTGAGATCGTTGGCGTGCAGATCCACATCATTTTGCGGTGGTATCACCACCGTAGTTTTAAACTTACGCGGCAGATAAGTCGCACCGAGGATCGGCTCTTCATCGGTAGTGGCGACTTTCTCCTGATCCAGCCAGATTTCGGCATGGGCACGGGTACGAGGCAGCAGGTGCTCGGAGATCTTCTTCGCCCAGTCATACGCTTGCTGATGCAGTTCTGATTCCACCGGATTAGAGGTACAAAGCACATTACGATTCACATCGTTGGCAGTCGCCAGCGCATCCAGCCCCAACTGGTTCAGCAGTTGGGGCGCCGGTTTCACGTTCGGCTTCAGGATGCCGTGAAACTGGAACGTTTGGCGGTTAGTAATACGAATGCTGCCATAGAGCGTACTCTCGGCGGCAAACTTATCGATCCCTAACCACTGCTCCGGCGTCATCACGCCACCGGGCAAACGGCAACGCAACATCATGGCATGACGCGGTTCCAGTTTTTGTTCGGCACGCTCAGCACGAATATCGCGGTCATCCTGCTGATACATCCCATGAAAACGGATCAGCAAAAAGTTGTCGCCGTTAAAGCCGCCCGCCAGCCCTTCCTGCAAATCCTCAGCAATGGTGCCGCGCAGGTAGTTGCTTTCCCGCTTCAGGCGCTCCGCATCAGCGAGTTTCCCTTCCACCACTAACGGGCCGGGATAGCGTTCATCGATTGGTAATTTTTCGCTCATTGATAAAGATCTCGCTAGTACACATCGCGCTGATAACGGCGCTCAAGGCGCAGTTCGCTTAAAAATTCGTCGGCCTGCTCTGCATCCAGACCACCATGGGCAACAATGATGTCCAATAGTGCCTGCTCCACATCTTTCGCCATGCGATTCGCATCGCCACACACGTAAAGATGAGCACCGTCTTGGATCCAGCGCCACACCTGTTCGCCCTTCTCACGCAGTTTGTCCTGCACATAGATCTTGTATGCCTGATCGCGCGACCAGGCCAGATCGATGTGGGTCAGCAGCCCGTCTTTGACGTAGCGCTGCCATTCCACCTGATAGAGAAAATCCTCTGTAAAGTGTGGGTTGCCGAAGAATAGCCAGTTTTTTCCTTCTGCACCGTCAGCTTCTCGCTGTTGCATAAAGGCACGGAACGGCGCAATGCCGGTCCCTGGTCCGATCATGATGACGGGCGTAGACGGATCGGCAGGCAGACGGAAGTGATCGTTATGTTCAATAAAGACCTGGATCTCATCCTCTTCGTTCAGACGATCCGCCAGAAAACCTGATGCACCGCCGGATCGCGCACGCCCTTCATAGTCGTAGCGCACTACGCCAACGGTAATATGCACCTCACTTTCGGCTTCGGCCTGAGAAGAGGCGATGGAATGGCGATGGAATAAAGACGCGGCGTCAACGGGCGCAGCCAGCCAATCAGTTGCTCTGGCGTCAGTTCCGTCGGCGCCTGACGCACCATGTCCACCAGCGGCGTGCGCTGGGCGAACTGTTGCAGCGCGGGCTTTTCTGCCACCAACGCCAGCAGCGTGTCATTACGTGACAACGCGGCGTACTTCTCCACCAGTGGCGCAGTGTTCTGTGTCAATTCGAAATGGCATTGCAGTGCCTGCGACAAAGGCAATGTATTTCTCGCCACGCTTACAGGCTCATCCCCTTTTAACCACAGCAGTTCCAGCAGCTCTTGCACCAATGCCGGATCGTTCTGATACCACACGCCGAGCGCATCACCCGGTTGATAGCGCAGGCCGGAATCCCCCAGATCGATCTCGATATGGCGCACATCTTTATCGGACGCGCGCCCAGTAATTTTCTGATTAACGGAGAAACTTGCCGTGTAGGGGGGCGGTTTTACTGTAAGGACTGCTGGAAATTTCATCCCGCGTTCCGCCTGCGCTAGCCTGAACGACCGCCGCGCCTTGTGCCGGTACCCGTGCCTGGAGGATATCGACAATCTGGCGACGCCACTGTTCAGCTGCCGCTTGATAATCAACATCGGCATCCACGCGATCGAGCAGGCTCTCTGAGCCCAGTTCGGCCAACCGGCCATCAACATCTTTACCGGCTTTGCAGAAGAATTCGCAAGAGGTATCGCCCAACCCGAACACCGCAAACGACGTCGTTGTTAGCGCGGGTGCTTTTTTGGAGAACAGGAATTTATGCAGCGCCACGGCCTCTTCCGGCGGCTCCCCTTCCCCTTGCGTGGAAATCACCACCAGCAACAGCGTTTCCTGCGCGATTTGCTTAAATTTATAGTCGCCCGCATTCACCAACGTAACCGCAAGCTTGGCAGCCAGCAAATCGTCACGCAGTTGTTCTGCCACACGGCGGGCATTGCCCGTTTGCGATGCACTGATAAGCGTAATGCTTTGGGCAGGTGCAGGCGCGGCGGCGCTGACCGGGAGCGAGACGGCCGACACGGCGCCGCTCTGAGCCCCATTGCCCTGCGCGACGCCCCAAAAATAGCCTGACAGCCAGGCCAGCTGCGCCGGAGAAAAATCTCCCGTGGCGCTCTGCAAACGCGCGAGCTGCTCGGCACTAAGCGGCAGCAACGAAACCGGAGTGGTCATTGTGATTTCAGTGTCCTTGTATGTCGTCCCGCCATAAAGCGATTTTTATGCAATCTAAAGTTGTATGGAATATAAGGTTACCTATCCAGCGCGCAACAATTAAAGACGCGATGGCAATATTTAATAACCAAAATGCCTAAATGGTTTTTCTGATAATCCTTAACGCTTAAAGCGTTATAGGCCACCCGATCAGATTAACGCCCCATGATTCAGATTATTCTTCGACCAAACGTGCTTCAAGGGCAACTTTCCGGTAGTATGCGACGGCTTTTCGTTTACGCTCGGTTATCCCTTCAGGAACGTTGTTATGGTCACTACGCTATTTAAAGATTTTCAGTTTGAAGCCGCCCACCATCTGCCACACGTGCCGCAAGGCCACAAATGTGGCCGCTTGCACGGGCATTCCTTTATGGTGAGACTGGAAATTACCGGTGAAGTCGACCCGCACACCGGCTGGGTCATGGATTTCGCCGACTTGAAAGCGGTGTTCAACCCTGTTTGGCAGCAGTTGGATCACCACTATCTCAATGAAATCCCCGGGCTGGAAAACCCCACCAGCGAAGTGCTGGCGCACTGGATCTGGCAGCAGTTAAAACCGGCACTGCCTCTGCTGAGCGCAGTGATGGTGAAAGAAACCTGCACGGCGGGTTGCGTTTATCGCGGGGAATAAAAGGATCGGCCTGTTATCAGGCGATATTCAAATACTTGTGCGTCTGCATTGACAGACGCCAGTTACGGGCGATACAGGTTTCGATACAGAGTTTGGTCGCCTCGTCTTTCTGGCTTATCGGCTGTAAGGCGATAATACGTGCTTTATCATCCTGCGAGCGCGCCAGCAGGGCATCCAGCGCTTCAATGTCTTTCTCTCGCGCCACCGGGTGCTTGATTTCATCAGCGCGCTGTAGCGCCTGATCGAGCACCACCATGCCGCCACGCATATTCACTTTGGGTGAAACGGTAACCCAGGTGTGCAGTGAACAGCGCACATCATGAGTGCCGCTGGTTTCGATCTGGCAGCGATAGCCGTTTTGCTCGAGATAGTCTGTCAGCGGCGTCAAATCGTGGATACAAGGCTCACCGCCAGTGATAACGATGTGCCATGCGCTATACCCTTGTTGCTGGATACGCGCCAGAATCGCCTCCGGGCTGGCAGGTGCCCAGGCATCACTCTCCTCGGTCTTTATCAAAATCTGCGCCAGCGTGGTTTCGCGTTCAGCGAACTTATCCCAGGTGTGTTTGGTGTCACACCAACTGCAACCGACTGGGCACCCTTGCAGGCGCACAAAGATTGCCGGGACACCGGTAAAAAAACCTTCGCCTTGCAGCGTTTGAAACATCTCGTTTATTGGGTACAGCATAACATCCTATCATTTAACCATCGGGTGCCAGCCTGGCTGGCAATCTGCTATTATTGCAGATTGCTTGCGGTGCGCCAAATGCCGCATTTGAGGGATAACGCCAGATAGCCAATGCAATATAACGTTACAATAGGCAATGAGAACATTTGATGAATGTTGCAGTTCAGTTAATAATCAAGGGGATTGCCCATTTTTTTCACGGTGTTTACGACAAGGAACGATACGATGAAACGTTTGAAAGCGGCGTGTCTGATGGCTATGACGGCATTTGCCCTCCCGGATGTCGCAGTGGCAGAACCCACAACGCAAGTCAAAACCCAGCCGGGTTACTATCGGCAACTGTTGGGTCAATATGAAATCACCGCGCTTTCAGATGGCACAAACGCCATGCCGATGGACAAACTGCTCACGCGCACCGATCCCAACATCATTCGCCAACTGCTGGCGGAAAAATCATTAGCCCCAACCGTCGAAACCTCTATCAATGCGTTTCTGGTCAACACGGGAAAAAATCTGGTTTTGATTGATACCGGCAACGGCCAACAATCGAACAGCAATGTTGGCAAAGTGCAGAAAAATCTGCTGGCAGCCCCGGCTATCGCCCGGAACAGGTAGATACCATTCTGATGACCCATTTGCACGGCGACCATTTTGGTGGTCTGGTGCAAAACGGTAAGCTGGCTTATCCGAATGCAACCGTGTATGTCTCGTAAAAAGAGTACGATTTCTGGCTGGATCCTCAGCGTCTGGCGCAAGCAGCACCTGAACGTAAGCCTGCATTCCAACGGGTTCAGGACACGTTCAAGATTCTGGCGTCAGCAAATAAAGTGAAAACCTTCACTGGGGATGCTGCGCTGCTACCTGGCATTACGCCAGTGTTTGCGCCCGGGTACACACCGGGGCATACCGCATATAGCATCGTCAGTGACGGCAAGAAATTGTTGGCATGGGATGATATCGTGCACGCCGAAGCAGTGCAAATGCCGATACCGGAAACCACTATCAGCTGCGATTCGGATATGGATCAGGCCACCAAAACACGCGAAGCACTGTTTGCTCAGGCTGCCAGCGAAGGATATCTGGTAGCGGGCGCACACCTGCCATTCCCAGGCATCGGCCATGTGAATACCCGCGTGGAACGTAACAGCACCACCAACGGCTATCGCTGGATCCCGGTGAATTACAGCCTGAACGGACTGAAATAACACCAAACCCCGCGAAGCAAATAATAATGCCTTCGCGGGCCCCCCCTTGCTTACCGCTTACAGATAGACGCGCAGATACTCAGACAGGCACAGGATCGCCATTGCCTGACCATATGGCATGGAGGTAAGCGGAATCTGGCGGTAGTAATCCAGATCGCGGCCCATTGCCGTACCAAACGACACATTGACCAGTTCGCCTTCCTGATTGATGTTGGCAATAACGCCGCGAATCGCTTTTTCCGCCATTTCTGCATAGAGTTTATCCACATAACGCGCGCACCGCTTTCAGGATGCCATAGGCAAACCCGGCAGTTGCGGAGCTTTCCACATAAGAGTTGGCATCATCCAGCAGCGTATGCCACAGGCCGCTGTCATCCTGATACTGCGCCAGCGCTTCAATCTGGCTTTCCAGCACCTGCAACAGGAAGCGACGCGTTGCATTTCCTTCAGGCAGTTCCAGTAGCTCGATAAACTCAGGGATCGCCACCGTCAGCCAGCTATTTCCGCGTGCCCAACGTGCTTCGGCGAAATTGTGTTTGCCATCAAACGTCCAGCCGTGGAACCACAGACCACTACGTCTATCCATCAGATACTGCACGTGCAGTAAGAACTGGTAGGTCGCTTCTTCAATAAACTCAGGGCGATTGAGCAGCTTGCCGATTTTTGCCAGCGGTAGCACGCTCATCATCAGAGTGTCATCCCACAGTTGATCGGTGTTTTCGCTGTTGTAGACGATATGCCGCAAACCGTTTTTCTGCGTGCGTGGCATCTCGTACATTACCCACTCCTCCCAGCGCTCCAGATAAGGCACCCAGCGTGCGTCGCGTGTCTCTTCATAGCGATAGGCCAGCGTCAGGAACGGGCAGACGGTGTTGACGTTTTTGGTGGGAGTGCCTTCCGCCAAACGGGCTTCAAACCAATCGTCAATGATGGCGCGCATCTGGTCATCACCAGTCTGCTGGTAGTATTGGTAAATGCCATACAAGCCAATACCGTGCGTCCACTCCCACCCGGCCCAGCCCTTGGTATCAATGACCCGACCATCATCCAACCGCAGCAGAAACTCTCCGGTTTCATCTTTGATATTGACCAGATTATCGGTAATGCGGCAGATCAACGCTTTCAGAGAGTCGCGAGAGATAAAGTGCTCAGGCTGACGCAGCAGCGGGCTATGTTTAACACTGAATACGGTCATAGATTATCATCCACTTTTATCGTTAATGCGTTAATGCAGTTAAGGCTGAGTCACCTGGGTTGCCGAATGCGCCGGCTGTTTGTGGCGATTCAGGTAACCGATATTGTTGTTGCCCCACAGCGATTCATAAGACATGCCAGAGAGCATTTCCACTACCTGACGCTCCTGCGGCGTAATGCGTTCAGGCACAGGACGTCCGGCTTCACGCATTTTCAGCGTCTCTTCACGCAGGGTCTGGTGCGTTTGCAGGTTCAGTTTAAACCGTAATGAGACCAGAAAACCCAACGCCAGCACGCAGACTGTGCCTACGCTGAGCACCATCAGAATGGTGTGGCTCACACCCGGTGCTTGTACGCTCTGTCCTGAAACAAACCCAGACAGTTGTAACACCACATCGACCAGCATCACAGCGCCTGCCTGAGAGGCCTTGCGGGTTAACGTCATGATCCCGGCGAAGATCCCTTCACGGCGCTGGGCAGTGATCACCTCATCCACATCGGCGATATATAGGTGTAGGTATTCCACGGCACATAGTTGATCCCACCACGCCCCAATCCGGCTAATGCAGAAACCAGCAGCAGAGAGAACACATCGTGCAGGCCGCTGTAATAGAGCACACCGTAAGAAATCGCAGCCAAACCGAACAGGCAAACCACCAAACGATAGGAAGGTGCCGGTCCGAAGCGAATACACAGCGGAATCATGCCAATCACCGCCAGGAATTGCAGGATAGCCATGGTGCCCATCAGGTTTGAGGCCACCGTCGGGCTTTGCATCAACACAAACACCACGTAGTAGGTGAACACGGCGTTAAACACGTCCTGCGCGATATAGCCGCCGAGGTACATCCCCAGATGCTGACGGAAAATGCGAATGCGTAGTGTGGATGAGAGTTCGACGCTCAGGCGTTTCAGGCTTTGTCCCAGCGTCAATGACTGGCGTTCCTTTTCTGCCTGCAACGACGCTGCCGACATCTCTTCGCGCGGCCGTTCCCAGGTAAAGAAATACACCAGTGTCAGCACCGCGGCACAAATCACCGAGAAGACCAGGCTTGAATAGAAGAAAGAAATCGCGTTGTCTTTACCAAAGTGGCTGAGCAGGATACCGGGCAGGAACGCTGCCAGAATCGCAGAAAGCTGCGTCAGCGCGATACGTGCACCAGAGAATTTGGTTTTCTGTTTAAAATCATCGGTCATTTCCGGCACCAGCGTTTCATACGGCACCAGAATCATGGTGTAGACCACATCAAACACCAGGTAGGTCAGCAGATAATACCAGTACCCCATGTCGCCCACCCACATCAGGCTGTAGCTGAACACACAAGGAATACCCAGCAGAATAAATAACTTACGGTGACCAAAACGTTTGCCAAGCCAGGTCGAACCAAAGTTATCCGTCAGGAACCCCATTAGCGGGCTGACAACGGCATCCAGCACCCTGGCCATCGCCAAAAATAAACGTGGCTTCAATGGGTGTCAAACCACAAAACGTGGTGTAAAAATAGAGCAACCACGCCGCCGTTAGCGCCGTGGTCCCCGCACCGAGAAAATCACCTGAGCCGTATGCCAAATAGTTGGCCAGCCCAATTTTACGCGTTTTCATTTGCCATCCTTCCTGTGTCATTGTCTTTATGAAGGTAATGCGGCAGGCCCAAACCCTTTACTGCCGTGATAGCTAAACTACTGCCGGGGCGTTGGGAAAACCTTCGCACGGTTGCCACGCACCGGGCGGGATTGGCATCCCAGAGAAGAACGCGGCGATCGACCTCAAGGTTTTTATAAAAAGCAATTTTAAACCAATGAAACCGGCAGTTTGTTTATGGCGATCACAGGGCAGAAAGGTGATGCAAAAGGAAGATGAGAACAGGAACGCCCCATTATGGCGGCGTTCCAGATGATTAGCGTGGGTGCAAAATACCCTCGACCTGCTGCACATTCAGATCAAAACCATAGGAACGCTGGTAGAAGTCATGGGTTTCTTTTGCCATATCGATATGCTGCATCTGTTGCGGATAGAGCGTTTTCGCCAGCCAGAGAAACTGCAACGCCTGCTCGGAGGTTTCGCGGCACCACCAGAACATCCCTTGCGGATTTGCATAGACACGCCCTTGCTGAACCGCCCTAAGCGTTTGCCATTGCGGATCCTGACGGATCGCCTCGGTGTCGCTCGCGCGCATGGTAATAATCACATCGGGGTCGGCTTGCACAACCTGCTCAAGGGAAACCGGCGCGGTGCTGATACCCACCTGACGAAACCAGGGTTCGGCAACGTTAATCGCGCCGCCAAGATCCATCCAGTCCTGATTGAGAGAAAGACGGCCCGACATGGTCAGCGGATCGCCTACCGCGTGGTAGACCTTTAAGCGTTGCTCACGCGGAATGCGCTCAATCACCGCCTGTACGCGTCGCACGTTATCCTGGTAATATGCGGCGAAATCGCGGGCGCGCTGTAGGGCATCAGGCCCGAGAATTTCGCCGGTAATCAGCGTGCGCTCCACCATAGCATCCAGCGAGTTGTAACGCAGCACTACCACCTGAACCCCCGCCTTGCTAAGCGTTTCTGCTTCTGCTAACGGAGTACTCTACGGTACAAACAGCACCTGCGCGCGTTTGGCAACCAGCACTTTGCTGTTAATGCCCATATCACCGCTGCGTGAGGCTAAAGCTGCCTGCGCAATCGACGGCACAAACTGACGGAATAGTGGTGTATCACGTACGATTTTGGTGGTCGCCACAATGCGATCGCCATAACCCAACATGGCAATAATTGAATTCTGCGCATTCCAGGAGGTGGCAATCCGCTCTATTCGAGCAGGCACAGTAACGGAACGATCGCCGTAATACTGCACGGTTCTCATCGGCATTGCCTCCGCCAGCGCAGAGCCGGTCAGCAAGCAGGCAAACAGTGCCAATGAGAGACGCCGCATCATCGATTGAGTCATGGCATCACCAGTCAACGGAGAGAGAAGCGCGGATTTCACGCGGTTCGCCCAGAAAAGCATTAGCGGAACCATTGGAACCATCGTTTCGTCCCGGAAAGAGCGAAGCCCAATAGCGCTCATTCGTGACGTTATTCACCATCACGCGCACTGCGGCATTTTTGTCATGCAATTTAAAGGCATAGCGCGCACCGAGATCCAGCGTGGTGAAACCCGAAGCCCAGGTCGTATTGGTGTCGTTGGCCGCACGCTTACCGGTGTAGTGCAGGTTCGCCTGATAGACCATATTCGGGGCGCTTGGGTGGCTATACTCCGCCAGCAGGTTAGCCTGGAATTTCGGTACTCCAACTACACGTTTATCACGAGTGGCCACTGAACTGGTGTCTTTAAGCTTAGGATCAAGCAGCGTCATGCTGCCAAACAGATGCAACCCCGCCAAAGCTTCACCGTCTGCCATCAGTTCTAAACCCGTAGTTAACTTGCTTGCCCTGCTCCTTGTAGATATCGTCATCCCCGGTATAAGCAAACGGACGCTCCAGACGAAACAGCGCTGCATTCACATTCATATCTTCCCATTGGGATTTCACCCCGGCCTCATACTGGGTGCTGCGGTAGGGGTTCAGCACTTGCCCATAGTTCTTCGCCGTTTTAGGTGCGACACCGCCTTGTTCCAGTGAATCAGCATAGGCAATGTAGGTCATTACATTCGGTACAATTTTATACATCAGCGACACTGTCGGGCTGACACCGTCGTTATGCTGTGAACTGCTTTTAGCACCATAGCTGTGAGACGTAAGCCAACTTTGACTAATCACCCCCATCGCCGACCAACGCTCATTGAACGTAATAGTACCCCCTGCTGTCACCGATTGCTGGCTGCTGCGACTGGACTTATAGCGTCCAGACCCAACATAGAAACGTCCATTACTCGGGTCATCGTAGCGTCGTGGGGCATTAAGAGGGCTTGATCCCAGGGTAAACTCTTTATCCTCACCCAGCGCAGCATAGTTGGTCCACTGGAATCCCGTCGTACTCAATACCACATCATGCGAAGGCCCCGCAGTGTCGATGTGGCCATTAAGCTGTAGCGTATTGCTGAGAACTCGGAATCGCCCAGCGGTATAAGGTTGGGTAAACCCAGTGGTTATAGTGTCTGAATTACTCGACAACTTGTTTGAAATCGTGCGCATACCGCGATCGGCGGTCTGGTAACCCACGCCGCCAGTCACAGACCAATTGTTATTGAAGAAGTGTTTTATACGAGAACTGACGGTTTTCGTCACCAGATCCAAGCCTGCAAAAGATTGCCCGTATCCTTTTCGGGTAACATCCGGTGCGCTGGGCAGTTGGACGTTCGGTCCGTAGGAAAAACCACCCGCATAACCCATTTTCTTAAAGCGGTATTCGCTGGCGTTAAATTCCAACACGGTATCTGGAGAGATATTCCAGCCCAGTGCTACGCTGGCCAAACGCCGCCGCAGTGTGCTGTCGCTGACGCTGCCTTCCCCCTCGTCATGCAGCAGGTTAATGCGGTAGCCTAACTGGTCATTGTCGCCCACATGACCGCCCAGATCCGCGTGCCCCGAAGCTGCACCTTTGCTGGAGTAACCGGCTGTAAAACGGTTCAAGGTTTGCGCGGTGGGTCTTTTTTGCACAAAGTTAAATTGCCCGGCCGGGCTGGCAGGGCCATACAGCGCACCGGTCAGGCTATTGATCACATCAAGTCGCTCCAGCATCTCGACCGGAAATGCGGTAGTGGAAATGATATTTAGTCCATCGAGACGACTGTTCGCCAGCACATCCCCTTGCATGCCGCGACTTTGCGGGCGCCCCACATCAATGCCGCCGCGCGCCTGCATCTGCGCTGAAGCGCTGTATTTCAGCAAATCGTTGACGTTCTTCGCCTGTTGGTTGGCGATCATGGTGGAGGTCACCGTGGTGGTGGAATAAGGCGTATCGATACGATCGCGCTTGCCAAGAGGGCCAATCTCAACGGCATCAGTGCTCATCCCTACCCCTGCGAAGTTTGGCGAATCTTCTGCCGGTTTGGCGGTTACCATGAGCACATCTTCTTTTTTTATCCCCTTCCAGCTTGACGTTAGCCTCAGCGGACCATGAGGAAGGCGACGCGGCCAATAACGCGGGCAATAGCCAACGAATACTGGTTTTCCGTTTCTGCATTGTCATTTTCTTTATCTCAGTTTTGTATTTTGGTTATCAATATGTATTTTTTTACATATTGAATCGCAACATGCAAAGATACGAGACGCTTTTTAAGAAGAAAACTCGTTCTCATTGCCCGAGATCAATAGATAATTTATTGAAAAATAAAATATTAATCTTGATGAGGAGATATCTTACCCCCAAAGAGGCAAGCGCGTGCCGAAAAAATCAGCATCCAGATTGAGGATAGCGACAGGATAATGGCATAAAAAAACCCGGAAGCGCCGAAGCCCTTCCGGGTTTTTATCACCGGGCGCGAACGCCCGATGCAGACAGGCGATTACGCCTGGCCTTTCACTTCTTTCAGACCGTTGAATGCAGCACGGCTAGCCAGTGCTTCTTCGATACGGATCAGCTGGTTGTACTTGGCAACACGGTCAGAACGGCTCATGGAACCGGTTTTGATCTGGCCAGCAGCCGTACCTACTGCCAGATCGGCAATGGTAGCGTCTTCGGTTTCGCCAGAACGGTGAGAGATAACGGCAGTGTAGCCTGCATCTTTCGCCATCTTGATAGCAGCCAGCGTTTCGGACAGAGAGCCGATCTGGTTGAATTTGATCAGGATGGAGTTAGCAATACCTTTTTCGATGCCTTCTTTCAGGATCTTGGTGTTGGTTACGAACAGGTCGTCACCCACCAGCTGGATTTTGTCGCCCAGCACTTTAGTCTGGTAAGCAAAACCTTCCCAGTCAGATTCGTCCAGACCGTCTTCGATAGAAACGATCGGATACTCTTCGGTCAGGCCTTCCAGGTAGTGCGTGAACTCTTGAGAAGAGAAGGTTTTGCCTTCGCCTTTCAGTTCGTAGTTACCCGTTTCTTTGTTGTAGAACTCAGAAGCCGCACAGTCCATTGCCAGCGTAACGTCTTTGCCCAGCACATAACCGGCATTTTTTACCGCTTCAGCGATAACAGCCAGTGCTTCGGCGTTGGAACCCAGGTTCGGCGCGTAGCCACCTTCGTCACCCACAGCAGTGTTCAGGCCTTTGCCTTTCAGCACCTTAGCCAGATGATGGAACACTTCAGAACCGATACGGATCGCTTCTTTCACCGTTTTCGCGCCAACAGGTTGAATCATGAACTCCTGGATATCAACGTTGTTGTCAGCGTGTTCGCCACCGTTGATGATATTCATCATCGGCAGAGGCATGGAGAATTTACCCGGAGTGCCGTTCAGTTCAGCGATGTGTTCGTACAGCGGTTGGCCTTTGGACGCAGCAGCAGCTTTGGCGTTAGCCAGAGAAACGGCCAGAATAGCGTTAGCACCAAAGTTGGATTTGTTGTCAGTACCGTCCAGGTCGATCATGATTTGGTCGATGGCAGCCTGATCTTTGGCATCTTTGCCCAGAATGGCCTGTGCCAGCAGTCCGTTCACAGCGGCAACGGCTTTGGTTACGCCTTTGCCCAGGAAACGGGATTTGTCGCCATCACGCAGTTCCAGCGCTTCGCGAGAACCGGTAGATGCACCTGACGGTGCAGCGGCCAGACCTACAAAGCCCCCTTCCAGGTGAACTTCGGCTTCAACGGTCGGGTTTCCGCGTGAGTCGATGATTTCACGGCCGATGACTTTAACGATTTTGGACATTAGATTTTCCTCAGTACAAGTTAAACTAAAACCTTAGACGAACAACGCGCGGTACTGGACCGCGCGTTGCTGAAAAACCCTTACTTCACCTGACGCTTTTGGTAAGCACCAGCGGCTTTAACAAAGCCGGCAAACAGGGGATGCCCATCCCGCGGCGTCGATGTAAATTCCGGATGGAACTGACAGGCCACGAACCACGGATGCTCTGGGAGTTCAACAATCTCCACCAGCTTGCGGTCGGCGGAAAGACCAGCAACGCGCAGTCCCGCTGCTTCAATTTGTTTCAACAGCATGTTATTCACTTCATAACGGTGGCGGTGACGTTCAATAATGGTCGCCTCACCGTACATCTCACGCACCAGACTGCCCTCTGCCAGATGGCATGCTTGACCGCCTACGCGCATGGTGCCGCCCAGATCGCTCTCTTCGCTGCGCACTTCGAGGTTGCCCTCTTCATCACGCCATTCGGTGATGAGCGCGACGACCGGGAACTTACAGTCTGGCACAAATTCCGTAGAGTTTGCCGCTTCCATGCCCACAACGTTACGGGCAAACTCCATCAATGCGACTTGCATTCCCAGGCAAATGCCCAGATAAGGGATGTTATTCTCACGGGCGTAATGCGCCGCCATGATTTTACCCCCAACACCCCGGTAGCCGAACCCCCCTGGGATCAAGATAGCATCAAGATCTTTGAGAACTTCAACGCCACGCGTTTCTACATCCTGCGAATCGATCAGCTTAATGTTGACGGTAAGGCGATTTTTCAGCCCGCCGTGCTTGAGCGCTTCGATCACCGATTTGTAGGCATCCGGCAGTGCGACGTATTTGCCCACCATCCCGATGGTGACTTCGCCACCCGGATTGGCTTCCTGATAGACAACCTGTTCCCATTCGGACAGGTCTGCTTCCGGGCAATTTAAGCTGAATCGTTTACAAATATAATCGTCCAATCCCTGCGATTTCAAGAGCGCCGGGATTTTATAAATCGAATCAATATCTTTTAAGGAGATTACTGCTTTTTCCGGCACATTACAGAATAAAGCAATCTTTGCACGCTCGTTGGCGGGCACGGTACGGTCAGAACGGCAAATCAGCACATCCGGCTGAATACCGATTGAAAGCAGCTCTTTTACAGAGTGCTGAGTCGGCTTGGTCTTCACTTCGCCCGCTGCCGCCAGATAAGGCACCAGCGTCAGGTGCATAAACAGGGTATGCTCGCGACCGACTTCCACCGCCATCTGCCGAATCGCTTCAAGGAACGGCAGAGATTCGATATCACCCACAGTCCCACCGATTTCCACCAACACTACGTCGTGGCCTTCGCCACCTTCAATGATGCGTTCTTTAATGGCATTGGTGATATGCGGAATCACCTGGATAGTCGCCCCCAGATAGTCGCCGCGACGCTCTTTGCGCAGCACATCGGAGTAGATACGACCTGTGGTGAAGTTGTTGCGGCGCGTCATTTTGGTGCGAATAAAGCGCTCATAGTGGCCCAAGTCAAGATCGGTTTCCGCACCGTCTTCGGTGACAAACACTTCACCGTGCTGCGTCGGGCTCATCGTGCCCGGATCCACGTTGATGTATGGGTCCAGTTTCATGATGGTAACGTTGAGGCCACGGGCTTCAAGAATAGCCGCCAGAGAGGCTGCGGCAATGCCTTTACCCAGAGAGGATACGACCCCGCCGGTCACAAAAATATAATTAGTTGTCATGCTGAACCTGAGAGTTTAGGTTTATAACAATGTGAAGTACCAAGACGGGAAAGTAGTATACCTGAACCTGATGAAGGCTACAAATGTTGCTTTTCGTCATTGTGACGATCGTAACGCCGTGGTCAAACCGACATATCACGCACAAATTACTATAAATATAATGTTATAAATCATAAATATAAACAATAAAACTGCAAAAAAATGCTGTTTGGTTGATAAAATACTCTAACCGGCCTTTTCCTGCCGTTTTACCTGCTCCCAGGCAGCATCCATTTCTTCAAGCGATGCTTGTTCGACTGTTTTTCCCGAGGCGATAACAATCTGTTCTACCTGACGGAAACGGCGACTGAATTTGCGGTTTGCCGCCTGAAGCGCGTTTTCGGCTTTTTGACCAAGATGTCGCGAGAGATTGACGGTAGCGAACAGCAGATCGCCCACCTCTTCAGCCAGTTTTTCTTCATCCACCACTGCCTGCCAGGCTTCGTGCATCACTTCATCGATCTCTTCATACACTTTGTCGACCACCGGCCCCAGACTATTCCAGTCGAAACCGACAGACGCGCAACGCTGCTGAATTTTGTGCGACTTCATCAAAGCAGGTAGCGCGTCAGGAATATCATCCAGCACCGAATAGCGGGCTTTCTCTGCACGCTCCTGGGATTTGGTTTGCTCCCAGTTGGCAAGCACCGCATCACTGTCGGTGAGCGTTGCATCGCCAAAAATATGCGGGTGCCGCCGCTCCAGCTTGTCGCTGATGGCGTCGCACACCGCTGAGAAATCAAACCGCTCCTGTTCTTGCGCCATCTGGGCGTAAAACACCACCTGAAACAGCAGATCTCCCAACTCACTGCGCAGATCGTCAAAATCCTTGCGCGAAATCGCGTCCAGCACCTCGTACGTCTCTTCCAGCGTGTAAGGTGCGATGGTGTCGAAGGTTTGTTTGCGATCCCACGGGCAACCGTTTTCCGGATCGCGCAAGGTTTTCATAATGGCGAGAAGACGTTCAATAGCCGCTGCTGTCATGCCTGATTCCTGAAATAAATGATAAAAAAACGCCGTTCCCGGCGCGTGCCGGAAACGACGCCTTTTTTGCGATTACGCCCCTTGCTGGCGGCGCGCGTCAATGACATCCAGCAGTTGGTTGAGCTTCGCCAGCACTCTGCCTAACACCTGAAGATTGTAGATCTCGATCTCCATGTCGATCACCGCGATCTGCTGTTTGGTATCGCTGCGACTGGATACGCCCAGCACGTTCACCTTTTCATTCGCCAAAATGATGGTGATATCACGCAGTAACCCGCTGCGATCGTTGGCCGTTACACGTACCGTCAGCGAATAGCCGCTGGAGTAGCTTTCCCCCCACACGGCATCAACAATCCGCTCCGGCGCATGGCTGCGCAGATCGTCCAGTTGCTCACAGTCGGCGCGATGGATAGAGATGCCGCGCCCACGGGTGATGAAGCCAATGATCTCATCGCCCGGTATCGGCTGGCAACAACGCGCAATATGGTGCATTAGATTGCCAACCCCTTCTACCACAATGCGGTCGCTATCTTTACGGCTGCTCTGCGGGGGCGCTTTCTGCTGGGTGAGCTGGCGCAGAGCCTCGCGATCCTGCTCCTCGGCGCTGGGCTGATTGAGCTGCGTCTGAAGGAAATTCACCATCTGGTTGAGACGGATATCCCCGCCGCCAATGCCCGCCAGCAACTCATCGAGAGAGTTGATGTTATAGAGCGGCAGCAGCAGCTTCTCAGCCGCCTTCAAACTGATACCTAAATGCTCCAGTTCGTTATCCAGAATCTGGCGGCCCGCAAGAATATTCTTGTCACGATCTTGCTTGCGGAACCAGTTGTGGATTTTGGAGCGCCCACGGCTGGTGGTGATATAGCCCAGATTCGGGTTCAGCCAGTCGCGGCTAGGGTTCGGCTGCTTCTGGGTGATGATTTCAATCTGATCGCCCATCTGCAACTGATAGGTAAAGGGCACAATACGGCCGCCAATTTTAGCCCCGATGCAGCGATGCCCGATATCGCTGTGAATATGGTAGGCAAAATCCAGCGGCGTGGAACCCTCCGGCAGGTCGACTACATCCCCTTTCGGCGTAAACACGTAGACGCGGTCGTCGAAGACCTGGCTGCGCACTTCGTCCAGCATTTCGTCCGAATCGGCCATCTCATCCTGCCAGGAGAGCAGTTTACGCAGCCAGGCAATACGCCCTTCATAACCCGAGCGCCCGCCCACCGCAGTGCCCTCTTTGTATTTCCAGTGCGCCGCAACGCCCAACTCTGCATCTTCATGCATCTGTTTGGTGCGAATCTGGATCTCAAGGGTTTTGCCCCCCGGCCCTAACACCACGGTGTGAATGGACTGGTAGCCGTTAGGTTTCGGGTTTGCCACGTAGTCGTCGAACTCGTCCGGCAAGTGGCGATAGTGTGTGTGCACAATACCCAGCGCCGCATAGCAGTCTTGCAAGCGTTCAACCACAATACGCACCGCGCGAACATCAAACAGCTCATCGAACGACAAGGATTTCTTCTGCATCTTGCGCCAGATGCTGTAGATATGCTTGGGCCGGCCATAGATCTCGGCCTTCACGCCCTCGCCCGCCATCGCGGTGTGCAGCGTTTTTACAAAATCGTCAATGTACTGTTCACGGTCAATCCTGCGCTCGTGCAACAGTTTGGCAATCTTTTTGTACTCGTCAGGGTGCAGATAGCGGAAGCAGAAATCTTCCAGCTCCCATTTGAGCTGACCGATACCGAGGCAATTCGCCAATGGCGCGTAAATGTTGGTACACTCTTTGGCCGCCAATACGCGCTCTTCTTCCGGAGCGTCTTTCACTTCACGCAGGTGCGCGATTCGCTCCGCCAGCTTGATCACCACGCAGCGGAAGTCTTCCACCATGGCCAGCAGCATACGGCGAATGTTGTCCACCTGCTCAGAAGCGACAGAATCATTTTGCGTCGCTTTCAACTGGCGGATAGCATCCATATCGCGCACGCCGTGCACCAAATCGACGATATTCTTGCCAAACGCTTCGCGCAGTGTCTCTTCATCCACCGCGCCAGAATCCGCCAGCGGGAACAGCATCGCCGCGCGCATGCTGTCGTTATCCATGCTGAGCGTGGAGAGGATCTCCACCATTTCAATGCCGCGCCATAACAGCAACATCGCATCGGGATGTCCCTGCGTATGCTGTTCACAGTAGCGCCAGGTCTCGGCTAAGCGTTCACACGACTGCTGATTATTGATGCCCAACGATGCAATCCAGGCATCTGGCACAAACTCGCCGTCCGTATTCAAATGCGCACTTCTTACCGCAACCATAAATTCTCCCTACAATGCCGCTTTGCCAGAGCGTGCCGCCTTACCAGAACGCTGCAAAAACAGTGCCATCGATTCAAGGTGGCCGGTGTGAGGAAACATATCCAACATGGCGACTTGCGCCAACGTATAACCCGCGGCCAGCAGCACTTTACTGTCCCGCGCCAACGTGGTGGGGTTACACGAAACATAGACCACTCGCTGTGGCGCAAGTTTAACAATTTGCGGCATCACTTCCACCGCCCCGGCGCGTGCCGGGTCTAGCAGTATCTTATCAAATCCCTGGGCGCTCCAGGACTGTTGCGCAACATCCTCGTCGAGATTTTGGTGAGAAAATGTGACGTTAGACAAGCCGTTACGGCGCGCATTCTCTCGCCCCTTCTCCACCAACGCAGGCACACCTTCGACCCCGACCACCTCTGCCGCGCGCGCCGCCAGTGGCAAGGTGAAATTACCCATGCTGCAAAACAGATCCAGAATGCGGTCTTGCGGCTACACATCCAGCCACGCCAGCGCTTGCGCCACCATCTGCTGATTCACCGCGTCATTGACCTGAATAAAATCGCGCGGACTGAATGTGAGGACCATGCCACTCACGCTATAAACCGGCGTATCCCCCGTCAGGGACGTGACCACATCCGCCTCCGGTGCCAGATAGACAGCCACCTGGTGCGCCACGGAAAACACGCGTAAGGCATCAGTATCCGCCGCGCTCAAAGCATCGAGATGGCGCAGCACCAGCAGCGGGCCGTTATCCGCCAGCACCAGTTCAACGTGCCCGAGCCGTTTCACCCCCTGCAACTGGCTCAGACAGGCGCGCAGCGGAGCTAACAAGGCATCAAGCTCTGGAGCCAGCACCGGACACGTGGCGATATCCACCACATCGTGAGATTGCCCCTGACGATACCCCATGCGCAAACCCGACTGACGTTTAGGCATTGTCTTCGCGCTGGCTGACGATTTCCCGCCCGCAGACGCCGGCTTGTCACCCGTCAAAAAGTATAACGCAAGACGCGCACGCCGACGGTAGCCATAGGCCGGCCCCGCAATCAGCCCGATATCCGTCAGCGTTTGCCCGGTTTCTCGCGTCATCAGCTTTTGCAACGCGGCCGATTTACTGCGCTGTTGCAACGCAACATCGGCATGCTGCTGCTGGCAGCCGCCGCACACGCCAAAATACGGGCAACGAGGCTCAACGCGCTGCGCGTCAGCAGCCGTTTAAGTTCACCGCGCGCATACTGGCGTTTATCTTCCGTCAGTCGGATCTCCGCCTGTTCCTCCAGCAACACGCCGGGCACGAAAACGGTTTTACCTTGGTGACGCGCCACCCCTTGCCCGAAAGGATCGAGATCGGTCACTGTCACGTTAATGGTTTGCAGGGTCGTCACACGCCGGTTTGGAGAGTAGAATTGCGCCATAGTTTACAACTGTGTCTTTAAGCTGAACGTCTGGGCCTAATTCTCCCACATTGGAACCTCATGACCAAATACAGTCTGCGTGCCCGCATGATGATACTGATCCTGGCTCCGACGTTAATTATCGGACTGCTGCTCAGTACCTTCTTCGTTATTCACCGCAACAACCAGTTGCAGGATCAGCTTGCCAGCGCCGGTGCCAGCATTATTGAACCGCTCTCCGCCGTTGCCGCCTACTCGATGGTATCGAATCAACAAGAGATGATTCAGCTGCTGATCAATATGTTACATCGTCGTCATTCCGACATTGTGCGATCCATCATCATCACTAACGCGCAACACCAGGTATTGTTCAGCACGGATTCACGCCACATCACGCAGCTTCTCGATGCAGTGAAGCAGCAGCAGATGCCAGCCGGGCTACACTCACATTCGGTCGATGACAAGCTGTTGCTGCATATGCCTATCATTATCGGCCCGGAATTTACCCGCCATGCGGGCAAGGTCGAGCGTCCCGGCACCACCGTGGGTTATGTGCTGCTGGAGCTGGATATGGATTCCATCCTGCTACAGCAATATCAGGAGACGTTTTATCGCGACGCTGTTAATGCTGGCATGTATAGGCATTGCCGGGCTCTTTGCCTATCGGCTGGTACGGGATGTCACCAAGCCGATACGTAATATGGTGGATACCGTCGATCGTATCCGTCGCGGCCAATTGGACAGCCGTGCGGAAGGATGCATGCTGGGTGAGCTGGATATGCTGAAAAATGGCATCAACGCCATGGCAATGTCCCTGACCGCCTACCATGAGGAGATGCAGCAAAACATCGATCAAGCTACCTACGATCTGAGGGAAACCCTGGAACAGATGGAGATCCAGAACGTCGAACTGGGTTTGGCGAAAAAGCGGGCGCAAGAGGCGGCACGTATCAAGTCCGAATTTTTAGCCAACATGTCGCACGAGCTGCGCACTCCGCTCAACGGGGTTATCGGTTTTACCCGCCAAACGCTGAAAACCACGTTAACCGCCACCTAGAGGGACTATTTACGCACTATCGAACGATCCGCCAACAATCTGCTGGCCATCATCAATGACGTACTGGATTTCTCCAAGCTGGAAGTGGGCAAACTGGTGTTGGAAAATATCCCGTTCTCACTGCATAACACGCTGGATGATGTGATCACTCTGTTAGCGCATACCGCCCATGGGAAAGGGCTGGATCTTACGCTTAACATTCAACCCGGCGTACCCGAACGCTTTATCGGCGATCCGATGCGTCTGCAACAGGTGATCACCAACCTGCTGGGCAATGCCATCAAATTTACCGAAAAGGGCAATATCGATATCCGCGTTGAACGCTGCCGTCAGAGCCATAAACGTCTGGAGTTGGAAATTCAGATCCGAAATACCGGTATTGGCATCGCCGAAGGGCAACAGGCGCAGCTGTTTCAGGCATTTCGCCAGGCAGATACCAGCATCTCCCGCCGCCATGGCGGCACCGGGCTGGGGCTGGTTATCACCCAGCGGCTGGTGAAAGAGATGGGCGGCGATATCCACTTCCAAAGCACAGTAAACCAAGGCTCCACCTTTTGGTTCCACATCACGTTGACCTGCGACCCAAACAGCACCGTGGAAGAGAATAATTTCGTCCTGCTGCAAGGGCACAGCATTGCCTATGTGGAAGCCAACGCTTCCGCCGCGCAAACCGGGTTGGATATTCTGGGGCAAACGCCGTTGCAGGTGCACTTTAGTCCTACGCTTGAACAGCTACCGACGCAACATTTCGATATCTTGCTGCTCGGCGTACCGGTTCGCCATCGCAACACCTTGCTGGATTACGCCTCACAACTGCGCCACATGAGCCGCAAAGCGCCCTGCGTTATTCTGGCCTTGCCCAGTCTGGCGCAAATGGATGCCGAACAGTTGAAATCCTTCGGTATCCACGCCTGCCTGAGCAAACCGCTTTCTGCGGTACGCCTGTTGCCGTTAATACAGGAAGGTCTGCTGGTTCAGCAGTTATCCTTGCTGCCGGAACCGCGCACCGCGCTGCTGCCAACACCACGCTTGCCGCTGTGTGTTATGGCGGTAGATGACAATCCGGCCAACCTGAAACTGATCGGAACCTTGCTGGCAGAGCAGGTAGAAAACACACTGCTGTGCGACAGCGGTGAAGAGGCTATCGCGCAGGCGGCAATGCAGGATATCGACGTCATACTGATGGATATTCAAATGCCCGGCATGGATGGCATTCGCGCCAGCGAACATATTCGCCAGCTTTCCCGCCATGCCACAACGTCGATTATTGCCGTCAGCGCCCATTCGCTGAGCGACGAGCGCAAATCATTACTGCAAGCGGGGATGGACGGTTATCTGGCCAAGCCGATTGACGAACAAATGCTGGCATCGGTATTGGCGCGCTATACCCGACCGCAGAACACACAGGCTGATAGCGAGAACGACGGCATTGCGCACTTGCTGACGGAACATGATGACAGCCAGCTTTCGCTCGACTGGTCACTGGCAACGCGTCAGGCAGCCAATAAGCCCGATCTGGCGCGCGATCTGCTCCAAATGCTGCTGGATACCTTACCCGGCGTACAGCAACACGTCGAAACGTTGTTAGCGGGCCACCCGGTTGAAGACACGCTCCCTCTCATTCACAAATTGCACGGCAGTTGCGGCTACAGCGGCGTGCCGCGCCTGAAGCAACTGTGTTACACGCTAGAAACCGAACTGCGTAAAGGAACAGCACTGCTTGAGCTGGAACCGGAATGGCTGGAATTGCTCGATGAAATCACCAATGTGCGCCAGGCCGCTCAGGCGCATTTGCAGTAGTCAGCAGGCATTGTGGCGACCAGATCGGATTCTGGATGTCAGATTGAGTCAGCAATTCACCGTCTTGATGCCACGGCCTTTTGCAGTTCCGCCAGTACTAGAGGGAATTCGGTGAAGCCATCACTCCCCAGAAAGTGGTTGCCATGCTCAACCGGGATAAACTCGGCATGCAGGGATTTTGCCAACGACTGACTGAATCTGAAAGGAACGACGGAATCATCATCAGCCGCAATGACAACCCGAGTGTTCGCCCTGCGAGCTAGCCTGTCATAATCAATGTCTGGCTTTATGAAGCTGTCGAGTTGCGGGAGAATCGGCAGGCTGTCATTGAAGCCGGAGACCAGAATATAGCCGCCGATGGGTTCTTTTTTCGGGTTTTTTTCAATTAATATCAACAATATAATTCAGAAAAGGCTGTGCGCAACAAAGTAGATATTTTTATCAAGGGATGCCACCTGTGTCTCAAGGGCTCGTTGCCACTCGTCCGGTTGGGGAGCATCAGGCGTGGGTAAATTAATGATGGAAACCGTAGCTCCCTTTTTTGCCATCTCGCGTTTGAGCCAAGCGAACCAATGCTCTGACGGTGAAGCGCCGTATCCGTGGACAATGTATATGTGCATGTTTGATTGCCGTGTGCTTGATGAGGATGTACAGCCAGACAATGCGACTACCAGCGCAAGGAGTAGGCCGATGAGTTTATTCATATACACTAACGCTCGCTGAACAGGCTGAAAAGTCAGATTTTATCGATAGACTTCAATATTAGTTCTTTGCGTCCGACAGCACAGAGCGGCCCGCACCATCAGTAACAAAATGAGCTGATTTTGGATCTTTAATTGCGCGTCGCCCCCGGCACCAGCGCGGGGACGACGAAGAAAGGAGCCGCCACGAAAAGTTGGCGAAGAGAGAGAGTTGTTAGAGCGTTTGCGCCAGCTTGATGGTTGCTGCGACGTTACGTGCCGTCATGCGCACGTTGTCTGCCGCGTTATCCAACGCTTCCTCCAAAGAGCAGATGTTGTAAAGCACGCTGAATACCGCATCCAGACCGTGTTCGTGTACCACGCCCACATCCGCCGTCAGGCTGCCCGCAATCGCGACCACCGGCTTGTTGTAACGCTTCGCCACGCGTGCTACGCCAATCGGCACTTTGCCGTGCACCGTTTGGCTATCGATGCGCCCTTCACCGGTAATGACTAAAGAGGCATCCCGCACCAATGCATCCAGCCCCAGCGCTTCAGTGACAATCTCGATACCCTGACGCAGTTCCGCGCCGCAAAAGGCCAATAACGCGGCCCCCATGCCCCCCGCCGCTCCGGCGCCCGGCACCTGATCCACATCGATATCCAGGCTGTGACGGATCACCTCGGCGTAATGCTTGAGGGCATTATCTAGCTGCACGATCATCGCAGACGTCGCCCTTTTTGCGGCCCGAACACCGCAGACGCGCCCAGTTTGCCGGTCAACGGGTTCGTCACATCGCACGCCACCTCAAAACGGCAGCTTTTAATGCGTTGATCCAGCTCGCTGACGTCGACACGTTTGAGCGCATCCAGCGCGCTGCGGATCAACTCGCCGGTACCATAGCTGGTGGTCAGCAACGGATTGCGTTTTGCAGGGGGTACCCGCTCCAATCCGCTGGCCGCCACCATGGCTTCAACCGTACCTTCGCCGCCATCCGCCACGGGCAGCTTGACGTAGCTGGCGTCAGGAAAAACTTCCCGAAAACCGGCTTCAATCTGTGTAGCAACTTCCTGTGCTGACAAGCTCTCTTTATAAGAATCCGGTGCGATAACTATTTTCATAAACGATCCGATTTCATAAACGATCCACCAGTTTCAACGGGCCGCGGAGTCGTTACAGGTCAGTATGTCAGGTCGGTATCGAATAGTCGTCGTACCGACCTGTTGCCTTAGCGAGTCACTTCAACTTTGGCCAGCTTTTCGTAGTACCGTGCTAATGCACAGTGATCTGCCGTTCCCAGCTCATCCGCTTTCAGCGCCTGCATCATTTCCATCACCGCCGCCGTTAACGGCAACTGTGCGCCAACGCCGTGCGAGGTATCCAGCGCATTCGCCAGATCTTTGATGTGCAGATCGATACGGAAGCCCGGCTTAAAGCTGCAATCCATCACCATTGGCGCTTTGGCATCCAGCACCGTGCTGCCCGCCAACCCGCCGCGGATCGCCTGATACACCAGATCCGGGTTAACACCTGCTTTAGTCGCCAACACCAGCGCTTCAGACATGGCGGCGATATTCAACGCCACGATCACCTGGTTAGCCAGTTTGGTCACGTTGCCCACACCGATGTCGCCGGTGTGCACCACGGAACCCACCATCGCCTTCATCACGTCGTAACAGCGATCGAACACCGCCTTGTCGCCGCCCACCATCACGGAAAGCGTGCCGTCGATGGCTTTCGGCTCACCACCGCTCACTGGTGCATCCAGCATCGCGATACCTTTTTTGCCAGTGCGGCTGAAATTTCGCGGCTCGCCAACGGAGCGATGGAGCTCATGTCAATCACAACAGCACCTTCGCGTGCGCCGTCGATAACGCCGTTTTCACCCAGCACCACCTCTTTCACATGTGGCGAGTTGGGCAGCATGGTGATGATGATATCGCTCTGCTCGGCGACCGCTTTCGCGGTTTCTGCAGCGATGGCGCCCGCTGCGACCACTTCCGCGACCATAGCGCTGTTTCTGTCAGAGACCACCAATGAGTAACCTGCCTTGATCAGGTTTTTGCTCATCGGTTTACCCATAATACCCAGTCCAATAAAACCAATTTTCATTGCGTTAACCCCGTAGTCCGATAGTTAAATGCGTTAATGGCCTGCCTGGCCCGGATTTATTCAAATGACTTTTTAAACTTGTCACACAGCGCCGCCGTGGCACCGCGGAACACGCCCAGATCGCTGCCGACGGCAACAAAGCTGGCACCCCACTCCAGGTAACGACGCGCATCCGCTTCAACCGGCGCCAAAATGCCGCTCGGTTTGCCGTGCGCCGCCGCACGTTCAAAAATATGGCGGATAACTTTCTGCACTTCCGGGTGGTTCGGTTGCCCCAGGTAGCCCAGTGCCGCAGAGAGATCGCCCGGTCCGACGAAAATACCGTCAACACCATCAACCGCAGCGATGGCATCCAGGTTGTCGACGCCCTCCTGGGTTTCGATCTGCACCAACACCGTGATGTTGTCGTTAATCTTGGCGAAATAATCCGGAATGGTGCCAAAGGCATTGCTGCGATGCCCCACCGACACGCCGCGAATCCCGGCCGGAGGATAGCGGGTCGATGCCACGGCGCGAACCGCGTCCTCTTCAGTTTCTACAAAAGGAATCAGGAAGTTGTAGAAACCGACATCCAGCAAATGTTTGATGATCACCGGCTCATTGCAAGGGGGGCGAACCACAGGCGCACTGTGGCTGCCCTTGAGGGCCATCAATTGAGGAATAAAGGTGGTGATGTCGTTCGGTGCATGCTCGCCATCCAGTACCAGCCAGTCAAACCCGGCCAACCCCAACACTTCAGTAGAGATCGGGTTTGCCAATGCACACCAGCAGCCGATCAGGGTTTTCCCGGCATGTAAATCTTGACGAAATGGGTTAGGAAATACAGTCAGACTCATAATAACCTTCTGTTTCATTTACATTCGTACATGACAATGGCGATCGGAACACCAGGACGCCATTAATTTTTCTTCAATTCCATACGCTTGATTTCGCCGACCACCAACAGGTAGCACAGCATTGCCATCAGCGCAGAGATACCGACAAACAGCAGCGCGCTGTTGAATGAGTGCAATTCTTTAACCAAATAACCGATGACCAACGGCGTAACAATTGAAGCCACGTTACCAAACACATTAAATACGCCGCCACAGAGTCCGATAATTTCTTTTGGTGCCGTGTCGGAAATAACCGGCCAGCCCAATGCACCAAACCCTTTACCGAAGAAAGCCAACGCCATCAGTGCCACAACCAACGTATTGCTGTCCGTGTAGTTACACAGAATGATGCTGGTGGCGAGCAACATGCCAAAAATAATGGGAACTTTACGCGCTACAGTTAATGAATATCCGCGTTTTAACAGGGCATCCGAGAACACACCACCCAATACGCCGCCTGCAAAACCATACAGTGCAGGAATCGCAGCAACCATGCCTACTTTCAGAATTGACATTCCTTTTTCCTGGACCAGATAAATAGGGAACCAGGTCAGGAAGAACCATGTGATGGTGTTAATGAAATACTGACCAAGGAAAATCCCCAGCATCATGCGGTTCGTCAAAAGCTGTTTAACGTAACCCCATTTCGGCGCATCTTTCTTGGCATCCTCTTTTTTGTGGTCCATATCAACCACAGCACCGCCTTGAGAAATATACGCAACCTCTTCTGGCGTAACACTTGGGTGATCGGTCGGGTTATGAATAAACTTGACCCAAATAATGGTCAGCACAAAACCAATAAGCCCCATGGACAAGAACACATGCTCCCATCCCCACTGGTAGGTCAGCCACCCGAGGAACGGTGAAAAAATTGCCAGAGAGAAGTATTGTGCTGAGTTAAAAATGGCAGACGCCGTGCCGCGCTCTTTGGTTGGGAACCAGGCCGCGGTAATACGGGCATTGGCCGGGAATGACGGAGCCTCGGAAAAACCCAGCATAAAGCGCAGTGCAAAGAGTGTTACCGGCGCCCATACCAGCGGCACCCAATCAACAAAACCTTGCAGGAACGTGAACAGTGACCAGAAAAAGATACTGTAGGCGTAGACCTTTTTAGAACCAAAGCGATCCAGCAACCATCCACCAGGGATCTGCATAGCAAGATATGACCAGCCAAACGCAGAGAAAATATATCCCATATGTACCGCATCCAGTTGCAGCTCTTTCGCTACAGCGGAACCCGCGATAGATAATGTGGCACGGTCGGCATAGTTAATCGCCGTCACGATAAATATGATGAGTAGTATAATGTAGCGAACATATCCCGTTTTTTATATTAATGGCTTCGGAGCTCATGAGGAATTCCTCTTTTTTAAAAGAGATGATTAGTTTTCAACTCGACTGAACCGAAAAAATTCGTTACGCGAGTTATTATAGGTACAGAAAAAAAAGCAAATAATGGTTATCATCTTCCGCTACGAATATCTGAAAGCCCCCTAGTATAAAAAGGTCTGCAATGAACATCATTGTGCAAATGCATAGCATTTAGCGAAAATAAAAATCATTATTTTTGAACATGCACAATAAACTGCGAATCCAATCACATAAAAATTTGTTTTACTATTAGCCTGACAACAATAGTGAAGAGAATCACACACCATCGTTTATTTGCCATATAATCTATAAAAAAATAAGGGAAATACTATTAAATTGCACAGTGTGTGACGAATGAACAATCGGTTATCATGAGCCAAAAGTACATATCGCCATCATCTCTTCGCTACGACATAAGATAAAAACCATCATTAGTTAACGTTATTTTTTTACTTATTTGACGAAAAGAATACTGGAGAAAATATGTCACAGAATACCCAAGATTCTGTGCAACCGCTCTACATCAAGGTTCATGATGATGATAATGTTGCCATCGTTGTGAACGATAACGGCTTGCGAGCAGGAACAAAATTTAGTGATGGACTGGAATTGATTGAGCATATTCCTCAAGGCCATAAAGTCGCACTGACAGATATTGCCCAATCAGGCTCAATTATTCGCTACGGTGAAGTGATTGGCTATGCGGTAAAACCGATTGCCCGTGGTAGTTGGATCGATGAATCCCTGGTTGAATTACCGGAAGCACCACCGCTGGAAACGCTGCCGCTGGCGACCAAAGTTCCAGCGCCGCTACCGCCGCTGGAAGGGTATACGTTCGAGGGTTATCGCAACCCGGACGGCAGCGTGGGCAGTAAAAACCTGCTCGGTATTACCACCAGCGTGCGCTGTGTCGCTGGCGTGGTTGACTACGTGGTCAAGCTGATCGAGCGCGATCTGCTGCCCCGTTACCCGAACGTCGATAGCGTGGTGGCACTGAATCACCTGTATGGCTGCGGCGTTGCCATCAACGCGCCTGCCGCCGTGGTTCCTATTCGCACCATTCACAATCTGGCGCTGAACCCCAATTTTGGCGGTGAAGTACTAGTCGTCGGCCTGGGCTGTGAAAAATTACAGCCAGAACGTCTGCTGGAAGGTACCCCCGATGTTCACGCCATCTCGCTGGATGACACCAGTATTGTGCGTTTGCAAGATGAGCATCATGTAGGCTTCCAGTCAATGGTCGATGACATTCTCACCATGGCGGACCGTCACCTGCAACGCCTCAACCAGCGCCGCCGGGAAACCTGCCCGGCTTCTGAGTTGGTGGTGGGGATGCAGTGCGGAGGCAGCGATGCCTTCTCCGGCGTGACGGCCAATCCGGCGGTGGGTTATGCTTCAGACTTGCTGGTGCGCTGCGGAGCCACCGTGATGTTTTCGGAAGTGACCGAAGTGCGCGACGCCATCCACCTTCTCACCCCGCGCGCCGCAACCGAAGAAGTGGGTCGTCGCCTGCTCGGAGAGATAGCCTGGTATGACAATTATCTGGATACCGGTAAAACCGATCGCAGCGCCAACCCCTCCCCCGGCAACAAAAAAGGCGGGCTGGCGAACGTGGTAGAAAAAGCGCTCGGCTCGATTGCCAAATCGGGTCAAAGTGCCATTTCCGAAGTACTCTCTCCGGGGCAGCGTCCGACCAAGCGCGGGTTGATCTACGCGGCAACCCCTGCCAGCGATTTTGTGTGTGGCACCCAGCAGTTAGCATCGGGGATTACGGCGCAGGTCTTCACCACTGGACGCGGCACCCCTTATGGTCTGTTAGCCGTGCCCGTGATCAAAATGGCGACACGCACCGCGTTAGCAGAAAGATGGCATGATTTGATGGACATCAATGCAGGCACAATCGCCACCGGCGACGCCACCATCGAAGAGGTAGGCTGGGAGCTGTTCCATTTCATCCTTGATATTGCCAGCGGACGGAAGAAAACCTGGCCAGATCAATGGGGCCTTCATAACGCACTCGCGGTATTCAACCCTGCGCCTGTAAATTGATAAATAAACCTTTTTTATATTTCGCCGGACAACATATCGTTGGCCGGCGTTTATTTTTTTATTCAATGGTTCATTAACCTTTTCTGTTTTTTCCATAACCCTTTTGAGGGATTATCAGATTCTTCCCAGATATAACGCCACTTCATTTATTTACAAATTTGAACAAATTTGTAAACCGCAGTAACAATTCATCGTTTCATTCCACCCTGTAGTTTCACATGAAATTATTATAACCGGATGTTTTAACTCATTATATTTAATGGGATTTATATTTAAAAAAGTGCTATTTAAAAACGAAGGAATTGACAGCATCCTCAGCAACATCATAAATTTACTCGCTCTGATGTCTGCGTGTTCAAATTCGAACGTGGGATTGTTGTACCCCGCGCCCACAGTGACGTGGCAAACGTCATCAGTGTGAAGTTATTACATTTTTATGATCATTAGCGCAGTGACATAAATTAATAACCTTTTATTTTACATGCCTCTAGCAGGGCATGAATTTATTAACACAGCACCATTGCACCAGGGGTTCCAAATGAGGGTCAATACGCCTGTTACGCAGCAGGAGTATCTGTTGGACGTGGACACAACATTGATGTCCACCACAGATACTCAAAGTTATATTACCTACGCCAACTCCGCTTTTATCCGCGTCAGCGGTTACGCCGAAGATGAACTTATCACTCAGCCCCACAACGTGGTGCATCACCCTGATATGCCCGTCGAAGCGTTCGCAGATATGTGGTACACCCTGCAACAAGGCGACAGTTGGACTGGACTGGTGAAAAACCGACGTAAAAACGGCGACCATTACTGGGTTCGCGCCAACGTCACGCCGGTTTACCATAACAATCAGTTGAGCGGCTATATTTCCGTGCGCAATACCCCCAGCGCGGAAGAGATCAAATTTGTGGAACCCCTGTACGAAGCCGTACAGCAAAAGCAGGCGGGCAGCCGCGGCTTTTATAAGGGATTAGTCGTTCGCACCGGCTTATTTGCTCCACTCTCTGTGCTGCAAAAAATCTCGGTGCGTTGGCGCATCCGTTGTCCGCTGTTTATCGCTGCACTAGCACCCGCTCTGCTCACTTATTTTGGCGTCGATCCGGCCTGGTCGGCGCTGGCAACGGTCGTCCTGTTTCTGTTGTTAGATGCCTTTTTGCAAAACCAAATCAGCCGTCCACTTAAAGCCATGCAGAAGCAAGCGCAGAGCGTTGTTTCCGGGCGAAAAACGTCACACATTTACTTCAACCGCGTGGATGAAATTGGCCTGTTGATGCGATCCATTAACCAGTTCGGCCTCAATCTTCACTCGTTGGTGGATGACGTTGGCACCCAGGTGCAAGGCATGACAGACGTGAGCCAGCGCCTGACGGACAACAATACCGCACTCAATGCCCGAACCGAAGAAACCTCGGCCAACCTGCAACAAACCGCCGCGGCGATTGAAGAGATTACTGTCGCAATGCAGCAAAGCGCAGAAACCGCGATTCAGGAGACGACGATGGCAGAAGCTGCCAGCCAGACGGCGCAAAAAGGCGGCGATATCATGGGGGAAACCATCGGCATGATGGAATCCATCTCCAAGGCGAGCGATAAGATCGTCGATATCATCGGCGTGATAGACAGCATTGCGTTTCAAACTAATATCCTCGCACTGAACGCCGCCGTGGAAGCCGCCAGAGCGGGCGTGCAAGGACGCGGTTTTGCTGTTGTCGCCGCCGAAGTGCGCAATCTGGCTCAACACTCGGCATCTGCCGCCAAAGAGATCAAAACGCTGATCGATGCTAACGTCGCAAGCGTAGAGTCAGGCGGTAAAATGGTGGAAAACGCGGGAAAACACATCGCGGATATCGTTAGCGAAGTGCTACAAGTCTCTACCATGATCAAAGAGATCAGCAACGCCACGCAAGAGCAAACACAGGCATTGGATAAGGATAATTCCCTCGCCGTGCGTCCTGCTTAATGTCGATATTTTCCCCTTGTTTTTCTCTTCAAGTGCCCTTGTTTTCTTTTTGCGCAGAAAAAACACACTTTGTTACATTTACTGCGAAAAACCTGATCCTATCGTTCTGTATTCCAACAAAATCCCTGTCAAGCTAGAGGGCGTAAACATCGATACTCTATGAGCACAATCAGTGCCATAATGACAAGGAGAAAAAATGACCAGCAGCAGCGCGAGCTCAGGTACAAGCAACGAGCAGCAAATTGCTCTTCTTAATCAGCAGATTAAAATGCTAACGCAGCAGGCCAAAGAGCTCTCTTCTTCCCTCGAGAAAGCCAGCACGGATGAAGAAAAAGCCAGCATTCAGGAACAGCAGCAGTTGATTAAGGCGCAGATTCAGGCGCTTCAGGCCCAAATCGCCCGGTTGCAGAATGAGTCGTCAGAGAGTAAACAGCAGCAGGCGGCATCCACGTCTACTGCCAAAGAGGAAGGCGTTAACAAGCCGACCGAAGAGAATCAAATCAACATCTACGTGTAGACGTTTAGTCACATGCGCAGCACCGCAACTGCGGTGCTGCTTCTAACGCTGCTTGAGCGGCGTGACCAACCCTTGCAGCCCTTCAATCTTGATGGTCAGCGTAAGTTGCATCAGATCGCCCAGTCGCCCTTTAGGAAACGAATCTTTGCGTGCAAACCACAGCAAATACTCCTCGGGCAAATCGATCAGTACGCGGCCCTGATACTTGCCAAACGGCATCTGCTGTGTGGCAATGGCGATCAAATCCTCTTTTTCCATCGGTTACGCTCCGAGCAGGCGGATCATCTCAGCTTCATCAATCACCGGGATACCCAATTCTTGCGCTTTAGCCAGCTTAGATCCTGCCGCTTCCCCGGCAATCACCATATCGGTTTTCTTGGAAACGCTACCACTGACTTTAGCGCCCAACGCCGTCAGGCGATCCTTGGCTTCATCACGGGAGAGTTGGCTCAGTGAACCGGTCAGTACAATGGTCTTGCCCGCAAAGGGATTATCGAGCGTCGCGACATCCACCTTTTCGATTTCCGGCCAGTGAATATTAATGCCTTCGGGATTGATGAGTTCGCGAATCACTTGCTGATTGTGCTCTTCTTGCAGGAAATGGCGCACGTGTTTTGCCACTACCGGCCCCACATCTGCCACCTCCAGCAGCGCCTCTTCATCCGCCGCCAGCAAGTTATCCAACGTGGCAAAATGCTGCGCCAGATTGGCCGCTGTCGCTTCGCCCACATCACGAATACCCAGCGCAAACAGGAAACGGGCAAAGGTGGTGAATTTGGCTTTTTCCAGCGCATTAACCAGATTCAGCGCCGATTTCGGCCCCATACGATCCAGACCGGTCAAGATACCAGCCGTGAGTTTGAACAGATCGGCGGGCGTTTTGACGTACTCTTTTTCCACCAGTTGATCGATGATTTTGTCGCCCACGCCTTCCACATCCAACGCACGGCAGGAGACAAAGTGTTTTAACGCTTCTTTACGCTGTGAGCCACAAATCAACCCGCCAGTACAACGTGTTACGGCTTCGCCTTCAACACGTTCCACATCGGAACCGCATACCGGGCAAGACAGGGGAAAATCAATCGGACGCGCATCGGCTGGGCGCTCCGTTTCCACCACGCCAACAATCTGCGGAATGACATCGCCTGCGCGGCGCACGATAACGCGATCGCCGATATGTATGCCAAGGCGTTCAATTTCATCACGATTGTGCAACGTGGCATTGCTCACCATCACACCTGCAACGGCAACCGGCTCAAGGCGCGCCACGGGCGTAATTGCGCCAGTGCGCCCCACCTGAAAATCAACGCCGTGCAGCCAGGTCAATTGTTCTTGCGCAGGGAATTTAAAGGCAACCGCCCAGCGCGGCGCGCGTGTGACAAACCCCAGTCGCTCTTGCAATGCCAGGTCATCGACTTTGACCACCACTCCGTCAATATCAAAACCAAGCGCAGCGCGCTCTTGCTCCACCTGCCGGTAAAACGCCAGCACTTCTGCACTGCCGGAACACAAACGAATGCGATCGCTGACCGGCAATCCCCAGGCTTTGAACTGCATCAGGCGTGCCAGGTGGCTTTCAGGCAAGGTGCCGCCTTCCAGCAGGCCAACGCCGTAACAGAAAAAGGTCAAGGGCCGTTCGGCGGTAATACGGGGATCGAGTTGGCGTAACGAACCCGCCGCCGCATTGCGCGGGTTGGCAAAAATCTTACCGCCGGTGCGCCGGGCTTCATCGTTCATCTCTTCGAATCCACGGTGTTTCATAAAGACTTCACCGCGCACTTCCACCCGCGCCGGGATATTGTCACCACGCAACCGCAGCGGAATGGCACCAATAGTGCGGATATTGGCGGTAATGTTTTCCCCTGTACTGCCATCACCGCGCGTGGCCGCCTGCACCAGCAGGCCATTTTCATACAGCAGACTTACCGCCAGACCATCGAGTTTCAGCTCGCAGCAGAAGGTCAGATCTTCACTGCTTTTCAGACGATCCTGTACACGTTTATAGAACGCCAGATAGCTTTCATCGTCAAACACGTTGTCCAGCGACAGCATCGGCACCTCATGACACACGGTGTCGAATGCCGACAATGGCGCCGCACCGACACGCTGCGTGGGCGAATCCGGCGTAATCAGTTCAGGATGTTGCGCTTCAATCGCCTTAAGCTCATTCATCAGGCGGTCGTATTCCACGTCGGGAATTTCCGGCGCATCTTCAACGAGATATTTGCATTCGTGATGGCGCAATTGCGCGTGCAGCTCAGCCACACGCGATGTCAGATGTTCTACTGTCACTGGATGGTTACCCGTACTCTTTTGGTTTATCGCGGCGTATTCGCTTTGATGGCATTGATAATGTTAGTGGTAGAATAGCCATCTTCAAAGTTCAGTACCTGCACGTCGCCGCTGTTAGCCCACACCTCTTTACTGCCTGCGATATCTTCCGGCTTGTAGTCGCCCCCTTTCACCAGAATATCCGGCAGAATTTCAGCGATCAGGCGCTGTGGGGTATCTTCTTCAAACGGCACCACCCAGTCCACCGCACCGAGGGAACTTAACACTGCCACACGTTGCGGCAAAGCATTTACCGGGCGCGTTGGGCCTTTTAAGCGGCGGGTAGAATCATCACTGTTCACTGCAACAATCAGGCGATCGCCCAGTTTGCGCGCATTCGCCAGATAAGAGACGTGGCCGGCATGCAGAATATCGAACACGCCGTTGGTCATCACAATCTTCTCGCCACGCTGGCGCGCCTGCGCGACGGCGGCTTTCAGTTTCGCTTCATCCATAGCACCAAAACCGCTCTCAGCGCGGCCACGAATGGCATTTTCCAGCTCAATAGGCGTTACGGTAGACGTTCCCAACTTGCCCACCACCACACCAGCAGCGGCGTTCGCCAGGAAACAGGCATCCTCCAGGGAGTTGCCCGCCGCCAGCGAGGCAGCCAACACGCCAATCACGGTGTCACCGGCACCGGTCACATCGTGGACTTCCTGTGCCTGGGTCGGCAGATTCAGCTGCGCTTTACCCGGCTGAAGCAGCGTCATACCCTGCTCGGAACGGGTGATCAGCAGTGCAGAAAGGGCAAAATCGGCAATCATTTTCTCGCCGCGCGCCACCAGCTCTTCTTCGGTTTTACAGCGTCCGGCAACTGCTTCGAACTCGGACAAATTCGGCGTCAGCAAGGTGGCACCGCGATATCGAGCAAAATCGGTCCCTTTCGGGTCAATCAGTACTGGCACGCCCGCCGCATTGGCGGTTTGAATCATTGCCTGCACATGGGCCAGAGCGCCCTTGGCATAGTCAGACAGCACCAGCGCGCCGATTTTCGGCAGCGCCTGCGCGATACGTTCCAACATCGGCTGCGGATTAACCCCGTCAAAGCCTTCTTCGAAATCAAGGCGAATCAACTGTTGGTTGCGCGACAGCACGCGCAGTTTGGTGATGGTTGGGTGCGTCGGCACGGAAACGAAATCACACTTGACGTTCACGTCGCTCAGTTTAGCGCTCAGCGCGCGCGCCGCGTCATCAATGCCCGTCAGCCCGACCAGGCGGGAATTGGCACCCAGCGCCGCAATATTCATGGCAACGTTGGCAGCACCGCCGGGGCGTTCTTCAATAGTGTCGACTGTAACCACCGGTACAGGCGCTTCTGGCGAAATGCGGCTGGTAGGACCGTACCAGTAGCGATCCAGCATCACATCCCCTACCACCAGCACGCCAGCCTGACGAAAATCAGGTGATGAAACTTTCATGCACCTACTCCAAGATGTTTTTTGTCATACAGTTGGCCGCGATAATAGCACAGCCCCCGCAGCCCTTCGAAACAACATTCTTTGCCTACTGCGCCCCGACGCCGAGCCATTTTTCCCAGCTGGTTTTCACCTGCTGCCGCTCTTTGATAAAGCACTCGCTGCTCACGCGCGCCGACTGCTCCTGCAACGCCAGATGGTGCAACTCATCGCGCAGGGTGATGTAAGCGAGCGTTAAAGCACGCGCCTCTTCCATCACGTCGCACTGGGCCATCAGTTCCAAAATGCGTACGTTATCGGACCAGCGGGTAGGCGCGGCTGCAAAAACGCATAGCGCAGCACCAGATATTGCACGATAAATTCGATATCGGTGATACCGCCTTCATCGGTTTTCAGATCAAACAGCGCAGGGTCCTTGTTGGCCAGATGCTAGCGCATCTTCTCGCGCACTTCAGCACGCAGCGTTTCCGGCTCCCGTTCCTGACATAAAATCTGACGCCGTATCGCTTCAAACTGCGCCTGCACGCCGGGCTCGCCGTACACCATGCGCGCACGTACCAGCGCCTGATGTTCCCAGGTCCATGCTTCATGTTGCTGATAATCGCCAAAAGCGCTGACGGTGCTGACCAGCATACCTGCCGCCCCAGACGGACGCAGGCGGGCGTCCACCTCGTAAAGGATGCCCGAGGAAGTGCGCGTGCTAAACAGGTGCATCACACGCTGCGCCAGACGGAGATAGAACTGGCGGCCATCGATACTACGCTCACCGTCCGTCATGACCTCATCCGGGCAGTCCAACAGGAACACCAGATCGAGATCGGAACTGTAGCCCAGCTCCCAGCCGCCCAGCTTGCCATAACCAATCACCGCAAAGCCGCGCCCTGCGCGCTGTTGCAGATGCGTCGGTTGCCCATAGCGTGCCACCATTTGCGTCCAGGCTTGCTGCACCACAGCAGCAATGATGGCTTCCGCCAGATAGGTTAAGTGATCGCTCACTTTCATCACCGGCAGCACGCCAGCGATGTCGCCTGCGGCAATACGTAACTGCTGCGCCTGTTTGAACTGTCGCACCGCTTCCAGTTGCTGCTCTTCGTCTTCCTCTGGCACGCGCATCAGGTATTGGCGCAATTCGTCGTGATAGGCTTCCGGTGCCAGCAGGTGATAGAGCGTCGCGGGGTCAAGCAGTTCATCCAGCAGCAGCGGCATAAGGTGATCGAGCACGTCACGGCCGCGCGGACCGATGGTTCGCTTGACCAAATCGTGACGAAAATCGGTAATGGCGCGCAGTAGCTCATTACGCGTGCCTTCGCTGAGGTTAGGCATCAGCGCGCCCATGTCCACCTCGTCGGGCTCATCCAGCCATAAGCTGTTGTAGCCGCTGCACTCCGGTGCATCCTGCCCGTCCTGAGTATCATCGCCAATCAGGTCGTTAAACACCCGACGCACCGCCAACATATGATTCTGCAAGGCATCATGCAGCGCATCCCAATCATCAAACCCCATGCCCCACGCCAGGCGCTGCTGATTCAAATCCTCTTGCGGCAAGGTTTGCGTCTGCTCATCGGCGATCGCCTGCAACAGGTTTTCCAGCCGACGCAAAAACAGATAGGCATTGCTCAGCTCGTCCACCTGCTGCGGCGAGAGCAGGCCCAGGATACCGGTGTGCTGCAACGTCGGCAGCAGTTCCCGGCCTTGCAGCCCCGGTTCGCGTCCACCGCGAATCAGTTGGAAAACCTGGGTGATAAACTCAATTTCGCGAATACCGCCTGCGCCCAGTTTGATGTTGTTACGCAGCGATTGGATCACACTGAAATCGATGTAGCGGCGGAACACAAACGGACGCAGCAGCGCGCGCAGTTCCTGACTATAAGCATCTTCCATGCCTCCCATCAGCCGCGCCTTCACCATGGCGTAGCGTTCCCAGTCGCGCCCCTGCTCCTGGTAATACTCTTCCATCGCGGCGAAGCTGAGTACCAACGGGCCGCTGTCGCCAAACGGGTGCAAGCGCATATCAACGCGGTAGACAAAGCCATCTACCGTCATCTGATCCAGCGTTTTGATCAGGCGCTGTCCTAACCGGGTGAAAAATTGCGCGTTATCCAGCTCGCGCCGTCCCCCGCGCGTTTGGCCGTTTTCCGGATAGACAAAAATCAGGTCGATATCAGAAGAGAAATTCAGCTCACCGCCACCCAGCTTACCCATGCCCAATATCAGCAGCGGCTGCGGCTCGCCCTGAGCATTGCAGGGCGTACCCCACTCGCGGCAGCAGGCGTCATACAACCAGCCGCGCGCCGCCACAATCACTGTCTCGGCCAATTCGCTCAGTTGACGCAGCGTTTGCGGCGTGGTGCTGGTGGTCAGCGCCTGCGACCAGGCAATTCGCACCAGCATACGACGACGAAACTCACGCAAGACGCGCATCAGCGTCGCCTCATCGTTCACGTTCTCCAACGCTTGCGCCAGCCATTGCCCGTAATGCTGCCACTCCTCCGGCTGCGGCGGTTGCTGCCGGAGCACTTCCCACCAGTCGGGATAGCGCGCCAGCGCCTCGCTGACAAACTCACTGGAGGCCAACACGGCCAGCTCCTCTGGCGCGATGGACGCGGGGAGCGTTATGGTTTCTCGCAAGTGGGATAACACACGCTGGGCCTGCTCCGCCAGCATAGGCGGCAACGCAGAGGAGAACGGTGAATGTGACATGGCAACTCCCTGATAATCCCGACGCACCGGGAAACGATAACCCTATTACGCGCTGGCGCTGCTTAGCCAGTACGGCGCTTGCTCCACGGCCTGATGACGCGCTTTCTCCAGCACGCTGTCCACGCCCGAGGCGGGAAGGTGCTTGATGCCGTGCTCCACATTGCGCCACTGTGCAACGAAGGACTCGACGGTTTCTTCCGGATAGGCGCTGGAGAGCAGCAGGAACGCATTGATGTTACGCTGTAAACGCGCCAACTGTTGCTGATAGTGCTCGGCATCCAGCAGATGACTGAACACGGAACGCAGTTCCGCCATGGCGCGATCCAGCATCACATCGCAAAAACGTTTATAAGAGCCCATTAAACGCATGCGGCTTTTGTTATCCATATGTTCACGCCAGCCGCCGTTAATCAGCCATGAGGTGAGCACCAACTTACTTTTCAGGTAGTTGGCTTCGTAGCACACCCGTTCAGCATCGGTTTCACGCTCAAGGCGTTCTTCCAGATAAGTCAGCGCAGCCCGGAACAGCGTGGTCACTTTGCGCGGCACCACGCCGCCCACCAGCACCAACATTTCGCGCATCAGCGCACCGGCTTCCAGCAGTTGCAAACGCGCCTTGTGTTCACCACGTGCCCACAGCTCTTCATGGTATTGCCAGTGAGCCAACGCATGCTCCAGCGCGGCACCAATCGCGTGATCGATGGTGCTCTTGGCAGGTAGCGTCAGCATGCGCAGCGCACGACACTCGCGCGGCATGGCACCCTGTGCCAGATGATAACCACGCGCCGCTTTGCTCAGGCTTCCCTGTCGCATTCCGCCCCACTCCGCCAGTTCTTGCGACAGCGCCAGCAGATCGTCGGTTTGTCCGGCTTTCAGCTCCATCTCCAATTCCAGAATAGGCTCGCTCAGCTCACCGGCAGTCACATCGCCCTGGTCAAAAGCGATTTCAATCAGACTTTGGTGATAAGCGATAACCCATTTTTCACGCTGAAAATGGGTGCTGAACAACGGATGCAGCGCCTGCGCAAGCGCCTCCACATCGCACCCTTGCGGCCACACTTCCGACGGCAGCAAGCGAATATCCAGATTGGCATCCGCCAACGGCACATTGTATTCAGGACGTTGGTGCAACCCGCCAATCACCGTGCCTGCAGTTTTCAGCGTCATTTCATGCTGGCCATTTTCACCGCGAACACGCAGTCCCATGCCATGCTGACGCAGCGTATTGTCCGCCGTTTCATAATAGGTGTTGCTGAGCAGTCGACCTTCCAGATGCTCGCTATGGCTATAGTCGGTTTGCCAGGCAGTCAGCTTGCGCGGCAGCGTGGCTGCCACACCCGGGCGCACAATAAAATTCAGTTCAATCTCTTCACTCATCGTCATTTCAATCTAAAAAGCATGGCCCTTGCGGGTCGGATGCTGACAGCCATTCGTCAGCGACGGGAAATACGGATACTTGCTATATTACAACACCTTACCCGTAACATCTGTGGCAGAAAAAAGTGCACTGGGCAGCAATGTCGGGTAAAGGGGAGTGGGTAATAGGAGTGTTCTCATTTCGGTTTACCCATTGCCTCGTCAGACTTATGCCTCTACCATCACCCAACCATTCGCACAACATGATGAAATTATGAAGAAATTAGGCCTCGATTGTTTCACCTTTGCCAGCCTCACATTGAGTTGGGCGAGTCATGCAGAAGATAAACGCTACATTTCCGATGAGCTGTCGACCTATATTCATACCGGCCCAGGCACCCAGTACCGCATCATTGGCACGCTCAATGCCGGTGAGGAAGTCACCGTTCTCAGCGTGAACGAAAACGCCGGTTATGCCCAAATTCGCGATGCCAAAGACCGCACCAGTTGGCTGCCGCTGAACCAACTGAGCCAAACCCCCAGCCTGCGCTTGCGTGTGCCCGAACTGGAAAAACAGGTTTCCGATCTCACCGCGCGGTTGGGTAACATCGATCAGGAATGGAACCAACGCACCGCCGATATGCAGCAAAAAGTGTCTGCCAGCGACAATATCACCACCGCGCTGCGTAACGAAAATCAGGATCTAAAAAATCAGCTGATTGTCGCGCAAAAGAAGGTCGATGCCGCCAATGTACAACTGGATGACAAGCAACGGGAAATCATTTTGCAATGGTTCCTGTATGGTGGCGGTGTCGCAGGCATCGGTTTGCTGCTGCCACATCTGATCCCCAGCGGAAAGAAAAACGATCGCTGGATGCGCTAAGCGTAAGCAGCATCGCGGGTCACATTCACTTGTCGCGCAGATTGCGGCAGGCTGGAGGGTATGCAACTATTAACCTTATGTTAATGAAAAAGTCATCGTGATGGCCTTTGAAGGATGACAAAAGCGATCGGGAGTCAGTATTGAAGAGTTATCTGGTTGGCGGTGCAGTACGGGACACCTTACTTGATCTTCCAGTTTCAGAACGTGACTGGGTGGTGGTGGGTGCCACGCTGGGGCAGATGTTAGCGCTTGGCTACCAACAGGTCGGGCGGGATTTTCCCGTCTTTTTGCACCCAGAAAGCAAGGAAGAGTATGCGCTGGCGCGTACTGAACGCAAATCAGGCAACGGCTATACCGGTTTTATTTGCCATGCTGCGCCCGATGTTACGCTGGAAGCGGATCTGCTGCGACGCGATTTGACCATCAACGCCATCGCCCAAACCGAAGAGGGAGAGCTGATTGATCCCCACCACGGCCAGTACGATCTGCAACAGCGTCTGCTGCGCCATGTTTCTCCGGCATTTCAGGAAGATCCGCTGCGCGTATTGCGCGTGGCGCGCTTCGCCGCGCGCTTTGCCCACCTCGGCTTTCAAATTGCCGAGGAGACGCTGGCGCTGATGCAATTCATGACTCGCGCCGGTGAGCTGGCTTTTCTGACGCCGGAACGGGTGTGGAAAGAGACGGAAAAGGCGCTGGCAACCCGCTCGCCGCACGTCTATTTTCAGGTGCTGCGCGACTGCGGTGCGCTGGCGATGTTGTTTCCTGAAATCGACAATCTGTATGGCGTACCCGCCCCGGCGCAATGGCATCCAGAAATCGACAGCGGCGTTCATACTCTGATGACGCTGATGATTGCCGCTCGCCTCACACCCGAGATCGATGTGCGTTTTGCCACGCTGTGCCATGATGTGGGAAAAGCCCTGACGCCGCCCGAGCTGTGGCCGCGCCACCACGGGCACGGCCCTGCGGGCGTAAAGCTGGTTGAGGAACTGTGCCAGCGCCTACGCGTGCCTAACTCGCTGCGCGATTTGGCTAGGCTGGTGGCGGAATATCACGATCTGGTGCATACCGTGACGGTATTGCAGCCCAAAACTCTGATGAAACTGTTTGATGCACTGGACGTGTGGCGCAAACCGGAACGGCTGGAGAAGCTGGCGCTCACCAGCGAAGCGGATGCCCGTGGTCGCACCGGGTTTGAGGAGTCACCCTATCCGCAAGGGGAATACCTGCGCGAGGCATTCGCCATCGCCAGCGCCGTCACCAGCGCAACGGTAGTGGCCGACGGTTTTCAGGGCATTGGCGTGCGCGATGAGTTGCACCGGCGGCGCATTGCTGCGCTCACCGAATAGAAAGCGCAGAAAATCCCGGCAGCTGCGGGTTAACATCCCTTATTGGGTGCTTCACCTATTTAGTGCTACAGACCGCAATGTAGTTAAGCTGGTGCCGGTAGCGGCGGAAAGTGCGAAACAGCCTAAGGAAAGTTGCGCGGTTTTCCGCCTTCAGCGCATTGCGCACAATCTTTGCCGCTCCGCCCCAGCCTTCATCGTAGATCATGCCAGATGGCGTCATCAGCGTCATCGCACCCTGCACGTTTTCCACCTGGCTGAAACCACTTTCAAGGAATAGCGTGCGCCATCCCGCCTGGGTTAACGGCTGCACATTGACATTGATGGCGGCGCGCATCTGCGCCGTTACGTCGCCCGACTCCTGCGGCAACAACATGATATCGTGCGTCAGCAATCGTCCACCGGGTTTCAGCACGCGTAAATATTCCTGAATCAGCGGGCGTTTGGCTTTATCGGCATACATGGTAAACATCGCTTCATTAATCACCACGTCAAAGTGATTATCGGGAAACGGCAGCGCCAGCGCGTTTGCTTCCAGCGCCCTTCGACGCCGGCGGCCAGAATGTTGTGCCGTGCTTGCTGTAACGCCGCTTTATCCATGTCCACCCCGACGATAGCGCAGCCATAACGCTGCGCCATTTCGATGGCGGTGGTGCCCATATTGCACGCCACTTCCAGTACGCGGGTCGATGGCGTCAGCATGCCCTGCTGCATCAACCATTCGGTGGCCGCACGTCCACCGGGGCGCAGGCGTTTTTTACCCAGTCGCGCCAGAAATTTATGTCCCGCCAGTTTCTCTGACATGCTGCTCTTCTCTTCGCGATTGCCGCGCTGCGATGCTTGCTGAAAATAAGCAAATGATTATTATTTCTGTTTGATAGTCAGACACTGTAGAGCCCGGCGAGTGAGACGCAAATGACGTTTGTCAAAATGCCCATACCGACAGCAGAACATTGTGAGGTGCTGCTTTTTTCCCACCCGTGGCTGCGTGACGAACCTGAAGAGGTGGTGCTCGCCTTACAAAGCGCATGCTGCCGTATCCGCTTTCAGACAGGGGATATGCTATTTCGCGAAGGGGATAGGATGCGTTATTGTCCGCTGGTAGAGCACGGCGAGTTACAGGCATTTCGTCATACCTATCAGGGGGATGACAAAGTGTTAGGCCAATTTGTACGCGGCGAATGGGTCGCGCTCGCGGCCGTGTTTATGGAGCATGGTCGCTTCCCGATGAACATTCGCGCGCTCAGCGCGGGGCAAGCGATGTTGATCCCACGAGAAACACTTCACCAGTTTTGTCTGCAACGCCCGACGCTGGCGTTGCAACTGCTAGGCAACCTCAGCCAGAAGCTTTATGCCACCATCAACCAAATCGACTGGTTAACCTCCAGTTCGGCGGGCGAACGACTGGCGGATTATCTGCTGCGCCTGCATCGTACGCAGCAAGGCCCCAAGGCCCACAGCAAAACGCGCAGGTTCGGCTACCGCTCAATCGCGGACAGTTGGCAACGCAGTTGGGAATACGCCCGGAGACCTTGAGCCGCCTGATGGCAGAGTGGCAGCGGCGGGGTTACATCACCTGCCGCGCCAGTTACATCACGTTATGCAATCTGGATTACCTGCGCGCTTTGGCCGCGCGCAGGCGCAACGCCCGTTCTGATTTAGAAAAACACCAGATACACCACACCGGCCACGAAGAAGCGATAAATCGCAAATGGCACAAACGAGATGCGTTTGATCAGTTTCAGGAAGGTTTTGATAGCGACCAGCGCAACCAGAAACGCCGTGATAAAGCCCACGGCGAACATCGGCAAATCGGCCAGCGACAGGAAATGCCAGCTTTTATACAGATCCAGCACCGTCGCCCCCATCATCATCGGCACCGCCAGGATAAAGGAGAACTCTGAAGCCGCGTAGCAACTGACGCCAACCAGCATCCCGCCTGAGATGGTCGCGCCCGAACGGGAGAACCCCGGCCACAGCGCCAAACATTGAAAACAACCAATCATGAACGCCTGACGATAGGTGATATCGTCCAACCCTGCCGCACGCGGCGTCTTCGGCTTCAACCATTCAGCCGCCAGCAGCAGAAAACCGCCGACAATCAGAGCGTACATCACATTCTGCGGATTAAACAACGACTTGATGGTGCTGTGGGACACTAGCCCCAGCACCACCGCCGGGATCATTGCCAGCAGAATGTGCCCTAGCTTCAGTTGATCTTTACCACGCCCTTCATGGGGGACTGCCCCAAAATGGATGCCAATGAGCCCAAACAGGCGACGCCAAAACATCACAACCACGGCCAGAATCGAACCCAGTTGAATGATGACCTCAAAGGTTTTCGCCTTCTCATCGTCAAATCCAAGCCAACTGCCAACGATAATCATGTGCCCCGTCGACGACACGGGCAAAAACTCCGTTAACCCTTCAACAACACCAAGAATAAATGCCACAACCAACGTGTGGAGATCTGCCATGCTCACGCCCTGCCTTTCCGAACCGAAATAAAAGAAGCACCCATAAAAAAAGTGGCAACGCTACCCGCGAACGCCACTTTAAACACCACCACAATAGACTAAAAAACGGGGTGTTAGTTTCACTGACAAAAAAGATTCATCAAAAAAGTCACATGTGCAAATCGGTGCGCATTTATCGCATGCCGCGCTCAATAACAACGCCGACCTGGCGCGCCTGAGCTACTGCCCCCGGCTTACACACTTTGATACGCAGCCAGGGAATGGCAAAACGCTGCATCAACAACTGCGCCACCTCTTCCGCCACGCGCTCAATCAGCGCAAACGGCTGGCTGGAGACGTGGGCAATCACGGCTTCACTGACATCGGCATAGCTGAGACAGTCGCGCACGTCGTCGCTTGTGGCTGCCTTGCGGTTGTCCCAAGCCATTTCGATATCGAGCACCAGCTTTTGCGAAATGGTTTGTTCCCAGTCGTAAACGCCGATAGTGGCAATCATGGTCAGTTCTTCTATAAATACAATATCCATCACGTCATTCTCTGTTTTTGGCGCTGTTAGGTATCACTTCCACTGGAATATGCGTATTATCCACGGATGGGAACTGTAAAACGACCTTTATTCAACGGAACCGCGTTATGAGTGCTACCGCGCTTGGCATGATAATTTTCGCGTATCTGTGCGGCTCCATCTCCAGTGCGATTCTGGTGTGCCGCATCGCAGGTCTGCCCGATCCACGCCAGCATGGCTCAGGAAACCCCGGCGCGACTAACGTATTACGTGTTGGTGGCAAAGCGGCTGCCGCCACCGTGCTGGTGTTTGATGTGCTGAAAGGCATGTTACCGGTCTGGGGCGCTTATGCGCTTGGCGTCACACCGCTTTATCTTAGTATTACCGCCCTTGCCGCCTGTCTAGGCCATATCTACCCGGTATTTTTCCGTTTTCGCGGCGGCAAGGGCGTGGCGACGGCGTTTGGTGCCATCGCGCCGATTGGCTGGGATTTGACCGGCGTGATGACCGTCACCTGGTTGCTTACCGTCCTGCTCAGCGGCTACTCCTCCCTCGGCGCCATCGTGAGCGCGCTGATCGCACCTTTTTATGTGTGGTGGTTCAAACCCCAGTTCACCTTTCCGGTGGCGATGCTCTCCTGCCTGATCCTGATGCGGCATCACGATAATATTCAACGTCTGTGGCGTGGTCAGGAAAGCAAGATTTGGAAGCGCCATGGCAAAGAAAAAACCCCGCCGAGCGATGGCACCGATTAGACACTGCGCAGATTGAAAAACCGCAGCACTTTACCCATTGGGTTGGCTATAATGACCGCCACTCCATTTCTGACGTTAGAAAAAAGGAAACAGACATGAGTTTGATCAACGTCCCGGCGGGCAAATCGCTGCCGGATGATATCTATGTAGTGATTGAGATCCCTGCCAACGCTGGCCCCATCAAGTATGAAGTCGATAAAGAGACCGGTGCGCTGTTTGTAGACCGTTTCATGGCGACTACCATGTTCTACCCGTGCAACTACGGCTACATCAACAACACGCTGTCTCTGGACGGTGACCCAGTTGACGTGCTGGTGCCGACCCCTTACCCACTTCAGCCGGGTTCAGTGATCCGCTGCCGTCCGGTTGGCGTGCTGAGAATGACTGATGAATCCGGTGAAGATGCCAAAGTGGTTGCCGTGCCGCACACCAAACTGAGCAAAGAATACGATCACATTAACGATGTGAACGATCTGCCGGAACTGTTGCGTGCCCAAATCGCCCACTTCTTCGAGCAATACAAAGCGCTGGAAAAAGGCAAATGGGTGAAAGTGGAAGGCTGGGAAAACGTGGACGCGGCCAAAGCCGAGATCGTTGCCTCCTTCAAACGCGCGAAAAAATAAGCGTGTAGCGCAAACTTGTGGCAAGAACTCTTCTCAGAGTAAGACTGATGCCAATGTCCGTTGTTAGGTGAAGTACGTCGATGGGGTCGTGCGGCGTGAGCCGCCGGAGTGCCCCTCGTCGTGATTCACCGGGTAACACGGACATGCAGAAAGAGTTTGTTCGCAATCTTACGGTGAGGGCTCTCCTCGCCGTTTTCTTTTCAACCAATATCTCAAAGATCGCGCTGCCGTTCGCGGCTCCAGTAAGCCATAAACATGATGATGTCGCGTGGCACCTGACGTTCACCGGATAAGTAACGCCGCAGGTTTTTCACTACCGAAGACTCCGCCGCCACCCAGCCAAAAAACTGTCCGTGTGTCTGACTGGCAGATTCCCACAGCAGTTCCCCTTCCGCCACCTCGTGCAATTCAGTCGTTTCTGCTTCCGAGCGAACCTCCGGCAAACGCACATGCGCCCGCACGCTGTGCAGCAGCCGTTCGCCGTAGGATGCACCCTGCGGCTTGCGCGGCTTCCAGTGGCACTTCGATAAATGCCTGCACCTGCGCAGGATTAGGCTGTTGCGCCAGCTGCTCCAGAATGCCCTTGATGGCAGGCAGCGCGGTTTCATCGCCAATCAGCAAGGCATGGGCCATTTCCGCAGGCGGTAACCACTCATAGCCGCCGCTGTCGCCTTCATAATCCCCCACACACGGCGCAACAATACGCAACGCATCTCCCGGTTTTGCCTGTATTGCCCACGCAGAAGCCGGCCCTTCGGTGCCATGAATCACAAACTCTACCGCCATTTCACCGTTAGCCACATCCACATCGCGCAAGGTGTAGGTGCACATCACAGGCCGCTGCGCCTTGGGCAGCGCCAGCCACTGACGATACCAATCATCACTGTCTGGCAAATCGGGATAAACACCATCGGCAGGGGGAAGCAGAAGCTTGATGCGTTGATCCGGTGCATCCATTTTCATCTGGCGTACTGATTCGCTGGAAAATACACAGCGCATCAGAGAGGGCGTCAGGCACGTCTTACGCGCCAACACCACGTCGAAAATACGGTATTTCTGTTTTTCTGCCATGACCTTTCTCATCTTATCCCGCAGGGGCAGCCAGCATGACTCCTCGTCGAACCTAAAGGGGGGTTACATTAGCACTCGAAGTTGATAATGAGAAACATTATTGTTAATGAATTAATATGTCACAGCGTCAAAGATTCTTAGGTGACGGTAAATTATGTAATTTTAATTAAATATAACTTAAAGTGTGATAGGAAAAACTCATTATTTTCGTCAGAGTGAACTGAATACCCATTTATAATGGAAATAACTTTTTAGATTATAAAATCATTAATCAAGCAATCATAATTAAAACAATAATTCCTCGAATAACTCTTTTCGTGATAAGAATAAAAATTGATTCTTATCACGTTTTGCTCTTTTTGTGTAAAGAAAATGGTTTTTGCACATGCCTATCCTACTATCTACTCAGGCTGGCAAATTTAACGAGTTTACTCTTAAATGCGCTTAAAAAACCAATCATCCTACATATCTGGCCTGGTTAATACCACAACTACTGGGATATTATCCTTTCTGACTTTCTAATTTTCTGATTTACATGAAAGAATAAACAATGAGTAAGTATATGACCCTAAACTCTCATTAAAGGACATTATTTATGTATAATCACCCTCCTGTAAATGGTATGTTATATCTTGAATTGCAGATCGTTCCCAATGGAGGCAATACGCTTTCTACGAGCATAGTATTCTCGCCAAACCTTCTACCTTACACAGCTTTAACAGATGGCGATTACTCAATGTTTTACCCAGAGTTTAATTTGGGTGATATCTACAGAGGTACAGTAGAAGTCATTTCATATATTGATTTCTCAGAACCATTACCTGAATATTGTACCGTTACCATTTTAGAAAAAAAACTTACAAATTCAATATTATGCTGATTACCACTCAACGGAGCTGATTGGTTATGTCAATTCCACTTCAGAGTTCATAACCTAGGCGGAGTCTAACGTCCCTTTGCCGCAGGTTATTAGCCGGCGGATGGTGATCACATGGAAAGAAAACAATGTGCTACCATTTCAAAAAGAATAATATTTAATATATTCAGCATATTCAGATTTAGGATGCACTAAAGCATTTCGATAATCATGCTTGTTTGAATAAAGCACACTTCGTATATAATTTTGTGAGGAATTTAAAATGTTTAAACACTCCCTCTCAACACAATGGATTAGGTGTTATATGGATGAAAGGCACGTTGCCACAAAATCAGACAGTCGATATATCCACTAATTTTAGCACAGCGGATCTTCGTTTTAGCTTGTCAACGGATAACGCAAATGTAATCCCCCCTTTAGTCAATGAGATATTGAAACCTCAGCATCACAACATTTGTTTTTATACTCAATCACTAAAGAGCCAAAATATGCGCATGTCATCATTAGCCGAGGTGTAATGACAATGCAATTATTTTCATCAAGCACATCGACTAATATAATTGGTGTGGTTACATCTTTAGTTCCGTTTGAATTTATAGATGAAACCTTTCCAGAGTCCATAGTAATCCAACGACAAGAACTGTATTCTGAAAATGAGTTAGCCGTTGATTAACTACACACAGGAATCTGGCAATTTCTTATCGTCAGGTTCCTATTTTCTCACACATTGTGAGCATATAAACTTCGCAGTTGAAAATTCTTTAAGCACATTTTTTACCAAAGGGAAACGTTGCAAACAGCACTGTAATTTCAACATTCAGTGACAAACGCAATCCAATACAATGGATTTTACATAAGCCATTTATTCAACGTCAGGCATCAGAAAGGGCACACAAGATGGCGCGAAGAAAGTGAATCGTAACCGACACAGAGCCGGTTACGATTTTATTTACAGACTACCCAGTATCATTACTGCTCGCGCATCAACCAATCGCCATTGCCAATACGCGGCAACCCTGTTACCGAGTGTTGATACAGATAGATCCACGCACTCCCTAGCGGGGTGTTGATCAACTCGCGTTTGTATTCGTGACCATCACGCTTTAACGCATCGAGTTCTGTCAGGATGGATGAGCTTATGCGATAAACTTCGCAAAAAATTTCCCCCTCCCCGACTACCACCGCAGGATAATGGCCAAGGTCATACATCTCGTAACCACCGAGCTGACAATCCCCTAGCCACTGTGCGTTCGTCATCCAGTGACTGTTTCCCTGTTTGCGTCGTAAACTGCCATAAACAATGATTCGCATCGCTAAAACTCGAACTGATAGAGCACATTCAATGCCTGATCGAGACCAGACACCGCTTCCAAATAGAGTCTTGGCATTAACCGATAACGCAACGTCAACGTTGCCAAAGAGTCAAATATGCCAATGCCGTATCTGACCTGAAGGTCCGGGAGGACGTAACCGCTGACCACAACCTGAGATTCGTCGCCAGCGCCCTGTGTATCCAGAGCTAAATCACTTACGCCAAAGGCCTCGCCAATTCTACCCACAACTTGGCCACTTTGCGCAACCCCTAACCCTACTAAGGCCGAGGTCATCATATTACTGTCTGAACCGGTGCTGTCCAGCCCTTGACCGCGTAACAAGTACGATAATGCTTCTTGTTGCGATAATGTCGGGGTAGAAAACACCTCAATGTGCGGCGCGCTGGCCGCGCCAGTGATGCGTACGCCAGCCGTCACGCCATCGGCGGTATTGTCAGGATTGCGCACCGCTTCGATATTCAGATTCGGTTCAGCGGGTGGACCGGAGAACACCAGAATCCCTTTTTGTACGATCAAATCCTGCCCGTAGGCCTTGAAACGCCCGGTTGGGATATTGATTTGTCCGTTCAGCCCCAAACTGCGTTCATCCTGCACCATTTTCAGATCGCCCTGCAAACTGGCGCGCAGGCCAAACGCATCAAGGCGCACATCGTCACCCACGCGGATGGTCAGGTTGCTGTTGATAGGAATCGCCGCCGTGTTGCGGGTTAGCGGTTGACGTTGCTCATCCAGCAATACCTCATCATAAGAAACATCCACCGCATTTTCCGGCATATCTTGCACCGTAATTCGCGCCCACGGCACCTTGACCGAGCCGTTGAGCGTAAAGAGCTGCGGCGTAGCCTCAAACTCAATATCCGGCGAAACATCAAGCCGCACCGTCGGCGGCAACGTCACCCGAACCCGGTCGCCCTTGGCCGCAATACGTGCCCGCCACGCCTCCGGCTGACGCCAATCCGCATCACCGCTCAGATTAAGCTGCCCTTGCGTGGTTTTCAAAAATCCCTGTAGCGTAGAACTCATGCCGTTAAAGTTCACCGCCAAACGGCCATCGGTCAGATCGACCGGCATCCAGTGACCGTCAATATCCAGCCCTTCCAGCGCCAGTTGTCCGTTCAACTGCGGCTGACGCACATTACCTCCAACGCGCAAAGCGCCGTTCAGCATGCCCGCCGCTTTTTCCCCCCGGCTTAACGCCGGATTCAGCAGCGCAAGAGAGATCTTGTCGATGGCGATATCGCCCCCCAGTTGGCGTCGCCCCTGTGGGTCCGTGACCTGAATATCACCGCGGAACTGGCCGTTATTATGAATGGCGATGAGCCACCCCAGCGTTGCACGGCCGCGATCTACGCCAGCATTCAGCGTAAAAGTGTCAAAATCGACAGGCAGCGTGTTGCCGTTCATCTGCTGGCGCAGTGCAATCTTATTCCCTGTCAGCGCAATTTTTACTTGCGGCAACCCGCCCCCTGGCTGCCAGGCAACGTCGGCACGGCCAGTAAATACGCCGCTCAGCGCAGTATCTGAACCCAAAAACGGTTCAAGCATCGCCAAATCAAAACGGTTCAACACCACGCTGGCTTGCCCGCTGGGGCCAATGTCGACAGCACGAGGCCCGCACAGCTCCGCATTCGGGTTTTGCCAACAGTGCGCACCAAGCGTAATGCACGCCAGCGCTTGCTGATAATCCAGCGACATGGAGGGCGACAAACGCCATTCCCCCACCAGCGTAGTGAAATGGGTTTGATCCAGCGTGCCGTGCCAGCGCTGCTGCGCCCTGTCGAAATGCCCGGTCAGGGCCAGCTGTCCGGCGACAGGCTCCCCTTCCACGTTCAACCGCAACTGATGCTGCTGCTCGTTACCCTGGGCGTTTAGCGTCAGCAGAGAAACCGAGATCCCTTCCTGGCGTAATTGTTCGACGCGCAGCGCCATCCGACCGTTGACCTGCGCTTCGGAACGCACGTCGCTTTCCAGCGTCAAACGTTCGATGGATAAGCCCTGCCAACGCAGTCCTGTGGCGTTGAGATCCGCCAACGGCTGCTGTGCGGTGTGGTTACCGCGCAGCCGCACCGTTCCGGCAACGCGGCCAGCCAGTCCCGGCAACGCGCCATTCAGCGCAGGCGCATCAATAACGCCGTCCAACTGCCATTGCTTACCCAGCTCGCCTTTGACATCAAGCTGATTGCGTCCCAGCGCCAGGTTGATGCCGGGGATACTCCACTGGCCGGCGGCATTGCCGCTCAGAGAACCTTGCGCCGTGAGTTTGTTTTGCTTGATGTTGCCGTTCAGGCGCAGTTCGGTAACCGCCACCTGCCAGTTACCGCCGTAGAAACTGCCGCGCGTGCTGATCTTGCCATCAATACGCGCAGGCCATTCCGGCCATTGCTTTGCCGTATTAATGCCATCCAGCACCAGCTCGCTGCGCCAACTGATGGCCTTGCTCCAATCCACCAGTACGCGCAACTCAGTGGTGCCTTGCAACGCAGAGAGTCGCAGCGGGCTTATATCAAACTGCCGCAAGTTACCGTTACCTTCCAGCGCCAGCGAGGCGGGCGGCACAGCACTACCGCGAATATCACCGTTGATCTTCAAGGCATAATCTGTGGCCTTCCCGGTCAGGCTTAACGCCAGATTATTGACCTGATACTCCGCATCTCCGGTCAATGGCCAGGCAAGATGCTCAGACTGCATGGTCAGCACCAACGGCAGTTCAGGCTGGGCCAGTTGTGCTTTCAAGGTGAGCAGCGCACGCTGCGGCCCGGAGAGATTAAGCGTGGTGTTCAGCCAGTCATGCAAGCTGCCATCCACCGTCAGTTTGATCTTCTCGCCTTTCAACGGCTCGGTGTTCACCACGCCGTTCAGGATAAACGACAGCGGCCAGTTATCGCTCAGCATTGCTTCGCCCGTGGCGTGAATGGCCCCTTGCGGCGATTGTATTGCCAGCCTTGCTAACTGAATATGTTGCTGTTGGGTGGAGGCTTGCAGTTGCAACGTGGTGATGGTGATGTCTTGATCACCCGTAAGCCGCAACTGCTCGCCGCGCAAATCACTGATGTCTACGTCCAACGGCAGCGTAAATTCTGGCAACGCAGGCAGCAGCGGTTTAGCAAACAGCGCCTGTAGCTGTTCCCCCAGTGGCGGGGGCATGTCCACTTTTTCCGGCGCAGGTGGCGCCGCCTCAGGTTGCGGTGCAACAGCGGCCTGCGCGGTCGCCGAGGCGATATCCCCAACTTCAGATGCCGTGACTTTACCGTCCTCGGTGGCTGCCAGCGTACTTTCTGCGACAGTCGCTGCCGGTTTGGTTTTCGGTAATGCCACCAGCAGTGCATTGATTTGCGTTGGCAGCAATGTCAACGCACGACCTTCCCAGTGCATGCCCGTGCGTAGTTCACCCAGTGACAGCGCGGTATCATCCAGCGTGACGCGAATATTGTTCAGTGTCAGTTGGCTAAGACGTATTGGGAACGGAGCGGACAGTTCTCCCACGGGCTCACTGGGCGCGGGTGCCTCAGCGGGCGGCGGCAAGGCGCTACTGTCGATCACCACATCGAGATCGCGCAGCGCAATATCATTGACGCAGATCTGGCTGCGCGCCAGGCAGCCCAATTCCAGCGCGAGATGCAACTCACCGGCCTTGAGCGTGATACCCGGCGTTTGATACCCCACGCCACGTAGCGTTAAATCGCGCCAGCCGCCTTGCACCTCGGCGATCTCCAACCCAGACACCCAGCGCGCCGCGCCATTGAGTAGCAGATGCAACCCCGGCGTGGTAAACAGCAATCCCGCCAGCGTGATAAACAACAGCAACAAAAATGCGATGGCCCCAATGCCTATTTTCTTTATCAGGCTCATAGTTCAGGCCCCAAACCAATATAGAACTGGAGATCGTTACGTTTCTCGGAATCGTTAACCGGAACGGCAAAATCGAATTTGACGGGTCCCACCGGTGAGGCCCAGCGGATCCCGACACCGGCACCGGTTTTCAGGTCGCTAATCTTGAGATCATTTACCGCATCGCCGGTATCGACAAACACCGCCCCCCACCAACGTCCGGTAAAGTTGTATTGGTATTCCAGAGAACCGGTCAGCAATTTTGACGCACCGGTCAGTTTGCCTTCGTCATCATGCGACGAAATGGAGCGGAATTTATAGCCGCGAATGCTGCGATCGCCCCCGGCAAAGAAACGCAGTGACGGCGGCACGCGAGAGAAGCTGTTGGTTTCAATCCAACCAACATTGCCACGCGCCACGAAGCGGTGCTTATCCTCCAGCGTGCGGATCCAGACGTTCTGCGCCTGTATTACCGCAAAATCGATATCCGAACCCCAGGTGGTATCCGAGATATCCAGCGAATAACGCTGTGAATCGCCCCAGGTAGGCATCGTTCCGCCGCGTTGCCGCGTGCGGTTGATACTGAGACCCGGATAGAGCAGCATGGTGGTGTCAGTCACGCTACCCTGAGTAAAGTGATCGAGGCTCCAGCGCAGGTTGATGGAACGCTGCCAGCCGCGATTAAGCGTCCAGAAGCGCGCCACGTTCAACGTGGTGCCGTCCGATTTGGTATCATTGAGATCTTCACGCTTGAACCCTGCTTGCAGCAGGTAGAACTGCTCCAGCGGGCTTCTCAGCAAGGGGATCTTGTAGCTGAAATCCAGCGACTGTTCCGGCGCCGAAACACTCAGGCTGCTTTCCAGACTGTGTCCGCGGTCGTTAATCCACGGCCTGCGCCACGTGGTTTGAAAACGAGGCCCCACATCCGTGGAAAATCCCACCCCGGTCTCCAGCAAATTGCGCGCACGTGGCGTGACCACCGCATCCAACGGCAGCATTTTGTCCGCTTTTCCCGCCGCGAAATTGGGGGAGACCACCACCGACGTAAACCACCCGGTAGCGGACAAGCGACGGTTAAACTCACCCAAATCTTCGCTGGTATACTCATCGCCCCGTTTGAACGGGATCAGATTGCACAGATAGGCTTCATCGATCTGGCTGCCCTGAAAATGCACGTCGCCAAAACGGTAACGGGTGCCGCCGTCATAATCGATATCCCAGAACGCTTCCCGCGTTTCGCGGATCACCCCTAGCTGGCTTTTGTTGTAGTGCGCATCAAAATAGCCTTTACGCAGCGCAAGATTATTTAATGAACGTTTGAAATCATCATAGTCGCCGTGATTCAGCACGCGGCCCACCGCAGGTAGGCTGCGGCGACGCAGTTGGAGGAAATCGCTGTCGCTGCTCGCATTGCCCTGGAGCAGCACATCGGTACCCGCAATTTTGACTGGCTCACCCGGCGTCACCGTCACCAGCAGTAGCGGGCGACCACCGTTTTCTGACGGATGGTATTCAAAATTGATTTGCGGATCGTAATACCCTAGCGCCCGCAACCCGTGCCGGATCGCATCATCAACACGGGCACGAAAGCGCCCGTCGGCACTGACTTCGTCAGGACCGATGGTCGATAGCCGCGCACGCACGTTGCGCTGTAATTCCCCTTCCAATCCCACCACTTGCAAACGTACGTTCGCTGCATAGGACGATGCAGTTGCAAGCAGGCACACCAAAAGCAAAGTACGGTATCGTGACACGCCAACTCCCCATTTTCATTTATACCCGTCATACCTCAAGCTGCATGTGCGTTGGCTGCACTCACTCACCCGAATCACTTACTTGAGTAAGCTCACCGGGATTCGTTCACTTGCCGCCTTCCTGCAACTCGAATTATTTTGGGTATATAGCGTTCTACACAGGCGTGTGTTGAAAATCATGTCAAAAACAATCCCACTCAACGTCCTCATCTACACCCACTCTAAAGTGTAATGAGTAATTTCAAAAATGCAGGTTGCGCAACACCTTAACCTTAAACGAGCTTTAACAATAAAGACAGCACGAACTTTCTTAGTTATTCTGTTACCCATTCGCAATATTGGTTATCACCGGAGTAAAAACGTGGCCCAACACAGTGATAAAACCCAACGCATCCGTCAGTCAGATGCGCTGCCAGGACGTGGCACCCCGATGCCGCTCGCGCGCCTGCACGTTGTCAGCCAACATTCCATGACCCATGTTCCTGACAATATGGACGTTGCCCTGTTCGCCATGGGGTGCTTTTGGGGCGTGGAACGCCTGTTCTGGCAACAGGAAGGCGTATACAGCACCGCAGCGGGCTACACCGGCGGCTTTATGATGTATACGCTGCGCAAGATTCCTAAACGCACCGATTACGTCCGCTTTGCAGGCTACAAATTTGAAGTGGTGGATATCGACAGCTACAAGATCGACCAGTTGCTGGTCACCCGTCTTGAAGAGAAAAGTGCGGCTTCAACGGCAGTTGCCGATGCTGAATTACCGGCTGAGCCAAAAAGCTAATCATCGACGCAGCCAGCCTGATGCGCTGGCACCATGGCTGCTGCCCGTCACTAGCGGCAGCAGCATTTTTCTCGAACCGCTCAACCCATGTCGGCTTGCAGCCGCATTACCTGACGGTTCACCTCAGACATCACCAGCAAATGCTGTTTGTCCTGGGTTTTCGGCAATAATATTTTGCCATAGTCAAATTCAAAAGCACCGATCCCTCTGATATACAACCGGCCGCGAAACAGTGTTTTCACGTATTTCGCAACTTTTAACGGGTTGTAACGTTCGAAGATCCGCATTGTATCTCTCCTCCCGTTTTCATTTTTCTATTCGGCCCCAAACCGGGGTATAAAAGAACGCGTTAATAGAACGCCTAACTATTAGTGTCGTCAGATGGCATTTAGTTCCACACAAAAAACAGCATAATTCACAGGTTTTTCATACTGTTATAAGATAGTTCCGTTATCGATCAGCATAGTTTTATTTTTACCTTTACGTAACAAAAATTGTGAATCTTGATCACATTCCAGACAGGACAGACCAGATATCCTCCTCTACGTTTAAGCAACGGTTTCGCGTAACCTTCGCCGCTTTCTACCTGAGGACACTCTATGACTGCCTGCCACACCTCTACGCTGCGTCAGCGGATAGCCCTGCTTAGCTTGTGCACCCTGTTGGCCCTGCCCGCTATGGCGCACAAGCTTACGCTCAACCAAACCGTGCCTCCCACCGGCGTTGCCGATAAAGGAGAGCTGATGTATCAGAACGAACAGTTTAGTTACCAGAAATTGGAACAGCGCACAGCTTGCTGGAAAATGGAAAAGTGCGCGTCATCCAGCATATTGCAGGCAGAACCTCGGCCAAAGAGATGAACGATCCGCTGATCAGTGCCATCAAGGCCGCTAATCTGGCGCACGAATATTACCAAACGACGACAATCGTCAATACGGATGACGCTATCATCGGCACCGGCCCGTTTGTTCGTAGCAGCCTTGAAGAGAGTAAAAAAACCTTCCCGTGGTCGCAGTTTATCGTCGATAGTCGCGGCAATGTCCGCCAGTCTTGGCAGTTGGAACCCAAAAGCTCAGCGATTGTGGTGCTGGATAAGCGCGGGCTGGTGCGATATGTCAAAGACGGGGCGCTAAGCGCGCAGGAAGTTCAACAGGTGATGGACCTGCTGCCGCAGTTGCTGAAAGAGTAATTACCGGCAGATAACAGGCGTGGACGATCGTCACACCACGCCTGTCTCAATCAAACCGCTGCTCCAATCAAAATAACGACACCCGGAATCCGGGGTTAAGAAAGGATTCACGCGGCACATAATTGAGGGTTTTTCCCTGCCAATCATGCACCTGCGCGCCCGCGGCGGCGGCGTGCCCCGCAGCGGTGTCCCACACATTGGTCGGCCCGAAGCGGGGATAAAGCTGCGCCTTGCCTTCTGCCACCAGGCAAAATTTCAGCGATGATCCAATCGCCACCGTTTGGTGTTCACCCAGCTGAAGCAAATAGTCTTTTAATTCTGCATCCAGATGAGAACGGCTCACCACCACCAGCGGTGGATGCGCATGATTTACGCGGATCAAACGGCGCACACCCTCCACCTCTTTCCATGCTTTACCACCGGCCGCCGCATACATTACATCGGTAGCCGGCACATACACCACGCCCAGCACCGGCGCGCCGTTTTCAATCAGCGCGATATTTACGGTAAATTCACCGTTACGATTAAGAAACTCTTTGGTGCCATCCAGTGGATCGACCAACCAGTAGCGCTGCCAGTGTTGGCGTACTTCCCAGGTGGGGGGATCTTCTTCAGACAGCAGAGGAATATCAGCAAACATCTGCGCCAGCCCCTGCTTGATAATGTGATGCGCTGCCAAATCCGCTGCGGTCACAGGGGATGCGTCTTTTTTTGTGCGCAACGTCGACAGGACGTTCGCCATCATATACCTGCATGATGGCCGCGCCGGCGTCGCGCGCCAACTGGCAAATTTGTTCCAACATAGTGAACCTCGTCTTTCTGGTGCCCGTTATATATACAACTCAACTCGGTAACGGCCCCTAATCTTCGTCAAAAGAGTGAGATGCGCCACTGACCTGTCATGATTCTATGCCAATTACTCCCTTTAGTAGGATACTTTATGAGTATCAAATCCAAGTGCAACGCCAACATGAAGGAGTCAGGCAATATGAAGCACGAGCTCGCGCCAGGTTTAGTGGCCCTGTTCGTTACCACCTCACTGCACGCTGCCACCGTCGATCTGCGCATTTTGGAAACCACCGATCTGCACAGCAATATGATGGATTTTGATTATTACAAAGATACCCCCACCGATAAATTCGGTCTGGTGCGCACGGCCAGTTTGATCCACGGCGCGCGTCAGCAAGCTACCAACAGCGTACTGGTGGATAACGGCGATCTGATTCAAGGCAGTCCGATGGGAGATTATATGGCCGCCAAAGGGCTGCAACAGGGAGAGGTGCACCCGGTGTATCTGGCCATGAACCGGCTGGACTATGCCGTCGGTAATATCGGCAACCATGAATTCAACTATGGTCTGGATTATCTGCACAAAGCGCTGTCCGGCGCGGCCTTCCCCTATGTGAACGCCAATGTGCTGGACGCCAAAACCGGCAAACCGCTGTTCACGCCCTACATTATCAAAGATACCTCGGTCAAAGATCGTGACGGCAAAACCCATACGTTACGCATCGGCTATATCGGTTTTGTCCCGCCACAAATCATGGTGTGGGATAAAGCCAACCTGAGCGGTAAAGTCACCGTGGCTGACATTACCGAAACCGCGAAGAAGTGGGTACCAGAAATGCGGCAAAAAGGGGCCGATATCGTGGTTGCCATTCCCCACTCCGGTTTGTCGGGCGAGCCTTATAAAGCCATGGCAGAGAATTCGGTGTACTACCTGAGCCAGGTGCCGGGCATTAATGCCATTCTGTTTGGCCACGCTCACGCCGTTTTCCCCAGCAAAGATTTTGCCACCATTCCCGGCAGCGATATTGCGCAGGGCACCCTTAACGGCATTCCCGCCGTGATGCCCGGCCAATGGGGAGACCATTTGGGCATTGTCGATCTGGTGGTGAGCAATGACAGCGGGAAATGGCAGGTGACGCAAGGAAAAGCGGAGGCGCGGCCAATTTTTGACAAGGCACAGAAACAGTCGCGGGCCGAAGCGGATAAAGATCTGGTGAACGTGTTGTCCGATGCGCATCAGCAAACGCGCACCTTTGTCGGCAAACCCATTGGTAAAGCCGCTGACAATATGTACAGCTATCTTTCGCTGGTGCAGGACGACCCCACTGTGCAGATCGTCAATAACGCGCAACGTGCCTATGTGCAGCACTTTATTCAGTGCGATCCCGATCTGGCTGACATTCCCGTGCTTTCTGCCGCCGCACCGTTTAAAGTGGGTGGCAGAAAGAACGATCCCAACAGCTATGTAGAAGTGGAAAAAGGTGAGCTAACCTTCCGTAACGCTGCCGACCTCTATCTCTACCCGAACACGCTGGTGGTGGTGAAAGTGAATGGGCAGAAGGTGAAAGAGTGGCTGGAATGCTCTGCCGGCCAGTTCAATCAAATCGATCCGCACAGCAAGGCACCGCAATCCTTGATTAACTGGGAGGGTTTCCGCACCTATAACTTTGATGTGATTGATGGTGTCAGCTATCAGATTGATGTGACGCAGCCTGCCCGCTACGACGGAGAGTGCGCGCCGCGTAACCCCAACGCCGAGCGGATTATCAATCTGACCTATCAGGGCAAGCCTATAGACCCTAAGATGAAATTCCTGATTGCCACCAATAACTACCGCGCCTACGGCGAGAAATTTGCCGGAACCGGCGAAAAGTATGTCGCTTTTGCTTCTCCCGATGAAAACCGTTCCGTGCTGGCAGCCTATATCAGTGCGGAAACGCAAAAACAGGGTGAGGTGAAACCTCAGGCAGACAACAACTGGCGTTTAGCGCCAATCAAGAGCGACACGCCGCTGGATATTCGCATAGAAACCGCGCCGTCAGCGAAGGCGGCCGCCTTTATCAAGGAGAAAGCGCAATATCCTATGACGTCACTCGGTCATGATGATGTGGGTTTCGCGTTGTATCGTCTCGATTTGCAAAAACAGCAATCTCAGAACGCCGCGTTAAGCGGCGTTCTGAGATTGCTGCACCCACCGACTCACGCTCGTCATACTCGGTTAATCCTCCCTCATTTTTCTGGTATTCACCATTAAGCCGTTATCCGATCGGAACCTACCTTCAACAGCCCAATAAATACGGATACTTCTACTGGCCTTTCGTGGCGCGATGACAATTCGTTTCCTTCTGGAAAGGTAGTTTTAGGGTTGCCCGTCCACGAGCAACCCAACCATGAAGGAGTCAGGCAATATGAAGCATGTGCTCGCACCCAGTTTAGTGGCCCTGTTCGTTACCACCTCACTGCACGCTGCCACCGTCGATCTACGCATACTGGAAACCTCCGATTTACACAGCAACATGATGGATTTTGACTACTACAAAGACAAACCTACTGATAAATATGGTCTGGTGCGCACAGCCAGTTTGATCCACAGCGCACGGCAGGAAGTCACCAACAGCATACTGGTGGATAACGGTGACCTGATTCAGGGTAGCCCGCTGGATGAGTATGTCGTTGCCAAAGGGCTACAGCACGGGGAAGTGCATCCGGTGTATCTGGTCATGAACCGGCTGGACTATGCCGTCGGTAATATCGGCAACCATGAATTCAACTACGGTCTGGATTATCTGCACAAAGCGCTGTCCGGTGCGGCTTTTCCCTATGTAAACGCCAACGTGCTGGACGCCAAAACCGGCAAACCGCTGTTCACGCCCTACATTATCAAAGATACGCCGGTAAAAGATCGCGACGGCAAAACCCACTCATTACGTATCGGCTATATCGGTTTTGTCCCGCCACAAATCATGCTATGGGATAAAACCCACCTGAGAGGCAAGGTAACCGTGGCAGATATTACCGCCACCGCGAAAAAATGGGTGCCGATCATGCAGCAGAAAGGGGCTGATATTGTGATTGCCATTCCCCACTCAGGGATTTCTACTGAGCCTTACAAAGCCATGGCAGAGAATTCGGTGTATTACCTGAGCCAGGTGCCCGGCATCGACACCATTCTGTTTGGTCATACTCATGCCGTTTTCCCCAGCAAAGACTTTGTCGCCATTCCCGGCAGCGATATTGTTCGGGGCACGCTTAACGGCATCCCCGCCGTGATGCCCGGTCAATGGGGCGACCATCTGGGCATTGTCGATCTGGTGATTAGCAATCACAGCGGGAAATGGCAGGTGACGCAGGGCAAGGCCGAAACGCGCCCTATTTTCGACAAGGCATAGCAACAATCGCGGGCCGAAGCAGATAAAAATCTGGTGAAGGTGTTATCCGATACACACCAGCAAACGCGCGCGTTCTTTGGTAAACCCATCGGGAAAATCGCAGAGAATATGTACAGTTATCTGTCACTGGTGCAGGATGATTCCACCACGCAACTCATCAATGATGCGCAGCGCGCCTATGTGCAGCACTTTGTTCAGGGCGATCCTGATCTGGAAAATATTCCGGTGCTCTCTGCGGTATCACCGATAAAAGCGGGCGGCAGAAAGAACGATCCCAACAGCTATGTGGAAGTGGAAAAGGGTGAACTGACTTACCGCAATGCCGCCGATCTCTATGCTTACCTCGACACACTGGTGGTGATGAGAGTGAACGGGAAGCAGGTGAAAGAGTGGCTGGAGTGCTCTGCCGGCCAGTTCAATCAAATCGATCCGCACAACAAGGCACCGCAATCCTTGTTTAACTGGAGCGGTTTTCGCACCTATAATTTCGATGTGATCGACGGCGTCAGCTATCAGATTGACGTGACGCAACCCGCGCGCTACGACGGGGAATGCGCGCCGCGCAACGCCAACGCCAACGCCAACGCCGAGCGCATTGTCAATCTGACCTATCAGGGCAAGCCCATCGATCCCAAGATGACGTTCCTGATTGCCACCAATAACTACCGTGCTTTCGGAGAAAAATTTGCTGGGACTGGGGAAAAGTACATCGCGTTTGTCTCTCCCGAGGAAAACCGCGCTGTAATAGCAACTTATATCACGGCAGAAACGAAAAAACGGGGGGCGGCAAAACCTCAGGTAGACAACAACTGGCGTTTCGCACCCATCAAAAGTGATACGCCACTGGATATCCGCATGGAAACTTCGCCCTCACCAAAAGCCGAGCTCTTTATCAAAGAGAAAGCGCAATATCCCATGACGCCGCTCGGTCACGACGAGGTGGGTTTTTCGTTGTATCGTATTGATTTACAGAAACAATAATCGCCTTAAGATCGCCGCTTGATGCGGCGTTTTATTTCCTCAAGGCTCTCCCTACTCCTTTCTGGTTATGGTCAACACATAAAGATGCATTTAATATAAATCTTATTAATTGCACCGTTCAGGGGTCATATCATGTCTTATCGCGATCGCACGTTAGGGGAGCTGGCTATCGCCATTCCTCGCGCTACTGCACTTTTCCGTGAATACAATCTTGATTTTTGCTGCGGCGGCAAGCAAACGCTGCTGCGTGCGGCCAACAAGCTTGATCTGGATATCGAGGCACTGGAAGCACGCCTCGGCGATCTGGCGGCACAACCGTCAACGGAAACCCACTGGCCTTCAGCACCGCTGGGCGACATCATTCCCTACATCATCCAGCGTTTTCACGATCGTCACCGCGAGCAGTTGCCAGAATTGATCCTGATGGCAGAAAAAGTGGAACGCGTTCACCATGAAAAATCAGCGTGCCCGCACGGGCTTGCCGCACAGTTGACGTTGATCCTCGACGATCTGTCACAGCACATGATGAAAGAAGAGCGCATTCTGTTCCCCATGATTCAGGCGGGTATGGGCGCACAAGAGTCTGGCCCGATCTCGGTAATGGAACATGAGCATGATGACGCAGGACAACAGTTGGAAGTCGTGAAAAACCTGACCAACAATGTGACGCCACCAGAAAATGCCTGCAACACCTGGCGCGCGCTGTACGCCGGTATCAACGTTTTTATCAGCGACTTGATGGAGCATATCCATTTGGAAAACAACATCCTGTTCCCTCGGGCGCTGCGCGGCGAATAATCCAAAGTAGTCGTATTAACAAGCGATATCACGGTGCAACCTGTTAACCGGTTGCGCCGATTTCCCCGCCGTTATCTCTCTTTTCAACGTGACTTTCTGCTATGTGGATTTGTGCCGATCGCCAAGATGCGACGAAATCAGACAAGGAGATTGCCTGGGGCGTAATCGCGCTCACATTGTGCTTTTTTCGTGCCGTCAATAAATTGGGATTCGAATTCATCTGGCTTATGATGTAACATCTGCGTGGCCTCCCCACACTCCCTTCGGTACGGATAATGCTGCAAAAAAACATAATACATATTTTGGGTGCTTCCGGGTCCGGTACCACATCCATTGCCACATGTCTGGCCAAGCTGGTAGGCTATCAACATCTCGATACCGATGATTTTTACTGGCGCAATACACCACCGCCCTATACTGCGGCGAATGAACCCCATGAAAGGCAGCAGCAACTCGCCCGAGCACTGAAAGTACACGAGTAATGGATTCTCAGCGGTTCGCTGTGTGGCTGGGGAGATATTTTTATCCTCGACTTCGAGCTCGTTATCTATGTCTACGTCGAGAATGAAACGCGACTTAAGCGAAGAGAATTAATGCGATTTGGGGAAGCCATTCTGCCCGGTGGCAACCAGTACGAGCGGTATCAGGCATTTATGGAATGGGCGACGGGTTATGAGACCACCATGGATATCAGCCGAAATGCCCTTCGGCACAAGCAGTGGCTGGAAAAGCTCCCCTGTCCCGTCATCCGCATCATCAATGAAAGAATCGTTAATGAGGCCGTAAGTGACATACTAGCACACTTAGCATTGAGCCCGCACGTTTGAACGCGTCTTTCTGGCGATTAGCAAGGGGCATCGTTCCATGCCCCTTGCGCGCATTACAGGATTTCCAGCAGCTCGACTTCGAAAATCAGCGCGCTAAAAGGCGGAATGGATGCACTAGCACCACGTCCGCCATACGCCAGATTATGCGGGATATAGAGTTCCCATTTGGAGCCGACCGGCATCAGCGTCAGCGCTTCAATCCAGCCAGGAATAACACCGCTTACCGGAAACTCTGCCGGCTGCCCACGCTGCACAGAACTGTCAAACACGCTGCCATCGATCAGGCGGCCGGTATAATGCACGCGCACGCGATCTTGTCGTGCAGGGATCGCTCCTTCACCCTGCGTCAGCACGCGGAATTGCAAACCGGACTCAGTCTGGCTGACCCCGTCTTTACCGGCGTTTTCTGCCAGGAAATTTTGCCCTTCTACGGCCAGCGCTTGCTGACGCTCACGACGCACCGCATCAGCACGTTCATGGATTTCACGCAGCGCGCGATGAACAACATCCACAGGCACCGCGGGCGCATTGCCTGCCAGTGCGTCACGCAGACCTGCGACCAACGCTTCAGGGATCAACCCTTCCAGGCCAGATTCTTGCAACTGTTGGCTAACCTGCAAACCAATACCGTAACTGGCCTGCGCCTCAACGCTCTCATAAGAAGGGGTGCTCATGGATGTTCCTCATTGTGTAAAAAAATGAAAACGCAGCATAACAGCGCAGGACGGCAGGGTAAAATCTTCTGTGCGATTGTTGTCTTGTCCGCCACGCGCGATTAACGCTAACGTCGGCGCACAGCGAAGAAAACAGGCTCAGCCAGTATGAAAGGCGAGCGAACGCTGCTCCCTCTTCTATACTAAGGGTTCCACTTTATCTCAAATTTTTTACCTTAAGCATCAACACGTTAGAGATTATGACTCTTGTATTACTTTCGTTGGTGCGTTGCCTATATACTAGACAATTCTATACCCTGGATAATTCGAGAGCAGGAAGACGGTGAACGAGTACAGCCAACCCACCTGCAACATGAAGTATAACGGGTATATGTTGCTATCGCTGCAAGAGAGGTCACCATGGGCAGAATCGCGCCCAGGAAACGAGTAGCCCCCGCAAGGGATTATCAAGCGCTGATCCGCAGTGTACTGCGTTTTCTGCCGCGTTTGCCCTTGGCTCGGGCCATAGAACCGCGTAATACCCCCTCTATCGCCCTGTCAGCGCATACTCAGCGCGTGCGCGATCTACTGAGAAACCTGTGGCATCACCCAGACAGCTACCGCTGGATGGATCCGCTGCCCGCTTTTCACCGCCGCGCGATTCTGATCGCCATCGTTCTGCTGCTGATCGCGCTGCTGTGGCCTTATTCCCCGCCAACGTCACGCGCACCGCAATCTGCAACGCCCATTGCGCTTAATGAACCTACCCCGATGCAGTCTAACCTCACGCCTAACGTGCCAGCACCAGCAGAAACAGCAGCCCCGGCCTGGCAGACCTACCCTATTGCCGCCGGGCAAACGCTGGCGCAGCTTTTCAGAGACAATAACCTGCCGGTCAACGATGTGTTTGCGATGGCGCAGGTAGAAGGAAGGGATAAGCCACTGAGCAACCTGCGCGCAGGGCAAGAGGTCAAGCTGCAGCTCAATGCGCAAGGAATGGTGTCTGAACTGGAGATTGAAACCGCCGATGGTCAGCGTGTGCACTTCACTCGCCAATCCGATGGCGTGTTTCTTCGCACGCGTTGATACCCGTTCAGGCTTTACACTGCGTGAGCAGAAAATCCCGTAGTACCTGCGCATGATTGCGCTGCGGGCCTTTGCTGGCATAAAGCAATGTCACTTCACCCGCACGAGCCAACGCCAACACAATGGTCTGCCAACGGCTTTGCTACGCCAGTTCAGCGCGGTATTGCACAACAAATGTGTCCCACGTGTCTGGCGCGGCGTGAAATGCCTGGCGCAGTGCGGTGCTGAGGGCAACCTCTTTAAGCCACTGCGCCCCTTCCAGCCGCTCACGCCGCACACCGCGTGACCAGAGTCTATCCACCAGAAACGTGGGGTGCACAAAGGGCAACTGTGCATCATACACCCGCTGTAAATGAATACGCGGTACATCAGCGGTTATGGACATATTGATAACCTCCAGGCAGAAACCAGGTTAGCATACGCCCAAAGGCATCTGCTGTGCTTATCGATAGTCCATAAAACGCAAAACGCCGACCCTAAGGTCGGCGTTTCACGCATTACGCTCAGTGCCCGAAGGCACCGTGGCGTCACTTATTCAGCAACGACCAGCACGTTCAGCGTAGCGAACACATCGCTGTGAACCTGGAAGCTCACTTCGTAGTCGCCCAGCGTACGCAGTACACCGTTCGGCAGGCGAACTTCGCTCTTCGCGATAGCAACACCCGCAGCGGTGACAGCATCAGCGATGTCACGCGTACCGATAGAACCGAACAGTTTGCCTTCGTAGCCTGCTTTGGACGCGATGGTAACAGTACCCAGCTCAGTCAGTTGCGCAGCACGCGCTTCAGCGGCAGCCAGAACGTCAGCCAGTTTGGCTTCCAGTTCGGCGCGACGCGCTTCGAAGAACTCAACGTTTTTCTTGGTTGCCGGCACAGCTTTGCCCTGCGGAACCAGGAAGTTACGAGCATAGCCCGCTTTAACGTTTACCTGATCACCCAGGCTGCCCAGGTTTGCTACTTTATCAAGCAGAATAACTTGCATTACCTTATCCTCTCAAAGTCTCGTTAGTGGACTGTGGCCGATTACTGATGACGATCAGTGTACGGCAACAAAGACAGGTAGCGCGCGCGCTTGATAGCACGGGCCAGTTGACGCTGATATTTGGCACGAGTACCGGTGATACGGCTCGGGACAATTTTACCACTTTCAGTGATGTAGTTTTTCAGCGTTGCGATATCTTTATAGTCGATCTCTTGAACGCCTTCCGCGGTGAAACGGCAGAACTTGCGACGACGGAAATAACGTGCCATTTGGCTAGTCTCCAGAATCTATCAATTCAATCTGCTCGGCATGTAACACCAGTTTGTTCAGCCCATTGCGCCCTTGATGGCTGCAAATGAAGCCCTGAACCCTGATGTGCACACCGACCGTTATACTGTGGGTAATTGCTTGCGACTCACGTCCGCTGACAATCACGGGCATACGACACCATGCTTGCCGACGGAGTCCCGCTTCCTCCTGTACCGAGCGGTGCTCAAGCACAAACTGGCAGTGAGGAATGCCCGACGGGCTGACCTTTCGTATGGGTGCCTTGCAAACGATGCCAGACAGTTCCAGACGATTAGCGGTCGCCACGGCAATTACTCTTCAGAATCCCCAGCTTCAGCGTATTCATCACGACGCTCACGGCGTTCGTCTTTCGCTTTCACCATCGGAGACGCTTCAGTTACAGCGTGCTTGGTACGCATAACCATGCTGCGGATAACGGCATCGTTGAAGCGGAAGTTAGTTTCCAGCTCATCGATCACTTCCTGCGGGGCTTCAACGTTCAGCAGAACGTAGTGTACCTTGTGCAGTTTGTTGATCGGGTAAGCCAGCTGACGGCGGCCCCAGTCTTCCAGACGGTGGATCTTGCCTTCTGCACCAGTGATAGCACCAGTGTAGCGCTCGATCATGCCCGGAACCTGTTCGCTTTGGTCAGGATGGACCATAAATACGATTTCGTAATGACGCATCGAATAGCTCCTTACGGATTTTTCAGCCTCCTGTCAGGGTTCAGCCGCGGCCCATGGAAGCAAGGAACGTGTGTGTATGCGGCTGAAAAAATGACGCGTAATTATACTTAGCCCGGTGAATAAGCGCAAGGCATTCACTCGCCGTTTTGTGGCTATTTGCATCGAAAAATTAAGAGGAAAAAATTACAAAAAACAACACAGTTCACGCATTATTAAGGAGTTAAAGCAAATAATCGTGATATATCTCCCAGTTACCCGACTCGACCGTTTGCCAACCTCAGCGTTAACGTCGACAATTTTTATCATTCAATCCGGGCGGCTCTCTCCAGCGGAACCGTTGTTCAGCGACGATGACAGGTGCATGCCATGATAAAAAACCAAACGCTTCACGATGTCAGTCAGGCTCAATGCCAACTGGAAACACAGCGCAAAGCACGTTTTTACCCGACTTTTCATCTCGCGCCACCAACGGGCTGGATGAACGATCCGAACGGGCTCTCATACTGTGATGGCCTCTATCATGTGTTTTATCAACACCATCCTTATGATGAACATTGGGGTCCCATGCACTGGGGGCACATGACAAGCCACGATCTGGTGCAATGGCGGCATCAACCCATTGCCCTGGCACCGGGTGATGCGTTCGATCGGGACGGCTGCTTTTCTGGCTGCGCAGTGAACGACAACCGCATTCTGACGCTTATCTATACTGACCACGTCTGGTTACAGGGTAGCGGTAATGATGGAGCGATTCGTCAGGTGCAATGCATTGCCACCAGTGAAGATGGCCTCCATCTACGCAGAGCAATGACGCTAGCCTAGCGATGATACGTCACGCCGGCCCGATGACCGACGTCTCAGACAAAGGCACGGATGCCAGATGACGAGTAAAGAAGCGACTGCCTGCCGTCAGTGCCAGCGGGGTAATGCGGTGCCCCACGTCGCGTTCGGTCAGGTAGGTGACGTTATGATGCTGGTTATCCGCATGATGCTGGTTATCCGCTTTCAGTGCGGCATAAAGGCGGGCGCTATCGGCTGCGGGCACCACATCATCGGCGTCGCCATGCCACAGGAATAACGGGCGATTTGCCAGCGCAGACAGCCTGTCAGTGACGTCATAATTGACCAGCGTTTGTGCCAACTGACGCAACAGATCGTCAGAACCCGGACTCCCCGCGGGGACCGGCGGGAAAAGCGTGCGTGACAACGCAGAGAAATATCCGGAGCCCATAAACGCTGCAACCACCGAAATCCACAGGTAGCGCGCCATAGAGGCCAGCGCGGTCATACCGCCGAGTGACGCGCCCGCGACGCCGATGTTGTCATCCGCAATCCATCCACGCTGACGCGCGGCATCCACTAGCCCAGGTAATTCCTGCACGTTAAATTGCAGAATATCCCAGAAATGGCGTAGGCGGCGGGCCTCATCACCGTCGTAACGCGCGCCGTGCATCGCCGCATCGGGCAAAATAACACGAAACCCCACTTGTGCTAACGCATAGCCAAAATAAGCATATACTTCCTTGGACGAGGTATAGCCATGAAAAAAGAATATCGTCGGTAACGGATGCCCCTGCTTTCCGCTAGGAGTTGCGTGCAAGACATCAATCCCGTTCAGTGTGTCTGGCGAAATTTCTACCATGTGGGTTCTCTCTCTTTTTTCTTTCCGCACATCGTTAAGCATAAGCTCGAATTGTCTAACATCCTATCACCAAAAACAAATTTTTTTAAATACAAATTCGCAATGATTTATATCAAAGACTGCAATGTAAAGTTACACAAATCAGATGAATTATTTACTTACTCTGCCGTTACTGGCGTTAACTGCTGGCGCTTGCCTATACAGCGGTTGACGACATCATGGGTCATTTTCCAGCACGGATTGCACTAATAAAAGAGACATAACATGCTGCGATTTTCTTCTTTTCGACACTGGGGTTTAGGCATCAAGCTCTCGGCGATCGCCTCGCTGAGTGTGGCCGTGCTATTTTTGGTTTTTACACTGTCACTGACGCGCTCCGCGGGAGATCAGTTAAAAGCGCTGACGCTGCACGATATGCAGAGTCAGGTAACCGGTGTAACAGACATGATCAACATGTACGATGCCGGACTGCAAGCGGAGGTGGGCAACTACAGCACACTGTTCGCCAGCTTTCTCCCCACGCAATACAGTATTGACACGGCCCAGCGGGTCCCTTTCGGCGATGGCTCACAGCCAACGCTGAAGGCGGGTGACACGCTGTTGAATTTGAATACCGCTATCGTGGATGATTTTCTCAGCCGCACTGGCGCAATTTCAACGCTGCTTGTTCGCGATGGCGATGACTTTGTGCGTACCACGACGTCATTGAAAAAAGAGGACGGCACCCGCGCCATCGGCACACGACTCGACAGAGAAAGCGCAGCCTATGCCAGCATTATGAAAGGGGGAACCTACAGAGGCCTGGCCCCTCTGTTCGGCAAGCAATACATCACCCAATACATCCCGATTAAGGATGCGTCGGGCCAGATTATCGGTATCCAGTTTGTTGGTATTGATATCACGCGCGAGTTTACCCTGATGCAGCAACGCATTTTGGAAAAACGCATCGGTGAAGATGATGGCCATTTCTTCGTGATTAATGCCAAAAAGGGCAATGAACGCGGTAATTATCTCTATCACCCAACGCGCGCCAATCAGCATCCTGACTGGTCAGAAAGAGCGCTGGCTCAGACCCTTGCCGCACATGACGGCACGCTGGAGTACCGCGACAACAGCTTAACGCCCAACGAACAGGAACAGGTGATGGTGTTTCAGGCCGTACCGCAGTGGGGATGGGTTATCGTCGGTACGCTGAGCAAAAGCAGCCTGTTGGCCAACATTACTAACACTCGCAACCTGTTTTTGGCTGGCGGTGCCCTGCTGACGCTGATTTTTGCCGTGTTCTTTATGTTACTGACACGCCAATGGCTGAGCCGACCGCTGGAAGATGTGGTAAAAGTGGCAGAACAGTTCTCTGCCGGGAACCTGCAAGCCACGCTGACTACGCAGCGCAATGATGAAGTGGGCCGATTGATCGGTGCCATCAACGGTATTGGCCAAGGACTGACGCGCATCGTTGCTCAGGTGCGCGCTTCAACAGAGGAGATCAGCGCCAGTACCGATGCGCTGGAAAAAATTGAAGCGGGCTACCGTATCTCCGCCAAAACCCAATCGGCGATGGACGATTTACTGCAACGCATTCATCAGCTCAGCACCATTATCAATGAAATTGACACCGCCTCACGCGAGCAATCTACCGGCATTGAGCAGGTCAATATCGCCGTGGTGCAGATTGGTCAGGCGACGCAGAAAAGCACTGAGCTGGCGAGTAATTCGGAGTATACCGCACAGGGTCTGCGCCAAAAAGGCCATCACCTTACCGAGCTGGTCAGCGTGTTTCAGATTAACGAGTCAACCCATTCGCTGACGCAGTTGCAACGTTAACCGAGGGTTTCATTCCCGGCCTCCAATGCGCTCAGGCAGCGTGAGGCCGGTTGTGTTTACACGACAGGTAATGAGCCAGACGATAATGCAGCCTCGCCCAGATAGTGATCATAACGCTGAAAGGGCAAACCCGCGTGTTAACGTTGTGCGCGTTACTCTGACCAGGCTCTGGCCCTCAGAAAGGTTATCCGGTCCTGGATACACCAACCGGTAAGTCGATATCTGTTCCTCTGGCAGTGCAAAATTACAGCGGCAATGGGAGAAAACCAGCGTGTTATAGCGTTCTCCTTTTATATTGCGCAGTTGCCCTTCCTTGTCGAGATCAATCACTCGCTGAACGCTTGCCAATAACGGATCGGTATCAACTTCAAGTTTGATCCCGGTGTTCACAATCAGCACATCGCTTAACCTGGCTTTGTGTTCCGCAGCCAATCGCCGATTTTTCACCAGCGCCTGACCAATCTTCCATTTTGTGTCACCTTCATAATGGAAATGGCGATAATTTTGCAACCCCTCCGAGCGTCCCATGCTGTTTTTTGCCTTGTGAGGCTGATAATCACCTTGATATCGCCATTCATTGTGGTGCTGCGGGATAAAATACGTGTCCTGCTTTTTTCCTCTGACCGTTAAAAATGCCCGGAAACCCGCTTCATCGTTCATAACTCTATATCCAGCCCCAGATCCTCAAGAAAGGTGTCATGCGGGGAGAGCATTTTTAACGTGATATCCGGGGGGAAGAATTACGCTTGGTTGAGTCAAGTCGCTATCGAAGTATCCGCCATGGGCCGAAATCACCAGGGTTTTGCTACCGTGTTGTCGGGCCCCCTTGGGACTTTTGGTAAAAAACTGCACATAATGGTTATCTGCCAAAGTGCGATAGCCGACGGTGCCAATGTCTCGCGCGTTGCGCACATTGATGGGCGTAAAATCAGGACTGTTTTTATAGAGCCGCTTGCCGCCATAGCGCCGCTCGCCCCTGATTTTGTTGCCTTTTAATCGAGCCTGTGTTCGCGCAAATGATTTACTCTTGCCCGCATATGCCATCATTTGTCGGGCCTGTATCTGTTTGACACTCAAACGCCCAACACCGATAGCATCGCTCAGGGTGCCGAAAGCGAGAAACCATGCTCCCACCTGCGCTTCAGAGAGGGCTTGTTCATACACCGCACCGTTATCAGTGCTGACCACCTGTTGCAGATTGACGGCAATTTCGTCCAAACCAGAGGCAAGTCCGATGGTGGCTAACACCGCAGCGCCAGTGGGGCCAGTGGTCGTTAGCAACAGCATGCCAGCAATAGTACCGGTGGCGGCCAATACCCTCTTATAAAAACATTAAATTTTTGGCGCGGGTAAATTCATCGCGGGTATACACCACGGCATCAATATTCTTCGCCATCTGATCCAATAGCGCCTGATAAAGCCGATGTTGATAATGCTGTCGATATTCCAGTCGCAGCACCGGTTGTAGGCAAAATAGGGGCAATGCCGATCCACGATAAATATCCGGGTGACACAGCAGCGTGGGTTTCAATCCCCCCGCAGCCAGGCGCTGCTCATCAAAAATCGAGAGATGCTTACGAATAAAATTTTCAAACTCGGCATCAAAAGCATAACGATCGGCGATTTTCATTTCTGAATGGGCCAGAGAAATATACACCACGCGCGAATCAAGCACCGTTGACAGAGCAAGAAGATACGGAACAACGTTATCCTTCACAGTCACCAGTTGCGGATTTAATTTGCCTTCAAGAAAGTAGCGAATCGCAGGGGGTATGTCGGATAAAGAAAGCGTTTCAAGCGCATGAATCAAAATACCAATGGCACGAAAATCGAGCGTCGCTTCAAACAATCGCTGAAACCGAGCATTGTCCTTCAGCGCACTGAGCAATGCGCCAAGTTCAGTGGCAATACGATCCGCAATGTTGGACGTTCTCATACACACCAGACGCACAAAGGGATTGATGTCGGCAGGGAAGTAGAACGAGGGCTCACCCTGTGCGAGCGCATCACGCGCGTGAACACCTAAATAGAGCTCTTTTGTCGTAAAATGCTCAGGCAGATCGATCGGGTGCCCGTTGAGCATCCGGCGGGCGAGCATGACGTTGTGAGATTGCTCTAGCGGCGGGGGCGGAAAATTTTCGGCCAGTTGCGCATAGTATTTGTCGTAGATGCCCGTTATCACGTGATTCAGACCTGCCGCATTTTCCTGCCAGGAAGCGGATTGCTGAATAGTATGCTGGCGTGATTCCAACGCATATTTTTTCATTAACGATTGCGGCGCGGCGCAAAATGCGGAGGCGTTTCATCCAGATACTGTTTGACGTAGCTGATATGACTGAATTTCGCCAGCCGCCGCCGGGAGGCGCGTCCCATCTTTTGATAACTGAGGCGAAACGGCGTCTCTTTCTCTCCCAACCCCAGCAATAGCATATCGATCACCATCCAGGTGTACGCCGAGCCTGGTACTTTCATGTCTTGCTGTGGAAAGCGCGAAAATTCAGCGCTCAATGTCGCAATGACGTGAGGCTTATCCGCCGCCAGTAATTTAGCGCGGTCATACATCAGGCTAAAACGAGAGACCGATCAGGACATATGCTTCGTACTGCGCTGAGTTCTTGTTACCTTTTCCGATTGCCATCCCTCTGAGGTCTGAAACTGACGCAAATAAGCCGCCAGCGCAGCATGCTCTGCTTCTGATAGCGCCTCGGCATTCTGATACGCATCCCCCTCCCTACCCACTTCAGCAAGCGCGCTGGCGTATTCCATTGCCTCTGGCGCTTGCGGCAAAATCTCCGGCGCGCAGCCGGTATATCCGGCGGGGGGAAATAGGGAGAAAATGCACCAACGCTGGCATTGTCAGGATAAAAACCGTGAGGAAACCTCTCAGGTTCATCCTGATATCGCGGGCGAATCGTTGCGATCCCCGCGGCCCCTCCCCGCCACGCCATTCCGCCCAACAGCAGAAGTCCACCCAATAGCAACGTTTTTTTAACGCGCGATGCCCCTGCTCTCCCCCGTTTGTTACTGGGTCTGGATGCGGTGTTACCGGCCTCAACACCGGATTCCAACGTCAGTGGCGAGGCAGACACAACGCGCAGTATGTGTCGTAGCGGTTTGCGTTCATCGTAAGCAGTGTTTGGTGGCGTTTTACTCAGAAGCGGTGACATCACAGAACACATCGGGCTGCCAGAAGCACCCGAAACCGGAGGTAACAACGTCATGGCAAGATACCTTTCTAAAGTGGATAAAAAAGGAGAGCGAAAAAAGGTGGGATAATAAATCAAATAATAAACAGCATGTTACAGAAAACACCTCTGCTATATGATGCGTTAAAAACCTTATAAAACAGAATAAAGCGTTTCATTTCTTGAGAATAATAGCATAACCGTCCATACTTTATCTCAGGCCATAACCCTCAAGGACATCATTATGAAGAGAACGCTTATCGCCCTTATGTTAGGTGTCGTTTCTGTTGGTGCGTTTGCGCAGCAAGGTGGTTTTGTCGCGCCGAACAGCGCCGGCACTACGCCAGGAGGATTTAAAGGACCGGTGCCCGGTTTGACTACCGTAGAGCAGGCCAAAACCCTCAGGGACGATGCTTGGGTGGTATTGGAAGGTCATCTGGTCCGGCAGTTGGGGCACGAACTGTATGAGTTTCGCGATAGCTCCGGCACCATCAGTATCGATATCGATGACAAGCGCTGGGCTGGGCAAACAGTTACCCCCAATGACAAAATACGTCTCGAAAGTGAAGTGGATAAAGACTGGAATAGCGTTGAAATCGACGTTAAATCCGTTCATCTGGTGAAATAAAGCGGCATCATCAAGGGGCGTTATGCCCCTGTTCACTCAGGGCAAGCGGCGTTACACTGTGGAATATCGCGCACCTTTTTTCACTGTTGCAAGGAACTTATGACTGCGCTAAAGCTGTTAACCGCCTTTTTCCTCACGATGCTGCTGTGTGCCTGTAGTGTTTTTCAAGGCAAACCCATGCCGCTGCCACCGCCGACACAACATGCGCAGCTTATCGTCTATGCCCAAACCGGCACCTTAGAGAAAATGGGATCGATATCGGTAAACGTGCGAGGCAGTGCCGACGACGCCGATCACGCCATTTAACAAAAAGCGGACGCCTACGGCGCACGCTATTACACCATCACGTTGAAACAAGAGCATGCGTTAACCAACACGTGGACATCACGCGCCGTGCTGTATCGCTAAGCAGGCGTGTTCACACGCAGACTGATGCTATTAAGCCAGACGCTGCCTGACCGCTTCAAACAGACAAACACCGGTCGCGACAGAAACGTTAAGCGACGACACGCTACCGGCCATCGGGATGCTAATCAGCTCATCGCAGTGTTCACGCGTCAAGCGGCGCATCCCTTCCCCTTCCGCCCCCATCACCAGCGCCAGCGGGCCTGTCAGCTTGCTTTGATAGAGCGTGTGATCGGCTTCACCCGCCGTCCCGACAATCCACACCTGATTTTCCTGCAACAAGCGCAGCGTGCGCGCCAGATTAGTCACGCGGATCAAGGGAACGCTTTCCGCCGCACCGCAGGCCACTTTTTTCGCGGTGGCATTCAGTTGCGCAGAACGATCGCGCGGCACAATGACTGCGTGAACCCCGGCGGCATCGGCGTTGCGTAAGCAGGCACCGAGGTTGTGAGGATCGGTAACGCCATCCAATATCAACAAAAACGGCTGCGCGGCGTTGGCCAAGAGATCCGGCAGATCGTTTTCCTGATACTGACGCCCTTCTTTGATGCGCGCCACGATCCCCTGATGCACAGCCCCTTCAACCTTGTTATCCAGCCATTGGCGATTCGCCACCTGAATCACGATACCGTTGGCTTCCAGTGCAGCAATCACCGGTTGCAAACGGCGATCTTCACGCCCTTTGAGGATAAACACTTCCAGAAAACGCTGCGGATCGCGTTCTAACAGGGCGTTGACTGCGTGGATACCGTAAATAATTTCGCTCATTGATACTCTTCAAACGTGGTTTGTGAACGAACGGCAGAAGCTCTGCCGTTCGCAGCGGCCATTTACTGCGCCGCGTTCTTTTTACTGGCGCGTTTCGCCTTGGTGGCGGCGGCGATCTTACGTGTTTTTTCGACGTTTTTCTGCGTTTTGTCGGTTTTTTTCTTCGCTTTGGCCTTGGCTTTCACCTTACCGGATGCAGGCTTTTTCCCCGCGCTATCGTCCTTGCGGAACGCACTGTCAGGCTCAAAATTGACTGGTTTCTTACCGCCGCGCCGTGCAGGTCTTGCCTCACGACGGGCTGGTTTTTTCGCCTTGTCGCGCGCGGTTTTGCCTTCCCCACGCACTTTGCGCGTACTGGGGAGCAAAGAGAAATCGATATTGCGCTCATCCATATTGACCGCTTCCACGCGAATTTCGACCTCATCACCGAGACGGTAGACTTGCCCACTCGATTCGCCGATCAAGCGCTGACCCACGTTGTCATAGCGATAGTAGTCGTTATCCAGCGTGGAGACATGCACCAGACCGTCGATAAACAGATCGTTGAGACGCACGAAGAAGCCAAAGCCGGTCACGCTGGAGATAATCCCGGTAAAGGATTCACCTACGTGGTCCTGCATAAAGTCACACTTCAGCCAGTCGGCGACATCGCGTGTGGCTTCATCCGCACGGCGCTCAGTCAGAGAGCAGTGCATACCCAGTTGCAGCATCTCATTGAGATCGCTATGCCAGCCGCCAGTCGGTGTCCAGCGTTCACGACGTTCGCTCAACAGATACTTGATGCCACGGTGCAGCAAAAGATCGGGATAACGGCGAATCGGTGAGGTGAAGTGCGCATAGGAGGTCAACACCAGACCAAAGTGGCCGCGGTTTTCCGGATCGTAAATGGCCTGCTTCATGGAGCGCAGCAGCATGGTTTGCAGCATTTCATGATCGGGGCGATCCGCCACCAGCGTCATCAACTCTGCATAATCTTTTGGCTCCGGTTTCATTCCGCCTTTGAGCGTCAGGCCAAGCTCACTCAGCACGCTGCGCAGTGCCAGCACATGATCTTCACTCGGACGATCGTGCACCCGGAACAGCGCGGGTTCCTGATTTTTCTCAACGAATTTTGCCGCCGAGATATTCGCCAGGATCATGCACTCTTCAATCAATTTGTGCGCATCGTTGCGCACCATAGATTCCACGCGCTCGATAAGACGTTCCGCGTTGAAAATAAACTTCGCTTCTTCGGTTTCAAAGGCGATACCGCCGCGCTCTTCGCGCGCTTTTTCCAGCACCTGATACATCTTGTGCAGTTCTTCCAACCCGCCCACCAACGGCTGGTAATGCGCGCGCAGTTCCGCATCCCCTTGCAGGATATGCCACACTTTGGTGTAGGTCAGGCGTGCATGGGAGCGCATCACGGCTTCGCAGAATTTGTACGTCGTCAGCTTGCCGGTGGCGGAAACCGTCATCTCGCACACCATACACAGCCGATCAACGTCCGGGTTCAACGAACACAAGCCGTTAGAAAGCACTTCCGGCAGCATCGGCACCACTTGCGAGGGGAAATAGACCGAGGTACCGCGCGCGCGCGCTTCGTGATCCAGCGGCGTATTAGGACGCACGTAATAGCTGACATCGGCGATGGCAACCCAGAGACGCCAGCCGCCACCGCGTTTTTTCTCACAGTAGACCGCATCGTCAAAATCACGCGCGTCTTCACCGTCAATCGTCACCAGCGGCAGCGAACACAGGTCAACGCGCCCTTTTTTCGCGCTCTCCGGCACCTGTTCGTTGAAATCCTTAACCTGCTCTTCGACCTGTTTCGACCAGGTGTGCGGGATATCGTGAGTGCGCAGCGCGATATCCACCGCCATGCCGGTGCCCATTTTATCGCCCAGGATCTCAACAATGTTCCCGATGGCTTTGGTGCGACGCGTTGGGCGCTGGGTTAATTCCACCACCACCATGTAACCCATACGGGCACCGTTGATGTTCTCTTGCGGGATAAGAATGTCGAAGCTCAGACGGCTGTCATCCGGCACCACAAAGCCCATACCGGCATCGAGGAAGTAGCGACCGACGATCTGCCCGGTACGCGGTTCCAGTACGCGCACGATACGGCCTTCACGCCGCCCTTTGCGATCGGTGCCCAGCGGTTGCGCCAGCACCACATCGCCATGCATGGTGCGTTTCATCTCTTCGGCTGACAGGTAAAGATCGTCTTTGCGCCCTTCTACGCGCAGGAAGCCAAAACCATCGCGGTGGCCGATAACCGTACCACGCAGCAAATCCAGTTTCTCCGGCAGCGCATAGCATTGGCGGCGGGTAAACACCAGTTGACCGTCACGCTCCATGGCGCGCAAACGGCGGCGCAGCGCTTCTTGCTGCTCTTCCGTCGTCAATGCCAAATCGGCAGCCAGTTCGTCGCGGCTAATGGGAGTATTGCGTTTTTCGATATGGGCCAGAATATATTCGCGGCTGGGGATAGGTGATTCGTATTTTTCTGCTTCACGTTCCAGGAATGGATCTTGGGACATTGCGGTTCCTCCGTTGTCTTCAGCAGAAGGCTGAACGGACTTCATTCAACCAACAATAATTTATAAAGCGGCGGGTTCTCTTTCACCATATCGGCCAACGTATGCTGGTCCAGTTCGGAGAGAAAGCGCTGAACGCCCTGTTGCAGCACCAGTTTTAACCGGCATGCCGGCGTGATGTGGCAAAACTCATGGTTGCAGTTCACCAGAGACAGCGGCTCCAGCGCGCGCACCACATCGCCAATGCGGATGGTTTCCGCGGGCTTGCCCAAACGGATGCCGCCATTTTTTCCGCGCACCGCCATCACAAAGCCAGCCCGACTAAGTTGATTGATAATTTTGACCATATGATTACGAGAGACGCCGTAAACTTGCGTCACTTCAGTAATATTCGTCATCTTCCCTTCTGGCAACGATGCCATATAGATCAGCGCGCGTAATCCGTAATCCGTGAAACTGGTTAACTGCACAGAAACCTCGGATACCCTCGGGTATCGGTAGGAACGTCGCAACAACGTTCATCAAATCATCAAAACCCATGCTAGCACACACTTCTGCGTTTTTACGGCCAGAGCAGCAAAGCCGCAGAAAGAAAATACGCCACCAACATGAACGAAAAACAACATAAGAGCCAGATTTACTAGCAATAATAAACCAGTCGCAAATGATCCGGCGAATTATTTAGCACATTCCCTGGGTTTCAGCACCGGTTCCGTCTTTTTTCTGTGAAGAGACATCCCCCATTCTTGTGCAATGCACGCCACCATGCACAATTACAGGGCACGCAAACAGTGAAAAACGAATATAAATGTGCAATATGCACTGATAACGTTATTCTGTTTATCCACCTTTTTCTGCTGTAAAATGGGCACGGATATTGCTGTATTTCCCGCGTTTTTATCAGCCCCACTGCGGGCATACCAGAGGAACGCAATGATGTCGGCTCAAAACGAATTCCCCCTTAGCGAAGCACCCAAAGAGGGGCGTAAGGGATTACTCTCCATTTCCATGGTGTTGTTCAGCTTTACCTTTTTACCGGCACCATGTTTGCCGGCGGAAAAATCGGCGTCGCCTTCAATATCGTCAATATGCTGTGGGTAGCGATTATCGGTAATGTCTTGCTTGCCACTTATGCTGCCGCTCTGGCGCTGATCGCTGCGCGCAGTGGCTTGAACTCGGTGCTGATGGGCCATTTTTGCTTTGGAGAGCCCGGCAGTAAACTCTCTGATTTCCTGCTCGGCTTTGCCGAACTCGGCTGGTACGCCTGGGGAACCGCCACAGTGGCGATTGCCCTGGTCAAGCTGCTGGCGCTGCCGGAGAGCGTCACTTCGCTGTTGATGGTGTTGTTTGGCCTCGGCTTCTGCCTTACCGCCATCGTCGGCTACAAAGGGCTGGATGCCCTGTCGCGTATCTCCGTGCCCTTGATGTTTGTGATGCTGGTTATTTCTATGTGGATTGCCACGCACGACGTCGGCGGTTGGCAAGGATTGGCGAAAATTGTGCCTGACCAAACCATGAGCTTTTCCGCAGCCATCACCATGGTGTTCGGCACCTTCGCCAGTGGCGCCACGCAGGCCACCAACTGGACGCGCCTCGCACGCAGCGGCCGCATTGCCGTCAGCGCCAGCTTTATCAGCTTCCTCGGCGGTAACGGGCTGATGATTATTTCCGGCGCATACTGCGCCATCGTTTACAAACAGGCAGATATCGTCGCGGTGATGATGCTGCAAGGGCTCTCCATCGCCGCAGTGATTATGTTGTGCCTGAACCTGCGGACCATTCAAGGGCCGACCCATCTATAACGTTTCCGCTGCGGCTTGCCACCTGTTGCGCAGCGAGCGCCGCGCTGATTGGCGCAGCCATCGGCATCGTGCTCGCCATTGGTGGCATGTATGAAATGCTGATCCCGTTCCTGATCCTGCTGGGGTCGATCATTCCTCCGATTGGCGGAGTGATCATGGCAGATTATGTGTTCCGTTATCGCGGCCAGTATCCGTCTATTCAGTCCACCACACTGCCCCGCTTCAACTACATTGGCCTGAGTGCTTATGCCATCGGTGCTGTTCTGGCCTATTTGTCACCGTGGATTGCGCCACTGGTCGGTATCGCTGCCTCGGCGGGGAGTTACGTACTGATTAGTATGTTGGCAAAACGTTTTGCGCCTACCCTGGCGCTGTCAGGAGAGTAAGTGATGAACCTCACGGTGGGCGACATTCTGGCGCTGCCGGGGCTGAAGCCCTGCGACTGCGCGCAGGCCAACGCCACTGCCATCGACCGGTACGCTGGTACTACGTGGCGGAAAATGAAGGGATCACGGATTGGGTGATGGGCGGTGAACTGGTGTTCGTCACCGGCATCAACCATGCCCGTGATGAAGCGAACCTGCTGCGTTTGTTGCAGGAAGGCCATCAGAGCGGTATCGCCGGGATGGTTATTCTCACCGGTGAGGCTTTTATTCATGCGATCCCTGATTCTGTCGTTGCACAGGCGGATGTGCTGGGTATTCCCCTGATTGAACAACCCTACATGCTGAAGATGGTTATCGTCACACAGCTGGTGGGCACGGCGCTAGTGCAACGCGACAGCCTGCTACGTTCACAGCGGGAGATTCTGGCCCAACTGCTTACCGGTGATTATCCCAGTATCGAACTGAAGCGCCAACGTGCTTCACATTTGCAGTTGACGCTGAACCGCCCGCACCGGGTGATTACCCTTCGCCTGTCCGGCATCCCTGCGCTGTTTGATAATCACCCGCCGGACAGCGCAGAAGCGCAGTTACAAACCGCGCGTCAGGCGCTGGAGGAGCGACTTGCCGCCCAGCCCGCTTCACTGCCGCTGGTCACGCTGGGTGAACTGTTTATTCTGTTCTGGCCCGAAGACGATGCCGCTTTTCTTGATGGCAAAGCCTGGCTGGGAGAGATGCTCCAGTCATTAAGCACGTCGCTCCAACCGCTGACGCTATTTTGTGGCCTCTCCTACACCGTAACGCAGGCCCACCACTACCGACGCGGGTTGGGAGAGGCGCGGCGCGCACTGGAAGTGGCCGAAAGCATGCGCCCCGACAAAGGGATCTGTGATTTCAGCGCTTTGGGCGTATTGCAATTGCTGACAGCGATCCCCGATCAGGAACTGGTCAACCGTTTTATGAAAGAGACGCTGGGGCCGCTGTTTGCCGCCAACCGTAAACACCCGGCGCTGTTAATCGACACGCTGGAGGCGATACTGCAAGAAAACGGCAACGTGATTAAAGCCGCCGAGCGTCTCGGCATTCACCGCAACACCCTCAATCAACGTTTGCAACGGATCGAACGTCAATTCGACCACCGCGTGAACGATCCGCAGTGGCGGCTGAACGTCTCCGTTGCCCTCTTAATCTGGCGCATGTCTCATGCGCAACAGCAGGAGTTTCTATGAAAATTATCAACGCCGCGCTGCGTCATCAATCTGGCCTGTTCACCCTCTCTCTGGAGGATGGTGTGATTGCCGCTATCGATGCGCAACCTGCCTTAATTGCGCCTGTTACTGCCCCCGATGTGCTGGATGCCAAGGCAATCTGGTGATTCCGCCACTGGTGGAACCCCATATCCATCTGGACGCCACCCTGACAGTAGGCGAGCCGCAATGGAACATGAGCGGCACGCTGTTTGAAGGCATTGAGCGCTGGAGCCAGCGTAAGGCCACCATCGATCATGAAGACACCAAACGTCGCGCCCACACCACCATCGGTATGCTGCGGGATCACGGTATTCAGCATGTGCGCACCCACATTGATGTGACCGACCCGACGCTGGCCGCACTGCAAGCGATGCTGGAAGTGAAAGAAGAAGCGCGCGATCTTCAGATCGTCGCGTTCCCGCAGGAGGGCATTGAATCTTTCGATAATGGCCGTCGTCTGATGGAAGCCGCGATTGATATGGGGGCCGATGTAGTCGGCGGCATTCCCCATTTCGAATACACCCGCGCACATGGCGTCAGCTCCATCAAATTCCTGATGGATTTGGCAAAGCGCACCGGTTGCCTGGTGGATGTGCGCTGCGATGAAACCGATGATGCACAGTCGCGTTTTCTCGAAGTGCTGGCAGAAGGTATTGATCCGGCCGCGGCTGCGCTGATTGAACCCTTCGCCATCAGCGCTCACACCATCCGTCGCGCTGAATGTGCACCGGGAGACAGCGTGCTGGTGGTGGGCGGCGGCCCGATTGGGCTGGGCGTCGCGACCATCGGCCTGGCGGACGGCCTGAATATAGCGCTGGCCGATACGCTGGCCGAGCGGCGAGCGCATACCCATAACCTGCTGGGCATACCGGTGCTGGACCCGGCATCGCCCCAGTTCGAACAACAACTCCGTGCCAACTTCCAGGGAGATTTGCCCAATAAAGTGATTGATGCCACCGGGAATGAAATAGCGATGAATAACAGCGTTAACCTTATTCGTCACGGTGGACAAATTATTTTCGTTGGTTTATTTAAAGGAAATCTCTCATTTTCCGATCCTGATTTTCATAAAAAGGAGACGACCATGAAAGGAAGCCGAAATGCCACCCATGAGGATTTTGCAAAAGTGGCAAGATTGATGAGTGAAGGAAAAATCAGTGCGAAAATGATGTTAAGCCATCGGTTTGACTTTTCGTCTCTCGCAGCGATTTATGAAACTGAAATAGTCAATAATAAAAATCTGTTGAAGGCTGTCGTAGAGTTTTAATCTCACTCTGCGGAATCATCGGACGAATGCCTTACCCTACAAAAAATAATGAGGTTGCTATGAAAATAAAATTACTGCCCTTATGTTTTGCTGTGAGTTTTGCCGTAACAGGAATCGTTGGCGCACAGGCACAAACCAAAGAACTGCGTTTTTCCTGGTGGGGAGGCAACCAGCGCCACTAGGCCACGCTCACCGCCATTGCCGCGTTTGAAAAAGCGCACCCAGACGTCAAAGTGAAAGCAGAGCCCGCCGGTTGGGATGGCTACCTCTCCAAATTAACCATGCAGTTGGCAGGCAACACTGAGCCGGACGTGATGCAAACCAATTGGAACTGGCTGGTGCTGTTCTCCAAAGATGGCAATGGTTTCTATAACCTGAACAATGCCAAAGGGATAGACTTGACGCAGTTCTCTCCGCAAGCGCTCAAAATGACCAGCGTAGACAACAAGCTTAATGCGATTCCTGTGGCCATGACGGGGCGTTCCATGTATTACAACCCGGTGCTGTGGCAAAAAGCAGGGCTGAGCTACCCACAAACCTGGGATGATATGCTGGCAGCCGGGCCGGTTTTTAAACAGAAACTGGGCGACGATCACTACCCGTTCGTGTTGGCTAACCATGACACCACCATCATGACATTTCTGAACTCGTATATGATTCAGAAATACAACAAAACCATGATCGATGATAAAATCCAATCCTTCACGTTTACCCCGCAAGAGTGGCTGGACTACTTTGGGATGTACAAAAAGCTGGTGGACGGGCACGTCATCCCTAACATGAAGTTTTTCGCCGCCTATGGCAAAACCAACGCCTGGGAAATACCCAACTGGCTGGAAGGGAAGATCGGCGGAGTACACACCTGGAGCACCGACAATACCTTCTCCAGTAGCCTGAAAGCACCGGCCACGCTGGAAGTCGGTCCCTATCCGACGCTGCCGGGTGCCAAAGACAGCGGTATGTTCTACAAGCCTGCCATGATGCTCTCTATCGGCAAAAACACCCGCTATCCGCAAGAATCTGCCCAGTTGATCGACTTCCTGCTGAATGCGCCGGAAGGGGTCAGCGCCATGGGGCTACAACGCGGCGTCCCGCTGAGTCAGGTCGCCAGCAAACAGCTCATGGATGCGGGCACGCTCAACGCCACACAACTGCCGGTGCAGGGGCTGAAACAGGTGGAATCGCTGTACGGCAATATCGCCCCCTCTCCCTATATGGAGAATCCGCAGTTACTGGCCTCTTTCCTGGAGCACCTGCAAAAATACGATTACGGCCAGATGACGCTGGAAGAAGTCGCGCAATCATTCCCGAAAGCAGGGCAGCGCATCCTGAAAAAAATCATGTAATACCGGCGCCTACGCTACGCATCCGTGTAGCGTAGGCGCTATCAGTAATAGGTAAACCGTTTTATTCTGTCACTACGTTATTTGTAAACATGCGAGAAAACTATGAACGCCTTTGACACTGCGCACACGGACACTGCGGCAGCCGCAAGCCGCCACGACGCGATTTATCAGAAACTTGAGCTGCTGTTCAATGAGATCATTACCGTTCGCACGGATGACGCAGCACTGAAAAAGCTGAAGGTGATCGCCTCAGATCTCTCGATTGAAAACTGGGACTGGTCGCAAGGCGTTGGGATCTACGGTATCTGGCGTCTTTATCAGGTCACGGGCGAGCAACGTTATCTGGACTATGTACTGGCCTGGTATCAGCGCCGTCTGGCGGAAGGGCTGCCGGAGAAAAACATCAACCGCATGGCACCGATGCTGACGCTTACCACCATGGGGATAGCCCAAGATACACGCGAGCATGAAGCGCTGATCGAGGAATATGCACACTGGATTGAACACGAACTGCTGCGCACCCAGGAGAACGGCTTCACTCACTGCACCAGCGATCACCTGAATGAAGAGCAGCTCTGGGTCGATACGCTGTTTATGAGTGGCTTGTTCTATGCCCGCGCCAGCACCTATCTCAATCGTCCCACCTATTCTGGACGAGGTGAGCTATCAGTTCCTGTTGCACATCAAATACCTGATCGACAGAGATACCGGGCTTTGGATGCACGGTTGGAATTTTACCGGCAATGGCAACTACGGCAAGGCACTGTGGGGGCGCGGCAACGGTTGGGCAGCCATCAGCACCGCCGGTTTCACCTATGCCCTGTTGAAAGGCATACGTCTTGGGCTGCTTGACGAGCGCTACCACGATGCCGCCTGGAAAGGCGTCAATAGCCCTGCTGAGCCGTATCAGCCCGCAGGGAGAAGTGGCGGATGTCTCCGCAGGGACTTCGGTCGGGTTCGATCTCGACCATTATCGCAAGATTGCCATCAAACAACGCGCGTATGGTCAGTCGCTTACCATGCTTGCGTTGACAGAGGCATTAGCCGGGCTGAAGTAAATCTGGCAGCCTCGTGGCGCATCGGGCCGCCGCGGGGCTTTTTTTCCCGTATTCTCAGTGGGCTGTTTGCGGCGTAAAGATCTTTTCAGCATCCGGTGGCAACAGCCCCTCCTGCCGGCTGCTGCCAGCTTTAAGCAAAGGTTTGCATCCCGCTTTGCCCGCCCATCAGCAACAGGCCGGGCAGTTGATGGCTTTTCCCCTCACGAATCAGGTTGGCCACCGCCGTGTTAGCCAGCAAGATTTCATACAGGGCGATGCGCCCGCCACCGCGTCGTGGAACCAGTTGCTGCACCACCACACCTTGCAGACACAGCGCCAACTGGCTGCGCACGAAATCCTTCTCCTGTGCGGGGAACACATCCAGCAAACGCTCTACCGCCTGGGCTGCACCGCGCGTATGCAGCGTCGCCAGCACCAAATGTCCGGTTTCCGCCGCCGTTAACGCCAGCCGAATGGTTTCACCGTCGCGTAATTCCCCCAGCAGGATCACATCGGGATCTTCACGCAGTACACCGCGCAAGCCGTGGGCAAACGACGGGCAGTGCACGCCGATTTCACGCTGTTGGATCAGACCGTGCTCGCCGGAACGCTCACTGGAATAGACGAATTCGATGGGATCTTCCAACGTAATCACATGACAAGCCTGCTGCTGACTGAGCGCATTAACCATCGCCACCAACGTAGTGGATTTGCCGCTCCCGGTTGCCCCTGTCACCAGAATCAACCCGGCGGGTCGCGTCATTAACGATGAAAGAATCGGCGGCGCATGCAGTGTTTCCAAAGCGTGCGCCTTCGTAGCAACCGTGCGTAACGCAATGGAAAGCCCTGCATGCTGATGAAACAGATGCGCACGCAACCGAATGCCATCGGGCGTGGTCAGTGCGCCATCGGCCTGCCCTTGCGTTTGTAATTGCTGACGCTGAAGTGCCGTCATCCAGCCTTCGCCCCAACGCTCGAGCTGCGCAGAGGTGCAACACTCCCCGGTCTGCACGGGTTGTAACTCGCCATCGATACGCCACATCGGCGGATATCCGCTACACAGGTGCAGATCAGAGGCATTCTGTTTTACACTACAGGTTATCCACTCATTGATATCCATAGACTCCATCCTTAGCATGACCATGAACCCGATTGAGCAGAATCTACAGAACGTCAGAGAGAAGATCGCCAACGCCGCCACCGCATGTGGACGCGACCCGCACGCGGTAACCTTGCTTGCCGTCAGTAAAACCAAACCTGTGGCGGCGATCGAAGAAGCGATAGCCAGTGGACAGCTAAGTTTCGGGGAGAATTATGTACAGGAGGGGGTGGACAAGGTGCTTCATTTCCGTGAGGCCATGCCTCATGTAGATTTACAATGGCACTTTATCGGACCGCTGCAATCCAATAAGAGCCGACTGGTCGCCGAACATTTTGACTGGTGCCACACCGTCGATCGCCCTAAAATCGCCCAACGTCTGAGTGAACAACGCGCAGCGACGTTAGCGCCGTTGAACGTGTTATTGCAGGTGAATATCAGCGGTGAAGCCAGCAAATCAGGGATTGTACCGGCAGATCTTCCCGCATTAGCCGCCACCGTCGCCGCGCTGCCGCATCTGACGCTGCGCGGCCTGATGGCGATCCCGGCACCGGAAAGTGATTACGCGCGGCAGTTAGCGGTATTTCAAGCAATGAATGACCTGTTTGCGCAGTTAAAATTGCATTATCCTCAGGTGGATACCCTCTCCATGGGGATGACGGATGATATGAGCGCCGCCATCGCGGCAGGCAGTACGCTGGTACGTATTGGCACCGCCATTTTCGACGCGCGTGACTATCCTCATAATGGATAATCTACATCAGGGATAATGCCTGCTGCTGACCGGTTTACGAAAACGAGAGAACATTTAAATGCAACACCGCAAGCTCACCTTTATTGGTGCCGGAAACATGGCGCAGGCCATCATCGCAGGACTGGTTAACGGCGGCTATCCCGCCAATCTGATCCGAGTCTGTGCACCAAGCCCTGCGCGGCGAGACGCGCTGGCACAGCGCTACGGCGTTATCAGCAGCGACGACAATCTCGCGGGGGCACAGGATGCCGACGTCGTGATACTGGCGGTAAAGCCCCAGTTGATGGCAAACGTATGCGAACCGCTGCGCGGCGTGCTGAACGCGCCGGGCAAACTGGTGCTGTATATCGCTGCTGGCGTTAGCGTAGCGCGTTTTCAAGCCCTGTTAGGGGAGCCGCTGACGCTGGTGCGCATTATGCCAAACACACCGTCACTGGTGGGTCAAGGCATGAGCGGCCTTTACGCGCCTGCTAACGTGTCGGTGAAGGATCGCACCTTTAGCGCCGAGCTGATGCAAAGCGTGGGTAAAGTCTGTTGGGTTGACCAAGAGAGCGGCATCAACGGCGTCATCGCCGCCGCAGGCAGCGCACCGGCTTACTTTTTCCTGTTTATGGAAGCAATGCAACAAGAAGCCATTCGTCAGGGTTTCACGCCGGAAAGTGCGCGTCAGTTGGTGCAGCAGGCCGCACTGGGTGCAGCCGCACTGGTAGAAGCCAGCCCGGATACGCCGCTTTCGACGTTACGTGAGAATGTGACGTCCAAAGGCGGTACCACCGCAGAGGCGCTGCGCGTGTTTAACGAACGTCAACTGACGCAAACTGTCGCTGAAGCCATGCAGGCTGCCGTGCATCGCGCGCAGGAAATGGAAAAACTGTTTTAACGCACCGTTATTGTCTATATCGCTGATAAGGAATCGATGTTTCTATGCTAACCCTGACGTTTCTGGTCAAGACACTGATCGACCTGTATGTAATGGTGCTGCTGTTGCGCATTTGGATGCAGTGGTCGCGCAGTGACTTTTATAACCCGCTGTCGCAATTCGTGGTGAAAATCACGCAGCCTATCGTCAGACCGCTGCGTCGTATCCTCCCTGCTCTGGGCCCCATCGATAGCGCGTCGCTGCTGTTGGCGTTTTTGCTCACCACCTTGAAATACCCGCTGCTGATGCTGATTCAGGTAGGGGCATTCGCGATAAGCCCGGTCAATTTGCTGGTTGGTTTGTTGGCACTGCTGAAATCCGCAGGCTATCTGGTGTTCTGGGTGGTGATTATTCGCGCGCTGATGAGTTGGGTAAGTCAGGGCCGCAGCCCGGTGGACTACCTGTTGTTCCAGCTTACCGAGCCGTTTATGGCACCAATTCGCCGTATTATTCCGGCCATGGGCGGCATCGATTTCTCCGCCATGGCGGTGATTTTAGTCCTGTATTTGCTGAACTACCTCGGTATGGATCTGTTCCCGGAATTCTGGTTCCTGCTGTGAGTGCTATCGCCCTTCAGCCCGATGGGTTGGTCATTCGGCTCTATATTCAGCCGAAGGCCAGCCGTGACCAGGTCGTCGGCCTGCACGGTGATGAGCTGAAAATCGCCATCACTGCGCCGCCTGTCGACGGCCAGGCCAACGCGCACCTGATCAAATACCTTGCCAAACAGTTCCGCGTGGCAAAAGGCGCAGTGACCATTGAAAAAGGTGAGCTGGGCCGCCATAAACAGATTAGAATTGCGAACCCGCAGCACATTCCTACGGAAATCGCCGCATTGATCCCGCAGTAACCCACAGCAGGGAACTGCGCATCGCAACACACAACCCTCAGTCATCACTCGCGATGGCGTTAACAGATGCAGGACACACGCATGGATACCACGAGGCAAAACGTTGTTTTAGCCACCGGCAACCCCGGGAAAGTACGCGAACTCGCCGATCTGCTGGCAGATTTTGGTATGAATATCGTCGCGCAAACCGAGCTGAGCGTTGATTCTGCCGAAGAAACCGGGCTGACTTTTATCGAGAATGCGCTGCTCAAAGCGCGCCACGCAGCAAAAATCACCGGATTGCCCGCCGTTGCTGATGACTCCGGTCTTGCAGTTGATGCGTTAGGCGGCGCTCCGGGCATCTACTCTGCGCGCTACGCCGGGGTAGATGCCAGCGATCAAGCCGATCTGGACAAGTTGCTGAATGCGATCAAGGATGTACCGGATGAAAAACGTGGGGCCAGCTTCCACTGCGTACTGGTCTACCTGCGCCATGCGGATGACCCAACGCCGCTGGTATGCCACGGTCGTTGGGATGGCGTGCTGACACGTACAGCAATGGGCGAAGGCGGTTTCGGTTACGATCCTATCTTCTATGTACCGAGCGCAGGTAAAACCGCCGCAGAAATGACGCGCGACGAGAAAAATGCGCTGTCGCACCGTGGTCAGGCGCTGCGTTTACTGCTGGATGCGCTGCGCCATGCATAAACTGCCGCCGCTCAGCCTTTATATTCACATTCCCTGGTGTGTGCAAAAATGCCCATACTGCGATTTTAACTCCCACGCCCTCAAGGGCGAGGTGCCGCATCAGGAATATGTAGATCACTTATTGGCAGATCTGGATGCGGATCTGCCGCTGAGCGGCAACCGGGCTCTCAGTTCTATCTTTATCGGCGGCGGCACTCCCAGCCTACTGAGCGCAGAAGGCATGCAGGCGCTGCTCGACGGCGTGCGCGCCCGCCTGCCTCTCACTGCTGATGCCGAAATTACCATGGAAGCGAACCCGGGCACGGTAGAAGCCGATCGCTTTAGCGGCTATCAGCGCGCAGGAATCAATCGTATCTCCATCGGCGTGCAAAGTTTCAGCCCGGAAAAGCTGACGCGTCTCGGGCGGATTCACGGCCCGGAAGAAGCCAAACGGCCCGCACATCTGGCTGCCGGACTTGGGCTACGCAGTTTCAATCTGGATCTGATGCATGGCCTGCCGGATCAAACGTTGGAAGAGGCGCTGGACGATTTGCGTCAGGCTATTGCCCTCAATCCACCGCATCTGTCGTGGTATCAGTTGACGATCGAGCCTAACACCCTGTTTGGTTCGCGCCCGCCAGTGCTGCCCGATGACGATGCGCTGTGGGATATCTTCGCACAGGGCCACGCATTGCTCACTGCGGCAGGCTATCAGCAGTATGAAACCTCCGCCTACGCCAAGCCGGGATATCAGTGTCAACATAACCTCAACTATTGGCGCTTTGGCGATTATCTGGGGATTGGGTGTGGTGCGCATGGCAAAATCACCCTTGATGACGAACGTATCCTGAGAACGGTGAAAACCCGCCATCCGAGCGGTTATATGCGCGGCAATTACCTGGACCAGCGCAATGAAGTGCAAGCGGAAGATTTGCCGTTCGAATTCTTTATGAACCGCTTTCGCTTACTGGAGCCAGCACCGCGCAGCGAGTTCAGTGCCTATACAGGCCTGGCGGAAAGCGTGGTTCGTCCGCAAATCGACTGGGCGCTGGCGCAAGGCTACCTGACGGAGACCGTTACCCACTGGCAGATTACCGAACACGGCAAGCTGTTTTTAAACTCTTTGCTGGAAGGATTTCTGGCCGAGTGAACGTAGTCAGATAAAGAAAAAACAGGTGACGGTTAGATAACACTAACCGTCACCTGTCATCGAAAAATTGATAACGCCTTTTTTTTGATTGTTAGCAGACCTCCGAGGTGATAATTTCATGCCCCTTGACGGATTCAAAGGAAATTATCAATGATAATAAAAATATATGCACGGGGCGCTGGTGGCAGGTGTGCAGCGTAGTATGGCCGTTGCGATGAGTGACGATCCGGCGCTGGCAAAACTGTTCGAAGCGGAGAACGTTGCCGCGAGTAAAGAGAGCACCAAACGTCAGGATGCCTTTGCCAGCCTGATTTCGACGCCGGAAGAGAAAGCCCTGTTCGATAAACTCGGGGAATTCCGTCAGCTCTATCTGGACAAGCGCAACGCGATCACTGCCGCCAAAAAAGCCGGCAATATGGAACAGGCCAAGCAACTGTTCGAAAATGAGTTTATGTCCGCATCACGCGGCTATCTGGCCAGCGTAGAGGCGTTGAGCGAGCACCAGCGCAGCGCCATCGATGAGATGGGGAAAGCCATCAACAACAGCGCACGCAGTGGCTATCTGTTTCTCGGGGTTATCGGCCTGCTAATTGCCGTGGGGCCGGCCTGCTTATCGCCTGGGTGTTAAAGCGCAGTATCGTGCATCCGTTAGAGCGTGCCGTGCAGGCGACACAAGCGGTAGCCGATGGCGATTTGACCCATGACACACGCCCGGAAGGGCGCGACGAAGCCGCGCAACTGCTGCACGCCCTGCATAATATGACGCAGCGCCTGCGTACTATCGTGGGTGAAGTGCGTGAAGGGTCTGAGTCCATTGCCGGTGCGTCAGGACAACTGGCGGCGGGCAATATCGATCTTTCAAGCCGTACCGAAGAGCAAGCCAGCACACTGCAAGAAACCGCCGCCTCCATTGAACAACTGGCATCCACCGTACGTCAAAACGCCGACAACGCCAAGCAGGCTAACCATCTGGCGCAGTCTACTGCCGGTCAGGCGCAGGCGGGCGGGCAGTTGGTGAATGACGTAGTGAAAACCATGGGCGCTATCGATGCGTCATCGAAAAAAATCGTTGATATCATTGGAGTAATTGACAGCATCGCCTTCCAGACCAACATTCTTGCGCTGAACGCCGCAGTAGAAGCAGCCCGTGCAGGTGAACAGGGTCGTGGTTTTGCCGTGGTCGCCAGCGAAGTGCGTAATCTGGCGCAGCGCAGTGCGGGTGCCGCCAAAGAAATCAAAGAGCTGATCGACCATTCCGTGCAAACGGTAGAAGCCGGTAACCGCCTGGTTGAACAGGCAGGCGAATCGATTGTCGGGATTGTTAACGGTGTGCGTCAGGTGAGCGATCTGGTCGGTGAAATCAGCTCTGCCAGTCAGGAACAAACCCTGGGCATTGAGCAGGTGAACGTGGCCGTCAACCAGATGGAAACCACCACCCATCAGAACGCCGCGCTGGTCAATGAAGCCTCTGCGGCAACCCAATCACTGCAACAACAGGCCGCACAGTTGGCACGTACTGTCAGCATTTTCCACCTCAGCAACCGGGAAAACAGCGCTGCACTGCCCACCAAACCGCTGCCCGCAGCGGCGGCGGTCGCACCGGCCCCCCTTGCCCTTCAGCCTGCGCTCGGCGTAAGCAAAAGTGCCGCAGATAAAGAAGGCGACTGGACATCATTCTGATTTGATATCTGGTGAGTGCCACCCACGACAGCTCGCCCCGAGAGGCGAGCTGTCGTGGGTCTATACCAAAGCCTGCTGGTAGAGCCGTACCGGTTTGGCCGGATATTCCAGTCCATCACCGATATAGTGCCAGCCCATTTTTTCGTAGTAGCCGCTAATGGTGGCATACAGATAGAGGGATGAAAAACCGACGTGAAGACTATAAGTCAACACGTGCTGTTGCAACGTTTTTCCTAATCCCTTATCCCGATATTTTTCATCGACGTAGAGCGCAGCCAGCCAGGGCGAAAGATCCTGACGGCTTTGCATATCGCAAAGCCACAGCCCCACAGTGCCCACCAGTTGCCCACCAGTTGCCCTTCATCCAGTGCGATAAAGGTCAGGGGCAACCCCTCTTGCCGCATACTGCTTTGTACAATACTGGCAAAAAACTCACGACCATTGTGGCGATCGAACGCCTGCCACAGCCAGTCCGTCACCAGAGCCTGATGGTGCGGGTGATCGGCTAAAGGAACGAACTCAACCATAACCCTGATTCAATCCTGATACGGGCACAACACGCGCCCCAAGGTGTGTACTCAGACCAATTTTCCCTGAAAAATCAGTACTGAATCAAAAAGATAACCATAAAATTCTGGCACATCCGCATCGAAAATCGCCATCAACGTACTTTTCACATTTTCCAGATGCTCCCACATGGCCTGATAAGAGCCCGGCACATCGCGCCGACGCAGCGCCGCCAGAATGGTCTGGTGATCCGCCAGCCACTTCAGGCGATAACCGTGTTTGCCCACGTGAGTATAAAGCTGCTGCCACAGCGGGTTATCGTCACGACAGGCCCAGATATGGCTGACCGATTCCAGCAGCATCTGATTCTGCGTCACTCCGGCAATTTGCAGATGAAACAGTTTATCGTAATCGCTGCGGTAGTCATTCGCGGCGATCGCAGTCTGCTCTTTTTCCAGCGTAATGCGCAGGTTTTCAATATCGGCTCGGGTTGCCATGCGCGCGGCAAACGCCGCAATATTACTTTCCAGCAGTTGGCGCGCCTGCAACATTTCAAAGGCACCAATGCGGTGATGCGCCCGACTCTCTTCGGTTTCCTCATCAGGAATACAGAGCACGTAGACACCCGACCCTTGGCGAATATCGACAGTGCCTTCCAGCCTCAGCAACGCCTCACGCACGATAGTGCGGCTAACGCCATAGGTTTCAGCGATGTTTCTTTCCGGCGGCAGACGTGACCCGACCGGGAATTTTCCCTGCTGGATTTTCACGCTCAGATCGCTGCCGATCTCCTGATACTGTTTCTTTTCTTGCAGAACCACATCTTTCGCCACACATTCACCCTAGCTACCGCTGCCCACCAGATAACGCGCACGTTGACCGGCTGCCACCACGCCAGAAAGACGACAGCACACCGGCTAACAACAACGCGCGGCATGCCGCGCGTCAGGATATTGCGGCTAGTTTACCAAATTCAGCGTCTGATCAAGCACTTTGGCACCATTTAATGTGCCATAAGCGACGGGATCGATCACGGCAATCGGCACCTGGTAGCTGTCAGTCAACTTTTGATTTTCCGCCAGTTTAAAGCGAACCTGCGGCCCCAGCAATACCGCGATGATGTCCTGACCGTAATCTTGCAATTCCTCACGCAAATTTTGCTCTGGGATGGCGTAAATTTTCAATTCCAGCCCACGCGCAGTAGCTTCTTTCTCCATTTTTGTCACCACCAGCGAGGTGGACATGCCCGCCGAGCGGGCCAATACAATACGTTTCATGGCTAACCCCCTTGGGTGCTATTTATCTTCATCATCCAGCGTAACGTTGAGCGTGCGCGTGTCGCGCAGTTGCCGGAACCAACCTGCCGAGGCTTTAGGTCGGCGCGCCCGTTCTTGCTCAAGATCGATCTCAATCAGGCCATAGCGGTTTTTAAACGCATTCATCGGGGAGACGTTATCGGTAAAGGCCCACAGCATATAGCCCTGGCAGTTCGCCTCCTCTTCGCGCGCTTTCAGCGCCCAGTAGAGGTGCTCGGCAATAAAATCGATGCGGTAATCATCCTGAATCACACCGTCGCTGTTTTTAAAGCGCGCCTCGTTTTCCACCCCCATACCGTTTTCCGCCACAAACCAGGGAATATTGCCGTACTCCTGCGTCATGCGTTGCGCCATGTCATAAATGATTTTTGGCTGAATTTCCCACCCACGGGGGGGGGGGGGTCATGCGGTGTCCCGGCAAGGCAAAATGCTCATAGTAGTAAGCGGGGTGAAACGGCGTATCTGGATGCCATGCCCGCTCCGGCGCTTTTACTCGGTGCGGGAAATAGAGATTAATGCCCAATTCATCCACTCGATTAGCGCGGATAATCGCCAGTTCATCATCGGTATACTCCCACTTCACCTGATGCTTGCTTGTTCAGCAGCGCCAGCAACTCCGCCGGATACTCGCCCTTCACCGCCGGATCGAGAAACACGCGGTTGAAGAACAGATCGTACAGACGCGCCGCCTCAACGTCATGCGCGGCACGGGAGCGCGGATAAGTCACTTCCGGGTTAAGAATGGTGCCGATGCGCCAAGGATAAAATCCTCGGAAATAGAGATAGTGACCTTACTCATCGTTTTGCTTCTCCCTCTAATTATTTACCCGCCGCGTTAGCCTGCTGTGCCGCCTGCTCGGCTTCCCGCTGTGCCAAATCGGCACGGCGGGAAGCCACCTGCACAAAGGGCAGATAAATCAGGGTCGCAGTCAGAATACACACCAGTTGCGTCACCACCGCCCCCATGGAACCGGCGGTGGAGAGCCAGGCGTTAATGATGGGCGGCGTGGTCCAGGGCACCATCACCACCGCTTTGCCAGCGAAGCCCATGCTGGTAGCAAAGTAGCCGATGGTGCCGGTGACTAACGGTGTGATGATGAAAGGGATAGCCAGGATCGGGTTCAGCATGATAGGCATACCAAAATCACCGGCTCATTGATATTAAACACACAAGGACCAAAGGAGATCTTGGCGATCTCTTTCATTTCCCGCCGTTTGGAGGCAATCATCACCGCCAGCAAAAGTCCGATGGTCAGCCCGGAACCCCCTATACTCATATAGACGTCCCAAAACGGCATGGTGATGATATTGGGGATCTCCTGCCCTTGCTCAAACGCAGTCATGTTGACGGCGATGGCCCCCAGCAGCAGCGGTTCGAGGCTCGGTTTGATCATCTGGTTACCGTGGATGCCAATCACCCAGAACATCTGGGCGACAAACATCAGCACCAACAGCCCCGGCAAGCTCTGCACCACGGATTCCAATGGCTGCTGCACCACCTTGTATATGGCGTCATACAGGTACATACCGGTAATGGCATGGAAGGTAAAACCGAGCGTGGCAATCAGCGTCACGGTAATGATGACGGGGATCAACGCCGAAAACGACGCGGCCACGTTAGGCGGTACGCTATCCGGCATTTTGATACGCAAACGATCTATCTTTTCCAGCTTGCTATAGATCTCCACAGAGAAGATGGCGATAAACATGCCGAGAAACAGGCTCTTGGTATCAGAGAATTGCCGCGCCAGTACGTCTTTCACGGGTACGGTCTGTCCGTTGACGACCAGATCGATGGTGGTTGGCGTAATCGAAATCAGGCAGATTACCGCCAGCAGCCCGGGGAACAGGCTGCGTGAGCCGTTAATGCGCCCCAGTTCGATCCCGATCAGAAATACCGCGCCGATGGTCAGGAAATTGAGCGTCGCATAGTTGATGCCACTCATGATGGGTTTGAGCGGTGCCAAAAATGAAAACAGGGCGAAACTGGCCAGACCATTTTTCGGATCGAGCACCATGTTTGAGATCAGTACGGAAAAGGCACCGACGATAATGACCGGCATCAGGGTAATAAACGAGGCCTTGATGGCCATGATATAACGCAGCCTATTGAGCTTATTGGCAAAAGAACCCAATGCGTCAATCACTTAGTCCTTGAATGACATAACAGCACCTCATCACAATGGTAGTGTAGTGCGGGACAGCGCCCCAGATAGCCGTTACGCGCAGAATGCATACCGCTCATCGCGCATGTGCGTTTGGCATACCATAAGGGGATAGAAATGACGATCGAGATGGAAACCACCGTGATGGAGCTGATCATCAATGCCGGAGAAGCGCGTTCTCAGGCAATGATGGCCATTCAGGCGGCACGCCAAAAGAAATGGGAACTGGCTACCGCATCATTAGCCGCCTCTCAGGAGGCAGTGCGGGCAGCGCACCTGATCCAGACGCAGTTGATTGGGGAAGATGGGGGGTAGGGAAAGATACCGGTCTATCTGATCCTGGTACACGCCCAGGATCATTTGATGACAGCGATGCTGTGTCGCGATCTGGCTGAAGAGATCGTGCTACTGCGCCGAGAATGTGCCGGCGCCGCCTGAGCGGGGTGCCGCTATGCGGCACTAGGCCTGATCCAGTTGCGCAGCGACGTAGAGCAGAAAACGATCCTCAAAATTTGCCAGATTCAGTCCGGTCAGCTCAGCAATGCGCCGCAAGCGATATTCAAGCGTATTTTTGTGAATAAACAGCGCTTTGGCTGTTTCACCGGCCTGCTGATTGTGGCGAAACCAAGTATGCAGCGTTTTTCTGAACACCCCGTTGCCGTCGTTGGCTTTTAGCCGCTGCAACGGGCTTACCAGCTCTGCCGCCCGCCAACCATAGCGTAGACTATCAAGCAGCACTGGCAGCTTGATGTCCTGATAGCAGAAACAGTACACGTCCGGCATCCGCTGTTTGCCCACGCTAATGGTGGTTTTCGCCGTGTGGTAAGAGCGCACCACGCCCCCTTCATTAGGGAAAAAATGACCCAGCGCTAAACGCACTTTAAGCGGGCTGCCCTGCTGTAAACGCTGGTAGAGCTGTGCCATACGGCGCTTATGCTCTTCCGGCTCCCAGCGTTCAGCATGCAGATAAGCGGGTTTTAGCACCACCATTTCGGTCAGTGAAACAATCGCCATCAGATCATCTTTGCCGGTTTCCATCAGCAGCGATTGCAACTGCTGCAATTCACCCATTGCCGTGCTGACACCAAGCTGACCGCTGTCCAACTCCACCACCATAGCGACACGCGGCAATGCCAGATCGACCCCCAAACCTGCGCCCACTCCTGCATGGTGGAAGAATAGGTGTCGTTGCGCACCATGCTCAACACCAGTTCTTCACGCAAACGGCTGTTTTGCGCCAGTAGTTGCAGCAGCCCGTCGGGATCGCCAGTCAGGCCAATCACGCCGACGATTTGGTTGTTTAACCGCAGCGGCAGGTTAAGACCGGGCCTGACGCCGTGCAGCGTATGCATAGAGGCATCATCAATCGATACCACCCGTTACTGGCTGAGCGCCAATAGCGCGCCTTCGTGTATTTCGCTAATGCGCTCACGATCGCCGCTGTCAATAATACGTCCTCTGGCATCCATGACGTTGATATTACAGTCAATAATTTTCATGGTGCGTTCGACGATCGAATAAGCTAATTTCGCGTCGAAATCATAATCTGTCATTTATTATTCCCCTGGTGCAGCGCCAAAATATTTCACCAGCAGGAAATAACCCAATTGCAAATACGCCGCATCAATAACCACTGTTTTTTGTAATTTAATAAAGTTATTTATACCAACCCACCCATTATAGAGGGAAAGGCGAATAACTTTATTTCATAACATGCCTTGTCTTTTATTTCCGTTAAAAAATAAAGACTTCAACAGCAATGAAAAAAATAAATCATGAATTTCAGCGCGGAAAATTAACTGAACACTTCGCCGCCATGACACACAGACGGCGATGATAATCAATGGCTTATTCCACAACGCAAATACGGCAGGTATTGGTACTGCCAATTTGCCCGACGCTGTCGCCCTGTGTCAGAATAACGCTATCTCCAGGCGCAATCGCACCGTTTGCTTTCAGCAGGGCGATGGCATCCTGCGCCGCTCCCAGTCCTTCGGCGCGACCGTTGAACGGCAATGGCGTAACACCGCGATACAGCGCAACCTGGTTCTGCGTCGCCGTATGGCGTGATAGCGCAAAAATTGGCAAACGGGAGCTAATGCGAGACATCATGCGGGCAGTACGGCCCGATTCGGTCATGGCAATCACGGCTTTTACCCCTTGCAAATGGTTAGCCGCATACATGGCCGACATCGCCGCCATCTCTTCAACGTTGGTAAACTGCACGTCGAGACGGTGTTTCGAGGTGGTGACGCTCGGGCTGCGTTCTGCCCCCAGACACACGTTCGCCATCGCAGCCACCGCTTCAGCCGGATAGCTGCCTGCTGCGGTTTCGGCCGACAGCATCACGGCATCCGTGCCGTCCAGCACTGCATTGGCAACGTCCATCACTTCAGCACGCGTCGGCATCGGGCTGGAAATCATGGATTCCATCATCTGCGTCGCGGTGATAACCAGTCGGTTCAACTGGCGAGATCGCTGAATCAGGCGTTTCTGAACACCTACCAGCGCGGCATCACCAATTTCTACGCCCAGATCGCCGCGCGCCACCATGATGACATCAGCAGCCAGAATCATGTCATCCATGTTTTCTGGCGTGGCAACGGTTTCTGCACGTTCCACTTTGGCAACAATGGCCGCCTGACAGCCCGCCTCCCGCGCCAGACGACGCGCATAGCGCAAATCTTCCCCGGTGCGTGGAAAAGAAACCGCCAGAAAATCTACCTTCATTCTGGCTGCCAGCAGAATATCCGCCTTGTCTTTTTCCGTCAGCGCCTCGACAGACAGTCCGCCGCCTAGCTTGTTGACGCCTTTGTTATTGGAAAGGGTTCCGCCCACCGCCACTGCCGTAATGATTTTTTCGCCGTCAATGCGCACAACTCGCAGTTGAATACGGCCGTCATCCAGTAGCAGAATATCGCCCGGCACTACATCACGCGGTAGCGCCTTATAATCGATACCAACCTGGGTATTATCGCCCAAGCCTTTTTCCAATAAGGCACCCAGAATAAACGTATCTTCAACATGCAGAAATACTTTACCTTCTTTAAAGGTTGATACCCAAATTTTCGGTCCTTGCAAATCGCCCAAAATAGCCACTGACTTACCCAACCGCTGGGCAATAGCGCGAACCTTTTCCGCACGAGCAATATGATCGTCTGCCGCGCCGTAAGAGAAATTAAAACGCACCACGTTAACCCCTGCGCTAATTATTTTCTCCAAATTATTATCGCGATCGGTTGCCGGACCGAGGGTAGCAACAATCTTTGTGCGCCGAATGATCTCAGTCACATTCTTTCCTTTTTTATTACTGGCGCTTAATTATGCTGCCGCTTTTTTCAACAGGCGGCCAATATTCTCGCACGCACGTTCCATATTAATCGGGCCATCTTTCAGCAACTCTTCAATATTGTCTGCACGCGGAATAATACCGAAAATGGTGTCGATGCCTTCACCGTAGAGTGCTTCAACGCCTTCGCCAACGCAGCCGGATACTGCGATGACCGGCATCCCCTGCGCTTTGGCAGTTCTGGCGACGCCATAAGGCGTTTTGCCGAACTTGGTTTGGTAGTCGATACGCCCTTCTCCGGTAAAGCAGAAATCTGCGCCAGCCAGCTTGTCGCGCAATCCGCTGAACTCAACAACAATATCAATGCCTTTACGCAGTGTGCACTGGGTGAAGGCCATCAGCCCCGCCCCCAGTCCACCTGCTGCGCCAGCGCCCGGCACATCGGCAATCTCTTTGCCTAACTGGTTAAGGATCACCGCCGCGTAGTGCGCCAGATTATTATCCAACTGTGCCACCATCTCCGGCGTTGCGCCTTTCTGCGGGCCAAAAATGGCGGATGCGCCCTGCTCGCCGCACAGTGGGTTAGTCACATCACAGGCCACCTGAATATCCGCCTGTGCCAGACGGCTATCCAGCCCGGAAAGATCGATGTGCTGCAAGCGCCCTAAAGCACCGCCGCCACGCGGCAGCATGTTGCCCGCTTCGTCATAAAAACGTACGCCCAGTGCTTCTGCCATACCCGCACCGCCATCATTGGTCGCGCTGCCACCGATACCCAGAATGATTTTCTTGATGCCTTTGTCCAGACAGGCGCGGATCAGTTCTCCAGTGCCGTAGGTGGTGGTCACCAGAGGATTTTTGGTGTCCCGGTTCACGAACTGAATACCGCTGGCTGAGGCCATCTCAATCACGGCAATCTCGCCGTTACCCATGATGCCGTAGCTGGCCTCAACCGTTTCTCCCAACGGCCCGGTCACGCTCAACGCATAGAGGCTGCCCTCGGTAGCATCAATCAGCGACTGGGTGGTACCTTCACCGCCATCCGCCATGGGGACGTGCACGAAATTCGCCTCGGGAAACACCTTACGCAACCCTTTTTCCATCGCGTTACACACTTCTTTCGCCGTCATGCTCTCTTTAAATGAATCGGGCGCTAATACAAATGTCTCTTTTTTCATTGTGGGGTGCCTCATACTAGAGAATAAAGCCGTACAGCACGGCAGCGACAAGGGTCATGGTGCCGCCGACAATCGCTTCGTAAGGCAGCAAACCCATACGTTGTCTGATTGTCATGTTCATGCTCTGCGCTGTGACATGGAAATAGTTGCCCTGCGGCAAGGAGTCGATCACGGCCGCCCCGGTGTGCACCATGACCGCAGAGGCAATCGGCGCAATACCGATAGTGGCAATGGCATTACCAAACGTACCGGTCGCCAGAATCGTCCCCGTTGACGTAGAGGCTGTCGCTACCGCCATCAAAATGCCGGAGATAGGTGCCAGGAAGGTGTCGGAAATGCCCATTACGTTAATCAGTTGCACCACCTGCGCGGAGAGGTTGGAAGCCGCAATCAGGCCTGCAATCGCGCCGGCACCGATCAGGATCAGCACGGTGGCGGTCATTTTTTCCAGACCGGAGGCGGTATAAGCAATCACCTTGTGCTTTTGCCCCATGGCAATCAGTCCAACGATACCGGCGATCGGTAGTACATACATCGCATCGAGCTTGAATGCTGTCAGCACGTTAATGTGAAAAATGGAACTAATCGGGTTAATCATCAGCAAGATAACAGCAACCGCTGGTGCGACGATGGCTTTGCCCAGGGTCGGGTAGGTTTTGTCGTTTTTCGCGCTCTGGGTACCGTAGGCCGCGGCAGCTTCTTCACCACTCACCATAATGCCCTTATTTTTCAGCATCGAAGCGACAACAACGGTAATAATCAGACCGAATACGGCAGGAATAAAACCGGCGATCATTACGTCGCTCAAATTCAGGTGAAAACCGTTTGCTGCGGCAATGGTATTGGGGTTAGGAGAAATAATATTCCCAGCTTTACCACCGCCGGAAAGCGCCAGTAATAATGCCAGTTTGGAAATACCCATTTTATTACCGACCGATAACGCAATAGGTGCAACAATTAATACTGCGACCGGAATAAAGACACCCACCACGGTAATGATCATGGTGGCCAGCGCCAGCGCTAAAATGGCTTTATTTTCCCCCATCTTTCTGACAATGGCCTGGGCGATGGTTTCCGCCGCTCCCGATTCCATCATCACGCCAGCCAGCACACCGGCGGCCAGCACGCGAATGACTGTGCCCATCACGCTTTGCGTGCCAGACGTCAGCAGCTCGATGGTCTGCTCAAGATTGCCACCGCCGATCACAGCACCGAGAATGGCACCGAGGAACAATGAATAAACAGGATTAATTTTTTCAGGATGAGCGCAATGGCAATAAAAAGACCAATTAACGCCCCGTACCATGCCAAGGGTTCTACGGTATGCATAATGAGACCTCTTATATTTTATATGTCATCGACAATAGGGTGCCAATGCAAATACATTCCTGGTGGAATTTGCATTATTTAATGCGGTAATAAATTACGCCGTTCTAAATATCTTTCTTTCAGAAAAAATCAGAACCGATAAATAATTCCTTATCACATGCTCTTATGGATTAAGAATTATTCTATGACTTGACAATAAAATAACCTATGTGTCGAGACACGAAAAAATTGGGCATTTGTATAAAATTTTTTGTGTTGCAGAACAAGAAAGCGAGAGGTTTATCACATTGCTAGGAGGGAGATGCCACATTCCTTCGGCGCATTCTGACATCATCCGTATCCTCAGCGTCATTGGACGCTGAGGAGTAAATACCACAAGGAACGGTTATAGCGCCTCGAGCGCCAACAATTCTTCGATGCTTTGACGACGGCGAATCAGGCGCGCTTCTCCGCTTTCGAACAACACTTCCGGCAGAAGCGGCCGGCTGTTGTAGTTGGAAGACATGGAGGCACCATAAGCACCGGTATCATGAAACACCAGATAGTCACCCACCTGAACCGCAGGCAAGGCCACGGTTTCCACACCGCCACCTGCCTGCTGCGTAAACACGTCACCAGATTCACACAGCGGCCCCGCCACAACCGTATCGCGCAATGGCACGCCGGCAAGAGAACGTTGGTCTCCCGGCAACAGCGAAATATGATGATAGCTGCCGTACATGGCGGGGCGCATCAGATCGTTAAATCCGGCATCCACCAGCACGAAATGGCGGCTGCCCATGTTTTTGACAGCACGCACCTGCGCCACCAGCACGCCGGATTCCGCCACCAGAAAACGTCCTGGTTCGATCTCCAGCGTGACTGAATGGCCAAGGTGCGCTTCAATATGCTGGCGTGCCGCGTGCCACAAACCAAAGTAGTGCGCGGTATCGATCACCAGCTCGTCGGCACGATAGGGAATGGAAAGCCCGCCGCCTGCGGAAATGGCTTCAATATCCTGACCGAACTCAATCACCTGACGCACCATGGCGTCACACACCTGCTCCAGATGGGCATAGTCCACACCAGAGCCGATATGCATATGAATCCCAACCAGCTTGAGGGAGTAACGTTGGAGCTGCGCCAGCGCCAGCGGCAAATCGGCATACCAGATCCCGTGTTTGCTGTTTTCACCGCCGGTGTTGGTTTTCTGACTGTGGCCGTGACCAAACCCTGGATTAACACGCAGCCACACCGGATAACCGGGCCTGACCGCCCCTAACTGCGCCAGCATATCCACTGAGCCGGCATTCACCGGAATATTCAGTTCCACCACGCGCGCCAGAGTTGGCTCATCCAGCATATCGGCCGTAAACACAATCTCGTGATCTGCCGTACTCGGTACAAACCCTGCCACCAACGCCCGCTCAATTTCCCCCAGCGATACCGAATCCACTTTGACTCCGTTTGTGCGCATCAGACGCAGAATGTGCGTGTTGGAGCAGGCTTTCTGCGCAAAGCGAATGGTGTCAAACTGGCGGAGTTGTGCAATGCGCGCCACAATGGTGTGCGCATCATAGGCCCATACCGGGCATCCAAAGCGAGCGGGTAATTCACGCAGGCTATGCGCGTTAAGAGCGTGGGTGAGGTCATTCAGATCGTGCGGCATAAGGTTTCCGTGCAACAAATCGGGAGCAATAGCCACACGATAACGGGCCACAACGATTTAAACAAATATCGTTTTTCGCATACTCTATTCATCCATGATATGGATTAGCTAAGCCACCTCATGCAACGCATCGGCTGTAATATGCACCCCCACCATGCTGCCGGTGCCATACAGATCGCCAGGGGCACGGTTAAGCACATCCACTGAAAGCTCCACACCATTGACCAATACCCGATATCGCACCACGTTACCCAACAGGCTGTGGTTGAGGATCTCTCCGGCAATGCCCTGTTCAGGCGCACAGAGCGTGATGGATTCGGGCCGTAACGCTACCTGACCGCTGAAGCGCTCTCCCGTCAACTGCTGCGCCTGCGCGGCACTCAGCAGGTTATAGCTGCCGATAAAGCTGGCGGCAAACAGGTTGGCAGGCTGGGTGTACAGTGATACCGCATCGCTATCCTGCACGATTTCACCGTTGTTCATCAGCACGATGCGATCGGAGAGCGTCAGCGCCACACGCTGACGAATCTCCCCCGCGCCGAGTTTCTGCATTTTTAAGCCGAAAGCCACGTTACCTTCCGCTGTCATGTTGGGGAACAGCGCGTAGTTCTGGAACACCATGCCGATGCCGCGTTTTTGCGGAGACACCGGCACAATATCCTGCCCTTGTAACAGGATCTGCCCACTGTCGACCGGGGTCAGGCCCGCCAGACAACGCAGCAGCGTCGATTTGCCGCAGCCACTCGGCCCCAGCAGGGTAACGAACTCCCCTTCCGCCGCCGAGAAATCGATATTGTGGAACACCTTGGTCGGCCCGTAGTGTTTGTTGAGCTGTTTTACATCAAGATAGGGCATATCAGGATTTCTCCCGGTTCAAAATATTGGCCAGCCAGGTCACCAGCAACACGACGAGGAAATAGGAGATAACCAAGGCGCTGGTAAAATGTCCGCTGTCATTACGTTTGTTGTAGAGATACACCCGCAACGTTTCAAAGCGGGTGCCTACCAGCAAGTTGGCAAACACAAACTCGCCAATCAGGAAAGAGAACGAGAGCAAGACCGCAATCATCACGCCTTTACGCAGATTAGGCAGCACCACCCACAGCGCGGCCTGCCAGGCACCGGCCCCCGGCAAATGTGCCGCGTCGAGCAATTCTTTGAGATTAATCGCCTGAATATTGTTGGAGATAGCACGGTAGATAAAGGGTAACGCGATAGCAAAATAACAACCGATCAGAATCCACGGCGTGCCGGTAATGGCGAGCGGGCCAGAGGAGTAGAGTTGCAATAAGCCCACAGAAGAGACCACCGGCGGCACGGAGAACGGCAGCAAGATCAACACATTCATAACGCCATCCAGACGTGGAAACAGCCAGGCGATAACAAACATTGCGGGCAGCACCAGCAGCAGAGAAAACAGCAGTGCGCCAAAACAGATCAACAGTGAATGGCCCAGCGCCACCAAAAAACGACTATCGCCCCACAGGGTAATGAACCACTTCAGCGTCACGCCGTTGGGCAGAATGGTCTCTCCCCACTCCGTCGCCAGCGCATAACCCAAGGTGGCGAGCAGCGGCAATAGCAGGATCAGCAGCACCAACAGCACCAACAGCACCACCGTCTGATGATAGCGCCGTTCAAGAGACGACATGGCAACCTCCGGTCATGAGATTACGGCGCAGCAGCCATTGGTGGATCACGGTGATCAGCGCCATCAGCAACACCAGCAGCACAGAAAGCGCGCTGCCAAGATTAGGTCCAAAGTGATATCTCCCGCAACCAGCGCCGCAATACGTATCGACACCACGTTGAAATTGCCAGTGGTCAGCGCATAAATGGTAGCGTAGGCGCCGAGCGCATTGGCGAGCAGGATAACAAAGGCGCCAAGCAATGCTGGCGTCAACACCGGAATGCCGATGTGCAGCCAGAAACGCCAGCGCGGTGCGCCCAGCAGCGCTGCCGACTCCAGCCACCCGTTGCGCAGCCCGTCAAAGGCGGGATAGAGCAGCAATATCCCCAAAGGGATCTGAAAATAGGTGTATATCAGGATCAAGCCATCGCGGGAGTAGATGTTGAAGCCGTCAATCACGCCATATTTTTTCAGCAACAGCGTAAAAAAGCCGTTCAGTCCGACCATAATCACAAAAGCAAAGGCCAGCGGGACGCCAGCAAAGTTGCTGGTCATATTGGCAAACGACAACCCGAAGCGCTGCAAACGCCCCGGCCCCAGTTGACGCAACGAGTATCCGCCAATCAAGACGATAATCACCCCGTAGCAACTGGACCAAAACGAGATATCCAGCGAAAAACGTATCGCCCGGAGGTAAAACGGCGAGGAAAGGATATAGCTATAGTTCGCCAGCCCCCACGCCTCTTCGGTTTGGCTGTAGAAGTTGTTCACCAGGATCCAGATAAGCGGCGCTATCTGAAACGCGAAAAATACGGCAAAAAACGGCAGCAGAATCCCTGCGGCCAGCCAGGTTTTTTTCACGCATTACCCTCCCTCTGCGGCGTGGACCACATCTCTGCGCCACAGCATCCGCATACGGACGCTGTGCGCACAGGAATATGCCTTACTGTTTCATGTTGATAATGACGTGCTCTCGCCACTGGCGCGGCAGCGTTTTCACGGTTTTATCCCAGGCCTCGCCATCAGCAATCGGGCGTACGCTCTTGTACTGCTCTTCCGGCAACAGTTTGGCTTTCACGTCATCCGGCAGCGTTAAGTGCTGCGCTCGGATCGGGCGAGCATAGCCACGCGCCAGATTGATTTGCCCGGCATCAGAGAAGATGTACTCACGCACCAGTTTGGCCGCGTTGGGGTTTTTAGCATATTTATTGATGATGGTGGTGTAACCGGAGATCACCGAGCCATCGGAAGGGATCAGCACTTCAAAGCGATCTTTGTTGATTTTGTCACGGTAGTTCAGGCCGTTGAAATCCCACACCACGCCAACCTGTACTTCCCCTTTTTCGATATTGGAGATCACCGGATCGGTAACGCCAAGACGCCCCGCTTTTGCCAGCTTGCCAAAAAATTCCAGCGCCGGCTTCAGGTTTTTCTCGTCACCGCCCAGCGCAAAGTTGGCTGCCAGCACGCCGCTTACCGCCTGCGACGCGGAGTTAACGTCGCCGATGGTCACCACATAGTCACCTTTGAGCAGATCGGCCCAGCTGTGTGGAATGTCTTTCACCTGCTGTTTATCGATAATAAAGGCGATAGATCCGGTGTATGCCAGCGCCCAATGCCCGTCTTTATCTTTAGCCCAGTCTAGCACTTGTTCCCAGGTGGTCGGTTTATAAGGCTGCGTCACACCTTTTTGCACCGCAATCGGCCCGAACGCTGCGCCTACGTCACCGATGTCGGCGCTGGCATTCTCTTTTTCAGCCGCAAACTTGGCGACTTCCTACGCAGAAGACATATAGGTATCACTGTGCTTCAGGCCATATTTAGTGGAGAGATCCTGCCAGGTATCTTTCCAGTTGGCCCAGCTATCCGGCACCCCTACGCTGTTTACCGCGCCTTCGGCCCGCGCCGCTTTTTCCAGCGCAGCCACATCCTGCGCCAGCACCGGGGTGGAAACAAAGGCGATTGAGGAGAACAGTGCGCTACTGATTAACACGGAAGACAACAATTTCTTCATCATGATGCTCCTGATTTCATAGGTTCGCGACGCTGGTCTAGCCAACAATAACTACGCCAATTCAGCACAGCGGGATGAAAGTTATATGTCGGGTGTATGACAACCGTATGTCAGCGCAAGAAGGGGGACAGCGAACCGATCGGGTTACGCTCCCGCTCCCCGTCATGGTGCAAATTGCGTGATATCGGTGTTTAGCTCTGGTGAAATGCCCTTGCATGAAGAGCAGTAACCCGATGATAGTTCAGCCTCATGGCTTCATCCATTCAGAGGCCGTGAACCACAGTGATAACATTACCGTCATGTGACATTAACCGCAGAAAATGTGCTTCGTCATTGATTGAGCAGCAGCCCAACGCGATTTCCTCCGAATTTGGTGAAAAAATAAATAAACCCTGCCATTCCTATTCATTTATGATATCGGTTAGCAGGGCACCAACGACTGAGGCAACGATGCCGACCATTTCATTGCGCCACATCGAAATTTTTCATGCCGTCATGACCACCGGTAACCTCACCGAGGCCGCCGCGCTGCTCAATACCTCACAGCCCACCGTCAGCCGCGAGCTGGCGCGCTTCGAGCATCTGGTACAGATGCCGCTATTCGAGCGGGTGCGCGGGCGCCTCCACCCCACTGCGCAGGGGCTGCAACTGTTCGAAGAGGTGCAGCGTTCCTACTACGGATCGCATCATCAATGTCGCTCGCGATATTCGGCGCTTTGAACAGGCACAGCTTTCTATCGCTTGTCTGCCGGTGTTTTCTCAGTCTCTGCTGCCCAACGTGTGCAAGCCGTTACTGGACAGCTATCCATCCCTCAGCCTGCATGTCATTCCTCAAGAATCGCCACTGCTGGAAGAGTGGCTGTCAGCACAGCGTCACGATCTCGGGCTGACGGAGAACAGCGTGACGCCCGCAGGCACCGAGCGCCATACCCTGCTTACGCTAAACGAAGTGTGCGTGCTGCCAGCGCAGCACCGTTTAGCCGCGCGCCAGATGCTGACGCCAGAAGATTTTCACAATGAGCGATTTATCAGCCTTTCAAGCAGCGATAGCTATCGCCAACTGCTGGACAAACTGTTTGATACCGCAGGGATAGCGCGTGATATGGTGCTGGAAACGCACAGTGCCGCCTCGGTATGCGCCATGGTGCGCGCCGGAGTCGGTATTTCTATCGTCAATCCGCTTACTGCGCTGGATTATGCTGCATCCGGCGTGGTGGTACGCCCATTCAGCGTGGCGGTGCCTTTTACCGTCAGTCTGATTCGCCCGTTGCACCGTCCGGCCTCTGCGCTGGTCGATACCGTGATCGCTCACCTGACACGCTACACGGCGGGCATTGCCGGGCAACTGGACGCCGTGCTGGAACGCTGAAGCGATCGTTATTCTGCTTGCAGCGCCAGCCAACGCGGTTCATGCGCAAACCACTGCACCAGAAAATCCAGCAGCGCAGGCGGCATATGCTGACGCGATGCATAGATGCCGTAAATGCCCATATCCTGCGGTCGGTACTTGGTCAGCAGCGGCACCAGTGCGCCGCTGGCGAGATGACGCTGAACCGAATAGCGCGGTTGCAGCGTAATGCCTGCCCCATCCAGCGCACTGGATAACAACACCAGCGATTCATTGCCACTCAGATTGCCACTCACGGGTACGGTAAACGGCTCACCTTCATGGGTAAAATGCCACAGACTTTTGCCAAAAAATAGGTGTAAGTCAGGCAATTGTGCAGCGACAGATCGCTCAGTTGACGCGGCATCCCCTGTTTTGCAAGGTAAGCGGGCGCGGCGCACAGCACTGACGCGCATTGGCCGAGGGGACGAGCGATAAGGTTTGGATCGAGGGCATTGGTGATGCGTAGCGCCAGATCGATACGATCTTCCACCAGATTGACCGCACGGTTATTCATCTGCATATCCACCGCCACGTGCGGGTGGCGTTGCAAAAATGCCGTTACCGCCACGCCCAACACCGTTTGCCCAAGCGATTGCGAACAACTGACGCGTAATAATCCGCCGATAGAGGCGACATCCGAGGCGTTTTCCACCCGCATATCGCCCGCCAGCGCCAACATATCACGACAGCGTTGCAAGGTTTTCTCGCCAGCATCCGTTAAACTCAATTTACGCGTAGTGCGGTGCAGCAGACGAGCCTGCGCCCAGGTTTTCATTTCATTCAGGTAGCGGCTCACCATGGCACGCGACATATCCAACACATCGGCGGCAGCACTCATGCTCCCCCGTTCAACAATAGCGACAAACACTTCAGCAGCGGTGATGCGATCCATGATTAGCTCGATTTATGCAACAGAGAAGTCACTATTTAGCCATTTTTATTCCGATAATTGCAACATAAGATAGACCCCGTTCCGTACTTTTAAACGAATCGAACCTTTAACGAATAACGAATGGAGTTCCTGCTATGAAAAAGTCTACCTTAACGCTGGTTACCGCCGCAGTCCTCAGCATGGCCACCATGGCTCATGCCGCTTCCCCGTTGAAGCTTGAAGTCTTTAACCCCGGCGAAGCCAGTATTTTCCCGGTATCATCCGCTCTGGTGGTGGGTGAACATGAAGTGGCGCTGATTGACGCCAGTTCCAGCGCAACGATGCGCAAACGCTGGTGGGCCGCATTAAAGCCACCGGCAAGCCGCTGACAACCATTTATATCAGCCATTCCGATCCGGATTACTACTTTGGTCTGGATGTGATCAAGGCTGCCTTCCCAGATACAAAAGTGATAGCGACGCCGGCAACCATTGCTGCGATTGAGGCCAGCCAGGCAGGTAAAGTGGCCTACTGGGGCCCGATCATGAAGGAAAATGCGCCGCAGAAAATCATCGTCCCAACGCCGTTAAAGGGTGACAGCTTTACGGTTGACGATCAGAAACTTGAAGTCAAAGGTCTGACAGGGCCGACGCCGGATCGCACTTTCGTGTGGATCCCGTCGCTGAGCACCGTAGTGGGGGGTATTCCGGTTTCTGCCAATATCCACCTGTGGATTGTCGATACGCAAACGCCGCAATCTCGCGCTGACTGGCGTCAGACGTTGCAGCAGATTGAGCAACTGAAACCGAAACAAGTGGTGCCGATGGATTACAGCCTGAGCAGCGTCACCTTCAGCCTGCAATATCTGGATACGCTGGAAAAAGCGCTGGCCACCAGCAAAGATTCTGCTGCGTTGATTGATACCATGAAAAAGCAATACCCTAACCTGCATGAAGAGTCCAGCCTGGAACTGAGTGCAAAAATGCTTAAAGGTGAAATGAAATGGCCGCAGTAACTCTGCACTATATTTATGACCCACTGTGTGGCTGGTGCTACGGTGCCGCGCCACTGGCGCAGGCCGCACACGAGATGTCAGGCGTCAATGTGGTGCTACACGGTGGCGGCATGATGACAGGCAGCAACCGCCGTCAGGTCACGCCGCAGTGGCATGACTACGTGCTGCCTCACGATCAGCGCATCGCCGAACTGACCGGTCAGCCTTTTGGCCGGCCTTACTTCGATAAGCTGCTGCGCGACACCAGCGTAGTGCTGGATTCCGCACCGCCGACGGCGGCCGTTCTTGCGGCAGAGCGTATGGCAAACAAAGGCTATGAGATGCTGCACCATTTGCAGCGTGCCCATTACGAACAGGGCAGAAAAATCGCTGATGCCGCCGTGTTGACGCAATGTGCCAGCGAAATCGGACTGGACAGCATAGCCTTTGCCAACGAGTATGCCTTTGTTAACGCTGATGGCCTGGAGCAACATTTCAAGGAGAGCCGTGCCTTGTTGGCGAAAGTGGGTGGACACGGCTTCCCAACCTTTGTGCTGGAAACCGCAGACGGCAACAGAAAGATTGTCCAGACGGTCGAATTTCTGGGCAATATGGCGGCGTAGCGCGCATTTTTGCAGGTCAAAATCGGCGGGTTTGCCGCATAAGCAGCGCTCACAACGAGTAAGCCGGTGTCGATGACACCGGCTTTCAATGATACAATGTGTTCAGGTTTCCCTGTATGGGGATAGATATTTACCAGACACAGTAAGACGTATGCACCCATCTTCTGATACTCACCGCCGTTTCCCTGCACAACACTTCTCTATCGCGCCGATGCTCGATTGGACCAATCGTCATTGTCGTTATTTCCACCGCCAGTTAACGCGCCAAACGCTACTGTATACCGAGATGGTGACCACCGGTGCCATTCTTCACGGCAAGGGCGACTATCTGGCCTATAGCGAAGAAGAGCACCCGGTGGCGTTACAGCTGGGGGGCAGCGATCCTGCCGCGCTGGCACAATGTGCGCAGTTGGCAGAGCAGCGTGGTTACGATGAGATCAACCTTAACGTCGGCTGTCCTTCGGACCGGGTGCAAAATGGACGCTTTGGTGCCTGCCTAATGGCAGAAGCCGAGTTGGTAGCAGATTGCATCAAAGCGATGCACGATCGGGTCGCGATCCCCGTCACGGTGAAAACCCGTATCGGCATTGACGATCAGGATAGCTACGCCTTCCTGTGTGATTTTATTCACACCGTGGCAGAACGCGGCCAATGCGACACCTTTATTATTCATGCGCGCAAAGCCTGGCTTTCCGGCCTGAGTCCAAAAGAGAATCGCGAGATTCCTCCGTTGGATTATCCTCGCGTCTATCAGCTCAAACGCGATTTCCCCACGCTGACCATCGCCATTAACGGCGGCGTGAAAACGCTGGAAGAAGCAAAGATCCATTTGGCACAGCTTGATGGCGTGATGATGGGGCGCGAAGCCTATCAGAATCCTGACCTGCTGCTGAATGTCGATCCACAACTGTTTGGCGCGGAAGCGCCAGCGGCCAACTCGGTTGCGGTGGTAGAAGCGATGTACCCGTATATTGAACACGAGCTGACGCACGGTGCCAATCTGGGCCACATCACCCGCCATATGCTCGGTTTGTTCCAGGGCATTCCCGGCGCACGCCAATGGCGTCACCACCTAAGCGAGAATGTCCACAAGCCTGGAGAAGGCATTCCCGTGTTGGAAGCGGCGTTAGCGCTGGTACGCTATCGCGTAGCGTAAAACACGCCAACAATTAGCCAAAATCACCACAATATTCTCCGCACATCTGCATCTCCCTTTGATAAATCAATAGATTATCTCAGGGAGAGGGTTGGCATGTTTCTTGTAATAACGCTTTCAGAGAGTGCCATTGTATCGGTACACCTGACTGAGGAGAGGAATCATGCTGGAGTTTTTGTTCGTTGTGGGCTTTTTTGTGATGTTAATGGTCACCGGGATTTCGCTGATTGGCGTACTGTGCGCGCTGGCGATTGCCGCCGTGGTGATGCTGGTAGGTGGGTTGATCGTTACCGCCATCAAAGTACTTCCCTGGCTGCTGCTGGCCGTGGCGATCGTCTGGCTGTGGCGTCACTGGCAGCAAAAACCATTGCGAGATTACCGCTAACACTATACACTGCGCCACAGCAATTTACGCCAATTTTGTGCGCCAGCAGATATTTTTTCCCTAAGCCGCTGTTAGGGTGGCAGCTCTTGGTACTATGACTGCCCCCATGTAGCAAGGCGGTTTGCGTAACCGGCAACACGCACAGGGCACGCGGCCTGTGCGAATCAATAAAAAATGATTTCATCCGCGTCAGAGCATTACCATCCAAAAAAACTACGCCTCAATGCGCTGACGTTTGCCACTCTGTACCCTACATACAGCATGATGAAATATTAAAAATAATGCAGTAACAAGGGCCCCATTCGGGGCCCTTACTTTTTATTACCAAAAGCCATTAACGACCGGGGATCAGCAGACTGGAGCCATATGTCTCGCGGCTTTCCAGTGCACGATGCGCCTTTTGCGCTTCCGACAGCCCGAAGATCTGACTGGCAGAGACATCCACCTTGATAGCACCGCTGGCAATCAGCGAAAACAGCTCATTGCTTGCTTTATCCAGCTCTGCACGGTTGGTCACGTAGCCAAACAGCGATGGACGCGTCACGTAAAGTGACCCTTTCTGGTTCAGAACGCCCAGATTCACACCGGTGACCGGGCCTGAAGCGTTACCGAAGCTCACCATCAAACCGCGGCGGCGCAGGGCTATCAAGGGAAGCTTCCCAGGTGTCTTTCCCCACAGAATCGTACACCACAGGCACTTTTTGCCCATCGGTTAATTCCTGCGCCCGCTGCGCGATGTTCTCGCTGCGATAGTTAATGGTGGCCCAGGCACCTGCCTGACGCGCCAGTTCGGCCTTGTCATCCGATCCGACCGTGCCGATAAGTTTCGCTCCCAACGCCTTGGCCCATTGGCAGGCGATCAGGCCAACGCCACCGGCTGCCGCGTGAAACAGGAATGTTTCACTGGCCTTGATCTCATAAGTTTCACGCAGCAGGTAGTACACGGTCAGCCCTTTCAGGAAAGATGCGGCCCCCTGTTCAAAACTGATGGCATCCGGCAGGTGCGCCACGCGATCGCCCACCACGTTGTGAATCTCACTGTAAGCGCCCAGCCCGGCTTGCGCATACACCACGCGATCGCCCACCTGGAAATCGCTCACGCCCGCGCCGATTTTCACCACCACACCTGCCGCCTCGGTACCCAGCCCTGACGGAAACGCCTGTACCGGGTAAAGACCGCTGCGCACATAGGTATCGATAAAGTTAATCCCGACAGCACGGTTTTCAATTTGCACCTCACCCGCCGCCGGTTCGCGCGGGGTAAAATCAACGTACTCCAACACCTCAGGACCGCCGTGGGCACTGAATTGAATGCGTTTCGCCATGTTTTCTCTTTGTGCGCTGCCGTGTGATAAACACACAGACGCAAGTGTAGAACGGTTTTTATCACGTCAGTTTCGTATACAATGCCTCCTTAAGAATGACAAATCAACCCATAAAGAACGTAATCCCATGGCAGAAAAGCGCACCGCACAATCTTCGACTCCGCCCCGTGACCGGCAGGTGGAAGGATTAAAACTTCCTCCTCATTCACTGGAAGCGGAACAATCGGTGCTGGGTGGCCTCATGCTCGACAACGAGCGCTGGGATAACGTCGCTGAGCGCGTCGTCGCCAACGATTTCTACAACCGCGCCCATCGCCTGATTTTCAGCGAAATGCAGCGCCTGCTGGAAATGAGCAAGCCCATCGATCTGATCACCCTGTCCGAATCGCTGGAACAAAAGGGCGAGCTGGACACGGTCGGCGGTTTTGCGTATCTGGCTGAACTGGCCAAGAATACCCCCAGCGCCGCCAACATCAGCGCCTATGCCGATATCGTGCGCGAACGGGCCGTAGTGCGTGAAATGATCGCCGTCGCCCATGAAATCGCCGATGCCGGTTATGATCCGCAGGGCCGCAGCAGTGAAGATCTGCTGGATCTGGCAGAATCGCGCGTATTTCAGATCGCCGAAAACCGTGCCAGCAAGGATGAAGGCCCGAAAAGTATCGATCGAATTCTGGAAGACACCGTCTCGCGCATCGAGCAGTTGTATCAACGTCCGCACGACGGGGTGACCGGCGTTTCTACCGGCTATCAGGATCTGGATAAAAAAACTGCCGGGCTGCAAAAATCGGATTTGATCATCGTCGCGGCGCGCCCCTCAATGGGGAAAACCACCTTCGCCATGAACCTGTGCGAAAACGCCGCCATGATGCAAGAGAAGCCGGTGCTGATTTTCAGTCTGGAAATGCCCGGCGAACAGATCATGATGCGTATGTTGGCGTCGCTGTCTCGCGTCGATCAAACCCGTATCCGTACCGGACAGTTGGATGACGAGGATTGGGCTCGTATTTCCAGCACCATGGGCATCCTGCTTGAGAAGAAGAACATGTATATCGATGACTCTTCCGGCCTGACCCCCACAGAAGTGCGCTCCCGCGCGCGGCGCGTTTTCCGCGAACACGATGGCCTCAGCCTGATCATGATCGACTACCTGCAATTGATGCGGGTACCTGCCCTTTCGGATAACCGAACGCTCGAGATCGCCGAAATTTCCCGTTCCCTCAAAGCATTGGCAAAAGAATTGCAAGTGCCTGTGGTCGCACTCTCTCAGCTTAACCGTAGTCTGGAGCAGCGAGCGGACAAACGCCCGGTCAACTCAGACCTGCGTGAATCCGGCTCTATCGAGCAGGATGCTGACCTGATTATGTTTATCTATCGTGATGAGGTTTATCATGAAAACAGCGATTTGAAAGGCATCGCTGAGATTATCTTGGGGAAACAGCGTAACGGCCCTATCGGTACCGTTCGGTTGACCTTCAACGGGCAGTGGTCGCGTTTTGATAATTACGCCGGTCCACAATACGATGATGAATAAGATGATGAATAAGATGATGAATAAATAGCGCACCTGAGCGGGCTGCGTTAAGGACAGTAGAAATGAAAACGGCAACCGCCGTCATCAGTCGCCGCGCATTGCGTCACAATATGCAGCGCGTGCGTCAGTTAGCACCGAATAGTCGGCTGGTCGCCGTCATCAAGGCCAATGCATACGGCCACGGCGCAGTAGAATGCGCCAATACCCTGCAAGATGCCGACTGCTTCGGCGTCGCCCGACTCTCGGAAGCGCTGGCGCTGCGCAAGGCGGGCATCACCAAACCCATCCTGCTGCTGGAAGGGTTTTTCTCTGCCGACGATCTTCCCATACTGGCGCAGCATCAATTGGAAACCGCAGTGCACAGCATTGAACAGTTGGCGGCATTGGAGCAAGCCGATTTGCCTCATCCCCTGACCGTGTGGATGAAACTCGATACCGGCATACACCGCCTGGGAGTGCGCCCTGATAAAGCGGAAGCGTTTTATCAACGGCTGACGCAATGCCGCAATGTGGTGCAACCGGTGAATATCATGAGCCATTTTTGCCGCGCCGATGAGCCTGAGTTCAATACCACCCTGAAGCAAATCGCCTGCTTTGATGCCTTTGTCGAAGGGAAACCCGGCGCGCAATCCATCGCCGCCTCCGGCGGAATTCTGCTGTGGCCACAGGCGCACCGCAATCAGGTGCGACCGGGGATTATTCTTTATGGCGTTTCACCGCTGGCAACGGAAACGGCCACGCACTTTGGGCTACAACCCGCCATGACGCTCACCTCACACCTGATCGCAGTGCGCGAGCACAAAGCTGGTGAAGCCGAGGGGTACGGCTGCATCTGGACCAGCGAGCGTGACACCCTGCTCGGCGTGGTCGCAATAGGTTACGGCGACGGCTATCCGCGCACTGCGCCGTTTGGTACACCGGTGTTGGTCAATGGCCGCGAAGTGCCGCTGGTGGGACGCGTATCGATGGATATGTTGACGGTCGATCTGGGACCGGGCGCGCTGGAGCAGGTCGGCGATGAAGTGGTTTTGTGGGGCGACGCGCTGCCCGTGGAGCGGATCGCCGCACATACGGGCATCAGCGCTTATGAACTCATTACCCGCGTGACGCAGCGCCTGGCGCTGGAATATCTCGACGATTAACGCTCAAGCACAATAGTAAAGGCGTACCGCAGGGTACGCCTTTTTTCGTCTATTACACGTCACTGACCGCAATATCTGCCGGCGTGCGGTTACGGTTCTTCACTCGATAAGGCAAGGGCCATCGCCACCAGCCACACCGGAATCAACCATACCGAGATCTGGATGCCGGGCGTCATCGCCATGATCACCAGTATTCCCGCCAGAAACAGCAAGCAAATCACGTTGGTCACCGGATAGCTCCAGCTTTTAAAACGTGTCTCCTTTGCCGCCGCTTGCATCGCATGGCGGAACTTGAGGTGCGTAATGCAAATCATCGCCCAGTTGATCACCAGCGCAGAAACCACCAGCGCCATCAGCAGCTCAAACGCTTTGCCCGGCATCAGGTAGTTCAACACCACGCACAGCCCGGTCGCCAGTGCCGATACCCCCAGTGCGGCCAAGGGGATGCCGCGCTTATTGATGTTTAACAGGGCGCGCGGTGCGTTGCCCTGCTTAGCCAGGCCAAACAGCATACGGCTGTTGCAATAAACACAGCTGTTGTATACCGAAAGCGCCGCAGAAAGCACCACCAGATTGAGTACCGTTGCCACCACGTTGCTATCCAGCGCATGGAAAATCAGCACGAACGGGCTGCCGCCTTCCACCACTTTCTGCCAGGGATACAGTGACAGCAGCACCGCCAATGCGCCCACATAAAACAGCAGAATGCGATAGATTACCTGGTTGGTGGCACGCGGAATACTTTTCTCCGGCTGATCGGCCTCGGCAGCAGTGATCCCCACCAGCTCAAGACCGCCAAACGAGAACATGATGACCGCCATCGCCATCACCATGCCGCCAAAGCCGTTGGGAAAGAACCCACCGTACTGCCACAGGTTAGCGACACTCGCCTCTGGCCCGCCGCGGCCGCTTACCAGCAGATAGCCCCCGAACGCAATCATGCCGATGATCGCTGCCACCTTGATGATGGCAAACCAGAACTCCATTTCACCATAAACCTTTACGTTGGTGAGATTGATGGCATTAATCAGCAGGAAGAAAACGGCGGCAGAAACCCAGGTCGGCACATCAAGAAACCAGTATTGAATATAGATACCGACCGCTGACAGCTCCGCCATGCTGACCAGTACATAGAGCACCCAGTAGTTCCAGCCGGACATAAAGCCCGCAAAACTGCCCCAATATTTATTGGCGAAATGGCTAAAGGAGCCTGCGACGGGCTCTTCCACCACCATTTCCCCCAGTTGACGCATAATGAAGAACGCGATAACCCCGGCAATCGCATAGCCCAACAGCACCGAAGGCCCGGCCATTTTGATGGTTTGTGCAATCCCCAGAAACAGCCCGGTTCCGACCGCTCCCCCTAATGCGATCAACTGGATATGGCGGTTCTTTAACCCTCTTTTTAGCTGATCCGTCGTCTGCGGTGTTTCCATGACATTCCCCGAACAAGATGTAGTGTTGGGAATCTCATAGCAACATTCAGGCCATCCTCTGCGGTAGCGCGCCGAACGCATGCCACAACCGAAATTAATATCATGAATATATTCATTATTTTTATTATCACGGCGAGTGATATTGCATTGTGGTAAAAAACAGATTGATGCATAAACAGGCACAGTGATGCACGAAATGCCCTCAATTACGTCATAACACGCATGACATTGCGCCAACACGGTGCATGCCCGTTTGTAGTGCAACCCGCCAATTGGCCGGGAGGTGGAAAAGAACCGGCACGGCCGGGTAAAAAGCTGTTAGTCTGTTTTATCTCCCGATACATCATGCGGATAAAGCACCATGTACCAGATAGACGATTATGATTTGAAAATGTTGACCTTACTGCAAACCAATGGCCGTTTAACCAATCAGGAGTTAAGCGAGCTTATCGGGTTATCCGCATCGCAATGCTCGCGCCGCCGCATTGCGCTTGAGCAGGCTCAGCAGATTCTGGGCTACCACGCCCGTCTGGCCCCTAATGCCATCGGGTTAGAGTGCCTTGGTTTGATCGAAGTAAGGCTTATCAACCATACTGCGGACTATGTAGAACGCTTTCACCAGATGCAGGGAGAGGTGGATGCGATTATTGATGCCTACAAAACCACCGGCGATGCCGACTATTTACTGAAAGTTGCGGTGGCCGATTTGCAGGGGCTGAGCGATCTTATCAGCCGTATTTTGTCACAGAACAAAAGCGTTTCTCACCTTAAAACATCCGTTGTGCTGAATCGTCTGAAAGAGAACGGGCTGATGTTGCCAAACTGAATGCTTGCACCACACTGGGGCAAAACGCTTCTTTTTGGTGCATGAAGATAATGAATTCACGCATAAAAGCCGTTATTCACGCGCAAACCATGCAATTAATAAAGAAATAATGCAATTTTCATGCAGTATGTAACTTAAACATTTCAATAACTTAAACTTATTTCCGGTGCGAGTGCGCCAGAACGACCTGCGTCAACGCCATTTTTGGTGCATTTCTTGCTTTGCTATCCCCACATTTGATTTTTTTTATGCCATTGAGCACACCATGGATAACGTTGTTACAACCGAAAATCTAAAACATACGCTGCTGGAAGATGTTCTGGCCCTGTTGATTGGCTCATTGATGGTGTCGTTCGGGATCATCTTATCACGTCAATCCGGCGCGCTCACCGGCGGCACGGTGGGCATGGCTTTCCTGCTGCACTACATAACGCGTATCTCTTTCGGCACCATTTTCTTTTTGATTAACCTGCCGTTTTATTACCTGGCCGTTCGCCGTATGGGCTGGCATTTCACCATCAAGACCTTCTGCGCCGTCGGTCTGGTTTCCCTGCTGTCAGACGTGCACCCGCTGTTTGTGCACTTCGATAAACTTCAGCCTTTCTATGCTACGCTGTTTGGCAATATCATCATCGGTCTGGGCTTTATCGTGCTGTTTCGCCATAAGGCGAGCCTGGGCGGCGTCAATATTTTAGCGCTCTATCTTCAGGATCATTACGGCATTCGCGCCGGTAAGTTTCAAATGGCGCTTGATGTGGTGATTGTGCTGGCTTCCCTGTTTGTGGTAAGCATACCTATGCTGGTGGTTTCCGTATTGGGCGCCGTGATTCTTAACTTAATCATTGCGATGAATCACCGCCCGGGGCGTTATACGGTCTAACCCTCTTCGGCGTTAGCGCACGAGCTATAATAATGATTTACCCCCGATACCCCGCCACGCGTAAGGCGGGCAGACGATTATTTCAAGAGAAAAAACCGTGTTTCAACATGTCGATACCTATGCCGGAGATCCCATCCTGTCTCTGATGGAAAAATATAAGCAGGATCCGCGCACGGATAAGATCAATCTCAGTATCGGGCTCTATTACAACGAACAGAACATCATCCCGCAATTACGCGCCGTGAGCGGTGCGGTTGATGTGCTTGAAGCACAGCCTAGAGCAGCCACTTCCTATCTGCCCATGGAAGGTTTCCAGCCGTATCGTTCCGCTATCCAGACGCTACTGTTTGGTAAAGAACATCCGGCGCTGACCACTAACCGCATCGCAACTATCCAGACGCTGGGCGGTTCTGGCGCACTGAAAGTGGGTGCCGATTTTCTCAAACACTATTTCCCTGAATCCGAGGTGTGGGTCAGCGATCCGGCCTGGGAAAACCACATTGCCATTTTTGCCGGTACCGGATTTAAGGTACACACCTATCCCTATTTTGATGCGCAGACGCTCGGCGCGAATTTTGAGGCTATGCTCGCCACGCTGGAAAGCCTGCCGGCACGCAGCATTGTCTTGCTGCACCCGTGCTGCCATAACCCGACAGGTTCCGATCTGACCAACGCACAATGGGATCGCATTATTGAAACGGTGATCAAACACGAACTGATTCCGTTTATGGATATCGCCTATCAAGGCTTTGGCGGCGGCATTGATGCCGATGCTTACGCGCTGCGCGCAGTCGCCAGCGCGGGCGTTCCCGCCTTGATTGCCAACTCTTTCTCTAAGATTTTTTCGCTCTACAGTGAACGCGTCGGTGGGCTGTCCGTGGTATGTGAAGATGCCGATAGCGCCCAGCGCGTACTGGGGCAACTGAAAGCAGAACTGCCAACGCGCAATTTTAACTACCTGCTGACACAGCGCGGCATGTTCAGTTACACCGGTTTCAGCCCGGCACAGGTTGACCGTCTGCGCGAAGAATTTGGTGTTTACCTCATTGCCAGCGGCAGAATGTGCGTTGCGGGCCTTAACTCAGCAACGTCGTGCGCGTTGCCAAGGCGTTCGCCGCGGTTCAATAATTTTTCTCAAAGGCTTAACGCTGAAGTTAAGCCTTTTTTCCTCTGCCACCAACTCCTCTGACCTCCTCGCCATTACGTTGAGATTCATAAGAAACTTTTATATAGGGTAACATTGACACTCTGCCCACTCTGAACTACTACTTATGTGATATCTCACAATTTATTACCCAAAAGATTTCGATGGATAGGGCGAAGTCCTCGGCTGAGTCTGAGGTGAATGGGAGCCTGGCTCCCCCCTACCGTGAAAGAGAAAGGGTATTTTTCACATTCACTTTCTTAATCATTAACTTATATCATGATGTTGAACAGCCGATCGCTCGCTGTTTTGCGACAACAATAATAAGCATGAAAGATAATAAATGAAATCATTTCAGAAGCATTTCATTCTTCAAGTCAATTTACGACGACTCATTCTTTTCATCGCACTCTCCGGTATGTCGATTATTTTTGTAAATAGCTATTTCGCCTTCTATGACACGCAAAAAAAGTTATTGACCGATCAGTTTTTTAAAATAAATCTGAACTATTCATTAAAACTGGCAAATACTGTCGAGACTTTTTTTCCTCTTCTCAGTCACAACTCAGTTTTAGCGCTCAGCAGCTCGCTAATAGCATGCAAAATGCAGATACGCTGCAAAAAGAGGTGGAACGGATCCGGCAGATCGGTCATCGCTTCAATTCCGTCTCCGTCATTGATAAACAGGGCTATGTTCGTGCCTTTTCTCCATTACAACCTGGCGTTATTGATGCGCGGCTGACCTCCCCGTCTCATGGGGCCGCCGTTAACGCTAACGCCTTTTTTATCAGCCAGCCTTATGTTTCCCTGATCGGTAATCTGATTGTTTTTATTTCCGTGCCAATCTACAATGCTGAGGGTGAACAGTTAGGGTATGTCGGCGGTTCTATTTACCTTAATAACCGCAATGCGACAAATGAATTTATGAATTCCCAATTCGATGATGATAATTACGATACCTTTGTCCTTAATAAAGACGGTACGATTATTTATCATCATGATAAAAACAGAATTGGCCAGAAAATTGATGATAGTTCCTTACAACAAATGGCCCTGTTAGGAAATAAAGGCAATTTTCGGTTGACCTATTCGCAAGGGGCAACATTTTTAGCTGGCTTTGCAAAAGTTAAAGGGGCGGATTGGGTTATTCTCACTTTACAATCGGAGCAGATCGTCACCCAGGCATTGAATAATGTGATGATCGATGTGACCAAGAAAAGCGCCCCCGTGGTGCTGATCACGTTCTTTATGATTACCCTGCTCACCATCTATATTGCTAACCCATTGCGGATGTTGGATGTTGGGGTTGGCAGCCAGTCGAATGGACGACCCCGACGTGATCAGCAAGATTCGCGCGGTATCCTCCTGGTATTTTGAGGTTGAGCACCTCAAACGCGTTATTCTGTGGGGTACCATTCTGCTGCATAAACGTATTGGTAAACTCAGTTCACAGACTCACACTGACCCGCTCACCGGCCTGCTTAACCGACGTGGGTTACATGACAATATTGAGATGTCGCTGCTCAATAACAGCGTCGTTTCCGTGATTGTTATCGATATCGATCACTTTAAAAACGTGAATGACACCTATGGGCACGATGTGGGTGATGAAGTGATCAAAATGTTGGGACGCCATCTGAAAACCAACTCACGCAAAACGGATCTGATGTGCCGAACGGGAGGTGAGGAGTTTTTAATGCTGTTGCCCGGCATTGATATTCATCTGGCTGTTGTCATCGCTGAGCGTTTGCGCAAAAACGTCGCGGAAATGAGTTTCCCCATCTGCCAGCACATCACCATTTCAATTGGTGCCACTTTCTTCCTGCCAAAAGAAGTGCCTATCGATGCTGCGCTGAAAACCGCGGACAATGCACTCTATCGCGCCAAAAAAGCGGGGCGTAATAAGGTGATTGTGCAGAATATTCCAGAAGATTTGGCGCTGATGCTGCATGAGCAGCAGAAGGATTGATATTGGCGAGTGCAGGAAAAACTGAGCGCTGCCATGCAGCGCTCAGAATAGAAGTCAAAATGAGGTCCAGTCCTGATTATTTTGTGCTGCCGTACCCGCAGCCAACGCCAATGCCGGCTTGGCAGGCCGAGTAACCGTTGCTTCTCGTGGCGCCGATTGGGCTGAAACCGTATTCCCGACATTGAGTTTAAATACGCTCACCGTATGGGTTAATACAGAAGCCTGTGATTGCAGCGACATTGCTGCTGCCGCAGACTCTTCTACCAGAGCAGCATTTTGCTGCGTCGTGGTATCTATCTGCCCAACCGCGATGTTGATCTGGCTGACACCATCGCTCTGCTCTTGGCTTGCTTGTGAAATCTCCGCAATAATCGCGTTAACTTCCTGCACATGGTTGGTCAAACGGCCCAGGGCTTCATCAGCGTTGTCCACCAGATTCATCCCGTCCTGAATTTTGCTGACGGAATCATCGATCAACTCTTTGATCTCCTTGGAGGCCGTTGCGCTGCGCCAGAGAACGCACCTCGCTCGCGACCACGGCAAAACCGCGCCCCTGCTCACCGGCACGCGCTGCTTCTACGGCCGCATTCAACACCAGAATATTGGTTTGAAACGCAATGCTGTCGATAACGCCGATAATCTCAGCCATACGCTGCGATGACGATTGAATGCCGCGCATTTTTTGCGTCACTGAGAGCATCACTTCACTGCTATTTTTAGCTGCATCCGATGCCTGATGAGAAACCGATGTTGCCTGACGCGTGTTATCTGCGGTGTTCTTAATGGTCGAGGTCAGTTCTTCCATGAAAGAAGCGGTTTGCTCAAGCGAACTGGCCTGCTCTTCCGTGCGTGCAGAAAGATCCTGATTACCTGCGGCAATCTGCGAAGCGGCAGTGGAAATGGCCTCAGCACCATCGCGCACCTGACCGACAATATGACGTAAGATGCTGTTCATATTGTCCAGAGCCTTGAGCAACAGCCCGGTTTCATCCTGATGGGCGGCCTGCACCTGAAAAGTAAGATCGCCCTGTGCGACACGATCGGCCAATGCCAGCGCTTGATGAATCGGACGCGTCACGCTACGTGTAATCAGCCAGGCTATCACCACACCCGCCACGGCTGCCACCAGGCAGATCAACACCAGCAGTAGACGAGTTTGATTGTAGGTGGTCGTCATGGTGTCGAGGGTTTTGTTCATCGTGCCATTTTGAAAAGCAACCAATTTGCGCACTTGCTCGCGGTAGTTACGTTGCACCTCATTCATGGTGGTGATGAATTCCCGCACACCAGCGTCACGATCGCCCGCATTCAGTGAAGAGATAATTTTATCGCCTGATGCCAGAAACTGTGGGCGAATTTGTTGGATATCCCGAATAATTTGTTGAGATGCCTCAGGGCTGTTACTGGCAACCAATTTATCCAACAGTTGGACACCGCGTTTGCGCAAGTCACTTAGCATATCCAGCATGCTTTTCACCTGAGCAGAATCGGTAACCAGCAGCAGACGCTGATAAGCGACAAGCGTGCTATTCACCACCGGTGGTTGTCACCGTATCCGGATAAACCCGTGTCACAATCAGCTTCGCATCTTCGTGAAATAGCGATAATTTCGTGATTGAGAACGCATTAACCACAAACAACATCAGCACCAGAAAAGCAAACCCACTGCCCAAGCGATAGCCGATGCGCCAGTTAGCGATATTCATTCTTCACTCCTTTCCCCTATTGCATACCACAGTCAGGTTATTCTTCCATTGTTAAATACCATCAGAATGAGTAATGACCTGTTGCTGGCGAAGCACACAGAATCGCCTGTCTCGCATTAACACTAAGCAATATAAATGGCTGTTTTGCCGATGTAAGGGAAATAGCATTCCCTCACCCATGATTCAGTGCTATCATCGAAAAATAAAATTAGACGCTAAGTATTCTGCTCGACGTTAACAAGCAATCGCCGTCATGGTACGTTGCTGATCTTTGTTATCTGCTTCGTTTTGCCCCAGCCCCCCCTGATGTCTCTAGGTTTATCGGCAGCAACCCTATAATCTTTACCACATTGATCGTTTTAATCACTTAAAAAATAACAAAAAAAAACAAAAACTATCAATATAGGTAGATCGATAGAATCATGCAATAAGTAAAAAATCTCTCTGCATATATTTTTTCACGGGGTGAGTAACACCCTGCATGCAGGGAAAATAGAAAATATTTCTATTAGGATAAACGCCAGAGGGGAATTTCATGGCCGAGAAAATAACATTAAATAATAGTGCTGCAACAAAGACGTGCTTATCGAAATAACAGGCATACGAACACACAATTATAATCACGACGCCCGGCTTAACCCAGGCGTCGTGAAAAGCACTAACCGCGTGCCAATATTGGCTTAAGGAAACGCGCAGTGTGTGATTGTTCGCAATTCGCTACCGTTTCAGGGGTGCCGAACACCAGAATCTGACCGCCGCCGCTGCCCCCTTCCGGGCCAAGATCCACAATCCAGTCTGCGGTTTTAATCACATCCAGGTTATGCTCAATCACCACAATGGTATTGCCCTGATCGCGCAACTGGTGCAAAACATCCAACAGTTGCTGAATATCAGCAAAGTGCAGCCCGGTGGTCGGCTCATCGAGAATGTAGAGGGTCTGGCCCGTTCCACGTTTGGACAGCTCGCGAGAGAGCTTCACGCGTTGCGCCTCCCCGCCAGAGAGCGTCGTGGCCGACTGCCCAAGACGAATATAGGAAAGCCCAACGTCGATCAACGTTTGCAGTTTACGCGCCAATGCGGGAATGACATCAAAGAAATCACGCGCTTCTTCAATAGTCATTTCCAGCACTTTGTGAATGCTTTTACCTTTATATGTGATTTCCAGCGTTTCACGGTTGTAGCGTTTGCCTTTGCACTGATCGCACGGCACGTAGATATCCGGCAGAAAGTGCATTTCCACTTTGATAACGCCATCACCCTGACAGGCCTCACAGCGTCCGCCGCGCACGTTAAAACTGAAACGCCCTGGGTTGTATCCTCGGCTTCTGGCCTCCGGCACGCCAGCAAACAGTTCACGGATCGATGTAAACACGCCGGTGTAAGTCGCCGGATTGGATCGCGGTGTACGCCCGATCGGACTTTGATCGATATCGATCACCTTATCAAAATGCTCAAGACCGTGAATCTCGCGATACGGTGCCGGTTCTACCAGCGTCGCCCCGTTAAGCTGGCGCTGTGCCAGCGGGAACAGCGTGTCGTTAATCAGCGTCGATTTACCGGAACCGGAGACACCGGTAATACAGGTGAACAACCCGACAGGCAGCGTCAGTGTCACGTCTTTCAGGTTGTTGCCTTTGGCACCCACCAGTCTCAATACTTTGGTGGGGTCGGCGGATACACGCTGAGGCGGTACTGAGATTTTCCGTTCGCCACTGAGATACTGGCCAGTCAGCGATTCTGGCACCGCCATAATCTGCTCAACCGAGCCTTCCGCTACCACCTGCCCACCGTGTACCCCCGCGCCCGGCCCGATATCAATCACATGGTCCGCAGCACGGATGGCGTCTTCATTGTGCTCCACCACGATCACGGTGTTACCCAGATTACGCAGGTGGATCAGCGTCTCCAGCAGGCGTTCGTTATCACGCTGGTGCAGACCGATAGAGGGTTCATCCAGTACATACATCACCCCGACCAGCCCAGCGCCAATTTGGCTCGCCAGACGGATGCGTTGCGCCTCACCGCCAGAAAGCGTTTCGGCAGAACGCGACAGCGACAGGTAGTTCAATCCCACGTTCACCAGAAACTTCAAACGATCGCCTATCTCCTTCAACACTTTTTCGGCAATCTGCGCGCGCTGTCCGCTCAACTTCATGTTTTGGAAGAACGTCATCGCATGGCCGATGCTCATGTCTGAGATCTGCGGCAGCGTAGTCTGTTCGACAAACACACGGCGCGCTTCTTTACGTAAACGCGTACCATTGCAACTGGCGCAAGGACGGTTGCTGATGAACTTGGCCAGCTCTTCACGCACCGCGCTCGATTCCGTTTCCTTGTAACGCCGCTCCATGTTATTCAACACCCCTTCGAAAGGGTGGCGTCGCACGGAGGTGTCACCACGATCGTTGATGTATTTGAACTCGATGGTCTCTTTACCGGAACCGTAGAGAATAATGTGGCGGATTTTTTCACTCAGGCTGTCGTAAGGCGCTTCTACATCAAAGCGGTAATGATCCACCAACGAACGCAGCATCTGAAAATAGTAAAAGTTACGCTGATCCCAGCCGCGAATCGCTCCACCCGCCAGCGACAGCTCGCCGTTCTGCACGACGCGAGCCGGATCGAAGAACTGCTGTACGCCCAACCCATCACAGCTCGGGCAAGCACCTGCCGGGTTGTTGAAGGAGAACATGCGCGGCTCCAACTCGTGCATGCTATAGCCACACTGTGGGCAGGCGAAGTTGGCGGAGAACAGCAGTTCAGGCTGCTTGCTGTCATCCATATCCGCCACGATGGCGCTACCGCCGGAGAGCTCGAGTGCGGTTTCAAACGATTCCGCCAGGCGCTGCGCCAAATCCTCACGCACTTTGAAACGATCGACCACCACTTCAATGGTGTGCTTCTTCTGTAACTCCAGCTTGGGTGGATCGGAAAGATCGCACACCTCGCCGTCGATACGGGCGCGGATATAACCTTGTGTCGCCAGGTTTTCCAGCGTCTTGGTGTGTTCCCCTTTGCGATCTTTGACGATGGGAGCAAGCAGCATCAGGCGTGTACCTTCCGGCTGCGCCAGCACGTTATCCACCATCTGACTGACCGTCTGGGCCGCCAGCGGCACGTCGTGATCCGGACAGCGCGGCTCACCCACTCGGGCAAAAAGCAGGCGCAGATAGTCATGAATTTCGGTAATCGTGCCTACGGTAGAGCGCGGGTTATGAGAAGTGGATTTTTGCTCAATGGAAATCGCCGGTGAAAGCCCTTCGATATGGTCAACGTCCGGTTTTTCCATCAAAGAGAGAAACTGGCGCGCATAGGCAGACAACGATTCAACGTAGCGCCGCTGCCCTTCCGCATACAGGGTATCAAACGCCAGCGACGACTTACCGGACCCCGACAGCCCGGTGACCACAATCAGTTCATCGCGCGGAATTATCAGGTTGATATTTTTGAGGTTATGAGTACGGGCACCACGAACTTCGATCTTATCCATTCACATACATCCCGGAGTTAACGCTATTTTCATCATCCCGCAGGAGGAGATAACCGGTACGAAACGTGCAATTATGACACAAAAAAACACCCACTGCGTTTTTTAGCACCGCGTCTGGCGGTCCAATAGGGGGGACAAGCAGAAGAAATACGCTAACAAAAAACTGAATAAATATCCAGTACTGCGATGCAACTATGTAATCAACAAAAAAGTGTGGATGCGACATCGCGGGTACTCAGCACAGTGCTAGCATGTTATGATTTCTGGCTTAGACTTTAAGTATTTACTCATCAGGAGATACAAGCATGGCCAGCAGAGGCGTTAATAAAGTGATTCTTGTTGGAAATCTGGGGCAAGACCCGGAAGTCCGTTATCTGCCGAACGGCGGTGCCGTTGCTAACCTGACTCTGGCCACGTCAGATACCTGGCGCAACAAGCAGACTGGCGAGCAAAAAGAGCGCACAGAATGGCACCGTGTCACGCTGTACGGAAAGCTGGCTGAAGTGGCAGGGGAATACCTGCGTAAAGGCTCACAGGTATATGTCGAAGGCCAATTACGCACGCGTAAATGGCAGGATCAAAGCGGGCAGGATCGCTACGCCACGGAAGTGGTGGTAGACATCTCCGGCTCCATGCAGATGTTGGGTGGCCGTCAAGGCGGTGGCGCACCGGCAGGCGGCAATGCAGGCAACAACGCACCGCAGGGTGGCTGGGGACAGCCGCAGCAACCGCAGGGCGGTCAGGCCTTCAGCGGTGGCGCACAGCAAGCGCCACGCCAGCAGAACAATGCCCCGATGTCTGGCGGCAATGAACCACCGATGGACTTTGACGACGATATTCCATTCTAAGTTGTTGGTTCAGTAAAAACATAACGTCCTGCTTTAGCAGGACGTTATGTTTGAAACATGCATAATGGTACAACTTCGCTAACCATCCGCTATTTCACCATACCGCCGTTATACAGCTCATCGCCTCTTCCTGAGTTAATCATTTCATTGACATATTGCCGACGCTCAGAGCGCGCTTTTGCACTCTTCTCTTGGTCTTCCCTGTATTGCTCTTCTCGTGCTCGCATAAATTGCATATGTTTCTGTGAGCTATTAAATTTGGCATTGGCGCTTTTACTCAGCGTATCAATTTTTGCATTGATCTTTTCCAAGTTAGCCATTTTTGATGCGTGATGCCGGTAGGAAGATGTCTTTATTTGACCTGCCAGCTGGTTCGCGCGCGCTTTTACCGCGCCCAGATCGGTTAACACCTGTTTAAGACTGCGTGCATCAGGACGCTGCCAGAACGTGGAATTGTACAGATTACGATTAAACATCGCCGTCTGATTTTCAACGTGTTTCAATGCTTTTCTCAACGCCAGAATGTCCTTCATTCGGACAGTTTTAGCACTGGTTGTCGTCTCTCTATTCGCCGCACTGATTTGATAACTGTTTGCTGCCGAAATACTCAACATTATCGCTAATACCTTTCAATTGTTAAATCCAGCGCTAATGTTAAAAGGTGATCAAAGAGTAATCTTCCATTTATAGCTTGCAATCTGAGTAAGGCCCGGCGTCTTCACCGATTAACGCAATGCGTGCTGAGTTTCCCGCTCTGCAAGCTGTGTTTGCGCGGTTTTCTGCATCATGCGGCGCAAGCGGGAAAGCCCGACATCATGCTGGTAGAGATATTCATAAGTGCGGGCGTCCGGGGCAAGATTCTCCAGCAAGAGACGATCCTGTTCCAGCACCGCCCAATGCAATTTTTCCAAACGATTTCGATACATAAAACGCCACAAATCGCGCTGCCAACCGGTAACACGACGAATACGCCAGAAAAAAACGCGGCAGTTATCGTTATCCTCCGGCACTACCATGCTGACAATCCAGAAAGGACCGCCGGGCCCGAAACGTTTTTGATAGGGGATCGAGAGTCGCATCCAGTAAACACCGCTGACACCTAACTCCACCCAATCAAAATTAACGCCACGTTGGTTTTCTTTTCTGAAAATAAAACCACTTGATGTCGGATCGAGCACCATCTCCGCTTTACGCTCGCCCTGCGCCATAGAGTGAGAAGTGGAGTGCAGATAAGTGCCGTGCATCGGGTCCATCACATTTTCCAGCGCATACTGGTAGTTACATCGCCAGGCGGCAGTACAGAGAAAATGGCTATAGGTTTCGCTGTCAGTCAGTTCTTCAGGAAACACGAGCGCTTCCGGTTCCTGATTGGCGGTAATACCAAACCAGAGAAAAATGGCGCCATAAGCTTCTTTAACCGGATAGCTCAACACCATACGTTGCCCAATTAACGGACAGCGTTCAACGGCGGGCACATCTTTGACTACCCCATCGCCTGCGACCTCGACACCGTGATACCAACAGGCGATGCGATCGCCAAGATTCCATCCCAATGACAGACGAGCGCCCCGGTGCGGACAACGGTCTTCCAACGCCTGGACCTGCCCATTGCTGTCGCGCCATACAACAATCTGCTCCCCCAAACGCGTGATGCCGACAGGGGTAGACTGCACCTCCCAACTGGCCAAAACGGGATACCATAAACCCTGTAATCCTCGATCGAGGTACTTCTGCACAGCTGAATCCATTGCACCTCCTTTACTCACCTACTCACCGTGTTCTTGCAAAAAAGTCCGCAGGTTCGCTTCCAGCCAGGGTTGTCCCTGCTGATCGTACATCGCGGCGGCGTTCAATCTCTCTACCAGCGCGGGCAGAGTTTCAATGCCTTGATCAAACAGGGTTTCCAGCTCTGCAATAAAGGTCAACGTCCAAGGATCTAGCACGCAGTTTCGGCTCTGCCAGATAAGATTGCGATAATCGCCGGGAGAATGGATGCACCCGTTGCCACCGCCAATGGAAGGGATGGCAGGCTGCTGCTGTACCAGCGCCGGGTTGAATTCCTGATCGGCCTTCATGCTACGGTTTCCTCCGTTAATAGAATTTGAATTTGGTTTTCAAATCGCCGTACCCGGTAACAGTGCAGGTCACGTTCACCCGGCCCGCCGAGGCATTGCCCGCTTTTAATATCGAACACCGCGCCGTGTAGGGGGCACTCAACGCTACCGTCTTCAATAAATCCCTGACTCAACAAGGCGTAGGCGTGCGGGCAAATATCCTCAAGGGCGTAGTAATCGCCTTCGAGCAGATAGATACCGACAGCGTGGTCTTCCACGCTAGCGCTAAACGGCCTGTTTTCCTGTATCTGGTCTGCTTCGCAAACACGGACCCAGCACATAGCACTCTCCGGCATAAGTTTTATTAAAGAAACAAAGGTTCTTCACATCGAACAACTATAAAATTGATGCTTAAATCGTCAAGGCAGGGAGCTTATCAAGAGTGGAATTTGTTAAAGCGCGCGATTCAAGCGCAGTCAGATATTCCTGATGAGGGAATACAAAGAAGGTATTGAGAATGGCAACGCCAGCCAACTGACGTTGCCCAATCCTAGCGCAACGTATAACCCCCGTCGCAATAGAGCGTGTTGCCCGTCATATGCGAGTTATCGAGCAGAAACAGCGCCGCGTGGGCCTGTTCTTCCACGGTCGCAGGGCGTTGCAGCACGTTGAGTGCACCACTGCTGGTAAGCCGCTTCGCGCACCTGCGCCGGGCGTCGCTGCCACAGTGCGCTGTCAGTCGTCCCGGGTGACAAGCAGTTTACCCTGCGCAGCGCCAACTCAACGGCCAGCCCGCGAGCCAGCCCCTCCAGCGCGGCATTGCACGCCGCATAAGCGGGCGCGCCAAGGGGACGAGCGGAAGCCGCGCCCGACATCAATACCACGGCGGCATTCGGCAACAGAGAGGGCAAAGCGGCATAGACTGCCCAATACTGCCCCCAGCATTTGGCCTGAAACAGAGCTTCGCTGGTCTCAATGCTCCCTTCCTGAAAAGCGCCGGTGGTATAGGAAGCCGCAGGCGTAAAGAGTCCGGCAAGCGATGAGGTGTACGAGAAGAAGGCAGCCAGAGAAGCGAGATCGGTACTCTGTCAACAGCGTATCCGGACGCACGCTCCCCCAACAACACAAGCGCGTTAGCCCGCTTTTCCGGCGAACGCCCCCCGATCACCACGCGATCGCCGCGCGCGACCTAGTTGCTGAGCAAGAGCAAACCCAATGCCTGAAGTTCCACCAAGAATGGCGTAAGTCTGTGTATTTTTCATAAATCAGAGCATATTGGCGAATTGTATTCCGGTAAAATGAAATAAACTACATTAATCTATTCCTGAAATTCACTAATTGATTAACATGCGACATTATCCGGGTGACGATATTGGTGTGTTCCTGACAGTATGTGACAGCGGTAACTTCACCGCAGCGGCAGCGCTGCTTGGGCTCACACCTTCTGCGGTCACCAAATCCATTCAGCGACTCGAGAACCGTCTGAGAACCCGGTTATTCACTCGCACCACCCGACAGCAGGTAATAACGGCAGAAGGAGTGACCTATCGGGATGCCTGCCGAGCAGCCAGGAACGATGTCGAGCGCGTCGAGACGCTGCTCGCCAGCCTCAATGCAGAACCGGCAGGCCGGTTAGCGGTGAGTGTACCGCCACTGCTCGGCGCAAGCGTCGCCACTCCCACTCTGTTAGCGCTGTGCCAGCAGTGGCCACAGTTGAGTATCAGTATCTCGACGTCTATCGACATGGCCGATCTGTTCGATGGGTCGGTCGATCTGGCCGTGCGCGTTGGAGAATTGCCAGATACCGCAGGCATAATCGCCAAAAGGTTAGGAACGCAACGCATCGTGTTATCACGCCAGATACCCGTCTGCTACTCGATGGCGCGCTGCTGACGGTTAACGCGATAAAAGCCGGATACGGCCTGGGTACAATCCCCTACTGGTTGGTCAAAGAGGAACTCGAAAGCGGCTTGCTGGTGAGCGTACTGGACGAGATTATTGCCGGGCATTTGGCCATTCATGCCTTATGGCGGGCAACACGCGTGATGTTGCCGCGTTTACGCCTAGCAATAGATGCACTGGTCGCCGCCACCGCAACACGGTTCTAAGGTGGCATCAGGCAAGTGTGTTGAGCGGTTTTACCGACTCTCGCGCCACCAAACGCCCGGCCAATTCAACATGCTGCGTCACCCCAAGCGACTGCGCAGGAACGAGCTGCTGTGTTAGTAATTGCAGCGCAGCTCTGGCAACCGCATCAAGCGGCAAATGCATCGTGGTGAGCGATACCGGCAGCATATCCAGCGGCAAAATATTATCCATTCCCACCAGCGAAATATCATCAGGAACACGGATGCCACGCTGCGCCAACGCATCCACCACGCCCACCGCCTGATTGTCCGCAGCGCAAAAAATCGCGGTAACACCGAGGCGATCAGGATGTGCAGAGAGCCAGCGCAGCATGGCATCGCGCGCCGTGAGGGGGTGAAAATCAGGCAAAGAAAGAATCAATGATTCATCGACAGCAATACCCGCCCGCAGCAATGCATCACGGTAGCCGCGTTCTCGCTGTTTGATTGTAATACAAGACGACCAGGTCAAATGCAGAATACGGCGGTGCCCGTGTTCTATCAGGTGGCGCACAGCACAGGCCGCAGCGGGATAGTTAGCCGGCATGACACTGTTTAAACACATCGAAGGATCTTCACCGTTAATCAGAACAGCAGACATTCCGCTTTTCACCACCGCCTGCAACAACGGGGCGCGATCGTCATTGACAATCAGAATTCCACTCTGGCGTCCACCTTGTAGTGCCGCGATCAGTTGATCTTCCGTAATGGCGTCATTCTCCGCAGGAAACGGACGCAGTCGGATATTACGCTGCACACACAACGCTTTTAGCGCATTGATCAATGACAGTGAAACCAGATTGTAGTCGCTCTCCAGCATCAGGTTGCGCGGTGCGACCAGCAGGACATGACGCAAGGGCTCCGTGGCTTCTGGCACCGGTTTCGCCAACTTGTACAGCGGATAGCCCTGCTCAGCAGCGATCGCCAGGATCTGTTGCTTTACTTTGGCACTGATAGGCGCTGTGCCATTTAATACACGAGAAACGGTACTGATAGAAACGCCTGCGCACTCCGCGATATCCTTTAATGTCGCCATTGTTATTTTATCCCTGTGTTTGCGAGGCCGACGATAAGCGGTCCCGGCAAGAAATCACCGCCCCATCAGCCGCTCTGGTACCGTTTATCTCTACACTGCTGATGGTGAACGTAACAACAACCGCAAGGATATTTGCGCACAGACCTTGAGGCTCAAGCCACAATGTCACATTTTCTTACGCCTTTCTGCTAGCACCAATGTTGTTATAATATAACATAACAGTATCATTTTCTTTGTATGGTACTCGCGTGTGAGTCTCTATTCCCTTTCTGCCCGGATGCGTATCAGCATCGCGCTGGCATTATTGTCGTTGTTATGGGCGTTAATTGCCTGGGCGGTAGCGCTGCCATGATCACATTGCACAACCTCACGTTCGGCTATGCCTCCTCTTCTCCACTTGGCACACTGAGCGGCTGCTTCAGCGCCGGTTCACTGACGGCTATCGTCGGCGAAAATGGCAGCGGCAAATCAACGTTGTTAAAAACCCTCGCGGGGCTTATTCCACCGCTGGCAGGATCGCTGACTCGCGATCGTAGCGCACTGCCGCGCATTGGCTATTTGCCACAGCTGTCGGAGTTCGATCGCCAGTTTCCGCTAAGCGTGCTGGATTTGGTTTTGATGGGAAGCCTGCCACAACGCGGGCTGTTCGGCGATCTGAATAGCGTCTGGCGACGCAACGCTCAGGCTGCGCTAGAGGCCGTCGCGATGGCAGGGTTCGCTGCCCGTCCCATCAGCCATTTGTCTGGCGGCCAGCTACAGCGTGTCCTGTTTGCCCGCTTGTTGCTGGCAGACACACCGGTGCTGTTACTGGATGAGCCGTTTACCGGCGTGGATGAAGAAACCACACAGGCGCTGCTGACCTTGATCCACCATCGTCATCAGCAAGGGTGTACCGTTCTGGCCGTGCTGCACGATCGCGCCATCGTCGAACACCATTTTCCGTTGGTGTTACAGCTCAGTACTGCGGGTCATCGTTGGGGAGCGACTCATGACATATTCACCTCGACAGTCCCCGCTTCGCGCAGCGATCAAGCGCGCGTCAGGGCGGTAGTATGATGACGATAAGTCTCCTTTCACCGCTGCTGGAGTTCGGATTTATGCGCCGCGCGCTGGTGGGTTGTATCGCGCTCACACTCAGCGCAACCCCGCTAGGGTGTTTTCTGCTGCTACGCCGCATGAGCCTGATCGGTGATGCGCTGTCGCACGCGGTGTTGCCTGGCGTCGCCATCGGGTATCTGCTCTCCGGCATGTCGCTATTGGCAATGGGCACCGGGGGATTTATCGCCGGGCTGGTCGTGGCGCTGCTTTCCGGTTTTGTCAGCCGCAACACGGCGCTAAAAGAGGATGCCAGCTTTGCCGGACTTTATCTTGGATCGCTGGCGCTCGGCGTGACGTTAGTGTCACTGCGCGGTTCTAGTGTCGATCTGCTGCACGTACTGTTTGGATCTATTTTGGCGGTGGATCGCAGTGCATTGATCGACATCGGCCTGATCTGCTCTGCCTCAATACTGCTGCTGGCGTGGCTATATCGCGCGCTGGTGATCGAATCGTTTGATGCCACCTTTATGCAGCTCAGTTCACCCCGAGGGCGCACGCTGATCCACGCATTATTTCTCGCGTTGGTGGTGCTCAATCTGGTGGCGGGCTTTCAACTGTTAGGCACGCTGATGACGGTAGGCATGATGATGTTGCCCGCCACCTGCGCCCGCTTCTGGACACAGCGCCTGCCGGTCATGCTGGCCGTCGCGGTGCTGGTGGGCATCGTATCCAGCCTTATCGGCCTGCTCTGGTCCTACTCTGCCTCACTGCCCGCCGAGCCTGCCATCATCCTGACAGCAACGCTGTTTTTCGCATTCTCCGTCGCATTCGGCTCAGAGGGCGGCATGCTTCGCGCGCGCCGCTAACATCATCCACCTGTCATCAATGAGGAAATCATGAAACATCCTGTTATCGCACTGGCGCTTTCCAGCCTGTTATTCAGCACGTTCGCGCTGGCGAAGCCCTTGCAAGTCGTGGCAAGCTTTTCCGTTTTAGGCGATATGGTCAGCCATATTGGCGGCGATCGCATCATCGTCACCGATTTGGTCAAGCCCAACGGCGATCCGCATGAATTCGAACCCTCGCCGCAAGACAGCAAAACGCTGGCGAAAGCGGATCTCGTTGTTGTTAACGGTCTGGGTCTGGAAGGCTGGCTGACGCGTCTGGTATCCGCCTCGGGCTATCAAGTATCAAGGGAAAGTAGTGACCGCTTCGCAGGGGATCCACACGCTGACCATGGAAGAAGATGGGAAGACTCAGACCGACCCACACGCCTGGAACAGCGCCGCCTTTAAACACAATGTGGACACCCTTGCCGCCAGCATGAAGTAAAGACAGCATTCTGGCGCGCGGGCTATTGTGCTCCCTGCGCCAGATATTTCTGCATCTCTGCCTCTGGCACCATCCCACCACCTGTCGCCCACACCAGATGTGTCGCCTGTTACATCACCGAAGCAGGCAGCGCAAGACGAGCCTGATAGTCAGCATCGCCAGCCACGCGCCACGGGCCCGCCATGCCGGCCAACGCGGAAGGTTCCAGACGAAGCGCTTCGGTTTGCGCCAGAATCGCCAGCAAACGATACATTTCATCGTCGCTCAGGGTGTAGTAACCATCAATGAGCCGCGCCATCGCGCGCCCGACAAAACCTGACGGGCGGCCCACAGCCAGTCCATCGGCAGCGGTCAGGTTGTCGATCCCCAAATCCTGTACCGCAATGCCATCATGCAAGCCGGTATAACCCCCCCCCCTCAGCAGCATACAGGGTGAATGCGTCGGCTCAGCGAAGATACAGTGTACGTGATCGCCAAATGCCAGTTTCAAACCGAACGCCACACCGTCCAGCCCACCGCCCACACCACAGGGCAGGTAGACAAACAGAGGATGCTCTGCATCCACCACGATGCCACGTTCGGCAAACTGGGCTTTGAGTCGACCACCCGCTACCGCATAGCCAAGAAACAGTGAGCGAGAGTTCTCGTCATCAATGAAAGAAGCAGTAGGGGTCGTCCTGTGCAGCCTTGCGACCTTGCGCGACGGCAACGCCGTAGTCCTGCTGATATTCCACGACGTCAACGCCGTGTGCGCGCAATCTGTCTTTTTTCCATTGGCGCGCATCCGCCGACATGTGAACCGAGACCTTGAAACCAAGGGTCGCCCCCATAATCCCGATCGACATACCGGGATTGCCCGTCGAACCGACGGCAATCCGGTATTGGCTAAAGAAGTGCCGTGCCTCTTCACTCGCCAGTTGGCGATAGTCATCCGTTGGTGCAATCAATCCCGCATTCAGCGCCAGTTGCTCTGCGTGTACCAGCACTTCATAGATACCGCCGCGCGCCTTGATCGAGCCGGAAATCGGCAGATGACTGTCTTTTTTCAGCAACAACTTTCCGGGCAATGCCTTGCCATAGCGGGAATCCAGCGCGGTTTGCATCGCGGCAATGTTCACCACATCAGACTCGATAATGCCTTCACTCGCCTCCAGCTCGGGGAATACCTGGCGCAGATAGGGGGCAAAACGGCGCAAACGCGCTTCGGCCTCCTGAACATCGGCCTGCGTAAGCCCCACATAGGGCAATCCCTCAGCAAGCGTTGTGCTGTCCGGGTTAAACCAGGTCACGTCACGCAGCGCAACCAGATCGGCCATGAGCGGATCGCGCTCAACCAACGTTTCAATATGAATATCAACCATTGTCTCCCTGCCTCCCTTTCACCCGATGCCACGCCAACAATACGCCGAATCCCGTTTGGGATCATCAACGTCATTTACCCATAAAAACACACCTGTTGACCCTGACAATGTTTATATCTGTATAAAAAACCTAACACTTCAAGTAAGTTATATTAATTAAAAAATTACCCTCATTGATAATCGGCATTTATAATTATCATTCTCAGCAACGCCGACATCATGCAGAGTACAGACTGGGTATTCAGTGGCTTGTAGCACATACACACCGCTTTTATCCTGCAACGGGTTCAACGAATACAGGTTAAACATTGCGTCATGCGGCAAACCGAAACGCCTTTTCTCAAGCCACGGTAGACATGGCCGATAACTTCACCAGATTGGCAAGGATGCGATATCTGAATCCACATGCCGAGTTATGTTCATCACCACTGATTGGATAATAACGATGCTATCCTCCAACAATGCCGGATTATGGTTCAGATTAATCATCATGCTGCTCAGCGCGGTATTGGCACTGTTCATTGGCCAATCCTTTATTGCGCAGTCGGAACAAAAGCGTCTGGTGAGCTACGCACAAGAAGTGCTGGCGCAAGGGGTCGCCGTCGCGCAAGAGAGTCGGGACACCGTGCAACGCATATTGTTACTGGGCAATATCCCCTGTTCCGATACCGACCTGCGTGAGTTACGCCTGCTGTCCTTTTACGCGCTTAATCTACGCGATGTGGGACGCATCGAGAACGATCGGCTGATCTGCTCTGCGGGATGGGGAAGGCTAACCCCCCCCATCGCCCTGCCGCCGCCCGATTTGACCACCTCAACCGGTACACAGCTGTGGACGGCAATGGAAAGGCTGGTCGACCCCAGGATCACCGCAGATATCGCCAGTCAGGGAGGCGTCGCGACCATTACCTCCTCAGCCGCTTTCCGCCGCTATTCACAGCCTCCACAGGGCTACAGCGCCACCTTAATCAATAAAAACCTCGACCATCCCTATCAAACCTTCGGCTCCCTCACACTCCCCCGTAAAGAAGACTTATGGCGTGGTGATGCCCTTTTCCATGCTCCAGGAATTGCAACTGATAAAGGCGATATCCGGGTAGATACTGCGCAGCAAGCGGCGACCATGCTCGCCAATGCAAGACTGGCTGCTGTCATCAATGCGGCCACCGATAATGGTCACTTCTATCTGTTTGAATTCCGACAAGAACAGCGCAATCTGCAAATCTACCGTGATGGCGCGCAGCGGCAGGTGAGTCAGATTACGCGCCAGCTCAAGCGTTGTGGTACCGGCATCCAGAACCACGGCATCCCCCGGTTGCACCAGTGAAGCCGCGTAGCGGGCGATAGCCTGCTTCTCTGCCAGATTACGGTGCAGCTTCTCATTGGTAGTCGGCTGCGAGGGAATAAAGCGGTTGAGCATGACGCAATCCACCATGTCCGGGCCGAAATGCAGCCGGGCGGCCTCGGCCAGATACCCGCCGTTGCCGGTGGCGTCAAAGGCGGCCCCCACCAGACGCGGCAGCCGGGTCAGGATAGTGAGCATTATCTGCTTTTG
>NZ_JBLLJS010000029.1:0-219290 GCF_047692315.1 Symbiopectobacterium sp. | reverse complement strand
AGACCTTCCGCAGTATGGTTGATGGCTACCACAGGCACTAACGGAGAACCCCATATCACGCGTGAACAGTTGCGCGCGCTGCACGTAAGCCGCGCCCTGTATCGCTGGTTCCTGCGGCGTTTTCCAGAGGGCGGCAGCTATCAGGCTATTCACGAGGCGCTGATTGGCGATGGCCACAGCGCCTGGCTAGAAAGTCTGGTGGATTTATACCTACGCGCACAGCTTTGGCGCGCTGCCGTTCCTCGAACAGGAGCTCCGCAGTACGAGAGCAATGGCGGCGCAACTCACGCACAGTCAGACAGAGCAGTTGCACATCACCCCGCGCAGCCACGCCAATGGCCGCTTCACGCCAGTACTCTCATGCACTTTGCAATTTGCCAGCGGCGATCATGCGCTAAATCTCGGCTGCTCCGGCTTTCAAAGTAATCTGGCCTCCACCGGCAACGGCAACTTTATCGGCCAGTCCGGTGATAACGGCAGTATCGCCAGCGCAGGCTACGGCTGCCAGTTGGTGAGCAGCGGCTTTGCCGCCAAGATGAGCAATAGCGGGCAAAACTGCCGCATCAGCGCGTTGGGCGATCGCGCCCGCATCGCCAATTGCGGTAACGCCACGAAAATCAGCAGTGCCGGTCGCGGCACCCACATCACCAACAGCGGCAGACGCAATTACCTCGCCAGCCAAGGTGCATCGACGCGCGTGGCGAATGCAGGTGATGGCAGCCATATTCGTACGCAGGGCGCGGGCAGCCGCATTACCAACAGCGGCGATAACGTCACGCTACAGGCCAGCGGTGCCGACAGCGTGTTTTGCTCTACCTGCAGCGTGCAACATTTCACGCTGGGCGCTGGTGGCTGTGCCGCACTAAGCGACCATGACGGCACACGCCTGCGCTTTGTCACCGTGTACGAAGGGGAAAACGGCATCGTCGCCGGTGTCGCCTATCGCCTGACAGAGCAAGGTAAGATTGAAGCCATAGACGATCCGCTCGCGGATAGCGCTGAAAATCAACGCCTCGCACCTGCCCACCGCGTCAACGGCTAATGTTATCTCAGTAACGGCATCACGCCGTTATCCCGACGCAATACGCACCGCCTCTGGCTTCAGCAATTTTTTGCAAAAAAATTGCGTCCTGATGCAAATATTTCTCCGCCTGATTCGTCTACCTCACTATCAGAACAACACGGAGTAAATGACATGCACGATCGTAAATTTAAAATGCTGGGTATTGGGCTGCTGGCTATTGTGGCGATCGCCACGCTGGTGATGCTGCTGTGGAATGCCTTGCTGCCTGCCATTTTTGGCGTCCAAAGCATTGGCTTTTTCCAGGCGCTGGGTCTGCTGATCCTTTGTAAAATACTGTTCGGCGGCATAGGCTACCGAGGATTCTTTGGCCGCCACGGACGCGAAATGCGTGAACGCTGGTTAGCCATGAGTCAGGAGGAGCGCGACGCCTTTTTCCACCAACGGGGATTTGGCTCACACGAGGATCGGTGCGGTCACCGTTTTCATCGTGGCCGTTTCGCGCATCATCGTGGCGGGCATCAACAATATAACGGCAATCATGATGACGCCCCGGTTGCGAGCGACAAACCCGCCGACCAAAACGGAAAAACGGAGTAATGGCTAACGCCATGCAAAGGCAAAACGTACTGCTCGCCTCACTGGAAGCCTGCCAACGACGACTGCGTGCGTTTATTGCCCGGCGCACGCACAGCACGGCAGAGGCGGAAGATATCTTTCAGGAAATCAGCTATCGGCTTATCAAAGCTGACAGCTACCTCAATCCGATAGAGCACGTCTCTGCCTGGCTATTTCGCGCTGCGCGCAACGAGTTGGTCGATCGCTCGCGCAAACCGCACGACATGTCGCTGACGGAAATGGCTGCGGATAGCTGGCCGGAAGGCGATGAGCTGGCCGATATTCTGTTCAGTCCGCCCGATAGCGCAGAAGATGCCTATCTGTACCAACTGGTGTGGGAAGAGCTAGCGGCGGCGCTGGAGGAGATGCCACCGCTGCAACGCGAGGCCTTTGAAAAAACCGAGTTGCAGGGCTACAGCTTCAAACAGTTGGCGCAAGAAACCGGCGTCGCCGTGGACACGCTGCTGTCACGCAAACATCAGGCCGTGCAGTTTCTGCGCGTCCGGTTACAGTGGCTTTATCAGGCCGTAACGGAAGAGTGAGGCGATTGCCGATCACTCCTTTCCGGCCTGGCCCTGCTTGCCGCTTCCTTTCCAATGCTTTTCTTCACCGCAGGCCGCCGCCCTTCTCCCGTGAATCGGGTCAGTGCGGGCTGCGTGTTTTTATCCTGAGCCGAACTTCTCTTGTGATAGGGTTTGGCATTGTAGCGCTCATCGACCGTTGCCACCGGCACCAGACATTCACGGCGATTACCGATCAGGTGCTTCATGCCCATCGAAGTTAATGCCTCACGGATCAGTGGCCAGTTTGCCGGATCGTGGTAACGCAGCAGCGCCTTATGCAAACGGCGCTGGCGATCGCCGCGCGGCACCACCACTTCTTCACTGTGATAATCCACCTTGCTGAGCGGATTCTTGCCGCTGTAATACATGGTGGTGGAACTAGCGAGCGGCGACGGATAGAAATTTTGCACCCGATCCAGCCGGAAACGGTTCTTTTTCAGCCACAGCGCCAGATTGACCATATCCTCATCGCGCGTGCCAGGGTGAGCGGCAATAAAGTACGGGATCAAATACTGCTCTTTGCCCGCCTGACGCGAATAGGTGTCAAACAACTCTTTGAAACGGTGATAGCTGCCCATGCCGGGCTTCAACATCTTCGATAACGGCCCCTGTTCCGTGTGTTCTGGGGCAATCTTCAAGTAACCGCCCACGTGATGCTCGGCCAATTCCTTGATATAGCGCGGATCTTCCACCGCCAGATCGTAGCGTACCCCGGATTCAATCAGCACCTTCTTGATGCCCTTCAGGGCGCGGGCACGGCGATAAAGCTGAATAGTGGGTTCATGGTTGGTATCCATGTGCGCGCAAATTTCCGGGTAGACACAAGAAGCACGACGGCAGGTTTGCTCGGCTTTGGGTGACTGGCAGCGCAGCACGTACATGTTGGCGGTTGGCCCACCCAGATCGGAGATAATGCCGGTGAAACCCGGCACTTCGTCACGGATCGCTTCAATTTCTTGCACAATCGACTCTTGCGAGCGGCTTTGAATAATTCGCCCTTCGTGCTCGGTAATCGAACAGAAGGCACAGCCCCCAAAACAGCCACGCATGATATTGATGGAAAAGCGAATCATGTCGTAAGCCGGAATGCGTGATTTGCCATAAGAGGGGTGTGGCACCCGTTGATACGGCAAGGCGTAGACCGCGTCCATCTCATCCGTCTGCAACGGAATGGCAGGCGGATTGATCCACACATAGCGATCGCCATGTTTTTGCATCAGGGCGCGCGCGCGGCCTGGGTTGGTCTCATGGCGCAAAATCCGCGAGGCGTGGGCGTACATCACCTTGTCGTTTTTCACCTTCTCAAACGAGGGCAACAGCACATAGGTTTTTTCCCACGGCTTTGGCTTGTGCGCCCGTACGGTAATGGGCTTAGCGCTGGTGGAACCTTTGACCGTGTGCTCTAGGCAGGGCAGATCGTCACCGTAAGGATTGAGGATAGGCTCAATGCGACCAGGACTGTCCAGCCGGGTGGAATCCACGCCCGTCCAGCCGGGCAGTGCGGTTTTACGCAGCACGGCGGTATTGCGCACATCGACGATTGAGCTGATAGGTTCTCCTGCTGCCAGACGGTGTGCAATTTCCACCAGCGGCCGCTCGCCGTTGCCGTAGATCAGCAGATCCGCCTTGGCATCCACCAGCACTGAACGGCGCACCTTGTCCGACCAATAGTCGTAGTGGGCGATGCGGCGCAGGCTGGCCTCAATGCCGCCCAGCACCACCGGCACATCGCTAAAGGCCTCCTTGCAGCGCTGGGTATAAACCAGTGTGGCGCGATCCGGGTGCTTACCGGCAATATTGTCTGGCGTATACGCATCATCATGACGCGCTTTACGATCGGCGGTGTAATGGTTGATCATCGAATCCATATTGCCCGCGGTCACGCCGTAAAACAGGTCCGGCTTGCCCAGACGCATAAAGTCGTTTTTCTGCGTCCAATCCGGCTGGGAAATAATCCCGACCCGAAACCCCTGCGATTCCAGCATCCTGCCGACGATCGCCATGCCGAAGCTGGGGTGGTCTACATAGGCATCCCCCGTCACCAGCACGATATCGCAACTGTCCCAGCCCAGCTCATCCATCTCTGCGCGACTCATCGGCAAAAATGGCGCAGTGCCATAGCACTCGGCCCAATAGCGCGGATAAGAAAATAGATGGCGTTCAGGAACAATCAGGCTTGTAGACACGGTCAACTCTTCAACACAGGGGGTTATCAGGGCGGGAAATTCTACCGATTTCCCCAGAAAAAGGGCGGGAATTTACACAGGAAATGAGACAGATCATGAAAATTGCCCTGCGCAAAAAACTCGCACCCGGCGTTGCAAGAAAACACCCAAGGTTAGGCGGCTAGCCATCCTGCGCATTATCAATGCTACAATTCTGGCAAGTATAGCCACGTCAAAGAATGTGTTTATGACCAGCACTGCATTGAAACGCCCGATACTAACGCTCCCTAACGGGGCGGACAAACTCCTGCTGCATTCGTGCTGCGCCCCGTGTTCAGGGGAAGTGATGGAAGCCATTCAGGCATCAGGGATTAACTACACCATTTTTTTCTATAACCCCAATATTCATCCGCAGAAGGAGTATCTCATCCGCAAGGAAGAAAATATTCGCTTCGCAAAGAAGCACGGGGTGCCATTTATTGATGCCGATTACGACACGGATAACTGGTTCGAACGGGCAAAAGGGATGGAGTGGGAACCTGAGCGCGGCGTTCGCTGCACCATGTGCTTTGATATGCGTTTCGAACGCACCGCTCTCTATGCTGCGGAAAACGGCTTTAACGTTATCAGCAGCTCGCTCGGCATCTCGCGCTGGAAAAACATGCAGCAAATTAATGACTGCGGCCAGCGGGCCGCCGCGCATTACCCGGGAATGGTGTACTGGGATTACAACTGGCGTAAAGGGGGCGGCTCTGCGCGCATGATAGACATCAGCAAGCGGGAGCAGCTCTGAACATACATGTAATACCCGCATTCTTGCTCCCACATTCCCCTCACTTCCGACGCCGTGAACGACATCGTCATCAACGACATCATCGTGAACTACAGCTTCGCCGACATGGCGCGTGTCACCAGCACAATCCCCTCTTCCGAGCGGTAGAAACGGCGGCTGTCTTCAGCGGCGTTTTCACCAATCACCGTACCCTCGGACAGTACACACGCGCGGTCGATGACGCGGCGCCGCAGGCGGCACGAACGCCCCACGTTCACATCCGGCAACAACACGGACGAATCGATGCTGCAAAACGAGTTCACCCGCACGCGGGGAAACAGAACTGAATGCGTCACCACCGATCCCGATACGATACAACCGCCTGAGACCAGCGAATTCACGGTCATTCCATGGCTGCCCGAACGATCCTGTACAAACTTGGCGGGCGGCAATTGATCCATGGCGGAGCGTATTGGCCAGTTTCTGTCGTACATATCCAGCTCCGGCGTCACAGAAGCCAGATCGAGATTAGCCCGCCAATAGGCCTCGAGCGTTCCCACATCGCGCCAGTAATGGCAATCAGCCTCACCCGAGGTGACGCAGGAGAGCGAAAAAGGGTGTGCCCAGGCATCGCGTTGCGCGACAATTTTCGGGATCAAATCTTTACCGAAATCGAGTGAAGAGCCCGGCTGGTTGACGTGCTCTTGCAATAAACGATAAAGATAGTCCGCATTAAAAACATAGATCCCCATGCTGGCGAGCGCCATTTCAGGATCATCCGGCATCGGCGTGGGCTGATCCGGTTTCTCATCAAAAATCAAAATACGCCGCTGTTTATCCACGCTCATGATGCCAAACGCGTTCGCTTCAACGGTACGGGCAAGCAAGCCACGGTACATTGCGCCTGTTTATCGACGTGATCGATGAGCAAACGTGAATAGTCCATTTTGTAGATATGATCGCCAGCCAGGATCACTACATACTCCGCACGATAACGCCGAATGATGTCGAGGTTTTGACAGACGGCATCTGCGGTACCGCGATACCAGTGATCGGTCTCCTGCCGCTGCTGAGCAGGCAGCAGATCGACGAATTCATTCATCTCTGCATTGAGAAAAGACCAGCCACGCTGAATGTGCTGCACCAGCGTGTGGGATTGATACTGGGTGATCACGCCGATGCGGCGAATCCCCGAATTCAGACAGTTCGACAGGGCAAAATCGATGATACGGAATTTTCCGCCAAAATGGACGGCGGGCTTGGTGCGCAGCACTTCTGAGGCCTCAAACGGCGGCGACACCAGCCAATCTCCTGCGGGCAGCGACATCTCGCACGGCGACGCGCCCGCATTAATCAGCAGTAACCAATCAGACGACAGGACGATTTGTAAACGGCGCCCTCCCTGCTCCCAGGCCGACGGCGTGAGCGGCTGCGCCCGTTCATTCAGCCACTGCACACGGCCATCCCCATCTTGCCACCAGGCATCCTGCTGTAGCGCCGGGATGGCGCGTCGCAGTCGAATCAGCCCGGCGGTAAAGGCACTCAAGGCGTTATCCGCCGTTTCCCAGTTCAGCCAGGTCAGGTCGTTATCCTGACAGTAAGCGTTGTTATTCCCCTGCTGGCTGTGACCATGCTCATCCCCCCGCCAGCAGCATGGGTGTGCCCTGCAACAACAGCAGCGTGGTCAGCAACGCGCGTTGGCTGGCTGCACGGCGCGCCAGCGTAGCGTCATCGGCATCCAGTCCTTCGGTGCCATGGTTGTTGCTGAAATTGCTGTCTGTGCCGTCGCGGTTATCTTCCCCGTTGGCGTGGTTGTGCTTATGGTTGAAGCTGACCAGATCGCGCAGCGTGAAACCATCGTGAGCGGTGAGCTTGTTAACCGATGCATGCGGCAAACGCGGATGTTGCTGAAAAATATTGCTCGAGGCAGCAAATCGGCGGGCAAAACCGCCCAGAGAAATATCGCCGCACGGCCAGAAGCGGCGCATATCGTCACGGTAGCGATCGCTCCACTCGGCAAAGGGCGCGGGGAAACGCCCAAGTTGATAGCCGCCATCGCCAATATCCCAAGGCTCGGCAATCAATTTCACGCCGTGCAAACGCGGCTCTTCGCGCAGGGCGGTAAGCAACGGAGCGGTAGGGTCAAACGCAGGCGTTCTGCCCAAAACGGTGGCCAGATCGAAACGGAAACCATCTACGTGGCATATTTCGCGCCAAAAAATCAGGCATTGCATGACCCAATCGATCACCGCAGGATGATTGAGGCGCAGCGCATTACCACAGCCCGTCCAGTTGTGGTATTCCCCCTGCTCGGTCAGCCAGTAATAACTCTGGTTATCAATACCTCGCAGCGACAGCGTCGGCCCTTCGCCATCCAGTTCTGCTGAATGGTTAAACACCACATCGAGAATCACTTCGATACCTGCACGGTACAGCGCCTTGACCATATCGCGGAATTCATTGAGCGCGTCATCACGCGCAGCCAGGCTGGTTTCAACGGCAAACGGCAGCAGCACGTTATAGCCCCGGTAGTTGCGCAGCCCCAGTTTCTGTAGACGCGGCTCGTCGGCATGTTGCTGTACTGGCAGCAACTCAATGGCAGTAATGCCCAACGTTTTCAGGTAATCCGTCATAACCGGATGCGCCAGACCGCTGTACGTCCCACGCAGCTCTGCGGGAATCTCGGGGTGTAACTGCGTCAGGCCGCGCACGTGAGCCTCGTAGATCACGCTCTCGCCCCACGGGATGGACGGCGGAGCGTCATCTTCATCGTAGCTTTCATCCACCACCACGGCTTTTGGCATCACCTGAGCGCTATCACGCTCATCCAACACATCGACACCGCCTTGTAGACTATCGTCATCAACAACCCAGCCATCTAACTGGCGAGCACAGGGATCAAGCAGCAATTTATGCGGGTTAAAGCGATGACCTTGTTGCGGCGCGAAGGGGCCATAGACCCGGTAACCATAACGCAGTCCGGGGCGCGCCATCGGCTCCTGCGCGGTTAGCGGCAAATAGCCGTGCCAGATATCCCCCGAGCGGGATGGCAGGGTAAACCGGTGTTCTTGCTGGTGGGCATCAAACAAACACAATTCCACCCGTTCGGCATGGGCAGAAAACAGCGCAAAATTAATGCCCTGTTGATCGACGCTGGCACCTAATGGCGCGGGCTTGCCCGGCAGCAGTGAGGTCATGGCACCTCCTTCGCCAGATACAGCGTCGCCAGCGACGGCAGCGTTAATACCAGCGAATGGGCGCGGCCATGGCTCCCGATGGCCTCGCTCTCCAGCGTTCCGCCGTTACCCAGATTGCTGCCGTGGTAATGCCAGGAGTCGCTATTGAGGATTTCGCGCCAACGCCCCGGCTGGCTGATTGATACCGATGCGGTAACCTTCGCGCGGCACGGGGGTGAAATTGCTCACCACCAGCACCTCATTGCCTTGCCTGTCACGGCGCACAAAGGTAAACACCGAATTTTCCCGGTCATCCACCACCCGCCATTCAAACCCTTCCGATTGGAAATCCAGCTGATAGAGCGGCGGCTGCGCACGGTAGCAGTGGTTCAAATCCTTCACCAACTGCTGTATGCCACGGAGCCATCCTTCCGGTTCATCCAGCAGATGCCAGTCCAGACTGGTATCGTGGTTCCACTCCCGCCCCTGAGCGAACTCGCCGCCCATAAACAGCAGTTTTTTGCCGGGAAACGCCCACATAAATCCGTAATAGGCGCGCAGATTGGCAAATTTTTGCCACACATCCCCCGGCATACGATCGAGCAGTGAACGCTTCCCGTGCACCACCTCATCGTGCGACAGCGGCAGAATATCGATGAGAAAATTACCCACCACAAACAGCAGCGCCATTAACAGCACATAGGCCTGCATCATTGGGTAATCACGTTGAAAGATCGCCGAAACGCACAGACGCCCCAACCCCGGCCAGGAAAAGATGTTCTCGATAATCAACGTACCGGCAAACAGCTTCGGGATGCTCATACCGAGAGCGACCAGTGGTGAATAGAGTGTATTAACAAGGACATGACGCCACAGGATACGGCGCGAACTTAAGCCACGCGCGCGCGCATAGTCGACATAGGGTTGATGCAGATGCAGATGCGCCAGCATATTGGCACGCAGCAAGCGTACATAAGTGCCAAGGTAGCCTAACGCCAGCGTCAACGCGGGCAGGATAACCGCCCCGGCGCATCGATACCCCCCACCGGCAGCCACTGCCATTTCACCGCCAACAACCAGATCAGCAACAGCCCCACCCAATAATTGGGCATCGCAGTCAGAAAAAACAGGCCAGCACGCAGCAGTTTATCTGGCCAACGCCCGGCACTCACTACACACAGTGATGCGATCGCCAGTGATAGTGATAATGTCACAATCATCACCAGCGCCCGCGAGGCGATCGGCGCACTGATCAGCGTTTTAAAACGCCCTGCCGCTTGCAATGCAGCAAAATTATCGCCGTCCAGCATGTCGCCATCGGCACCAAAAATCAGCTGAATATCGCCTTTTTCGAATGCCATCAACATACTTTGCCTGTCAGGAATTACGCGCCAGACAACCCGCTGCAATTTTGGTGCTGCCCCCAGTAGTGAGGATTCGCGCTGAAAATCGCATACTGATTCTTTACCTGCTCGTTTAACAGCCACGGCCCCGTGCCCGCGTAGCCGCTCACGCCTTCTTTGGTTTGCCCGTTGATAAAGTTTTTCGGAGAGATGAAACGAAACGGGAGCGTCAGCCCCAATTCCACCAATGTCGGGTAGTAGGGATGGCGCAAATGCAGCACCAACTCTAACCAGGCATGGCGCTGATAATTGGCCAGCACCGCATCGATATTCAGTTTTACCGCCTGCGCATCGAATGGCTCTCCGTCGCTGAAGATCACGCCATGACGCAGATGAAAGGTGTACGTTTTGCCATCCGGCGAAATCGTCCAACGCTCAGCCAGCCAAGGCTGCACGCCATTGTCTGTATTGACCACCAGCGACTCAAAGACCATATTTTGCGCCGCCATCTCCCCACTGTAGAGATGCGGGTTGATATCACGAATGTCCTTGGTGCTGACATAATTGAGCGCCGTGGGCGTTTGCGCCACCACACTCCCGACACCCAGCAGCAACGCTGCCAACCCAATCCCCGTCATCAGCTTCATGCCACCTCCCTATTTTTCCGCACAGATCATAAACATCGGCGTCGAGGCGTAGTTAACCTTTTCTGTTTCATCCCACAGCGTATCGCCAACGCGCGTGTCCAGCATGATTTTATGGTAGCCACACTTGAGCAACGCCTGCGTATCCCACTCCGGGCGATGCTCGCGACTGAGCGGCAACTGGCGGGCTATCGCCTCCATGGCACGGGTATCGGTATTCACGTAGTGATCATCCAACCCGAGATAACGCGCATTAGCGCGATCTTCCAGATAACCGAGGCGCGAGGACTCATCAAAAAGTTGCAGATACCAGTTTGCATCAAAATTAAGCAGGCGACCGCCGGGAGCCAGCAGGCGGTGCCACTCCCGGTATGCGCGCAGCGGTACAGCCAGATTCCAGGTCACGTTACGCGTGACGATCAGATCGAACTGATTATCAGCCAGCGGCATCGCGTGCACATCGGCGGAGACAAAATCGACGTGCACACCGTAATGAGCGGCATTGGCACGCGCTTCGGTAAGCATCGCTTCCGTCATATCTACAGCGGTAACCCGATGCCCGGCCAGTGCCAACGCCACAGCAAAAAAACCAGGGCCGGTGCCAATATCCAACACGCGTAGCAGGGGAGCGTCGGGGGTATATTCCATGATTTTTTTCAGCCAGCGGGCGCGTTTGACATTCGCTAGTTCGGTGGCGTTGATGTGGCTATATTCGGCGGCACGGTGCGTCCAATAGCGCTGGACGTCCTGATTTAATGCGGTATTTTCGTCAACGACAAGGTCACTGTCTTCAGCAAGTATCGAGCTCACTCGGTCATTCCTGTTAAACGCCATTCAGGCCGAATGCGCCAACACCATGTCGACAAGCGTGCTTTATGCACCGCGCCTAAAGGGGGAAGAGGTTGTTATTGTAAGGTGATTTATAGCAGATTGGTACAGACGGTTTAACTGCCAAGTATGAAGTTTAAAAAAAATCATACTTCTTTGATCTTGCTTAATTCTTGCCCACTTTAGTGGGCGAATTTCAGCACGGTATCAGGTTGAGTCGGCCGTGTCGCACGCCGGTTTGCGCCATCACCGATTCGGCAAAAACCTCCACCTGAGCCGTGGTTCCGCGCAGAATCAAGGTTTCTACGCACTCATCATGACTGAGGTGGGCATGCATGGTTGAAACGGTCAACCCGTGGTGATCGTGCTACATCTCAGCTAAACGACTGGAAAGCTGGCGTTCATGATGATCGTAGATGTAGCTCAATATCGCCACACAATGGCCTTGCTTATCCTGATCCAGCGTCATTTCACCGAGCTCGCGCCGCAACATATCGCGCAACGCCTCAGAACGGTTGGCATACCCTTTACGGCGCATCAGTTCATCAAAGTCCTGCGCCAGTTCATCATCCATGGAGATGGTCAGTCGTTGCATGTTGCTCTCGTCGCAGCAAACCCATTTTTGGGACTAAGAATGAAGGTATTATAATAGGATGTTGACTTAAGGGATATCTTTCTTCTTCAGATGGAGAGAGAAATGTGCAGGTTTCATATTCATTGAACATAAGCACCAATTGAATACCATTATCATGCCGAATATGTTTAATGTAGAAAATCAAACAACTCGAGAAAATCGCATAATAATTTCCGAAGCAATAATAAGAATCGAAGCCTATCTCACCGTTGATAGCGATCATTTGATTTTCACCTGACGTTTATTTTCTATTGATGCATGACATATATACTCTGCACTACCAAGCCTTACTATTTCACTCACTGTTATTCTAAGAGATAACAGCTTGTGATTTTTACAGTCACAAAGGTAAAAATACAATTTTTGATAAATGAAATCATTCGACATGATTATTAAATATACCTAACACATCCGGGACCGTAATTATCCAGCAGACCTAACGGACAGGAGTTGAAAATGCGATTTGATGAACTGTTTCTTAAGGCCATGTCCAACATGGGCATAAAAAAATGTTTCGGCATTATTGGCGGTGAAGCCGAAGCGATAAGCTTTGATAAATCGTTTGGCGTGGCTTTTTATTTAACAAGACATGAATTTGCTGCCGGAATTATGGCTGATGTTGCAGGCCGACTGACCGGCATGCCCCACATGTGTTGGGCCACATTTGGTCCAGGATTAACCAACATGGCAACGGGCGTATGTTCCGCCATGTTGGACCGCTCTCCAATGGTCGCCTGCCCCGCGCAAATTCCACGCTCACAGATCAGATTCAACCTGACGCATCAATGCATTGATAACGTGGCGTTGATGTCTGGAATCACCAAATCCAGCCTGCAACTGGAAAATGCGCACGCATTGGTTTCACAGGTACAAACGGCGTTACTGCGTGCGTTGGAGGGGTTGCCGGGCCCCGTTTACCTCAGTATCCCTCTGGATCTACTCAAAACGGAAGTGCCCGATCACGCGGCAATGGACATTCTGCAAACAGTAAAGCCACTCGCCCAGACGAAGAAAGCCAAGCCTGCGCGTGCCGATATTATCCGTGCTACTCAATACATTGCCGATACTAAACACCCAATGATTGTCATTGGCAATCAGGTTATCCGCGACAACGCGCAGGCGAGTGTTTGCCGTTTTGCACAGCAGCTCAATGCGCCGATTATCTGCTCCCTTGCCGCCAAAGGTGCAATGGCCGCACAGATATGTCATTCTGAGGCCCGGGTTATCGCCTTTTGCGGTGACGGTGGATTTCACTCCACCAGTCAGGATCTCGAAACCCTCGCTCGTTATTCGCTACCGGTGGTTGTCGTCGTTCTGTCGGATTCAGCATTTGGTCTTATCAAGTATTACCAACATCTCGATCGTTCTGAAGCAGAAAGCAATTTGACCGAGTTTGGCCCGGTTGATTTCACTCTTCTGGCTAAAGCCAATGGCGTATCGGCCATAAAAGTTTTAGATATTACCGAGCTTCAGGATACATTAGAAAAGGCATTTCAGACACACCAGCCCCATCTAATAGAAATATCCGTTAAATATGATTATGACCTTTTACAGCATATCGCCTGACCAACGCATTACTTTCATCGCAAAGGAAAGCATTTCTCTCACTTACATAAAACGATTTTCAATGTTACAGACTATTTACCATACGAAAAGTTTCCGATGAGATACATAGTAAATCATCAGAAAGCTGATTGTAGCTTATTATTGAAACACGTAATAGGAAATAGGGTTAAGCACGTATTTATAGGTAATAAAAACCACCAACGAGTAAATATCCGACTCTTTTCTTTCCGTCAATAACGCCAAATACACGGACCCATAGCCATCATGAATCAAAAAACAGATGCCCGTACGCAGCATTTTTACACCACAGCCAAATATCTGTTTGGCGATAACCTGTCCGGCATCGCAGAGACAGATGCCTTTTTACGGCAGCCTGATTATTCATCACGCGCTGTAGGCCATTATTATTTGATTGTGCACGAAGATGGCGGGGGAAAAACGGCATCTGCCACGCAGTATCTGCAAGCAGAATTTCCCGAGCTGTCACTGAATTATCTTACAGAAAGGGAACTGGCCGACTATCCCGCTCATGGTCGCTGGCAGTTCCACACCTGCCCCTGGCACTACCGTAACTCACAGGTCGAACGCACACTGGCGACGTACGAACCCGATTTCCCGGATGCACTGCGGCAGGCAACCTTCGCCACGACCCATATCGCTCGCCTCTACTACCTGCACGATTTGCCCGCAAAAACGCATGTATGGGGCGTGCGACAACTGGGCTGGGCGATGCGCTACGCCGAAAATGGACTCAGCAAACTGCTGGGGCAGTTAGAAACGCGCCATCATTCTCCACTGCCCGTCGCGGGAATGAATAAAAAAGATATACGCTGGTTAACCTACGCCAACAGTCACTGGCCGCCCTTTGAGCTCTCACTGTTGGAAGATGTCAATGCTTTTCGCGCCGCCGCCGCACGACTGAGCACTATCGCTGAGTGTTATGCACAACACATTGCCGCAGGCTACCCGGATACACAGGGCGTGATAACCCAACGCGCCGAGACAGCACCGGCAGCGCTTCACACCATAACGGCACCAATTGCCGATGCGCTCCATGCGGCCTTTGGCGACCGTCTGCTGTCACTGTACCTGTATGGCAGTGCTGCTCGCGGCGACATGCGAGCGGATTCGGATATCGATCTCATGGTCGTTGACCATCCAACGCTGGAGCAGGTCCGACGCATCCAGCACCGCTTTGAAAAGCTGGCCCTCTCCGTCTATAGCCTTAGCAACATCCGGCAATACCCAACATTTCGGCGCTATGGCCTGCTCAACGGTACACGCCACCTCGCCGGACCGTTCTGTTTTGCGCAGACAGATACCCCATCAGCGATCGTGAACGCCATTGTGAATAACCTCTACACCATCCGTCAGGTCGCACGCGGCTATCTGGTAAGCGGATGTTATGGGCAACGCGCACATTACGTGTTAAGCCTGATGGTGAAACTGGCCGACCACGGCTGCCTTCGCCCCTTGCAGCAATTGCAAAGCCACCACTATCCCACCAACCGGGACGAGGCAATCGCCTATTTTTCTGGCTGTGAATTCGCCGCCCCCCTGCTCGAGCATGCTTCCCGGTTAACGATTGAAGAAGAAACACTGTGTATCGAACTCATGGCAGGAAAGCACCAACGCCTCACGCAACACTGGTTGAGATTAAATACCTTTGCCAACCGTGTCGAAAATGCGGTCAGGCAAAATCTCACAGAAAAGAGCACAGGCATGGGTGTCGCATGCCGCTAAAAAGGAGATGATCCCATGAAGTATCATCACCACGATCTGTCGGATTATTTTGATATCGAACATATAGATAACCCGCTGGTACTCAGACCGCAGCGTCATCATGCCGCATTGTGCACACTCGATGAAGGATTACTCCACACGGCGATTTGCCGGAGTCACGTCAGCAGGATAGATCCTGTCACACTCCAGATAACTTACCGTGGATATGACGTCACCACGTTGGTCGATTGCGCGGACTTTCTCGATGTCGCCGTGCTTCTTCTGACAGGGGAGGTCGATTCAATCAGCGCGCTTGCCTTTAAGCGGCTGATCGCGCGTTACGTTTTTCAACTCAGTGAATTACCCGCACTGCCTTTCACGCATGCCTCGATCTTGACCCGGTGGACACGCTGATACGCTCGGTGCTAACCGCATTAGCCTCAGAGAAGGTAAAGAAAACGGAATTGAACGGGCCGCTGCCGGTTGCAGCGTTCCTACTCTCCGCAACAGGCATCGCTATCGCCCGCTATGCCCAAGGTCGCCGTACAGGCAGCCCCTCTAGTCAGCACACCTCTGCGTTGATATATTGGGGTAATGACGCCATCGCTCAACTCCTGCAAGCCGCATTTTCCTGCCCGCCAGAACCCATCACCGTCTCGTTGATGAACCGATTTTTGATTCTTCATGCCGAGCACGGTTTGAACTGTTCCACACTGGCCGTTCGCACTGCCGCCAGCAACGGGGCCGCTCCTTTTGCCGCCATTGTCGCAGGGCTGTGCGCGTTCAAAGGGCCATTACACGGTAGGGCAAGTCGCGAAGTCGGCATGCAGCATGACCAATTGCTGCGGGAATCGCAGGATGTTTCTCGCTACATTGATGATTGTCTGACCCACGGGCGTCGTCTGCCAGGCATTGGGCACCGCCTCTATAAACAACCCGACCCGCGCGCCGCCTATATGCAACGGCTATTGCAAAATGCCCGTGCCGATTTTGCATCGGTATCGCCTCATATAGACCTGTGTGACGCTATCGTTCATCACGTGAATCACCGGCCCTATTTCACCCAGCGCGGGCTGCATCCCAACCCGGACCTGTTCAATGGCATTTTGCTACGGCGTATAGGTTTTCCACCTGAAATGAATACGTTACTGCTGTGCCTGAGTCGAACCGTCGGGTGGCTCGCACACTATTACGACAGCGTCAGCAGTAAGGCCCCCCTTATCCGCCCGCAGGAGCTTTACGCTGATGAAGAGAAATAAGCGTATCACACGGTTGATGATCATCGGCTGCGGCCCGCATTTTATCGATCGTTACAGCGAGGTGTTGATCAAACAACGCCCGGATATTGAAATTGCCATTGTGGTCGATCTCGAGCGGCGCAAAGACGCCGTCATGCGCGCAATGGCAGCAAAAGGATTATCCCCTGAGCGGTACATTTTCTTTGACGAAGCGCACCGCAATTTCCCGCCGTTGGATGAAATTCGCTCACGGCTGAATCACATGCCAGAGCTTGTGGGAGTTGATGCGGCACTGATTTGTACGGAGCCGAAAGCGCATCTTGCCTATGCGCTGTGGTCGACGGAACAAGGGCTGGATATCTTTATGGATAAGCCGATTACCGCGCTGACCCACAAAAAAATGCCCGAGCAGCTTCGGCACGAGTTTTTATGCTTGCTGAAAGCGCAGCAACTCGCCGATGTTCGTTTCGTTGTCAGCTGTGAGCGACGCATGCAGATAGGCTACCACTATATCGATCTGGTGGCACGGCTGGCGCGGTTAAACTGCCGCCTGCTGGACGTCGATATGGCAGATCCCGTGCTGAAGGTGACGCGGGTCAGACACCAAGATCTGGGACAGGTGTTAAAACCAGAAACCTATCATCACATGGGCATTTATCAAGACATCAACCATCAGGCAATCCCGTACGGCTGCGGTGAACTGGATATCACCCTCACCGGGCACTATCAGCACCAGCAGCGTTTTCGTATGGGTTTTTGCCTGCAATTACTGGAGACATCGGTTTCCGCACGCCACGTCCCTGACGAACCGCCGGGAACAGGCCGAATCCGGCAAGAAACCGTGCACATTCACCTTGGCAATCTGTGCTCCATTCGCGTGGTTTCTGATTCGCTGCACAAGCTAACCGATACGGCGGAAAAATTTGATATCACTATCGCCCTCAACCCGCAGGTCGCTGCAGGTGAACCCATCCGAAAAATCGACAGAGCCGAATTGTCCGAGAAAGAACCGCAGTTGCCCATCACGTGCGGCCTGAACGTATTCGCCCGGCGCGCGCAGTTGCTGGATTTTCTCGCCGGTGGTGAAGCCTGTTCTCCACTGGCAAGCCACGCTGACACACTGTCTTTACTGGTCAAAACCTGTCAGGCGATGCGGGCGTTACCCAACGCAGAACATGAAGGAGCAGTGATGTGAAACGGGTATCACCCCATAAATTAGTCCTTTTAAGCTTTACTCAGGGCACGCTATTTTGGACGGCATCCGGCACGGCAGTCAGCTTCTTTCCGCTGTTGGCAGCAACGCTACACTTGCCGGCCCATGAAGCGGGTCTGTTTGTTGCTGGTGCCGCCATCGGGCGGGCCGTCTTCCAGCCTTGTGCGGGGCTGATGATCACCGCCGATAACGCGGGAAGCTACTACTTTGCCGGGTTGGCCTGCGCTGTCGGCAGCAGTGTGATCCTGGTATACGCCCAACATCCCGGTTGGCTCACGACAGCGCGCCTGATGGAAGGGATAGGGCTCTCTCTTTGTCGTTTCCTGGCGAACGCTTCTGAATCGTACTTTGTCGTTTCCTGGCGAACGCTTCTGAATCGTATGGCACACCTGCGTTTTTTCGATGCGATAAACGACAGTTATGTGGTGTCACAAAATATTGGCCGCACGCTGGGACCTGCGATCGGTGGCATATTTGGTGGCCTGCTATGGTATTCAGGCCGCATTTGTCTTCCCGGCACTGCTGTATACGCTGTGCCTTCTCCTGTCATACCGCTATCGCCCCCGTTACCCCAACCGCACCACCATTCCCACGCGGCAAACGCTACGCTGATGCGATCTGTGCAAGATTATTCAGCGCCAGAAACCCCTTTTTGTTATCCATCACATCGAGTTTTTCTGTCTGGGATTATGGCTGTCGGGCTGGCCTGTCTATGCCGTTATCGCCAATGGAATGACCACTGAACAGCTTGGGTATTCATTTTCGCTGGCGGCCTTGGGCGGGCTTGCGTTATTCCTCACCAAGCCCTGGACATCAAGGCTATCTGTTGGCAACCGGCTGGTCCTCTCGCTGGCGCTGTTGACGCTCCAGCCGATAGCCGCGGCGGCAATCACCCACTGGCCGCTCTTCTTCGGCTTACTCATCGCCGCCGGTGGACTGGGTGGCGCACTCTACTTTACCAGTTTTCATCGCTTGCTGAGCAACACTGTCTCGGTTGAAAAAATTCCGCTGACCTATGGCGTATTAGGAACCAGCACTTTCCTCAGCCAGGCGGCCGGCCAAGCAGCGGCGCCTTTACTATCACACGCGTTTTCCGCACGAGCGCCAATAGTACTCGACGCCGTGCTGTTATCCGCCTGCCTGCTCGTGGCTTTAGTCGTACGGATTGAGAGGCACAATACATGATGACAGCTCCCCTTACCGCCAATCTCAACAAGTGTGCCGCGAATTACGCACCGCTCTCACCGCTCAATTTTTTGGTACATGCGGCCACGGTATACGGTGACCAACCAGCCATCGTCTACGTCTACACCCGACGTACCTGGCATGAAACCTACCAACGCACTTGCCGTCTCACCAGCGCCATTACTGCCTCCGGCATTGAGCGCGGCAGCACGGTCGCAGTGCTGCTACCCAATATTCCGGAAATGGTTGAGGTCCACTTTGGCGTCCCGATGGCTGGCTCGGTGCTGAATACCCTCAACACCCGGCTCGATGCTGCATCACTGCTGTTCATGCTACGCCACGGCAACGCAAAGATGCTGATCGTTGATACCGAGTATTCCGATGTTATCCGACATGTAGCGCGGGAGCTCCCTGAATTACCGCTTATCAAGGTAACCGACAGGATACCGGCGAATCCGCGTATTTTTTCTGGCGCTATCGAATACGATCATTTTCTGGCAAACGCGGTTCATGAGCCCGAATGGACACTGCCTGACGACGAATGGGATGCCATCGCCCTTAACTATACCTCTGGCACCACGAGCCAGCCGAAGGGGGTGGTCTGCCACCATCGCGGTGCCTATCTCGCGGCCCTTGGCAACCTGCTCGAATGGAACCTGCCCATGCACCCCGTTTATTTATGGACGCTGCCCATGTTCCACTGTAACGGCTGGTGTTTTCCGTGGACCATTGCAGCACGCGCGGGAGTGAATGTTTGCCTGAGAAAATTCGACGTCAATACCGTCTTTGAACTGATTCGTCGCGAACGGGTTACACACTATTGCGCCGCTCCGATTGTGCAACGGGCTCTCACCGACGCTGCACAGGGGGACATCAACCATCGCGTACATACGCTTGTCGCGGGAGCCACGCCTTCTCCCGTACTGCTCAAAAAAATCGAAAAGATGGACTTTGAGGCGCTACACGTCTACGGACTGACGGAAGTCTATGGCCTCGCAACGGCCTGTACGCCGCAGCGCCATTGGCGCAGCCTACCTGACTATGAGCGCGCCCGGTTGAACATTCGACAGGGGGCTTGCCACCACATGCAGGCGGAGGTGAGCGTGCGCGATCCCGACACCCTGTTACCCGTACCCGCAGACGGCGAGACGCTCGGCGAAATCATGGTACGCGGTAATCTCTGTATGAAAGGCTATCTCAATGATCCAACGTCAACCGAGGAGGCCTTTCGCGGCGGCTGGTTCCACACTGGCGATCTCGGCGTGATGACCAGAGATGGCTACATCCAGTTAAAAGATCGCGGCAAGGACATTATTATTTCTGGCGGAGAGAACATTTCCAGCATAGAGATCGAGAATGCGCTGTATCAGCATCCCGCAGTGGCCATTGCAGCGGTCATCGCGCAGCCTGATGCGACATGGGGCGAAGTGCCTTGTGCGTTTATTGAGTTACGCGACGGCATGCAGGCCAGCGCAGAAGAGATCGTCACGCACTGCCGCCAGCGCCTCGCGGCTTACAAGATACCCAAAGCAGTGCATTTTGGCGAGCTGCCCAAAACATCGACCGGTAAGATAACGAAGTGCGCACTGCGTGACAGGCTACGTCAGGACAAAGAAATCAGCGGCAGAAAATGAAGCGGTGTGACATGCCCCGCACAATGCGGGGCATTCAACGCAGCGAGGATTACAGCAGGATGCGCAGCATACGGCGCAGCGGTTCCGCAGCGCCCCACAGTAGCTGGTCACCAACCGTAAAGGCGGAGAGATACTGCGGCCCCATGTTCAGTTTACGCAGACGACCCACCGGCGTTGAGAGCGTGCCGGTTACTGCGGCAAGCGTCAACTCACGCATGGAGATCTCGCGATCGTTCAGTACCACTTTCACCCAATCGTTATGGGTTGCCAGCAGTTGTTCGATTTCAGGCACCGCGACATCTTTTTTCAGTTTCAGAGTGAACGCCTGACTGTGGCAACGCAGCGCACCAACGCGGACGCACAAACCATCAACCGGGATCACGGATTGGGTACCCAGGATCTTGTTGGTTTCCGCCTGACCTTTCCACTCTTCGCGGCTCTGGCCGTTATCCAACTGTTTGTCGATCCACGGGATCAAACTGCCAGCCAACGGCACACCGAAATTGTCAGTCGGCAGCGTGCCGCTGCGCGTCAGTGCCGTTACTTTGCGCTCGATATCCAGAATGGCAGAAGCGGGGTCTTGCAGCTCTTTCGCCACATCATTGTGCAGCATGCCCATTTGCACCAGCAATTCGCGCATATGGCGCGCACCGCCGCCGGATGCGGCCTGATAGGTTGCGACAGACACCCATTCCACCAGATCGTGCGCAAACAGGCCACCCAGCGACATCAGCATCAGGCTGACGGTACAGTTGCCGCCAACAAAGGTTTTAATGCCTTTGTCCAAACCCTGTTTGATCACATCATGGTTGACCGGGTCGAGGATAATGATGGCGTCATCGCGCATACGCAGCGGAGAAGCGGCATCGATCCAATAACCCTGCCAACCGCTTTCACGCAGCTTCGGGTAAACCTCATTGGTGTAATCGCCACCCTGGCAGGTGATGATGATATCCAGCGCGCGCAGCGCATCCAGATTATAGGCATCCTGCAACGTGCCCTGCTGCCCACCCAGCACCGGAGCAGCCTGGCCGTGTTGTGACGTGGAAAAGAACACCGGACGAATCAGGTCAAAATCACGCTCTTCCTGCATACGCTGCATCAGAACGGAACCCACCATACCGCGCCAGCCGATAAAACCAACATTTTTCATGGTAACAATCCTGCCTTGGGGTGACACAAAGAATTTGGACTGCCACACAGGCAGTACTGACGGCCGACACACACTCTGTTACCCTGTTCTCGTCAGGTGAATGTCTTGCAGAACAATAGGTTTACCGCACGCAAACGCACGCAAAAGCACGCAAACGCACGCAAACGCACGCAAACCGTGGCGGCAGGACTATCATGACGGCAGAGCGAGGGGTAATAAAAATCGGTTTATCACCAAACTCAGCAAATATTACATAAAGTGATGACTATCAACCTTACAAAATGTATCAGAAGTCGCAAGTGAATTTATTCGATGACACCGGCTTTTTCAGCAACGAGGCTAATGCGGTGGCATCATCTGAGGGATAACAGGAGTCAACCACCACCATGAGCGAGATGATCTCAGCAACCATTTTGTTGCTGTTAATTATGGATCCGCTGGGCAATTTGCCCATTTTTATGTCGGTACTGAAACATCTGGATCCGAAACGCCGACGGGTGGTGTTGATTCGTGAGATGGTAATCGCCCTTGGGCTAATGCTGATTTTTCTGTTTGCGGGCGAACGTATTCTGGCGTTCCTCAACCTGCGGATCGAAACCGTCTCGATTTCGGGCGGCATTGTGTTGTTTTTAATTGCTATCCGCATGATATTTCCGTCGCAGGAAAGCAACAGCAGCGGGCTGTCCGCCGGAGAAGAACCTTTTCTGGTGCCAATGGCGATCCCTTTGGTCGCTGGACCGTCCATTCTGGCCGCACTGATGCTGCTGTCGCATCAATATCCCGATCAGTTGCCGCATTTAACCTTGGCTCTGTGCATCGCCTGGGGCATTTCGTTTATCATCCTGCTGATGTCCGATCTCTTTTTGCGTTTGCTGGGTGAAAAAGGTGTCGCTGCGCTGGAGCGATTGATGGGGCTGATTCTGGTCATGTTGTCGACCCAGATGTTCCTAGATGGCATACGCACTTACCTGATGAAATGATGCCGTTACTGACCTGTTTTCGCCCGCCGTGGGCATGGAAGGGATAACCACCGCTATGTTTTTGTTTACTCACTCTCGACGAATGCTCGCCGCCGCGCTGTTTTACAGCGGCGCGACAATGGCCGCCTGCCCGAGCGCCGCTGGTTTGAGCATCGTGCCGCTGCAACAGGGTGTGAATAACCTGGCACTGGCACACCCGGCCTCAGCGGATTTGGCGGTGCTTGCCACCTTCGAAAACAACACCTCTCATCCTAATCGCGGGTTGAGCTTTTACATCAAAACGCCGGACGGTTATTCGCTGGTGCCCATCCCTAACAGCGATGCGTTTATCTGGTTCGATTACCGTATCGCTGCATCGCGGCAGAAGATTTTCGATTTTCTTTTCAGTTGGTGCGCTATCCGCAAGGGCTGCGCCTGATCACCGCAGAAAAAGTGGGAGAGGATTTAACCGACGCACAGCCGGTTAAACTGCAACGTTATGTGTTGCAGGAAAGCCACGACGATCCCGGAGTGCCGCTCTATACCTGGCATGAAGAGAAAAGCATCGTCACCACGCAATCCTATGAGGATGTCGATGCGTTATTGACCGACGGCGCAACGCTCTGCACGCTGCTTCCCGCAGAGGCTCCCTGAGAAGAACAAAAAACGGTGCATCACCTGTACGCACCGTTATCCGTTACACTGGGGGCAGATCAAACAGCAAGATTTCACTCTCTTGCGTGGCGTGTACCGAGAGGGTTTCTTCGTCCCATATCGCCAGCGCATCACTTTCGCCAGCGCGCTGACCGTTGATGTCAACTTCACCCCGCACGACCTGAATCCACACGCGACAGCCTGCCGGCACCTGATATATCGACTGCTCTTGCGGCTTCAGCGCCCAGCGCCACAGCGTCATGTCCTGATACACCTTCAGCGAACCGTCACGCGCATCCGGAGACAGCACCAGCTGACGCCCCTGCGGTGCATCAAAGCGTCTTTGCTCGTAGCGCGGTGTGATACCCGCTTTTTCCGGAATGATCCAGATCTGATACAGATGCAGCAGTTCATCCTGACTGGCATTGTATTCCGAATGGCGAATCCCGGTGCCTGCGCTCATGATCTGAAATTCACCCGCCGGAATTTGCTCCTTGTTTCCCATGCTGTCCTGATGTTCCACCGTGTCGGACAGCACATAAGTCAGAATTTCCATGTCTTTGTGCGGATGAGTGCCAAACCCTTGCCCGCCTTCAATGCGGTCTTCGTTAATCACGCGTAACGCAGAGAACCCCATAAAGTTGGGATCGTAATAATCCGCGAAGGAGAAACTGTGCCAACTATCCAGCCAACCGTGGTTCGCATGGCCACGCGCCTCAGCCTGTCGTAAATAAATCATATCGCCTCCACAAATGTTGTCGTTGTGTTAAGTCTATCGGGAGGCAGCGAATAAGAAAGCGTAAAAAACTCATCGATCAGTTCAAAAAATTTAAAAGAGGGGGGGAAAGACAGACAAAAAAAGCCAGCACCCGAGCTGGCTAAATAAACACTGGAAGCAATGTGAGCAATGTCGTGCCTTCACAGCGAGCGCGTCAGAACATAGCAATGCACGTACTAGTCTCTCTGGAATGCATAACAATAATAATCATTATCATTCGCGTCTGTAAAGGATTATTTTTCCGTCGCCAGTGTGCGTGTTAATAATGTGATCGGATGCTCACAAGGTTTGCTGGTCGACATCTCTACCTGCCATTTACAGGTTTCGCAGTCTGTCACCACCATATCCACCCCGCTCTCTTCAATCTGACGGAACAGCGGTGCACCAATCCCCTGCGAGGTGGTGTAGTTTTCCTTTTAAAACCGTAAGTTCCGGCAATACCGCAGCACTGGGATTCCAGCACCACCAGTTCCAACCCGGGAATGCGGCGCAGCAAATCCAGCGTGTAGGACGTCCACCCCATTTTCTCCATATGACACGGCGTGTGATAAGCCACGCGCAGCGGCAGCGTTTTGCCTTGCTCTAACAGGCGGTACAGCTCGCGTGTCACCAGCGTGATGCGATCGCGCACCGCGTGGTTATCCACGTCAAGCAAGTGAGGATATTCGTCACGCAGCGTAGCCGTACAGCTTGATGAAGTCGCTACTACGGTTAAATTTTTACCCTGCGCCGCGCTTTCCAGGTAGCCCACGTTTTGCTGCGCCTGCTTTCATGCCAAGGCAAGAAAGCAGGCGCAGCACTTCTCTTTTTCCAACAGTTGCACGCCAATACCCATCGCATTGAATACGCGGATCAGGTCTTTGCCCAACTGCGGATGGTTGTAGTTAACGTAGCAGCCGTGGAAATACGCGATCTGCTCGCTGAACAGTTTTTGCTCTTCCACTTGCTGACGATACCAGCGGCGGAAGGTGCCGAACGAGTACTTGGGCAGTTGACGTCGATGGTCAATTTTCAGCGCCTCGTCCAGCAACTGCCGCACTGGTTTCAGTCCGGTTGCCGCGTTCACTAACGGCGCAAACGGTGTGGATACCGTCCCCATCAGATCGGTATGGCTAAGGATGGTGTCACTCAGTGAAGGACGATGCGGGTTATAGCGCGCTTTGGCACGCTGAATGATATCGCCAATTTTTACATCCGACGGGCAGGCCACTTCGCAGCGTTTGCAGTTGGTGCAATATTTCAGCGCCTCATCATACAACGCCGGATCTTTCAGACGCAGACGTTCACCGTCCGGCCCGGCCTGTTTCGGCCCCGGATAAAGCGGATTAACCCGGGCAACCGGGCAGTAGGTGGTACACACCGTACACTTGATACAGTTGTCAAAACTGGTGTCATTGAGCAGGCTCATGCGACCTCCCCTTGCAGCAGCGTATCGGAAGCCGATAACGCGCTCAATAAAGATACCCCCGCGCCACAGCCCTGCGCCAGAGGATCGAACCCTGCCAATAACCGCGCCAATGACGTAGACGCCGGGCACCGTAACGCCCTTGATGCTCGGGCGCAGCTTCTCATCGGTTTTCACACCGAATTGCCGATACGGCTGAGGTGCCAGAACCGCTTCCCGGCTCCAGTCGCTACGCTCAGCAGCATAGTGCACATCAAGACCAAACACTGGCTCTACTACGCGATCGAACTCCGCCACCAATCCGTTGTTAAAGAAGCTGCCGCTGGCGAGCACAACCTGCTGAGCGCGCAGCGGGATCTCGACATGATTACGGGTATAAAGCGCCTTTTCGGTTGCAGAAAGATCGGCGCGCACGACCTTGTCGCCCGGCATGACCATCCCGCCCAGTTGACGAAAACAGCGCACTATCGCTTGATGCAGACGAACACCCGGCAACGATGGCGAGAGCGTCGGCAACAAACCGACGGGTTTCCCCAACGCGTTTTGCAGCGCATCCAGCGCGTTTGGCGCATCCAAACCCAGGCAGGCCGGAAGAATGACCGCATCATGGTGAGAACTCAGTCGTGCCAACTCCGCCAACAATGCGGCGGCGTTTTCCGGCAGATCGAGCATGCGAGCGATATTTACCGCACGAAACTCACTGGGGTTACTGCGCAGACGATCCAACGCGGGCAGGGCAGATCGGCCACGATAGACGCTTGAAAATCCAGGAATCCTTCAACAATCAGCGGGGCACGCCACGCCAGAGGCTGGCCCTGTTCGCGCGTCACAATCTCCGGTGGACTAAGCCAGCACGGGCGATATTTGCCAAGCGGCGTCAGACGCAGGTGATTTTGCTGATGACTGCCCGCCATCGTCGCGCCACAGCGAGCCAATAAGGCTTCCGCTTCGGGCACTAAATGGCGCACGACTGCTTCTCCCATCAGGGAATAGGGATGCTCGGGAACCTGCTGCGCCAGTACCGCCAGCTCCTCAAGTGGACGGTGAACCGGCTCGCCATCCGGTAAAAAAGAGAGCAAGTCCAGCGATCCCGAAGAAAAATACAGGGCGCTTTGCCCTGAACTGATAATGGCGCAATGTTTTCCTTGCTCGGCCAAACGAATACCGCAGGTGAGCCCGGCTAATCCGCCACCGATAATGACGACGTCATACCGCATCATGTTCCTCCTGCTGATCTTCCACACTCAAACCACACAATCCCTGATAAACCCAACTGGTGAATTCGCTCTCGCGCAGCGCGTTGCCCCACGCGATGGGGAGAACGCCTTTCCAGCGCTCGTTTAAGAATTGGCTAAGCTGCGCTAACGCCTGTGGAGGCGTCGATTGCCCCAGCTTTTCACACACACCTTGTCGGTGACCCACTCCGCCATCAGGCGGTACGTCATCAATTTACCGCCGGTAATGGTGACAAACCCTTCCAGCCCGTCGCGGCTGGCATGGTCAAGCAGCACGATGCCGCGACTCACGCTGCGCCCGCTCGGGTCATTGTCGCTGGCCACCAGCGGACGCACGCCCGCATAGGCGCGTAAAATGCGCGTCTGCGCCATCATCGGAGCCAGTTTCGCCCCTTCGCGCATCAGGATTTCGACCTCCTGCGGGGTGACGGACATGTTGTCTATCTGGTCATAGTCCATGCGGGTTGAGGTGGTACCGATCAGTGAAATGGCGTCACCCGGCACCAAAATATCGGCATCGGCAGGCTTACGGCAGCGGTTGATCACCATATTGTTGATACGGTGGCCCAGAATCAGCAACGCCCCTTTGGCCGGGAACATCCGCACACGCAGATCCGCATATTCGGCAATGCGCTGTCCCCAGATGCCGGCGGCGTTGATCACCACTTGTGCATAGAGATCGAGAGTGCGTTGTTGTTTATGGTCGAAAACGCGCACGCCGGTGACGCGATCGCCCTGACGAATCAACCCCAGCACTTCGTGGTAGGTCAATACTTCACCCCATGCTCACAGGCATCAACCATATTAGCCGTGGTCAGCCGAAACGGATCCACGGTGCCGTCCGGTACGCGTACCGCGCCAATAAGCTGCGAGTTGGCCGCAGGCTCAAGGCGCAGAGCTTCCTGCGGATCAATGGCCTGTGCGTTGATGCCCGCCTGCTGACAGGCCGCAATAAACTGGGATTGGTAGGCCAGATCGTCTTCCGGAAGTGTCAGAAACAGGCCATCGGTCGGTTCCACACAGTGCCGGGCAATACGGCGTAAAATCTGGTTTTCTTCAATATATTCGCGCGCGGATTCACTGTCGGTTACCGCATAGCGCGAACCGCTGTGCAGCAACCCGTGATTACGCCCGGTCGCGCCACCGCCAATCACGATGACGTCAGTTTCGCGGTAGGCTGTGCTGTTTTCCATGATGGTGTCACCTTTCCGGATCTTCATTAAGGTTATTCAGACACAGAAAAGGAAAAAAATGATTGATAAAGAGCAAATTCGAGCAAAAAACGAAAATAACAGACTATGTATGTAACCGTTTCGCGATAAAAGTCACACAAACATGGGGCCTATATGGGGGTGTTTTGTTAAGCGCAGCACAATAATTGCACTCATAAAAATGTAACATTTTAGCGGTAGCTCACATTGAAACCCTGCGCCATTTCGCTACCATACGCGCGATTTAGCACAAAATAATTATCGCTTTTAAGCGTATTGGAGAAAGTTATGCTGAGTATTTTTAAACCCGCCCAGCACCAGCCCAGAGTGAGCGACGATCGGGTCGATTCTCTGTACCGTCGTCTGCGCTGGCAGATTTTTCTGGGGATTTTTTTCGGTTATGCCGCTTACTATCTGGTAAGGAAAAACTTCGCACTTGCTATGCCGTACCTGATTGAGCAGGGATTCTCTCGCGGCGACCTTGGCTTTGCGTTGTCAGGGATTTCTATCGCCTATGGTTTTTCCAAGTTTATCATGGGCTCCGTCTCCGACCGTTCCAACCCGCGTGTCTTCTTGCCCGCTGGGTTGATTTTGGCGGCGGCGGTGATGCTGTTTATGGGCTTTGTGCCTTGGGCAACGTCCAGCATCGCCATCATGTTTGTACTGTTGTTCCTGTGCGGCTGGTTCCAGGGCATGGGGTGGCCGCCGTGTGGACGTACCATGGTGCACTGGTGGTCGCAGAAAGAACGCGGCGGGATTGTTTCTGTCTGGAACTGCGCCCACAACGTGGGTGGCGGTATCCCGCCGTTGTTGTTCCTGCTGGGGATGGCCTGGTTCCATGACTGGCGAGCAGCGCTCTACATGCCCGCGCTTGGCGCGATCCTGATTGCTATGTTTGCCTTCGTGATGATGCGCGATACGCCGCAATCCTGCGGCCTGCCGCCTATCGAAGAGTACAAGAATGACTACCCGGTGGATTACACCGAAACCTCAGAGAAGGAACTGACGGCAAAAGAGATCTTCATGCAGTACGTGTTCCCGAACAAACTGCTGTGGTATATCGCCATCGCCAACGTGTTCGTTTACCTGCTGCGCTACGGTATTCTCGACTGGTCACCAACTTATCTGAAAGAAGTGAAGCACTTCGCACTGGATAAATCCTCCTGGGCCTACTTCCTGTACGAATATGCGGGGATCCCCGGCACGCTGATCTGCGGCTGGATGTCTGACAAAGTGTTCAAGGGCAACCGCGGCGCCACCGGGGTGTTCTTTATGACGCTGGTCACCATCGCGACAGTGATCTACTGGCTGAACCCGGCTGGCAATCCGGGCATCGATATGGCCTGTATGATTGTTATCGGCTTCCTGATCTACGGCCCGGTAATGCTGATCGGCCTGCACGCGCTGGAGCTAGCACCGAAAAAAGCGGCGGGCACTGCGGCGGGCTTTACCGGCCTGTTCGGTTACCTCGGCGGGTCCGTTGCGGCCAGCGCCATCGTCGGCTACACCGTTGACTTCTTCGGTTGGGACGGCGGCTTTATGGTAATGATCGGCGGCAGCATCATGGCTGTGATACTGCTGTTTATCACCATGATCAATGAGAAGAAACATAAGGCAGAAATGGAGAAACGCGCTTAATCGCTAAACGCTTCTGTCTGCTGGCGGCTTTCGCCGCCAGCAACGCCATTAAACCGCGGTGAGAAAAAGGCGACGCAGATAGTGTGCCACCGCATCGTCGGCATTGCTGCCAATGACCTCCAACTGCGGCAGTAAATCTTTCAGACGCTGATGCGCGTTGCGCATGATGCATCCTTTGCCTGCCATCGACAGCATTTCAAAATCGTTCATACCATCACCAAACGCAATGCACGATTTTAGGGTATGGCCCATCAGTTTCGCGACTTGCTCAAGCGCATAACCTTTGGACACCCCTCCTGCCATCACCTCCAGACAGGTGAGCGTTGAGAAGCTCACATTGACCCGATCGCCCCAGCGCGCATTGATCGCCTCTTCCAGCGGCAACAGCTTGTCATGGCTGTCACAGGTAAAGAACACTTTGCTCACGCCATCGGTACCGAGCAGGCCCGGTTCAAACAATTTGTATTTGAAAACCGACTCCTGAAAATAGCGCTCCTCTTCCGGGCGGTGGTGGTTCATAAACCATTCATCGTCGCGGTAGACATGCGTCAGCATCTCCGGGTTGTGGTACACTATGCCATAGAGATCGTGCGCAATATCCTGATCCAGATTGTGGCTGAAGATAAGTTCACCCTGAGTGTTGTCACGCACGCACCGTTAGAGGTGATCATAAAGGCGCTGATCCCCAGCCCATCACGAATTTGCGCCACATCCAGATGATGCCGTCCGGTGGCAAACACAAAGTGGATGCCCTGTGCGGTCAGCAGTTTCAGGGTCTCTTTGGCGAACGGAGACAGCGTGTGATCTGGCGACAGCAGCGTGCCATCTAAATCGGAAGCAACAACGTGAAACATAACAGTGAACTCTCACCTCTAAGGGGAATGGCGCGGCACTGGCCGCAACATTTACGGATATTGTGCAAAATGATTGAGAATATGGGTAAACACCTGCGTCCGAATCCCATCTTCTTCGAATAACAGTTCATGGCGGGCTCCCGCAATAACAACCGGAGCACCACCTATACAGGGATGTCCGGCCCGAGCCAACGCCTGACAAAACGCATCCTGACTGCGATTATCCACCACGATATCTTCCTGCGCCTGAAGCAATAGCAAGGGCGTGGTAATGTGTGGGGCCAGTGCAATCAGCTCGCGCCCGGTAGCCATCGATTCCCGCATCCAATGATAAGTTGGGCCACCAACGCGCAGACCAGGCTCATCGGCATAGGCACGCACGCTGCGACGGTAACGCTCACGGCTGTGCGTTAACACGTTAATCAAATAGGGCAGCGGTCGCCATTGCCCGGTGCCGATAGCATAGTAATCACGAATACGGGGATGCAGCTCTGCCCAGGCAACAATACGCGATGCCAGCCAGCCCGGCATCGGCAATTTGATGCCACACATAGGCGCACACAGCGCCACGGCATCGAACGCATCCGGACGACGAGCCAAAAAATGCGCCAGGATTGCGCCGCCCATTGAGTGGGCGAGTGCAAAGCAGCGGCTGTAGCGCACGGGATCGGCTGTTTTAACCGCATCGACATAGCGCAGCCAGAATTGCTCGACGTCGTCCACATAATCGCCAAAGAGTACCACATGTCCGCGGTTGCCGTCTTCCAGCATCCGCCCGGAGCGCCCTTGGCCACGATGATCCATGATCAGCACATCATAACCTGCCTGGAACAAATCGTAGGCGACTTCACCATACTTTACATAGCTTTCAATGCGGCCGGGGAACACCACCACCAAACGCGTGTGTTGCGGGGAGGTAAAGCGCACAAAACGGATCGGCACGTCATCGACGCCGGGAAATTAGCCCTCTTCTCGCTGACGCTAGAAATCCAACAGCGTCCCGGTGACAAATGCCGAAAACTGCTTTTCTCTTAACAAAAGACCGGAAATTTCGGGTGATATCGCGTTTCTCCTTGATGCACGGCACCGCGCTAAACACCTGCAACGCAGGGTCTACAAGAGAGTTTTGTGATCGCTGGCACAACAATCAGCAATGGCGTATTGTGGCACATTCGGTAGCAATGTTTAACAACGTAACGCATCGCAAACAACGCAACAAGACGCAATCAGGAAGCAGCTATGACCCTCGACTGGTGGTTAACCTATTTACTCACAACGCTTATTCTTAGCCTTTCACCGGGGTCGGGTGCCATCAACACCATGAGCACTGCCATCAGCCACGGTTATCGCGGGGCGGCGGCGTCAATCGCCGGGTTACAAGTCGGGCTGGCTATCCATATTGTCTTGGTGGGTATCGGTCTTGGAGCACTGCTGTCACAATCGCTGCTGGCTTTTGACATTTTGAAATGGCTCGGTGCCGCCTATCTGATCTGGCTCGGTATCCAGCAATGGCGAGCGGCCGGCTCGCTCGACCTGCATGCACTGGCGGGCACTATGCCACGCCGCCAGTTGTTTCGTCGCGCCATTCTGGTGAATCTTACCAACCCCAAAAGCATCGTTTTTTTGGCCGCACTGTTTCCGCAATTTATAGTGCCGCATCAGCCGCAGGTCGCTCAGTATCTGATTTTGGGCGTGACCACCGTGGCAGTCGATATTATGGTGATGATCGGTTACGCCACGCTCGCCACCCGCATTGCTGTATGGCTGAAAGGGCCGCGCCAAATTCGCCTGCTCAACCGCCTGTTTGGTTCATTGTTTATGTTGGTGGGTGCCCTGCTGGCAACGGCGCGTAAGGTGTAGTCGGCAACTCGCCGCCAACCGGCGGCGAGAAAAAACAATGGCGTTGTCTATGGCACTGTCGCTCAGCGCGAAATAATCAGATGCAACCCAAAGCCAGTGAACAGAACGCCCGCCAAACCGTCAATCCATTTGGCCAAACGCTGATAGCCGCGACGCATCGCAGGCAGTGCAAACACCAGCGCCACCAGGCTAAACCACAGCAGTGTTTCCAGTGAGATCAACGCAAACAGCCCCCAACGCGCACCGGTACCAACGCTGTCTCCCACAAACAGGGAGAACACGCTGCCGAAATAGATCAGCGCTTTGGGATTGGCCAGATTGGTCAATAGACCACGCATAAAGGTTTTCCCTTTCGAAGGCAGTTCCACCGGTTCAACCGTTTGCTGTTCCCCTTTGCGGCGCGCAGCGCGTAACATCTGCCATCCCATCCAGCACAGATACAATCCGCCGCCGATGGTAATGACATCATGCAACCAGGCCATTTTTTGCAGCAACAGGTGCAGCCCCATCAACTCAATAGCGGCCCACACCATCACCCCCAAGGAAATCCCCAGCACGCCCATCATGGCCTCTTTACGTGAGCAGCTCGCCGCCGTCTGGGAGACAAAAAAGAAATCCGGCCCCGGGCTCATCAATGCGACGAAATGCACCATCGCCACGGTCAAAAACAACATCATGATATTTTCCTTTTTTACTACATAGCCACGAAATTCAAGCCCGATCAGCGCACATCGTCCAGATGTTCGCTGATCAGCGACATAAATGGCGTACCAAAGCGCTCCAGTTTACGCTGTCCGACGCCGTTAATCGTCAGCAATTCGCTTGCCGTTACCGGCAAGCGATCGGCCATTTCCAGCAGCGTAGCATCACTGAACACCACGTAAGGGGGGATATCGCCCTCATCGGCAATGGCTTTGCGTAATTTGCGCAGTTTGGCAAACAGCTTGCGATCATAAAGCCCTGTATACGATTTTTGGTTCGCTTTCGGCTCCAGGTTAACCACGCGCGGCGCCGCCAACTGCAAGGGTATCTCACCGCGCAGCACCGGACGGGCAGATTCGGTAAGCTGCACCGCTGAGTGCAACGCAATATTTTGCGTGAGGAACCCCAGATGGATCAGCTGACGCAGCACGCTGACCCAATGCTCATGAGACTGCTCCCGGCCAATACCATACACTGGCAGCTTGTCGTGCCCCCACTCGCGAATACGCTGGTTGTTGGCTCCGCGCAGCACCTCCACCACATAGCCCAAACCGAAGCGCTGCCCCACGCGATACACGCAGGAGAGCGCTTTTTGCGCATCCACCAGCCCATCATAGCGCTTAGGCGGATCGAGGCAGATATCACAGTTGCCACAAGGGGCATGCCGCCCTTCACCAAAATAGTTGAGCAGCACCAGACGACGACAGGTTTGTGCCTCCGCAAACGCGCCCATCGCATTAAGCTTATGTCGTTCAATTTCTTGCTGCTGACCGGGCGGTTTTTCCTCAAGGCAGCGGCGCAACCAGGCCATATCCGCCGGATCGTAAAACAACGCAGCTTCCGCTGGCAGGCCATCACGCCCTGCGCGCCCGGTTTCCTGATAGTAAGATTCAATATTACGCGGAATATCAAAATGCACCACAAAGCGTACGTTCGGCTTGTTGATGCCCATGCCGAAGGCGACCGTCGCCACGACCACTTGCAAATCGTCGCGCTGGAACGCTTCCTGAACCTGTGCTCGCCGCTCGTTATCCAGCCCGGCATGATAGGCCGCCACGCTAAGGCCGCGGTTTTGCAGACGGGCGCTGATATCTTCCACCTTCGCCCGGCTGTTGCAATAAATGATGCCGCTTTTACCACGCTGCCCCTGCACAAACATCCACAGTTGATCGAGCGGCTTGAATTTCTCCACCAGCGTGTAGCGAATATTGGGTCTGTCAAAGCTGCTCAGATGAATATGCGGTTCGTGCAGATCAAGCAGACGCACAATGTCGCTGCGCGTGGTTTCGTCGGCCGTGGCCGTCAAGGCAACCACTGGCAGTGTGGGGAAACGCTGCTTGATTTGCCCGAGCGCGCGATATTCCGGCCGGAAATCATGCCCCCACTGGGAGATACAGTGCGCTTCATCGATAGCAATCAGCGCCGGATTCCACTGGACAAGCTGGTCAAAGAAGCTGTCGGTCGTTAAACGCTCAGGGGCGATATACAACAGTTTGATCTCGCCGCTGCGACAGCGGTTCATCACATCCCACTGTTGCTCGCGGGTCTGGGTAGAGTTGAGGCAGGCGGCAGCAACGCCATAGGCAAGAAGCTGATCTACCTGATCTTTCATCAAAGAGATCAGCGGAGACACCACCAGCGTCAGGCCATCCAGCACCAGCGCGGGTATCTGGTAGCACAGCGATTTCCCGCCCCCGGTCGGCATAATCACCAGACAATCCTGACCGTTGACAGCCGCCTGAATAACCGCATCCTGCCCGGGCCGGAATTGCTGATAACCGAACGTCTCGCGCAAAACCTGAGCCGCTAACGCTTCCTTATTTAACACTTCCGCCGTAGACACGAGTTCCCCGATCCTCTTTGCGCCACATCGGCCAGTGACCGATAAAATCAAACAGGCGCTATTTTCAGCGCCTGCGATAAAAACTGCAATCTTTTGACCACGAGAATTACTGTTTCTGAAAACGCGCCTCAAAAGATATCGTTCAACATCACGCCCACACCGTAGCGCGTCTGCTTGTGGTTGTAATCGATCATCGATTCGCCGTAACCGCTGAACACCTTGGTATAGAAGCGCACATGTTTGGTCAGCGGGTAGCTCCAGCCCAGCTCTGCATTGCCGTAGCCGGTGTTCCAATTGTAGTGCCCTGCCACGCTGAAGATGCTGTCGCCCCAGACGTAGCCGACACGTACCCGATAATATCCCAGATACTTGGTGATATCCGGGTTATCATCCTTACGATCGGGAATCAGGAACCAGGGTTTGAGATCCACCTTCCAGTTGCCGTTTTGCGCCATCAGGCGCACATAGGCGCGATCCCAACTGCGTGAGGTTGGATCCACTTTGCCGTTGGACTGGTGATTCAACCCCACCTCCACGTCGCGCAGCATCCATCCACCCAGGTGTAGTCGGTCGCCCAGCCAAGAAACACTTGCGGTTCATAGTTGGTTTCACGAAACGGTGATGATTCATCGGCATTCGACATCTGCCACCAGGACTGCTGCGTGTAAGAGTAAGAAATACCCAGTAGCGAATTGTCGCCCATGATGCCGCGCCAGACAGGGAAGGCCAGACTGAGCTGGAAATTCACCTCGTCTTTGCGCGCCTCTTTAGCCCAATCGTAGCTGCTGATCGCCTGTTTGTTGATGTTGGTGGTGTAGGTATAAAGCAGGTAGTTACTTTCGTACGGATAAAGAATAAAAGGATTATCATGGTCTTGCAGCAAATTGGCAATAATGCTGCCACGCACTGCGGGCCTGTCGTGTACAATCTGAATTTTTGCTTCTTCTGCCTGAACCTGTGCCGCCAACAATAGCGTCACGATGCCCGCAATTTTGCGCATACGGTATCTCCGACCAACATGAAAGTGAGGAAAAATGATAGACACGCTCGCTATTATTCTAGCTTCATAATCTATATTTGAATCATCCACTTCCTAGTTATTCATGCTTTTCTGGAAATAAACAGAAACGCCTCATAAAATAAACAAAAATTTAACGTTACACTATCATTATTCTCTGTTCCGATCTCTACTGAGGGCCGCTCCCCATGTCACTTCCTCTTGTACAACAAGATGACACACTCCCTCCTGATGCAATGTTACCGCAGGAGAGCGTTCGCCAGCGCGTCAGCGACATATTCATCTACCAGATGCCATTTAACCGGGAGCTGGGGCTTGAACTGCGTGAATTTGAGGCCGACCATGCCATTCTGGTGTTCGATCGTCAGGAGCGATTGGTGGGGAATGCGCTGCAAAAAATTCTCCACGGCGGGGTGATCGCCGCTGGGCTGGATGTGGCTGCGGGGCTGGTCTGCGTCGGCAGCGCCCTGTTACGTCATCAAAGCATCAGCGCCCATGAATTTCACCAACGACTGGCACGAATGGACACCATCGATCTGCGTGTGGACTATCTGCGTCCGGGTCGCGGCGAGCACTTTACCTTGACCAGTACGCTGCTGCGCGGGGGGAATAAAATCGCCGTGGCGCGCGCCGAGTTGCACAACGAAGCACAGGTGCATATCGCCACCGCCACTGCCACCTATATTGTCGGATAATGGCGAATTATTCGCACGGTAACGATAGAAAAGACTGAACAATCCTAATTTAGCAAAACGAAGCACTAAAACCGGAGGATAAGATGAAAGTCGCTGCGGTTTCGCGTACAGTACCTGTTCTTCCGACCGTTGAGTAAGCCTTCCACATGAATGAACAGCAATCACGCCAGGGTGTGTTATTCGCCCTTGGTGCCTATTTCATTTGGGGCATCGCGCCCGTCTATTTCAAGCTGATTGGACAAGTTCCAGCCACAGAGATTTTTACGCACCGCATTATCTGGTCATTTCTGTTTATGCTGGTTCTGGTGAGCGTTAGCCGCAAATGGCGTCAGGTACAGCACGTAATGGGTTCACCCAAAACGCTGCTGATGCTTGCCCTGACCGCCGTACTGGTCGGCGGCAACTGGCTGCTCTACATTTGGGCGGTCAACCATGATCACATTCTGGAAGCCAGCCTGGGCTATTTTATCAACCCGCTGGTTAACGTGATGCTGGGGATGATTTTTCTCGGCGAGCGCTTTCGTCGCCTGCAATGGTGTGCGGTATTGCTGGCTTTCAGTGGCGTACTGATTCAGTTATGGCAGTTTGGCTCGGTACCGGTGATTGCGTTGGCGCTGGCCTTCAGCTTCGCTATCTACGGCTTATTACGCAAGAAACTTGGCGTAGACGGCCAGACCGGCATGCTGATTGAAACGCTGTGGCTGCTGCCCGCCGCAATTATCTACCTGTTTTTTATTGCCGATACACCGAGCAGTCACCTTGGCAATAACAGCACGACGCTCAATCTGCTGTTGGTCAGTGCGGGCATCGTGACCACCATGCCACTGCTGTTTTTCACCGCAGCCACAGTGAGAATGCGCCAGTCCACCCTCGGGTTCTTCCAGTATCTCGGTCCAACGCTGATGTTTATTATCGCTGTCACCGTGTATGGCGAACCGCTTGGCAGCGACAAAATGGTCGCCTTCGGTTTTATCTGGGCGGCTCTGGCGCTGTTTATCATTGACGCCTTCATCGCCCAGCAAAAATTACGTCGCGTCCATCGCAGTGTGGCGTGAGATGTAACGCGACAATACCGGACTAAACAACAACGTCGAAAACAGCCGCAGCGTTTGCATGGCAATCACAAAAGCCATGTCAACGTTGCTGCCCGCCGCAATGACCGCAATAGAATCCAGCCCACCGGGACTGGTCGCCAGATACGCGGTAAGAATATCTACCGGCAGCAGCAGCGTTACGCCGTAAGCCATGCCCCCACACAGCACCATCAGCCCGATGATAGAGGCCATCATATGCGGCAAGGTGCGGATCGCCAGCAGGAAAATCGGGCGGGTAAAACTTAGTCCCACGCTCCAGCCGATAAACGCATAGGCCAATGACAATATCCACTCCGGGGTTTGCAGCGTCAGCGTGCCGGTAGAGTGCAGCGCTGCGCCGAGGATCATCGGCCCCAGCGGCACACCGGACGGAAGGCGCAGCCAGCGCCCCAATAGCACGCCGCAAAATGCCACGCCAAGCGTGGCAAAAAAACGCCAGTCGATCGCAGGAAACCAGACCAACGCGGCGGTGTTGTGTGCCGCAGTTTCACCGAGGCTCAAGCGCGCCACACAACGCCGCCGCCGCGGTCACCATTAGCACGCGCAGGTATTGCATAAACGCCACCAGCCGCACATCGGCACCAAACTCGCTCGACATGGCGGCCATCGCCGAGGCTCCGCCGGGGGACGCGCCCCAGGCGCCGGTGGTGCCGGGCAAGGCACTGAATCTCACCAGTAGCCAGCCAGAAAAAACCGCTGGTGGCAAGGGTTGCCACCAGAATGCCCAGCACCAACGGCCATTCATTTAACAGCGGACTCAGAATGGAGAGAGAAAGGCTTTGCGCCACCAGACAGCCAAGAATAGCGTTAGCGGCCCAAAAATAAGCCGGTGGCATGCGAATCGTTGCACCCTTCAGCCCCATGACCACACCAACTATCATTGGCCCCAGTAGAAATGCGGCCGGAACATGAAACCACTGCAATGCCAGCCCGAGCAGCAGAGAAACAACCAGCAGCACTCCCCACCCACTGCGCCAGGGGCGAAACCCTTCCCATAGAGACAACCTGATATGACAAAACTGGTAGAGGTTTCATTCTAAACAGAAGGGGGGACTAAATTAATATGGAAATAATCGTAGAAGCAGAAAATGAGGGCGTTCCCGGCTTGCGCCGGGAAGCATGGACATGTCGTTACAGCCAGTTTTTACGCTTAAAGTAGAGATACGGTGCCAGTCCGGCCAGAATCATCAGCACGATGGCCCCCGGATAGCCAAATGACCAGTGCAACTCCGGCATAAATTCAAAGTTCATTCCATAGCTGGAAGCCACCAACGTCGGCGGCAGGAACACCACGGAAACTACCGAGAAGATCTTGATAATGCGGCTCTGCTCAATATTGATAAAGCCCATCGTCGCCTGCATCAGGAAGTTGACCTTCTGAAACAGGGATTCATTATGTGGCAGCAGGGATTCGATATCTCGCAGAATCTCTCGTGCCTGTTCCAATTGACCGCTCGGCAAGCGCGCGCGGCGCACCAAAAAGTTCAATGCGCGCTGAGTAATCAAACACAGGCGTACCTTCCAACCCACGTCTTCTAATTCTGCTAACGTCGAGAGCGCCTCGTCGTACTCTTCACCCTGACGTCCTTCCATGATAACGCGGCTGAGCGATTCCAAATCGCTGTAGATGTTTTCAATTTCATCGGCCAGCTGCTCAATCTTGGTTTCAAACAGATCGAGCAGCAGTTCGTAGGCGTTACCGTCCACCAGCGTCTGGTTGCGCGCACTCATACGGTACAGACGAAAGGCAGGCAATTCACGCTCGCGCAGCGTATACAAACGCCCGTCGCGAATGGTGAATGCCACGGTGGGAGTTTCCAGCGTGATCGTCCGCGTCTTCGAAGAAACGTGCCGATGCCTCGATATCTTCCAGTTCCGGGCGAGTTGCCAGGTTCTGTCCCAACCGGTTTTGCACCAGCTCACGCTCTTCATCTTCAGGCTCGACCAAATCCACCCACACGGAGGCGGCGGTATCATCGGTGCCGTCCAGTTCCAGACGGGATAAGCGGCAGTTATCCAGTTTAAATGCGCTCAGCATAGGCCATGTGCTCCTAGTGCGGTAACAGAGAAGGGCGGACGCGTTGAAGCACAGAAACGGTGATGACATGGCACCAACAGGTTTCAAACCGACGGTGCTGACTCAAAATGATGACGGAGGAATACAACATCACTGATAACCACCAGGGCTACCGGCAAAAACAGCAGGGCAGCCTTAGAAATTGTTAGTAATCAATTAATTAATTAGCTAGTATCGACTGGGTGTGTCCAAGGCGGGGCCCTCCGGAAATAATGATGGGCGCATGTTACGCCGAGATGAAAAAGGCTGTCAACTTTTAAACTGTGGCAGATAAAAGATGCTCGGATTGTTCAATTCGACGCCAGACAATGAGCCCGTGTCGAGAAGGCGGCATACCCCGCACCGCCTCCGTCTCGCTTACCGATCGTCGTCGGGCAGATAGGCAATCGCCCTAACCGGAAAGCCCGGCGCACCGGCAAAATTGGGAAAGCTGACCTGAATATACGCCCCTACTGCAGGCACCTGATCCAGATTGTTCATCACCTCAACCTGCCAGGCGTTGTGGTCGAGCACGTAGAATTCGCCAATCAGTCCGTTGTTGCGACGAAAATCCACGGCGGCGTCGGTGTCCAGCGTTTCGTGACCATGACGCTGTTCGAACAGAAAGCGCAATGCCTCAATGGACCAACCCGGCGTGTGGCTATTGCCTTCGGCATCGTTGTTGGCAAAGGCCTGCACATCCGGCCAACGTCGGCTCCAACCACTGGCGAATGCCACAAAGCAACCCGCAGGGATCTGCCCATATTGTTGCTCGAAATCCACAATATCCTGCACGCTGAGACGGTAGTCTGCATCAAGCGCCACCGCCTCTTGTTTGTGGATCACGCGAAGCGGCAGCAGCAACTCCTTGTTGGCAAGGCCATCCAGACAGCGTTTGCCCAGAGAAAAATGAGCAGGCGCATCGATGTGCGTACCGGTCTGGGTCACAAAGGTCAGTTGCTGGGCAAAAAAGCCATCCTGCTCAACCGTATACAGCGTGTTACGCTGCACGCCGGGAAAAGCGCTAACTAAAGATAGGAATAGATTCCGTTACGCTGTGCGTCAGGTCCACCCATTTTTTGCCGCGCAGAGCGGTTATTATCTCGTCTAACGTCATCCCGGTTGATCTCCTTTTTTACCTTGATACACGGCGGCTTTGCTGCCTGAGTTATACCGTCTCCAACCGCGCGTAGGCTGCGACCAGCCACTTGATGCCTTGTCCCTGGAAAGCGACCTGCAAACGGCAATGCTCACCGCTGCCTTCCAGATTAATGATGGTGCCTTCGCCAAATTTGGCATGACGGACGCGCTGGCCCAACGCGTAACCGCTGTCACTCTGGCTCACCGGCGTACCCAACCGCTGGTGGTTGACTGGACGAGAGACGCTGGCACGCAGGCGGACTTCCTCCACGCACTCGACAGGTAGCTCACCGACAAAACGCGATGGGCGATGATAGGTTTCTTTACCGTACAAACGCCGGTTTTCTGCATAGGTCAGGGTCAGCTTCTGCATGGCGCGCGTCACGCCAACATAAGCCAAACGGCGCTCTTCTTCGAGGCGTCCGCCCTCATCCAGCGACATCTGGCTCGGGAACATCCCCTCTTCCATGCCAACGATAAACACCTGAGGGAATTCCAGCCCTTTGGCGGAGTGGAGCGTCATCAATTGCACCGCATCCTGATAAGCATCGGCCTGCCCTTCACCTGCTTCCAACGCGGCGTGAGAGAGAAATGCCTGCAACGGCATCAGGTCCATATCCTCTTCCTGATAGCTGAACTGGCGCGTCGCGGTCACCAGTTCCTCCAGGTTTTCTACCCGGGCCTGCCCTTTCTCGCCGTTTTCCTGCTCGTACATCTGCCACAGGCCGGAATCTTTGATGACACGATCGGTTTGCACGTGCAGTGGCAAATCAGCAGTTTCATAGGCCAGTGCTTCCACCAGCTCCAGGAAGCGTTGTAACGCAGATGCGGCACGCCCTGCCAGCGCTTTCTCCTGCAACAACGTGCGGCTCGATTGCCACAGCGTCACCTGCCGGTCGCGCGCTGTCTGACGCACTACGTCCAGGGTCCGATCGCCGATACCGCGTGTCGGGGTATTCACCACGCGCTCGAAAGCCGCATCATCATTACGGTTGGCAATCAGGCGTAAATAGGCAAGCGCGTCTTTGATTTCCTGACGCTCGAAGAAGCGCATACCGCCATAAATACGATACGGCATGCTCTGTTGCAGCAAGGCTTCTTCCAGCACGCGCGATTGGGCGTTGCTGCGATACAGGATGGCATTGTCCTTGAGTGCGCCACCATTTTCTTGCCACACTTTGATGCGGTTAACCACAAAACGCGCTTCATCGAGCTCGTTAAAGGCGCAGTAAAGAGAGATCGGCTCACCCTGCGCATCTTCTGTCCACAGATTCTTACCCAACCGCCCACCGTTATGCGCAATCAGCGCATTGGCCGCGGTAAGAATATTGCCGGTAGAGCGATAGTTCTGTTCCAGACGGATGGTTTCGGCTTTGGGGAAGTCATTCAAAAACAGCTGGATATTTTCTATCTGCGCCCCACGCCAGCCATAAATTGACTGATCGTCATCACCCACGATCATGACACTGGCACTGTCTCCCGCCAGCATGCGGATCCAGGCATACTGAATACGGTTGGTATCCTGAAATTCGTCCACCAGAATATTGGTGAAGCGTTCGCGGTAGTGATTGAGAATATGGGGTTTGTTCAGCCACAGCTCGTGAGCGCGCAGTAACAGCTCGGCAAAATCCACCAGCCCGGCGCGATCGCACGCTTCCTGATAGGCCTGATACATCTTAAGCCAGGTCTGCTCGACGGGATTGCCATAACTTTCGATATGTTGCGGGAGCAGCCCTTCGTCTTTCTTACCGTTGATGTACCACATCGCCTGACGCGGTGGCCACTGCTTCTCATCCAGATTCAGCGCCCGAATCAAGCGTTTGAGTAGACGCAGTTGATCTTCGCTGTCCAGGATCTGAAAATCCTGCGGCAAACCGGCATCAAGATGATGCGCGCGCAGCAGGCGGTGCGCCAGACCGTGGAAGGTGCCGATCCATATGCCGCCCTGGCTGGTGCCAATCAAATGCTCGATGCGATGACGCATTTCCGCCGCCGCTTTGTTGGTGAAGGTCACCGCCATGATGGAATAGGGCGAGCATTGCTCAACCGACATCAACCAGGCGATACGATGCACCAGCACGCGCGTTTTGCCGCTCCCGGCACCCGCCAGCACCAAAAGGTTTCCACGCGGCGCGGCAACCACATCGCGCTGTTTATTGTTCAGGTCATCAAGAAGTTCAGAAATGTCCATCGGTACAGTCATCCGTTAACAGACAAGCAGTAACCCCAGGGGCACTTACTTAACTGGTTATTTATACAGCTAAATTAGCAGAATTATAGCAGTGTAGTGAGCAATGCCAACCGGGAAATTTCGACGTGCGGCAATAACCGCGCATCCTCAATCTGCATCAGGTTACCCGCGTGCAGGTTAATCCAGCAGGCCTGCAATCCGTTGCGCACTGCGCGGCCACGTCGGTGGTCAAGTCGTCCCCCACATGCAGAATCTGCCCCGGTGCCACACCCAGCGCTTGCGCCGCCCGATGATACATATCACCGAAAGGTTTGGCGCGACCATCCGGTCCAGCGCGCAAGATAAACCGAAAGTAGCGATCCAGCCCGAAGCGGCTGGGATCGGCATTGCCATTAGTGATAGCAACCAGCGGCCAGCGCTGGGACAAGGCATGCAGCGTATCGTGCGTTTCTTGCGTAGGGGTAATCTGGCTGCGCCAGTGGGCAAAGTGCGCCATCGCCTGCTGCGCACCGCTGCTGGCCGTTGCCGCATCGAGCCCCGCCTCAAGCAGCAATTGCTCTACCGCCCGGCGATGCCACTCCGTAACATCATGGTATATCTCTGGCTCCTGCTCACGCAGTGTCTCGCGAACGCGCTGCAAATCGGCTGACTGCACCGCGTTCAGTGCCGGGTGGAATGCTTGCAGAAAACGCACCGATTCCACCTGTGTGCGCCGAATCACTTCACGGTCATCGTATAACGTATCGTCTAAATCAAACGTCATGGCCGCAATCGGCGCCAGTGGACGGTAAAAATGCATCATGTCTTCCCTCGTTTGGCGCGCGGGTGCGCGGCATCGTACACCGTCGCCAAATGCTGAAAATCCAAATGGGTATAAATTTGCGTGGTAGAAAGATTGGCATGCCCCAGCAGTTCCTGCACGGCACGAAGCTCGCCGCTCGATTCCAGCATATGGGTGGCAAAAGAGTGACGTAGCTTATGGGGATGGACGTGGCAGTTCAGCCCCTGCTTAATGCCCCACTCGGCAAAACGCTTTTGCACGTTGCGCATCGAAATGCGTTTCCCCTGTCGGGTAATGAAGATGGCATCATCTTCCGGGCCAAACAACTCACGCCGCTCCAGCCACTCACGCAACCAGTGCACGGCGGTACGACCCAGCGGCAGTTTGCGCTCTTTGCTGCCCTTACCCACCACCCACACTTCGCCGCCGTCCAAATCAACGTGACGACACTCCATGCCGACCAGTTCGGCTAAACGCAAGCCAGCGCCGTACATCACTTCCAGCATGGCGCGATCGCGCACCGCAAGCGGATCGTTAAGATCGATTTCCAACAGGCGGTTCACTTCATCCACATCCATGTTTTTCGGCAAATGCCGACCCGCTTTGGGCGCAGAAATACCGCGCGCCGGATTGGCAGTTAACACCCCTTGCGCCACCTGCCAATCAAGAAAACTGCGCAGTGCGGAAAGGCGCAGCGCCAGGCTGGCCGCTTGCAACCCACCGCGTTTGCTGCGCGCGGCCACCGAACGCACTCCCGCCGCATCGAGAGTGCGCCAGTCGGTAATGCCCATTTCATCGAGCATGGCAGCAATGGCCCCCAGTTGGCGGCAATAGTTTTTCTGCGTCAGCGGGCTAAGCTGGAGTTCTGCCTTCAGATAACGTAAAAACACCGCGACCGACGTCAACAATGGCGAAGGCAGCGCAGCCTGGTCGGGTTCGCTCATACCCGTTCAACCCAGCGCGCCAGCATATCCGGCAGCAGGTTGGCCAGGTGTTGCAGCAGCACGGTACCCATGCCGTCTTGATAGTGATGACTGTCGCGGCTGCTGAAAATTACCACGCCCAGCGATTCGTGTTCTCCCAGCAGCGACAGCGCCACGGAACCCACCTGCCGCGCCTGCGGTAACAGTAATAGCAACTCCGGCCCGTTCAGGCTGCCAAGATAGTGGCTGCTGGCGCGCAAACGCTGTATGCGCAGCGGTTCAAATAGCGAACGAGAGAGCGCCAAATGGGTAAACCGCGAGGGCGCGCTGATGCGCCATTTGTCGCTGAACAGGCGGATATCCGCCCTGGCCAATCCCTGCTGACGCGCCCAGCGTTGCAGACGTTCCAGCAAGTCATGCAGACCATTGGCCGATGACAAATCGGTTTGTAGCGCCAGCAGACGACGGAACAGCACTTCATTGCCGCGCGCCTGCTCCATCAGCAAGGTAATCTCTTCTTCCAGTTGCGCAATCTGATGCCGCTGACGCGCCAACTGCCATTCGACCAGTGATACCGTCCCCCGCACCGGGTGCGGGATGTGCATTTGCTCGACCTGACGCGCATTACGGATAAAGAAATCAGGATTCTGTTGCAGGAACTGCAAAATCAGTTCGTCACTCAGTGCGTTCTGGCGTTCTGCCTGTTCCTCGACATGCTTCATAAATGAATAAATCCATCATAAACATGGGTGGCAGGACCGGTCATATACAGCGGATGGCCGACCCCTTTCCAATGGATATCCAGATCGCCCCCCGGCAACGAGACGCGAACCTCATCCGCCAACAGCCCTTGCTGAATGCCCACCGCAACTGCGGCGCAGGCACCGCTGCCGCAGGCCTGCGTTTCGCCAGCACCGCGCTCATACACCCGCAGGCGTATGTGGCTACGATCGACAACCTTCATAAACCCGACGTTGACACGCTCAGGAAAACGCTCGTGGCTTTCCAGCACCGGGCCCAGTGTTTCAACATTGGCCGAATTAACATCTTCAACCTGAATCACGCAGTGGGGGTTACCCATCGACACCACGCCACACAGCACCGAATGATCGTTGGCGCGCAGAATATAGGTTTTCTCCGCCTTGGCAGCCCGGAACGGCACGCGCTGCGGTTCAAAATCCGGCTCGCCCATATTCACCCGCACCAGTTCGTCATCGGTAACGCTGAGCACCATCCGTCCGGTATGGGTACTGACCGCAATATCGCGTTTGTTGGTCAACCCCTTGATGCGCACGAAACGCGCAAAACAGCGTGCACCGTTACCGCACTGGGCCACTTCGCTGCCATCTGCATTGAAAATGCGATAATGAAAATCCAGCTCAGGATCGTATGGCGGCTCGACCACCAGCAATTGCTCAAACCCTACCCCACGATGGCGATCCGACAAACGGCGAATCAGCTCCGGCGAGAAATAGACATTTTGTGTAACGGCATCGACAACCATAAAATCATTGCCCAAACCGTGCATTTTAGCGAACTGCATTATTCTGACTCCGCTGATGTAACCGGGCGCGGTAATAGTTATCGTGACCTGTTATTCGTTATAGAAATGCAACCGTGCCGTTTACGGACGCATCGACGGTTTTTGATGCGTGTTTTTCTGTGAGTCTGTGGTGTTGGTCGGTTCGCCATTTGGCATGTAAAGCGGCCCTTTCAGCCCGCAACCCACCAATCCCAGCAGCGTCAGCGCCAGAGAAAATGAACGAAATACCTGCTTCATGTCATTAAGACCTGTCAATCATCTATGCATGCTCTCTATAATCGCAGGTGGATCATGAAAAGCAATAGGAATCGAAAATGAACGACAGTGAGTTTCATCAATTAGCGGATGCGTTAATGTTGACGATCGAAGAAGCATTGGACGACTTCGACAGTGATGCCGACATCGATTACGAAACCAACGGCGGCGTCATGACACTGAGTTTCGAGAACGGCAGCAAGATTGTTATCAACCGCCAGGAGCCGCTGCATCAGGTATGGCTAGCCACCAAAGCCGGTGGTTACCACTTTACTTATCAGAATGAGCAGTGGGTCTGCGATCGCAGCGGTGAGCCCTTTTTTGCCCTGCTGGCGCAGGCGTGCAGTGCGCAATCAGGTGAGGGTGTCTCTTTCGGCTACTAAGGAGAGAAGGCGCTCTGTTGTCACCAAGGACAACCAGAGCGCTAAAGCATATGCAGCCGCTGTTTGACCGCAGGCGAGGCACCTTCTTTGCTCGGCGATATGTTTAAATGAGATAGCGTCGTACTGCGAAAAGGAATCACCTGCGCCCGTCCCTCCAACTGCACTATCTGGTAGAACTGCGGCAGGTTGAAGTTGATAAAGCTGGAACCGTAGGTAAAGCGGTCATGAGACGACGAGTAAAAATGGCTCACGTCACGCACCAGCTCTTCCTTGCTGCCTTCACAGTGGTGATAGACTTCAACGCGGTTCGATTCATCCAGAATAAAGATATTGAATCCCTGCTCTTCGGGCAGATCTTCAAAGAAGAACTGAATGATCCCCTCGCTGGCTACGCCATCGATCACCGCAGGCAGGTGGATATGGTTGGTCTCCACTTGCGTGGGCAACCCTTGCAGTTTGTTGTTGGAAATCGCGCCGTAGAACTCCACCGCGTTTTCCAGCTTTTGCACCGATACGCTCAGGCGTTCGAAGAACAGACCCCAGGTCTGCCCTGCCACTTTTACCGCTTTAAAACGGCCCGGCTCTTGTCGAGTGCTGGACAGGCGCAGTTCGATGCACTCGGAAACCAACTGCTGCACGCGCGTACGAATCAAACCGCGCAGGTGCTGGCTGTAGCAGAATACTTCCAGCGATTCCGGCAGCGCCGCGTCCTGATGCATTTTACCCAAAATGGTTTTCAGCGCTTCCAGCACCGACTGTTCGCCATTGAAATGCAGGGTACGCACTTCGTTCCATGAGTTGCGGTACAGCAGGTCAATGCTGCCCACCAGACACTGCTGTTGCTCACCGAAGCTGAACACATCCAGATGGCGGAAATCAAAGTGCACCACCTGATTGCGGAACGCTGTGGTGGGATCGTGTTCCAGATTAACGATAATCGCCAGATGACGGATTTCACACGGGCTGTACAGCGCTTTAGGCGTCGGTGCCGGCAAACGTAGCGGGAAGTGGCAAGAAACGTCATCCACCAGCTCGCGCAGGCGCGCGATATCAACCTGTTCGCTGCCTTTAATGTGCAGACGCGTATTCGGCGTCAACAGTCCGTTGAAATAGGCCCACGCCACCAGCTTGTTCAGGTAGCGGTTATATTCCAGCGGCTGATGGCTGATGATGGCATCCATGGAGGGTGCCTGATTGTACAGATACCAGCCGGAGCGATTAGCACGCCCGGTCGGAACGTAGATAAAGGTCAGATCCCCTTCGGACAAATCCGGTGAAATCTGCGGGTTGAGCAGCGTCACTTTTCCCGGCAAGGCTTCAAAGGCCGCGTACAGCTTACGCGTCAGAACGCCGATATCCTGCGGGCTGGCGCTGACGCTCAGGTTATTGCGTCGCGCAAAGCGGATCAGGTTGCGATAGGTTTGCATCATCGCGTCGAGCAACTCATTGTGCGCTTCACGCACGCGCTCGATTTTCCAGTTGGCGCGGTTATCCAGCATGGCAAGGTGTTCGCTGCCCCAGCCCCACTCTTGCACCAACTGGCTTAAGATCTGCCGCCGCCAGCCTACACAGGCTTTTTCGCGTGACAGTTTTTCGCAGACTTTCAGATAAAAACAACGCCGCGCCAGATCGAGGCGCGTCGGGTCTTCAATTTGCGTGAGATATTCGGTCACCCGATCCAACATCATACAATAGGGATCGAGCCCAAGCGCGACGATCTCCCCTTTGTGCAGTCGGGCTTTGATATCCATCGACAGCAAGCGTGTGTCCGGGTATTGCCAGGAGTAAGCTTCCAGCAACAGGGTTTTCAATACCGCTTTGTAGGGAGAGTCGATGCTTTTATACAACTGCCACAGGCTGGCACCGAAATACTCTTCTGCCGAGAGCAAGCTCAAGCCGCCCAGATCCAGCCACTCGTTGGGTGCAAGCGCACCCTGCGCATAGAGCGACAGGACATACTCGTCGTAGTGTTCTTCTTCAACCGGCACCATATGCCACAGCAGGCGTTTGCCCGCCATGCGCACCGCAGTGCGGTAAAACTCATCCAGCAGCAGGATATGCTGCGTCGAACCGCAGTCTTCACCGCCCAGGCTGCCGCTCTCATTGTGACGAAAACGGTTTTCGTCAATCAGGAAGAAGCTGACATCCACCCCTTGCGCCGCCGCCCATTGCTCCAACAGGGTACATTTCTGCTGTAAACGCTGGTGCTCTTCGTGGTCCAGCCAGGATTGATGGCACACCCAGATATCCAGATCGGAAGAGCAACTCTGACCGATGGAGGAGGTGCTACCCATGGAGTAGACGCCGGTGATAGGCAATTCACCCTGCGAATTGATGGCAGGGATCTCTCCCCAGCGCAGCTCAATGCTGTCGATGTAACGCTGTTGGTTTTCATCAGGCGTGAAAGTGCACACACCGTGCGGAACCTTGCCTTCAAGGTAGCCCGGCATGAGCGGATGATGGTGGTGCAATAATACGGGCAGAAGGCGATAAACCTGCTGAAAAGCGGGTTTCATTGCTTCCAGAGCGCGGTCAACTCGCAATTGGTTGATCGCGTCCAGTCTCTGCTTCAAAGTCTCGATGTAGAAGTACAAGACGGTCCGCCTGATTATCCCAGTGCCTAGAAAAAACCCCGTGCTCCAAACTCATCAGCAATAGAATTAGAGGAGTGACTGATAAGATAGTGCTAGAAACGTGATCAATTTAACACCTTGCTCATTGAGCGTAAAGAAACTAAAGAAAGTTAGACACTATTGGCTTACTTTCTCTTATTGCTCCGCATTCTCTGGCATGATTACGCCGCTATCCTCTCACCTTATGGTGAAAACGCGCATCTTCCCGTCGCTATGCAGCACCTTCAGCGCCGGAACGCTGACACCTGTGCGTCTCAGTGATACGATGGCGCTAAATGATAAAAACGGTATTAAGCATGGTAGACAACACCCTTAGAATTGCCACCCGACAAAGCCCGCTAGCCCTGTGGCAAGCACAATATGTTCAACAGCGCTTGCAAGAGCACTACCCGGACTTACAGGTTGAACTGGTTCCCATGGTCACGCGCGGCGACATTATTCTGGATACGCCGCTGGCCAAAGTGGGCGGTAAAGGGTTGTTTGTTAAAGAGCTGGAACGCGCTTTGCTGGAACACCGCGCCGATATCGCCGTGCACTCGATGAAAGATGTTCCGGTGTCATTCCCTGATGGTCTTGGCTTGTACACCATTTGTGAACGCGAAGATCCGCGTGATGCCTTTGTCTCAAACCACTATGCCAGCGTGGACGATCTCCTGCTCGGTAGCTGTGTCGGCACCTCCAGCCTGCGCCGCCAGTGCCAGCTGCGCGCCCACCGTCCCGATCTGGTTATCCGCGATTTGCGTGGCAACGTCGGCACCCGCTTGAGCAAGCTGGATAACGGCGACTATGACGCCATCATTCTGGCCGTTGCCGGGCTGTCACGGCTAAATCTGGCGGAGCGCATCCGCACACCGCTCACGCCGGAAGAGTCGCTGCCCGCCGTTGGACAGGGTGCCATTGGCATCGAATGCCGGGAAAATGACGCTCGCGTGCGCGGGCTGCTGGCACCGCTCAATCACGCACAAACCTCCTGCCGCGTTCTTGCTGAACGAGCCATGAACCTTCGCCTCGACGGCGGTTGCCAGGTACCGATTGGCAGCTATGCCGAACTGAACGCAGGGCAACTCTGGCTGCGAGCCTTGGTCGGCGCACCGGATGGCAGCAAGATGATTCGCGGCGAGCGCATCGGCCCCGCCAGCGATGCGGAGCGCATGGGCATCGATCTGGCCAAAGAACTCCTGGCTAATGGCGCACACGCCATTCTGCACGCCGTCTATCAAGGCGCAGGTTCATCATGACCATTCTGGTGACCCGCCCGTCACCTGCGGGGGAGGCGCTGGTTGAACGGCTGCGCAAGCTCGGCCACCCGGCCTGCCACAGCCCGCTGATTGATTTTTCCCCCGGCAGTGGATTACCTTCCCTGCCTGCACGGCTGGCGGCGCTGCGCGATGGCGACATGGTCTTCGCGCTGTCACAACATGCCGTGCACTATGCTTCCGCCACACTCAATCAAGCAAATTTACGCTGGCCCACCGCCCCCATCTATTACGCCATCGGACGCACGACCGCGCTGGCGCTGCATCAGGCGGCATCCCGCGCCGTTGCCTTTCCGTCAGAGCGGGAAACCAGCGAAATGCTGCTACAACTACCAGAATTACAAAATATTAGCGGCAAAAACGCGCTATTATTACGAGGGAATGGCGGCAGAGAACTGCTGGCAACAACGCTCGCAGAACGTGGCGCGCGAGTCAGTTATTGTGAATGTTATCAGCGCAGCCCGGTCTATTATGATGGGCCGGAACAGAGCAGACATTGGCAGCAACTGGGTATCGATCGTTTGGTGATAACCAGCGGCGATATGCTGCACCAGCTGTATGCGCTGGTGCCAAATTATTATCGCGAATCCTGGCTGCTCCACTGCCAGGTTATCGTTGTAAGCGAACGGTTGGCGTCAGAAGCACGTCAGCTTGGCTGGCGTGACGTGCTCATCGCAGACAATGCCGATAACGACGCGCTTGTGCGTCTGCTGTCGTGACTGCACGGCCAACCGTACAACAAACCAGACCATGGGATGACCCATTATGACGGAACACCATACCCCTTCAACCCCATCGGAAACGGTGACAGAACGCCCTGACGCGACATTTTCACAATCCAACGCTGCGTCACAGGATACGCCGCGCCAGGACAATGCGGGAAATGGCCGTGTGCTGGGCGGGCTTGCCATTGTTATCGCCCTGCTGCTGAGTGGGGGCGTGTATTACCTCGGGCAGCAGCAAGAGAAGCAAAACGCCGCATCCATGGCACAGCTAAAGGGTGAGTTGACGGCGCTACAGCAGCAGTATCAACAGGAAAAAACGGCGTGGCAGGCCTCGCAAGCGCAACAAAAACAGTGGCAGGACAGCACCACGCACCAGTTGAGCGTGGTCACGCGTGAATCCGGTGAGCTCAGCCAAAAACTGGCGGCACTCTCCAATCACGACACCAGCACCTGGCTGCTGGCACAGGCGGATTTTCTGGTCAAGCTGGCCGGACACAAGCTCTGGAGTGATAAAGATGTGCTGACCGCAGGCGCGCTCCTGAAAAGCGCCGATGGCACTTTGGCCGACATGAACGACCCTAGCCTGCTCGAGCTGCGCCGCGCTATTGCCAATGATATCAGCGCGCTGGCATCAGTCGGCCAGGTGGATTTCGATGGCATCATTCTGCGAGTGAATCAATTAACCGATCAGGTCGACAATCTCCGTCTGGCCGATAACACTCAGGAAGATGACGCGCCGATGGATGAAACCGATGGCGAGCTTTCAGCCACACTCAGCGAATGGCGACAGAATCTGAGTAAAAGCTGGCACAATTTTATGTCCGATTTTATTACCATTCGCCGTCGCGACAGCAATGCAGAACCGCTGCTGGCACCAAATCAGGATTTCTACCTGCGTGAAAACATTCGTGCGCGCCTGCTGACCGCCGCACAAGCCGTGCCGCGCCATCAGAACGAGACCTATAAACAGTCGCTGGAGGCGGTATCCACCTGGGTTCGCGCCTATTTCGATACCAGCGATCTTGGTACTAAAGCCTTTTTGGAGCAGGTTGACAGCTTGAGCCAGCAACCCGTCTCTCTTGATGTTCCGACTACGCTGCAAAGCCAGCCGTTGCTGGAAAAATTGATGCAAACGCGAGTGCGTAATTTGCTGGCGCAATCGCCTGCACAGCAACAGGAGGGCTGATCATGCTGAAAGTGCTGTTCTTGTTCCTGATCCTTATTGCTGGCGTAGTGCTTGGCCCGATGCTCGCCGGGCGTCAGGGTTACGTGTTGATACAAACCGACACCTACAATATCGAAACCAGCGTTACAGGGCTGGCGATCATGCTGGTGCTGCTATTAATCATGCTGTTTGCATTGGAATGGCTGTTACGTCGTGTTTTTCGTACCGGCGCACGCACACGGGGTTGGTTCCTGGGCCGTAAACGCACGCGCGCCAGAAAACAGACCAAAGCAGCCCTACTTAAACTGGCCGAAGGCGATTATCTGCAGGTTGAAAAACTGATGACGCGCAATGCCGATCACGCGGAACAGCCGGTGGTTAACTACCTGCTGGCTGCTGAAGCGGCACAGCAGCGCGGCGACGAGTTCCACACCCGACAGTATCTTGAGCGGGCGGCTGAAATGGCCGACACCGATCAGCTACCGGTAGACATTACCCGCGTGCGTATCCAACTGGCTCGTAATGAGGACCACGCCGCACGCCATGGCGTCGATCGTCTGCTGGAATACGCACCGCGCCACCCTGAAGTATTGCGTCTGGCTGAACTGGCATTCCAGCGTACCCACGCCTACGGTGAACTGTTGGATATTCTGCCAGCCATGCGCAAAACCCAAATCCGCACCGAGGAGGAGTTGGAAGCTTTGCGCCAATCCGCCCTGCTCGGTCTGATGGAACAGGCGATGGCGGAAGGTAGCAGTGAAGGTCTGAAGCAGTGGTGGAAGGAACAAAGCCGTAAGGTGCGGCAAGACTTGCCGTTACAAGTGGCCATGGCGGAGCACCTGATTGCGTGTGATGATCACCAAACCGCTCAGCAGATCGTCATTGACGGCTTGAAGCGCCACTACGATGAGCGTCTGGTACTGCTGATGCCGCGTCTGGCTGCCGGTGAACCTGCCCCGTTGGAAAAACTGTTATGCCAGTTGCTTAAACAACATGGGGACAATGCGCTACTGCACAGTACGCTGGGACAGTTAATGCTGAAACAAGGGGAATGGCAGCAAGCGAGCGATGCGTTTGCCGCCGCGTTGGCGCTGCGTCCGGATGCCTTCGATTATGCCTGGCGTGCCGATGCCTTTGATCACCTGCGACAGCCGGAAGAAGCGGCTCAGATGCGTCGTGAAGGGCTATTGCTAACGCTGCAAGCGCCGCAAAACTGATACATCCCACCGACTGGTGTGCCACTTTACCTTGGGCACACTAGCATACTGACCGCACAGAGATGCATTCTCGTGTGTCTGTTGATACACCGACAGTGCGTGAAGGGTAGAGCAGATCTATTCTGGGCGCGAAGCTACGCTATGGACGCCGTAGATATGAAATTTATACATCACCCGACGGCTAATGTGAGGGGAATTAAGCCATCATCCTGCAATACGTAATTCATAATCATCGTTCATATTGATACAAGGGGAGCAGCATGCTTAATACAGGCAGCCCTGGTGGCCAAGTTGACCTTGCACTTCAGACATCGTGAATGCGGTTCGTTTATTCGGAGCAGAATGCGCAAAGGGAATTCGCGGTTTCCGCTGAAACATTTTCGCCGCTCGCCCTTGTATCTCAGTCATATCCATTTTCGCTGATGCCAACACCTGAAAATGACAATATGCTGGTTTTATTTCTTTCCTCATTCAAGAAATTAAAACACCTCCCATTTAAAAGAATATTCAACATTATTGCTTCATTACTCTTTTTCGCACTGAAAATATGAAAAAACGCCTTTGTATGCAATAAATAATTTATCTGAAACACGCCAATCACAGCAATCAAGTAAAAACCTTAAAATCAATAAAATTATCACTGTAATGAATACGCCGAGATTATTTCTCACAGCGTAAAACCAGGAAAAATAGCGTTCAAGGGATCACTCGGTGCATAGGTGCCAGGGGTTGGCGTGCGTAAAAAATTTCAGGGTGCTATGATTATTGCCGAAGATTGAAACCGGTTTCATAAAAGCCAAGAGCGGTTTTTATCCGCTAGTGCTGAACATCTTTCACTACAGGAGAAGCCCATGAACACACGATTTCCTCCCGAATTTCTTTGGGGCGGCGCCACCGCGGCCAATCAGGTCGAAGGGGCATACGATGAAGAGGGCAAAGGATTATCGATTGTGGATGCCATCCCCGGCGGCAAAGCGCGCTTAGCCATCGTAGCCTCTGAATCCTTTGATTTTTCGCTGGATACCGCTCGCTACACTTACCCTAACCACAAAGGCATAGATCATTACCACCGTTTCAGGGAAAACATCGTGCTGTTCGCCGAAATGGGCTTCAAGTATTACCGTTTTTCCATTGCCTGGACCCGCATCTACCCCAACGGCGTAGAAGAAATCCCTAATGAAGCTGGCCTGGCGCATTACGATGCGGTGATTGATACCTGCCTCGCCCATGGCATTGAACCCGTTATCACGATTTCTCACTATGAGTTACCGCTGCATCTGGCGACCGCTTATGGCGGCTGGAAAAACCGCGCGCTGGTCGGTTTTTTCGAACGTTTCGCCCGCACGGTTCTTGAGCGTTTTGGTCGCAAGGTCAAATACTGGATGACCTTCAATGAGATCAACAGCGCGGCACATTTCCCGATCATGAGTCAGAGGCTGATTGCCAAAACGGGTGCCCGGGACGCACAGGCGAAATTCCAGGCGTGGTACCACCAGTTTGTCGCCAGCAGTCTGGCAACCCAAATTGCCCGCGATGTCAATCCGCAGATCCAAATGGGCTGCATGATTATTTATGCCACTACCTACGCTTACGACTGCAACCCGGTAAACCAGTTGGCCGCCATGCAGCGGATGCAATCCTTTAACTTCTACTGTGCCGATGTGCAGGCCAACGGCAAATATCCCTACTATGCACAACGACTTTGGGATTCACTCGGCGTCACTCTGGCCATTGAACCTGGCGATCTGGAATTGCTGGCGAACCATACCGTCGATTACATCGGTTTCAGTTACTACATGTCGACCACCGTGAATGAAACTCAGGCGCAGGGTGACAATACCGAAGGCAATCTGCTCGGCGGGAAGCGCAACCCGTTCCTTGACGCCAGCGAATGGGGTTGGGAGATTGATCCGACTGGCCTGCGTATTGCGCTGAATCAGCTTTATGACCGTTACGGTAAACCCCTGTTTGTCGTCGAAAATGGGTTAGGCGCGGTCGATAAACCCGACGGCAATCTCTACGTTGAGGATGACTATCGCATCAATTATCTACGGCAACACATTGATGCAATGGCCGATGCCATTGCCGACGGCGTGACGCTGATGGGCTACACCCCTTGGGGCTGTATCGATCTGGTCAGCATGTCCACCGGTGAAATGTCCAAGCGCTACGGGTTTATTTATGTCGATCTGGATGACACCCTCTCCGGCAGTGGCGAGCGCCATAAGAAAAAATCCTTCTTATGGTATCAAAAGGTCATTGCCACCCATGGTGAGGACGTCGCGCTCTGAAAATAGCGTAAAAAAAACGCTTGCCAATAAACGGCAAGCGTTGAATAAGATCAGGTCATAAAAGACTGCAGTGAAGTGCCTCACTCAACGTAATGTCCGAAAAGTCCGATGGTGTTGTGAAACGCAGCAAAACTGCCAACCGCAACGTCATCTGGAGGTGGACGATAAGCACCCGTAATGGCTCTGCATCATTCCCAGGATTATGAAGCCGAAGCAAACACAGAAGGTGGAATGAGCATCTACGCGATAATATTAGCATAAAATGTGCCAATATCTTGTCACTCTGGAAGTAAAAAAACAGAAATTAATTAATGCATTGAAAATAATAATAAAATAAAACACACCCAGCTAATAGATATCACACACAGGTTATCCCATGGGGCTGAATGCCAACCCTCACACTGTCTCCAAACAGAGACAGAACCGTAATATTTTATTTTTATCATTATTTTTTTAATTAGTTATATGTCTCCTTATGGAGACATATAAACATGGTATCTGTCGCCATTTTCCAACAACCCGCTGAATTATCCAGCAATGAAGCGACTCAGATCCTGATGCAACTGTTGCAGGGATTTTTCATCAAGATAAGGCAGGTGCCCCGATTCATACCGGTGAAATTGCAAATTCTTACGGAGCTTTTCAGGCAAGGAAAGGTGATTAAGGTGGTATTGCGCGACAAAGTAAGGTGTCGCCAGATCATAAACGCCACCGAGCACCATCACTTTCATACGCGGGTTCATTTTCATGGTCTGAGACAATGCAGGCAACAGATTGAAAGAACGGTTTTCTGGCGTCATATTCCAATGGGAAATGGCGTTCGAGTCAGAAACATAGTCTTGCACCGTGTTCACTTTCAAAGCCTGCGTCAAATAGTCACGATACGCGGAAACAAACCCGGAACCGATGGTCATAATCGGATCGTAATCGCTCCACGCGGCCATTTTATGCAGCGACGCCCCGCGATAGCGGCCATCTGAGCGACTAACGGTTTCGCCCTGCTCTGCGAGCAGCTTTTTAACAAACACCGGGCCTGAAAGGCGTAAGTCTGCATTGATCCACTCCCGGGCGAATATCCCCGTGTATCGGGCGAGTTTTTCAGCCAGTTCGCCTTTCTGCTTTTCTGGCAAAAGATTCCCCTGTGCCAACGCTTGGGCATATGGGCCAAGGGAAAACAGCTCGACCTCTCGTAGCAACTCTCCCAGATCTTCACTGACATGTAACTGGCGATGGTAATAATGGGCAATAGCGGCATAGGTGGGCAACGCCAGATAATAAGGCTGATCGATGCCAGGGTTGGATTCCGGGAAATCGATATCAATGTCCTGGCTTAAATACTGCGATAGCAAAATAATGCCGTTAACATCTACGTTGTACTGCGTCTTTAGCCTGTTGGCCAGTGCCACCGAGCGCGTCGTACCATAGCTCTCACCGAGCAGATAACGCGGGGTATTCCAGCGCTGATGGCGGCTCAGGAACTGCGTGATAAATTGAGCAAACGCCTGTGCGTCGCCATCAATACTGTAAGCTTCATTCGCCTTTTGGTACTTTTGCGCCTGCCGCTCCTGAGCGTTGGTTGCATGACTAATAAACTGGCCAAACCCGGTCCCCGGCGCATCGATAAACACCAAATCGCTGACATCAAGCAGGGAATAAGCATTGTCAATAACCGGATAAGGCGGCAAAACGGGCTTGTCCGGCGTGCTGGTAACCACCCGTTTCGGCCCTAACCCGCCCATGTGCAGCCACACAGAGGAGAAGCCGGGACCGCCGTTATAAATAAACGTGATCGGACGATTTTCCTTCTTCTCTTTCTTATCCATCATCTTGAAGTAAGCCACATACGACAAGGTTGCGACCGGCGCATCGGGATCGTCCGTGTTCAGTGCTAACGCGCCTACTTCGGCATGATAGTCAAGGTTGCTCTGATTGATTTTCACTTTCCCTTCGCTCACCACAACATCACTCTGCATCTGAGCCTGTTCTAGCGCAGGCGGTGATACAGGCATGGCAAAAGCGGGGCTTAAACATAAAAAAGTAAATGGAAAAACAAAACGTTGCAGGCTATTCATATTATTCCTTTTAAAATATTCTTCCTTATTGGAACCACTTGGTTTCTGATGTCCACCCTCTCAATTTCATGCACTGTTTGAAAAGCGCCTGACGGCTATCTGCATTAACATCCATCACGTAACTTTGTGTTTCTAGTCGTTTCCCACTGATGTATTTTTCATTTTTCACCGGGAATTTTTCCTCGCTCAGTACTTCACAGGCCGCTTTGGAGATCGTGAAGTCCTCGGCATTTGCGCTGTTCTTAACCCATTGCGTCACCCATTGCGTCGTGCAACCGGAAAGCAAGAGAACGGTAACAAGCAGTGTAAATTTATTTTTCATTTCGATTCCTTTTAATACAGATTTCTTACCATTCGGCATGAAATCGTATTATTGGTTCATTCCTTGAACATCAATTGACATAATAAATAACACGTCGTTTAACTTACATTTATCGTGAAAAAAGGAAGTATCGAGCAAGAAGGGTGGGATATTTAGCTGTTTTTCTTAAATAAAATAGGGATAAATAAATTATCTGCGCCGTGGGCACGGCGCGGAGGAAAGCATCAACGCGAGGCCAGTTGTTCCAGACTCTGTTTTGCCAACTGATAGAGGTAGTGCGCTGTGGGGAACAGCGCACTGTCATCAACACGGAATTTCGGGTGATGCAGTGCATAAGGTCCGCCCGACCCCACCATCATGAACGTGCCCGGCAGTTTTTGCTGATAGAAGGCAAAATCCTCCCCTATCGGGCTGGCATCCACGCGGCGAGCTTCAAAGCCTTCTTCATCGGCAACGCGCAGTGCAAAATCAACCCATTTCGGCGTATTGACCACCGATGGCGGCCCCGCATGCCAGATAAACTCCAGCTCAGCGCCAAAAGTACTGGCGATACCTGCCACAATCTGGCGGAAGCGCTGTTCAATCAGATCGCGCGCCGTCTGACTGAAGGTACGAACGGTGCCCTCCACATAGGCAGTATCCGGGATCACGTTCCAGGTGCTGCCACTGTGTACCTGAGTGATTGACACCACAGAGGTGTCATCCGCAGGCACCGTACGGCTGATAATAGTCTGCACAGCACTGATTAACTGGCCCAGAATGATAATAGGGTCATTACCTTCATGGGGTTTGGCCGCATGGCAGCCTTTGGCGGCGATCTTGATTTCAAAACGATCGACACCTGCGGTCAACGCGCCATCCTTACCCCCCACTACGCCGACAGGCAGCGTTGAGTCGTTATGAATGCCAAAGATTGCCACGGCATTATCCAGTGCACCGGTCGCGATCACTTCTGGCGCGCCCAGCCCTGTCTCTTCTGCCGCCTGGAACAGAATGCGCACCGTGCCTTTTAACTCAGACTCGATACCTTTCAGCAAAATGGCAGCGCCCAACGCAGCGGAAGAGTGAAAATCGTGACCACAAGCGTGCATCACGCCCTGACGCTGAGACGTGAATTCAACGCCAGATTCTTCCTCTATCGGCAACGCATCAATATCAGAACGCACGACAACCAGCGGGCCTTCCTGCAATCTCCCGACTTCGGCGACCAGACCGGTTTTCAACGGCAGATCCAGAATGCGGATGCCTTCCTTCTCCAACGCGGCGCGGATTTTCTTGGTTGTTTCAAATTCCTGGTTTGATAATTCAGGGTCCTGGTGCAAATCGTGCCGAAACGCCTGAATAAATTGCGCTAAAGGCGCATGCTGAAGTGCTGTTTTCACGATGTATTCTCCACACTGTCCGTACTTAACGCCGCGGACTAAACCCGCGGCGCGCAGGGTGTTTTTATCTAAATAGCTTGTATTACCGCATCGTCAGATGTCGTATTCCGTATGTTCCGGCATCTTGGTCATCTGACGTAAGAAGCGCTGCGTCTGCGGATTGTCGGAGAAACTGATGACCTTCTCCGCTGGCCCCTGCTCGACGATATGCCCATCGGCCATGAAAATCACCCGATCTGCAATCTCTTTGGCAAACTGCATCTCATGGGTCACGATAACCATCATAGTGCTGTTTTTCGCCAGGTTCTGAATCACTTGCAGCACTTCGTGCACGCGTTCCGGATCCAGCGCCGAAGTGGGCTCATCAAACAGAATGGCCTTCGGATCCACGGCCAGCGCCCGCGCAATGCCCACGCGCTGCTGCTGCCCGCCGGACAAGGTCACCTGGCTTCCGGCAACAGGCCGACCTGTTCCAGCAGTTTGATACCGATATCCTGCGCCTGCTTTTTCGGCATTTTTTTCACAACGATAAGCGCTTCGGTGATGTTTTCCAGCGCGGTTTTATTCTTGAACAGGTTGTAGTTCTGGAACACCATCGCAGTCTGCTGGCACAGTGCATAGGCTTCCTTGGTGCTATAACAGCGCGTATCCAGCAGGCGAGCCAATTTCAATCGTGCCGGATTCCGGCTTTTCCAACAGGTTGAGGCAACGCAGCAGGGTGGATTTACCTGACCCAGATGGCCCGATAATCGCCACCACTTCGCCCTGTTCGATATCCAGGCTGATGTTGTCCAGCACCACTTTGTCGCCAAAGCGTTTTGAGAGATTTTTTACACTGATCATAGCGGGGTCTCCTTAGCGCTGTAATGAGTGGTTCAGTTTCTTTTCCAGCCAGTTTTGCAGCCAGGAATAGACCAAAATGACCAGCCAGTAAATCAGCCCCACCACCAGGAAGGTTTCGAAGAAACGCAGCGATTCCGCAGCGATCATCTTGCCTTCGGCAAACAGTTCGGATACGCCAAGCGCAAAGGCCACCGAGGTGTCTTTGATCAAGGAAATAAAGGTATTGCCTGTTGCCGGCAACGCATTGAGCATCGCCTGAGGCAGCACGATGCGGCGATAAATCTGCGAACGATTCATACCAATCGACAGCCCGGCTTCCGTTTGCCCCCAATCGACAGAGGCCAGCGCGGCGCGGAAAATTTCCGCCATATACGCCGAGGTTTTCAGGCTAAAACCGATAATCGCTGCCGACATCGCCGTCAGGTCGCTCAGCGCCGGGAAAAGCTGCGGCAAGCCGAAGTAGATGATAAACAGCTGAACCAGCGACGGAATGCCACGAAACAGTGAGATATAAAACTCAATCACCTTCACCAATACCGTGATCTTGCTTTCCCGCAGCAGCGCTAGCACCAGACCCAGTATCATGGCGAAAATCATGGATACCACGGCTAACAGCAGCGTGGTCGGTAAATAGAGCAAAACCTGAGGAAACACCTTCAGCAGGTAAGCAAAATCGATATTCATGAGCAGTACCATTAATGCTTCCACCGGCGCAAGCACCGGTGGAAGGGAGATGACAAAAAAAGCGTCTGTTAGTATGCTTGCGGTGCGGTCGTGATGTCCTCACCGAAATATTTCACAGAAATATCTTTCAGACGGCCATCAGCACGCATTTTCGCCAGCTCGGCATTAAACTGCTCACGCAGCTTGCCGCCTTTTTCATCTTTGTGGAACGGGAAGCTGACTTCCTCGATCACCAGCGGATCGCCCACCAGTTTGAACGGCAGGTTACGCTTATTGATCTCCGCCAGCAGGATCGGGCGGGAGTTCACATAGCCTTCAATACGCTTGGACAGGGCATCATTCATCGCACCGTCGCGGGTTTCATAGGTACGGATGGTTACGCTGCCGTCGGCAAAGGCTTTCTTCAGGTTATTCACGTGGTTAGAGCCTAATACGCCCGCCACGGTTTTGCCTTTCAGATCATCCAGCGTGTTGATATCGGTATTGTCTTTTTGCGTGACAATCTGGCTGCCGTAGTAGCTGTAGACATCGGCAAAGTTATACTTTTCTTTGCGCGCCGGCGTAATCGCCACAACGTTGGCCACGGTATCCAGTTTCCCCGCTTCCAGTTGGCCCCTCAGGCCGCTGAAATCGGCGGTAACCCACTCGATTTTGTAATTCAGATCTTTAGCGATGGTTTCAGTGACTTCAACGTCAAAACCCACCAGCTTGTTATCCTGTTTAAAGCCGCTCGGGTAGCTTTGTCCGGTAGAACCCACGCGCAGTACCGTACTTGCTTCACCGCCTGCCGCCGCTTTTTTGTCCTGGGAATTACAACCCGCCATCAGAAAGGCAGTGGTAAGCGCTAACGCAGACAAAGTGAGTTTTTTCATTATCATACTCATGCCTCTCATTGGGAGTTTTTCTTCTTCCACTGGTGATAACCGTCCTGGTCCAACACTTTTTCCATATAAATCGTCAGGTGGCCTTTACCCAGATTCGCCTGCCCGACTTCATTAAAACCGTAATGTTTATACATATTGATTAGCCAGGGATGGCTTTGCACCGTACCGAGAGAAACCGCCGGGGCTTTGAGTTTCCCAATCAGCACCGTTTCTTCCAGCCACTGCATCATCTGGCGGCTAAATCCCTGTCCTTTATAATCTGGGTGAGTGGCGAACCACCCCAAATGCGGCAAACCATACGGGCCTGGCTCCGGCCCCCAAGGGTAGCGGATGCTAAAAGACGACACCATAACGCCGTCTTTTTCCAGCACATAGACACCGTGGCGCGTGATATGGCGACGCACCATGTCGATATCCGCATGGGCAGCAGCAAAGTGGATACCCAACTGACGAATCGGCTCAAAAGCCGCCAGCGCCAACGTCAGAAACGCTTCGTCATCTTCCAGCGTGAGCTGGCGAAAAACCGTACTCATGTTTAACGCTCACTTACGCTGGCAGCAGGCCAGAGTTGTCGGCATAACGAATCACTTCATCCACTTTCTGCGGTGCACAGCCCAAATAGTTGACCGGGTTCAGCCACGCGTCAAGTTCCTGTGCTGTGACCTGCGCTGACAGCACCGGATCTTCCAGCAGCACATCCTTAAAGTGACGATTCTGTTCAAACGCTTTCATGGAGCACTCGTACACCAGATGGTGCGCGGTTTGTTTGCCCAGACGCTTGCCAATTTCAAACATCACTTTCTCAGAGAGCAACAGGCCGTTTTGCAGTTCAAGATTCGCCAGCATCTGCTTCTCATTCACCGACATACCGCGCAGGATACCCAGCGCATTCTGCAATTGTGCAGAGAGGTAAATGTTCACTTCAGGCAGTGCGATCCACTCTGCACGCCAGCTCATGGCGTCACGCCCATGTTCCACTTTCATGGATTCATGGATCAGCGATGCGCTTTTAAAAATCGGTGCAGTCAGGCTGGCCAGCCCTTCCAATGCCGCCGGATTACGCTTGTGCGGCATGGTGGTAGAGCCAATTTTGCCTGCCGAGAACGGTTCTTCAACTTCGTTGATTTCCGTACGCATCAGGTTATACAGTTCGTTGCCAATTTTGCCCAGCGTGCCGCTGATCAATACCACTACAGAGGCATATTCGGAGAAACGATCGCGCGCAGACTGCCAGCCGATGTTCGGCGTGCCCAGCCCCAATTTATCGAGCGTCAGGAGCTCAATCTGCGGCCCCAGTTCGCCAAACGATGCATAGGTGCCAATCGCCCCGTTCACGTTGCCCACCAATACGCGGGCTTTGATCTCTTTCAGACGTTCAAGATGGCGAACAAACTCATCCAGCCATACCGCCAATTTAAAACCAAACGTGGTGGGTAACGCCTGCATACCGTGGGTACGCCCAGTCATCGGCGTATATTGATACTGCTTCGCCAGTCGCTTCAACTCTACGGCCAATAACTGCGTGTCGCGTTCCACAATGGCAAAAGCTTGCCGTAATTACAACACGGTGGCGGTATCCACGATATCTTGCGTGGTAACACCATAGTGAATATATTCGCCCGCCTCGCCACATTGCTTTTGAATCGCGGTGATGGTGGGCATTAGGGAGTGTTTCATACGGACCGCGTCTTGCGCGATCTCTTCCACGTTCAGTGCGCTCGCATCCGCTTTCGCGGCAATGGTTTGTGCTGCGTCTGAGGGGATCACCCCCAGCTCTCCTTCGGCTAGCGCCAGCGCGATTTCAACGTCAACTTGTTTTGTCAGGCGGTTATGTTCTGACCAGACAGCGCGCATTTCGGGCGTGCCAAAGTTATTCCCTATAAGGAGAAAATCAATGAGATGTGATGCCATAGCTTACTCGTTCGTTGGATGTGTCAGGCGGGATTTTTGTCGTCGTTCTAATCTTGGGAATATAGCATGCGACAAATCAGCCCCTATATATCTTCTGGAGCTATCTTAGATCCAGAAAGTAGATCGTTTACCACACATCCAGACATAACGCTATATTGATATCCATCACACTCCGCGAAACCGCATCACTTGCTGTATTGCGTTATTAATACGGCCCGCTGAATCGCCTCTGGCGCTAGCGAAAACGGCAGAAGCGCGGCGCTGGCAGCAGGAAATTTAAACGAGTGAGACAGCGTGTCAGCCAGTTCGGCATAGCGCGCTTCCTCCAACGGTAAACGCACAGGAGCATCATAGCGTTGCAACTGCGCCAATAAATCGGGATCAACCGAGCCATCACCGCGCGCCAATAGCGATTGAACCCGCAATCCGTAACCCACTTTTTCACCGTGCAACCAGGCGTGCAGTTCAGGAACGTGCGTCATCCGGTTATGAATCGCATGGGCCACGCTCGGCGAGGGCGAATCATCGCGCATGCTGTTCGCCAACCCGGCCAGTGCAATATTGGCATCAATCACTTTTTGCAGTGCCAGCGTGACGCGCTGCTCTGCATTATCACGCAGCGCCTGCTCACCCCACTGAACAAAAGTATCGCGGGCCAGCGCCGCCGCCTGAACCTTAAGGTTGAGCGCCAGGTTATCGCCGTTTTTCGCCAGACAAGGCTGAAATTCATACCATTTTGCAAGCGCATCGACGATGCCCGCTTTCAGATAGAGCACATCGCTGTGGGCGATCACCTCACTGTCCACCAATACCATCACCGGCATATGTCGCAATGCCTGCGTTCCCTGATGCCTTCCCTGCTCATCATACAGAATGCTGATTGGGGACCAGGCCGCGCAGGTGGCGGCAATGGTCGGCAACGTGGCCGCCTGGCCGTTATCCAGCCCGTCGGCAACCGCCTTGGCACAGTCCATCACGCGTCCGCCGCCAACACCGAGGACAAAATGCACACCGCGTTGAGCAATTTCACGCTGATGGTGTGCAATAGCCTCGCGCGTACACTCCCCTTGCAACAGGTACACATCAAACTGCACGTCGGACTGCGTCAGGCTGGTGGAAAAGCGCACCTTCTACCGCCGCCCAGGCGCGTGGACTGGTCAACACCGCAATGTGGCGTGAAAACGGCGCGATCAGCTCACCGACGCGTGAAAGCAGACCAGACTGGTGGTGATAAACACCGGGAGATTTTATGGCAAACACGGCAATTCATTGATTTCTCTACGCTGTGCCAACGCATACGCACAGGCAATAAGTAGCAATAGTAAAAGCCCGTCAGTGCGTTGTAACCGATCAAATGGTGACAAGATATAACCTGATGATATAAATTCCCCTTTTTTTTGAATGATATAGTCAATCGAACAGACAACGCTCCCCACTCCCCTTCAATGTACATCCCACTGCCGTTTGCCTGCTATTGCCCTCAGGGCTGATGAGCGCGTTGCACTATTTTTAACCCGATTTCGTTTTAAACCAGGAATGTTCAAACAGGAATCCCATGATGAAAAACCGATTGACCCGCCACTTGAGCGCCGCTCTACTGACACTGCTTGCCGCAGTCACGCTGGCAGGCTGTGATAATAACATAGAGTGCAGAAACGCAAAGTAAAGTCCTGCGCGTAGGCACTACGGGCCAAAGCTTCCCGGGCTCTTATAAAGAGAACGGCACACTGGTGGGCTATGACGTGGAGGTCGCAGAAACCATTGCTCGTGAGTTGGGCTACCAGATTGCCTGGACTACCGCTGATTTCAGAGGCCTGATGGGCCAACTGGAAGCGGGGAAACTGGATACCGTGGCCAATAATTTCGTCAAAACCACCGAGCGCCAGAAAAAATACAATTTCACCAATGCCTATCTCACTTATGCATCGCAAATCGTCACCAGCGTTGAGAACAAAGACATTCAATCACTGGACGATCTCAAGGGCAAAACGGTATCTGGCGTTTTAGGCTCGACCCACGTGACCAACCTGCGCAACGCCTTTCCCAACAATGACATCACCATCCGCACTTATGAAACCCGCGACGGAGCGATGAATGACGTAATCAACAATCGCGTTCAAGGCTATGTCAATTCTCGCCCCATTCTGTTGGCAGAGATTAATAAACGTCACCTGCCGCTAAAACTGGTGGGTGAGCCCATCTCCAACGAGCAGGTCACTTTCCCGTTTGCCAAAACACCGGAAGGCGACAAACTGCTGGCAGCATTCAACCAGAAGCTGCAAGAACTGCGTCAAAACGGTCAGTTAAAAGCGTTGGCAGAGAAGTATTTCGGTAGCGATAAGGTGCTGGAAGGCGGTAAAGCGGAGTAAACGCCTGCGCCCTCGTAACGCGAGGGCTTGTTCTACAGAGCATTTTACACGTATGCAGAAAGCAAAAAACGGCTGTTCCTCAGGAACAGCCGTTTTTCACATTAAAGTGGTCGGCGAGAGAGGATTCGAACCTCCGACCCACTGGTCCCAAACCAGTTGCGCTACCAAGCTGCGCTACTCGCCGAAATACTTTTTTCAACGCTATCAGTGTATCACGCTGACTGTTGATGATGCTCGTTGGTGCGAAGAGAGGGACTTGAACCCTCACGTCCGAAGGACACTAACACCTGAAGCTAGCGCGTCTACCAATTCCGCCACCTTCGCAACGCCGTCACACGATCGACATCGTGCCACCACGGGAGCGAATTCTAGAGATTTTCTCAACAACGTCAATGATTATTTCCGCTTGCGCGCTGGGTTTGCTGCAAAAATCGTCATATCGGCGTCATAACGGACGCGCGAAGCCACTCCTGCAGCCAATCGATAAACACGCTGACGCGCGGCGCAAGGAAATGCCCGGCAGGATACATGATATACAAAGGCATATCCGGTGGCGGTGACATAAAATCCAGCGGATAGTGGCGCGCCGTGCGCTGGGAGAAATAGCCCACCGCCTGATGTGTGGCTAAATCGTCCAGAGTTTGCGGCACACCATAGCGTTCCAGATAAGCCGCTGACGTACAGGTCACCTGCGGCAACGCGGGCAGGTGGCGCGCAATCAGCGAATCATCTTCTACTTGCCAGGCGCGCAGCACGCAGTCTACCCCCTCGCGCAGCACATCAATGGACGCATCATTGGCGCTCAAACAGAGCGTAATATCCGGGTAGCGCTGATAAAACTGTGGCAGCTCAGGAATCACGATTTCACGCGCCAGCGAGTGCGGCATATCAACGCGAATTCGTCCGGAAGGGCGCAATTTCTGGCGCGAAAACAGCGTATCCGTTTCGTCTATTTCTGCCAGCAACCGCAGGCAACGCTGGTAGTAAATCTCCCCTTCAGCCGTCACCTGTACCTGGCGCGTAGTGCGCAGCAACAGCCTAACCCCAAGGCGCGCTTCGAGCCGTTTAATGGTGTGGCTGACGGTGGCGCGCGGTAAATTCAGCTTTTCGGCTGCCCGACTGAAATTGCCCAGTTCAATAATCCGCACAAAAGTGCGCATCGCCTGAATGTGGTCCATCAACACCGCCATTGTTGGTGATTTTTAAACAGTGTTGCACATTATTCGCCATTTATCTTTATTCTTTGAACAATCACACTGCTTCCATCTTACGAGCGAGGGAGAACACACGATGCAACAACGTCAACTTGGCAAAACGGGACCGCTGGTTTCCAGCATTGGGCTTGGCTGCATGGACATGAGCGATTTTTACTCGACCGCGCAGGATGAAAAAGAGGCTATCGCCACGCTGCACCGTGCTCTGGAACTGGGCGTCACGCTGCTGGATACCGCCGATATGTATGGTCCGCACACTAACGAAGAGTTGGTCGGGCGCGCCATCAAAGGCAAACGCCAGCAGGTAGTACTCTCCACCAAGTTCGGGATAATGCGCGATCCGAACAATCCCCATGCACGTGGCATCTGCGGCCGCCCAGATTACGTACGTCAGGCGGTAGAAGGTAGCCTGAAGCGCCTTGGTGTGGATGAAATCGATCTTTACTATCAGCACCGCGTCGATCCGAACGTACCAATTGAAGAAACGGTCGGCGCGTTGAGCGATCTGGTCACCGCGGGTAAAATCCGCTACATCGGATTAAGTGAAGCCCCGGTTTCGTTGCTGGAGCGCGCGCACCGCGAACACCCCATTACCGTACTGCAAACGGAATATTCTCTCTGGACGCACGATGTGGAAGCAGAAATCCTCCCAGCGTGCCGTCGGTTGGGAATTGGTTTTGTGCCCTACAGCCCGCTCGGACGTGGCTTCCTGAGCGGCACGTTACGTAGCCCAGAGGATTTGGCACCGGACGATTTCCGCCGCACTAACCCGCGCTTTATGGGGGATAACTTTGCCAAAAACCTGGCGCTGGTTGAACAGGTAGAAAAACTGGCACAGGCGAAAGGCGTAACCCCTTCACAGTTGGCGCTGGCATGGGTATTGGCGCAGGGTGACGATATCGTGCCGATTCCGGGCACCAAACGCCGCCGCTATCTGGAAGAAAATATTGCCGCGCTGGATGTTCAGCTAACACAAGAGGAACTGGCAACGATTGAAGCCATCTTCCCCTTCGCGGCAGCAGCGGGCGATCGTTATGGCACAGAGAGCATGGCCGCCATTAACAATCTCCGCTGAAAGATAATCTCCGTTAAAAGCGAGTAGCAAGATAGCGGGCCTCGGCGATACACCGAGGCCCGCACACGGCTAGCGCGCAGCCGGTTTTGCATGCTTGCTAGCGCGCGTTAATGTGGCCTGATACACCCTGAAACGTCCGGTTTGCGCCAGCACTTTGTGGTTACTGAAAGTGGCATCCAGCAATGCCGGATAAGGCAGGAAGGCGTTAGCGACAATGCGTAACTGTCCGCCGATATTCAAATGCTTGGGCGCTTCTCGAATCAGACGATCTGCCGCTCTCAGACTGGTTTGCAAGCCATCATGAAACGGTGGGTTGGAAACGATCAGGTCAAAACACCCGGCAATATCCGAGTAGACATCGCTGGCAATCACATCACCTTCCAATTCGTTTAACGCAAGCGTTGCCCGACTGGTCAGCAGCGCCGCTGCATTAACATCGCTCAGCGTCAAACGCAGCTTGGGAGACTGTTTTGCCAACACCGCCGCCACCACGCCGCTGCCGCAGGCAATATCCAGCATCTTACCTTTCATATGCGGCGCAAAGGTCGACAACAGCAATGCGCTGCCAACATCCAGGCCATCACGGCTAAATACGCCGGGCAACGTAGCCACCGGAACCTCTTCGACGTAATAACTGTCTTTCCAGTCATCCAGGTTGAACTGCGCAGACGCCTCCAGACGACCGTGATAGAGCCCACAGCGCCGCGCACTGTCAATCTTGGTTAACAGTGCAAAATCTTCAAGAATGCCCTCTGCACTGCGCACACCGCTACGGTTCTCACCTACCACAAAAATCTCGCTGCCAACGGCAAGATGCAACAGCAGATCGGCGAGCTGGAACTGTGCTTCCTGTTTGCTCTTCGGCCAGTAGTAAATCAGGGTATCGCAGGCGGCCACCTGCTCAGCATCCACCAGCAAGCCAAACTGCGCGTTGTCGCCCATGGTTTTGTTCAGCGGCAGCCAATGGTGATATTGCGTGAGATGCGCGCGCACCTCCGCCGCGTCAAACTGCGCTGGCAACGTGTCTTGAATGTCGCCGGCAAACAGCACGCAGCGGGAAATAAATTCGTCACTGTGGCGCAGGATCACTTCACTGGCGGGGGTTAATACTGACATCAGGTGTTCGCTCCTCAAAAATAGAACGGCGATTATACCCTAAATTATCCCGGTTGCAGGGGCGCTTTATTGGCGCATCCGCATCAGGTTTGTTAGCATAGCGCGGCTATCATGGCGAACAGAGCAATGGAAATCATGGCACCAAGACGCGATTGGCTTTTACAACAGATGGGGATTACGCAGTGGACGTTACGTCGCCCCACGGTGTTGCAGGGCGAGATTGCCGTTACCCTGCCCGCACAAACGCGTCTGGTAATTGTTGCCACCCCACTCCCTGCTTCCCATGACCCCTTGATTGGCGATGTGTTGCACAGTTTGTCACTGAGCCCCGAACAGGTGTATCCGCTCACGCCGGAACAGATTGCCATGCTGCCCGCCTCGACACACTGCCATACCTGGTGCTTGGGGGTTGATGTGTCGCCCGCATGGACGGGTGTGCAATTGAGTAGCCCGACGCTGGACGAGCTTTACGCCAGCCCCAGTGCCAAACGCGCCCTGTGGCAGCAAATCAGTGAGCATCTTCCCTTGCTGGCAGCATCAGAGGCCCATTAATTCAGGTTGTTTATCATGCACGTTATTTCTCCCCTCACGGCCAACGATTTGCCTGCCGCTTTTGCCATTGAAAAGGCAAACCACGCTTTTCCGTGGACGGAAAGCACCTTTAATAGCAATCAGGGCGAACGTTACCTGAACCTGAAATTGACGCTCGACGATACGCTGGTGGCGTTTGCCATTACGCAGGTGGTGCTGGATGAAGCGACGTTGTTCAATATCGCCGTTCACCCCTTACACCAGCGGCAAGGCCATGGTCGGCACCTGCTGAAACAGTTGATTGAAACGCTGGAAGCACGCGGTATAACAACACTGTGGTTGGAAGTTCGCGCATCCAATGCCAACGCCATCGCACTGTATGAGCAATTAGGGTTTAACGAAGTGTCACTGCGGCGTAACTATTACCCAGCAGCCAACGGGCGCGAAGATGCGGTGATCATGGCATTGCCGCTGTAAACAATAACGCCTGCGCCATTAAATAATGGCAACAGGCGCGGTCGGTGTTAGAAATCCACGGATACCGAGAGTTTCAGAGAGCGCGGATCGCCCTGTGTCACATAGGTGCCAGTATCATCCACGGATGCCCAATATTTTTCATTGGTGATGTTCTCGACGTTAGCACGCCACACCAGCGTATGGTCATTCATTGGCGTACTGTAGCGCACGCCCAGATCCAATCGCTTCCAAGGCTTCAGTTTTAACGTATTGGCCTCGTTGGCGTATTGTGAGCCGTAGCGCAACACGGTGCCAGAAAGCGTCAGGCCTTCCACCGTAGGCACATCGTATTCACTGCCGAACACCAACTGGTAACCGGGTGTGCCCACCACATCATTGCCATCATTGGTACCCTTGTGCGTTTTGGTCAGGGTGGCATCCAGCCAGGTGGCGCTGCCGTTGAGGCGCAGGCCGTACATCGGCTCACCAAACACATTCAGTTCCACGCCGCGATTACGCTGTTCGCCGTTCAGACCGTAGAGCTGTGTTTTATCATCGATAGCACCGTTTGGCCGTTTGATCTCGTAGAATGCCAGCGAACCGCCCACGCGCTGATAGTCAAATTTGACGCCGACTTCATTTTGTTTGGCGACGTAGATGCCTGATATCTGCCCTGAGTTTAACGCTCCGGTTTTCGGGGCTTTCGTGCCGGGCTGCAATGCCTCAATGTGGTTAGCATAGAGCGAAACGTGTTCCCAGGGTTTTACCACGACGCCTAATACCGGGCTGTTCTTGATACGATCGAAACGTCCCCCGGTGCCGCTCTCAATGCCCGAGTATTCATAATTGCGAACCAGAATTTCCTGACGGCGCAACCCCGCGGTAAAGCGCACGCTGTCATCTAACACCGAAAGCGTATCAGACAGCGCCAGCCCCCAGTTGTGCATGCGGCTGCGTAGCTTCGGATCGTCCATATTGCCTCCACTGCCCGTGGGAGTGGGGTTCATCGCAGGGAAATCAACCACCGGGGTATTATAGATATGCGTCATAATAGTCATACCTAGACATGGTGTACGCCGCTTTGGTCTTACTGTAGATGCCCGAATAGCCCAGGTTGACTTCGTGCTTGACGGGGCCGGTGTCAAAATTGCCGCGAATTCCCGCCAACGAGGAGGTGTTCTGAGCAATATACGCCGAGCTTAAGCGCCCAAGTGTAGCGCTACCGTCACCGACTGCTGTCAATTTTGGGGTGCTGTAATTACCTATCTCTTCTGTGTTGCTCATGCCAACGCCAGAATAGAGCGTCCAATTGATTATCCAGATCGTACTCGCCGCACAGCATCCCGACACGAGATTTCATATCGGTATAGACCCAGCGCTGGCTGTAATTATAGGTATTGGTTGGTGGTTCTGGGATGGCTTGTAGCCCGGTAGCCGAAACATTAATCCCCAGACGGCCACCGTGAAGATATTGGTGCTGGTATCCTGCATCCAGCGAAGTACGGAAACGATCGCCGCGATAATCCAGTCCGACGGCGGCCAGCGATACCCGCTCGCGCTGATCGTTAATTGCGGCTTCACCTTCCCGGTGCAGCAGGTTGACGCGCACACCAAAGCGGTTATCGTCGCCGAAACGCCACCCAATATCGAGCGCGCCCCCAACCTGCGAGGAGGAGGTGTAGTCCAGCGTAGCGCGCGTCAGCGGCACGTCATCAGCGTGTTTTGGTTCCACGTTAACCGAACCGCCAACGCCGCTGCCGCCTGCTGAAACACCGTTGAGGAACGCGTTGGGCCCCTTCAGGATCTCGACCCGGTCAATCATTTTGCTGGTGTAGCTGACGACATTAAACGGCACATCGCGCGCGTTTTGCTAGCCGAGGAAACCGACGCGCCCCAGCCAATCGGTAATCAGCATGCCGCCAAGCAGCGAAGCGATAACGATCTGTTGCAAGGCGCGGCGAAAACCCAGAAAACGGGCGAGATGGGGTGCCATCAGGCCAACAAAACTCAACGGACCAATCACCAGTGTCGCGGTCGCGACTAACCCTGCCGCCAGCAGTAAAATCAGCATACGTGCAGGACGCAGCGCGACTCCTACGGACTGCGCCACGCTTGCCCCCAGCGGCATAATGGCAATCCAGCGGCGTATCAGGGGTGTTGCGCTCAGCAATACCACAGCAATGAGGGCCGAAATGTACGCCTGCTGAGGACCGACCTTATAGGTTGAACCGGCCAGCCATGCCAATGGCGATCCGGTTCGCGGATCTCCACTCGCCAGAATAAATGTCAGCAAGGTGGAAAATACGGTGCTCAGAGCAATCCCCACCAACAGAAGGCGGCTGGAAGAATAACCGCCACGGTTCGCCAGCAGCATAATCAGAATCAGCGTGGCACCCGCGCCTGCACTGCCGGCGAACCAACGCCACGATGACACATCGCCTGGAACCAATAACAGCAGCAGGACCACGCCAAAAGCAGCGCCTGAGGTCACCCCCAATACTTCCGGGCTCGCCATCGGATTACCGGTCAACTTCTGCATCAAGGCTCCGGCGACAGCAAGCATCGCACCGGCAGAAAGCGCCGCGACCACGCGTGGCCAGCGCCATTGCAACATCTCATGCAGCGACCAATACCAGCCGTTTTGATCCTGCCCACTGCCCAACGCGATCAGCAAGAGGAGCAACAGCAACATACCGTAGGTCGCCAGCAAAGGCGGACTCAGTGCGCGTTCACGCACGGAATGACGGGCAATGTCTACCGAAGGCACATTGACATGGCGCAGGTGAGGCAGTAGCCACAGCATGACTGGTGCGCCCACCAGCGCTGTCGCGACCCCCGTGGGCACCTCGCGCCAGTGGCGCGCGAGCTGAATAATGCACTGATCGCTGATAGCCAGCAGCAGTGCCCCCACCAGCATCGCCAACGCAAGCTGTGGCCCTAGCCTTCTGGCACCCAACATGCGTGCCAGTAGAGGAGCAAACAGACCAACAAAACCGATCACACCCGATACGCTGACCAGCATGGCGCTTAACACCATGGCGATACCCAACCCAGCAATGCGTGCCAACGTCAGGTTGGCGCCCAGACTGCGGATAACGGCGTCGTCTAATGCCAACATCGCCAACGGACGGATCATGAGTAACACGATAACCAAACCGATCAGCATGCGGGGCCAAAGGAACGAAACGGCACTCCAGTCATACTGATTGAGCATACCGCTGCCCCACAGGAACAGGCTTTGCAAACGCTCGTGGTTGAACAGCGTCAGCAAGCTTTTCACCGCACCACAGTAAAGCCCAACCACCAATCCGGCGAGAATCAGGGTGATGGGCGACATTCGCCGCCCCGATGCCACACCAAACAGAATGGCGCCTGCACCTATGGCACCCGCGATGGTGGCCAGTTGTCGCGTTGTCTCCCCTCCCGGCAAGGCCCATAGCGTTGCCAATGCCAACCCTAATTGCGCCCCGGCAGAAACGCCGAGCGTCGCAGGCTCGGCCAGCGGGTTGCGCAAAATTTGCTGAAACAATACGCCAACCAGCCCCAGCGAGGCACCAACCAGCAGCGACAGCTGCCGTACGTGGTAGCAGACTGAAATGAAACAGCATCTGGTTGGCATTTTGCCCATCCGGGGTCCACACGCTGTGCCACCACAGATGTGCCGGTACCAGTTGACTAAAATTGATGCCTGTCAGCCCGATAGCCACGAGTGTCAGAGCGCATAACCACATAAGGCCAAATGTTCTCATGCCTCCGACTCCAATGCCTGCGCCACAAGCCGCGCAAAGCGTAAAGCAGAGAACGTCGCGCCATAAAACCAGACCGCAGGCAAGGTCTGCCAGCGATTGTCCCGAACAAACGGCATCATGCGCCACAGCGCTGACTGGGACACCGCATCCAGCAGTGCAGTATCTCCCCGAACAAAGAACAGCGCCTGCACATCTTCATAGCGCACCAGACGTTCAATACCCTCAACGGCACTCCCCCAAAAGTTGGTTTCCTCCTGCCAGGCATTGGTTAAACCGAGCCGAGCGAGCACGTTGTTAAACAAGCTGTTATTGCCCATAACCAGCGCGCGGCGGCTATCAAGCAGGGAGAACAACAGTAAGGGACGGGGCGAATGCACACGAAGACGTTGTGCAATGGTGTCCAGTTCACGATCAAATTCAAGCAGATGCTGCTCCGCAATAGCCATCAGGTTCAACCGTTGGCCGAGTAAAAGCAGGTCACGCCTGGCAGCATCGAGAGGTTGGTGTTGCGTATCGCGGAAACCCGAAGCAAAGCAAGGTGCTAAACGGGTCAGCGGCTCAATATCTGGCCCAAACCCCTGTGACACCAGAAACAGAGAGGGGTTGAGGCGTTGTAACAACTCCATATTTGGTTCATTGCGCAACCCGACATCAATCACACGGTGAGACAACGCAGGTTCGACGACCCAGCGGTGATAGTTTTCCTTCTCCGCCACGGCAAGCGGCGTAATGCCCAATGCCATCAATAATTCCACTGGCCGCCACTCCAGCGCAATAATCCGGTCAAGACTGACAATAGGGTCTGATGCCGAGACAAAGCCCGACGTGAACAATGGAGAGAACGCGGCCAGTTTCAATAAATGACGGCGAGAAAGGGCACATGATAAGCCAATCATGAGAAAAGTAATATTATCATTCCAATTTTGCGTCGTATTATGCAAAATCCTCCTTCTGTTGCCAATGCCCACCCTTGGGTTACCGCTCAGACTAGCGGCGATCGCCCAACAGCACAGATTCGAGCGCAATGGTGATCATGTCATTAAACGCGGTTTGGCGTTCGTGCGACGTGGTCTGTTCACCAGTGCGAATATGGTCAGAGACGGTGCAAATGGCCAGTGCCTTGGCACCAAACTCAGCTGCGACTCCATAAATCCCCGCCGCTTCCATCTCTACGCCGAGAATGCCGTATTTTTCCATCACGTCGAACATCTGCGGGTCTGGCGTGTAGAACAGATCGGCGGAAAACAGGTTGCCCACCCGAACGGTGATGCCTTTGTCCTGAGCCGCGTCAACCGCATTGCGCACCAGATCGAAATCCGCGATAGCAGCAAAATCATGATCTTTGAAGCGCAGATGGTTTACTTTTGAATCCGTACAGGCGCCCATGCCAATCACCACGTCATAGAGCTTCACATCTTCACGTACCGCACCGCAGGAGCCGACACGGATAATGGTTTTCACATCATATTCAGTGATCAGCTCTTTGGTGTAGATAGAGCAGGACGGAATGCCCATACCGTGCCCCATCACCGAAATCGCGCGCCCTTTGTAGCTGCCGGTGTAGCCCAGCATGCCACGCACATTGTTGACTTCACGGGCATTTTCCAAAAAGGTTTCGGCAATGTACTTCGCACGCAGCGGATCGCCCGGCATCAGTACAACATCGACAAAATCCCCTTTTTCCGCATTAATATGTGGCGTTGCCATTTTTTGATTCCTTAATAGAGTACGTCGTGTGAATTCAGTAAGTACAAGCGATCACAGCATCGAGGTGCCGTAGTCCATGTCAGACACGCCAAAATAGCGCGCCACCGTTTGGCCAACATCGGCAAACGTGGTGCGATGCCCACGCGATCCCGGCGTCACATTCGGCCCATAGATCAATACCGGCACATGCTCACGGGTATGATTGGTGTCCGACCAGGTCGGATCGCAGCCGTGATCGGCGGTCAGGATCAGAATATCGCCCTCTTTGACCCGCGCCAGCATTTCCGGCAAGCGGCGATCGAACAGCTCCAGCGCCGCGGCATAGCCAGCCACATCACGCCGGTGGCCGTAAGAAGAGTCAAAATCAACGAAATTGGTGAAGACGATGGTGTCATCACCTGCGGCGTCCATCTCTTTCAGCGTGGCATCAAACAGCGCATCAATACCGGTTGCCTTGACCTTCTTGGTGATCCCCGCCTGCGCATAAATATCGGCAATTTTACCCACGGAAACCACCTGCCCGCCTTTTTCATCCACCAGTTTTTTCAGTACCGTGGGCGCAGGCGGTTCAACAGCCAAATCGTGACGGTTGCCGGTACGCTGAAAGTTTTCCGGATTATCGCCAATAAACGGGCGGGCAATCACACGCCCGATATTGTAGCCTCCCTCGGTGAGCGCCTCGCGAGCGATTTCGCACAGTTCATACAGCCTGTCCAGCCCGAAGGTCTCTTCGTGGCAGGCGATTTGGAACACGGAATCGGCTGACGTATAGAAAATCGGTTTACCGGTTTTCATGTGCTCTTCGCCCAGTTGCTCAAGGATAACGGTGCCTGAGGAGTGGCAATTCCCCAGATAACCCGGCAGGTTGGTCCGTTCCACCAGCAAATCCAGCAGCGCCTGCGGGAAGCTGTTTTCCTGATCTTTGAAATAGCCCCAATCGAACAGTACCGGCACCCCAGCCAGTTCCCAGTGGCCAGACGGCGTGTCTTTCCCAGAGGAAATTTCGCTGGCGTGCGCGTAAGCACCGATGATATCTGCCTTCGCATCCAACCCCGCGGGGAAACGCCCGGTAGAGGCTTCTGCCGCCTTGCCCAAGCCTAAACGGGTTAAATTCGACAGGTGAAGGGGCCCATTGCGGCCTTGATTTGCCTTACCGTCAGCACACGCTTGCGCAATGTGACCAAGGGTATCAGAACCGGCATCGCCAAAACGTGCCGCATCTGCGCTGCTGCCGATGCCGAATGAATCCAGAACCATAATAAATGCACGTTTCATTGTTTTCTCTCGTCTTTCGTAAGCTGAGTTTGAGTTGTTCGCCTTTACCCAAGCCGGTTACCCGGTATCAGTCAGCCTGATCGGCACCGATACAGCGGTAAATCATCGGCATTGCCATTGAGGCCTCATCACCGATGCTGATCGCGCTGCGAACCGCCTGCGCCGCCTCTTGCCACGCGGCTTCGCTGTTGGCGCAAATCACCGCCAAAGGCCGCCCCGCATCCACGCTATCGCCCAGGCTGATGACGGTGTCTAACCCCACGCTGTGATCGATAGCATCCCCTGCTTGACGACGCCCGCCACCTAATGCGACCACCGCCATACCGAGCGCACGCGTATCCATTGCGGTGACAATCCCGCTGCGTGTTGCAAATACCGGTTTACTGAGCACGGCAACCTGACGGATAATGTTACGAAACTGCTCGTCTTCAGGGAAGATGTTGAGGCCAGGAATCGATTCCAGTTTGTCCAGCGTTCCGCCGGTGTGGCCCAAACCGCGTCCTGAGATCATCGGTACATAACCGCCGCACGCCGCCACCATTGGCCCCAGCATCAGGGAGGTGACGTCGCCTACGCCGCCCGTCGAGTGCTTATCTACCAGCGGGCCATCAAGATTGAGATCGCGCCAGTGTAGTCGGCTGCCCGCATCGCGCATCGCGCATCGCCAGCGCGGCGATCTGCCCTTCAGAGACACTGTTATCACATATCCCATTGATGAAATAACGAATTTCATCTTCGCTCAGCGTCTTGCCATCACGCTTATTGCGAATGATTTCCTGAATCAGAAACACGACCATGCCTCCTGATCAAACTGTCGTTACGCATCGCGCGATCAGTAGCCAGATGACGAGGAAGAGGCCTTCTGCCCCAGTGTGGTAAGAAGATCGCTTAATAAGCCCGACGCGCCAAAGCGGAAGTGGAGTGCATCTGCCCAGCCTTCTCCCATAATGTCATCAGCCAGTTTCAGGTAAATCGCCGCATCCTGTGCGGTGCGCACACCGCCTGAGGCTTTGAAGCCCACCCGATCGCCAGCGTTTTTATCACGAATGGTTTGCAGCATGATTTCAGCGCTGTGTGGCGTCGCATTAACCGCCACTTTCCCCGTGGAGGTTTTAATAAAATCCGCTCCGGCATCGATGGCAATTTCACTCGCCTGACGAATCAAGGCATCGGTTTTCAACTCGCCGCTTTCAATAATCACTTTCAGCACCACGCCAGCCTTCTGGCACAGCGTGTGGCAGGCCGCCACCAGCGTATGGCCGGTTTCAGTGTCCCCAGCCATTAATGCACGATAGGGAAACACCACGTCCACCTCATCAGCACCATAAGCGATCGCAGCCAGAGTTTCCGCGCAGGCGATATCAATGTCGTCGCCGCCCTCAGGGAAGTTGGTTACGGTTGCAATATGGATCTCCGGCGTGCCTTGCTCACGCAGGATTTTACGCGCCAGAGGAAGAAAACGGGGATAAATACAGATAGCGGCGGTATTTCCTGCCGTGCTACGCGCCTGCTGACAGAGTGCGACCACCCGCGCTTGCGTGTCGTCGTCGTTCAAGGTAGTCAAATCCATTAGCCCCAGCGCGCGTTGCGCTACAGCAGTTAAGTCAGTCATAGCAATGTCCTGTATATCATGGTTTTTCACGTTTAATTATGAAAATTATAACAAAAAATAAGTTTAATGTAATTTAAAAAACATTTGTGGGGTGAGTGTCACTGTTCTTGTAACTGCTTTTTTAAGTATAGGGTGATTAGCAAGACAACTGAGGAGAACTACGCATATACGCCTAAATCAAGTTACACTGCCGCTACCGCTATTAACCAATTTACCGCCGACAATGACAGACGCCTTACGCCCACAGTGGCAACTTTAATATGCTGCGCACCGCTAACAGCGCACTTTATACCGGCATCACACGCGATGTATCGCGCCGTGTGGCGCAGCATCAAAGTGGAAAAGGCGCGAAGGCACTACGAGGGAAAGGTGAACTGACGCTGGTGTATCACTGTGAGGCTGGCGATCATGCTACCGCATTGCGGCTGGAATATCGTCTTAAGCAACTGAGCAAACAACAAAAAGAGAGGCTGGTACACGACCAGCCTGCGGCACTCTGCGACTATATGGGCGTTGATGCCCCGTAAAGCTTCAGGGGAAAAGACGTTGGAACGGGGCGGCATAATCCACGATTCCACTGACACCTTCGAAATGGTTGTCAGAAAGGGGGTACATCTGGAAGGCGGCGTCACTGTCAGGCCAGCGGCAGCGTAACTGCTGCTCCCGAGCAGGAACAAAGCCAAAACGGGCATAATAAGCAGGATCGCCCAGCACCACCACGGCGGTGTAGCCAAACTCGTTTAACGCATCTAACCCTTCGTAAACCAGCTTTTCTCCCCACCCTTGACGGCGCAGCGTGTCATCCACCGCCAGCGGGCCCATAGCAACCCATTGCCTGTCTTCATCAGCAATGGTCACCGGGCTAAAAGCGACGTACCCCATCACCACGCCTTCGTCGTCCGTCGCGACAACGCCAAGCGTTAACAGCCCGTCTTCCCGCAGTTGATGAACCAGATCGGCTTCTGCCGAGGTGGGAAACGCACGACGCAGCAACGCATCAATACCCGCTGCATCTACCGGAATTTCCACACGTACTAACATGTGGTAGGCGCGCGATCGTCAGCGTGCACCGCGCCCTCATGTAATCCCGCCTCAACAAAATCGGCCAAACGCAGCAGGCCAATACGCAACGGCGCAGGCATGTCATCCAGATCGATAGAATCCATCAGTTTTTTAACATACAGCCCCAGTTCGGTGTCGCCTTCAATACGCAAGCGACGCTGGAAAAACAACGTATCGGGATCTTCATGGCGTGCAGCGATCAGCACCAGATCGTTGGCTTCGGCGCTAAAGCTGACATCTTCCACCTCATGCTGGCTCACCACCAGACGCTCGTCTCGCAATGTGACAAACCAGGTCAGCCCGACATCACGCACTTCCACTTTCAGCCAGCGTTCTGTCAGAAATGATAGTTCGCCTTCGTCTAGTGCCTGCTGAAACTGCCAACCCAGCACCCGTTCCAACACCTGCCGCTGTAAGACAAATGGGGTGAACTTCAGAGGCTTACCTAACAAGCCAGGACCTTGACGCACAATCTGTGCCCGTAGTTTTTCCAACACTGACGTACCCCTTATCAAGCAAACCGTTCAATCCAAGCCACTCACCCGCTGGACACATGGCCACTCAGGGCATGCGCAGCGCATGTGCTGTTTTTCTCATCACTCTATTTTGCCACAGCCCAGTAAAGCAGAAGCAATACCGGGTCAATAATTTCATTATTATGCACGGAAATCTCGGTAATACATGCAAGCAATCCCTATTCATTACACGATAAGCTGGCCTAAATCAAAGTCCTGCACCAGCGGGTTAATTAAGATTCCCTAACGTTAAAAAAGGGTCATGCGTTGATAATCGATTGTTATTCCCATTTTCCGCATGCCCCCGCCCTGCATCAGCCCTGACATGACATCAGGCAGCCTGATGAATGAGGAAACCCGTATGGAATTACTGTGTCCCGCAGGGAACCTGCCCGCACTGAAAGCGGCAATCGATAACGGTGCCGACGCCGTTTACATCGGGCTAAAAGACGATACCAACGCACGCCACTTTGCCGGGTTGAACTTCACTAACAAGAAGTTGCAGGAAGCGAGCGATTATGTGCATCGCCACTAGCGCAAATTGCATATCGCCATCAATACCTTTGCCCACCCTAATGGCTATCAACGTTGGGAGCGCGCTGTCGATATGGCGGCGCAGATGAGTGCCGATGCGCTGATCCCGGCCGACCTTGCCATGCTTGAGTATGCCGCAGAGCGCTATCCGCATATTGAACGGCACGTCTCTGTGCAAGCATCTGCCACTAACGAAGAGGCAATTCGTTTTTATCAGCGCCACTTTGCGGTTCATCGCATCGTGTTGCCCCGCGTGTTATCGATCCACCAGGTCAAACAGTTGGCGCGTACCAACCCGGTGCCGCTGGAAGTTTTCGCGTTCGGCAGCCTGTGCATCATGGCCGAAGGACGCTGTTACCTCTCTTCCTACCTGACGGGGGAATCGCCCAATACCGTAGGAGCCTGTTCGCCCGCCCGTTTTGTGCGCTGGCAGCAAACCGAAAAAGGGATGGAATCGCGCTTGAACAATGTCCTGATCGACAGATATCAGGATGATAAAAATACCGGTTACCCGACCTTGTGCAAAGGGCGTTATCTGGTCGGCGACGAGCGCTATCATGCGCTGGAAGAACCGACCAGTCTGAATACGCGGGAATTACTGCCAGAGCTACTGGCAGCCAATATTACCTCGGTGAAAATCGAAGGACGCCAACGCAGTCCGGCCTACGTCAGCCAAATCACGCGCGTATGGCGACAAGCCATTGATCGCTGGCATCGCCTCCCCCAACGCCTTCGCCCCAAGTGCAGAGTGGATGTCGGCATTAGGGGCGATGGCGGAAGGCACGCAAACCACGCTGGGCGCGTACCACCGCAAATGGCAATAAGTGGCAGGTGAGAGAAGAGAACAGTATGAAATATGCGTTAGGTGCCATCCTCTATTATTGGCAAAAAACGGATGTGGAAGCCTTTTATCAGCCAGCCAGAGCAGCGCAGATATTATCTATCTGGGTGAGACAGTGTGCAGCAAGCGACGCGCCATCAAAGTGGGCGACTGGCTTGATCTGGCGAAACAGCTTGCCGCCAGCGGCAAGCAAATTGTGTTGTCTACGCTGGCGTTGATTCAGGCCCCCTCAGAGCTCAGTGAGCTGAAACGCTATGTGGAGAATGGTGAGTTCCTGCTGGAGGCCAACGATCTCGGCGCGGTAAACATGGCCGTGGATCGGCATTTACCGTTTGTCGCTGGCCACGCGCTCAACTGCTATAACGCCCATACGCTGCGCCTGTTGCATAAGCAAGGAATGATGCGCTGGTGCATGCCGGTAGAGCTTTCCCGCGACTGGCTAAGCGATCTGCTCAACCAATGTGATGAACTCGGTTTCCGCCATCAGTTCGAAGTGGAAGTGTTGGGCTACGGGCACCCACCTCTGGCCTACTCGGCGCGCTGCTTTACCGCCCGTTCAGAAAACCTCGCCAAGGATGAGTGTGAAACCTGCTGCATCAAGTACCCGCAGGGGCGCGCCATGTTGTCGCAGGAAAACCAGCAGGTGTTTGTGCTCAATGGTATCCAGACGCAAAGCGGCTACTGTTATAACCTCGGTAATGAACTGGCGTCCATGCGAGGCTTGGTGGATATCGTCCGTTTGTCGCCGCAATCGCTGGATACGCTGACCATGGTTGATAGCTTCCGTGCGAACGAACAGGGGCATGCACCACTGACCCTGACGCAGAATGCCGATTGTAACGGCTACTGGCGACGCGTTGCCGGTCTGGAATTGCTGTCCTGATGCGAGTCGGGCGTCGATGCGCCCGACTCGCTCCTTTTGAATATAAAAATGTGCGAACGTGCGCAATACTGTGAAAAAAACACAGTGAGCCTGCCACAATGTCAACCTATAACCAAACCGCACTGTTTTCTCACGATGTCCCGTTTTCCATTCTGGATTTAGCGCCGATCCCGCAAGGGGCAACGCCCAGAGACGCGTTTCATCACTCGCTCGATCTGGCGCAGCACGCGGAAAAATGGGGCTACCACCGTTATTGGCTAGCTGAGCATCACAACATGACCGGTATCGCCAGCGCCGCAACCTCGGTGCTGATCGGCTATCTTGCTGCCGGAACGGAGCGCATCCGGCTAGGATCCGGCGGTGTTATGCTGCCGAACCACTCTCCGTTAGTGATCGCCGAACAATTCGGCACGCTGGAGTCGCTCTACCCCGGGCGTATCGATTTAGGTCTGGGACGTGCGCCCGGCACCGATCAACGCACCATGATGGCTTTGCGTCGCCACCAGAATGCGGAAATTGACGATTTCCCCCGTGATGCACAGGAATTACAACGCTATTTTGCCGATGTTCAGCCAGACCAAACGGTACGCGCCGTGCCGGGCCAAGGCTTACTGGTGCCTCTCTGGCTCTTGGGCTCCAGTCTCTACAGCGCTCAATTAGCGGCAGCATTGGGTTTGCCGTTTGCCTTCGCGGCGCATTTCGCTCCCGATATGCTGCTTCAGGCGATGGCGCTGTACCGGGAAAAATTTAAACCTTCTGCCACTCTGAGCAAGCCTTATGCCATGGTGTGCGTGAATGTGATTGCGGCTGAAAGCGAACGCGATGCGCGCTTCTTGTTCACCTCGATACAGCAGCAGTTTCTTAATTTGCGCCGCGGGCAACCCGGCCCGCTGCCCGCGCCGGTGCAAGATATGGAGTCACTCTGGTCTCCTGCCGAACAGTTTGGTGTGGATCAAGCGCTACGTCTGGCAATCGTGGGGGACAAGAGTAAAGTGCAGCATGGTTTGCGCAGCTTGCTGCGGGAGACAAAAGCAGACGAGGTGATGATCAACGGACAGATTTTTGATCATCAAGCCCGCAAAGACTCCTTCGAGCGGGTCATGCAGATACGTCAGGATGTGATTGGCTAACGCAATCCTACCCAACGCGATACGGTGGAGAGGGCTCACCCTCTCCACCACGGTTGCAGCCTGAGAATTATTTGCCGCCTGCGGTGTAAGGCAAGCTGTCAAAGGTGCGCAGCCCTTTCTTACTGTAGGGATTGCCTATCCAGCGCTCTGATTCACGGAATGCAGGGCTGACCAGGCTTTTTTCAGGCTCCTGAAGATCGTAGCTGAGCCCCGCCAGAGTTGACCAAGTGTGCAGCAGATGCGCGTTACTGTATTTCCGGTCGACATAAGGGGCATAGTCGATCGGGTGATCTTTCTGCCACTGCGGTGAGATCCAAAGAATAAACGGCACGGTGTACATGGTGCGCGTCGGTGCAGCTTCATCTCTCCCCAGCACGTTGTGCGGCGGCGTCTCGTAAACATCTTCACCGTGATCCGAGAAGTAGAGCAGGAAGCCATTAGGCTGCGTTTTTTCAAAAGATCGGATCAGCGTTTCGACAACATAATCATTGTACAGCTCAGCATTATCGTAGTCGTTATAGACTTCGACATCGCTGTCGTTCACGCCATCGGGAACCCCTTCTCGGCCAACAAACTTAGTTGCCTCTTCCGGATAACGAAATTTGTATTTCATGTGCGTGCCTAACAGGTGCACCACAATGAATTTCTTCTCAGCGGGGTCGGCCAGCACTTTTTCAAACGGAGCGAACACGACGTCATCGTATTGCCGCGCACTTTGTGTGCGCTGATTGTTCATATAGAACTATTCGTCCGTCTGCTGAGAAAACACCGTCAGGAGCGTATTACGTTTGGTCATCGTCTGCTGATTGGTGATCCAGAACGTTTTGTATCCGGCCTGTTTCATCATGTTCATCAGCGAGGGCTTACTCAGATAAAGATCCGGTTGCTGCTCATCGGCGAACGTCAGTGCCTGCTGCAAGATTTCAATGGTGTAGGGACGTGAAGTCACCACATCGTTGAACACCACCAGATTGGGATCGCTTTTACGCAGCGCATCCAGACGTGGGGTGGTCTGACGGCCATAGCCGTACAGGCTCATGCGGCTGCTGGTGGTTGATTCACCGATCACTAACACCAGCGTACGCGGCGTATCTCTTAGCATCTTTCAGGTTTGCCAAAGGTGGCAACGCGGCATTCTGCTTGAGCATTTCCGTCATACTTTCCAGTTGCTGGCGGTACTCAACATAACCCGCAATATACTGCCACGGCGCGGTGGTGGACATACGGCTTGCCAGATAACCGCTGGCCTCAGCCAGTGTTTCACCCTCGTTGTGCATTTTTTTATAAAGAGGGACGCCAAACAGCACCACAACAATTAAGGAACAGACCGTCACTTTATATTTAAACGGTAAATAAACCTGGCGTACTTTACGCCACAGAAATCCGACAATCACCGTATAAAAAAGCAATATAGCCAAAACTTTCAGACTGAAATATTGGCTTACATATTCACCGGCTTCTTTGCTATTAGACTCGAACATCACAAACATTACGCTTTGTGAGAACTCTTGTTTATAAATTAGAGTAATAACCAAGTGCGATCAAAGAAGTAGCCCATAACAGGATACCCAATATGCTGCTGATGACTTTGGTTCGAGCGGGGAAAAGGAAAACGGGGATTAACCATAGCAAACTGTAGAGTAATGAATCAAGTAATCCTGTAGTGCCGCTATGTCCGGTCAGAACAATGACAAGCTGGAGTGCGCAAGAAAAAAACCAAAAATAGAGCAAAATCCATCCGAGCGAACGCCAACTAAAACGTTCTTTAAAAAAGAGTTCAGACATGTTTAATTCCACACAACGTTGTTATTTTTTATGCAGCGCCAAATAGCACTACTTTAATTGGGTCTATTTTTTGATTGCATCTCTTCCAACGCAGCAATAAACAACGCCAGAGAGCATTACTATCCGTTTAACACCTTAATATAAAATTAAGATCAGCTGGTGAGTCACAAAAAAAGCGGCCCACCATTATTGGAGGGCTGCTTCTTATACCAAAAAAAACCAAGGGTAAAAGTTGTGCAATGCACTATTTTACCATTTGAAGCGAAGTGTTTAACTTCGCCCCAAAAGGTAAGCCAATACGCCGATTACCCGATGTGATTTTTATTAACCAACATCAGCCGGGCGGCGACGCGGAGCGCGCTGGCCTTCACTGCGTTGACCATCACGGTTGAAATTGCGTTCGCGACGTTCACCCTGACCTTCACGGCGCGCATCACCCTGACCACCGAAAGAACGGCGTCCACCTTCACGGCGTTCACCGCCAGAGAATGGGCGTCCGCCACGGCTGTCACTGCGCTCACGACGTTCGAACGGCTGAGCATCACCCAACAACTGCATGTTCATCGGCTTGTTCAGAATACGCGTGCGGATAAAGTGCGTGAGCAAATCGCCCGGCATGCCCTTCGGCAATTCGATGGTGGAATGCGATGCGAACAGCTTGATATTACCGATATAGCGACTGCTGATATCCCCTTCGTTGGCAATCGCGCCCACAATATGGCGAACTTCAACACCGTCATCGCGACCCACTTCGATGCGATACAACTGCATTTCACCCACATCGCGGCGTTCACGGCGCTGAGGACGGTCACCATCATTACCATGACGACGGTCGCCACGATCGCGGAATTCACGACGCGGACGACGCTCAATCACCGGATCCGGCGGCAGAATCAGCGGACGCTCACCTTGAGCCATTTTCAACAATGCCGCAGCCAGCGTTTCCATATCCAGCTCTTCAGCCGGTTGCAGTTTAGCCAGCAGCGCATGGTACATATCCAGATCGCTACTTTCCAGCTGTTGCTGCACTTTGGCTGCGAACTTCGCCAGGCGGCGTTGACCCAACAGTTCAGCGTTCGGCAATTCCACTTCAGGAATCGTCAGCTTCATGGTGCGTTCAACGTTGCGCAGCAGACGGCGTTCACGGTTTTCCACAAACAGCAATGCACGACCTGCACGGCCCGCGCGACCAGTACGACCAATACGGTGCACGTAGGATTCGGCATCCATCGGAATATCGTAGTTCACCACCAGGCTGATACGTTCCACATCCAGGCCACGCGCCGCAACGTCGGTCGCAATCAAAATATCCAGACGACCGTCTTTCAGGCGCTCCAGCGTCTGCTCACGCAGCGCCTGATTCATGTCACCGTTCAGCGCCGCGCTGTTATACCCGCTGCGCTCCAGGGCTTCGGCCACTTCCAGCGTGGCGTTCTTGGTTCGCACGAAAATGATGGCTGCGTCGAAATCTTCCGCTTCCAGGAAACGCACCAGCGCTTCGTTTTTACGCATGTCGTGCACAGTCCAGTAGCTCTGGCTGATATCCGGGCGCGTCGTCACGCTTGACTGAATACGCACTTCCTGCGGATCTTTCATGAAGCGGCGCGTAATACGGCGAACCGCTTCCGGCATGGTCGCAGAGAACAGCGCTGTCTGGTGCTCGGCCGGGATCTGGGCCATGATGTTTTCAACATCTTCAATGAAGCCCATACGCAACATTTCGTCCGCTTCATCCAGCACCAGACCGCTCAGGTTGGAGAGATCCAGCGTACCGCGTTTCAGGTGATCCAGCAGACGTCCCGGCGTACCGACCACAATCTGCGCACCCTGGCGCAACGCACGCAATTGAACGTCATAGCGCTGGCCGCCATAGAGCGCTAACACATTCACACCGTGCATGTGTTTAGAGAAATCATTACAGGCTTCAGCCACCTGCACCGCCAACTCACGGGTCGGCGCCAGCACCAGCATTTGCGGTGCTTTCAGTTCAGGTTTGATATTGTGCAGCAGCGGCAATGAAAACGCGGCTGTCTTGCCGCTACCGGTCTGGGCCATACCCAGCACGTCGCGACCATTAAGCAAATGAGGAATACATTCTGCCTGGATGGGAGAGGGTTTCTCATATCCCAGATCCGACAGTGCATTCAGAATAGGAGCAGACAGCCCCAGATCAGCAAAAGAGGTTTCAAACTCTGCCATGTAAACGTGCCTCATAGTGAAATGGCGGCCAGTCTACGTAACTTGTCGAGAAAATACTCAGTCATTTTCATTGAAAAGTGTGAACTGGCTCAAATTAGATTAAAAAACGAACAAAAAAGCCCTCGCCCGTTAAGGCGATAGAAACAGTGGTTCCGGCTGATTACGTTCGTCAGCTATTGCTGGTCCGCTCCTGATAGGTCGTCTTGCTCTTGGCCTAACAACGTCAATTCCAACAATGCATAGCGGTGCTCAACAAAGTTATGTACGTTGTTGGCAACCGTCAGCTTGAACAACGCCATGGCGCTGTTCTTGTCCCCCAGACTTAGGTAGTGCTTACCTAAATAGAAGTCAGTTTCACTGAGATACTCAGCGAGCGAAGTGTTATCCGTTGCTTCTGCCTTCAGGCGCTCCATCAGCACAGCTTCACTGATGTTGCCCAGGTAGAATTCGACAATATTCCATCCCCACGGACCTCTTTCTGCACTGTCGTAATGCTTCTTCAGCGCGGCCTTGGCATTGTTGGGATCTATCTCCCGCTCTGCCAAATACAGCCATAACGTACGGAAAGGATCGTTCGGATCGTCTCGATAAAACGCCAGCAGATCATCCTGCACTAACAGGTAAAGACCGCCATAATACAAGGCGATGCCCCGGTTCAAACGCGCATAATTGTAAGTTGGATCAAGCTCTAGTACAGAATCAAACGCTTCATAGGCAGCATCAAAATTGCCTGCCTGCGTTAAGTAAATGCCGAGATAGTTAAACACTTCCGGCATATCCGGACGGATTGATAGCGCTTGTGAAAAATCATTACGCGCTAACGCTCTCAGTCCGAGGCTATCATACAGCACTCCGCGCTCATATAACAGCTGTGCGCGTTCGTCATCGGTTAACGCCCGACTGGCAAGAATTTGTTCCATGCGCTCCAAAATGACTTCCTGCTGTAAAGCAGGCTGCACTGGAATTGCCAATACCGCGTTTTTACGCCAATCCGTGTTGCTGCATCCTGCCAGCATAAGTGCTGTCGCAACATAACACCAGCGCAAGAAAAGCTTCATTTCCCACTCCCGAAGACAAACATTGGATGAACATCCTGTCCCCGCACGCTCAACGTAAGGCTATCCGCGCCTTACAAAATGCCCAACTCCCCGCCTGGGCGGGGAGTTGCAAAACAACAGCGAAACGGCTGTTATTCTTCCTCAGAAGAGGCTGCAGCTGCGGCATCCTGAGATTGAGCTGTTGCTTCCTTGATACTCAAACGTACACGGCCTTGACGATCAACTTCCAGCACTTTAACCGGAACTTCCTGACCCATTTGCAGGTAGTCAGTGACTTTCTCAACGCGCTTGTCAGCGATTTGAGAAATGTGTACCAAACCTTCTTTGCCGCCGCCAATAGCAACGAACGCGCCGAAATCAACAATACGCGTTACCTTACCTTGGTATACACGACCGACTTCTATCTCAGCGGTGATCTCTTCAATGCGGCGAATGGCATGACGCGCTTTCTCGCCGTCAGTTGCGGCAATTTTCACCGTACCGTCATCTTCGATCTCAATCGTGGTGCCCGTTTCTTCGGTCAACGCACGAATCACAGAACCACCTTTACCGATCACGTCTTTAATCTTGTCAACGTTGATCTTGATGGTGTGGATACGTGGTGCGAACTGAGAAATGTCGCCACGCGGCGCGCCGATCGCCTGTTCCATCACGCCCAGAATATGCAGACGAGCGCCTTTGGCTTGATTCAACGCGACCTGCATGATTTCACGGGTGATGCCTTCGATCTTGATATCCATTTGCAGCGCGGTAACGCCTTCACGGCTACCTGCCACTTTGAAGTCCATGTCGCCCAGGTGATCTTCATCACCCAGAATATCGGACAGCACCACAAAGTTATCGCCTTCTTTCACCAGACCCATCGCGATACCCGCAACGGCGGCTTTGATCGGCACACCCGCGTCCATCAGCGCCAGAGAGGCACCACAGACGGAAGCCATGGAAGAAGAACCGTTGGACTCAGTGATTTCAGACACCACACGCACGGTGTACGGGAACTGAGCTGCGGTAGGCATCACTGCCAGCACACCACGTTTCGCCAGACGACCGTGACCAATTTCACGACGTTTCGGCGAGCCGACCATACCGGTTTCACCCACAGAGTACGGAGGGAAGTTGTAGTGCAGCAGGAAACGATCGGTGGTTTCACCGGTCAATCCATCGATATTCTGTGCATCACGCTCAGTACCCAGCGTTGCCGTCACCAGCGCCTGAGTTTCACCACGGGTGAACAACGCAGAACCGTGGGTTCTCGGCAGCACACCAGTACGCACATCCAGCGCACGGATCATGTCTTTTTCACGACCATCGATACGCGGTTCACCACGCAGTACGCGGCTGCGCACAACGTTTTTCTCGATGCTACCCAGGATGTCCTGAATTTCACCGGCATCCAGCGTTTCATCAGCGGCCAGCAATTGAGCTTCAACGTCAGCTTTGATGACGTCGATCTGTGCGTAGCGCTCTTGTTTCTCAGTAATGCGATAAGCATCACCCAGACGCGCTTCAGACAGCGCTTTCACACGCTCCAGCAGTTCAACGTTAACCGCCGGCGCCTGCCAATCCCAACGCGGTTTACCCGCTTCTTCCACCAGTTCATTGATGTTGTCGATAACAACCTGTTGCTGATCGTGGCCAAATACTACAGCGCCCAACATCTGATCTTCGCTCAGCAGATCCGCTTCGGATTCCACCATCAACACGGCACCTTGCGTACCGGCAACAACCAGATCCAGACGGCTCTGTTTCAGCTCATCCGTAGTCGGGTTCAGCACAAACTGGTCGTTAATGTAGCCAACGCGTGCAGCACCAATCGGTCCATTAAACGACAGACCAGACAGGCTCAGCGCAGCAGAAGCACCGATCATCGCCACGATATCCGGGTTGATCTGCGGGTTTACAGAAACAACCGTTGCGATAACCTGCACTTCATTGACAAAACCATCGGCAAACAGCGGACGGATCGGACGGTCGATCAGACGGGAAATCAGGGTTTCGCCTTCGCTCGGACGGCCTTCACGGCGGAAGAACCCACCCGGGAAGCGGCCCGCAGCGTAAGTACGTTCTTGGTAGTTAACGGTCAGCGGGAAGAAATCCTGACCGGGTTTGGCATTTTTCGCCCCGACAACGGTAACGAAAACTGCGGTGTCATCCATGCTCACCATCACGGCAGCAGTGGCCTGACGTGCCATCATGCCCGTTTCGAGCGTGACGGTATTCTGACCGTATTGAAACTTACTTACGATAGGATTTAGCAAAATAATATCCTTTACTCAGGGTTTATCATTCTCGGGTTTACCAGATACCAGCCGTTTCCGCTGTTCATCACAACATGTGTTCGGCACAGCATCTCCCCGTTGATTACAAACTATTTCACTACATCCTCGCGACTAATGACAACCTTCACGCCATGCTGGAACAGGTCCAAAAAGGGACGTAAAGCCTCTCATTAGCCGCGCGAACCTCTGTAGCGAACGGCAATGACAAAGTCGGTAATACATTACTCTGTTTTGCAAGCACTTCCTAGAAGAAAGGGGCCCGATGAGGCCCCTTTCCACTGAAACTCGCCAGATTAGCGACGCAGACCCAGACGCTCGATCAGGGTAGCATAACGCGCTACATCTTTACTCTTCAGGTAGTCCAGCAGCTTACGGCGCTGAGAAACCATGCGCAGCAAACCACGACGGCTGTGGTGATCTTTTTTGTGCTCAGCAAAGTGGCCTTGCAGATGGTTAATCTGCGCAGTCAACAGAGCAACCTGCACTTCGGTAGAACCACTGTCGTTAGTGCCACGACCGAATTCTGCGACGATTTTTGCTTTAGCTTCAACGCTTAGAGACATTGTAATACTCCAAAACAGTATAGATAAAAAAACAGGTGCCGATCTCTAATTCAGCAACCTATGTAACCTATTAAAAATAGGCCGCGCTATTCTACTCTCAGCCATGGCCGATCGCAAGGCAGACACGGTAAGCCTTATTCCGAGAATTCGACCACCAGACGCTTGGGAGCCACGCGTCCCGCATCATCGATAATCCCCATGCCGATAAAGGTACGCGCATCCCCTTCAGTGATGCGAACCATCCCTTGGTCGGGTGCATTTGCTGCCGCAACGGCCTGCCCGAGCTTAAGGTAACCCGCCACCGCGAGCGGCAAGTTCACCTCAGGATAATCACTGACCGGGCTGTCCATTGGCATCAGTAACGGATTCAGCACATCCTCAAGGGGTTGCTCTTCCGCTTGCGCCTGCGCCAACAGGGCTTGCAGATGCTCCAACGTCACCATGCGTTCTGTTGGGTAGGTGGCAACCTGCACGCGGCGCAGGTAAATCACATGCGCGCCACAGCCGAGCTTTTCACCGAGATCGTCAATGATGGTACGGATATAGGTACCTTTGGAGCAGTAAATTTCCAGTTCCAATTCATCCGCTTCGTGACGAATAAACAACAGCTCATACACGGTAATGTCGCGCGCTTCACGCGGGACGGTGATCCCCTGACGTGCATACTCATACAGCGGTCGCCCCTGATGTTTCAGCGCGGAATACATCGATGGTACTTGCTGCGTGGTGCCACGAAAACCTTCCAGCGCCTCAGCCAACGCCTGCTCGGTAAAATTCACCGTGCGGGTTTCCACCACGTTGCCATCAGCATCGGAAGTGTCTGTGCGCTGTCCCAGACGAGCAATCACGCGGTAACGTTTATCCGAATCCAGCAGATACTGAGAGAACTTGGTGGCCTCTCCCAGACAAATCGGCAGCATTCCAGTGGCAAGCGGATCCAGAGCCCCCGTGTGCCCAGCCTTGTTGGCATTAAAAATGCGCTTTACTTTTTGCAGCACGTCATTGGATGACGGACCTTGCGGCTTATCCAACAACAGCACACCGTGAACATCACGGCCGCGACGACGAGGACGACCCATCAATCCTCCCGATCGTAGTCACCGTTGGCAGAACGCATCTCGGCATCATTGCGTAAAACGTTCGTCACCAGATTGGACATACGCATCCCTTCCACCAACGAATTATCGTAGGCAAAAGTCAATTCCGGCACCACGCGTAAACGCATTGCCTTACCGAGCAACACACGAATAAAACCCGAGGCATCCTGCAAAGCCTTGACGCCATTTTTTACCTGCTCGGGTTCATTATCGTTCAGGAACGTAACAAACACTTTGGCATACGCCAAATCGCGTGACACTTCGACGCCGGAAACCGTCGCCATGCCTACACGGGGATCCTTCACTTCACGCTGAAGAATAATGGCGATCTCTTTCTGCATCTCTTGCGCCACGCGCTGAGTGCGACTGAATTCTCTAGCCATAATCGAGTCCTCAAGGAAAAATCAGGGGGCACTAGGCCCCCTATAAATCAATGTGACGTGCAAACATTGCACCTCTCGCCATGCTCTGAAAGGTTAGGCGATAGTACGTTTGATCTCGATAACTTCGAACACTTCAATGTTATCGCCAACGCGCACGTCGTTGTAGTGCTTCACGCCGATGCCACACTCCATGCCGTTACGCACTTCGTTAACGTCATCTTTGAAGCGGCGCAGAGATTCCAGCTCGCCTTCGTAGATAACCACGTTGTCACGCAGCACGCGAATCGGGTTGTGACGTTTCACGATACCTTCCGTCACCATACAGCCCGCGATTGCGCCAAACTTCGGTGATTTGAACACGTCGCGAACTTCGGCCAGACCGATGATCTCTTGCTTGTATTCCGGTGCCAGCATACCGCTCATCGCCTGCTTCACTTCATCGATCAGATCATAGATGACCGAGTAGTAACGCAGATCCAGACTTTCCGCTTCCACAATGCGACGCGCAGAAGCATCGGCACGGACGTTGAAGCCCAGGATGATAGCGTTGGATGCGGCTGCCAGCGTAGCGTCGGTTTCGGTGATACCCCCCACGCCAGAACCAACAATCTTCACTTTCACTTCGTCGGTGGACAGTTTCTGCAACGAATCGGCAATCGCTTCCACAGAACCCTGAACGTCTGCTTTCATCACGATGTTCAGTTCAGACACTTCGCCTTCGGTCATGTTGGCGAACATGTTTTCCAGCTTGGATTTCTGCTGGCGTGCCAGTTTCACTTCGCGGAATTTACCTTGACGATAGAGCGCCACTTCACGGGCTTTCTTCTCATCACGGACCACGGTCGCTTCATCACCCGCAGCCGGAACGCCGGACATACCGAGGATTTCTACCGGAATGGACGGACCCGCTTCGGTAATTTCTCGGCCCAGTTCATCACGCATGGCACGCACGCGGCCATACTCGAAACCGCACAGCACGATATCGCCTTTGTTCAGCGTACCTTCGCGTACCAGTACCGTTGCTACAGGGCCACGACCTTTATCCAGGAAGGATTCGATCACCACGCCGCTTGCCATACCTTTGCGAACTGCCGTCAACTCCAGCACTTCTGCTTGCAGCAGAATGGCGTTGAGCAAATCATCAATACCGGTACCGGCTTTGGCTGACACAGGGACAAACTGGCAATCACCGCCCCACTCTTCCGGGATAATGCCGTATTGCGTCAGTTCGTTTTTAACGCGGTCCGGATCGGCTTCTGGCTTGTCAATCTTGTTGACCGCAACAACCACCGGCACCTTGGCCGCTTTGGCGTGCTGAATAGCTTCAATGGTCTGTGGCATCACGCCGTCATCAGCAGCAACAACCAATACCACGATATCCGTTGCCTGAGCACCACGTGCACGCATTGCGGTAAACGCGGCGTGACCCGGGGTATCCAGGAAAGTGATCATGCCATTGTCGGTTTCGACGTGGTAAGCACCGATATGCTGGGTAATCCCACCGGCCTCGCCCGCCGCCACTTTTGTGGAGCGAATGTAGTCCAGCAGAGAGGTTTTACCGTGATCAACGTGACCCATGATGGTCACAACCGGTGCGCGCGCTTCTGCGGCAACCCCCATATCACGGTCACTCATTACCGCTTCTTCCAGCTCGTTTTCACGACGCAGGATAACCTTGTGACCCATTCCTTCCGCCACTAACTGCGCGGTTTCCTGATCGATAACCTGGTTGATGGTTGCCATAGCACCCAGCTTCATCATGGCTTTGATGACCTGAGAGCCTTTTACTGCCATTTTGTTGGCAAGCTCAGCAACGGTAATGGTTTCGCCGATCATCACGTCACGGTTAACAGCCTGAACCGGTTTATTAAAACCTTGCTGCAACGTGCTGGTTTTACGCTTGCCTTTACCGCCACGGGTCGCGGCACGCGCTTCTTCACGGTCAGCCTTGCTTTCAGACAGGCGGTTGCCTTTCTTCTGCTTGGTGACTTTGGCGCTGCGCGTGCGGTCGCGAGGATTACTCTCGACTTCACGATCGTTTTCGTCTTCTGCAACGCGAGCATGGTGAGACGTCGTTACGTGATAGTCGGTGCTATCTTCATCGTCACCCTGCTCGTTCGCCCATTTGGCAGCGTTTTCTTCCACCATACGACGCGCTTCTTCCGCAACACGGCGGGCATCTTCTTCGACCTTGCGGCGAGCGGCATCTTCAGCTTTACGCTTCAGTTCAGCAGCCTCTGCCTCGCGGCGGGCCTTCTCTGTCGCCGGAACAGATTTCGTCATACTGGTATTTTGTTGGTTGCTCACTTTTTCTTTTTCCGCTGCATCACGCCTGGCTTTTTCAGCGGCCTCTCGCTTGGCTTGCTCTTCAGCTTCACGTTTCGCTTTTTCAGCCGCTTCACGCTGAGCTTTTGCTTCAGCTTCGCGTTGGGCCTGCTCTTCAGCTTCACGTTGAGCCAGTTCTTCCGCTTCCTGCCGTGCACGCTCTTCTTCAGCCTGCTGACTGCTCAACGGATCGCGCTGAACATACGTGCGTTTTTTGCGGACTTCAATCTGCACTGATTTACTTTTTCCGCCAGTGCTCGGAATATTCAAGGTGCTACGCGTTTTACGTTGCAGAGTCAGCTTACCGGCCGCAGAACCACGTTCGCGGTTCAAATGCGCCAGCAGCGTCTCTTTTTCCTGCTGGGACACGTTATCCGATGCAGACTTGGTTATTCCCGCATCAGCAAATTGCTGTATCAGGCGGTCTACCGGAGTCTGAATCTTTACGGCCAGCGATTTTACGGTCACTTCTGTCATGCTGTTCCTTTCCTGCTACAGTGTCGTTATTCGTTTTCGTCGCCGAACCAGCAGATATTACGGGCGGCCATGATCAATTCACCGGCCTTCTCATCGTTCAGCCCTTCGATATCTGTCAGGTCGTCAACGCCCTGCTCAGCAAGATCTTCCAGCGTACATACTCCACGCGCGGCGAGAGTGAATGCCAACTCGCGCGGCAAACCCGTTAAACTGAGCAAATCTTCTGCCGGTTGGCCACTGCCACGGCTCTCTTCCTGCGCTAACGCCAAGGTGGTCAATGCCGCTTTGGCACGTTCACGCAGTGCTTCGATGGTTTCCTCATCCAGACCATCGATCTCCTGGAGTTCCTTGATGGGCACATAGGCCAGCTCTTCAAGTGAGGAGAAACCTTCTTCAACCAGCACGGTGGCGAACTCTTCGTCGATGTCCAGGTGCTTGGTAAACACGTCGATTGCCGCGTGCGCTTCAGCCTGATGTTTGGCTTGCAAGTCTTCCACGGTCATCACGTTCAGTTCCCAGCGCTCATCCGAACGGTGTTGTTTCAGCAGCTTAGAAGCCAGACGCACGTTCTGACCGTTACGGCCAATCGCCTGCGCCAGATTACTGGATTCTACGGCGATATCCATGGTGCAGGTATCTTCATCGACCACGATGGAAACGACGTCTGCCGGTGCCATGGCATTGATGACGAACTGCGCCGGATTATCATCCCACAGGATAATATCAATACGCTCACCGCCCAGTTCGCTGGAAACCGCCTGGACGCGCGCACCGCGCATGCCGACACACGCACCGACTGGATCGATACGCTTGTCGTTGGTTTTCACAGCGATTTTGGCACGAGAACCCGGATCGCGGGCCGCGGCTTTAATCTCGATAACTTCTTCGCCAATCTCCGGTACTTCGATACGGAACAGTTCGACCAGCATCTCAGGGCGCGAACGGCTGACAAACAGCTGTGCACCGCGAGCTTCCGGTCTTACCGAATACAGCACACCGCGAATGCGGTCGCCCGGGCGGAAGTTTTCACGCGGCAGCATATCTTCACGGCTGATCACCGCTTCCGCGTTGTTGCCCAGATCCAAAGAAATATTGTCGCGGTTCACTTTCTTGACCACGCCAGTAACAATATCCCCTTCCTGCTCACGGAACTGATCGACCACCATGGCGCGCTCAGCTTCGCGCACTTTCTGCACGATAACCTGCTTAGCGGTTTGCGTGGTGATACGGTCAAACGTGACGGATTCGATCTGATCTTCGATATAGCCGCCAAGCTCGATAGACGGATCTTCGAACTGAGCCGCTTCCAACGTGATTTCACGCGTTGGCTGCGTCACTTCGTTAACCGCAACCCAACGGCGAAACGTATCGAAATCGCCGGTTTTGCGATCGATGCAAACACGAACGTCAATTTCCTGCTCGTATTTTTTCTTTGTTGCTGTTGCCAGCGCAGTTTCCAGTGCTTCAAAAATTTTTTCGCGCGGAACGGCCTTTTCGTTGGAAACCGCTTCAACAACAGCCAGAATCTCTTTGTTCATCCTAGTTGCCTCATCCAAACTTTAAAAGTGGGGTACCAGGTTCGCCTTCTGGATGTTGCTCAGCGCGAACACTTCATCTTTGCCTTCCACTGTTACGGTAATCATCTCACCTTCAACGGATTTGATAATTCCCGCCCATTTACGACGGTTTTGTACCGCCATGCGCAACACCAGAGTCACTTCTTCGCCGAGGAAACGCACATAGTGTCCCGCAGTGAATAAAGGACGATCCAGACCAGGTGATGACACTTCCAGGTTATAGGCAACCGTAATGGGATCTTCAACATCCAGCACCGCACTCACCTGGTGGCTGACATCAGCACAATCATCAACTGTGATGCCGTCTTCACTATCAATATAGATACGCAGCGTCGATTGGCGACCACGGATAAACTCAATGCCAACCAGTTCATAGCCTAACGCTTCAACCGGTGCCGAGATCATCACTGTCAATTTCTGTTCTAATGTGGACAAGCCCACCCCCAAGACATAAAAAAAGGGCTAAAAGCCCAGTCATGCTGTTGTCAAATAACAAAAAACCCCGAAATATCGAGGTTTTATGCAACTGGACCCTATATACCGCTACAGGCTGCGGCATAACTTCTCGCAAGGATTTTTTCAAAAAGCTGGTGTAGGTATCATACCGCCACTCACAGTTCATTTGAAAAAAACTTAAGCGAAAAAAGTGATTTGGTTGCGGGGGCCGGATTTGAACCGACGACCTTCGGGTTATGAGCCCGATGAGCTACCAGGCTGCTCCACCCCGCGTCCGAAAACGTGGCAATAGTACGCCGCCAACCGTGAAAATGCAAGCTATCAATCAGAGATGATGCGAGGACAAGATCTGAAATCTTTCTCTATTTTATTGAAAAGAAAAGACAGTTGTCAACCCTCGAAAAACAGCCCGCCGCACGCTCACGAAACACTGACAAAAATCCCCTCTTTTAGCGCCAAAATGGCGATAAAAGCAGCATTACAATTGTATGCCCCTTTTAAGAAACCGCACCCGCATTTTTATCACCGACACTGCTCAGCCTGTGCATCGGTATCAGCCTTAACACCAACGCGGCATCGACCGCGCCAACGGCAGGCCAATTAGCACAACCCACCTACGCGTCGGTTCAGCAACAGGATAGTGGGCGAATAACATTGCCTGCGACAACGGGCCAGCACGCGCCGCAAGGTTCAGAACAGTTGTATGCCGTGCCATCAGGCGTCATCGTTGAAGGTGGCTACCCTGAACTGGCACAAGAAACGGCTCGGATTGAGTCGACCATCAAAGGAAAGCGCGTTTCGGCTGCCATGTTATTCGCCACGGCACGCGAATTGGAAGTCGCTTACACCTATGTGGAGTTTTTGCCGTACGACTCACCGCTACCGCTGGCGAATACCGCCACGTAGCGGCTTGCCCTGATTAGCGTTCGCCGCCAATTTCTCTTGTAGAGCCTTAATCGCAGGAGATACATCCTGTTTGCGGGCTTGTACATCATGCAGGACGGTAGTGTCATCGGTGATACTTTTTTGCACGTCAAAACGCTTAGCCATCTCTCGCACATGCCTTGGTCCAGGACTGATAGTACGACGGGTTGCAGACAGGTTATTGCCGGATACACCGTGTGACGCTTTGTCTGGCATAGCATTCGCACGAGAATAAATATTCTCACTGCCCGCCCCAGCGCTGTGCCATTGCGTCGGACGCGCCAGATCGGTAATGGGGTATTTCGAGACGTAATGCCCGGAAGGTGCCAATGAAACAAACGCTTTGAAACGCTCCGCGTGCTCACCGGCTAGCAATGATTTTGCCTGCGTTTTGTCTGCATTAAAGAGATCTTTAAGTATATGACTCGTCATCATCGCACTGATATTGCGTTGCGGATTAACGGTCATTTTTTGGCATAGATCTTCCAGATTATTGAATGCTAGCGTTTCGTCTCGCAAAACTTTCATGGCGGTTTCACCACGGAATTCCCCGTTAGACCCATTGCGCATGTCAATCTTTACCCTTGAGATCGCCCTTCCTTCCATCGGGTTAGTGATAAATAAGATCGCGTCTCCCTGCCGAACTAACGAAATAGGTTTCTTGAAATAAATGCTATCCCCCTGACAACGGATATTGTCGCTGCTAAACAAGTGGCTAGTCGGGTTCTTGATGAGATAATCGAAAATAAGCTGTTCATCTTTACTGCCTGATTTTCCGTCGTTAAGCAGCGGACTCAAGATGCTTTTTGGCGTTACGGTATTTGCTCTCGAATCAGAGACCAGCGTGAGCAACGCCGCATTATGCAATGCTATCGCATCACCCGCAGATGTATTTTTCGTGTACACGCGAGAAGGATTGGACGCCCCGTCACCTAATTTCGTAGCAATTCTCTTGAAGACCTCTCCCACACTAATAAACGTATTTTTCACCGCGTTAGAAAAGGAGCGCGAACTATTGCTGATGCCAGTCAATAGCTGTTGCAGTTTACCTTTCGGTAATTCCCTCGTTTCCTCAGCATGATTACTAAGCGTATCGTCCTTGATGCCTATAGTCGCTGCCCGCTTCATATGCTGTGGTATTGTATTCACTCCATATGCTACTTCCATAATCCCACCTTTACATTGAGTTGCTCATTATATCATTTCACGACTAACGACTATGTTGATAACCAAGATAGCGGTAACGTTTGTGAGGCTGATTATTCCATAACCAGCACAATGGAATTTTAAAAGAACGCCTTTCAGCAATTAGGCATAAACAAACCGCCGATAAATTCATACGGCAGACGGTATAGGAAGGAATCATCAAGAGTGGAGACAGCGGCCAGAAAAATAGACGCAATACCAGGCAAGTGAATAAAGTCACTGAAATAAAAAAAGATGTCAATCGACGTCTTTTTTATATATTGGTACCGAGGACGGGACTTGAACCCGTAAGCCCAATCGGGCACTACCACCTCAAGGTAGCGTGTCTACCAATTCCACCACCCCGGCATCCGAAATCTAGCAATTATTTGGGAATATCACTCGCAGGTGCAGCAGGTGCTGCCGGCGTAGCAGGCTGTTCAACCTGAGCAGGTTGGCTCAGATTATCCCACTCACTACCGCTTTTGCCCTGATGTGAACTCATGTTCCCTAAGACCAGGCTGAGGACGAAAAACAGCGTCGCCAAAGCAGCGGTCATGCGTGTCATAAAGTTACCGGAACCGCTCGAACCGAACAACGTTGCCGATGCCCCAGCTCCGAACGAGGCGCCCATATCAGCACCTTTACCTTGTTGCAGCATGATCAGACCCACCAGGCCTAATGCAACCAACAGGAAAATGACTAAAAGAGCTTCGTACATGATAGTACCCGTAACTGTTTCCTCATCGTCAGATGAGGATGCTAAATTCTCGCGGAAAACCGCACACATCTCGCTCGACGGACAGCGTTTGTCCCTGGTAGAGCGGGTCTGAATACTAACCAAACCCTCTGGGCGACGCAAGTGTATTTTAGAGAGATCAATGCGATTGCGGAAAAAAACGGCTAAATGCATCAATGGGTGATGGGGTTGTCTCCGTTAGACGTACCAAAGGCAACCCGACCCCCAAAAAATTAATGCGCCGCCTTCACCACATCGGCAATCTGATTGGCAAGACGGATAACCATCGCTTCGTCTTCCCCTTCTACCATCACGCGAATTAGCGGCTCCGTACCAGACTTGCGCAGCAGCACGCGACCACGCCCGGCCAGCGTTTTTCCCACCTCCAGCACCACGTTTTTCACGGTATCACTTTCCAGCGGATCGCTATTGCCCGTAAAGCGTACGTTGACCAACACCTGCGGGAACAATTTCATGCCGCTACAGAGATCGTGCAGTGACATATGGTTGCGCACCATAGCAGTCAGTACCTGAAGCCCCGCAATAATGCCGTCGCCCGTGGTGGTTTTATCCAGCAGAATGACGTGCCCAGAATTTTCTGCGCCGATGCGCCAGCCTTTCTCCTGCATTTTTTCCAGCACGTAGCGATCGCCCACTTTGGCTCGGGCAAAGGGGATGCCAAGTTGCTTCAATGCCAGCTCCAGGCCCATATTGCTCATCAGCGTGCCCACAGCGCCACCGCGCAATTGTCCCTGACGTAATCCTTCACGAGCGATAATATAAAGGATCTGATCGCCATCGACCTTATTACCCTCATGATCCACCATGATCAACCGATCGCCATCACCGTCAAACGCCAGACCAACGTCCGCCTTCTCCGCCAGCACGCGGGATTGAAGCTGGCGCACATCTGTTGCACCGCAGGATTCGTTGATGTTCATGCCATCAGGCTCACAACCAATAGCAATCACTTTCGCACCCAGTTCACGCAACACACTTGGCGCAATATGGTAGGTTGCACCGTTGGCACAATCCACCACAATTTTTAATCCGCTGAGGCTCAGTTCATTCGGGAAGGTGCTCTTGCAAAACTCGATATAACGCCCGGCGGCATCCACAATACGATTCGCTTTACCCAACTCTGCCGACTCCACGCAAGTCAGCGGTTTATCCAGCTCAGCTTCAATAGCCTCTTCCACTTCATCCGGCAGTTTCGTGCCGTCGATAGAGAAGAACTTGATGCCGTTGTCATAGTAGGGGTTGTGCGATGCAGAGATAACGATGCCCGCTTCAGCACGGAAGGTGCGCGTCAAATACGCCACGGCGGGTGTCGGCATCGGGCCGGTGAAGGAGGCCGATAATCCGGCTGCGGCAAGCCCTGCTTCCAGCGCGGACTCCAACATATAGCCAGAAATACGAGTATCTTTGCCGATAATGATTTTGCGTGAACCGTGACTTGCCAGCACTTTACCGGCGGCCCAACCAAGCTTTAACACAAAATCAGGAGTAATGGGCGTCTCACCCACTTTGCCACGCACACCATCCGTACCAAAATATTTGCGGTTACTCATTCGTTGTTATTCCTTCTCTGCCAACGTGGCCTCGACAACTCGCATAGCGTCTACCGTCGCTTTTACATCGTGCACGCGAATAATATGAGCACCCTGCATCGCGGCAATCACCGCACAGGCGACACTACCATGTACGCGCTGGAGCGGGGGAACATTAAGCAGTTGTCCCACCATGGATTTTCTCGACATCCCGACCAGCAGCGGTAAACCAAAGTGATGCAATTCCTGCAAATGCGCCAGGAGGCGATAATTATGCGATAAATTCTTACCAAAACCGAATCCGGGATCCAGCAGCAGGCGATCTTTTTCAATACCAACCTCAGCGCAGCGTGCGATCTGCTGTTGGAAGTAGGTGTTCACCTCGGCCACCACATCGTCATAGTGAGGATTATGCTGCATGGTTTTCGGCTGGCCTTGCATATGCATCAGGCAAATCGACAGCCCCGTTGCCGCCGCGGCTTCCAGCGCCCCCGGTTCCTGCAATGAACGAATATCATTAATCAGGTGCGCACCGGCCTGTGCCGCAGCAGTAATCACCTCAGATTTGGACGTATCAACGGAGAGCCAGGCATCAAAACGCGCCGCTAACGCTTCAACCACCGGAATAACGCGATCCAACTCTTCCTGCACGCTGACGTCTGCAGCACCGGGACGGGTAGACTCGCCGCCGATATCAATCAGAGTGGCCCCCGCGTTCACCATCTCTTGCGCATGGCGTATTGCTTCATCAAGCGTAGTGTATTTTCCGCCGTCGGAAAATGAATCCGGCGTAACGTTGATAATTCCCATCACTTGAGGATGAGTGAGATCCAGAATGGCATCACGGGCAATAAGTTTCATCACCATCTTCCTTTAACTGCCGGTTGTATAAAAAAGAAAAACCCCGGCTTGCCGGGGTTTTAAAAGAAGTGGCCAACAGCGCTACGACCGGACAACACTATCACGTAACGCTGCTATAACCATGCAGGCCTTGGGCTGCACCTGTCGCTTATCAGCTTGGCTGTGCTGCGGTCGGCGCACCGCCGCCATTACCCGGCTCATTGCTGCTGGCTGACGGCGTTTCCCATCCCGCTGGCGGACGAACGTCACGGCGCAACATCAGGTCATCGATTTGCGGCGCATCAATGGTTTCATATTTCATCAGCGCATCCTTCATGGCATGCAGCACATCCATATTTGCCATCAGCAGCTCACGCGCACGCAGATAGTTACGCTCAATCAGCAGTTTCACTTCCTGATCGATAATGCGTGCCGTTTCATCAGACATGTGTTTTGCCTTGGCCACAGAGCGACCCAGGAACACTTCGCCTTCTTCTTCAGCGTACAGCAACGGACCCAGTTTCTCTGAGAAGCCCCACTGCGTCACCATGTTACGCGCAATAGACGTCGCTACTTTAATATCGTTGGATGCCCCGGTCGAAACCTTGGCCGGACCATAGATAATCTCTTCCGCCAAACGACCGCCGTACAGCGTGGAAATTTGACTCTCCAGCTTCTGACGACTAGCACTGATCGCATCGCCTTCCGGCAGGAAGAAGGTCACACCCAGCGCACGACCGCGCGGGATAATAGTGACTTTATGCACCGGATCGTGTTCCGGCACCAAACGACCGATAATCGCATGGCCCGCTTCATGATAGGCGGTAGATTCTTTCTGCTCTTCCGTCATGACCATAGAGCGGCGCTCTGCACCCATCATGATCTTGTCTTTGGCTTTCTCAAACTCCACCATGGAGACAACGCGTTTGTTACCGCGCGCTGCAAACAATGCAGCTTCGTTCACCAGGTTCGCCAAATCGGCACCGGAGAAACCCGGCGTACCGCGCGCAATCACTGATGCATCGATATCAGTCTCCAACGGAACACGGCGCATATGCACTTTCAGAATTTGCTCACGGCCACGCACATCCGGCAGACCAACAACGACCTGACGGTCAAAACGGCCCGGACGCAACAGCGCAGGGTCAAGCACGTCAGGACGGTTGGTAGCGGCAATCACGATAATGCCTTCGTTGCCTTCAAAACCATCCATCTCAACCAGCATCTGGTTCAGTGTTTGTTCGCGTTCGTCATGACCGCCGCCCAGGCCCGCACCACGCTGACGACCTACGGCATCGATTTCATCAATAAAGATGATGCAAGGCGCAGCTTTCTTCGCCTGCTCGAACATATCACGCACGCGAGAAGCACCGACACCCACAAACATTTCAACGAAGTCAGAACCGGAAATGGTGAAGAACGGCACTTTCGCTTCGCCAGCGATAGCTTTGGCAAGCAGGGTTTTACCGGTACCCGGCGGCCCCACCATCAGGATACCTTTTGGAATTTTACCGCCCAGCTTCTGGAAGCGGCTCGGTTCACGCAGGTACTCCACCAGTTCGCTGACTTCTTCTTTGGCTTCATCACAGCCAGCGACGTCGGCAAACGTGGTTTTGATTTGATCTTCCGTCAGCATGCGTGCTTTGCTTTTACCAAAGGACATGGCGCCTTTACCGCCACCGCCTTGCATTTGACGCATGAAGAAAATCCAGACGCCAATCAGCAACAGCATCGGGAACCAGGAGATGAAGATCGACGCCAGCAGGCTCGGCTCTTCCGGCGGCTCACCAACCACTTTCACATTCTTGGTCAGCAGGTTATCCAGTAGCTTGGGATCGTTAACAGGAATAAAGGTCGTGTAGCGGTTGCCATCTTTTCTTGTAACGTTGATCTCACGCCCGTTAATACGTGTTTCACGGACCTGCTCCTGATTCACCTCAGTCAAGAAGGTAGAATAGTCCACCCGGCGGCCATTTGACTCGCTGGGCCCAAAGCTCTGGAATACGGACATCAGCACCACTGCGATGACGAGCCAGAGAATCAGGTTTTTAGCCATGTCACTCAATGGATTAACCTCATATTACAACTGTGTTAAAAAACAGCGTTAGGGTACTACAGTTTACGCCCTATCGCTACAATGTACACTTCACGAGAACGCGCGCGTGAAGCATCAGGCTTACGAATCTTCACTGTTGTGAACAGGGAGCGAATTTGTCGCAGATACTCATCAAAGCCATCTCCCTGAAAGACCTTCACCAAGAAACTTCCGCCCGGTGCCAGAACATCCCGACACATTTCCAACGCCAACTCCACCAGATACATGGCCCTTGGAATATCCACAGCAGGGGTTCCGCTCATGTTGGGTGCCATGTCTGACATTACAACCTGAACTTTATTATCCCCTACCCGCTCCATCAAGGCGTTAAGCACTAATTCATCACGAAAATCGCCTTGAAGGAAATCGACACCAACGATAGGATCCATCGGTAAAATATCGCAAGCGATGATCCTGCCCGCATTGCCGATCTGCGTCACCACGTATTGAGACCACCCACCAGGAGTCGCCCCCAGATCCACCACGGTCATACCTGGTTTGAACAGTTTGTCGGTGCGCTGTATTTCATCCAGTTTAAACCAAGCGCGGGAGCGTAGCCCCTTTTTCTGCGCCTGCTGGACATATTTATCGCTAAAGTGTTCCTGCAGCCAGCGACTGGAGCTTGCAGAACGCTTTTTATTTGCCATCGACTTTCCAACTCTTTGTCATTTACAGCCAACTTGCCATTAACAACCCGTTTGCCATTTACAACCGGTATTGCTCATAACCGACACTGCTAAAGATCGGCCCATCAACATCACCAAATTGGTTATAATGGTGAGATGGCGGTAGAATGACCCGTTTTCAATCCCAACCTAAGCAAAAGACACATGAATCTAAGCAACAAACAAAAACAGCACTTAAAAAGCCTGGCTCACCCGCTAAAACCGGTAGTTATGCTGGGTAATAATGGCCTTACCGAAGGTGTTCTGGCCGAAATCAAGCAGTCGCTAAAACATCATGAGCTGATCAAAGTTAAAATTGCAACTGAAGATCTGGATACTAAAGCATTGATTATTGAGGCGATTATCCACGAAACCGGTACCTGCAACGTTCAGGTTATCGGCCATGCGCTGGTGCTGTATCGCCCGACGAAAGAACGTAAAATTGTGTTACCCAAGTAACCAATTATATCACCGTGTTTCACATTTAACGAAAAGGTGCCATGCCCGTTCGTTAGAGAAAAGGCCGCATGCGGCCTTTTGCTTTTCTTTACACAATTTGCCGATTTAATCGGCGAAATTACAGGTATTCGACCTTCAGGATCTCGTATTCAACCAGACCGCCAGGCGTTCTGATCGTCACCACATCATCTTGCTCTTTGCCAATCAGCCCACGGACAATCGGCGAATTCACAGAAATCAGGTTCTGTTTAAAGTCCGCTTCGTCATCACCCACGATGCGATAGGTCTGCTCTTCTTCAGTGTCCAGGTTCATCACTGACACGGTAGCACCAAAAATCACACGCCCACTGGCCGGCATTTTTGTCACATCGATCACTTGTGCATTGGACAGCTTGGCTTCAATTTCCTGAATGCGTCCTTCACAAAAACCCTGCTGTTCACGCGCTGCGTGATATTCGGCGTTTTCTTTCAAATCGCCGTGTTCGCGGGCTTCAGCAATCGCCGCAATAATTTCTGGACGGCGAGTGCCTTTCAAGTATTCCAGCTCTTCACGCAGTTTTTCCGCACCACGCAATGTCATCGGAAATTGTTTCATATCTTCAAACCTCTAAGAAACTTGTAAGACTTTCATTATCGTCATCCTGACGCTTCAACGAACGATGCGACAGACGGTCGGTGTGCCAGCGCTCCCTGGCGATAAACAAAAGTAACCTGACCCGGAACAAGGTTTCAGGTCAGGAGCGATTTTGCATTTTGATACGTATTTTAACCCAGAGTTCCGTAAGGGTCATCGTTTACTTTAGACCGCATTGCGCCGTAGTATGACCCCACGTTACCCTGTTGTAAGCTGAGATTATGCGTTTTTTATCGACTTTTTCCGGACTTGCCTGTGCGGTTGTGCTACAGAGTGCTGTTTTACCGGCTCACTCGGCAAGCATTAACGATCACATTCAATACCTGCCGGATGGCGCTAATTTGACGTTTTTGGCACAGAAAGTGGGTGCCAGCAGCCCCGCAGTGGCTTACAACAGTGAACAGATGGCGTTACCCGCCAGTACCCAGAAGGTCTTGACGGCCCTGGCCGCCTTGCTGCAATTGGGCCCAGATTACCGTTTCGTCACCACGCTGGAAAGCCGTGGTACAGTGAGTGGCGGAAAATTACACGGTAATCTGGTGGTGCGTTTTAGCGGTGACCCCACGTTGAAGCGCCAGCAGATCCGTAATATGGTCGCTGAGTTGAAAAAACGCGGCGTACAGGAGATCGCTGGTGATGTCATGATCGACACCTCGGTGTTCTCCAGCCATGATAAAGCGCCCGGCTGGCCGTGGAATGACATGACACAGTGTTTTAGTGCCCCCCGGGAGCGGCCATTGTCGATCGCAACTGTTTTTCAGTCTCCCTCTACAGTGTCCCCAAAGCGGGTGACAACGCGTTTATTCGCGTCGCGTCTTACTACCCGGTGCAGATGTTTAGCGAAGTGCGTACGTTAGCCAAGGGCTCCTCTGACGCTCAATATTGCGAACTGGACGTGGTGCCGGGCGAATTAAACCGTTTCACGCTCACGGGCTGCCTGTGCCTGATGCAGCGAGTCGAGCCGTTGCCGCTGGCCTTTGCCATTCAGGACGGTGCCAGCTACGCCGGAGCCATCGTCAAAGATGAGCTGTTGCAGGCGAATATCCGAATCACAGGTAGCCTACGCCGCCAGACACTGTCAGGCCCAGCAGGCACTGTGCTAGCCCAGACGCAATCCGCACCGTTACATGACCTTCTCACGGTCATGCTGAAAAAATCAGATAACATGATTGCGGATACCGTCTTTCGCACCATCGGACATGAGCGCTTCAGCGTGCCAGGTACCTGGCGTGCCGGCGCGGATGCCGTGCACCAAGTATTAAGGCAAAAAGCAGGCGTCGATTTGGGCAACAGTATTGTCGTTGACGGCTCAGGCCTGTCGCGCCATAACCTGATTTCCCCCCGCCACGATGATGCAAGCTCTGCAATACATCGCTCAGCACGATAACGAATTGAAATTCATTGAGATGCTGCCTTTGGCAGGTTACAACGGCACGTTGCAGTACCGGGCCGGGCTGCATGAAGCGAAGCGGACGTAGACGGCAAGGTTTCCGCGAAAACGGGCGCGCTGCAAGGCGTTTATAACCTTGCTGGCTTTATCACCACCGCCAGCGGCCAGCGCATGGCTTTCGTGCAGTTCCTGTCGGGCTATGCGGTGCCGCCAGAAGACCAGCGCGCCCGCCGCATGCCGCTGGCCCGCTTTGAAAGTCGCTTGTATAAGGATCTTTATCAGAGCAACTGATGTAAAAAAGCACGATCCCATTGGGATCGTGCTCCATATGACGATCCTCTGTCAAAAGAGGATCGTTGTGTGAAGATTACTTCTGGTAGATGATCTCGACGCCTTCGTCGTCATCTTCATCCCAGTCGTCATCCCACTCTTCTTCGGCTTCATTTTCCACCGCTGCCAGCTGTTCACGGTGGTAGTCATCCCACATGAACTCGACTTTTTCTGGCGCTTTCTCTTCGATAGCCATTGCCTTCGGCTGTGTTTCCAGGAAGCTCATCACATCCCAGCACAGTGCGTTGACGCCAGCGCGGTTAGCAGCAGAGATCAGGTAGTATTTACCTTCCCAGCCTAACGCATCGGCGATCGCTTTAGCACGCAGCTCCGCTTCCTCTTTCTCAATCAGATCCACCTTGTTGAACACCAGCCAACGCGGTTTTTCTGCCAGAGAAGCACTGTATTGCTGCAACTCATTGACGATGACCTTGGCATTTTCTACCGGATCCGATTCGTCGATCGGGGCAAGATCGATCAGGTGCAGCAGCACGCAGCAGCGTTCCAGATGTTTGAGAAAACGGATGCCCAGGCCAGCCCCTTCGGAGGCACCTTCGATAAGCCCAGGAATATCGGCCACCACGAAGCTTTTCTCGCTGTCCATGCGCGCCACGCCAAGGCTCGGCACCAACGTGGTGAAAGGGTAATCTGCCACTTTCGGCTTGGCTGCGGACACCGCACGAATAAACGTCGATTTACCGGCGTTCGGCAACCCCAGCATCCCAACATCGGCCAGCAGCAGCAGTTCCAGCATCAGAGAACGCTCTTCACCTGCTGTACCGCTGGTTTTCTGGCGCGGTGCGCGGTTGACCGATGATTTAAAACGGGTGTTTCCCAGCCCGTGCCAGCCGCCTTTGGCGGCCATCAGGCGCTGCTCGTGGCGCGTCATGTCGCCCAGCACCTCTCCGGTGCTTTCGTCCAGCACGCGCGTACCGATCGGCACCTTGATAGTGATGTCTTTACCGCGCTTACCGGTACAATCACGGCTTTGTCCATTCTGACCGCGCTCGGCGCGGTACGATTTTTCAAAACGAAAATCGATCAGCGTGTTCAGGTTTTCATCCGCCAGCAGATACACGTCACCGCCGTCACCGCCGTCACCGCCGTCCGGGCCGCCATTAGGAATATATTTTTCACGACGGAAGCTAACACAGCCGTTACCACCGTCTCCAGCCACCACCAAAATGGTGGCTTCATCTACAAACTTCATTTACTCTCTCCGCAACAACCTATAGAGATCACTCGCCATCAGACTTTATGCATCAGGGCATTATTGGTTCTCTTTGGCGTGATGCTTTCATGGCATGACGCGTGAATCACAGCAGCGCATCATGCAAAAAACGGAATATAACAGAACTCGCCTCGCAAGGGAGCGGCATTTTACCCGCTTCCTGCGTTGATTTCATCTGTATTAAAAATAAACAGCCTACTCGAAAAAGATAGTACCAGGTACCACCAATACGCCACCGCGCATTACTTTTGCACCAGAATGACGTTATCGCGTTTTCTTCCTGGGAATAAGAAGGTGTCCAATCGCGGAGAACATCGCTCCGGAGACCACAACAAATGCGCTGATATAGCCAACAAGATTTAACGCTGGGGTGGCAAAATACAACGGCCAAAGGATCGCCAGCAAGTCAGAGAACAGCAGCGTAAAGAGCGGCGTCAACGTAATAATGGTACTCACCTGCGCGGCCTGCCAACGCGCCATCGCGCCATCGCTTCGGCCAATGCGCCATAGCCAATCAGGGTATTCGCCCCGCAGAAAAGCAGGCAAATCAATTGCCAGCGAGTAAGCTGAAAGATGGTCTCTGACTGCGCCCAAGGAGTAATACACAGCACACACAGGACATACAGGACATACAGGACATACAGGACATACAGGACATACAGGACATACAGGACATACAGGACATACAGGACATACAGGACATACAGGACATACAGCAGCAGCAGGATCTGCTGAGACGTTAAGCGGCGCAGCAATACTTTTTGTGCCACGCCATAGCTTACCCACACCGTGGCGGCTCCCATCCCCAACAATACACCGAGGGTATAATCCGTCAGTCGGGTAAAAATTTCGATCAGACTGGCGTTGAAAAACAGCAGCATACCGCACAGCAACATCGCGGCACCGATAATCTGTGTGCCACGCATTTTCTCTTTCAAGATAAGCACGCTGGCGAACATCATTCCCACTGGGGAAAGCTGTCCAATTACTTGCGATGTCGTCGGGCTTAAGAACTTGAGCGAGGAACTGAACAGCACAAAGTTACCCAACAACCCGCCCGTGGCAATCAGCAGCAGTACCCACCAGCGTCGATGACGAAAAATACGCAGCGGCGGCAACTGACGTCGCGAGAAAAGAATGATCCCCAATCCTATCGAGGCAATAAAAAACCGATACCACACCACGGTATAGGGTTCCATGACAACAAGCACCTGCTTCATGGCAATGGGCAGTGCACCCCAGCATACTGCCGCCGTCAAGGCCAGGCTCAGCCCAATGCCAGCCTGCTGTTTCATCTGCATGGTTCTCTCAGTTTGTTGCGGATGGTGATTGGGGATGGAAATGTAAAAAGCCCCGCAATAAATTGCGGGGCTTTATATCTGCCAGACCTGACGCGAAAAATTACTCAGCAACGATGCTGATGTATTTACGGTTCTCAGGGCCTTTAACTTCGAACTGGACTTTACCGTCAGCCAAAGCAAACAGAGTGTGGTCTTTACCGCAACCAACGTTGGTGCCCGCGTGGAACTTGGTGCCACGTTGACGAACGATGATGTTGCCAGCCAGAACACTTTCACCGCCAAAACGTTTTACGCCCAGACGTTGTGCATTGGAATCACGGCCGTTACGAGTCGAGCCGCCAGCTTTTTTGTGTGCCATTTAATCCGCTCTCCTAAGTCTTAAGCGCTGATGCCAGTAATTTTCACGTCAGTGAACCACTGACGGTGGCCCGCTTGCTTACGGTAGTGTTTACGGCGACAGAACTTAACGATCGTCACTTTCTCACCGCGACCATGGGCAACAACTTCTGCCTTGATCTTGCCACCATCGACGAAAGGAACGCCGATTTTGATTTCTTCACCATTAGCAACCATCAGAACTTGGTCAAATTCAACAACTTCACCAACTTCACCAACTTCACCAGTTGCGATGTCCAGCTTTTCCAAGCGAACGGTTTGACCTTCGCTTACTCGGTGTTGTTTGCCACCACTTTGGAAAACCGCGTACATATAAAACTCCGCTTTCCGCGTACTCATATTGATTATTCGAGCATGCTATAAATATTCACAATGGGGTGCTAATTCTACGCAAAAAACCTACCGATGACAAGTGCAGATTCGAGGGAATTGAAGAAAAAGAGTACAGGATCTTCGCGACCATTTATCTGTACCATTTTTCAAGTACAATCAGTCCACAGTAACCATTGAAGCCGGTATGGAACCGACCCTAACCACAGCGTATATAAGAAAGCACTGGCACAGATATGAATCTAGAACAGATCACAGCATTAGCTGCCCATGATATGAACGACGTCAATGGCGTTATTCTGGCACAACTCAATTCCGATGTTGTACTTATCAACCAGATCGGCAATTACATTATCGGTGGTGGCGGAAAACGCATCCGTCCGATGATCGCTGTACTGGCCGCCCGCACGCTCGCTTATGAAGGCGACAAGCATGTTACGGTCGCGGCCCTGATAGAATTTATTCACACCGCCACACTGCTGCATGACGATGTGGTGGATGAATCAGATATGCGTCATGGCAAGGAAACGGTCAATGCCGCCTTCGGTAATGCGGCCAGTGTACTGGTTGGCGATTTCATCTATACCCGCGCGTTTCAGATGATGACCGGCCTGGGATCGCTGCGTGTGCTGGCGCTGATGTCTGAAGCGGTTAATGTCATTGCAGAAGGTGAAGTGCTGCAACTGATGAACTGTAACGATCCGGATATCACGGAAGAGAGCTACATGCGCGTCATCTACAGCAAGACTGCGCGCCTGTTTGAGGCCGCAGCGCAAGCCTCCGCGATTTTAGCCGGTGCTACCGACGCGCAGGAAAAAGCGTTACAGGAATATGGACGCTATCTTGGTACGGCATTCCAGTTGATTGACGATCTGCTGGATTACAGTGCGGACGGTAAAACCTTAGGCAAAAATACCGGGGACGATCTGAACGAAGGCAAACCCACGTTGCCGTTACTGCACGCCATGCGTAACGGCAACAGTGAGCAATGCGCGATGATCCGCAAAGCTATCGAAGAAGGTAATGGCCGCCATTTGCTGGAGCCGGTGCTTGCTGCCATGCAACAGTGCGGCTCGTTGGAATACACCCGCCAGCGCGCAGAGCAGGAGGCTGATAAAGCCATTTCAGCGCTTCAGGCACTGCCGCCGACGCCCTTCCGCGAGGCACTGGAAGGTCTGGCACATATTGCTGTTCAACGCGATTATTAATACGTCTTGGCGCTATGTTGTCGATGAACAGGGATCGCTTGCGATCTCGAGGCGCGACAACATGGCAATTGCCCCTTCACGCAAAACAAAATCGATTAGCGCTTCCTGCTTCGCGTACTGAAAGTTTTTCAAATATTTGAATCCAGGAAGCCAGCAGTGGCTTGGCAAGCGTCGCGTATGCCGGTGGCGGTGGCGGTGGCGGTGGCGGTGGCGGTGGCGGTGGCGGTATTTCCGCCATTTCCCGCAGTTGAAGCCGTTTGCGCACCTCTTGCGGTAAACTATCCAGCTCATATTCGGCGGCTCGGCCCTGCACGCCTTGCCTTTTCTTTTACGTTTTTCCCAGCCCTCTTCTCTGGCGCGTTTGTTGGGACCCTGTCTCGATTTTGGCAGACCAGTAACGCCCAGTAACTCTTGGGGCGTCAACCATGCTTTTCCATTCGTAACATCCTCCATAGACGGCATTAACGCACGGCAAGTAGGCGATCGGCTAAACATACCTTGCCGCCTAGTTTCCAATTACAGACATATAAACAACACTACATTTCCAAATAACAGGTAACCGTTACCGATTAAATCAGCTGTTAGGTGTTATATATTGGCCTAAAACACGCGTTAACGTTGAAACGGGAACTGAACAAACGAAGGGAAAAACAGTGGCAGACAAACGAGGCGTATATCACCCGCAAAAGATGGCATCAACAGAGGATCAAACAAGGGATGGATCGTCAGACGCCGGGTTTGCTGACGTGGATATCCCTAATTGACACAATACGGAGGCCATACCGTGACGCAAGATATACGCGACAAGCGCCTCTCTTTCTTGCTCGGAACACTGTTGATAGATTTGAATCCAGACAGCCAGCATATCGGCCTGACGTACCGCATAGGATGAGGGGGTTTCTTGCAGTGAGAGCGAGTGCTGCACCAGTTCTGGCAAGCTGTAGAGTGAGTATTCAACGCCACGCCCCTGAACACCTTTGTGACGACGTTTTTCCCACCCGTCTTCCCGGGCACGTTTGTTTACGCCTTGCCGTGTTTTAGGCAATCCAGCCATCCCCAGCAATTCAGCAGTGGTGAACCACTCTTTTTTCATAGCCTTTCATCCTGATAGTGCGATGCATTACAAAATTTAATTTATTAGGAATAATGTTAAGGAAATTATTAGAAATAATATGTTGTATTTTTTCCTAATTCCGGTCGCGCACCCCACGCGATTAACTGACGAGCGTTATTTATACCACCAATTGACCATTATCTTGTAGCAAGAAGGAAAGATGCATGAGCGTAAGGAAACACGACTGGCACCCTGCCGATATCATCGCCGCACTCCGTAAAAAGGGGACCACGCTGGCTGCTGTCTCACGGGAGGCGGGATTAAGTTCTTCCACTCTGGCCAATGCGATATCACGCCCCTGGCCCAAAGGTGAATGGCTCATCGCCGAGGCAATCGACATTCACCCCGCTGAAATATGGCCCAGTCGTTATTACGACCCGAAGAGTAACACACTGATCGATAGTAAAAAACTTATCCGACCTGACGACCCTCACCAAGAATTCTGACACAAAAAAGCCGGAGCACCTTCTCTCCAGCTTATCACGATCGGACGTTGAAATACCGATTAGCCGCGTGCTGAACCACTTACAAAGGATTCACCCAACTCGATATCCTGTCTCAGGGTACCCAGCATGTTATCCAGAACCTGTTTTTCAAACGGGCTCAGTACGCCAATGGCTTTACGCTCAACAATACCTGATTTGCCCAGTAACAGCGGTTGTGCAAAGAAACGGGCATGCTCGCCGTCACCTTCCACATAAGCGCATTCCACCACACCTGATTCTCCTTGCAGGGCGCGAACCAGAGACAGCCCAAAACGCGCCGCCGCCTGACCCATGGAAAGAGTCGCCGATCCACCACCGGCTTTGGCTTCAACCACTTCAGTACCGGCATTCTGGATGCGTTTAGTGAGATCGGCCACTTCCTGCTCGCTGAACGTTACGCCAGGAATTTGCGACAACAATGGCAGGATCGTCACACCAGAGTGCCCACCAATCACCGGGACTTCAACATCTTGTGTCTGCTTGCCTTTCAATTCCGCCACAAAGGTGTTGGAGCGGATAATATCCAGCGTGGTTACGCCAAACAGCTTGTTCTTGTCGTACACGCCAGCTTTTTTCAGCACATCCGCCGCAATCACCACCGTTGTGTTAACCGGGTTGGTAATGATACCAATGCAGGCTTTCGGGCTGGTGCGGGCAATCTGTTCAACCAGATTACGCACGATCCCCGCATTCACGTTGAACAGGTCGGAACGGTCCATGCCTGGCTTACGAGCGACACCGGCCGAGATTAGAACGATGTCCGCGCCAACCAGTGCAGGGGTGGCGTCTTCACCACAAAAGCCTTTGATAGATACTGCTGTAGGGATATGGCTCAGATCAACAGCGACACCCGGTGTTACCGGAGCAATGTCATAAAGGGATAATTCTGAACCTGAAGGAAGCTGGGTTTTGAGCAGGAGCGCGAGAGCCTGACCGATACCGCCTGCTGCTCCGAGAACTGCAACTTTCATCCTAAACTCCTTATTATCGTAAAAGTAAAAATGCCGTGAATTTGTGCAATAAACCACCAGATACCAATAAAATCAGGAGGTTCAAACGGCTTACCGAACGAGCGCCGGCCGTGCCGTTACCTCAACATCAGGTCATGAAAAAGGAAAAACTATGTCATTAATAATAAATCAAAATCTGCCGAGTGATTTGTAAGGTAAGTAAAGTTATAAGTAAGTGAGTAAATAATGCAGCGCGTATCACGTTCATTGCGGTGGGGGCTACATTACACCGAACCGCAGCCGCTAAACAGCCCCATTTTGATAACATTTGATTTACTTTTATGTGACTAACCACGCATTTTTTTTCATACCTTACGTCATTTAAACATTTTAGCGCAGTTATCGATCTGAATAGTTCTGAGTCACTTCTTTAAGCGCCCATATTGCATAAAAATTCACCCAACTGCATAATACGCACATCCATGATCACAACGAACGGTGCAGAATGCGTAACTCGACAAAACAGGAAGATTTGGTTAAAGCGTTCAAAGCGCTGCTAAAGGAAGAGAAGTTTAGTTCTCAAAGCGAGATCGTGTTGGCGTTGCAAGACGACGGTTTTGAAAATATAAACCAATCAAAAGTATCGCGAATGCTGACCAAGTTTGGGGCAGTACGCACACGTAACGCCAAAATGGAAATGGTTTATTGCCTGCCAGCGGAACTGGGTGTCCCCACCACCACCAGTCCTCTGAAAAATTTGGTGCTGGATGTGGATTACAACGATGCGGTTGTCGTTATTCATACCAGCCCAGGGGCCGCGCAGTTGATCGCTCGGTTGCTGGATTCTCTGGGGAAATCAGAAGGAATTCTTGGCACCATTGCCGGGGATGACACCATCTTCACCACGCCGGCTCGCGGCTTTAGCGTCAAACAGTTATTTGACGCCATTTTGGTGCTGTTCGAACAGGAACTGTAACCATCCATCGCGATCGGCTTATCCGCGCCTGATGCTTGCAATATCAGGCGCATGTCTGGTTAAACCGCAGGTAACTCCGCCAATGGCCAGCGTGGACGCACGCTCACACCCAGTTCCTGATTCTCGTTGTGCAACAGCCGAACACTGCCTGCATAGGCAATCATCGCGCCATTATCGGTACAAAACTCAGGCCGCGCATAAAACACCGCACCGCCTCGTTTCGTCATCATGTCTGCCAGGAGCGCGCGCAGCGTGCGGTTGGCACTGACCCCGCCAGCCATAACAAGACGTTTAAATCCGGTGTCATCCAGCGCCCGGCGGCATTTTATCGCCAGAGTATCAACCACTGCATCTTCAAACGCACGCGCAATGTCAGCACGGGTTTGATCATCGTTACCATTGGCACGAATGGTATTGGCAGCAAAGGTTTTCAAACCGGAAAAACTAAAATCCAGCCCTTGTCTGTCGGTCATCGGGCGAGGAAAGGTAAAACGTGAGGCATCCCCTTGTTGCGCCAGTTTGGACAGCATCGGCCCCCCAGGGTAATCCAGCCCCAGCAGTTTTGCGGTTTTATCGAAGGCCTCACCGGCCGCATCGTCGATAGATTCCCCCAGCAAGCGGTACTCACCAATACCGGTGACGCTGATCAACTGCGTGTGGCCACCAGAGACCAGCAGCGCCACAAAGGGAAATTCCGGCGGATTTTCTTCCAGCATCGGGGCCAGCAAATGGCCTTCCATGTGGTGAACAGGAATGGCAGGCACGCCCCAGGCAAACGCCAATGCTCTCCCGACCGTTGCGCCAACCAGCAATGCGCCCACGAGCCCTGGCCCGGCGGTGTAGGCCACGCCGTCGATATCCGATGACGCCAGACCCGCCTCTTTCAGCGCCGCCTGAATCAAGGGAACCGTCTTGCGCACGTGATCGCGTGATGCCAGTTCCGGCACGACACCACCATAATCCACATGCAGTTTTACCTGGCTATACAGTTGGTTAGCCAATAACCCAGCGTCCGTGTCATAAATCGCCACCCCGGTTTCATCACAGGAGGTCTCAATACCCAATATGCGCATCGCTCTACCTAACGTTCATTGCCACGCAAGCTGACATCCACTTGCCACTTGCTTCATATAACGAATAGTCTACCATTAACGGTTTCGGTTTTCTGCTCTGCGCGCGCTGGATGTTTTATGATCGCCGCAATGCTTTACAAGCGCATCACGTTTGCAGTAGAATTTAGCACCATTTTGAAAAGGTTGGCACAAGGCCAGCACATACCGAAATTATTAAGGTGAGAGGCACATGCCGGTAATTAAAGTACGTGAAAACGAGCCGTTCGACGTAGCTCTGCGTCGCTTCAAACGTTCCTGTGAAAAAGCGGGTGTTCTGGCTGAAGTTCGTCGTCGTGAATTCTATGAAAAACCGACTACCGAACGTAAACGCGCTAAAGCTTCCGCAGTGAAACGTCACGCGAAGAAACTGGCTCGAGAAAACGCACGCCGCACTCGTCTGTATTAATTTCTGGAGGCTTTGTGCCTCCACCGCGTGTTTAATCCGCAGACTTAGCAGTTGCATACGAAGGCCGTGCTTTCCGAAAGGAAGCGCGGCTTGTTGTCGTTTATAAGTTATCGTTTATTTGTATTAAAAACAGGGGCTTATGGCTGGACGAATTTCACGCGTCTTTATCAATGACCTGCTTGCACGCACCGACATCGTCGATCTTATTGACGCGCGCGTGAAGCTTAAGAAGCAGGGCAAGAACTTTCACGCGTGCTGTCCGTTTCATCATGAGAAAACCCCCTCTTTCACCGTAAATGGTGATAAGCAGTTTTACCATTGTTTCGGCTGCGGCGCTCACGGCAATGCCATCAACTTTTTAATGAACTTTGATCGTCTTGAGTTCGTTGAAAGTATTGAAGAATTGGCATCCATGCACAGTTTGGAAGTGCCTTATGAATCGGGTACTGGCACTACGGCGCTTGAGCGTCACCAGCGTCAAAGCCTGTATGAACTGATGGGACAGCTGAGTGAGTTTTATCAGCAAGCGTTAAACCAGCCGGCGGCAACACCCGCCCAGCAATATCTGGCCCAGCGTGGCCTGAGTGCGGAAGTGATTCGCCATTTCGCCATCGGCTTCGCCCCTGCTGGGTGGGATAACGTATTAAAGCGCTTTGGCCGCCACGACGAAGATCGTGAAACCCTGAGCGATGCGGGAATGCTGGTCAAAAACGAGCAAAGACGTACCTATGACCGCTTCCGTGAGCGCGTCATGTTCCCTATCCGCGATAAGCGCGGCCGCGTGATCGCCTTTGGCGGACGCGTGCTGGGGGACGGTTTGCCCAAATACCTGAACTCGCCGGAAACCGAAATTTTTCATAAAGGCCGCCAGCTGTATGGTCTTTACGAAGCGCAACAAAATCACACGGAACTAAAACGTCTTCTTGTGGTTGAAGGTTATATGGACGTGGTAGCGCTGGCACAATTCGGCATTGATTATGCCGTGGCATCGCTGGGCACCTCAACGACGGCAGATCATATTCAGATGATGTTCCGCGTTACCGATCAGGTTATTTGCTGCTATGACGGTGACCGGGCGGGTCGGGATGCGGCCTGGCGCGCTCTGGAAACGGCGCTACCCTATTTGAATGATGGCCGCCAGTTGCGCTTTATGTTTCTCCCTGACGGGGAGGATCCGGATACTTTGGTGCGCAAAGAGGGTAAACAGGCATTTGAACAGCGGATGGAGCAGGCGCTGCCGCTCTCCACGTTCCTGTTTGATACCCTGCAACAGCAGGTGGACATGAGTTCTCCTGAGGGGCGTACCAAGCTCGGAAGAGATACATTGCCGCTGATTGGTCAGGTGCCAGGAGAAACCCTGCGGTTGTATCTACGTCAACAGCTCGGCAACAAACTGGGGATTCTTGACGATCACCAACTGGATAAACTGCTGCCCAAAACGGCAGAACAGGCGCAGCCCTACCAGCCGCCCCAACTAAAACGCACAACTATGCGTATACTAATAGGGTTGCTGGTACAAAATCCGCAGTTGGCGGCATTGGTAACTGCACCTGATGGGCTGGTGTCATCGAAGATGCCCGGCGTGCCGTTGTTTATTGAGCTGGTGAAAACGTGCCAGGCACAGCCCGGTCTGACAACGGGGCAGCTTCTGGAGCTTTATCGGGAGAATAAATCGGGCCCACAGCTTGAAACCATGGCAACGTGGAACCACATGATCGTTGAGGACAAGGTAGAAGAGACGTTTATCGATACCTTGACTACCCTATATAACCATATGTTAGAGGAGCGGCTGGAATCACTGATAGCACAATCGCGTTTGCGGGGATTGACCGCAGAAGAACGTAACGAGGTGCACATGTTGAATCAGGCGCTTACCAGAAAGAACTGATTACAGCGGCTTAATTGCCGATAACCAGCAGGGTAAAGCCCTGCCAAAGCCGCTAGAAGGGGCTGCGGCGAGAAGAAGAAATACCCCGAATGTTATTGTTGGCTATAACCCACTAGCTTTCGACGTGCAGGCAGGCGGAATGCACCTGCAACGTGCAAGGTGACCGGTATAATTATGCCGACCGACACCAACCTAATACTCTGAAGTGTGGATACCGTCTTATGGAGCAAAACCCGCAGTCACAGCTGAAGCTACTTGTCACCCGTGGTAAGGAGCAAGGCTACCTGACCTATGCTGAGGTCAATGACCATCTGCCGGAAGATATCATCGATTCCGACCAGATCGAAGACATCATCCAGATGATTAATGACATGGGCATCCAGGTGATGGAAGAAGCGCCGGATGCGGATGACCTGTTGTTGGCAGAAACGACAGCCGACACCGATGAAGATGCTGCCGAAGCTGCTGCTCAGGTGCTCTCAAGCGTAGAGTCCGAGATTGGCCGTACCACCGATCCGGTGCGCATGTACATGCGTGAAATGGGAACCGTTGAGTTGCTCACCCGTGAGGGTGAAATCGACATCGCCAAACGAATCGAAGACGGTATCAACCAGGTTCAGTGTTCCATTGCCGAATACCCTGAAGCTATCACGTACCTGTTAGAACAGTACGATCGCGTCGAGGCCGAAGAGAGCCGTCTGTCCGATCTGATCACCGGGTTTGTCGATCCTAACGCAGAAGAAGAGCTCGCGCCTACCGCAACCCATGTGGGATCGGAATTATCCAGCGAAGAGATGGATGACGACGACGAGAACGAAGACGACGATGATGCTGAAGAAGATAACAGCATCGACCCGGAGCTGGCACGTCAGAAATTTACCGAGCTGCGCGGGCAGTACGAAGTTACGCGTCAGACGATCAAAGCCCATGGACGTAACCACTCCAAGGCAGCGGAAGAGATCCTGAAGCTTTCAGACATTTTCAAGCAGTTCCGTCTGGTGCCAAAACAGTTCGATTTCCTGGTCAACAGCGTGCGCTCCATGATGGATCGCGTGCGTACGCAAGAGCGCCTGATCATGAAACTCTGCGTTGAACAGTGCAAAATGCCGAAGAAAAACTTCGTCACGCTGTTCACCGGTAATGAAACCAATGACACCTGGTTCTCCGCCGCCAAGGCAATGAATAAGCCCTGGAGCGAGAAACTGGTCGAAGTGGAAGAAGACGTGCAGCGCAGCTTGCAGAAACTGCACCAGATCGAAGAAGAAACCGGCTTGACTATCGAGCAGGTGAAGGATATCAACCGTCGCATGTCGATCGGTGAAGCCAAGGCGCGTCGTGCCAAGAAAGAGATGGTCGAGGCGAACCTGCGTCTAGTGATTTCTATCGCCAAGAAATACACCAACCGCGGTCTGCAATTCCTGGATCTGATTCAGGAAGGCAACATCGGTCTGATGAAGGCCGTAGACAAGTTTGAATACCGTCGTGGCTATAAGTTCTCAACGTACGCCACCTGGTGGATCCGTCAGGCGATCACGCGTTCTATCGCCGATCAGGCGCGCACCATCCGTATTCCTGTTCACATGATCGAAACGATTAACAAGCTGAACCGTATTTCGCGTCAGATGTTGCAGGAAATGGGCCGTGAGCCGACGCCAGAAGAACTGGCCGAGCGCATGCTGATGCCGAAAGACAAGATCCGCAAAGTGCTGAAGATCGCCAAAGAGCCGATCTCCATGGAAACACCGATCGGTGATGATGAAGATTCGCATCTGGGAGATTTCATCGAGGATACAACGCTGGAACTGCCGCTGGACTCCGCAACCTCGGAGAGCCTGCGTTCAGCCACTCACGATGTGCTGGCTGGCCTGACAGCGCGTGAAGCCAAAGTACTGCGTATGCGTTTCGGTATCGATATGAACACCGACCACACGTTGGAAGAGGTGGGCAAGCAGTTTGACGTAACACGTGAACGTATTCGTCAGATTGAAGCCAAGGCACTGCGTAAACTGCGCCACCCGAGCCGTTCCGAAGTGCTGCGCAGTTTCCTGGATGATTAACATCATCTAAATGGAAATAGGAAAAAGCCCTCAATATTGAGGGCTTTTTTATTGTATTTATAACAATAACAACGGGCTAAGCTGCATACAAAACCAGCATACGGGCAATGTTGCTCTAGACCTGCCCCGCCATGTTACCGTATAATTCACGCCCATATGGCCCCTTAGCTCAGTGGTTAGAGCAGGCGACTCATAATCGCTTGGTCGTTGGTTCAAACCCAACAGGGGCCACCGAATTTTAGCTTTAAAATCATACGATTAAGCCACTTCTTGCGAGGTGGCTTTTTTGTTGTCCGCCTTCAAAATGGCTATAAAGTGTCACTGGTGTTTTTACCGACTAACCGCATTAGCCAATATGTAAGAACATCACTCAATACAGCTCTGGTGTTTACGGTAACTTGGCAATCACCTTGATTTCAAATCGAAAGCCAGAAAGCCAAGACACACCAATGCCTGTCAGTTCCGGATAAGGTGCTTCTCCCCAAAATTCCGGTACTACGCGCTCCAGATGGTTTCCAGATTCGACTCGGGATCGACGACAAACACGGTCACATCCACGACGTCGTCAAACGTACATCCAGCGGCAGACAATACAGCATTCAAATTCTCAAATGCTCGTTTTACCTGCGTTGTTAAATCCGGTTCAGGTGAACCATCCTCTCGGCTGCCCACCTGCCCTGACACGAATAAAAAGCCATTGGCTCTCACCGCAGGAGAATACCGATTGCGGTTATAAAGATCTTGCCGTCCTTCAGGAAAAACAACATTGCGAATTGCCATGGCATACCTCTGAATAGCGCGTTTCAAGATGGATTACTTGTGTGTAGCAGAAGTCTAGAGGCATAGTGACGGTAAGATAAACGCGTAAAACCTATCTGCATTATTTGTAAAATACAAACAATCAAAGACGCATGGGGCAACAAGATGGATCGCTTTGACACAATGCAGGCTTTTATTCGGGGTGATTGAGTCGGGCAGCTTTACCAAAGCAGCCGAAACGTTACGGATGAATAAAACCACGGTTACGCAGTTAGTCCAGCAACTCGAAACCCGATTGCGCGTCAAGTTACTCAACAGAACCACGAGAAAAGTGAAATTGTGACAGCCGATGGCGCGGTTTATTAAGAGTGTGCCGTTCGTCTGCTTGCCGACATGGATGATGCGGAAACCAGCCTCTCCAACGCCGTATCCACGCCCAGAGGCAGGCTCCGAGTTGACGTTCCCAGCCCACTGGCTCGCATGATTCTAGTGCCAGCCTTGCCTGAATTTTACGCACAATATCCGGATATTCAGATTGATCTCGGTGTCAGCGATCGCCAGGTAGACCTGATCAGAGAGAATGTAGATTGTGTGATTCGTGGCGGCAACATCACGGAACAATCGCTTATTGCCCGCCATGTGGGGGATTTGACGATCGAAGCCTATGCCGCTCCCAATTACCTGGTTCGCTCGGGGATCCTCCCCACCCATCCGTATCAGTTGGAGAAATCAGAGCATTACCTTGTCGGTTATCTGAATTCACGCACAGGAAAGATTCCTGAGCTGGAAGCGCGCCATAATGGCGATACAGTCAGAGTAAAAGGTCGTTATAAGCTTGCGGTTGACGATGGTAATGCCTACCTTACCGCAGGCTTGGCATTATTTTACGTATATGGCAAAGGAGCACGAGGCCCGTGGTGAATTGTACCCGCTGTTCAAACAGTGGCAATTTAGCCCAATGCCACTTTATTTGGCTTTTCCCCCAAACAGGTATTTAAGTGCCAAGCTTCGGGTGTTTATCGATTGGGTGATTGAACTCATGGAGAAACATGCACCAAAGCGTGTCGTGTTATGAACAGGACGCGGACTGCATTGCCGCCTCACCACACGCAACCCTGACGTGGCAAAGAGACATGTCGTTCAAGTTACGGCTTGAGTCTGGTGTCAAATTTAAACGGGATATTAACCGCCATTTTCACAATAGCGGGAAAATCGGGATGCTCCGGGTTTAGCAAATAGTTAAATTCTACAGGGCTGAGCGCGCTGGGAACAGCGCAATCCAACAGATTGCCCTGACTTAATCCATGCATCATCATAGAGGACCAGTTCCGGGGGCGCTTTTTCGGCATTCCACTGTTCTGGTAGCGCAGACATTTTCGCTTGCAGCAGTAAACCATCAGGAACATCGATGCTGAGTAACGTATAGATATCGATAAGCTGTACGGAATCAATGTGTACCAGCGTTTCGAGGATCGTAAGGGAAGCGGTTTCTGACACATAGCACATAGCGGTGCCAGACTGTTCCAGCGCCCCCCGGCCAGTTTTGCACCATACCCTGTCCAGGCTTCGGACAGGTATTTTGTCTTGGTCAGACGGTAGAGGATCAAGAATAAACCCCGTGCTCTATACGGGTTATCAGGTTCATTACCTCATAGGCGCCGGTTTCCGACGCAATCAGATCAGCTAGCACCTTCCATTCTAATGCCCGATTAGGTTGATGGAGCCATTTCTGCGCAGCAACTCTGTCGCCCTCGAACAATTCCACGGCGCGATTGATGATGCGAATAATCCGGACAATGCGCTCACTCTGGTCTGGGGTAAAGCGCGCTTTCAGACCGCGATTGAATGTTGTACTGGGGATCCCCGTCATTTTCCGAAAATCGGTCTGGCTGATGTGCGCCCATTTGGCAACGCGATTAGCGATATCCCCTTCCAGGCCTTTGTCAATCTGACCCACAAGAGCCACGCCATCTGCGCTATCAAATCCAGCAACGCTCCAGAGATTTTCTGGACGCTGAGTAGCAGTGTTCAGTTCAAATGTTTTCATAGCAACATCTCCATTTGGTCTTTTTATTATAACCAAATAGTCATGATTGGCAATTGTGTGATGAAAATATCCGCACCACGTAAGCACACGCAAAGGAGGCATGATCACATATATGCCATAACAGCGTGAATTGGCAAATGTGCAAACTATTTAACAATACTTACTCATTACATATCCACTTCACCTATACTTTACTACCCTATTTCACTGTTTCGATAAGGCTTGACTATGCTGGCAAACATCTTGATTGCCCTTGTTGCAGCGATACATATTTACATCCTCATCCTCGAAATATTTTTGTGGAACACGGATAAGGGCCGTAAAGCCTTTAACCTGAGCACTGATTTTGCTCGTGACACAAAGACGATGGCCGCGAATCAGGGTTTGTATAATGGCTTTTTAGCCGCAGGGTTACTCTGGGGATTATGGCTTGGGGAGACGGGTTTTCAGTTCAAAATATTTTTCCTGATCTGCATCTGCGTTCTGGCTGCAGGGATGTATGGTGCCCTCACCGTGAGCCGGAAAATCCTCTATGCTCAGGCAATTCCCGCATTGATTGCGCTCATCGCGCTGATGAGTCATTAAAGCGTTTTTAAAAGGATGAAGGCATGGATGCGTTAACATACCCCTACACCTTACATGATTTATTGTGCTTGTATGAGTTTGAACCCCTGCTTGAACCGATATACCGGGAGAAACATTATAAGGCACTGATCGATTGAGCTGAAAAGGAAGTACTTTTTTGTAATGATTCCGAAACGCTGCTTATCATCGCTTCGTTTTGCCTGGATGTAAAACTTGATTATGACGAGATAAACAGCTATCTCGATCGCTATCTGTATGAGAAAAAATAAAAAGGCCCAGCGTAGATGTCAGCGCCTTAGTCTAGCTGAAGATACAAATGTGGTCGTTGTTAAACAACCCAAACGCCGAGGACATAGAAGGAGATTTGTTACTGTTTTCTCAGCACTTTTTTGACTTTGGCCCACGTTTTTTTTCAAAAACAGCAAGCTATCTGAACAACCTCTATTACCAACTCTATGACAGTGGCTGGGGAGATTACCCGGCCAAGAGGCCGAATCAATGGACGAGCAGGCACTTTTGCACTTCGTTAAGGAGCGCATACGCCCTTTTATCGCAAACTAACCCGTAACGAGTGGCTTACGCTACTAGCACACTGACAGCGTAAACCAACCGGTGATGATCCGACGCAAAAAAACCACCTTCTCATCAGCCACCCAATAAACAGGATGGCACGACGAGTAAGGCGGTTGTCGGAATAAAAACGTTGGATTACTTAGCCGTCGCCTTCTCGGCTGGCTCTGGCATCTTGTGATTTATGCGGTTTTCGAAATTCTCGTTGAACTGCTTTTTCTGCTCCGGCGTCAGAACGTTATAGATCTTGTTCTGCGTCTCCAGGCGGCTTACCATGCGCGCTTTATGAATTTCATCCTGCTTGTTTACCTGCGCCTGGGCCTTCGCCATATCAAAAGTGTCTGCGGCAATCACATCACGCATTGCGCGGTGCTCATCATGCATCACTTTGCGCATATTATCGCTCGCATCGCGAATGATGTCCCCGACCTGCTTTTTCTGCTCCTCAGTCAGGTTGAGATCTTTAAGCATCCACTCTTCATGCATGCCAGTACGAGGGCCGCCGCGTTCACCCTTCATCATCCGGGCTTCATGACCATGGCCTTTAGGAGCGTCATTCGCATGCGCAATACCCGCCGCGCCAAACGTCAATGAAGATGCCACCAGAATCGCTGTCAGTTTACGCATAGTGCTATCTCTCTCTTTCCAGATTACTCGTTAACGACGATTGTCGTCTTGACGGTGTTGAGTATAGACAGTGCAACTTCGAGTTAATTAGCGTAAGGGTAAACCTCTGCAAGTTCCGTCTCCACAATTGCCTCAAATGTGGAGAATGCGGAGAGAGTATGTAAACCCTGCAAGGAAAACGTTAAGACACCTGTAGTCTAGTTAACACTAAAAATATAAAATTAATTAAATAAATTATCAAAAAAAACAATTATTTCACACTTAAATAGCTTGCTATTTAATATTTGTCTATATAGATTATGATTCATAAGAAAACGCAACCAGTACCAACATCATTGCCAGCGCAGGCCTATCAGCTTGACGGACAGCTCTGTTTCGCACTCTATTCTGCCAATCTGGCAATGAATAAAGTCTACAGAAAACAGCTGGCAGCACTGTCGCTCACCTATCCCCAGTATCTTGTCATGCTGGTGCTGTGGGAGCGCGACGGGCTTACGGTGTCGGAACTGGGTGAACGGCTCTATCTGGATTCTGCCACGCTAACGCCGTTGCTCAAACGATTGCAGCAATCCGGGTTGGTCAGCAGAACGCGCAGCGCAGAAGCAGAAGACGAGCGCCAGGTGCTGATTCGGCTGACGGAAGAAGGCAACGTATTGCAACAAAAAGCGCGAGCCATACTGGAAAGCATGCGGTGCACAACCCAGTGTGATGACACCACCCTGAAGGCAATGAAGCAGCAGTTAGAATACCTGTGTGCCAGACTGATCGAGAATCTTTGATAGCCGCTTAGCTCGACGTTTTATTTTGACCATTTAAATAGCACGCGATTTAATATCGAAATAAAAAATAACCTGTAGGAGTTACACCATGTCCATTGAAAAAGTACTGTATGTTGCTCACGCAAAAGCCACTGGCGGACGTGATGGCCGCGCCGAATCATCCGATCAGCAGTTAAGCGTCAAATTGACTACGCCACGCGAGCTGGGCGGCGCGGGCGGTGAAGGGACAAATCCGGAACAGCTTTTTGCCGCAGGTTACTCCGCTTGCTTTCTTGGTGCGCTGAAATTCGTGGCCAGCAAAGAAAAAATCGCACTGCCTGCTGCTGCCACCATCGAGGGCAGCGTCGGTATCGGTGCCGCACCAACCGGATTTGCCATTGAAGTAGAATTAAAAATTGATCTGCCGGGTTTGGCGCGCGAAACGGCGCAAGCACTGGTAGAAAAAGCCCATATCGTGTGCCCGTACTCTAACGCCACACGCGGCAATATCGACGTAACCTTGACGCTACTGTAAGTCATACTGCGTCACGCAAGCGGCAACATGCTGCCGCTTGCTCACCGAGCATCAACACCAGTGGAAAAAAACAGGATGAATCAAACGACTCAAGGAAGTGAACGACTAAAGGCGGAGGCATCCTTCGCCAAGGCGTCAATATAGGCGCCAATCATTTTAATGCGCTGCACCAGGGGATTACGTTCCGGCGATGCATCCATTGAGTTCAACTGAATGACCAGCCTTTCGATCTGCGCGCACAGCTCCGCTTCCCGCTGTTGGGACTGCGTGAGCTGCTGCAACCTGACACAGCGTTCTAAATCGGTAAGCGCGCTTTCCAGTGCCGGTTCCCACTCATCCACCCACATAACGATTCCTTAGCACCCGTATCCCGCGAATTATAATGATTGTCTGCGCGGACAACAAACCTTCTGACATGCCGTTCACCTGGTCAAGGCTGTCGTGGGGAATGACAAAAATCACATTAAAACAACATTTATTTCACATAAAGTCTAACATTCGCTACAGCAAACTCATCTGACCAGTTTCTTGCCCGGTTTCTGTGGAGAGCATCATGCACACCTATCCAACGCTTTTTTCGCCACTCGATTTGGGCTTCACCACGTTAAAAAATCGCGTAATCATGGGCTCGATGCACACAGGTTTGGAAGAGCATCCGCAGGGCACCGCGCTGCTGGCGGCATTTTATCGCGAACGCGCACAGGGTGGTGTAGCACTGATTGTAACCGGCGGTATCGCGCCCAATGAAAAAGGGGCCGTGGTGGCAGGCGGCGCGACGCTTGAGCGTGAAGCACAGCTATCTCACCATATTGCCATCACCGATGCCGTGCATCAGGCAGGAGGAAAGATTGCACTGCAAATTCTGCATGCCGGGCGCTACAGCTATCAGCCCGACCCTATCGCTCCTTCCGCTCTTCAGGCACCGATCAACCCTTTCCGTCCTCACGCCATGACCGATGAAGAGATTTTGCAAACTATCTCAGATTTTGCCCGCTGTGTGGCGCTGGCCCAACAGGCCGGCTATGACGGTGTGGAAATCATGGGTTCAGAAGGGTATCTGATTAATCAGTTTCTGGTCGAACGCACTAACCAGCGGCAAGACGACTGGGGTGGCAGCGAGCAAAATCGCCGCCGTTTCGCATTGGAGATCGTGCGCGCGGTACGCCGTGTAGCTGGCCCAAATTTTATTATCATCTATCGCCTGTCCATGCTTGATCTGGTGGAAGCCGTAGGAGTCACACTGCTCAATACTGGAATTGGCTGGCACGAGGCACGCATCCCCACCATCGCAACGCTGGTGCCACGTGGGGCCTTTGGCTGGGTAACCCAACGCCTGATGGGCACAGTCAGCATACCGCTCATCACCACCAACCGCATTAACGATCCGGCACAGGCAGAACAGATGCTGGCACAGGGCTGCGCCGATATGGTTTCCATGGCACGCCCCTTTCTGGCAGATGCGCACTTTCTTGAAAAAGCAGCAACGGGCCGCGGCGATGAGATAAATACCTGCATCGGTTGCAATCAGGCCTGCCTCGATCGCATTTTTGTTGGCAAACTGACTTCATGTCTGGTCAACCTTCGAGCCTGCCACGAAACAGCACTGCCCGTAATCCCCTCGGCCCAGCCACAGCACATTGTCGTCGTCGGGGCCGGCCCCGCAGGGCTGGCTTTTGCCATTAACGCAGCACAGCGTGGCCACAGGGTTACGCTGTTCGAAGCGGACAGTAACATAGGCGGCCAATTTAATCTGGCCCGGCAGATCCCGGGAAAGCAGGAGTTCGCGGAGACATTGCACTATTACCGCCGTATGTTGGTACTCACTCACGTATTAGTACCCCTCAACACAAAAGCCACAGTAGAAGATCTTAAAGCCTTTGATACGGTTATCCTGGCATGCGGTATCACCCCGCGCGCACCGGATATCCCCGGCATTGACCACCCAAGCGTAGTCAGCTATTTACAGGTGCTGCGCGATAAGGTTCCCATTGGTAAACGAGTGGCAATTATCGGTGCTGGCGGTATTGGTGTTGCCCATTACCTAAGCGCACCACCACAAGCGGATTTCTATGCCGAGTGGGGTATCGATCGCTTGATAAACGTGGCGGCGTGCTGCCATTTTCCAGCGAGCTATCTACTAACACGCTACATCAGCATGAGATTGTGCTGCTGCAACGCAAGGCGGGAAAACTGGGTGAGCATCTCGGAAAAACCACCGGCTGGATACACCGGGCGCAATTGCTACGCCATGGAGTGACCTTTATGAACCGCGTGCAGTACAACGTATTGACGATGCGGGGCTGCATATCCTTCATGAAGGCCAGGAGAGATGCATCGCCGCGGATACGATCATCGTCTGTGCGGGGCAAGACTCACGACGCGAGCTCTATGCCCCCTTGCAGGCTATCGGGTGTGCCGTGCATCTGATTGGCGGCGCAGATGTCGCTGCCGAACTGGATGCTCGACGGGCTATCGATCAGGCGACCCGACTGGCGCTAACGCTGTAATCGGTGGCTCAAGCGCCCACTCAGCGAGGCGATGCCAGCTTCACCGCACGCAACACCACAAACTTGTCGTTGCCCGCCAACTGCTCGCAGTTACCAAACAGGTGTTTCAGCTTCGGGTAGTAGTTGAGATGGCGGTTACCTACGATGTGTAGCTCCCCACCGTGTGCCAGACAACGACGCGCATCGCTGAACATATTCCAGGCCAGATGATCGGTGATCGCCTGCTGTTGGTGGAACGGCGGGTTACACAGCACGGCTTGCAGTGAGTCAGGCGCAATACCGGCCAGCGAGTTATTTACCACAAAACTGGCGCGAGGCAGATCTTGCGGACGGTTTATCTCTACGCTCAGGCGGCTGGAAGCCAGCGCCATATGGGATTCGTCAATAAAATTGACCAGCGCCGACGGGTTTTGCGCCAAGGCCACCAGCCCGACAACCCCGTTGCCGCAGCCCAAATCCACTATCTTGCCTTCCACATCACGCGGAAGATGCTGCATGAAGAAGCGCGTACCAATATCCAGACTACCGCGTGAAAACACGTTGGCATGGTTATGGATACGGTAACCATAGCCCTCCAGTTCCCATTCAACGGTTGGTGAATACTCACCTACGTTGATTTGCGCCACTTCACAGTGAATCAGGCGCGCCTTTTTCCACGCCAGCGAGGCGCGTCTAGGGCCAATAATCTTTTCAAACAGTTGCAACGTGGAGGTGTGGATATCACGCGCCTTCGCCCCAGCGATGATCCGCGTGTGAGGCGCGACAACCGTGCGCAGCATACGGAGCTGATGCTCCAGCATCGCCAGCGTTTTCGGCACTTTTAAAACCACCAGCGACGGTACATCGGGTAATGACGTCAGGCTGTCTTGCAAGGTTTCTGGCGCATAGCCATTGAGCGCCAGATTATGTCGCGTGGCCAGTTGGCTCAGATAGCTGTCGCTAACGCAGATCGGACCATGTGACTGTAAACCACATGCCAGAGCACCGAATGCGTCGTTCAGAATTACCACAGGGCCAGGTGCAAGCAAGCTCCATGGCAGAAATTTCGTTAAGCAAAAATGCGTCTGCCGCTTCCCAGGCCTGCAAGGTAGAATTCTCAGACGTTTTTGGGTAGCGCACCAACGTGAGCGTGTGCGTTTCCAGTTCCAGTTGGCTCATCGGCCTCTCCCGCGTCATAAAGGTTGCGCAGTTTAATCGCGAGCCCAAACAGCCTGCATGCAGAACAATCCATTCTGTTTCTCCAGCATGGCAAGCATGTCGTTTGTGAAAAGCCGCTGGCATCAAACCACGCGCAGGCACAGAGAATGATCGCCTGTGCGCAATCGAACCAGGTGGTGTTGTTTGAAGCGTTCAAAACCGCCAGCCTGCCCAATTTCACTGTGGTGATGCAAGGTCTCGCACGTATTGGTCGTTTGCGTAAAGTATTTCTGAACTACTGCCAATATTCATCCCGTTACCAGCCTTATCTGGCGGGAGAGAATCCGAATACCTTCAATCCGGCGTTTTCCAACGGCTCCATCATGGATATCGGCTACTACTGCCTGGCTTTCGCTGCCAGCCTGTGGGGAGAACCACACAGCGTTCAAGCCAGCGCAACCCTACTGGAAAGCGGTGTGGATGGGCACGGCAGCGTAGTGCTGAATTACGGGGATTTTGACGTCATCATTGCACATTCCAAGGTGAGCCAAAGCGCCATTCCCAGTGAAATTCAGGGAGAAGAAGGCTCACTGGTCATTGACAGGCTGTCGGAATGTCAGCAGGTGTGCCTGATGCCGCGCAACGGCCAACGCATCGATTTATCACAGCCGCAGCATATCAACAGCATGCTGTATGAAGTGGAAACCTTCGCCTCGTTGGTTGCTCAGCGCGATGTCAATCACGCCTTTCTGGCGCGCTCACTCACCGTGGCACGCTTGCAAACGGAAATTCGCCGCCAAAAAACCGGCGTGGTGTTTCCCGCCGACAGCCAGACTGACGGCACCTCACTTTCCGGGGAACGGTAACAGGGCCGGTGTAAAGGTGCACGCAGAATTTGACCTGGATCGACTTTTCACCTATCTTTACTGATGCAAAGGGGAGTAACTTTTCCGCCGGTCGATCGTCATTACGAAGTCTTATGCCTGAGCTACTACAAAGTATGTCGGCATCCGCTTCCGGTTACCGGGCAATGCTAATGAGAATTCCGCATTGGCGTTGTAAGTGAGACCTTGCCGGAAGGCGAGGTACATTTGCAACGAGAGTGACCAAACGACCTGTGTCTTCCGATACATGTCGTTCTTTTACCTGGCCGACCACTGTGCCAGATAAAAATGAGGCCTGACGGTGTTAATTTTTGTTGCAAGGAACCTGTTAATGAACTTCATCGGTACGCCGTGGTTATGGGGCAGCTTCGCTGTCATCGTTATCGCCATGCTGGCGGTAGACCTGCTCTATCAAGGGCGTAAGGGTGCCATCACCATGACATTTCGCCAGGCTGCCGCCTGGTCATTGATCTGGGTTACGCTGTCGCTCGCCTTCAACGCCGGATTCTGGTGGTATCTGAGAGGCACGCTCGGCGTGGAAATCGCCAACACGCAAGCACTTGCTTTCCTTACCGGCTACCTGATCGAAAAAGCCCTCGCCGTCGATAACGTCTTCGTCTGGTTGATGCTGTTCAGCTATTTCTCCGTTCCCGCTCAGTATCAGCGACGTGTGCCGGTTTATGGTGTGTTGGGAGCCATCATACTGCGTACACTTATGGTGTTCGGCGGAAGTTGGCTGGTTACCCAGTTCCAGTGGCTGCTCTACGTATTCGGCGCATTCCTGCTCTTCACCGGCCTGAAAATGGCATTTGCCAAAGACGACGGCGGCGATCTCGGCGACAAACCGTTAGTACGCTGGCTGCGCGGGCATCTGCGTATGACGGACACCATTGAAAACGAACGTTTCTTCTTGCGGCGTAACGGCATTCTGTATGCCACCCCGCTGTTTTTAGTCTTGATTCTGGTTGAAATCAGCGATGTTATCTTCGCCGTTGACAGCATCCCGGCGATTTTTGCCGTCACCACTGACCCGTTCATTGTGCTGACATCCAACCTGTTTGCTATTCTGGGTCTGCGCGCCATGTATTTTCTGCTGGCCGGTGTGGCAGAGAAATTCTCACTGCTCAAGTATGGTCTGGCCTTTATTCTGGTGTTTATTGGCACCAAAATGATGCTGATCGATCTGTTCCATATCCCTATCGCCATCTCTCTGGACGTCGTGGCCAGTATTCTGGTCATTACCATGCTGATTAACCTGTGGGTTAATCAGCGCGCTGATCGCTAAGCCGCTTATCGCCTCCGTAAAGGAGGCGATTTATGGGCGACCCGCCTCACAAAATTGTGTGCCATTACTTTTTTTAATGACTCTTTTCCCTATACTGCTCTGCGCAAACACTTTGTTATAGGTTATGAAAAAAAACCCATTGCATTATCCAGAGGTTTTCATCCTGCAACGTGCTACCACACAACCCTTATAATGTTACGGAACGGGAACACCGTCTATTTTATGAAAAATACTTACTCTGCTGTTTTCCGCTATATAGTGCGAGGCAGCCTGGTGCAACAAATCGTTGTCGGGCTGGCTCTAGGTATTATCCTCGCATTGTTATCCCCCTCCGCCGCCCTTGCCGTCGGTCTGCTGGGTACATTGTTCGTTGGAGGATTGAAAGCTGTCGCTCCTGTATTGGTGCTGGTTCTGGTGATGGCCTCCATCACCAATCATCAGCAAGGACAAAAAACCAATATTCGCCCCATCCTGATCCTCTATGGCATCGGCACCTTTTCGGTCGCTCTGGTCGCTGTGGTGTTGGGCTTTTTGTTCCCCACCACGCTCACTTTGAGTGCACAGTCTGCCGATATCGTGCCGCCAGCGGGTATTGTTGAGGTGCTGAAGGGGTTACTGATGAGCGTGGTTGCTAACCCGATTCATGCGCTGATCAACGCTAACTATATCGGTATTCTGGTGTGGGCAGTCGGTCTTGGTATCGCATTTCGTCACGCGTCACCTTCCACCAAAGCCTTTATCAACGATGCATCGGATGCGGTTACGCTACTGGTGCGCACCGTTATTCGTTTTGCGCCGCTAGGGATTTTTGGCCTGGTTTCCTCTACGCTGGCAGAAACTGGCTTTGACGCACTGTGGGGTTATGCTCATCTGCTAACTGTGCTGGTCGGCGGCATGCTGATCGTGATGTTTATCATCAATCCACTGATTGTATTCTGGAAAATTCGCCGCAACCCGTATCCGCTGGTGCTGACCTGCCTGCGTGAAAGCGGTATTACCGCCTTTTTCACGCGCAGTTCTGCCGCGAACATCCCAGTGAATATGGAGCTGTGCCGCAAGCTGAATCTGGATGAAGACACCTATTCCGTCGCCATCCCGCTGGGAGCGACCATTAATATGGCGGGAGCAGCGGTGACCATCACCATCCTGACGTTGGCTGCCGCGCATACGCTGGGGATCCACGTCGATATGCCTACCGCTCTGCTGCTCAGCGTGGTCGCTGCCATTTGCGCCTGTGGCGCTTCCGGTGTTGCAGGTGGATCGCTGCTGTTGATCCCGCTGGCGTGCAGCATGTTTGGCATCGCCAACGACGTTGCCATGCAGGTAGTTGCCGTCGGCTTTATCATCGGTGTGATCCAAGACTCGGTGGAAACTGCGGTTAACTCCTCCACGGATGTGATCTTTACTGCGGCGGTGTGTGATGCGGAAGATGCCAAGCTGGCGGAGAAAGAGCGGCTAAATCTGCTGTAAGACAACGCGTTTCCCTCATCTTCAGCCTGAAGGTGAGGGAATACGGGTGGATGCCGACATTAACGGGACTATGTTTCAGCCCGGAAAGGGTCCAGTCCTCGTTTCTGCATGCGCCAAAAACGAATGATATTGTAACCATTCAGAACCAGAAACGTGCCTTCAATCAGCGAACCACCGATTGAGCCAAGCCACACGTTATGTATCACCCAGTATAGAGTCGCACACCAGATGACGCAGCGTGTCGTCAATCCGCTGGTGCGGAACAGCGCCCAAGTACTGATCAGCGTACCAATGATCGGCAGCAGTTCAACCGCATGCTTAAGGCCGGAAAGCCCAAACACCAGCGTCAGAATAATAAAGGCAAACATCACAACAAGGTTGTGGGTGCGCGTGGCAATCACCGTTCGTCCGGCATTAAGCAGTACGCTGGCGCCCGCAGCATTAGCCCCCATCAAAAAGAAATGGATACCGATAATGGCGCTGTAGAGGGAAAGCTGTAGTTTGAATTTGCGATCGTCACGGTAAAAAAATACGGTAATCCCCACCAGGAAGGCAATCGCCCCCACTGCCTGAGCAAACCAATAGCTCGTCATGATCTGTGCCTTGGGAAAAGGAGTGGTGAAAATAGATGAAACGGCGCAAATAAATAGAACGCCGTTTCATTTTAATTAAAAGCAGGAGGTTTTACAACGTTACGCCACTTTTAAATATCGCCAGTTCGCGGAAATCATTGATCTCGTTTTTCGCCAGCTTCTTACCATCAGCAATTTGCACGATCATGTCCACAAATTGGGTCAGCAGATCGTCCATTTCCACCCCATGAATCAGACGACCAGCATCAAAGTCGATCCAGTGCGGTTTCTTCTGTGCCAATTCGCTGTTGGTTGCCAGTTTCACCGTAGTACAAAGCCGCCGTAAGGCGTCCCACGACCGGTACTGAACAATACCATATGACAGCCGGCTCCCGCCAGGGCACTGGTTGCCACAGCATCGTTACCCGGTGCGCGCTGAGCAGGTTTAACCCCGGTGTATGCAAACGCTCGCCATATTTAAGCACATCCACCACTTTGCTCTGCCCCGCTATCTGGGTACAGCCGAGTGATTTCTCTTCCAGCGTGGTGATACCACCGGCCTTGTTACCCGGCGAGGGATTCTCATAAATCGGCTGGTTGTGCTCGATAAAGTACTGTTTGAAGTCATTGACCATGTGGACTGTTTTTTCAAACGTCGCTTCATCGCGGCAGCGGCTCATCAGAATACGTTCTGCGCCGAACATTTCTGGTACTTCTGTCAACACGGTGGTGCCACCGTTCGCGATCATGTAATCCGAGAAACGTCCCAGCAACGGGTTAGCGGTAATGCCTGACAAGCCATCCGAGCCGCCGCATTCCAGACCAAACTTGAGCTCGCTCAGCTTGCCCGGGACGCGTTTGTCGTTACGCATCGCTTGATACAAGGCATGCAGACGCTCCAGCCCCGCTTCCACTTCATCATCCTGCTGTTGGCAGATCATGAACGTGACACGTTCTGCGTCATATTCACCTAACGTGGTGCGAAAGGCATCTACCTGATTGTTTTCACAGCCAAGGTCAATCACCAACACGGCCCCGGCATTGGGGTGGCGCACCATGTTTTGCAGCATGGTACGGGTGTTTTCGTGGTCTTGTCCTAACTGTGAGCAACCAAACGGATGGGTAAACAGGTAAACCCCGTCAATCCCCTCAGCATTATTGGTTTCTTTCAGGAACCGGGTCTGAATCTGACGCGCAATGCCGTTAACACAGCCTACAGTCGGCAGGATCCACAGTTCATTACTCACCCCGACATCGCCATTTTTACGACGATAGATCTGAACCTCACGATCTGCCATCTGTTCCGGCAGCGTCATGAATTCCGGCTGGTACTGATACTCATCCAGATCGCTCAGATTGGTCTTGGCATTCTGCGAATGAATATGCTGCCCCGGCGCGATAGCCACTAACGCATGGCCAATCGGCAAGCCGTATTTCACAATCATCTCGCCCGGCGCAATGTCGTAAAGCGCAAATTTGTGTCCGCGCGCGACCGGCTGCGGCAGCGTCACCGTGACGCCACCTGCCTCTACCGTTTCACCTTGAGCAACATCACGCAAAGCAACGGCCACATTATCCAGTACGTGGATTTTGATGATGCTTTGCATCGATAAATCTTCAGCCATTAACAATACCCTTCTACTGCCGCTCTCAACGATCGCTTGCAGTTGCTGCGTAACCTGTTCTACCAATCCCGGCACCTTCGTCATATCCTGCTCCCAGTGATCCGCATCGCCGAGAACGGTGGTAACCAGCGTTTGCAGCGAGGTGGTGCGATCGTTGACGCTGTGCCACAGGGTGCTATAGCGTTCCAGCCAGTGAGCGTCATCTTGCAGCGGATAGGCTTCCCCGTTGCGATCGCCGCGATAGAAGGCGATCAGTGCGGCCAACGCAAAAGTCAGGCGCGCAGGCAATTCCCCTTTTTGCTCACGATAGGTAAGCAGTTGCGGCAGAATACGGGTGCGGAATTTTGTCATGCCGTTCAAGGCAACGGATAACAGCTGGTGCTGAATAAACGGGTTACGGAAACGGCTCAGCACCGCTTGTTCAAAAGAAGTCAGCTCATCGTGCGGCAGATCCAGCACCGGGACGATCTCTTCGGCAATGGTTTTTTCCACAAAGCTACTGATTTGCGCGTCATTCATGGATTCACCCACGGTATCCAGGCAACAGGCACCAGCGCGGTGTGCGCACCGTTCAGAATGGCGACTTTGCGCTCTTTGTAGGGCTTGATATCGTCAACAATGCGGATATTCAGGTCCAGTTTGTCAAGACGCAGTTCCTGCTCCAGCCATTGCGGCCCTTGAATCACAAACAGGTAGAAGTATTCAGCGGTATCCCAGAAGGTATCCTGGTAGCCCATTTCTTGTTGCAGTGCTTCCACTTCGGCACGCGGATACCCCGTTACAATACGGTCAACCAGCGTGGAGCAGAAGGTGTTATGTTCGTTGAGCCAGGTCACAAAGGCCTGCGGCAATTCCCACTGCGCAGCACCAGTTCTTTCAGTGCAACGCCGTTATAATCGATAAGTTCACACGGCAGCAGCACCCAACCTTTGTCGGCAGCGCCGTTGAAATGGTTGAAACGCTCGAACAGCAGGCGTGTCAGTTTTGCCGGATAGCTTACAGGCGGCGTATCGGTCAAACGATCTTCAGCGTGATAGCTGATGCTCGCTTCGGTAGTGTTGGAGAACACGAAGCGAATATTGGCATCGTGTACCAGCGCCAGATATTCGTCAAACTGACGGTAAATGTTGATTTCACGGTTAACAGAACGGAGCAGGCGCGGTTCACGCACTGCTTCGCCCCGCTCATTCAAACCGCGAATGATCGTGGTATACAATCCATCCTGAGTATCTAATGAAGGCGGAAAATCGATATCAATCGGACGAACGATCACCACACCCGCATCCAGATCGGTATGTTCGTTCAGCAAATCCAACTGCCAGTCAACGAACGCGCGCAAAAAGTTACCCTCACCGAATTGGATGATACGATCAGGGTGCTGACGACCAGGGAAGTCACGACGATTCAATGTTTGCATTAAGAAGCTACCTCAGGACAGGAAGTGCGATCGGGGTCAGGTTGTTACCGCCCTGTCACCTTGCCCACGGTCTTATAATTCGATGGCGAAATAGTTTTTAGCGTTATCGAAACAAATGTTTTTCACCATGTCACCCAGCAGGTTGATATCTGCCGGTGCTTCGCCGTCTTCTACCCAGCGACCGATCATCTGGCACAGGATACGACGGAAATACTCATGGCGAGTGTAAGACAGGAAGCTGCGGCTGTCGGTCAACATGCCAACAAAGCGGCTCAGTAGGCCCAACTGCGCCAGCTGTGTCATTTGACGCTGCATGCCATCTTTCTGGTCGTTGAACCACCAGCCAGAACCGAACTGCATTTTGCCCGGCATATCTTCACCCTGGAAGTTACCGATCATGGTGCCCAGCACTTCGTTATCGCGCGGGTTCAGGCAGTACAGAATAGTTTTCGGCAGCAGATTTTCTTCATTCTGCTTGCTCAGCAGGCGAGACAGTTCTTGTGCCAGCGGACGGTCATTGATGGAGTCAAAATCCACGTCCGGCCCCAGCAGTCTAAACTGACGCAGGTTGTTGTTACGCAACGCACCAATGTGGTACTGCTGCACCCAGCCATACCGACACTGCGGTTTTAAACTGCGCCACTTCCAGATCGCTAAGTGCTGCCCCACCCAGACGACGAGACAGAATGCCATCAAACGTCGCTTCATCGGCTTCGGCAAAGCGTGGTCAGAAACCTTACAGCCGTGAGCGGCAAAGTGATCCAAACGTTTGGTCAGCGCGGCCTGCAAATCGCTGAAACGACGAATATCGGTATCAGACACTTCGCCCAGTTTCGCCATGTAGTCATTGAAGGTGGCCAACTCGATGTTGAAGGCCTTGTCTGGACGCCAGCTCGGCAGTACTTTCACGTTGAAGCTGCCATCAGCAGCGATAGCTTTGTGATGACGCAGATCGTCAATCGGATCGTCGGTGGTGCCGACCATCTTCACATTCATCTGCTACATGATGCCGCGCGCGGTAAATTCATCACGCTCCAGCAGGGCGTTACAGCGATCCCAAATCTCTTTTGCTGTGCCCGGCGACAGCAGCGTACCTGTTACACCAAACGGGCGGCGCAGTTCCAAATGCGTCCAGTGGTACAACGGGTTACCGATGGTGTGTGGCACCGTTTCTGCCCAGGCAGAGAATTTTTCCCAGTCACTGGCATCACCGGTACAAAGACGCTCCGGCACACCGTTGGTGCGCATGGCACGCCACTTGTAGTGATCACCTTTCAACCAGATGTCATACAAATTTTTAAAGCGATAGTTTTCTGCAATTTGCTCAGGCGGCAGGTGGCAATGGTAATCAAAAATAGGCTGGTCAGCCGCATAGTCATGATACAAACGACGAGCAAATTCGCTGTCTAACAGAAAATCTTCGCTAAGAAACTGGGGCATACTGTTCTTCCTCACCGTGCGCTCAGGCACAACATTGGCCTTTGTTGAAAGATATCACACCAATTATGCTTGATATCTCATATCATTAGTGAGGTCATGATCGCAAAAATTCACTTGCCTGGCAAATTGGTCAGGACACCGCGCAACAAGCTCTCAACAAGGGCCGATATCGAACAAATTTTAGCAATTCCGCATAAAAAATAATGGCTTTGTGATATCACTCAACTTTAAAAGTTGAGTGATAAATTATTGTAGCGCCGTCTTGAACCGGTATTCAATCTCTATTCCATTCCCAAGAGAAAAAATCCTGGTCCAAATCAAAAGCAAGTTTCAAGAGAGCAAAAGGCGAGCAAGGCGCTCTTATCGATGCGTCTTGCCGCCTTACTAAAAGTAAGCGCACATGACGCCACAAACATGCTCCGTTACTGAAACCCTGCAATTGCGCCCTTCTGGGAGGTGCGCTAGCCAACCTTGTTGGCTAAACACAACACCGGTTGTTAGCACACAGCTAGCGGCACGGTGTTATTTTTTTGACTCGGAGAGAAAACACAAATGCGTAAAATCAAAGGGCTACGTTGGTATATGATCGGGCTGGTGACCATTGGCACCGTCCTCGGTTACCTGACACGTAATGCTATCGCCGTTGCCGCCCCGACGTTGCAAGATCAATTATATATCACGACACAGCAATACTCCTACATCATTGCTGCCTATTCCGCCTGCTATACCGTTATGCAACCCATCGCCGGTTACGTACTGGACTTGTTGGGCACCAAAGTCGGCTATGCCATGTTCGCCATCCTGTGGGCCATTTTCTGTGCCAGTACGGCAATGGCAAACAGCTGGCAGGGTCTGGCCATTTCACGCGGTTTGGTAGGCATGGCAGAAGCCGCCATGATCCCTGCGGGCCTGAAAGCGAGCAGTGAATGGTTTCCGGCCAAAGAGCGTTCCGTCGCGGTGGGTTATTTCAACGTAAGCTCCTCGATCGGTGCCATGATCGCACCGCCGCTGGTGGTTTGGGCGATCGTGATGCACAGTTGGGAAATGGCCTTTATCATCACCAGTGCCTTGAGCATGGTGTGGGCGCTGTGCTGGCTCGCTTTTTATAAGCACCCGAAAGACCAGAAAAAACTGACCGATGAAGAACGCGATTACATCCTGAGTGGTCAAGAATCACAGCATCAGGCTGATAACGGTAAGAAAATTTCTGCCTGGCAGATCGTGCGCAACCGTCAGTTCTAGGGTATCGCACTGCCGCGTTTTCTTGCTGAACCGGCCTGGGGTACCATCAATGCCTGGATCCCGCTGTTCATGTTCAAGGTCTATGGCTTCAACCCGAAAGAAATTGCCATGTTCGCCTGGCTGCTGATGCTGTTTGCTGACCTAGGTTGCGTACTGGGCGGCTACATGCCAATGCTGTTCCAGAAGTATTTCAAAGTGAACTTGATCGTTTCTCGTAAAATGGTGGTCACGCTGGGTGCGGTACTGATGATTGGCCCTGGGATTATCGGCCTGTTCACCAGCCCCTACGTCGCCATCACGCTGCTGTGCGTGGGCGGATTTGCGCACCAGTCGCTGTCCGGCGCACTGATCACGCTCTCTTCTGATGTGTTCGGCCGTAACGAAGTCGCTACCGCCAACGGGTTGACCGGTGGTGCCGGTTGGCTGGCAAGTACCCTGTTCGCGCTGGTGGTTGGCGCACTGGCAGATACTATCGGCTTTGGTCCGCTGTTTGCCGTACTGGCAGCCTTTGACGTACTGGGTGCCATTCTGATTTGGGTTATTCTGCAAAACCGTCCTGCGGTAGAAGTAGAAGAAGCCGCAACGCTGGAGACGGCACAGCAGCATTAATTCACTGCCTGTCTCGCTGCTTAACCAGCTTTGATGCCCGATAACCGTGGTTATTGGGCGTTTTTATTGCAGGCTGATAATGCATAACTGTGACCTTGATGTTGGTCGGCTTCACGAATAAGTGGTATAATAAATCTCGACGCGATGGTTTTATCAGCCTTTTTTCGCCCTTGTGGTGAGGTTGCGGCGCAGGAAAGTCGCAAGGAAAGGATCCCTATTTACGGACCGTCATCTATTAAAGAGCAAAGATATGGCACTCACTGAGCCCCGTCGACTATACCAACAGTTAGCCGCAGAACTTAAACAGCGCATCGAAAGTGGTGTTTATCTTGTCGGCGAGAAGTTACCCGCCGAACGCTACATTTCAGAAGAGATGAACGTCAGCCGCACTGTAGTGCGCGAGGCGATCATCATGCTGGACGTGGAAGGCTACGTCGAGGTGCGCAAAGGCTCAGGCATTCATGTCATTTCCAATCAGCAAAGTCACCGGGTGCCAAGCGGAGGCGATATCGAGTTTGTCACCGCCGGACCGTTTGAGCTGTTGCAAGCACGCCAGTTAATCGAAAGCAATATTGCTGAATTCGCGGCCACTCAGGTGACTCGTCAGGACATTGTCCAACTGATGGAGATCCAGGAATATGCGCGTCAGGAAGACCGTTTTCGTGATTCCGAGTGGGATCTGAAGTTTCATATTCAGGTCGCGCTGGCCACACAGAACTCCGCCATGGCAACTATCGTGGAAAAAATGTGGAGCCAGCGGATACATAACCCCTATTGTCTCAAATTGCACGAACACATTGACGACCGCTCAATCGAAAGCTGGTGCGAAGAGCACGATCAAATCCTTAAGGCGCTGATTCGCAAAGATCCCTACGCCGCCAAACTGGCGATGTGGCAGCACCTGGAAAACACCAAACAGATGCTGTTTCGCGCCACCACCGATGACTTCGAATTCAACGTTGACCGCTATATGTATGTTTGCGGAAAATCCAGTCGTGCATCTTGAGCCGATTACCGTGCACAAATCCTGACCACACGAACAAAAAAACCTGTCGCCTCTGTCTCTCAACAGAGGCAAAAACCTCTGAAAACACCCGCTTGTGTCAGAAAATGTAAAATCGGGCGCAAAAAAACCTTTTCTCTCAAATAGCAGCGATAAATCTCACATTTTCCTGCGATAATTCCCTATCTCAACCTTTAGGCTTTTGTTACAGTTAGAGGCTCTTTTTTACGCTTAATCCGCTGTTTTCCGCTTTACTGCCGCCAAGACGCAACAAAACAGGTTCGTCAAGTGAAAAGGATTAAGCCATTGAGATATGTGAACATAGGTATGTTCTACTATAACAGCGCTCACCATAGCGAGCCGGTGTACATAATGACCCTTGCAGTCGGTGCAGTTCATCGCCGATGGGCCACGTAGCATGCTGTTGTGTTAGGAATACCGAATGGAATTAATTAAAGAACTTGTTAATGCACTTTGGCACCAAAATTTCGATATTCTCGCCGACCCAAAACTGGTTTGGACACTCTATTTTATCCTGTTCATGATCCTGTTTTTGGAAAATGGTCTGTTACCCGCGGCCTTTCTGCCCGGAGACAGCCTGCTGGTATTGGTGGGCGTGCTGGTTGCCAAAGGCACAATGAATTATCCTTTTACCATTGCGCTACTCACTACTGCCGCCAGCCTTGGCTGTTGGGTGAGCTATATTCAAGGGAAATGGCTGGGTAATACCCGAGTGGTGCAAGGCTGGCTCTCTCATCTCCCCGCGCACTACCACCAGCGCGCACATTTGTTGTTCCACCGTCATGGATTGTCCGCGCTACTGATTGGCCGTTTTCTGGCTTTTGTTCGCACTCTACTGCCCGCCCTTGCCGGATTGTCAGGGCTGGACAATGCCCGATTTCAGTTTTTCAACTGGATAAGTGGATTGCTGTGGGTTCTGATTCTGGTTTCGCTCGGGTTTGCGATAGGTAAGACGCCCGCTTTCATGAAGTACGAAGATGAGCTCATGTTTTGCCTGATGATGCTGCCACTGGTGCTATTATTTGTCGGTCTGTTCGGTTCACTGCTAGTCTTATGGCGCAAGAAACGCACCGACAATGCAGAAAAAGGGAACTAACGTGTTATTTTGCTGGCGTTATCTGAAAGCAACCTGGCGCATGATGATTCTGGTGATGCTGCCGATTCTCCTGCTGACTCAGACTCCAGGCCGTCAGCAGGATGAAACGCTGCTGCACATTTTTCCTCACCATCAGGGCGCCCCGCTCCCTGATGGTTTTTACGTTTACCAGCGTCTCAATGAGCGCGGTATCGCTATCAAAAGTATTACTCCTGCGCAGGACAGCCTGATTGTCAGACTGGCTTCATCGGAACAGACCTTTGCCTGCCGCGCGTGAGGCGCTTCGTTCCTCATTTCCGCAGGCAAAAATCATCACTCAGCAACCGCCCAAACCGGTTCCTTTTTGGCGGCAAAAGCTGACTCAAAAAACCTCTACACTCGGGTAAGGATGATATGAAAAAACTCACTGCTATTAGTGGCATTTTTATCGCAAGCCTGGCGTTCTCAGCAACGACTGCGTATGCCGCCGACGCAAAGGCCCCCCCGCAGGCACCTGTGCGGCCAAAGCCTATGATATCGAACAGCAGCTGGCGCAGGCTCGTCAGCACCGTAACACAGGCCAGATTCAAGGTCTGGAAACTGCGCTGCGCAGTGTGCAAACTCACTGTCAGGATGATGACCTGCGTGTCAAACGTCAGCAAAATCTGGCTGAGAAACAAGCAAAAGTCGCGGAGCGAGAAGCTGAATTACGCGAAAGCCAACAGTCCGGTGCAGATGCGGACAAGATCCAAAAACGTCAGAAAAAACTCGCAGAAGCCCAGCAAGAGTTGCGTGCAGCCGAGCAGGAGATTGCCGCCGCCAGCGGGCAATAATCCATCAAATTCCGCTTGTCTTGGTGCCCGCCCAACACATGTTCACGGGCAGACGTTGAGCCCGTTTTATTGAATTACTCAGCGCTTATAGCAGCTTATCAGAATTATCTCTTCTCTCTTATCCGTTCCAATTGTAAAAGTTGAGCTATAGTTAATATTCCTTATTTATCGTAAAGGAGTTAATCATGGCTAAAGACCAACAATCTGAACTGTTGCGCAATGAGTTGAAATCACTGGCTGATACCCTGGAAGAAGTCTTGAACTCGTCGAGCGATAAATCCAAAGCGGAATTGGAAAAACTACGCAGTAAAGCGGAAAGCGCGCTGAAAGACACACGTTCACGGTTGAGTGAAACCGGTGAACGCATCGTTAACCAGACCAAAGAAGCTGCCGATTATGCCGATGATTATGTTCGGCAGAACCCGTGGACCTGCGTGGGTATCGGTGCTGCGGTAGGGGTTGTGCTGGGCGTTTTGCTCGCACGCCGCTGATTGACTGGCGTTCGGTAATTTTTTATGGCCGATAAACTGTTATGACCGAAAAACAACGACAGGGCGTTATTTGGGGGCTGGAGCCAGAGCACCGTTTGTTGGCATTGGCCTGGATCACCGCCGTTCTGCTTGGCCTGGCACTGGTGATTGGCCTGTGGACATTACTAAAAGCTCGCCGAGCCACGCTGCTAAAAGCAACGCTCAAAGAACTCTTAACGGACAGAACGCTGCTGGAGGAAGAAGATAAATGAATCGTCGGCAGCGCCGGGAAGAAAAAGCCCGGCTTTTGCGTCAAATAAAACAACAGCGTATTGATGTGGTTGCTGAAAGAAGGGTTTGGCTGGATAAAACTGCCTCATACGATCGCTACTGGCTGCGCATCATGGCCTGGCGTCACTACTGGCTTCTTGCTTCTGGTGCTGCCGCCCTGTATGGCGCACGCCACCCTAACCGGCTGATTCGTTGGGCCAGACGCGGCATTGGTCTGCTGGGAACATTAAAACTGCTGCACAAAACGCTGTCTCCTCGCTAAGCAACGCGGATTGTTGGTACATATTCAGATTTTCTGAAAAAAAACAGACAATTTAACTCGCTGGAATCCAAGTCATTTCCCTCATAGTATTTGCTCCATACCGGATGTGCAGATGATATCCCCAGAGATATCCTGCGATAGAACGGCATACAGCCATGTTGCCTGACACCATTTCCCTTGGAGACAAATGATGAAAAATTTAGAAAATACTGCGCTGCTTATCGCTCGCATCTTTATGCCCATCCTGTTCATCGTGGCGGGTTACGGCAAACTGGGTGATGCTTATGCGGGCACCGCGCAATATATGTAGGCCATGGGCGTTCCGACTTTTCTGCTGCCGCTGACAATCCTGCTGGAGTTGGTTGGCGGTCTGGCGGTGCTGTTCGGTCTTCTGACCCGCACCGTGGCGATTTTCACTGCTGGATTCACGCTGCTTACTGCCCTGCTGTTTCACACTAACTTTGCAGAAGGCGTAAACCAGTTGATGTTCCTGAAGAACCTGATCATCGCAGGAGGCTATCTGCTGCTGACAGTAACGGGCCCGGGCGCGTTCAGCATCGACCGTATTTTGAATAAAAAGTGGTAATACCGTTAGATTGATGCCAACACCAGGCATAACCCTCGCACCAGCGGCGCGGTTCTCTGCGACCTGGTTTTTACATTGATAACGGAGGACCTATGGGACAGTTGATCGATGGCGTATGGCACGATACCTGGTATGACACCAGCAAGACGGGCGGTCACTTCAAACGTACCACCTCACAATTTCGCCACTGGATAACGCCAGATGGCGCACCGGGCAGCACGGGCGAAGGCGGATTCGAAGCGCAGCCCAATCGCTATCACCTCTATGTTTCTCTCGCCTGCCCCTGGGCACACCGCACCTTGATCATGCGCCAGCTTAAAGGGCTACAGGAACACATCGGCGTCTCCGTGGTGCATCCACTGATGTTGGATCATGGCTGGACTTTCGGCATTGATTTTCCCGACACCACTGGTGATTCCCTCTCTCAGCACGAATTTCTCTATCAGCTGTATCTGCATGCCAACGCCGATTACAGCGGACGCGTTACTGTCCCCGTGCTGTGGGATAAAGAACGCCACACCATTGTCAGCAATGAATCCGCCGACATTATCCGCATGTTCAATTCGGCGTTTGATGGCATTGGGGCAACGCCTGGCGATTACTACCCGCCAGCGCTTCAGACTGACATCAATGCGTTAAACGAGTGGATTTATCCAACTATTAATAACGGTGTGTACAAAGCTGGATTCGCTACCTCACAAAGCGCGTATGATGAGGCAGTCAATAGCGTATTTGACGCTTTGGATTCGCTGGAAACCCGCCTGGCGCAGCAACGTTACCTGACTGGCAACCAGGATATTCGTCTGTGGACGACGTTACTGCGCTTCGATCCGGTTTATCATACCCATTTCAAGTTCGACAAACGTCGACTGACTGACTACCCGAATCTGTTTGGCTTCCTGCGCGATATTTATCAAATCCCCGGCATTGCGGACACCGCGAACATCGCGCATATCCGCCATCACTACTATCGCAGCCATGGGACGATCAATCCGCACGGCATTATTTCTATTGGGCCTGAGTGCGATCTGGACGCACCGCACGGGCGCGACAAGATTAACTAGCGAGCGACAAACAGTGTGGGGGCGAACGTTGCATCACGCCTGGTTCAACACTTTGGGCAGTTCGCGCAAGAACCAGAATTTTGCTTCGCCCATGCTGTCACGACGTCAGGCCATAATAATCTGGCTCTCCATGGAATATTCCGGGCTAACCACGCGCAGGCGTCCTTCGGCGATATCCTTGGCAACCATCGGGTAAGGCATGGTGGCGACACCCAACCCAGCCAGCAGCGCACGACGTTTATCATCGATAGAACTGACCGTTAAACGCTGCTGCTTATCCAACAGTTGCACAGTTAATACCGGCCGTTCACGGGCGGTGTCCGCTACGGCAATCCCGCGATACTTAATGCGCGTCACATCCGACAGCGGCTCAGGTTCCTGATGAATAGGATGATCCGGGCTGGCAACGTAAACGTTGTTCATGGTGTATAGCTTGCGCGTATTCACTTCGGAAGAGGCGCTAAAGTGCATGTCAGGCGCAATCACGATATCAGTTCGCCCCTGCTCCAGACGCTCCCAGGCACCCGCCAGCACCTCCGTCAGCAATAAAACCTGAGTATTGGCCTTTAGCGCCAGCTTATCCAGCAAGGGAAACAGTTTCTCGGTGGGGATCAACGCTTCCACCACGATGGTGATGTGCGTTTCCCAACCACGAGCCAGTGCTTCCGCATCGGTGGTGAGTTTGTCTGCCGCTTCGAGCAACATCCGCCCCACATTGGTAAATTTAGTGCGGTGCCCTGAGCGATCAAAAAGCACGACATCGAGCCCTTCTTCCAGCTTCTGCATGGTATAGCTCAGCGCCGACGGCACGCGCCCCAGCTCATCCGCCGCCGCTGCAAAGCTGCCACGGCGATCGATGGCGTCCATCACTCGCAGCGCTTCCAGCGTTAATGCCCGTTCTTTTGCCATTTATTCACTCATTCAGGAATTTTGAATATACCCACCAGATTAACTAGCTAACAATCCAACGTCCACACAATTACTATTTGTTTAGTATAATTTTTGAGGCGCAGAACCATGATCATATGCAGAACAGCGGAACAGTGCGGTCAAGCTGACTACGGCTGGCTGCAAGCGCGCTACACCTTCTCCTTCGGCCATTATTTCGATCCCGAGTTATTAGGCTTTGCCTCGCTACGCGTGCTGAACCAGGAAGTGCTTAAGCCTGGATCAACGTTTCAGCCACGCACCTACCCGCAGGTCGATATTTTAAATATTCTTTCGCAAGGTGAAGCGGAATATCGCGACAGTAACGGCGGGCATATCCGCGCGAAAGCGGGCGACGTCCTATTATTAGCCGCACAGCCAGCAGTAAGCTATAGCGAACACAGCATTAGCGATGAAACGCCGTTGACACGTTTGCAGTTGTGGTTCAATGCCTGCCCTTCACGGGAAAACAGCGCGCTGCAACGGCTTACCCTGTGCGATTCAAAGATCAAACTGCTCGCCTCGCCGGAAGGTGAAAACGGCAGTCTGCAACTCCGTCAGCAGGTTTGGGTACATCATCTGCAATTGGACGAGGGCGAGCAACACACCTTTACGCTCAACGGCAACCGAGCCTACTTTCAGGTGATTCACGGTGCAATGGAAGCCATGACGCCGCAAGAGAAAGCAACAACATTGCAGTGCGGAGACGGCGCATTCATTCAGCAGGAAAAACAGCTGACTATCCGTGCCAAAGCCCCACTACGCGCGCTGCTTATCGATCTGGTCGCCTGAAGCGCTTTCTCGGTGCTTTGATGGATTATCACAGCGCGATCCGCGCCTTACATGGTAAGATGAAAGAAGTGTTCATCATCATGCGGTAGGATCATGCCAATGGATTCAAGCGACCAAGACAAACTCCTTGCCCAGGCGGAAAGCATTTGCCAGCAGCGCAATGTACGCTTTACGCCACAGCGACTCGAAGTGCTTCGGCTGATGGCACAGCAACACGGCGCCATCAGTGCTTACGATCTGTTGGATCTGCTGCGCGCCTCAGAACCGCAAGCAAAACCGCAAGCAAAACCGCCAACCGTATACCGCGCACTCGATTTTCTGCTAGAGCAAGGGTTTATCCATCGCGTTGAATCCACCAACAGCTATGTCATGTGCCACCACATTGAAGAGCATAGCCATACTTCAGCGCTGTTCATTTGCGATCGCTGTGGACAAGTTGCGGAACGTCAGACGGAAGGGATTGAGGCGATCCTTCAGCAGTTGGCGCAAAGCGCCAATTTCACGCTCCGCCACAGCGTGGTTGAGGCACACGGCCTGTGTGAAGCCTGCCAGGAAGTGGCTGATTGCCGCGAACAAGGGCACTGCCACCACGACCATTCAGTGCCCATCAAGAATGCGAAACCTGGTCGTTGAGTCTGACGTCCCGAAACGCCACACCGACAAAGGCTTTCCCTTGAGAGAAACGCCCTGTCGGCTAACGGCGGTCAGCTCCACTCGCCGTTGCGGATAACGCCGACAGCCAGTCCTTCAATGGTGAAGCTCTGCTCGCGTAAATCAACCACGATAGGAGAAAATGCCTCATTCTCCGCCAGAAGATGCACTATGTTCCCTTGATGTTTCAAGCGCTTAACGGTCAATTCATCTTCAATGCGCGCCACGACAACCTGACCATTGCGCACCTCTTGCGTTTTATGTACCGCCAGCAAATCACCGTCCAGTATACCGATATCTTTCATCGACATACCGCTGACGCGCAGTAAAAAGTCTGCGTGCGGTTTAAACATCGCCGGATCGACCTGATGGTGGCACTCGATGTGCTCTTGCGCCAGCAGAGGTTCACCGGCAGCAACGCGACCAATCAGCGGTAGGCCAGCATTTTCGTCTTCCATCAACAAGCGGATCCCGCGTGATGCGCCAGAGACGATTTCAATTACGCCTTTACGCGCCAGCGCCTTCAGATGCTCTTCCGCCGCGTTAGGTGAGCGGAAGCCCAGCTGCTGGGCAATCTCGGCACGCGTTGGCGGCATGCCGGACTGCGCAATATGATCGCGAATCAGATCATAGACCTGCTGCTGTCTGGTAGTTAATGCTTTCATCCCGCCCCCTGGTTGTTTATACAGTTTATCTGTGAGTATATGCAGGTCATCGCAGCTTGGGAATCACAGAGAGACAAATACCTGCGTTTTTATGACCTTTACCCCGAAATCATGCTGAAATCATCCCAGTACCAGAGGCCACAGAATGCTTACCCAGACAACGGCCGCAAAGACCAAGGCCACAAACACCGCAGCCGATCCAATATCTATCCTTTGCACGCCCCGACAGCTCGTGGTAGTCCGTTCCCACACGATCCACCACTGCCTCTATCGCGCTGTTGAGCAGTTCCATCAGCACCACCACGCCGATCAACAGCAGCCGCTCCAGCAATGACACCGGCAACCAACACGCCACCACCAGCAGCATAAGCTCTTGCCGAAACGCGGCTTCGTGCTGCCATGCCTGTTTCAGCCCTTTGAGGGAATACCCGGTTGCTTTGATAATTCGGGTCACTCCGGTAGCCTTGTTCATGTTTTCTCACCTGTTTATCAGAGATTTTTTGCAATTTTCCCGTAACACCGTTGTCTCACACCACAGATCTCCCGTGTACTTTCTGGTATCCTTGCGGCGCATTGCTACTCAAGAGGCTTCTGGTTGTTATGTCCGGCTGGCGTAAAATTTACTATAACTTACTGAATTTACCACTTAAATTGTTAGTGAAAAGCAAGATAATTCCTAACGACCCTGTGGCGGAATTAGGGCTTGATCCATCTCGCCCCATTCTTTATGTGCTGCCTTATAACTCACAGGCGGATTTACTGACGCTGCGCGCAAAATGCCAGGCGCTGGATCTGCCCGATCCGCTGGAACCCACGGAAATTGACGGTGTATCACTGCCGAGCCACGTGTTTATCAACGATGGCCCGCGCGTATTCCGCTATTACACACCGAAGCAGGAATCCATCAAACTGTTCCACGATTATCTGGACCTGCACCGCAACAATCCCTATCTCGATGTGCAGATGGTGCCGGTTTCTGTCATGTTTGGCCGCTCTCCGGGTCGTGAAGGACAGCACGGTGCCACACCGCATCTACGCCTGCTGAACGGCGTCGAGAAGTTTTTCGCCGTGCTCTGGCTGGGACGCGACAGTTTTGTACGCTTTTCCAGTATCGTGTCGCTGCGTCACATGGCAACCGAACACGGCACTGACAAAACCATAGCCCACAAACTGGCCCGTGTCGCTCGCATGCACTTTGCCCGCCAACGCCTTGCGGCCGTGGGGCCGCGTTTGCCAGTACGCCAGGAGCTGTTCCACAAGTTGCTGGACTCGAAGGCGATCAAAAAAGCGGTTGAGGATAAGGCGCGCAGCAAGGAAATCTCCCATGAGAAAGCGCAGCAAAATGCCATCGCACTGATGGAAGAGATCGCTGCTGACTTCTCCTATGAAGCCGTGCGGCTGTCCGATCGCATTTTGAGTTGGACCTGGAACCGGCTTTATCAGGGTATCAACGTGCATAATGCCGAGCGGGTGCGCCAATTGGCGGAGGACGGCCATGAACTGGTCTACGTGCCTTGCCACCGCAGCCACATGGACTATCTGCTGCTCTCCTATGTGCTTTATCATCAGGGTCTGGTGCCCCCGCATATTGCGGCAGGCATCAACCTGAACTTCTGGCCAGCAGGCCCGATTTTCCGCCGTCTGGGTGCTTTCTTTATTCGCCGTACCTTCAAAGGCAACAAGCTCTACTCCACCATTTTCCGTGAATATCTCGGCGAGCTATTCTCTCGCGGCTATTCCGTTGAGTACTTTATGGAAGGTGGTCGTTCGCGAACCGGTCGTTTGCTGGAGCCCAAGACCGGCACGCTGGCCATGACCCTTCAGGCGATGCTGCGCGGCGGCACGCGACCGATTACGCTGGTGCCCATTTATGTGGGTTATGAGCATGTGATGGAGGTCGGCACCTATGCTAAAGAACTGCGCGGTGCCACCAAAGAGAAAGAAGGTTTCATGCAGATGGTGCGTGGGTTACGCAAACTGCGCAATCTGGGGCAAGGCTATGTGAATTTCGGCGAGCCGCTGTCGCTGACGCCTTACCTCAATCAGCATGTTCCTCAGTGGCGCGAGGCTATCGATCCCATTGAAGCACAGCGCCCGACCTGGCTTACGCCGACAGTGCAGGATATTGCCGATATCATCATGGTGCGTATTAACAATGCCGCAGCGGCAAACGCCATGAACCTGTGTTCCACGGCACTGCTGGCATCACGTCAGCGCGCACTGACGCGTGAGCAAATGCATGAGCAGTTGGATTGCTATTTACAACTGTTACGCAACGTGCCATACAGCAAAGATGTCACCGCACCGAAAAGGACGGTGCCAGAGCTGCTGGAACACGCACTGGCAATGAACAAATTCGAAGTCGAACAAGACAACATTGGCGACATCATTATTCTGCCGCGTGAGCAGGCCGTCTTGATGACGTATTACCGCAATAACATCCAGCACTTGCTGGTGCTGCCCTCCATGATCTCCAGCATTGTCATGCACCGTGGGCGGATCACGCCGGACGAGTTAGCACGTCAGATGTTATTGATTTATCCGCTAATTCAAGCCGAACTGTTCCTGCATTTCAGCAAAGAAACCCTGCCTGCCGTCATTGAAACATTAACCGCAGAGCTAGTGCGCCAGGAGCTGATTGTCGTCAAGCAAGACTCGCTGGTGCTGAATCCGCCACGCATCCGTACACTTCAACTGCTGGCCGCCGGTGTGCGGGAAACCTTGCAACGCTACGCCATCCCGCTTGCATTACTCGGTGCTAACCCGGAAATGAACCGTGGCACACTGGAGAAAGAGAGCCGCAATATGGCCCAGCGTCTGTCTGTGCTGCATGGCATTAACGCACCAGAGTTCTTTGATAAGGCGGTGTTCTCAACTCTGGTCGCAACGCTGCGTCAGGAAGGCTATATCAGCGATAGCAGCAGCGTGGATACACGCAATACGCTGGAGCTCTACCGTATTCTGAGCGATTCGATCACACCGGAAGTCAGGTTGACGATTGAAAGCGCCAGTACGCCTACCAGCGCAGAACCCGAAGAAGAAAAACAGGAAGTGGCAGAAGAGTAGTTTTACGCTACGGTACCAGGTCTTGCCGCTTTGCTCCGGCATCACATGCGATCATCACATGCGATGTGTGATGCCGGGTCATTTCACAGCCCCAGCACGATCCCCGCAAACAGCACCATGCCCACGTAGTTATTGTTGTGGAAGGCTCGGAAACAGGCATCACGCTCACGCCCGGATGTCAGCCATTGCTGATAACCGAACAAGCCAGCCGCCATAAATACCGTGATGTAAAATGCCGCGCCCAGCTTCATCTGGATACCTAACACCACCATCAACGCCAGCATGCTCGCCTGTAACAAGCCGATGATCAACGTATCAAAGCGCCCAAACAAAATCGCGGTGGATTTAATGCCAATTTTGAGGTCATCATCGCGATCGACCATGGCATATTGCGTGTCATACGCCACAGTCCAACAGATGTAGGCCAAAAACATGATCCAGGCGCTCCCGGGCAGGGATTCGCTTACAGCAGCATAAGCCATGGGAATTGACCAGCCAAATGCGGCACCTAACACGAACTGCGGCAGACGGCTAACGCGTTTCATAAAGGGGTAAATCCATGCTAATGCCAACGCCGCTACGGAGAGCCAAATGGTCATGCGGTTCAGGGTCAGCACCAGAGCGAATGCCATCAGCACCAGAACCACAAACAGCACTTTTGCCGATTGTTCGCTCACCAGACCGTTAGGTAACGGGCGAGACGCGGTACGCTTCACATGACCATCAAAATGGCGGTCAGCATAATCATTGATCACACATCCCGCTGCACGCATCAGAAATACGCCCGCGACAAAAACCAGCAGCGTCCACGGCTGCGGCACCCCGCCGCCCGCCAGCCATAAAGCCCAGAGGGTTGGCCAGAGTAGCAGCAGGGAACCTATCGGTTTATCAATACGCATTAACCGACAGTAAGCGCCCCATTTTCCCGCTGTCATACTTCGTTCCAACGTTATTTCTCCTTAACGGTTACCCCCGTCAACACCTGGAAAACCATACACAGGGGACGAGGGCAAAAACAATTCGGTCAGCAATATTGGCTGATTTGACAGACACAAACGGGATCGCCGAGCCCACAGGTTTTCACAGCGCCCGATATGAATGTAATCGCGTTGCAGGGAATCCTGCTTGAACAAATAGTGCCCGAGCGGTGTATCGCCAATCGTTGTCAGCGCCGAAACAGACGTCTCAAGCGCTGAAGGAGGAATCAAGGTTCTGGCGGCCAACCAAGGCTGCCCATCACCGTATATAATCACATCACGCAACCAATAACGCTCGCTGTCAGGCAACTCGCGCTTTTCATCACCCAGCATGTCGGCAGTAACATAGTCATTATAGTACGGCACTACCGTCAACTGTGTGCAATGTCGTTCCAGCCGCTGCGTCATTGAACCGGTCTCTGTCAACCAGGTATCTACAGGGGATGGCAACGCCATCGGTGTTTCTTTTAACCAATCGGTCGCGTGCAACCATTCTATGGTGCGCAGCAATGCTAACGCTGCATCGGACATATCCCTACTCCAATGGTGGCGGTTAATGCATGACAATGGTCATCGATACTGCTCCGATATGCCGTGCTTTCATCATTCACGCCAGTGATTTCAGTATTGTTGGTCTGGTTTGGTGAAGAGCATAACGCGGCACCTATTGTAGCGCAGAAACGTCACGCCTTGGCACACCCAGCCACCGTTGGGTGCGTAATATGATAACATTTTTTTAATCTTTGACAGCGCATTGGCAAAATTTGATCGCCGTTTGCTCAGAAAAACGACATAGAAGAGGCATAAAAAAACACTATCTGGCGAAATACCAGATAGTGTTCGTGTTGGGTCTAAAAGCGTGTGAGTGCTATCAATCCAGACATCAGCACTGTGTACTCATGCCTGGCGTTGATTACATCATACCACCCATACCACCCATACCACCCATACCGCCAGCAGCGCCTAAGTCGGCTTTATCATCTTTCGGCAGCTCGGTCACCATACATTCGGTGGTGATCATCAGGCCAGCAACAGATGCAGCGTATTGCAGTGCAGAACGGGTGACTTTGGTCGGATCCAGAATACCCATGTCGATCATGTTGCCATAGGCTTCTGTTGCCGCGTTGTAACCGTAGTTACCTTCACCTGCCTTTACGTTGTTAGCCACAACGGACGGCTCTTCACCGGCATTTTCAACGATTTGACGCAGTGGTGCTTCCATGGCGCGCAGCGCAACACGGATACCCACGTTCTGATCTTCGTTTTCAGCCTGCAGTTCGCGAATGGCATTGGCTACGCGAATCAGCGCTACGCCACCACCTGCAACCACGCCTTCTTCAACAGCAGCACGGGTTGCGTGCAGCGCATCTTCAACACGTGCTTTCTTCTCTTTCATTTCGACTTCAGTCGCCGCGCCAACCTTGATAACTGCAACGCCGCCCGCCAGTTTGGCTACGCGTTCTTGTAGTTTTTCGCGATCGTAATCGGAAGTCGCATCTTCGATCTGCTGACGAATCTGGCCAACGCGACCCTGAATAGTCACTTCGTCACCCGCACCATCGATGATGATGGTAGTGTCTTTGTTGATCACAACGCGTTTTGCCTGACCCAGATCTTCCAGCGTGGCTTTTTCCAGCTCCAGACCGATCTCTTCAGAGATAACAGTACCGGCAGTCAGGGTAGCGATGTCTTGCAGCATCGCTTTACGACGATCGCCAAAGCCCGGTGCCTTCACGGCAGCAACTTTAACGATACCACGCATGGTGTTAACTACCAGCGTAGCCAGCGCTTCGCCTTCAACATCTTCTGCGATGATCAGCAGCGGTTTGCCTGCTTTGGCAACGGCTTCCAGCACCGGCAGCATTTCACGGATGTTGGAGATCTTTTTGTCAGCCAGCAGGATGAACGGGCTTTCCAGCTCAACAGAACCAGTTTCCGGTTTGTTGATGAAATACGGGGAGAGGTAACCGCGATCGAACTGCATCCCTTCCACGACGGCCAATTCATCTTGCAAGCCGGAGCCTTCTTCCACGGTGATAACGCCTTCTTTGCCCACTTTTTCCATGGCTTCGGCGATCAGTTTACCCACAGTGTCGTCGGAGTTGGCAGAGATGGTACCCACCTGAGCAATGGCTTTGGTATCAGAGCAAGGTACAGAAAGTTTTTTCAGTTCTTCAACAGCGACGATAACGGCTTTATCGATACCGCGTTTCAGATCCATCGGGTTCATACCCGCAGCAACGGCTTTCAGACCTTCGTTTACAATAGCCTGAGCCAGTACGGTTGCAGTGGTAGTGCCGTCGCCCGCAGCGTCATTCGCTTTGGAGGCAACTTCTTTTACCATCTGGGCACCCATGTTTTCGAACTTGTCTTCCAGTTCGATTTCACGCGCTACGGACACACCATCTTTGGTGATGGTCGGTGCACCGAAGGATTTGTCCAGAACCACGTTACGGCCTTTCGGGCCCAGAGTCACTTTTACTGCGTTTGCCAGAACATTCACGCCGCGCAGCATTTTTACGCGCGCGTCATTACCGAATTTTACGTCTTTAGCTGCCATGGTGTATTTCCCTTAAATTCTTTCAGTTCAGATGATTACGCTTCAACAATCGCCAGGATGTCGCTTTCAGACATGATCAGGACTTCTTCGTTGTCGATCTTCTCGGCCTTCACGCCATAGCCATCATTAAAAATGACAATATCGCCAACTTTCACATCCAGCGGTTTCACGTCGCCATTTTCCAGAATGCGGCCATGACCGACAGCCAGTACTTCACCACGGGTGGATTTGGTCGCAGCAGAACCGGTCAGAACGATACCGCCAGCAGATTTGGATTCGACTTCTTTACGCTTGACGATTACGCGGTCATGCAATGGACGAATTTTCATTGATAGCTCTCCTTTGAGAAAGTCCATATCAGTTTTGGATTAACACCGGGTACGCTTTCGTACCCACCTTGTGAATTTCTAAGTGGGGACGATTCGCTTCCCTTCAAGGGAAAAAAAGATATTTTTTTACGAATGTAATGAAATACTGATGAGAGAAAATAAAAAAAAAAGATAAAACATGTAGTTATTATTGATTTACTGATCAGCATGCCACCGTCATTATTTGTCTTGATCGTCTTTCTGCTCAATGTTTCTGCGATCGTCATCTTTACGGTAGTACTCACCGTCGAAGGTGTTACCGCTACCACCAGACGGTGCAGCACCAGAGCCGCGCCAAATGTGGAGATGGGGCATCAGTTTGACCGTCAGACGCTTTTGCAACGGGGGCAACAGCAGCAGCAATCCAAGGAAGTCAGTGAAAAAACCGGGCAGCAGCAGCAAAAAACCCGCCAACACCAGCGATACGCTTTTCACCATCTCCGCCGCAGGACTCTCTCCCGCCGCGATTTTCTGCTGCATTTGAATAAAGGTTTTTACGCCTTGATTACGCACCAGCGAGACGCCGATACAGGAGGTGAATACCACCAGCAGCAGCGTCACCGCAACGCCCAGCACTTCCGCAACGCGGATAAACAGCGAAATTTCGATGTAGGCAAAAAGAAAGAGTAGGAACAGCGGTAACCAGCGCACTGGATTTTCCTGATTTATTGAATTGGTTGTTATCGAGGGAACAAACCCGAACAGCCTCCGCCGCAATGGCTGGTTGCCGTCATCTGTTGTTCATCGGGTCATCATGAAGACATATCACCTGAGATCCAACATAAACCCCTATAATTTTTATAATAAGTAGAGGCGCGGGCGAGCATTTTCAACCTATCAGCATAAAATTTCACGATGAAATAATCACCTGTGACGACTATCGCAATTTATTTACTTTATTAATTACACATCTTCATTGAGTGATCGAAACTACGCTTTTGGGATTCTATACAATATATCATCACACCAGCGGAGGCAGTTATGGTCAATCGTTCTGCGACTGTTGCCTGTGGTGATACATTTTGTGGTAACACCATCGTGATAATGACAATTGTTTGTTAGTACGCTTTTTTGTTAACACTAAAATTGTTAGCAAAACGCGTTCTCATCAAGTTGCAGGATTCAAGAGAAAGCTCTCATGTCAGACAACATCCGTATTGAAGAAGACATGTTAGGTAACCGTGAAGTTCCCGCCGATGCCTACTATGGCATTCACACCCTGCGGGCAATTGAAAATTTCTACATCAGTAACCACAAAATCAGTGATATCCCTGAGTTCGTGCGTGGCATGGTGATGGTCAAAAAGGCTGCCGCCCTGGCTAACCGCGAGTTAAAAACCATCCCTCGGCCGATTGCCGATACCATCATCCGTGCCTGTGATGATTGTGTTGAACAACGGCAAATGCATGGACCAGTTCCCGGTCGATGTGTACCAGGGGGGCGCAGGAACGTCCGTCAATATGAATACCAATGAAGTGCCGGCCAATATTGGTCTGGAGCTGATGGGCCATCAAAAAGGGGAATACCAATACCTCAACCCCAACGATCATCTTAACAAATGCCAGTCCACCAATGATGCCTATCCCACTGGCTTTCGTATTGCAGTGTACAGTGCCATCCTGAAGCTGGTAGACGCCATTACTCAATTGGCTGACGGCTTTGAGCGCAAAGCCAAAGAATTTGAAACCATCCTGAAAATGGGACGTACCCAGTTGCAGGATGCGGTGCCGATGACACTGGGCCAGGAGTTCCACGCCTTCTATGTGCTGCTTAACGAAGAGAACAAAAACCTGCTGCGCACCGGCGAATTACTGCTGGAAGTGAATCTGGGCGCGACCGCCATCGGCACGCGGTTGAATACACCGGACGGTTACCAACAATTAGCCGTTCAACGTCTGGCGGAAGTGAGCGGCCTGCCCTGCGTGCCCGCCGAGGATTTGATTGAAGCCACGTCCGACTGCGGCGCTTATGTGATGGTGCATGGCGCGCTGAAACGTCTGGCGGTGAATATGTCGAAGATCTGTAATGACCTGCGCCTGCTCTCTTCCGGTCCGCGCGCGGGCCTGAATGAAATCAACCTGCCGGAGTTGCAGGCCGGCTCTTCCATCATGCCCGCCAAGGTGAACCCGGTGGTGCCGGAGGTGGTGAATCAGGTGTGCTTCAAGGTGATTGGTAACGATACCTGCGTCACCATGGCTTCTGAAGCCGGTCAGTTGCAGCTCAACGTGATGGAGCCGGTGATCGGCCAGGCGATGTTTGAGTCAATTCATATCCTCACCAACGCCTGCTACAACCTGCTGGAAAAATGCGTTAACGGCATTACGGCCAACAAAGCGGTGTGTGAAGCCTGCGTTTTCAACTCCATCGGTATTGTCACCTACCTCAATCCGTTTATCGGCCACCACAATGACGACATTGTTGGCAAGATTTGTGCTGAAACCGGTAAGAGCGTGCGTGAAGTGGTGCTGGAGCGCGGCCTGCTGACCGAAAGCGAACTGGATGATATTTTCTCTGTGCAAAACCTGATGCACCCAGCCTATAAGGCCAAACGTTACACGGATGACAACGACGCTTCTTAAGCGTTTGCTCGGTCAACGCAGCGCGCAAGGTAATACAGCGCGCTAAAGTTACCCCTGACAGACACGTCGGCGTTTTGCGGGCGTGCCTTTTTTAATGGCCTCTGGTTTGCCCATAACCATAAGAATTTCTTATCTAACAAAAGGAACATGGTATGTTTGCCTTTGAGTTGATTATCGTTCTGTTGGCTATTTACCTCGGAGCACGATTAGGTGGGATCGGTATCGGTTTCGCTGGCGGTCTCGGTGTTCTGGTACTGACACTGGTGTTTCAAATCAAACCCGGTGCCATTCCCTTCGATGTGATTCAAATCATCATGGCGGTGATTGCCGCCATTGCTGCCATGCAGGTAGCCGGAGGAATGGATTATTTGGTGAGTCTGGCGGAGAAACTGCTACGCCGTCAGCCTAAATACGTCACCTTTTTGGCCCCTGTCGTCACCTATTTCATGACGTTGTTGTCGGGTACCGGCCACACGGCCTTTTCTACGTTGCCGGTGATTGCGGAAGTGGCTAAAGAACAGGGGATTCGTCCTTCCCGCCCGTTATCGATCGCCGTTGTGGCATCGCAAATCGCCATAACTGCCTCACCAATTTCCGCCACCGTGGTCTTCGTTGCCAGCATTCTTGAACCGAAAGGCGTCAGCTATCTGCTTCTGCTCGGAATCTGTATCCCCACGACCTTGTGCGTGGTGTTGCTTACCGCAGTGGTGACCAACTTTTTAGGTAAAGAGCTGAAAGACGACGAGATTTATCAGGCTCGGCTGGCAAACGGTAAAACCGTGCTACGCGGCGTCAGCAAACTGGAAATCAAACCCGGCGCTAAGCGTTCCGTGTTGCTGGTATTGTCGCCGTGATGCTTTACGCCACAGCCATCAGCGATACCGTTGGGCTGATTGCCAAGCCGGTGCTGCCGCGCAACGAGGCCATTGTGGTCTTTATGCTGACAGTCGCCACCCTGATATGCATCACCTGTAAGCTGGATACGGCCAAAATCCTCTCGGCCAGCACCTTCAAATCCGGCATGAGCGCTTGTATCTGCGTAATGGGCGTGGCCTGGTTAGGCGATACCTTCGTAAAAGCACACATCAGTGAAATTCAAGGCACGGCGGGAGCATTGTTGCAAAATTATCCGTGGATGCTGGCGGTAGTACTATTTTTTGCCTCTACCCTGCTCTACTCACAGGCTGCGACAGCTAAAGCGCTAATGCCCGCCGCGTTATTGCTGGGAGTAACGCCCGTGACCGCCGTAGCATCCTTTGCTGCTGTCTCGGCACTGTTCGTGTTACCGACCTATCCCACGTTGTTAGCCGCCGTGGAAATGGATAACACCGGTTCAACCCGCATCGGCAAATACGTCTTCAACCATGCGTTCCTGGTTCCAGGCGTTCTGGCTATCGCACTATCGGTCACCTTTGGGTTCATCCTGGGGAATCTGGTGCTGTAACACCTCGACAGTATTCACCACGGGCGGTGGTTCGCCGCCCGGCATCCATTCCCCTCGCCCCCCAAAGCAGGGTATAGTATCCCTCAGTCCATCTTTCAATGGGGTGACCATGCAAAATACGGCGAGTTGCACCGCCATCGTTGTTCTGTGCACCGCACCTGACGAACGCTGTGCACAACAGCTGGCGACTGACGTGCTCAATGCCGGGCTGGCAGCCTGTGTCACATTACTTCCTGGCGCATACTCTTTCTATGTCTGGGAAGGTAAGCTCGATCAGCAAAAAGAAGTCCAACTGGTGATCAAAAGCGATCTCTTGCACCAAAATGCGCTGCTGCAACGCCTGAAACAACAACACCCTTATCAAACACCGGAACTGTTGGTGGTTCCGATCTCGGATGGCGACAAAGATTACCTGACATGGCTAACCGCTTCCTTACGCTGATCCTGCTGTTAAGCACGCTGCTCAGCCCTCACATCGCAGGGGCATCTCTGTTTGCGCCTTCATCACCGGTGCAAAGCAGCCGATTCCTGACAGTGGATCGCGCATTTGCTTTCGATTTTCAGCAACAGCAAGAGACGCTGACGCTACGCTGGCAAATCCACCCCGGCTATTACCTCTATCGAGATAAAATCAATCTGGCTCCCGGCCAAGCAGTATTAGGTGACATGTCCTTACCCGCCGGCCTGCCGCACAAAGACGATTTTTTTGGCGAAGTGGCGATATTTCGCGATAGCCTCACGGTCACCGTCCCTATTACACAGGCCAATGCAGGCGCAACAGTGCGCATCACTTATCAAGGTTGTGCCGATGCGGGTTTTTGCTATCCACCTGAAACGCGGGAGATACCCTTAAGCGAGGTGACCGCAGGCCATCAGGCAACGCCCACGAATACTGCACCGCCCGCTACAGCGCCTGTAGTGCCGCTCCCATTTTCTCCGCTTTGGGCGCTATTGATTGGCATCGGTGTCGCCTTCACACCTTGCGTACTCCCAATGTATCCACTGATTTCCGGGCTGATTCTTGGCCGGAAACAACAATTGTCATCGCGCCGCACCCTGTTACTCGCCTTCACTTATGTACAAGGCATGGCACTGACTTACACGCTGCTGGGTATTGTTGTCGCAGCAGCAGGGCTGCGTTTTCAGGCGGCGTTACAGCATCCGACTGTGTTGATCAGCTTGTCACTGCTGTTTATCGCACTCGCGCTTTCGATGTTTGGCCTCTACAACCTACAGATGCCTTCAGCCATTCAAACGCGTCTGGCGCAATGGAGCAATCGACAACAAAGCGGGTCTCTCGGTGGCGTATTTTGTATGGGGGCACTCGCAGGGCTTATCTGCTCGCCCTGCACCACCGCCCCACTCAGCGCCATCCTTCTCTATATCGCACAAAGCGGTAATAGCATGGCAGGTGGCGGAACCCTTTATCTCTATGCACTCGGTATGGGGTTGCCGCTTATCGCCGTGATCGTGTTCAGCAACCGCTTTTTACCCCGCAGCGGCCCCTGGATGCAACACATCAAAACCGCCTTTGGTTTTGTCATCCTCGCCTTGCCGATTTTTCTGCTGGAACGCATCGTAGGAGATATCTGGGGAGTGCGTCTGTGGAGCCTGCTGGCACTTGCCTTTCTGGCCTGGCTACTGGTACTGAGTACACGCAGCCACTGGCGCGGCATTCGAGTGGTACAACTGCTGCTTTTTATTGCCGCACTGACAAGCGCTCGCCCCCTGCAAGAGTGGATAATGCCCTCATCGAGCAGCGAAAGTGCCGTTCATACCTCAACGCTGCCATTTACAGCGGTGCACAATCTGGAAGGGGTGAACCAATCTCTGGCGAGCAGTCAGCGTCCTGCCATGCTGGATTTATATGCCGACTGGTGTGTGGCCTGCAAAGAGTTTGAGAAATACACCTTTAGCGATGCAGGCGTAAAACAGGCTCTGGAAGGGTTTCAATTACTTCAGGCAGATGTCACCGCCAACAATGCACAGCAAAATGCATTGCTAAAAAAATTTCAGGTTATGGGGTTACCGACCATACTCTTTTTTGACAGTAATGGCCGGGAGATTCCCGACTCACGCGTCACGGGTTTCATGAATGCCGAGGCGTTCCGGGCTCATTTGCAAAAACTGGGGCAATAAGTCACTGAAGCAGTGGCTGCCCCAGTCTGAATCAAGGGGGATATCATGCAACTACAGCGGAACGAGGTGCTTGAAAACGCGCTGATTTTACTGGAACAGCAAGGTGTTGCCGCCATGACGTTAGACACTCTGGCGGAGAAACACAACATCAGTACCGAGGCCATGGCGGCCTTCTGGCCAGATCGTGAAGCACTCCTCTATGATTGTCTGCGGCACCATAGCCAGCAGGTTGATACCTGGCAGCGTCAGCTTTTACTGGATGAAACGCTCTCCGTTAAGGAAAAGCTGCTGGCGCGCTATCAGGTACTGCATGAGGCGCTGTTGAACCAACGCTATCCCGGCTGCCTGTTTATTGCCGCATGCAGTTTTTATCCCGATATCCATCATCCCATTCACCAGATTGCAGAACGCCAAAAACAGGCATCACTTCAATACACTCGCGAACTTCTGACACAGTTGGAAACGGATGATCCAGAAATGGTGGCTCAGCAAATGGAGTTGATTCTTGAAGGCTGTCTGAGCCGGTTTAATGGTAAAACACCACGCGGATGACATCGCGACTGCACGCCGTCTGGCAGAGGATGTCCTGCGTTTTGCGTTATGCCGCAAAAACGGTGTGCTAACCTGATAGCATTTATGGCAAAATGCCGAGAAATGCGTCATCCTGACTGAAAAGTCGTTAATCAATGTCATTTTGATGCTTTTCCTGCACAAACCCGTTGACGACAAGCAGCCAATACGGTTTAGTGCGCCCCGTTGCCCGGATAGCTCAGTCGGTAGAGCAGGGGATTGAAAATCCCCGTGTCCTTGGTTCGATTCCGAGTCCGGGCACCACTTCTTCTTTTTTTATGCCTCCCTATGCGTTCCTATAAGTCTCTATGCGCTTGTCATGTAAGCAGGGTGGCGTAAAAATCTTTCTCGATGCATTTCTACTTATCCGTTCGTATCCGGAAAAATGTGGGTCAGATTGAGGGTCGTTCAGTTCGACGAACGGAGTGACCCGCCCATGTTAACTGACAGCAAGATCCGCTCAGCCAAAAATCTCGCAAAATCATACAAGCTCACTGATTCATTAGGCCTTTACCTAACAGTATCTACTCATGGCTCTAAACTATGGTATTTCCGCTACACCTTCGGCGGCAAAGAGAATCGCCTCGCCTTTGGCCCTTACTCATTGATTTCATTGGCAGCAGCCCGTGAAAGCGCGACGCGGCGCGTAAGTTGCTGGCATCCGGCGTCTGCCCTTCCCTGTTTCACAAAGCAGAAAAGGCTGCGGTGGATGAATCCAGAATATCGCCACTGACTGGCATTCCAGTAGCCTTAAACTCTGGTCAGAAGCCCACGCTGATAAAATCCTTACCTGCCTGAAACGCTACGTTTTTCCCACCATTGGCGCGATGGATATCGCTCAAGTTGAAACCCGCCATCTGGCACAACTGGTTAAAGCGATTGACGATAAAGGCGTGCATGACGTCGCCGGACGGGTGCGACAACACCTTACCAAAATCATGCGTCACGCGGTGCAGCAAGGCGTGATCAAATATAATCCGGCTTACGATCTGAATGGTGTTGTGAACCCGGTTGCGGTCCAACATCACCCCGCCCTACCGCTGAAACGCCTACCAGAACTGCTGGGGAAGATTGATAACTACAAAGGATTGACGCTGACCCGTTTGGCGCTAGAACTCAATCTCCATGTTTTCCTGCGTTCCAGTGAGTTACGTCTTGCTCGCTGGGATGAATTCAACCTGAAAGCCTATATCTGGACCGTGCCCGCACAGCGCGAGGCCATCAAAGGTGTAAGATTCTCCGAGCGCGGAGCAAAAATGAAGGATGAGCATCTGGTGCCGCTGTCACATCAAACCGTCGCTCTAATGAAACAGATTAAAGCGCTTACGGGAGGTTCCATATTTGTTTTCCCCAGCGTGCGTTTCCTGACCAAACCAATGAGCGAAAACACCATCAACAAGGCGCTGCTCGTGATCGGCTATGACACAAAAACCGAAGTCTGCGGCCACGGCTTCAGGACAATGGCCTGTAGCGCCCTGAACGAATCGGGCCGCTGGTCAAAGGATGCCATTGAGCGGCAGATGAGCCACAAAGAGCGCAACGGCGTGCGGGCTGCCTATGTGCATAAAGCCGAGCATCTGGAAGCCAGAATCGAAATGATGCAGTGGTGATCGGATTATCTGGATGTAAATCGCAAGGGCTTCGTCGCGCCCTATATTTATGCACGGGGTTACACAGAGAAGAATTGATCTTGCCGCTAACGCGTTACCCCCAATGGCTTCCGACAGGCTTTCTATGGAATAGAAAGCCTGTCGGAAGCCATTTCGTTGCATCATGCCATTGCAGCACGGGCTCACATCAAAGAGCGCTTTCCCTGTCATTCCCGTTCTGTCAGTAACTTCGCGTAACGCTATGATTTAGCCGACTTGCCATGCCGTGAAGCAGCCAACTTTTTGTTGCAAGCATCCAGCACCCAGGCTGAAAAATTAGCATCAGGATCATTCGCTTTTTCCAGCGCGACGCTGGCATTGATTGCTTCGATGAGCTCATGCGGGAAACGTCGAACGCTTGTTTTTTGAGCCTGTAGGCATGCCGTTTTCCTTTTTCACTGAACGAACACTATACAAGGGAAAATATTTTTCAAACACGTTGACGTGTATGTGCACCAGAAGCGAATTCATGGTGAAAAACGAAACCCGGCAGTGCGCCAACACTCACTGGGCTTCTGACCACAACATTAAGGAGACTAATGCTATGGCTGACGCTGATAGTAACACGTGCACGCCTTATCAATCACTGGCGGAGTGCGATAGCCTGTATTCTGCCATGAGTGCCGCACTGGCTCATCTGGACTTCTCGAGCATGGACAACGATGAACTGTCGCTGGCCGCCTATTACTGTGCTGAAACGCGTGCCGGACTTTGCCATTGCCTCAATTTTATTGGTGACGCACTGATTACCTTTGCCGAGAATGAGGTGTACGAATCTACACCAGAGAGCTTGTGCCAATTAGGGCATGGGCTGACAGCTATCTGTCTGCTTATCCCTGCCCTCACCGATATGCAAGAACGCGCGCAAGCGCTGACCAGCAAGATAAATTGCTAAATGTAGCACTCCCCATCAAAGCTCTGCCGTAAGTAGCGACAGGCAGAGCTTTTTTGTTGGTGTAACTGCATAACAAAAAACTCATCACATTCGATATTGAGTTATTTATAGGCACGCCTTCCCTTTCTCGCTAGCATGCCCCAAACGACAGGTTTCAACTGGGGAAGAAAATACAGCCCTGCATACCCTCGGAGCACAACGAATTTAGGCTTGTTAATTCCTGCGCTCCGCAGGAATTAACAAGTGGCGTGAGGCGAGAAAATTCAATTTCGCAGAAATTGCTAATTTGCGTCGCCCGAACCTATCGGCGAGCGTTTCCCCCTAAGGAGAACCGAGCAGGCCGGGGGGAGCCGCAAAAATTTTGCCGCCCCAGCGAGCAAAAAGGCATTCCCCAGAATGCCGGTTTTTGTGAGTGGCTTGCCCCGCACACCGTCGCACGACGGTGTGCGGCCCTTGACCTTGGGGGTTTTGGTGCGGCGTCCAGCCGCAACATTACCCCTATGTGCCAGGGAATAAGGGCGTCCAGCCCGCATGAACTGGCGCATGCCGTTTGGGCTGGAAGTATACCTTCCGGCACATGGCCGTATTGCGGCCATCTCAACAGCGCCACGCTTTCGGCTCATCGCATAGACCCATGCCATTCGCGGAAATATGAGCCGATGCCATGAGGCGATAACGTCGAAGCAGAGAACAGTCCAGTAAAATGTGAAGGAGGATGCATGCTTATTTTCGATTACAGTAAACGCCGCACGCGTCATTGCGAAAAGATCCGGATCCTGCTCAATTTTCTGAAAGAAAACACCTACAGTGATTTTAAAACCCTGATGCTGCTTTTTGATTTTAAAAATCATAAGCCGCTTTATATGTTGCTTAAGAAAGTCGCCGCCATGGGATTAATTCAAAAACAGGTGTTTTGTATAAGAACAATGAAAGTCTCTCTGTGGGGGATCACCAATGACGGATTAGCCATTGTCGTCACGCCAGATGATGATGGTTTTCCTGCACGGTTTGAGCCCTCGAAAGTCACTGGCTGGATGCTGGAGCAGCACCTTGATAACCAACTGGCACGACTCATTCTGGAGAAAAAGGGCGCCTATGGGTGGATTAACGGCAACGGCTCAACGTTTCGCAATCGATATCAGGTTAAGCATCGCCCGGATGGAATGATAACGTTACCAGACGGAACCGTCATCGCCGTTAAAACTGAGCGCCGTCTGAAAACCAAAGCCCGTTACCAGTCGATTATCACCCACCATTTGTTGGCTCGCACTCAAAAACACTGGATTTACGTTTTCTACATCGTGCCCGACCCGCAGAGAAAGCTGGCTATTGAACTGCTGTTCAATAGCGTCAAATACACCATCGTCAGCCATCAGCATATCCCACTGGAAGCGAAGCACCGCAATGTTTTTCGGGTTTATACCTTTGAGGAGCTGAAGGGGTTGGAGTTGGGAGGTTATGCTTAATCGCCCTCCTTTTGAAATGACAATAAAGCAATTAAAACAACAAATTAATTACATTCAATGGAAGCGCTACCGCCCCCATCTATAGGGGGCATTGCTTGATGGAGCATTCCTTGGCCTACAGCGTTGAACTATTAGTTTAAGAGAGAGCACCAGCACCTAGTCTCTATTTCAATAAATAATTTATTAATCTTCAATGGGCCGTCTCCGATTGACTGCGATTATGGTCAGATACGATAAGCCACAAGCCACTGAACGTGAGCCTTGGGATGAAATGATAACCAATGGCATCTTGAAGTAATTGATGGATGCTTTTAGTAGACAAAGGAGAAGGCAGAGCTCTACCTTACAAAACGATAGTTGTTAATAGCTAATGCAGCGCTCAATGAGAATCAAGCGGGATCTCGATAGCGACTCTTTGAACTCGCATTGGATATACCATGCCGCCGATTCGTAACATATGTGGAGTCCATAACACCATGAACGCAAGTTTATCCGAGACTGTGTTACGAAAACCAAATCTCACAGAAAAAAACACCACCAAACTCGGCGTGGTCTACAAAAACTCGCCAAACACCTATAGAAAAAATGATAAGCGACATATTAAAATTAGGCATGAGCGAAAATTCACTAAAAAAACCAAAACACAGAAAACAAACGAGAACAGATTGACTTGATCCACAATCTGATCGATCGTAGAATGAAATAAACCGAAATAACAACAGAGCTTGAAATGGCCTTCGTATCATTATCAAATCTCGCAGCAAAGACTGGACGTATCGCTCAAAGCAATAACGTAACTGTCACGCAAAGCAAGGGAGCTACTGGAGCTGTAGAGCTTGGCTTCCGCATCAGCCGCTCAGTAATGGATGAGACTGGCATCAACATTAGTGATCGTGTAGATATCCTTTACGACGGCGAGTCTTCTATGTGGATGATTAAGAAAATCCCGGAAGGGGGGGTGCGGTGGCAGGACAAAAAAATAAGGCAGGAGAGTTCTCTTCCTGTGCCATACGCCTGACGCTTCGACCGGGCTTTCCGCGTCTGTCGGCAGATGACGATGCATCAGTAAAACAGCTTTCACAAGATTCAGACACCCAGATGGAGAAAGGGCAGATTATCTTCAGGCTGGGTGATGAGTAGGAAGACGGTGAAAGGAGACGCGGAGATCAGAGCCAGTCGCCAAACTTTGTATCTGAACTCCGCCTTCATCGACCATCGCTGTGACATCAAAGTACAGGAGGCTGTCCATAATATTATGCGCATAAGCATACCCGTGGCCAGAACTTTAAGTTTAATAAATCTTAAATCCGGTACTATGGTGACATATCGTGTGGTTTTCCTGAACGTCTTATTGTTGTTAAACAGTAAGTTAGAAGGAGGCCACTATGGCCATGCTTGATATCCATCCCTCCGTTGCCCGTAAAGCCTTGGGCAGCATCTTTACTTCACTTCACAGCCTACGATGCTAGCGAAAATTAATGAAATGCGGGACTCCCTTGCAGTTATTTTTTACGCGCTGGTGAAAAATGAGAAACTGACGACGGCAGGAAATAATGTTGAAGCCGACCACGAAGTATTACGTTTATCTGCTGCTGTTGAAGACCTTGAAAAGAAATTCCTGATTCCTATACAGCACCATAACGTTAGCACTTCATCTGTTATTGCGGGCGGCAAGAAAACCAAGCAGATGTATTACATGATGGATGAGGGCGTAATTAGAGCGCTTCAGACAGAGCCTGACACAGTGTTCCGTAAACAGGAAAAGGAACTTGCGGTCAGTGAATGGCAAAGGAAGAGCAAACAAACGAAGAAGTTAATCAATGAGCAATGGAGGGCTCACCGGAGCTTTGATCATGCTAACCAGAAGCGGATACGAAGACAAATCACTCAGCGCCGAGGAATTAGCAGAATTAGAAGTGAAATTCCGTTGCATCCTAGATGAGTTGGACGCCGCATCATAATCAGTACGTAATACATCAATTCGTAATTTCTTAGGGATTAGGGATTTTCTTATTACTTAGTAAGTTCGTCGCGTAGCGCAATTCTAGTGTTAATCGGCGCCAGTATGCGAAAAACCAATTGATAAAATCCCAACCTGTTTAGCTACTAACGTCGGAGAAGCTAGCGCAACCAAGCTTATACTGGAATCCAATTAAGCATCAAACGCTCTCCACCAAATCCCCCAACGTCACCATCAGCATCATCGGATCTATTGGTGAAGGCTCAAACCCCACCCGCAGGTAAAACTCCCTAGCCTCATCAGACAATGCATGAACTAACATCCCTCTGATACCGATCGTTTCTGCAACCTGAATCACCCGCAACCCAGCATCACGCACCAGCGCCCGACCAACATCCTGACCATGCAATGATGTATCTACTGCTAACCAGCCCAGCACCACGACCGGGATCGGATCGGGCATATTGCGGCGAAAACGTCCGGGGGCTGAGTATGTTGCCACGGCACTAGAAGCCAGTGAGTAATACGCCAGCACTTTCGAGCCATCGCAGCAAACGAAAGTTCGTGATGCGCCCGTTATCTGATTTTTCATCGCCCGCTGTTTCAGCCAGTTGTCCATAGACTCCACGCCGCAGCTGAAAGAGGAAAGTTCATGCTCGGCATGGAGTGGCTCCGGGGCGGAAATCATTTTTTCTGCTCCCACGGCGCAGGTGTTTGCATGGTTTTGCGCAGTGCAGCATTCTGCGAGGGAGCCTGATCCAAGCGGGTGAGGAATTCCCGATAAGCTTCAGGATCCGCCATAATGATGCGCTGATCGATCAATGCCTCCTCTGCAGCGGCACGCGCAGCTTCAAGGACAAAATCAGTACGATTTTTTCCTCTGGCCTTAGCAGCTCGATCAATAAGATCGCGTTCCGCGGGCTTGATGCGCAAATTCAATGTTTCGCGTTTAACAGAAACGCTGTGAGTCGCTGGCATAATGTCATCCTCCGGCCTGCCATCTGGATAGTAATTATACAGCATGCGTAACGCAGATGTCATTATGTTTTATTGAGGCATAGAGAATCGAACCAAAAGAACGAGCCGGACACCTGACCATGCAGTTGATACCCACTTCTGATCTGCAAGCCCAAAAACAGGGTCAACCCACGGGTCTTGACAACCAACACGGTTAAAATTTATGCTGCATTTCAACTTACATAGAAAGCTGAATGTTCCCGAGTCCGGGCACCACTTATTTAGAAAACCCAGCCATAGGCTGGGTTTTTGCTTTTCTGGGACTGAGTTCACCTTTGAACTCTCCGTGCTTAGTCGCTTCTATGTACCCTTTTTGTGCTCCGCTCGACGCCCCCCTTACCTACCAGGGTTTCACTAAGCCACCATATCCAATTGTTTATCATCAAAAACATTCCATCATTACGTTCAAAATCGCCAAAAACGAGTAGATTCATGCCATACGGTTATTACAAAAAACAAAAAATTAAAATATACAAAAACACAATCGGTACTTGAAAAGTAAACGTCTGCTCTACCGATTACAGTATGTTTTCGATTCAAATCACTTATTCAATCGGTAGAGGTACTGCATGTTGATTGCAGAGATAAAATCTAACCTATTAGACCAAGTCAACAATGACGTTTGTGAAGAAATGAGAGAGAGCAAACACGTTCCCAACTGCGCATTCTGATATATCTCATGTTCGCAACTCCATCCTTGATCTTCGTCGTATTAATAAATTAAAATAATCTTATAAAACAATACTTTACAATGCAGATAAAGAAGTGAGTGTAGATATAAAATTAGTCCCGTTGATAACAACTGATACATCGACCATAAATGCAAAAGATTATGTTTATCTGGGTAGTGGAGAAGCATCATTTGTGATGGATATGGTCGCTACATTGGACAAACTCCTCTTCATCGAGGGCAAACGTAGAGGGCTCGTCTTAGGTATGTATCATAAATACGTTAAGAAAAGAAAATACTGCTGTTACAGTGCTCACGATATAACTAACAGTAGTGACTACTTATTTGATACGTTGCATATAAATGAAAGTGGGAAATTGATAGGAAGGATAAAAGGCACAACTAAAGAATATGCTATAAATATAGACAAAAACAGTAAAACCTATTCTTCAGTAGAATCAATTGAAAACATCAGGCTACGGATGAATCAATAGAGGAAGAGATGAAATTTGAAAGAAAAGATGGAGTTACATTAACGTTTAGCTTTAAAGATGACAAATTAAAGTTATCCGAATTTAAAGATAAAGACAACAGCATTAATAATCTTGAACATGATTGCTTTGTAAAAATAAAACCTCTCAATAATTACAATATTCTTTCAGTAAAAAAACAAGAAATGTGCTTCAACTTGAAACAATTCATAATGAAAAAAACGGATAGTCTATCTAGACCCGCATAAAATAGAATTAACAAAATAAGCACAAAGTGTTTATCGCACAAACCACCACAGAGCGTTTACTCAGCGTTAGGGGCAGATCTATACGAACATTATGAATCTGGTCAACCCTTTAGTTCAACTCGCCGTGGTAATTTCAGCAGTAAATGGATTCCCTTGTTTGGCGATATCATAGATAATTTTCGAATAAACGTCCAAAAATCAAAAAAATATCGATACGAAAATAAACATAAAGAGTTTGTTCTCGCAATGGTAAATTCCCTCGATCCAGGAATACGCGCGATAATATCAACGATAAAAAATGTTTCATCCAGTTGCAAGTTATCCGAAAATACAAAAAAATATCTGACAAAATCATTAACATGAATGATAACTATACTGCACTTATTGAAAACCTTCCCGATACTGTTATCAATAAAAGGGATCCCTCCATTGCCATACCAGATATATTGAATAGCCTGAAAAACGGAGATCGACTTTCTCTCATTAAGTCTAACGATATCTCTGCATTTTGTGGTATCGCCAGAGGTGGGGCGCCATTTGTTCCAGGTTTTTTTGTTGGTGGTGTTGCTGCAATATCTAAAAAGTCTAGTATTAGTTTTAATAAAATGGATGACAATGAAGTTTCCTGTTCGTTTGATGAAAAATTAACCAAACTGTTTGCTTTTTTAGCGGGTACCGGTCAATGGTTGGAAAAAACATTATTAAAAACTTCCACCATTGATTATTTGACACTATTGCCTATTGAATCAAATCTAATTTATGTATTCCAAATAGACAAAAGTAAAAATGCAACATTGCATATCAATAAAGAGGAGTTGTCAGACTTTATAGTAAAACGAAGGCAAAAAAGAGAGTTAACTAATTTTCTTGAAGATAAAAAACAATATATCTGTGAATAAAAAAATGAATTCACTAACAGATTAGCCATTGAAGCAAGAGTGCTTGAGCTTAGAGCACAAATGGGAACGGTTTACGAACCAGGAAACTATGTTGTAGCACCGAGAAATACCACTGGATTCATGTTATCCATAAAGAAAACGAGAGAAAGTCATACTTCTCCTGACGAAAATGAACAAATCAGTAAAAGAGTAGAGTTGCAGGCATTTTCCCCACATGCCAGGATCGTTGCAGAAAATAAAATAATGCCAATAGTTTCGACAAACATCAATAACAATGATTTTTACTTTCCGCTTCCCATTATTGATGGAATCAGTGAGTAAAAATATTGTCAACAGGCAAGCATACCTAAACAAATCCTTTGAGGATGGCAATGGTAAAAATATTTTTCAGAAAACTGAAAAAACGATATCTGATGTGATTGAATCACTTAATGAAACAGACATGGAGATAGAGAAGACTCATGACATTCGGTGCTTAACCAATCTTGAGATGATATGTAAAAAAATAATCTTGGAAGGCATTATATTTGAATACAGCAAGGAAAATACAAAATATCCTTATAGGATAGTTTCTGATTTAAAATTGCTAATATAGTATTTTCGACAATATATTTAACAGACTGATTGTTAACCATATATACGAAATCATTATGCAAAACACACACAACGTAAATGTGACAAAATGATGAATAAAATGTTTATTTTTCATGTAAGTTCTATTAAGATTTTTATCTACTTTCTAAATCTGAGGTTTTATTAAATTAATAACATGTTTGATGAACTACATTAATTAACTCTTAGGATAAATAATTTGTAAAACCTGAGGTTGATTATGACAACGTTATTGCATTCGCCGCTCAATGTAGAAAACGCAATCATTGCTAAGCGGGCGATAAACCCTGCTGAATTTTTTTCAGCCAAATCCAATGTATTAATTAAGAATATTTCTTTTGTTCATCACTCGGCAAAAAACATCATCACTAACAAAAAAACCACGATCGGCATCAGTGGTTACCTGACATAATTGATATGGATGTCACATTGATACCAAGCTCAATGAATGGGCCCAATGCAAAGAATTATATTTTTCTAGGAAGCTGCCGTATGCCGCTTATTTGCGATATTGGAGTAACCTTGAATCAAGAAGGAGAGCTCATATTAATCCAAGGCCATTGCCGTAATTTATTCTTCGGTTTATATAAAAAAACAGTAAAAACAATTATAAATATTATACTATGAGTCAAAGTAACGACAAAAAAAACATCGCATTTGATTCATTACACATCAATGCATTAGGTGAACTTACAGCAAAGGTCATGGGTGAAAACATTTACTACACGATTACTTTTAATAAAAATACCGAGATCAACACAGTTGAAGGAACGGCAAAAAAAATCAACGTCACTTATAGAAAACAATCTGAACCATTATCGACGGCGCTTTCACTGCAAACAGAGGATGGGAATACCATTCATTATCATTTAAAAAATAATGAATTATATTTGCGTGCTTACTCAATTGGCAATAAAATATATGATTACAGCCTCATGGGATATAAATTAAACACATCGATCAGTAAAAAATATCTAATAACTTCAGTGAAAGGTTGTAGAAACACATTACAAATAGAAGCACTAAAAGGATATAAAATTAGAATATTTTATCTTGATCCTAATGATATAGCTATGTCGCAGCTTCGTGCGAAAAGAATAAGCCATAAACCGCCTCAAAGTCTATACTCATTCCTGGGAGGGGATATACATGAGAAATACTATAGTGGGCAGCCATTTTCCTCAAGCAGGCTGGGGAATTTTGGCACTTCACTAACACCTTTTTTTCTCAAATCATCGATTCAATACGCTCATCCACTAATAAAAACAAAACAGAAGAAAGTAAAAAGCAAAAGTTCATCCGAGGAATAAAATGTGCAGATCCCGGCATAAATTCAGCCATATCGGTCACTAAAGACCTGTTAAAAAAAGCAGGAAAAAATGCATCAGATGAAGTATTAGCTAAAGGTCTCATTAAAGATCTAGCAAATGACCTTACGCCGTTAGTCAGTAAACTGCCAGCGATGATCAATAAAGAGAAAACATGTTCAAAGAAAATATCGAATTTGTTACAGAACCTTGCCGAAAAAGACGCTATCCTATTGAGTAAAGAGAGTGAATTCTCTCTTTTTTTTAGCGTATTGCAAAGTGGGATACCTTTTCATCCTGGATGGTTCGCCGGAGCGATGTTATCAATAACCAAAACACATTGTTTGACATTAACCAAGTCAGAGACTGGTAACATAAAACTTGCATTTACCCGTAAGAAAAAAACATCCAGTTCTCTACTGTTAGGAACGGGACAAGGCTTAGAGTCAAAGCTACTCTATCGGGGCAGCGTGGATTTCTTATCTATTATGCCTTTCGAAGAAAATATCATTTTATCAATATATAAAATAAAGAGTTAAATTTCTCATTCGAGCTGACTCCATCCCAAATTGAATCATTTATCGATCAATCAGAATCACCTTATTGCCAATACATCAATTTTAAAACGGCACATATAAGACATGTTAACGAATACGGTACATCACTTTCCCTAGATATGAAAATTAATGAGCTGCGTGCTATGTTTGGAATAAATACCACTGAAAATATGCGTCTTCAATTTCCTAGAATTGCCTGTGGTGCCGGAACCAATGCCACAGTATTTTCGTTCAACAATAAAACAGTAACGAAGTCTTCAGAATTAGCACCTCAACCAACGATTGAGAAACAAAAAGTATTAAGGTTATTATCTGGCTCAGGCAGTTTTTATGCCGGAGAAAAGTATATTCTCTCCCCCTATTCTATCAATGATGATGGCCAATTCTGTTATCGCCTTGCTCTTATTGAAGGCGGTGATAGCTCGAAGAGAAAAACCAAAAGCGCTTTCAAACATACATATCCCAAAAACAAAATTTCGGGCAAAAAAGAGCCAATACAGCAACGAAATAACCATAGACTGATAGAAAAGATCGACAAAATGTTAGCAACTATCCGTGAAGAAGAAGAGATCATTCTTCCCATGCATAAGATTACACATTTAAAAGTGATTCGAAATTTACACAAGCAGGTTAATTTATTACAAGGGAATTTACTGGAAAAAATACCATCCACTTATCAAAGGAATAATAAAATTAAACATGTTTTTGACAATAGTGAGTATCCACAAACATCCTCTGATTCAATGAAAGAAATGACCACCAGAGCATCCAATAAAAACCGAAACAGTTTAAATAAAAAATTACGTCACGATCTTGTCGCAAGATACACCATCACGAGCAGTGACCAAAAAAATATTGGAATTAAAACAAGAATTAGACACACTCGAGAGTAACAAGGTTGCGCAGAATCACACTCAAGAAAAGAAAAGGCTGAAAGATCTACAACATCGAATAGCAAAATTTAAAAATAATGTTATATATCAATTAAATAACTTTGACCTCTACAGTATCGGAGAAATAACACAGACTAAATCATCACTGACCAATGTGCTGCTGAATTTCCGACAGACCAAGGCACTTACGTTCAAGAAGTATCTGGGACATGTCTCAGTTGAATATGCCGATACGCTAACCCCGACGAAGATATCTGGCAGCTATAACTTCTTATGAGTGCATGCCTGAATATCGCCTTCCTAATCAGACAATGTCCGGTGATTCAAGACAGAGAAAGGTTGTGACTTTATCAGCCATCATCCGATACGCGCCTCTAAAGCGCCGACCGGCAGGGAACTCCAGATTTAGCGTGGTTTGCAATTGCAGTTCGAAAACCTGTTGAGCCTGATTGAGCACGGTGATTTGCGCGTCCAGAAAATCAAAGTAATGTTGTACCATAGGATAGATAGCTTTAAACAGGCTCTCCTTGGCAGAGAAGCTCAGCGTCAGCGCCTGGCAAAACGGCATATCAAGCCTTTGCAGCCATTGAAGTTCCTCTTCATCAATAATACCGGGCCACAGTGAAGCGGCCCGGTCATCGCTCATCAATGTTTCCACATCCACGCCAACACCACGGTACATATCACTGTGACGATGGATGGCACACAGCACGCTATCTTTATTGTGGCTCAAAGAACCACAGAGATTTTCAGGCCACACCGGAGAGCGATCCTCACCGCTCAGCAACGTAAATTGGTTTATACCAAGTTTTTCCAGCACGTGACGCGCCAGATAGCGCCCGGCAAGAAATTCAGCGCTCCGTTTCAGCACCGAGCGCGCCAACTCCGCAGACAAGGGAACATTAATGCGGTGGTAAAGCGTATCGTGGTAAGCCTCTGGGTTAAAACGGCAATAGGCGCAGAACCCAGGATACACAGCTTCACCGTTAGGCAAAGGCAGCGTCATCCATTCAATATTGCCGATAAACGCCGAGATGGTCATTAACGTACACTCTCCCCTGATGCGGGTCAGGCCTTAAAGCGCCAAAAAGAAACCAGCAATCGTCGCACTCATCAGGTTTGAAAGCGTTCCCGCAGCAACGGCTTTCAACCCAAAACGCGCAATATCCTGACGACGATTTGGTGCCATACTGCCGAGCCCACCAATCAAAATCGCAATCGATGACAGATTGGCAAAGCCGCACAGCGCAAAAGATATAATCGCTTTTGATTGATCCGAAAGCACCCGTAACCCGAGCGCCGCCACGGCATCATCCGTTTTGAGGTGCTGACTAAAATTCAAATAGGCGACGAATTCATTAAGAATCAGTTTCTGGCCGATAAAAGCGCCCGCCACGGTCGACTCCTGCCATGGTATCCCGATCAGAAATGCTACGGGTGCAAACAGCCAGCCCAGAATCAGCTCCATAGAGAGCTGTGGATAGTTAAACTATCCACCAATGCCACCGTTGAGTAATGCAATCAGCGCCACAAAAGCCAGCAGCATCGCCCCTACGTTAAGCGCCAATTGCAGCCCGGAAGCTGCCCCACTGGCCGCCGCGTCAATCACGTTGGCCGGTTTGTCATCTGCGCTCACGAAACCTGACAGGGTTTCATGAGCGTGTGTTTTTTCCGTCTCTGGCACGATCAGTTTGGCAAACAGCAAGCCACCGGGTGTAGCCATAAAGGAGGCGGCAATCAGATATTCCAGCGGCACGCCCATCTGTGCATAGCCCGCCATCACCGCCCCAGCAATGGATGCCAACCCGCCGCACATGACCGCAAACAACTCCGAGCGCGTCATTGAGGCAATGTAAGGGCGAACCACCAACGGTGCTTCCGTCTGGCCGACAAAGATATTCGCCGTCGCCGAGAACGATTCGGTACGTGACGTTTTTAGCAGCTTTTGCAGGGCTCCGCCTAGCCGGCGAATAACCCATTGCATCACCCCGATGTAATACAGCACAGCAATCAACGAGGAGAAAAAGACAATAATCGGCAGCACCCGCAACGCAAACACAAAACCACCACCGCCAAACAGCTCAAACATCTTATCGGAGGCCAGGCCGCCAAAGATAAATGAAACGCCTTCATTGCCGTAACCAATAATCAGGGCAGCCCCTTCGGTCATCCCCGCCAACACCTTGCGGCCAAGGGGCACATAGAGCACCAGCGCACCAATGCCGATCTGGAGTAGAAATGCGCCCAACACGGTGCGCAGGCGAATGGCCTTGCGATTACTGGAAAGTAAAATGGCGACCAGCACCAACACAGCCATGCCAATAAGACTCATAATGAGTTGCATAAGAAGTTCCCTTTTATGCGTTGTTGAAAATCAAGGATAGACTATTCATCTCAGGCTGGACCGCCCGAAAAACGTCAAAGGCGGATTATAAAGTGGTCACACGCTGAATACGCATCTTTTGTCACACTTGAACACGTTTTGACATGATCGACGCCTCACCACTGAGATTTTCATCACGTTCTTTTCCCATATCCTGTGCACATCAACACAGCCACCTATTGGTTACTTCATCGTTTTTTCTTATGTTATTTAGAAACAGTAGTGTGTTAATAATATTGTTTTAGGCAAGGCCACAACGCTTACTTTCAATATTATTAATGATAATGGGTGGATTTAATTAAACGATATAAGGTAAAATACAAAATTTTATGCTGCGCTGTGAATCCAAGGTGACCCGATGAAAACCAAACCGTCCTCCCCGGCCAGCGTGGAAGAAAAAGCCGCCGATCTCGATAAGTTCGATTACGCCATCCTGCAACTGTTGCAAAAAGATGCCTCGCTCTCAAACGTAGCGTTGGCCGAGAAAGTCAACCTTAGCCCTCCGGCCTGCTTACGCCGGGTAGAGCGCCTGAAACAGGCCGGATTGATAAAAAGCGTGGTGGCATTACTGAACCCAGAGGCGCTCAATGCGGGCATGGTGGTGATCATCGGCGTGGTATTGGATCGCTCAATGCCCCAGTCGTTTGCCGATTTCGAACTGGCAACACAAAACATCAATGGATGCATGGAATGCCATGTGGTGACAGGCGAGTTTGATTACATGTTGATGATTCGCACCAAAGACAATCAAAGTTTTAATAAGTTACATGCTGAGCAATTGTTATTCCTGCCTGGAGTGCGGCAGATACGTTCCTTTATGGGATTGCGTCAGGTTCTCTCAACCACGCAGTTACCCTTTTGATAATGCTGGCCCAAACGGGCCAGCAGCTACGCAAGAAGAATCAACCGTTGCGGAAGATATAGCTGTAGGCGGCTCAGCGCCGGAGCGCCTCCCAAATGGGCATAGAGCACTTTGGAGCCTTTAGGAAACTCACCGCGACGCACCATATCGATCATCCCGTGCATGGATTTTCCTTCATAAACAGGGTCGATCAACACCCCTTCCGTACGGGCGCACAGGCGAATGGCTTCCAGCGTGCCTTCATTGGGTAAGCCATACTCCGGCCCACCATAGCGGGTATCCAGCACCACATCTTCTTCTGTGATCTCGCGGCCCAGTTCCACCAGATTCGCGGTGTTCTGTGCAATACGCAGGATCTGCGCTTTGGTTTGTTCCGGTTTGGCGGAAGCATCAATCCCGATAACACGACGAGAGCGTCCATCGGCGGCAAAGCCCACCACCATCCCCGCCTGGGCGCTGCCGGTTACGGAGCAAACCACGATATAATCGAAGGTAAAGCCCAGTTCTTTTTCCTGCTGGCGCACTTCTTCGGCAAAGCCGACGAAGCCTAATCCACCCAATGGGTGTTCAGAACAACCGGCCGGGAACGGGAACGGTTTTCCACCGTTTTGGGCCGCTTCTTCCATCGCTTGCTGCCAGCTTTGGCGAATACCGATATCAAATCCGGCGGCATCCAGGCATATATCTGCCCCCATAATACGCGAGAGTTCGATATTACCCACCCGATCGTAAACCGCGTCCACATAGTTCACCCAGTTCTCCTGAACCAACACGCACTTCATGCCGAGGTGCGCCGCCACGGCCGCTACCTGCCGCATTTGGTTAGATTGAATACCGCCAATCGATACCAACGTGTAGCACCCTTGCTCCAGCGCTTCAGGGATCAGGTACTCCAGTTTACTGTTACTTTCTCGTCCCCATTCTTCATATCAACCCCCTCCCTCATTATTTGAGTAAATGAGTAATTACTCATTATCTTTTAGCCACGCGTCAGTAAGCTCATTCATAACGTCAGAAATCGAAATGCCTTTTCTGGCGCAAGCTGCTTTGAGACGCTGATGCTTATCTTCTGGCATATTGAAATTGATGCGTTTTTGGCTTACTGGTGGTGTCGTTGTTATTACTTTATCCAGATCGCGGTTTTCTCCGAATGTCATTACCTTATTAGATGCGGCGGTTCCAGTGTTCTGTTTGCTCAGGGCCATATACTTACTCCAATACTTATTTACTCATTTAGGTTTATGAGTAAATGTGTTTTTATGCAACTATCTTAAGAATTTCTGCGGCCAGAACTTCAATTTCCCCTTTCGCTGCGCTGTCATTGGTGTCAAAGACCGTTTCACCATCCAAAACCGATTTAACGTAGCTTTGACGTTGAGTTATAGCGGTTCTTAGGGGGGCAATATCCCTGTTGCGGCAATGCTTTCTCGTAAAACAGTTAGCATGGTGGCTTGTTCTATTTTTCGGGTGATAAGAAAGCGGCACTCTACAGGTCGATTATATGCCTGTGCTTCCAGAACGCTGATTACTGCACCTGACGCGGAAAAATCGAGAGGTGACGGCGTAACGGGGATTATAACCAGATCGCTTACCATAACAGCCGCTGCGGTTATAACAGAAAGAGCCCCTGTTCCATCAATAATGACGTAAGGGTAATCAGTTAACTCTTTCCTTATCGTGTACACGTCCTTTTCTGATGTAACTGTAAAAATATCAAAATTGGCTTTTTCTGCTTTGTTCCAGTTCGCCAGGCTTTGCTGTGGATCTGTATCCACTACGGCTACTTTATTATTTCGCGCAATGCAGGTAGCTATATTGATGACGCTGGTTGTTTTACCATTACCGCCTTTAGGGTTCAGAAAAGAAATTACTTTCATTATGCACCCTCGCTTTTACTCAATTACTCATATATGTTTATGAGTGTTTGTGTAACTACTCTATCCCACCTTTTAAGATGTATAAATGAGAAAATATGTATTTACTCATTTAAGTAATATCTTTTCCTGAAACCTACTAAAATGAGGCTTTGGCAGTGAAATCAGAACCAAATCGGAAACTTGATTTTGATAACAAATTTGGAACATAAAAGTAGGCCTATTTTGACAGGGAAAACGTGATCTTTTGAAGGGGAAGGGGGGAGGATTTGCCGTGAGTGCCGTTCGCGTGGTGCCGATAGCGGCCATTATGTTAAATAGAGCCGTTTTTCTTGAAATTATAAGTCGTAGCTTATATACTCAGACTATAAGCTATAGTTTATATATGGAGAGATAAATGTGGACAGTGATTTTAAGCCAGCGTTTCGATGACTGGCTGAGTGAGCAAGAAGATACGCTTCAGGAAAAGGTGTTAGCAGATTTGGGAAAACTGAAGGTGTACGGGCCGGATTTGCCCCGGCCCTATGCTGATACCATCAAAGGCTCACAGTACAAGAATATGAAAGAGCTTCGCGTACAGTTTTCAGGCAAACCGATCCGCGCATTTTATGCATTTGACCCAATTCGCCAGGCTATCGTGCTGTGTGCTGGCGATAAGAGCAATGACAAACGGTTTTACGACAGAATGATACGCATCGCTGATGATGAATTCTCAGCGCACCTCGCTAAACAGGAGAAGGAGAGCAAAAATGAGAACCTTAGATGAAGTAATCGCTGGCCGCTCCCCTGAGAGTCAGGCCCAAATTAAAGAAATGACTGATGAAATGGTTTTAGAGGTCGGGCTTCAGATAATGCGTGAAGAACTTCAGTTATCACAAAAGACGCTGGCCGATGCAATGGGCGTTCGCCAGCCAGCTATCGCTCAGATTGAGCAACGTGGGAACGATATCAAAGTTGCCACGCTCAAACGCTATGTCGAGGCAATGGGCGGGAAATTAAGCTTGGACGTAGAGCTACCGACTGGTAAAAGAGTTGCATTTAACATCTGATATTTAGTTAATAAGCCGCATTTATTGCGGCTTATTATTACATGCGTGAAAAATCAGTTAGGAGTTGTGCAAATGTTTTGGCTGCTCTTGTAGGATCATTTGTCCATGCAAGTGTAATATTTCTTTCTTTTATGGCTTCGATAAAATCTGATATGTCATTATCGTGGCCGTTAATATATAAATATAACTTTCTGAGGGTTTTATCTCTTGGTTTACTTTCTTCTGGAAGCCTTTTTAGTCCAATGAGAATTGTTTTGTCTGCGTCGTCAATGATGTTTTTTATGTCATTATTTATGTAATCACATGTATTTATTAGTGTTTTTCCTTTCACTGTTGGCGGAAGAAACTGAGGGATATTATCATTCAACTCTTCCAGAAACGCATTGAAATTAAAAGGATTCCCCCCCTGTAACTGTAGTTCTTGCCTGATTAAGTCCTCTTCCTTTTTGATATATAAGCGTCGAAATTACCACTCAAATATAGAGTCGAAAATAACTAGATTATCCTGGCTTCCACTGAGTAATTTTGTGTATTTACCCAGCCCGGAAAGATCGAGAGTTGTCAGAGCAATAAAAGGTCGGGTTTCCCAGCGCCGTAATGGCGTTTTTAATATCACCATCTGGCGAGCGCCGGGGTCTAACTCCTTGACTATTTCAAATACACTCTGTGGCACTTTCAGCTTGTCCACATAATCAGATTGTTTGGCTTTCGGGTTAGCCATAAATATCTGAGTGCCACATTGCTCAATAATGGCAGCAGAAATTTCATGCTTAACCATTTCTTCTGGTGACTGAGTAGCCAGTACAAAAATACCGTTCAACTTACGACGAATGGAAGCGCTTCATCCTGAGTCAGGGGAAAAATGAGAAGGGAGAGGACTACTGGCACGTGTACTTCGCCAAGCCGACGAAAAACGCCCGTCAGACGGAAAAATATCTTGGGCGCTATTTGAAAAAACCGCCGGTGGCAGGCAGTCGTTTGACGCACTATGACGGAGGTTCGCGCATGACACTGCGTTAAATCAATCTGGTTATTATTTTTTGTGATATTTAATTTTTTGCAGATTTTACCCGGCCCATCCAAAGAAAGACGCGTTGGTTTATGTAAATCGATGCCACGAATTAAAACTGCCGCTGGAAATCCTTCACGCTCAGTCACAATATTCAGGCAATGATACATACCGTAGATAAGATAAACATAGGAAAACCCGGCAGCACCAAACATAACTGCTGTTCGGGGCGTACAGCCTCTCGCGGCATGGCAGGCCGGATCATCCTGCCCTACATAGGCTTCAACTTCGTTGATAACCCCATGATAGTCTGCAAACTTTAAAACTTTTCCCAGCAAATCCTTTGCCACACAAAGCGTATCACGTTCATAAAATGAGCGAGGTAAAATAGTATTACTCGACATCGATTAATCCATCAGCGCATTAATCTCAGCGTCAGATAGCCCAGTCGACATTTTGACAATCGCCCGATCAACGCCGTTGGCTAAAAGCTGGCGAGCAATGGTTCTGGCGGATTCTTGCCTACCTTTTTCTATGCCCTTTTCTATGCCCCGCTGTTCGCCTAGATGAATACCTTCTTCACGACCTTGAACAATGCCCTCTTGCCGTAGCTGCTCTGCAATGGTCATCACTACCTCCCGATAATCAGTCGCTTTCTCCGCAATCTGATGCAAAAATTGCTTTGCATCAGAAGTATTTCCTCGTTCTACAATATAACAGATTAATCCTCGAAATAGCTCAGGCTGCAACACCCACTGATTGAGCAAGCCTGCTATCTGCTGACTTAATTCTAGCATATCGCGGTTACGGATATGCTTCATCACTAACTCCATCAGGGCAACGTGCCGATGCGTGACGATCTCCTCATCCGGGATAACCGTCACATCAACCAGCGGGAACGCCTGCATATAAACCGACTTTGCCAGTTCCGGGTCAGAAAAACAGTCAAGCCAATGGGTACTGTAGGGATACGGCGAGGTTTTCCCCTGATAAAACAGCAGCGGTATCACCACCGGCAAGGTGTCGTTGCCCTGCTCAAGATGCCGCTGCATGGCGGCAACCGCATATCTTAGAAGCCTAAACGCCATCAGTTTTTCCGGGCGGCTCTGATGCTCGATAACGGTGTAGACATACCCCATTCCTGTTGTCGTCTGCACCGAATAGAGCATATCCGAGCACTGGCTACGCAGGTCTGACTCAATAAAGCTGCCGGATTCCATTGCCAGTGTACTAAAATCACACAATTGACGAAGTTTTTCCGGTAAATGAATTTGCAAAAAAATCCCTTGCGATGGTGATATCACCGAGGAATTGCTTAAACAATGCGTCGTGGTAGGAAAGTGTCTTTTTCATCAATGCAGTATACCCGTGAAGGATAAGCCTCGCCATCCTCGCACATCAAAATTTGAATATCCCAACGCGAATACCCAGCTTTTGTTTTTCCTGAAGTTTAACCGTCGCTTCCTGATTTTGTTTAAACAGCGAAAAACCGCGCTGTTGCTTTAACAACTGCTCTGAGGTATCCAATGGTTTCAACTTATCAAACGGTGCGGGTTTTATTCCCATTGCCCCCTGATTTTCGATGCGCCAGTTATTGCGCTTGTGATCTGACCATCCCTGTTTATTTCCCTTCCCATCGGTCAGCGGCACTTTTACTGTGGTTTCACCCTCCTTGCGCATTTTTATCACACTGCCGACTTTTACCCCTTCACGCTTGATTTCATCAGCAATGTTGCTGCCCCATCGTGTCATCTCTGTTTTGTTTTTCAAGGTGCGCAGCGTGATATAGTTTTGCTGCTTGTTTTTGGGGTCAAACAGGTAATTGGTCCGACCGAACTCAACCACTTCAAACAGATTGCGTAGGCGATCAGGCTCACGTTTAAGCTGTTCTTTCTTCCCGAACTCGTATTTATGGGTACATTTGACGTTGTATCCCATTTTTTGTAGGTTTCCGGCAAACGTTTCGCGTAACTCACGCAGGCCTTTTTTTACGGATATTAATCCGCTTACCGCCATTATCAGGAATGCGAAGCAATGCATGAACATGTGGATGATGTTCTTTATCCGTATGGTATGCCATCAGAACGCGGTTTTCAGGATATTTTTCTCTTAGTGTCTCCTCTGCCGCTTTAAGCATATCCTTTTTCGATACATCCGCTATCTTTGGTGATGAAAACACCATGTTATGCACCAGATTAGGTGAACGGTCATGGGTGTACTGCTTTTTATCTTCATCATCGATAAGCGATTCATACGCTTCTTTTCGTTGCTCCCGGTCAGCTATGTGATATTCCACGCCATGGTTATCACGCAAGGTAATTTCCCCTTCTCGTGCAATATAGTTTATTTCATTTTTAACCCCGCGAGGCCGGTTAGCGCTGCCGGTGATTTTTACCATTACCTCACGACTCGCCCCCTGCTGCAACATCCGGCTTTGGATGTTTTTTTCATATTTCGCGCCACCGTTGCGCATTTTAAAGTTATAAGGTGTCCGTCTGGCCTGTTCCTGTTGCCCCCGTAATTTACGCGCTTTATATTCATCATCCGATTTTTTACCTATTCTTTTTGACATAAAATCACCTTATCATTTTGGCGTATTACGGATTTTAACGCTACGTACATTCACGGCGGCGTTAGTCAATTATCGCACGGCTTTTTTCAAGGCCTCAACGTCCTTATTGAGTTTTTTTACTTCTTCCCATAATTCAGTTTCTTTTACATCATGATACTGACGTTGACGAATAATCGCCGCCAGATTACGACCCGCCGTATTGACCGCATTTCTTGCCCGGCGTAACTCTTCCACTTCCTCATCCAGAAGAACAGGCTCCGTAGTCATAGCAAGGTTTAACATAAATCTGATTTCTTTAGCCACGGACCAGTGCCGGGAATCCGCTTGCAGTGTTAACTGATTAATCATTTCATCAGATAAACGGATTTGCCTTACATTTGATAATGTCGATTCTTTACAGGAGACAGTATCGACACCTGTCGTATGTTGAGAAATAATTTTATTTGCAAGAACAGAAAAAAAGCAGCAGGTGTTTTTCCACTTAATTTCATTATTGCATCCTTTAATTTGTTATAATTATCACGTGATATTCTAAAACTGATAAATTTCATCCTTCCTCCAAAAACCACGTGTAGCGGCTGGCGAGGCCTACAAATGTGCACATTTGTAGTGGCTACAACTATCCTGTCTTGTCTTGTGTTTTATGGTGGCTTTGTTGCCTAGCTTTGTTCATCTTGATACTCAATATTCTATCGTTACCCAGTGCGCCGTAAAGCCCCGTCCTTCAGGGCGGGGATATAAGGCGCGGTTTTCCGACTAACCTGATGTTTGCTGCTGCTCAATGTATTGCCGGATGATCGATATCGGCGCACCACCGCAACTACTTGCAAAATAACTCGGTGTCCACAGAACACCTTTGTAGTAATAGTGTTGGGCTATATCGGGGCGGTCACGGCGAAGTAATCTGCTGGAAACGCCTTTAAGACTGTTGACCAGGTTAGATATTGCCAACTTTGGCGGATAGTTGATCAGCAAATGCACGTGGTCGCATTCGCCGTCCATTTCTACCAACTCAATATCAAAATCAGCACATACACTGGCAAAGTAACTGCGTAGCTTTTCGATGGCATCCAGATCAAATATCTTTCGTCGATATTTGGCAACGAATACCAAGTGGACATGCATCAAGAAAAGACAATGTCTTCCCCGGCGAATATCGGTTTCTTTTGTCATAGACCAAAGTATAATGGTAGTTATGAAAAGACTTCAAACCTTCAAATTCCAGTTAAGACCAAATGGTCAGCAGGAGCGCGATATGCGGCGCTTCGCTGGAGCTTGTCGTTTCATTTTTAATCGCGCACTGGCACTTTAGAATGAAAATCATGAGTCCGGGGGAAAATTCATTCCCTACACGAAAATGACTTCATGGCTCATCGGTTGGAAAGCATCACCTGATACCCAATGGCTGAAAGAAGCACCATCGCAGCCCTTACAGCAGTCACTGAAGGATCTGGAACGCGGCTACAAGAATTTCTTCCAGAAGCGTGCAGCATTTCCGCGATTCAAAAAGCGTGGTCAAAACGATGCATTCCGCTACCCGCAAGGCGTGAAGCTCGATCAGGGCAATAGTCGTATATTTTTGCCAAAGCTGGGGTGGATACGCTACCGCAACAGCCGCGAAATCATTGGCAAAGTGAAAAATGTCACAGTTAGCCAGTTATGCGGCAAATGGTACATCAGCATACAGACGGAATATGAGGTTGCCGATCCTGCCCATAACTCAACAACAATGGTTGGGCTGGATGCGGGAGTGGCAAAGCTCGCTACGCTATCCGATGGCACTATTTTTGAGCCTGTAAACAGCTTTAAATCTAACCAGAAGAAACTCGCCAGACTCCAGCGTGAAATGAGCCGCAAGGTGAAGTTCAGTAATAACTGGAAGAAGGCAAAGCGCAAAGTACAGAACCTGCATTCCCGTATCGGAAACCTCCGCCGCGACTACTTTCATAAGGTCAGCACGACAATCAGCAAAAACCACGCGATGATCGTCATTGAAGACCTGAAGGTTGCTAACATGTCAAAGTCGGCAGCGGGTACGGTAAGCCAGCCGGGGCGCAACGTCCGGGCAAAATCAGGCTTAAACCGTTCGATACTGGAGCAGGGCTGGTATGAACTACGCCGCCAGCTTGAGTATAAGCAGCTCTGGCGTGGCGGTCAGGTACTGGCAATCAATCCGGCCTACACCAGTCAGAAGTGTGCCTGTTGTGGTCATGTATCGAAAGAAAACCGCCAGTCACAAAGCCAGTTCGAGTGTCTGGAATGTGGATATACAGAGAATGCCGATATAAACGGCGCTCGTAACATTTTAGCGGCGGGGCACGCCGTTTTAGCCTGTGGAGAGATGGTGCAATCAGGCCGCTCAATGAATCAGGAACCCACCGAAATGATTCAGGCGTCAGCCTAAACGTAGTAGGAATCCCCGTCCTTTAGGGCGGGGAGGATGTCAAACGCTCGTAGTTCGCTACGCTCACAACGCGGAGATACGCCCCGGCTGCGGCAAAGCCTTGCCGTAACCACTCCGACCGCGCATAGAAGCACCTGAATCGCTTTTAGTGGGTTATGCTTTGCAGGGTGAAAGGCTGGATAGGCGATCCCTTTCGATCCTCTATCGGTTTCGGCGGCTAACCATAAGCGCTATCTGTTATTTCATCTTGCCGCCTTACATGCGCTAACGCGCATAAATGCCAACTCCTCAGTGGAATGAAAACTAACACTAACAGGCAGTCACTGGGTAGCTGCGATAACTGCCAACTTAATTAGCTTTCAGGTTAATTTTATCTCGTGATAAATTAGCCTGTAGGTTAATGTTATTTGGAGGTGAGAGGTTACATGATTAGCAGAGGTGCTTAATGAAACTGGTAAGTAATAAAGAACTGCCTAAAGAGTGGATGCAGGACGAAGAATATAGTGCCGCATGGCATAGAAGAACGTAAAGAGAAGCTCAGGGAGCTGCTTGCGGAATGGCGTAAGCAAGACAACCTGACAAAAGCGCAGGTTGCTGAACGGATGGGGGGTTACGCCTCCGGTTATCACTCGCCTGGAAAATAACATTACCAGGGCTAGCATTGATACACTGACTCGTTACGCCCACGCTTGTGGCATCAAAAAACCTATAATTACCCTCTACTGAACGGAGTAGCCGACTATGAATAACACCACGCACTACGAAAATGCCAATTTCCTACGCGAGCTGGCCGAGAGTTTGCCCCATATCCTGCCGAAAGGTAGTGCAGATAAGGCCGCTCTGCTGCAACGCCTCGCCAACGAAGAATTGGCACAGGCTGAATACGATGAACGGGTACGTGCAAAGGTAGCCGCCGCCCGTGCCGATAAGCGGCCAGGGATGAGTACTGAGAAGCTACGCCAGCAGCTACAGGCACGTTATCAGGAACTGCGCGATGACTTATGAAATCGAGTGGCGACCGGGAGCTGTCGAAGATATGGCCGCCCTGTTTGAGTATCTGGCCGAAAATGCCTCTCTCTGGGATGCCAGACACGTTACAGATCGCCTGATTGCCTCGACTGAACGCCTGGCTGATTATCCCCGCCTATATGAGACTGATGAACGCTATGGCGAGGGAGTTCGCCGTATCAGTCTGCTCGGCCAACATATGCTTTACGACGTGGACGATGAAACACGTCGGGTTAATATCCTGGCTGTTTTGGCCAACGTCAGAACCCAAGATTAGTCCTCTGATTGCCCTGTTAGGGCACTCAGCATCTGATCGTCAGGCGACCCCTGCAAACCCCCCTTTTTTTAACATCCTTCCAAATTGTGGCGTTATGGTAAACAGAAACCGCTGACTTTTGTTGGTCATTGTGCGAATTATAGTAGTTTGCGATAATGCTATCTATCAACTGCACTGCATTTCTTGCCGAGGTCACTTTTATGTCAGCAGAAACCATCGATCACACTACATTATCTCTCCTGGTTGAAGCCGGTGCCGTGCGAGAAGCACACATCGTCGGTCAGCCTGGCGGATGGGCCATCATGGTCCGGTATGGCATGCTGGAGCGCCCGCTGGCTGCACAACGCAGTCGCAATGTGCGACTTTTCCGCCGTTTTGAAACACTGGTGTCATATCTGAAGGATATCGGTATTGCTCGTTTCGATGTGGATTCGTCGAATTATACTCCCGATGCCATCAATACTGCCCGGCGGCCCGATCGCGCTGAAGAGCTGAAACGAGCACATGAGGCAGCCGCCTATGATGCCTGGTTCCGTGAACAGATCCAGGCCAGTATCGATGATCCGCGGCCGAGTATTCCGCATGACGCTGTGGAGGCCAAATTTGCCGAAAAATGTGAAGCCTTGCGCAAGCGTATGGGGAACAGATGAGGATTGTCTGGCGACCGATGGCTGAAGCTGATCGGGAAAACATCTTTGATTATATAGCACTAGACAATCCTCAGGCGGCGCTTGACCTGGATGAGTCTTTCAAAGCTAAGGCAGAAATTGCCGCCCGGAACCCAAAGCTCTACAGGGCAGGCCGCGTACGCAGGACCCGCGAAATTGTTGTACGTCCGAACTATGTGATGGTTTGCCATATTGACGATGAGAATGACATCTTGGTGGTGCTGCGTGTGCTTCATGCAGCTCAGCAATGGCCTCCATTTTAGTGACAAACGTGACAAAATTTTCGGCGATTCCGGCGTAAAACCCCGGTTATGGCATTAGCCAAAATTCGGGAGAAACGAGGTATTGCGCGGGAGTTTACCCTACTGCGATACGTAAGCCTGTTCAAAAAACAGGTATGCCGTACAATATTTTTCGATATCCAAACTGACCCCTAATTGTCAGGCTTCTTACTTTCAACGAGGGCTAATGCCTTTCTCAGCCAGTCCATGCATGACGGCGTTTACACCGTCCATCATGTGGTGGGCTTCATTCTAAGATGTAGCTACATTTGCGCAATCTTGATGTGTTGTTCTTTTGCAGAACTGCGCCAGCGCCCATGCTTCGATACGGCCTAATTCGAATGTTACGAGTTTTATTACCGCCAAACGCCAGGCCGCTGTTGCAGTCTTCACGCTTGGCATAAATTTCAACATCATCGCCCAAATGTTCGCTAAATCGCTTCAACGGCGTGATAGGAGAGGGACCGAAAGTCAGCGGATAGCGGGTAAATTTCTCCAGATTCATCATCAAGCTCCAAAATAAAATGGCATTAGAGAAACGGGAGATTGCTATTTCTCAGGGAAATATCCTCACGCCGTGAATACAGACTAACAAATTAACAATGAATTTAAATTGCGTTATTTACTCTATTTTTAATCCATAAAAACAGTTAAAACAAATTAAATGAACTTAAAAACCACAAAAAAACAAAATAAAAGAAATATAATTAACCTTATATTTTAGTGTTCTGGCATCCCATAGCGCTGCCGCAATTGGCTGTCCATTTCCGTCAGAGTTTGCTTGAGAAACTGACAAAAGCTTGCGAGCAACTCCGTTCGAGGACGCCCGATCTCTGTCTGAATTTGCAGCATGCGTTGTTCCAGAGGTTCCACGTTAACGCAGCGGATCTGAAGATCGTCGTTCAGCATGTGCCCCATCACCGAAAAATGGCTACAGATGCCGATCGCATCTCGATCGTTATGCACATAGCCGAACACCGCAGAAAATTGGTTGCTGGTAAAAACCGGTTCGATAAACACGCTGTTCATTCGGCAGCAAAGATCGAACAGTTGTCGGATAGTGGCCGTCTGATCCGGCAACACCAGCGGATAGGCGTTCAGATCGGATAACGCAAAATCGCGCGTCGCCAGCGGATGTTCTCGATGCATAAATGCCGTAACCGGTGCAGGAAATGACGCGATGACTTCAACCCCCGGCTCCGCCGCGAGACTGAATTTAATGGCCACGTCCCCTTCACCGTGCCGCACCCACTCCAGCACCTGCTGGCCGCTGCCGACAATCAGGTGGAAATTGACTTCAGGGTGCAACTGGCGAAAGCGCGCCAGCAACAACGGCACCAAATTCAGCGCCAGGCCATCGGTACACACCACACGAATCGGGGTTTGCTACCGAGACTTGAGCCCTTCCAGTTCGGCGATCGCCAGTTTCATATCAGCCATGCCGCGCGCACTGCGTTCAAACAGCGGCATTCCCAAACGCTTTTCCAAACGTTGGATATGGCGGCTGATGGCGGAAACCGCCACGAACAGTTGCTGGCTGGCGGCACGCATCGATCCCGTGCCCACGACGGCCATAAAGTAACGGATCTCGGTATTGTGCATGGATCCCCCTGCGCTTAAAAACAGCAACGCGCGCACCGGAAAACCGGCGCGCGCGACAGTCCTGACGGCAATCTCAAGCAACGGTGGCGGTAGCCGAGTGCTTCTCTCGCTGACGACACACTGATGCCCCTTGCTCTGTCAGATCCCACAACATGCCCGCCATCAGTTGCAGCGCTTCCTGTGCAACCGATTGCAGCAAATGCTCGTTAGGTGCGTGCTGGCTACAGGCCGGGTAAGAGTGCGGCACCCATAGCGTCAGCAACCCTAAGGTTTCAGAAAAACAGGCATTCGGCAGGCCGCCGCCAAAGTTAGGAAGGATGGAGGCTTTTTTCCCCGAGGTCCGTGCAGCCCCATGCAACCCACGGATCGCTGGGATCGAGACGGGTCGCGGTAAAGCAGTGATCGGGCGTGACAATCGTGACATCTTCAAACCCGTGCGCATCCAGATGCTCACGCAAATAACGCGGAAAACTATCCACATCTCTGCCGGGTACATAGCGCATATGGCAATGCGCCCGCGCTACCGGAGAGATCGCATGGGCCGGTTTATCGGGATTACCGGTGGTAAAGGCCAGCACGTCAAAGGTATTCCAGCTGTAGAGCTTCTCTGCCGCCGTCAGACCGGGCTCGTTCCAGTCAGGATCGATAGCCGGATCGTTGGGACCCGCGCCCAAAGTAATATCGCGTAGCAGAACACCGCTGGACGCAACCCCGGCACCAGAATGCGTCCACGCGTATCCACAATGCTGCTCAACGCGTGGGCCAGACGGATGCCGGGATTTGCCAATAGCCCACCCCAGTTGCCAGAGTGGCGCGCGCTCTCACGCAGCTTGACCTGAAGCTCAACGTTATAAACACCCCGCGCGATCCCAGAAACAGCGTAGGACGATCGGCCACCGTGCGGCGCGGGTTCAACGACGAGTAAGGGTCCTGAAAAATCGGCTGAATACGGGTTGCCAGCGCTTTGCGATCGCTCGCATCGATTTCGCGCCCTTCAATCAGGACGTTACCCGAGGTCGGAGGCAATAGCCCCAGTAGCATCTTTGCCAGCGTGCTTTTACCGCCGGATTTGCCAACTAGCCCCAGGGTTTCACCGCGCCGCACACGCAAAGAGACGTTATTGACTGCGCTAAAGATACCGGGCCGCGCAAACAGCCCGCGATTAAGGCGAAATTCGCGGCTCAGGGCGCAGAGCTCTAGCGCCAGATCGTCGTTGCCGGGAATGTAGGGGGCGGGTTGTACCGCGCCAAACTCCGTTACCGTTTCGCTCATGCCACATCCTCCCAGGCTTGTGCCTGCACACAACACACGCGCTGCAGCGGCGTCACCGCAACATAAGGCGGCTTTTCACTGCAACACGCCTGCGCGCTGGGGCAACGATTGCGAAACGCACAGCCTTGCTGCGTACCGATAAGACTTGGCACTACGCCGGGGATCGCTTGTAGCAACTGGCCCGGAACGGTTTTTCCCCGCACCGGAATGCACGACATTAGCCCTTTGGTATAGGGATGCTGCGGATGCCCGAACAGCTCTCGCACCGGCGCAGTCTCAACAATCTGGCCGGCATACATCACTGCGACGCGATCGGCGATGCGCGCCACCACGCCAAGATCGTGGGTGATGAAAATCACCGCCGTCCCCAGTTCTTGCTGCAATTCGCGCAACATGCGCAGGATCTGCGCCTGAATGGTCACATCCAGCGCCGTAGTCGGCTCATCGGCGATAATCAGTTCTGGCTCGCACATCAGCGCCATGGCAATCATGATGCGTTGACGCAATCCACCAGAAAGCTGATGCGGATACTGCCGCAGACGGTCCCCCGCCTGCGGGATACCGACCCGCTCCATTAAATAGAGCGCTCGCGCTCTTGCCTGGGTTGGCGTCACCTTGCGGTGCGCGTGCAGCGTCTCGCACAGCTGCTCACCCAGCGTGTAGGAGGGATTAAGCGACGTCATCGGTTCTTGAAAGATCATGGCGATCTGATCGCCCCGGATCACCGACATCTGTTTGTTGTTCAGCGTTTGCAGATCTTGCCCTTTGAAGTGCAGGTGCGTCGCACTGCGCACCGCCTTGCGCGGCAGCAGCCCCATCAGGGCCAACGAGGTCATGGATTTACCACACCCAGACTCACCTACCAGACACAGCATCTCGCCTTTGCGCACCGAGAAATCAATACCGCGCACGGCGTGCAAGGTGCCACGCGCCGTGGGAAGATCGACGCACAGGTCTTTGACATCCAACAAGCTATCCTGACTCATGGCAACCTCCTCAGTTACGCCCGTCTACGGCAGTGATATCGCGCCCACCAGATTGATGCCCAGCACCACTACCGCCAGCACAATGCCGGGGATCAAAATCACCCAGGGTTGAAAGAACATGTAGGCCTTACCTTCCGCCACCATCAATCCCCAGGAAGGCATCGGCGGCTGCACCCCTAACCCCAGAAAGGAGAGTGTGGCTTCCGGCAGAATGGCGTGGACAATCTCAAGCGTTGCCACTACGGTGAGCGGCCCCAGCAAGTTGGGCAGAATTTCCCGCACCATGATGAAGACAGACGACGCTCCCAGCGTTTTTGCCGCAGCGACAAACTCCTCTTCCCGCAGCTGGCGCGTCACGGAGCGCGAGACGATCAGAAAGCGATCCCATAGCAGTAACCCAAGCAGCAGAATCACCACTTTTACCGAACCACCCACCAGCGATGCCATCGCCAAGGCCACCAAAATCACCGGCATCGAGAGGCGTACCGTCAGCAGATAGCTCACCACAGCGTCCACACGCCCGCCGAAATAGCCTGCGACCACACCCAATGTGATGCCAATGACACCTGCCAGTGCTGCGGCGGCTAACCCGATCAGTAGCGAAACGCGCGCACCAAACAGCAGGCGGCTTAAGTAATCTCGTCCCAGCTTATCGGTGCCCAGAATGTGCTCCCAACTGCCCTTCTCATACCAGACTGGCGGGATCAGGCGTCGGCTGACATCCTGAGCATAGGGGTCGTGTGGACTGATCCACGGTGCCAGCAGCGCCAGCACCACCACAATGCCCAGAATCACCACGCCCAGCGTCATGCTGTGGTGGCTCAAGATGCGCCGCACGGCGCGTTGCCACTGGCCCGGTGGTGGTAATACCCCAGATTGCCCGGTTTCGGTTTGCGTTACTGTCACGGTGCCACCTCGCGAAAAAAACGATAGCCACAATGCGGATGTTTTTGTGGATGTTTTCATGTTGCTTACCCCTAGCGCGCACGTAAGCGCGGATCGAGTGCAGCATTGAGCACATCCGCCAAAAAGGTGAGAACGATATAGAACACCGCGATAATCAGTACGATGGCCCGCACCACAGGGAAGTCATTGCGTGAGATGGAATCCCACGCCAATTGCCCTAAGCCTTGCAGCGCAAATACGGATTCAATCACGACCGATCCGCCCAGCATAAAGCCCAGTTCAACCATCGCCAGCGCGACGGCGGGAATAATTGCATTACGCAAGCCGTGTTTAACGATGACGTGAAAACCACTCAATCCCTTGGCGCGCGCGGTACGGATATAGTCAGCGTTCAGCACGTCCAGCATGCCGGAGCGGGTAAGCCGCATCAGGGAGGGCATGGCGTAGTAGCCCAGCGCAATGGCTGGCAAAACAAAGTGTTGCCAGGTTGCATTACCGGCTACCGGCAGCCACTTTAGTCCCACGGCAAAAATCAGGATCAGCAGCAGCGCAAACCAAAAATTTGGCATTGCCTGCCCGAGCACGGCAGTCATCACAGCGCTGCGATCGACCCAGGAATCACGGAATACCGCCGCCAGTACGCCGAGCGGGAGCGCCACCAACAGCGCCAGCAGCAAAGAAACCGCCCCTAATTTCAGGGTGACCGGCATACGCTGCCCAATCAGCTCCATCACGGTGTGTTCAAAATAGAAAGAACGTCCGAAATCGAGATGCAGCGCAGCCCAGAGCCAATGGCCAAACTGCGTGGCAAGCGGCCGATCCAACCCGTATCGGACGCGAATCTGAGCAATCACCTCTGCCGTAGCTTCAGGACCGGCAATCGCTGCCGCCAGATCGCCGGAAAGATGTAATAGAGAGAAACTCACCAGGGCCACGGTAAATAACACCGCAAGCGCCACCAGCAGCCGATGAAAAACGTACCTCGCCATAATGCGGCTCCTTCTTGGTCACAACGCTTCCCCCGTAACAGGCATTACTTCCAACTGGACAGGGCAAAGCGCGGCAGCTCGTCCGGCCAATCCTGAAAATTCAGATCGGAGGTAAAGGCATAGTGAGTTGAGTAGGAGAACAACGGCGCGATGTAAGCCTGAGACGAAATGCGCCCCAACGCGGTGGCATATAACGCAGCGCGATCCTGGATGTTGATGGTTTCATCGGCCTTCAGCAAGGTATTGGTGACTTCAGGATCCTTCCAGATGTCATTGCCCTTACCGCCGAAGTAGGGCGTGGTGAAGGCGGTGGCATCGTTAATCGAAAACGAGCCCCAGGTATTGAACGCCATCGGTGCTTTGCCGGAAATCAACGCGTCCGCCATCACCGGAAACTGCACATAATGTAGTCGCGCGCGAATACCAACCTGACGCAGATAACCGATAATGGCTTCCGCGTAATCACGCTCACGGTAGGCCCAGATATCCGTATCAAACCCATTGGGATAACCCGCTTCCGCCAACAGTTGTTTCGCTTTTTGCGGATCAAACGGGTAATTGATCACCTTGCTGGCATCGCAGGCCACCTGCTCACGGAAGCAGGCGGTATAAACTGGCTTACTGCCGCCTTTCACCAGGTTGGTCACCATACTTTGACGATCGATGCGCTTGGCGCACGCGCACATCCTGAAAAGGCTTTCCTTCCGGCGAATCGCTGTGGATGCTCATCGCCACAAAGCCTACGCGCATGGTTTCACCGCTTTTCACCGCAAGGTTTGGCATGGACGACAACGCTTCAACCTGATCGGAAGGCACGCGCCAGATCCAATCCATCTGCCCGGTCCTCAGCTGTGCCAGACGGGTTTCCGGATCGCGGATCACCACAAAATTCAGCTTGCCTATCTTGGGCTGACCAAGGGGGCTCTCTTTGAAGTAATCGGGATTTTTTTCCATCGTCACCCCCTGACCGGGGATCACCTGCACCACCTTATACGGGCCGGTCCCTATCGGCGCACGGCTAAAGCCCGCCAGCTTCACGCTCTGAAAATACTTCGCCGGAAAGATAGGCGTAGGGCCGGAAAGGTACTCCAACTCAGCCGGGAAAGGCTTGGCCAAATGGAGGCGAACAGTGTAGTCATCCACCTTTTCGGTGCTCGCAATCCAGTTGACGCTTTGCGGCACGACCGAGTCAGTATTCGGTCCGGCAACATGTTCGAAGGTATAGACGACATCATCCGCGGAGAAATCATCGCCATTATGAAATTTGACCCCCTTTGCATAAATGCATCAGTAATGCAGTCGGAGATTCCCACTGCCAATCGGTAGCCAGTTCCGGTTTGTATTCGCCGGTTTTTGGATCGCGGTAAACCAGGTTACTCCACACCAGACGGGCTAAAATCACCCCTTCCCGCATGGTATTATGATAGGGACTGACATTTTCTATCTCACTGTCAGAGGCATAGACCAACGTATCATTGGCTTTCCCGGCGTAACTTTGGGCAGCCATTCCCATCAGCACAGCCGTTAACACATATTGTTGTAGCCGTCTTGCAAGTAAACGCGTCATGTTATTCTCCACACCATGAATAAAAGGAGGAATACAATGATCATCGTTCATCCTGGTTCAGGGTGTTTTTGCAAGAGTGACGCCAACCGGGTTACCAGCTTGTTACTGATTTAAGACAGGAGCCTTCTCAAAACGAGAAACTGCCGCTATTAGGCATTGAGCAATAATAAATCGCTATCAATCAGCCATGAGAGCAGCGTGTTTGCGAGCAATCGCGCGATTTAGCGGTGCAGAGAGGAAGATCGATAACGGTGCAGAGCGTCGATTTTTTGCACTATTAACGAGAGTAGCGATAAGGCGTTGCTATTTCTCACTTTGAGAAACGGCGTTTGATACCCCACCTTTGGCGTTAACGCCAGGCAAGGTAAACAGGCGGCAGGTGTTGCGATACAGGGCATCAGCAATGACTTCAGGCGGCTCAGAACGCAGCTCACATAGGGTGTGAAACACATTAGCTGCACGCTCAGGGCGGTTAGGTTGTCCCTGAAAACCATTGAGCAGCATATCGGGTGCATCGGTTTCCAGCAACAGGCTGTCGAGAGGAAGGTGAGAAATCGCCTGACGGGTTTTATTTGCGCGCGGATAAGTGATGGTGCCACCGACGCCAATGCAGTAACCCAGCCTGATAAAGGCCAGCGCCTGCTGTTCGCTGCCGGCAAAACCGTGCACGACGCCTTTGCGCGGCATATCGATACGGCGCAGCAACTGCGCCAAACGATCGTGAGTGCGTCTGGAGTGCAGCATCACCGGTAAGTCGTAGCGCTTCGCCAACGCCAGTTGCGCTTCCAGAAGTTCACATTGGCATTCGAAACGGGGCTCGGCCATATACAGATCCAGCCCAATTTCCCCGACCGCGACCAGCCTGTCATCGCGTTGACGTAGCTGCTGTTCAAGCAAGTCCAGATCGCTGTCCTGATGATGGGCAACATAGAGTGGGTGCAGACCAAGGGCGGCATAGAGCGCCGGGTGTGTTTGAGACAGCGCGACAATGCGCGCAAAATAGCGGGATTCAACCGAGGGCACCAGGATATGTGTTACCCCTGTCGCAGCGGCGAACGCAATACTTGCCACTTCATTTTCGATCAAAGGCGGAAAATCAAAGTGACAATGGGTATCTATAAAGGAAAAGCGCCTGAGGGAATTATCCATGCCTCAATGTAGCGTTGCCGAACCTTTTTTCGTCTGCACACCAGCATCCGATTGTTCGTCGCCCTCTTGCAGTCCGTAATCTTCCTGCAAGATGCCGGAAAGATAATCATTGTTGCTTTCCAGCCAGGCACAATCACTGTCAAACCATTCAGCCCACAGCGCCCAGAAGTTCCCTCTCAACTGCTTCCATCGACCTACCATGATATCGCTATTCATCACGAACCTCCCGAACAAACCGCACCGTAATCACACCAACGTTCAGTAAGCATCGCAAACAGTATGCGGGGTGACGATGACAATAATATTATCGATCAGATTGATTTTCGTTAACACCCCGTGCGCAGACTAAAATTTCAGACAAATGGCGATTTTTCGTGCGGGTGGCTAAGACCGCTTACGGCCCGCAAATAGGCTTATCAGGAACAGGATAATCCCGACAAGAAAGACAATTTTAGCTGCGCCCGCCGCCGTACCTGCCAGCCCGCCGAATCCCAGAGCCGCCGCGATCAGTGCAATAACCAGAAAAATGATGCCCCAACGAAACATACGCTCTCCTTACCTTAATGAGGGTGAGTGGCGCTCGTCCTGAGGTTAATTACGCATACCGCTGCGTTTCCACCTGTATTTTTTTAACGACACCAAGTGCTAATTGGCTTGAGGATGGTGGAGGTTGCCCTCCACCGAATACGCGAGCATTAAGGGGCAACGGGCCCATTAATGGGTGACTGTCAGATCATTTTTGACGCTTTTCACACCGGAAACCGCTTTGGCGATACTCTCCGCACGCGCTGACTGCGCGGTGTTTTTCACGTTACCGCTCAGTTGCACGACCCCTTCCTGAGTCTCCACTTTCACGTGGCGTGACGGCACGATTTTGTCAGCCAGCAGTTTGGCTTTGATACTGCTGGTGATGACCGCATCATCGGTATAGGAACCCACTGACTGAGTAGCGTTATCCTTGATTTGCAATTTGTCGCTCACCGACTGTACGCCTTCAGTTTTGGTCGCCACCGCGACTGCCTGCGCTGCCACGGCCTGACTAGGGACAAAACCGGTCAGCGTAACCACACCTTTGGTGGTGGAGACTGAAATGTCTCCACTGTCGATCACCTTATCATCCATTAGGGCACTCTTCACCTTGGCGGTGATGGTGCTGTCATCCATATATCCAGAAGCTTTCTGGAGAGAACTGTCAATCTTTGCGCCCGTCGTTGTCGCCGCCTGCTGCACTTTTTGCCCCAGCGTCTCTTCTGCCAGTGCATTCCCAGCCGTCAGCAGAGTTCCCAGTACAACAGCCATCATCGTTTTTGCGTTAAGGATGTTTTTCATCGATTATTTCCTTTTGCTATGGTCCACGCGGACATCAATCACGCGGGTGTTGGCACTCAATACAACTCAGCAAAAACCAAGCGTTTAACGTTGCCAAATATCCTGTAGTCGATATAACGAACTACATGATTTATCACCAGCAGTGAAACTCACTAATTGTTAACGCGATATTAACTATAGTGCATGGAACGACGATTCCTAGCGGAATAGGGAGGAAAAGTCCCGTTCCGACGGCATTTCGGATCTGTCCGTGGGAAAAAAGGAGGAAGGAATATCAAAGGGGGAAGGAATATCAGATGAAATCCACAGAATTCATTGATAAATATAAATAAAATAAAACCGGTGACTAAAAAGTCGAGCTGCGTACCTGAATCTTTTTAAACGCCGGTTTTTTAACCGTCTAAAACGCAATCGCGAGAGAAAATCAATGTTCGCGGGTTTTAAAGAAGGTGACATCCGAGTAGCGTTCCTGCGTCAAATTCAGGTTCACCATGGTCGGAGCCACATAAGCCAGGTTGTCACCGCCATCGAGCGCCAGATGCAATTCGTTCTTACGCTTGAACTCTTCAAATTTCTTCGCATCGGCACACTCAACCCAACGCGCAGTGGAGACGTTGACCGATTCATAGATGGCTTCCACATTGTACTCTGACTTCAGGCGCGCAACCACCACGTCAAACTGCAATACCCCCACGGCTCCCACAATCAAATCGTTGTTAGCAAGCGGGCGGAACACCTGCACAGCGCCCTCTTCCGAGAGCTGTACCAGCCCTTTGAGCAATTGTTTCTGCTTTAGCGGATCGCGCAGACGGATACGGCGGAACAACTCCGGCGCAAAGTTCGGGATACCGGTGAATTTCATATCCTCACCCTGCGTAAAGGTATCACCAATATGGATCGTACCGTGGTTGTGCAACCCAATGATATCGCCGGGGAATGCCTCTTCCACATGGGAACGATCACCCGCCATAAAGGTCAGCGCATCGGAAATGATCACTTCTTTGCCGGTACGCACCTGACGCAGCTTCATGCTCTTTTCATACTTGCCCGATACCACGCGCATAAAGGCGACGCGGTCGCGGTGTTTCGGGTCCATGTTCGCCTGAATTTTGAACACAAAACCGGTGAATTTCTCTTCCTGCGCCGTGACGGTACGGGTATCAGTGTTGCGCGGCATCGGTGCGGGCGCCCAGGCAACCAGCCCGTCCAGCATATGATCGACACCGAAGTTACCCAACGCAGTCCCGAAAAACACCGGCGTCAGAGAACCCGCCAGAAACGCTTCCTGATCGAACTCATGGGAAGCGCCCTGCACCAGCTCCAGCTCTTCACGCAGTTGCGCTGCCAGATCGTCACCAACTGCTTTATCCAGATCCGGATTATTCAGCCCTTTGACGATGCGCACTTCCTGAATCGTGTGGCCCTTACCGCTCTGGTAGAGGTAGGTTTCATCCTTGTACAGATGGTAAACGCCCTTGAACAGCTTACCGCAGCCAATCGGCCAGGTAATCGGCGCACAGTCGATTTTCAGTTCATTCTCGACCTCATCCAGCACCTCCATCGGATCGCGGATATCACGGTCAAGCTTGTTCATGAACGTCAGGATTAGCGTATCACGCAGACGAGTCACTTCCATCAGCTTACGGGTACGATCTTCCACCCCTTTTGCCGCATCAATCACCATCAGGCAACAGTCCACCGCCGTCAGGGTACGGTAGGTATCCTCGGAGAAGTCTTCGTGCCCCGGGGTATCCAGCAGATTGACCAGCGCATCCCGATACGAGAACTGCATCACTGACGTGGTGATGGAGATACCACGCTGCTTTTCCATCTCCATCCAGTCCGACTTGGCGTGCTGATTCGAGCCGCGCCCCTTCACCGTCCCGGCGGTCTGAATGGCCTGTCCGAACAGCAGCACCTTCTCGGTAATGGTGGTTTTACCGGCATCGGGGTGAGAGATAATTGCGAACGTTCTGCGTTTCGCAACTTCGCGGGCGTATTCACTTGGAGACATGATTTTCAGGTTTCTTATATTAACCATCCGGCGAGAGCATCAGCACTGGGATGTTCGCGTCAGGCAAAGTGGAAAAAAGCGTATTAGCCGAGTATTTTCCCTGATTTGCTGATGAGACACAATCAATCGGCTCATATTCGCGCAACACGCTGGAAATAAAAGGCAACGCATGCCCACAAACGTTGAGTGAAGAAATCCGGCATGCTGTTTTTTTACCCTGCCGCTGTCAGTAACCGATCAGGAGCACCGATGAAAGATTGGAACCCCGAGCTCTATTTACACTTTGCCAACGAACGCACCCGCCCGGCACAGGAGCTGGTTGCCCGCATCGCATATCCCAACCCTAACACCGTGAGCGATCTGGGCTGTGGGCCGGGTAACAGCACCGAGTTGTTAACACAGGCGTGGCCGCACGCTACCGTGACCGGCGTCGATAGCTCGTCAGCCATGCTGGCGCAAGCGCCTGCCGCTACAACAGTTTGTGCAAGCGGATATCGCTACCTGGCAGCCCGCACAACCACAGGATGTGATTTATGCCAACGCCTCGTTGCAATGGGTGCCGGAGCACACACAACTGTTTCCGCACCTGGCACAGCAGTTGGCCCAAGGCGGCATGCTGGCGGTGCAGATGTCGGATAACCTGGACAAACCCAGCCATCGGTTGATGCGCACTGTGGCCGAACAGGGAAACTGGAGTGATAAAATTGGCGATACCGCAAGTGTGCGCCAGCGCCTGCTCACCAGCAGCGCCTATTATGATCTTCTGGCGGATGCCGGTTGCGAGGTAGACGTGTGGCGCACCACCTACTATCACCGGATGGACGACGCACAGGCGATTGTCGATTGGCTCCGCGCCACTGGCCTGCTCAGCGTCGCTTGACGACGCTGAGCAGGCCGCATTCCTTGAGACATATCGCCAACATCTAGAAACCGCCTACCCGCCACACGCCGACGGCAAACGCCTGCTGGCGTTCCCACGTCTGTTTATCGTGGCGCGCAAACGCTAAGTGACACGCAAAGAAAAGGCCCGCACTGGCAGGCCTGAGGCAATCACTACACGTGAAAGGGTTATACTACCAGCGAAAGCAGCAGCACGATCAGTAACCCCACGACAGAGTTGGTCAGTTCCAACAGCCCCCAGGTCTTGAAGGTGTCTTTAATCGACAGCCCAAAATACTCTTTGAACAACCAGAAAGCGGCATCGTTAACGTGCGTAAGGGTGTTACTCCCGGATGCGGTGGCGAGCACCATCAACGCCGGGTTAACGTTAAATGTGGTGATCATCGGGCCGACAATCCCTGCCGCCGTGATGGCTGAGACGGTGCCGGCCCCCGTCTCAAGACGCAGCAGCACGGTAATAAACCAGGCCATGATTAACGGTGATACCGATGAATTACGCATCATATCCGCGATATAATCGCCGACGCCGGCATCCATGATAATTTGTTTAAACGCACCGCCCGCACCAATGATAAAGACCACCATGGCCACTTTTTCAATGGCAACGGTATAGGATTTCATGACATCGGACATACTCCTGCCACGATTAACGCCAAATGCAAACAGACTGACCAATACGGCAATCAACATACTGATTTGCGCACTGCCGATAAAATTAAGGAAAGGCAGCACCACGCTATTTTTGGCAATAAACAACTTCAGCACCGTAACACCAGTAATAATAATGGCCGGGATCAATGGCACCAAAAGGCTAACCGCAAAGCTTGGCATTTCATCATCAGAAAATACTTTTTGCAATTCTAATAACTCAGGAATGGGACGATCCAAATTTCCCAGAAGTTTGGGTAAAAGTATCCCCGAGCAAATCACGGTAGTAATGGCAACGATAATACCGTAAATATAAACCATCCCCATATCCGCATGGAATGCAGTCACCAGCGCAGTGGGGCCGGGCTGAGGCGGGAAAAGGCTATGCGCCGTGGTTGCGGCGGCGACCATGGTGATACCCAGCTTCAGGAAAGGGATTTTTGCTTCTCGGGCGATACTGATAATCAACGGAACCAAAATCAAGAAGGCCACTTCATAGAACATGGCCAGACCGAAAATCAACCCAATCACCAGGATGGCCCATTGGACTTTCTGCGGCCCGAATTTTTTCAGTAGCGTTGATGAAACCCGCTGCGCGGCACCGGAATCCACCATTAATTTACCCAGAATGGCACCAAACAGAATAATTAATGCCAGATGCCCCAGCGTACTATTTTAAATTTCATATTTAAAATTAACAGCAAAACGACACCCAGAGCCACCCATATAATGGGCAGCGCCTCAATAATGAAATTCATATTTTCCCCGTCAACATTGAATAAAAAAACAAAATCAGTCAGACATTTCTTTTCTACATACACTACCATAACAAAATATGCCCTACCAATTAAGCGCCCGCAATGTGCCAAAAACTGTGATGAAGATTAAATATTTTTTTATGGGGGAAAATGACTATGGCGATCGCGTGATTTAAATCACAAAAATAAATGCAACGTATACGACAAACATCAGGCTAATGAGAAACGTATTATACCAATAAAGCGAAGAGGGGAACCAAAAGGCGGGAAATGGCTACGGCAGCACGTAACAACACGGGCCACCGTTATCGATCTATTGCGATGACTCGGACTTGTCCGTTTTCTCCTCCGGCACGGACGCTGGCGTGCTCACGTCATCTTCTTTCACCGGTGTGTTGGCGGTGAGCAGATAGGGCGATTGCTGCCAGCGGCTACGGCGGTGCTGCAACAGTGTACGGGCCAGAATAATGCCGATCGCCAACGCCAACAAAATCATCAGACGCAAAATATTGGTGGTATTGTCGACCTGCTTGTGGCTTCGGTCGCCAATATGTGAGTATCGAGCGTCATGCGCAGAAAACCGATCGGGCCATCCTTGCCGTTGATGGGCTGCACAATCTGATGGTTGAAATAGCTACCAACCCGCTTACCATCCAGCGCCAGCCGATCGCGAACCACCACTTCTTCCCCAGTGCGGGCAATCAACGAACCGTCTTGCTGATAGAGTGCTGCGTCAAGAATGCGGCTATTTTGCGTCAACTGCGCCAGCATCGTGCTGATTTTCTGGCTGTTATCATCGTTGCTTTCCATCAGAGGCGTCAGGCTGAAAGCAACCTGTCGCGCCAGCGTGCGCGCAATGTCTTCAACCTGCTCGGAACGCGCCATTTGATGGCTCAGGCTGAAAATAAGATGCGCCCTGCATCAAGGCAACCAGCAGCGCCAGGCAGATCAGCACAATGGCGGTACGATGTAAGCGGAATTTTAACCGGGTGTGGGCCATGAGAATCCCTGAGCGATTTGCATACTTTCATGTTGCCAGAAGCGCTGACGATAGGATAGCTTGTTGCCCTGTTTTCTGAGTGATGTTCTGTTATGTTTACCCGCGTCAGTACGCGCTATTTTTGCCAGAAGAGGATGCCCCATGCCGAATAGTCAGACCTACCGCGATCTCCCAAACGGGATTAACTGTTGGCCGGGACTGCCGTTATCACTCAGCGGTGATGAAGTGATGCCGCTCGACTACCGTGCAGAGGACACCGGCTGGCTGCTCTACGGTGACGTACTCGACAAAAATTTGCTCTCACGCTACCAGCGCAAGCTCGGTGCGGCGATGGTGATCGTTAGCGCCTGGAACGTTGAAGATTATCAGGTAGTGCGTTTGGCCGGTTCGCTCACGCCACGTGCCACCAAACTGGCTCACGAACTGGGGATGGATGTAGCCCCGATGTGCAACACCCCGACGCTGCGTGCGCCCGGTTTGCTGGTGATGGACATGGACTCCACAGCCATCCAGACTGAGTGTATTGATGAAATTGCCAAACTGGCAGGCACCGTAGAAAAGGTGGCAGCGATTACCGAGCTGGCGATGCGCGGTGAGCTGGATTTCTCCTCCAGTCTGCGCGAACGCGTGGGTACTCTGAAGGGGGCCGATGCAGATATCCTGCAAAAAGTGCGTAAAAATCTGCCGCTGATGCCGGGACTGACCTACATGGTAGAACAGTTGCAGGCAGCAGGCTGGCACGTTGCCATCGCGTCCGGCGGCTTTACCTATTTCGCCGATCATCTGAAAGAGAAACTCGGCCTGGTTGCAGCAGTGGCCAACGAAATGGGCCTGCGCGACGGCAAACTGACCGGAGAAGTGGTCGGTCCGATCGTCGATGCCAAATATAAAGCAAAAACCCTGCGCCAACTGGCAGAAAAGCTGGAGATCCCCGAAGAGCAGACCATTGCCATCGGTGACGGTGCCAACGATCTGGTGATGATCAAGGCATCTGGACTCGGCATCGCCTATCATGCCAAGCCCAAAGTGAATGAGCAGGCGCCCGTCAGCATCCATCACGCCGATTTAACCGGCGTGATGTGCGTGCTGAGCGGCAGCCTGCGGCACGAAAAACGCTAACAGCAGTGAGGTGAACCGTGGCAAAAGCCGTTAAACGCGCCTTCGTTTGCAACGAATGTGGTGCCGACTACCCGCGCTGGCAGGGACAATGTAGCGCCTGCAACGCCTGGAACACCATTACCGAAGTTCGGCTGGCTGCCGCCGCGACGTCCCGCAGCGATCGTCGTACCGGCTATGCGGGCGAACATGAGGGCATCAGCCGCGTACAAAAGCTGTCTGACATCAGCCTGGAAGCGCTACCACGTTTTTCCACCGGATTTAGCGAGTTCGACCGCGTGTTAGGCGGCGGCGTGGTGCCCGGCAGCGCCATTCTGATCGGCGGCAACCCTGGCGCAGGTAAAAGTACCCTGCTGCTGCAAACCCTGTGCAAACTCTCCGAACAGATGAAAACCCTGTACGTCACCGGGGAGGAGTCACTACAGCAGGTGGCGATGCGTGCACACCGCTTGGGCCTACCGACGCAGCACCTCAATATGCTGTCCGAAACCAGCATCGAGCAAATTTGCCTGATTGCCGAACAAGAGCAGCCCAGACTGATGGTGATAGACTCCATTCAGGTGATGCATCTGGCCGATATCCAATCCTCACCCGGCAGCGTGGCGCAGGTGAGGGAAACCGCCGCCTATCTCACCCGCTTTGCCAAAACGCGCGGTGTCGCTATCGTGATGGTGGGCCACGTCACTAAAGATGGCTCATTGGCTGGCCCCAAAGTGCTGGAGCACTGCATTGACTGTTCCGTGCTGTTGGATGGTGATGCAGATTCCCGTTTTCGTACCCTGCGTAGCCACAAAAACCGTTTCGGTGCCGTCAACGAACTGGGTGTATTCGCCATGACGGAGCAGGGATTGCGCGAAGTCAGCAACCCCTCCGCCATTTTTCTTAGCCGGGGTGATGAAGTCATGTCCGGCAGCTCCGTTATGGTGGTGTGGGAAGGCACGCGCCCGCTGCTGGTGGAGATTCAGGCGCTGGTCGACCATTCGATGATGGCAAACCCCCGCCGCGTCGCCGTCGGTCTGGAACAGAATCGACTGGCACTTTTACTCGCCGTGCTACACCGCCACGGCGGGCTGCAAATGGCGGATCAGGATGTGTTCGTTAACGTGGTCGGCGGCGTAAAAGTCACCGAAACCAGCGCCGATCTGGCACTGCTGTTATCGCTAGTTTCCAGTCTGCGCGACAGGCCACTGCCGCAAGATCTGGTGGTGTTTGGCGAAGTGGGGCTGTCTGGCGAGATAAGGCCAGTGCCCAGCGGTCAGGAGCGCATTTCTGAAGCTGCCAAGCACGGCTTTAAATGCGCTATCGTCCCGCATGCCAATGCGCCAAAGCGCCCACCCGCCAACATGCAGGTGTTTGGCGTCAAAAAGCTGACCGACGCGCTGGCGATCCTCGACGATCTGTAGCGCCAATCTGCGGTAACATTCGCGCAGGTTAGGCAAGCTTGTGGTATCTTGGTTTAGCATGCTAAACACACGTGCTAAACCAAGAGTGCCTGACGATGTCATCTTTTGATTACCTGAAACCCACCATCCGCAAGAAAGGGTTTACCCTTCAGCAGGTTGCCGATGCAACCGGCATGACAAAGGGCTATCTCAGCCAGTTGCTGAATGCCAAGATCAAAAACCCCAGCGCCCAGAAACTGGAAGCGCTGCACCGCTTTCTTGAACTGGAATTTCCCCGTCACGACAAAACCATCGGGGTGGTATTCGGCAAGTTTTATCCACTGCATACCGGCCATATCTACCTGATCCAGCGCGCCTGTAGTCAGGTTGACGAGTTGCATGTGATCCTGGGTTATGATGAATCACGTGACCGTTTACTGTTTGAGCACAGCGCCATGTCGCAGCAGCCCACCGTGAGCGATCGTCTGCGTTGGCTGCTACAAACCTTTAAATATCAGAAAAATATCCGTATTCACGCCTTCAACGAAGAAGGCATGGAACCCTATCCGCACGGCTGGGATGCATGGAGCCGCGGCATCAAAGCCTTTATGCAAGAGAAGGCGATTGAGCCCAACTTTGTCTACACCAGCGAAGCAAAAGATGCCCCTCAGTATCGAGAACATTTGGGCATCGATGCGGTATTGGTTGACCCGGAACGCTCATTTATGAATATCAGCGGCGCGCAGATCCGTCACGATCCGTTCCGCTACTGGGATTACATTCCCACTGAAGTTAAACCCTTTTTCGTGCGCACTGTCGCCATCCTCGGCGGTGAATCCAGCGGTAAATCAACGCTGGTCAATAAGCTCGCCAATATCTTCAACACCACCAGCGCCTGGGAATTTGGCCGCGATTACGTTTTCTCCCATCTGGGCGAAGATGAGATGGCGCTGCAATATTCCGACTACGACAAAATCGCGCTTGGACAGGCACAATATATTGATTTTGCAGTTAAATACGCCAACAAAGTGGCCTTTATCGATACCGATTTCATCACGACCCAGGCATTCTGCAAGCAGTATGAAGGACGCGAGCACCCCTTTGTTCAGGCGCTGATTGACGAATATCGGTTTGATCTGGTGATTCTGCTGGAAAACAATACGCCCTGGATGGCAGATGGCTTACGTAGCCTGGGTAGCAGTACCGCGCGTAGCGCGTTCCAAACGCTACTGAAGAACATGCTGGTGAAGAACAACGTCGCTTATGTACACGTAACTGAATCAGACTATGATTCGCGTTTCCTGCGCTGTGTGGAACTGGTGCAGCAAATGCTATCGCACCACACGTCCGGCGGGCCAGATGCACCGACACTGTAATCAACCAGCGAGATTAGCTACACGCTACCACTGCCAGCGGCGAGAGGGTGTCAGAATGGCGGGTAAGGGAATGTCCCACGCTTCGCTCGGGATGGCATCCACCTGCTGGCAGTCATGGGCCAGCCCAATGGGGTATGGCCCCCGCTGCTGCCAGCCCTGCAACGTCCGGTCATAAAATCCGCCTCCCATACCCAGGCGTTGCCCCTGCGCATCAAACGCCACCAACGGGGTAAACAGAACGTCGAGCTGGGTCAACGGCAGCACATGGCGCACATCCAGACGCGGCTCAAGGATCTTGAGGCGATTCCTCACCAGTGGCGTCTGCGCATCGTACTGTAAAAACAGCAGATGCCCCGGGGAAAACGGGTGCAGCACCGGCAGATACACCGCTTTTCCCTGTTGCCACAGACTTGCAATCAATGGCTGGGTATCCAGCTCGCCATCAAACGACAAAAACAGCGCAATCCGCTGCGCCTGCTGCACTTCGGGCTGCTCCCACGCGCGTTCGACAATCTGGCAGGCAAATCGGGTTTGCTGTTCCGGTGTGAGCGCACGACGCAGCTGACGCACGCGATCGCGCATTGCCTGACGCTGTTGCTGTGGCGAAATGGGCATAGATGCAGAATTCATAGGCAAATAAGAGGGATAAAGAAAGGTAGAGAAGGGATCTCCGAGATGCCGCCGCAGGTAGTAACCCTTGAACCCTTGGTTCAAGGTGAACATACCGTCGCAACCTTAAGGCTTCTCGGACGAACCGAGCATGCTCACCGGCTGCGGAGCGTTACATTCTGTTGGTTTGAAATATCGGCTCAGGGGACTGACCCGCACAGACAAACACCTCAGAGAAATTTTATTCTTTACTCGTGAATAACTCTATCACGCTTTATAGCGAAAAACATCGGGCAACTAGCAAAAATCAATTTAAAAAACCAAAACGCGACCCGTAGCCATGCCGCCCACTTGACTCATTCGAAGGGCGTGCCATGGCGCTCACTGATGCGCCCTTGCTCCAGCAATGCCTGCTCGATGGTCTGCTGCAACATGCGGATCCGCTGCTCCATGTTCGCGGCATAATCCCGCGTTTTCAGGCGCTCTTGCGCCAGCTCATGGCATACGTTCAGCGCGGCAATAAACACCAATTGTTCCGTGTTGGTCACGCGTGTGCGTACTTTGAGATCCTGCAACCGCTGGTTAAGATCTTCCGCAGCCTGATTCAACGCTTCCTGTTGTTCCGGCGGACAATTGACTCTTAACGAACGGCCAAAGATTTGAATATCTACTGGTTGTGCAGACATGCCCCTTTCCTGCCTCATTTCGTTTTCTGCGCCCGCAGAAAAAATTCATATCACTGGCTGGCAACAGCCCATTCACGCGGGCGCCACTATAATAACTCAACTTAGAAGAAACAAGCCCTTTCTGGCATAGCAGCAGAGCTTGGTGGTAGCATAACACGATACCAATCCGTCAACGATGACCAAAGCACATGTCCATAGAAACCACGTATCCCGGCTATGAAACCATAGACACGCTCCTTACACAGCAACAAGTTGCACTGACGGCAGCGGAAATGCATGGGCTTATCAGCGGTATCCTGTGCGGGGGCAACAATGATGACAGCTGGAAAACGCTGTTACACGAACTGACAAACGATGGTTTGGCGTTCTCTCACCTTGTGTCTCAACCTCTGCAAACGCTGTATCAGGTCACGAAAGAGGCACTGGAAGAGAGCGACTTTGAATTCCAGTTGCTGCTGCCGGATGACGACAACACGGCAGTGAGCGTATTTGATCGTGCCGATGCGCTGGCCGGATGGGTCAATCACTTTCTGCTCGGGCTGGGAGTCGTTCAGCCACGTTTGAACAAGGCCCAGGGCGAACTGAAAGAAGCCATCGACGATTTACGCAATATTGCGCAGCTCGGCTATGACGAAGATGAAGATCAGGAAGAGCTGGCGCAATCGCTGGAAGAAATCATCGAATACGTCAGAGTCTCTGCCATTCTCTGCCACAGCGAGTATAACCGTCCGGTACAAACCGCACCGGAGAAGAAAAAACCGACGCTACACTAAGTGCATCAGGCATTACCCCAGTGATTCCCGCACAGGAAGGGAATCACCGAAGGCGTATCAAACAAGGGCAGGTGATGATTCAACAAGACGCTTTTTGTCAGGAATATACTCGCCGCCGCCAGCAGTTGCTGGAAAAAATGGCACCGGCCAGCGCAGCCCTCTTTTTCGCTGCGCCAGAGGCAACGCGCAGCGCTGACAGTGAGTATCCTTACCGCCAAAACAGCGATTTCTGGTACTTCACCGGATTTAACGAGCCGGAAGCGGTGCTGTTACTGGTAAAGAGCGATGAACACCATCACCATACCTTGCTGTTCAACCGCGTGCGCGACGTCACGGCGGAAATCTGGTTTGGCCGCCGCCTGGGACAAGAAGCGGCCCCGTCGCTCTTGAATGTCGATCGCGCCCTGCCCTTTACCGACATCAATGCGCAATTGCATCTGCTGCTGAACGGACTGGATGTGATTTATCATGCACAAGGGCTGTATGACTACGCCGACAGTCTGGTATTCAACGCGCTGGAGACACTGCGGCGGGGCACGCGTCAGGGTCTCATCGCTCCGCCCACGCTGACCGACTGGCGCCCCTGGGTGCATGAAATGCGCCTGTTTAAATCGCCGAAAGAGATAGAACTGATGCGCCGGGCCGGAGAGATCACCGCCAAGGCCCACACCCGTGCCATGACAAGCTGTGAACCCGGGATGTACGAGTACCAGTTGGAAGGGGAGATTCATCATGAATTTACCCGCCACGGCGCACGCTCCCCCTCCTATAACACCATTGTCGGCAGCGGTGATAACGGCTGCATTCTGCACTACACCGAGAACGAGCGGCAAATGCGCGAAGGCGATTTGGTACTGATTGACGCCGGTTGTGAATATCAGGGCTATGCCGGCGATATCACGCGCACCTTCCCGGTTAGCGGGAAATTCAGCGCCCCACAGCGCGCGATTTACGACATTGTGCTGGCTTCGCAACGCAAAGCGCTGGTGCTGTTCAAGCCAGGTGTCAGCATTCGCGAAGTGAACGAGCAGGTGATCCGTATCATGGTCGAGGGGCTGGTCAAACTCGGCGTGCTGAAAGGTAGCGTCGATGAGCTGATCGCTGAACAGGCGCACCGTGCGTTCTACATGCATGGTCTCAGCCATTGGTTGGGACTGGACGTGCATGATGTCGGCGATTACGGTGCCCCAGATCGCAGTCGTCTGCTGGAACCCGGCATGGTGCTCACCGTCGAACCGGGGCTATATATCGCCCCAGACGCCAAAGTGCCCCATGAGTATCGCGGCATCGGTATCCGCATCGAGGATGATATTCTGATTACTGACAGCGGTAACGAGGTGTTAACAGCTGGCGTGGTCAAAGACGCCGATGAAATTGAAGCGCTGATGGCGCAGGCCAGCGCGGCACGACAGGCAGCGAGATAATCGCCATGACGATCCTGATAGTCGGCGGTGGTATGGCGGGAGCCACACTGGCACTGGCCATTTCCGCCCTTTCCGGCGGCACCCTTCCCGCCGAGGTGGTTGAAGCACACTCGCCGCTGGACAGCGCGCATCCCGGCTTCGACGCGCGCGCCATTGCTCTGGCGGAAGGCACGGTGCAACAGCTCAAACGTATCGGTGTCTGGCAAGCCATTGTGGGCGAGGCTGAACCTATCACCACGGTGCACGTCAGCGATCGCGGCCACGCAGGCGTGGTCAACATGCAGGCCCGCGACTACCGAGCCGCCGCGCTGGGTTATGTGGTGGAACTGCATCAGATTGGGCAAACCCTGTTTCGGTTACTCCACAATGCGCCGGGCGTGCGTGTGCACTGCCCGCGCAAGGTGGTGCACGTTGAGCGCAGCGCAGAAGATGCCACACTGCAACTGGATGACGGCAGCACGCTGCGCGGGCAGCTTTTAGTGGCGGCAGACGGCTCGTCCTCAGCGTTGGCGCAGGCTTGTGGTATGCAATGGGTGACAGAGGAATATCCGCAGTTTGCCGTTATTGCCAACATCCGCACCCAGCAGCCTCACGCAGGCAAAGCCTTTGAGCGTTTTACCCCTGACGGCCCGTTGGCACTGCTGCCGATGCGCGGTGGGCGCAGTTCGCTGGTGTGGTGCCACCCCTTGGCGAACCAGACACAGGTCGCTGCCTGGAGTGACGCCGAATGTCGCGCTGCGCTACAACACGCGTTTGGCTGGCGACTGGGAGCAATAACCCATATCGGCGAACGCCACACGTATCCGTTGCGGCTGGTGACGGCGGCGCGCCATATCGCTCATCGCGTGGCGTTGGTGGGCAATGCAGCGCAAACGCTGCACCCGATTGCCGGTCAGGGTTTCAATCTGGGACTGCGCGACGTGATGTCGCTGGCAGAAACCCTTACGCAGGCCGCCGCGCATCAGGAAGACGCCGGCAATTATCGCGTGCTGAGCCGCTACGCACAGCGTCGAGAGCCGGACCAGCAGGCTACGATTGCGCTGACCGACGGTCTGGCGCGCCTGTTCGCCAACAGTTTTACCACGCTGGAAGTGGGCCGTAATCTGGGTTTGATGACCTTGAATACCGTTGCGCCCGTGCGTGATACCTTTGCGCGCCGCACGCTGGGCTGGGTCGATCGTTAATGCAAGCAACAGGAAATAGTGCTTATGCAATCATTTGATGTGGTTATCGCGGGCGGCGGCATGATCGGTCTGGCATTAGCCTGTGGGCTACAACATTCCGGGCTGCGTATTGCCGTTCTGGAACAGCGCACGCCACCGCAAACGGCAGCCGACGGTGCTTATTCACTGCGCGTCTCCGCTATCAACACGGCCAGCGAATGCCTGCTGCGTCATCTCGATGTTTGGCAAGACATCAAGGCACAGCGCATCAGCCCCTATAACGCCATGTACGTGTGGGACAAAGACAGCTTTGGCAACATCCATTTCGAGGGAGATGCCTATGGCTTTTCCCGTCTCGGCCACATTATCGAAAACGATGTCATCCAACGCGCTCTGTGGCAGCGAGCAGAGCAGGCAAAAGACATTACGCTGATAGCACCTGCGGTATTGCAACAGGTGGCCTGGGGCGAGAACGACGCATTTATCACGCTGGACGATGGCACCATGCTTACCGCACGGCTGGTAGTCGGCGCAGACGGTGCCCACTCCTGGCTACGTCAGCAGGCAGATATTCCGCTAACTTTCTGGGATTACGGCCATCACGCACTAGTGGCAACAGTACGCACCGAACGTCCGCACGATGGCGTGGCGCGACAGGTGTTCCATGGCGACGGCATTCTGGCGTTTCTGCCGTTGGCAGATGCACACCTCTGCTCGATTGTGTGGTCGCTGCCGCCATTGCAGGCCGAAGCCATGCTGGCGCTGACCAATGAGGCATTTGACCAGCAGCTGGCGATCGCCTTTGATACCCATCTTGGGCTGTGCACCACAATCAGTGCACGGCAAACACACCCGTTAACCGGGCGCTATGCGCGCAGCTTTGCCGCACATCGGCTGGCTCTGGTGGGTGATGCCGCGCACACCATCCACCCGCTCGCCGGGCAGGGCGTCAACCTCGGGTTTATGGATGTCGCCACGCTTATCTCAGAAATCAAACGCTTACAAGGGCAAGGCAAGGATATCGGGCAACATCTCTATCTGCGCCGCTATGAACGCCAGCGCAAGCACAGTGCCGCGCTGATGTTGGCCAGCATGCAAGGTTTCAGAGAGCTGTTTAACGGAGAGAACCCAGCGAAAAAACTGCTGCGTGATATCGGCCTGACGCTGGCAGATCTCCTGCCGGGGGTGAAGCCGGTACTGGTGCGTCAGGCGATGGGATTAAATGACCTGCCGGAATGGCTGGCGCAAACCACTACGCCACAGTAAGTGAAGCGGTACGCCTGAGTGGGCGTACCGTTAACATCACTTCTTCTCATGGCGCGTCGTTTTATCCAGATACCCCATAAGAAACGCCGACAGCACAAACGTCAGGTGGATAATGACATACCACATCAGCTTGTTATCCGGCGTGTTGCGCGCATCCATAAACACGCGCAGCAAATGAATGGAAGAAATGGCGACGATCGATGCCGCAACTTTGTTCTTGAGCGAGCCGGAGTCCATCTTGCCGAGCCAGCTCAGCTTCTCCCGGTTCTCATCGATGTTCAGCGTCGAGACAAAATTCTCATAGCCAGAAAGCATTACCATCACCAACAGGCCCCCCACCAGCGTCATGTCAATCAGCGACAGCAGCACCAGGATCAGATCGGCCTCTGCCAACGCAAACACATTGGGCAGAATGTGAAACACCTCCTGGAAAAATTTAAGCATCAGCGCCAACAGCCCGAGATAGATCGGGGCCAGCAGCCAGCGCGTGGTGTACATCAGGTTTTCAATAAAACGTTCCATAGTTCTTCTTTTAGCAGGTGAATAACCACCGTCGCGTAACATGCACACGACGGCAAAGCGCACAGTTTACTGATCGACCACTGAGCCATCCACATGAAGACGAGTTTTCAGCGGGCGGCGACGGTAGGGATATTTTTCTGCCACGTTATCCGCCAGTTCTATGCCAATACCCGGCGCGGTGGGGATCTCCATAAAACCGTCGACACACTTGAAGATGCTCTTGACCACGTCGCGCTTCAATACACCATTTTCCACGCCGGTTGCGCCAAACTTCTCCGACAATGCGGGCTGGTTGTCACCGGGATACTCCAGCAGGGCAAAGTTGGGGATGCTCACCGCAATTTGCAAACAGGCCGCCGTAGAGACCGGGCTAAGCGGGTTATGCGGCACCACCATCAGGTCGTGCGCTTCAGCCAGCGCCGCGATTTTTTTCGCACCGGTAATCCCCCCCCGCACATGCACACGTCTGGCCGCACGTAGGAGACGGCATTGCGCTTAATCAGCATGGCAAACTCTTGCAGGTTGTTCAGACGCTCGCCAGTGGCAATCGGCACGTTAATCTTATCCGCCACCTGCGCCATCGAATCAAAGTTATCCGCACCAATCGGATCTTCAATAAAGTAAGGCAGATAAGGCGCAATACCCTGTGCAAAAACGATAGCATCGTGCGGTTTCAGACGGCGATGCACCTCAATACAGAGATCAACGTCATTCCCCACCGCTTCGCGATAAGCACCAATGCGTTCAATGGCTTCGCCAATCTCTTTCGCATGGGTGGTGAAATAGGGATCGCCGAGCGACTCATCCAGAAATGGTGTCAGGTGTCCAATCGCGGTAAAACCCTGCGCTTTCATCTTTTTCAGGTTGGCGATGGTCTCTTCCGTGGTTTTGCCCCCGGCATGGGCATAAACCCTCGCCTTGTCGCGGCAGCGACCGCCCAGCAAGTTGTAGACCGGGGTATCGTAGAATTTGCCCGCAATATCCCACAGCGCGATGTCGATGGCGCTGATCGCCCCCATGATAGCCGCCCCACGAAAATGCCAGCAACGGTACATATACTGCCAGTGGTGTTCAATACGCAGCGGATCTTGCCCGATCAGGTAGGTTTTCAGCGCTTCCACCGCCCCCATAGAGGCATCCAGAAACCCCCGCCTGATTCACCAATGCCGACAAGACCTTCATCGGTGTGAATTTCGACAAACAGGTAGCGATTCGCCAGGATGGTTTTGACATCTGTAATTTTCACGTTGCTTTACTCTACTTTCAGCCAGATTGGGATCCCAAACCGTTAGAATAACCCGAGCGTGCCGTGCTTCGTCAATGCTTAAACGCCCTTCCACTTGAAACGCTATTTCATTCTTTCCTTTGGCAATTTTTGTGACACCAGTGGCATTCACCTTTTGCATCTTGCCGTGTGACACACCGGTGAGGGCACGGAGCGGAAGGTCTCCCCCTCGTTCACTTTTTACACTTGCCCCATCGAACCATCCCCCGTGATGCGTTCATACACGTACTCCTACTCTGATTAGAATGAAAACAAGAGGGTTCTATGAATAGCGCAATTCTCCTCGGGCTTTTCTGGCATTTTGTCGGTGCTGCCAGTGCGGCTTGCTTCTATGCCCCGTTCAAAAAGGTCCGTCATATAGCGCGGCAAATCATTTGATACCGAAAGGCAAAATATTTAATACGCTCAAAAATCACACAAATGAAAATTATTTGATACCAATTGCTGTACTGATGTAACGCTTTTATTGTCCCTAAAACATCATGAACTTGGTT
>NZ_JBLLJS010000028.1:0-247670 GCF_047692315.1 Symbiopectobacterium sp. | reverse complement strand
CCTGAAATCCCATCAAAGCCGCGCCATTAAAGGCGTCGCGCTATCCCAAGCTCTCTCCCTTAACTATGTAAAAATGATCACTCCCCCACAGTCAACATCGTTTCCCTGACTGTTACCGAGAAAGGTTACTGCATCGATCGCACCAGCGGTGGCGTGGATATCAATAACCCGCTGATCAAACAAGACTTGGAATTACCCACCGCGCCAGCTTCTGCGCCGGGCCTGCTGGTAGAAGCGCTGCGCGTACGTCGTGAACGTGGTCTGCAACCCTTTACCGTGCTTTCCTGCGATAACATGCCGGAAAACGGCAACGTGGTGAAACGCGCGGTGCTGGAACTGGCACGTTTGCGCAGCGCTGAGCTGGCGGAGTGGATCGCAGCCAATGTCACCTTCCCTAACACCATGGTGGATCGTATCGTACCTGCCGCCACGCAGGAAACACTGGCGGAAGTGCAACAGGCCATCGGTGTCGCCGATCCGGTGGGCATCGCCTGCGAGCCCTTTATTCAGTGGGTGGTGGAAGACAACTTCGTTGCGGGTCTCCCACAGTGGGAAGTGGCCGGCGCACAACTGGTGGATAACGTTCTCCCGTTCGAAGAGATGAAACTGCGTATGCTGAACGGCAGCCACTCCTTCCTGGCCTATCTGGGTTATTTGGCAGGTTACGAGCACATTAACGACTGTATGGCCGATGCGCACTACCGCCGTGCCACTCAGCGTTTGATGCTGGAAGAGCAGGCACCGACGCTGCACGTGAACGAAGATTTACCGGGCTATGCCGCGCAGTTGATTGCCCGTTTCACTAACCCGGCGCTGAAACACCGCACCTGGCAAATTGCGATGGACGGCACGCAGAAGCTGCCGCAGCGTATGGTGGAATCCGTGCGCTGGCACCTGCAAAACGGCAGCGATTACAGTTGCCTGACGCTGGGTATCGCAGGTTGGATGCGCTATGTGGGCGGCGTGGACGATGCCGGTCAGCCAATCGACGTGCGTGACCCCATGGCCGATCAACTGCGCGCTATCGTCGATGCCACGCAAGACGGTGCAGCACGCGTGCAAGGCTTACTGGGATTGAATGCCATCTTTGGTGATGACCTGGCGAAAAACGAAGAATTTGTGCGCCGTGTCACCAAAGCATACCTGCTGCTGAGTGAAAAAGGCGCAAAGGCGGCGGTATCAACATTGTAAGTAAAGCGAATTGCTTTTGACCTTGACCTTACCGCGTCGAAGGGCGCTGAAGCGTATGTTAGCTTCAGCGCAAAATTTCGTGCGCTAAAATTGCAGATTATCTATCACGTTTCCTGCGGTGCTGGCACCGATTCAAACAGGTAACCGTCGAACGCCGGGTCATCTACGTCCGAAATTTCCAGCAGTTTGTGCTTCATATTTTCCAGGTGCTGCCACATTTCCTGACGCGCCTGTTTGGCATCACGGCGTGTCAGGGCACGCAGAATGCGTTGATGATCGTCCAGCCACTGGCGCTGATAGCTGAAATCTACCGTGTGTGAATGCAGACCGCGCCACATGGAACTGCGTTTACGCTCCTGCCACACTTCATAAACCATATTGGCCAGCACGCTGTTTTGCGTCGATTGCGCCAGCAGGCAGTGAAACAGCTCATCCGCGCGCTCATCAACGCTACCATTGTCCAGCGCCTGACGTTCCTGATCGATAGCCTGCTTCATTTTAAGGATATCGGTCTTGGTCGCCTGCATGGCCGCAAAGGCTGCCACCTCACTCTCCAGCAGTTGACGCGCCTGCATCAGCTCAAACGGACCGTAACCGCTGTCAGCATTGCGGTTCTTATCTTCGGTCGAAATCTGAATGACATACACGCCGGAGCCTTTACGCACTTCTATCAGCTTCTCAAGTTCCAGCATGATCAAGGCTTCACGCACCACACTGCGACTTACGGAAAAACTCTCTGCGATATCACGTTCAGGAGGAAGACGATCACCCACCTGATATTTGCCATCCAGAATATCTGTCCGAATCTTGTTACCAATGTCTTGATATAATCTCATCTTATTGTTTTTCCTTCACAAACAACGATGGCGCAAAATTGGCCTGACCAAAGAATAAAAAATACTCAAATCTGGCGCAAGTATAACATGAACCTGTCACATAAATTGCCACTGGGTGCGCATTTTAACAAACCGCATCCGCCAGCACGCAAAGCGCGCACAAGTTAGCTGACCGCTTACAACTGCGGTTGACCACTGCTGCAAGCGAATGCAAATTCGTTGCCGAAAAATCCGCCATTCTCTATTATCCGTTCGGTAGTGCCCTTCGCTTATTTCACCGGACAAAAATGGATTCATCGATGGCATTGATGCGCTCTGCGCTTTTCTCTGGCGCGCTCGGCTGGCGCGGCCTGTTTATGTTGCTACTGCTGGCGTTATTAAGCGCCTGTAGCCGCACACCGCCGCCTATCACCTCGTTAGGTCAGCCAACTTTCGCCCGCTATCAGCAAGAAACCACCCGCTGGGTAGAGGAGCATCGGCATTTTCAAACGCTGGATAAGGCGCTGGAGTTAACCTGGAATACACCGTCGGAAAACCGCCCCGTGGGGACCGCGCGCAAGGGTATATTGCTGGTACATGGTCTGGGGGATTTCCCCGGTTCGTTTACCGATATCATTCCCGCGTTAACACAACGGGGCTTTCTGGTGCGCACCGTGTTGCTGCCGGGCCACGGTACACGGCCAGCGGACCTGATGCTGGTTTCGGTGGAGGACTGGCGGCGCATGGTGGCTGAGCAAGCCGCTTTATTACGTGAGGAAGTCGGCGAAGTCTATCTGGGTGGCTTCTCCACGGGCGGCAATCTGGTGTTGGAATACGCCTTACAGCATCCGGAAATACAGGGGCTTGTGCTGTTTTCTCCCGCTATTCGCTCTGATGAACCGCTCGATTTTCTGGCGCCGCTATTAGCAACGGTCACCGACTGGCTGCGACCGCCGCGACCAGGGCAACCGCAACAGATTGCCACCCGCTATCTGCGTGTGCCCACCAACGGTTTTGCGCAGTTTTATTATTCCAGTGCCAGCGTGCTCCACCTGCTGGCAAAAGTCCCCTACGACAAACCCGTACTGATGGCGCTAGCGCAGCACGATTCTGTGCTCGACACCGCCGCCATGCTGGCTCATTCGACAAGGCATTTCCCCACCCGGCCAGCCGCGTGATTTGGTATGGTAATTTGCCTTCCACGCCCGTATCCGAGCGAGTGCTGGTGCGTTCCGATCGCCTGCCGGAATGGCGCATCAGCCAGTTTTCTCATATGTCGGTGCTGTTTTCTCCCGATAACCCGCTCTATAGCCGAGCCGGTACGCTGCGCCTTTGCTCCAACGGCCCTTCCGCGCCCGCTGGCAACTGTAAGGAAAGAGAGGACGTATGGTATTCCGATTGGGGCTATCAGGAACAGGGTAAAACGCATATCCGCTTGACGTTTAACCCCTATTTCGACTGGCAAAACCAGGTGATGGCAAGCGTGTTGAACAGTGAAAACGTCACAACCACCTCACCTTGATACACAATCAGAAAACCGAGCGTCATAATAGGTTCATCAAGACCTGGTAAAGTGTGTGGGGAATACGGTTCCCCCCACACTGGAATGATAGTGACCCCATGGACGCCACGCCCGAGTTATCGCTGAACAGACCCTACCGAGGCTCTCCCAAGGCCGCCGATTTATGTGTCTCTACGCCGGAGGCCAGCCCAGAGACAGATAACGCCACGGTATTGCAACTTTTCAACAAATACAAAGAATTAGTGAGTCTGCCGGTGGTAGAAAAAGGCAGGCCGTTCGGGCTTATCAACCGGCATATTTTTTTGTCACAAATGTCACGCCCGTTTTATCGCGAGCTGTATGACAAAAAAAGCTGCATCGCGTTTATGGACAAAAACCCGCTGATTGTCGATGCCAATGCCTCGCTGAATGCAGTGGCAGATCAAACGGTTATTTCCGGGGATAAATCCCTCACCGATGGTTTTATCATCACCCGCGAAGGCACCTATCTCGGCATTGGGCTGGGTATCGATCTGATCAAAGCAGTGTCGGACATGCATCTGCAACAACATCAGAAGATCATGCAAAGCATTGATTACGATAGCATTATTCAACAAGCGATGATGTCCACGTCTTCGCAGGCGATGTCGGCCGCGCTGGCTGACTGGTGTCTGGCATGGCAACCGCGCGACTGTGTGGGCGGAGATTGCTACGCGTTTAAAGCTACGGCCGACGGCTGGCTGGCGCAAGCACATCATCCTCCCACACGTAGCACCATGGTTCCCCCCCCAGCGCGATCAATCCGAGAAAGAAGCAGCGGCAAAACAATGTTTCGCCAATATGCTGTCGCAGGCGCTGCCCAAGCATCATTCCGAGCAGCGCCAGCAGCGATACCGGCAGATTCAACACCGGCAAGCCGCCGCTTTGCGCTAATGAAAGCGCCAGTCCGAGCGCCTGCACCAAATCGTCTTTCTTCAATGCCAGACATTGTAAATAGGGTACTGCGGGTATCACAAACACGCCGGTTGCAGCCGTAATCGCCCCGGTGATGTATCCCATTACCGGAGAAAGCCAGACTTCATGGCGACTGGGCTCGGGCAAACGGCGCGCGATAAGCCCCCACAGGCCGTAAACCACCAGCATCGCGCCAAGGGAAACGGGGCCCATGGCGACGCTTCCGCTAAGGTTGGTACACCGCCCCACAGCGTCCCCACCAGTATCGCAACCAGAAAGCTGCCAAGACGCCGTGCCAGCAATAAAAATGCCGGTCCGGCAAGCAACTGCCACAGGTTGGTGACGAAAGAGGGGATGAGCAGCAGCGCTGCGGCGCTTGCCGCAGGCATGGTCAGCGCCAAAAGTCCCATGGCAACAGTCGGCAAACCGAGGCCAACAATATGCCCGCCAACAAAAATACTGCGAGGATCGTAACCATCCCTTTTCCTTATTCGCCGTTTATTCCGAGGTATAAGACGAAAATACGCACATCGCAGCAAAAGCGCGATGCGGCGTTTATTGAGGGTGGCTCAGGAAAGACTTGTAGGGGAACCGTTCGCGCCGCAGCAAACGCGGCGCACAGCACAGAAAACTCAGCTTTTCTTCACAAATTCGGATTTCAGCTTCATCGGGCCAAAACCATCAATCTTACAATCAATGTTATGGTCGCCTTCCACCAGACGGATACTTTTCACTTTGGTGCCGATCTTCAGCGTGGAAGAACTGCCTTTCACTTTCAGGTCCTTGATAACCGTCACGCTGTCGCCATCGGCCAGCAGGTTGCCATTGGCATCGCGCACGACCAGCCCGTCGTCGTCAGCCGTCTCGGCGTTCAGAGACCACTCGTGGCCGCACTCAGGACAATTCAGCTGTTCATCAGCCTGCCAGGTGAAGGCAGAGTCGCATTTTGGACAATTTGGTAAGGTTGACACGGCATGACTCCTGAAAAATCAAAAAAAATAAAATCATAATCAAACATGATGCCTTGTCGCTATTTTACCCTATTTCGCCCACAGCACACAGCCAAACACCCTGCAACAGCACGGCGCTGGCTGCAACGCACCGATCAGCAATCGGTACGGCAGAAGAAGGAGCAGGCAGAGCTGCTGTTTCATCGGGTGGGGATTACCTTTAACGTCTACGGTGACGATGAAGGCACCGAACGACTGATTTCTTTTGACAGTGTGCCGCGCATTATTCCGGCGGCAGAGTGGCGCAAACTGGACAGCGACATTCGTCAACGCGTCAAGGCGCTGAATGCCTTTCTGCACGACATCTATCACGATCAGCACATCCTCAAAGCCGGCATCATTCCCGCTGAACAGGTGTTGGCTAACGAACAGTTTCAACCCTGCATGCAGGGCATCACCCTGCCCAATCAAATTTATGCCCATATCACCGGCATCGATATGGTGCGCAACAGCGACGGCGAGTATTACGTCCTAGAGGATAACCTGCGCACTCCGTCCGGCGTCTCCTACATGCTGGAAAACCGTAAAATGATGATGCGTCTCTATCCGGATATGTTTGCCCAGCAACATATCGCGCCGGTGGAGCGCTACCCCAGTTACCTGCTGCAAACGCTGCGCGAGAGCTCACCGGTAGACGATCCCTGCGTGGTGGTGGTGACGCCGGGACGTTTCAACAGTGCCTATTTCGAGCACAGTTTTTTAGCACAGCAGATGGGGGTAGAACTGGTTGAAAGTGCCGACCTGTTTATCAAGGAGGGGGCGGTTTATATGCGTACCACCGCCGGGCCGCGTAAAGTGGATGTTATCTACCGCCGCATTGATGACGCCTTTCTCGATCCGCTGGCGTTCCGCGCGGATTCGATGCTCGGCGTACCGGGTCTGCTGTCGGTTTATCGCACAGGCGGCGTGGTGCTCGCCAATGCCATCGGTACCGGCGTGGCCGATGACAAATCCATTTACCCTTACGTACTGGAGATGATTCGCTTCTATCTGAGTGAAGAGCCGTTATTGAACAACATCCCCACCTGGCAGTGCCGTAAACCGGAGGATTTGCGCTTCGTGCTGGACAATTTGGATCAGATGGTGGTGAAGGAAGTTCACGGTGCAGGCGGCTACGGCATGCTGGTAGGGCCACGCGCCAGCCGCGCCGAAATAGAGGAATTTCGCCAGCGCCTGCTGGCTAACCCGGCGAACTACATTGGGCAAGAAACGCTGGCGCTCTCCACCTGTCCCACCTTTGTTGAGCAAGGACTGGCCCCGCGCCATATCGATCTGCGCCCCTTTGTGCTCTACGGTCAGGAGATCCGCCTGGTACCGGGTGGGTTGACGCGCGTGGCGCTCACCGAAGGCTCGCTGGTGGTGAACTCTTCACAAGGTGGCGGCACCGAGGACACCTGGGTAATGGAGGATGACGAATCATGCTAAGCCGTACAGCCAGTGAACTGTTTTGGATGGCGCGTTATCTGGAGCGAGCGGAAAGCTTCGCCCGCGTGCTCGATGTCACCTACAAGCTCTCGATGGTGCCGCGCCACAGTCAGCAGCAGCGCGATCTGGCGTTGCCGCTCAATCTCTCCCTGACCCATGAGCTGTTTCAGGCGCGTTATCCGCAATTTTCCATGGCAAACCTGATCAACTTTTTTGCCCTCGACAGCGATAACCCCAGCAGTATCTACAGTTGCGTAGAAATGGCCTGGAACAACGCCCACGCGGTGCGCGGCAGCCTCTCCGCAGAGGTGTGGGAGTGCATTAACACCACGCGCATTCAGTTGCGCACGCTGCGACAAAAAGGCGTGGAGGAAGTCGGTATCGACGCCTTTTTCGACTGGGTAAAAGATCGCGCGCATCTGTTTCGCGGTGCGGTGTTTGGCACCTTGCTGCGCAACGATGCGTTGTGCTTTATCCGTATCGGCACGCTGATCGAGCGGGCGTTCGCCACCACGCAACTGCTGTTGCTCAAAGATCAGCAGCTCAACAACGACACCGACCCGGTACGTGAATACTATCGGCTGGATACGCTGCTGCGCGCCGTCAGCGCACGGGAAGCCTACAACAGCATTTATCGCCAGCCGGTGACACGCGATACGGTCGCCGAGTTGTTGATCCTGCGTAACGACGTGCCGCGCTTACTGCGTGCCTGCATCGAAGACGTTGTCGGACAGCTGGAACAGATCGCCAACACCCGCTCTCACCTGCCGCTGCGTCTGGCACACCAGTTGAATGTCGATCTGCGCTTCAGCACGCGAGAGGATTTGGCGCAATCGGATATGCAAGTCTATCTCACCGGGCTGCTGGCCCGTATCAACGCGCTGGCTGACCGCGTGCGACAAACCTATCTGGAGACGGTATGAAACTGACCATTAATCATCTCACGCGCTATCGCTATGATGAGAAAGTGAAATTCAGCACCCAGTATCTGCGTTTGACGCCGCGTGATTCCGCCCGTCAGCGCGTGGCCTCATGGTCATTGACGCTGTCTGATGGCTCTGCGGTCACCACTACCGATACCTGGGGCAACGTGTTGCATGTGCTGACGCTGGATCATCCGCATCAGGAAATCGTCATTCACGCTCAGGGTGTGGTAGACATTGCCGATAACGATGATATCGCGCCAGAGGCGGAGCATCTGTCACCGTTGGTGTTCCTGCGCAGCACGCCGCTCACGCAGGCGGATGCGCCCATTCGCGAGTTTGCGCTACGCTACTACCGGCCAGAAGCGGCTGAAGAGAGCCTGAACGCGTTGATGGCGGCGCTGTTGGTCAGCATGCCTTACACGCCCGGCGCAACGCGGGTGCAAGATAGCGCTGCGCAGGCCTTTACACGCGGGCAGGGAGTCTGTCAGGATCACACCCACGTGTTTCTGGCTTGCTGTCGCAGCCTGCACCTTCCGGCGCACTATGTAAGCGGTTACGTTCACAGCCCGGATTCACGCCACGTGGCGATGCACGCCTGGGCGGAAGTGTGGCTGAATGGACGCTGGTTGAGTTTTGATATCACCAACAATTCGCGCAGCCTGACACAGCATTTGCGTCTGGCGACCGGATTGGACTATCTGGATGCCTGCCCGATACGCGGCAGTCGACTGGGTGGCGGAAGCGAAATGCTGTTTTCTGAAGCTGAAGTGCGGCGCTTTTCACAACAGGCGCAGCAGCAATAACCATGAGATGATCGGATTATGACTTACTGTGTGGCCATGTGCCTGTCGGACGGACTGGTGTTCGCTTCGGATTCCCGCACCAATGCCGGGGTGGACCATATTGCAACGTTTAAAAAACTGCATGTGATTCACCACGACGATCGCGTACTGGTGTTGCAGTCCGCCGGGAACCTGGCCACTACACAAAGCATTGTCAGCCTGCTGGAAACGCGTATGCGCAGCAACAGCGAGCCAAACCTGTTACAGGTTTCTACCCTGTATGATGCGGCGACGTTGGTCGGAGCCACATTGCGCGAAGTTGTCGATCGTGACAGCCGCATGCAACAACATGCCAGCACCACCAACTTCGGTTGTAACCTATTGGGTGGGCAAATCGCCGGAGAAGCGCCCCGGCTGTTTCATATCTACCCTGAGGGCAATTTTATTGAGGCTACGCGCGACACGCCCTATTTCCAGATTGGTGAAAGCAAATACGGCAAACCGATCATTGACCGCGTATTAACCATGGAGACCACGTTAGAGCAAGCGATGTGCTGTGCGCTGATTTCCATTGACTCGACGCTGCGCAGCAATCTGTCTGTCGGGCTACCGCTGGATGTCATGCTCTATCGCACTGACAGCTTTGATGCCAGTGGGCAGCGCCGTGTTACCGAAGATGACCCCTACTTCGCGACTATTCGCAAAGCCTGGTCGGAAGGATTGCAGAATACGTTCCGCCAATTGCCGCCGTTTTCGCTCTAGCTCGCCACAGGCGTTCGTCTGGCCGCCAGCGCGCACAGCAATACCGCAAGGGTGGTGCCATTATGCAACAGCGCGCTGCCTCCCGGCGAAAGCCCACCCAACGCGGCCGTCAGCATGATGCCGCTGTTCACCCACTCCGTCAGGGCAATGTTGTTGTGTACCAGCTTCATCGCCTCCAGCGCCAGTTCGCGCGCCAGCACGACATCGTTCAGGTTATCCTGCATCAACACCGCATCCGCTGCCTGCTGAGCCAGCTCGGTGCTCTGGTTCATAGCCAGGCCGACATCCGCCTGAGCCAGCACCGGCGCATCGTTCACCCCGTCACCAATGAACAGCACCCTACGCCCCTGCTGTTGCAGTGCCTGAACCACATCCACCTTGCTCTCAGGGGTTCATTCGGCCACACACTCATCAATCGCTAACGCGTGGACCAGTTGCTGCACCTTTTCAACGCGATCGCCAGTCAAAAGCACAATACGATCGATACCCGACTGGCGAAGTTGTGCAATCACTTCACGCACTTCCACCCGCACGTTGTCCTGCAAACCAATCATACCGACCAGCCGCTTATCAAGGCTGATAAACAGCAAATGGCACCCTTGCTGAGCCAGCGCGGTAATTTCGGCTTCATAAGGCGAGAAAATCACCTGATAATGCGCTTCCAGAAAATGACGGCTACCGATCGCCATGCGGTGGCCATCCAATTCACACAGCAGCCCGTGCGCAATCACATACTCTACTTCGCCGTGGTTGATATGGGGCAATGCATGATGATGCGCTGCCGCAACGACGGCTTTTGCCAGTGGATGGTTGCTATGCTCTTCGACAGAGGCGGCTATCTCCAGCAAGCGCTCCGCCCAGGCCCGCTCCGGATCGAAACTGACCACTTCCGTCACCTGCATATCGCCGTGCATCAGGGTGCCGGTTTTATCGAAGACCACCGTATCGACGGCGGCGAGTTGTTCAATCGCCCGCCCGCCTTTAAGTAACAGACCGCTTTGCGCCGCGCGATACATGATGGATTTAAACGCGATCGGCGTGCTCAGCTTCAGCGCACAGGCATAATCCACCAAAAACACCGATGCCAGACGCCGCCAATCGCGCGTCAGAGCAAACACCGCCCCACCCACGCCGAGCGTGATCGCCACGCGCCGGTCGGCCATCGCCTGTGTCACTTTTTGCGTTTCGCTTTGCTGGCTTAACGATTCACTGATGAAGCGGCGGATATTGGTAATGGAGGAATCTTCCCCTACCCGATCCGCCTGCACGGCAATATTGCCTTCCTGCACCTGCGTACCCGCATACAGCCAGGCTCCTTTTTCTCGCCGCACCGGTACACTCTCACCGGTCATCGAAGCCTGATTAATCAGTCCGACTCCGCGCAACACCTTGCCATCGGCCGGGATGGTGTCCCCCGGCCCGAACAGCATCACGTCTCCGACCGTCAGCGCAGAAGAAAGAATTTGGCTACGTTCCCCTGCACGCTTGACCCACACAGTGTGTTCCTGCGGCCGTAACAGGCTGGCCAGCAACGCATCGGAATGACGGCTGGTCTCCTGCTCCATGTACTCGCCCAGCGTCAGCAGCGTTTGCGTCAGCATCGCGGTGCGGTTATCGCCGCGCAACAGGGAAAGCCCAACCGCCAGCGCATCCAGCACCTCAATGTTCAATTCACGTCGCGTCAGCGAGGACACGCCTTCAGCCAGCGTTTCCCCGGTCAGCAGCAGGGTTGGCAACGCCGCCCAGCGTCGAGGCAGACACTGGGCCAACAGCAAGCCCCCCGCGTTGAGCAGATTATCACCGCCGCAATACTCCGGCTCATGTTCGCTCTCGGTGCGTTGCTGCCAATCAAAACCGGCCACGTGCGTCAACAACACGGATTCATTGGTTTGTGCTGGATGGTACTCAATGATAACCGAGCCGATGGTTGAGCGCAGACGCACCCGCATGACACCCAACAGCGCCAACAGTTGGTGACGCAGCCAGTTTGCCCCGCCAGGAAAGCGCACCAACAGCGCCATACGCAGCTGCAAACGCCCGGGCAGTCGGTGCACCACACGAATACCCGGCGAGAGGGCCACCTCCCGTTCGGGCACTGAAGAGAGCGCCGTCACGACGCGTCATTCTCCTGCTGACGGTAGTAATCCAGCTCGGCCTGGAGATCCGCCAGCCGCTCTTTTAACTCTTCCACTTCACCGCGCACCGTGCCCCACGCTTTTTTTGCCGTAGTGGCAACCCCTTGTTGCACCTGCGGATTGGTCAGCAAATACGCAATCGCAGCGCCGGCCACTACGCCGGTCACAAAATGGGTTTTGCTGTTTGCCTGACGATAGGGTGCCGGTGGCGTGGCAGGCGGGTAGCTGGCATAGGCAACCTGTCCGTTCGGCAACTGATAAGCGTAAACATAAGGCATTAAGTGTAAACATAAGGCATATAGGGAGGGGTCATTATTGCGCGCCTTCTTCAGGTTGGTCCTGTAACGATTCACGCCGCTGCATGGCATCGAGCACATAGAGGCTGGCAACACCGGCACTCGCCAATGTCAACCAGGTGAGTAAAGGCCGCCCCGCACTGGCACTGGCGCTGGCCACGGCCATCACCGCCCCGCTCACCACCTTGACAGCGCTTTCATTCAGCATGGTTTCACCACGCTGGTAACGCCGCCACTGTTCGATGCAAGAGGTCGTGGTACCCACCAACGCACCGGCCACGACCGCACGACTGATGGGGCTCAGCGCATCACGGTTGTTGCTCATTCGGCGTCTCTTCAGGCGCAGGAGGTGCTGCGCGCTGGCGCTCTACCGAGGCCTGAAATTCCGCTTTACCCGCCTTCACGGTATCGCGAAAAATGGTGCTACCGGCGGCAACGCTCTCTTTCACGCTTTCGGCTCCGCTGGCAACGGTAGATTTCACCTTATCGCTGCCGGTCTTAAGCAGATCACCTGCACTTGCCAGGGTTTGCGTCAGCGTTTGGCACACACTGTCATTGGTCAACAGCAGCCTGACAGCCGCGCCGATCATCGCCCCCTTCCAAAACTCTTTGTCATCTGCACCGATGGTGCTGAATTCAGGTTTTTCAACAGCCCGGCCTGTTCCCCAATCACATTTTCAACCACGCCTTGTGCATGTGTACTCCAATCTACACCCGGCGTAGCATGATGTCCGTGGTGATGCGGGACCTGAGGTACCGCATTCCCGGGGAACGGATACCCCGGCATCGGATAACCTGGCGGGAAATAGCCGGGAGGCAAGGCGCCGGGGGCAGTCTGCGGATACCATACCGGCTGCGGAGGAAAAGCGCCTTGCACGGCGGGATCGCCTTGCGGCACGTAATAGGGATAGCCATAAGGCGGGAAATAGGGAGCTTGATTCACAGGATTATTATCATTACTCATAACGACCCTCGCTTGACTAAGTTTACTGGGAGAGCACGGCCTGAATTTGCGTCAGCGCCTGCTGTGCGGCGTGATCATCGTGACCAAACAGGTGTGTCAGCAGTGTTGGTGAGAGTTTATTGGCACAATATTCCAGTACCACACTGCCGGTTGCAGCATTGATGCTGCACGTTTTCAGGCACCCATCAGGGTGACACAGCGATTGCAGCGCAGCCAACCTGCTCTGGCTGAGTGCGGAGACCAACCGATTGGTAAAACTGAGGCGAATACGCCCCGGTATATGGTGCGCTACGGTGACGAAACGGCGTAGCGCCATCAAACTCTGCAAATCATCTGCCGCCATAACGGTGACTACAGCCTCCCTTTGCCAACCGACATCAATGCCGCTTCAGCCTCGTGCGACATCAACCCATGCAGCGCGCACAACACGAGGCGACAAGGTTGCCCATGCCACGACGTCAGGAATGTAAATATTTTGCGCGAAGACAACGTCACAATAACGTAACGTTAGGAGAACCACTTAAGATTTATGCAGTTAATTGCAGGTTGTTTGTTTTTTATCAATTCGTGCGATAAACAGAGGTGATAGACACTCTCACTACGATAATGTAAATTGTTATCATTCCAATCCTTACGAGTCGCGGCAACATGTCTCCCTATCTGCATCAAACTCAGAATCGAATTCGCTCCGAATATATTCAGCGCAACCCGGAACGCGTGACCGAAACCATTGCGCAACTGCGTCAGATTGCCGGTGTGCAGGAGATTACGCATCGGCACTATGCCGGCTCTGTGGCGATTTGTTTCGACAGCAAGATCCTGTCTGGCGATACGCTATTGGCGCACATTGAGCCGGAAGGGTGGCTTTCCGTTGCCCGAAACCAAACCTACATCGATCGTTCTCTTCATCGCTACACCCGTTCACTGGCAAAAGGGCTGGCACTGATGACGCTGGATATGGCGATCAAAGGTCCGCTGGTCAAACGCCTGGTGACACTTGTGCGCTAAACGCCGCCGATATAACGAGCGCCACAACGCAACGACAACGTGAAGTATGACGGTATAAATACCGTTTGGGCACCGCGTGCTATATGTGAGAGCATAGCGTATGGTGGTAGCCTTTGTGCCCGTTACACGTATTTGGTTGGAGAAAACATGGAGCTACACCTCTGGCTCACCTTTGTTGGCGTGATTACCGCTTTGATTGCCATTCCCGGCCCGTCAGCGCTGATTAGCATGACGCACGGCTTACGCTACGGCCGTGGACGCGCTGCCGCAACCGTACTGGGAGGCGTAACCACAGCCCTGATACTGATGTCACTTTCGGCGCTGGGATTGGGGGCGGTATTGGCCGCCTCAACAACAGCGTTTATGATCTTGAAAATCGTCGGCACACTCTATCTGATTTGGCTCGGCATTGCCTCATGGCGTTCAGCAGCAAGCGCCCACACGCCCGAACAGGTGCAAACGGAAGCGTCCCCCACGCGCGTTGCGCTGTTCCGTAAAGGCTTTTTAGTCGGTATCAGCAACCCGAAGGATCTGCTGTTTTTTGCTGCGCTATTCCCCAACTTTATCAGCACCACAGAACCTCATGCGCTCCAGTTTGCCATTCTGGCACTGACGTGGGTGCTGTTTGATTTCAGCATTATGTTTTTCTATGCCAGCACAGGACGACGCCTGTCCGGCGTATTCAGTAACCCGCGCCGCATGGCGTTGCTCAACCGCGCCACCGGCGGCGTGTTTATGCTGGCAGGATCGGCATTGGCGATCTCCAGTCGGCAACGACACGGGTCGTTTTCGTATTTCGCTCTCCCGCGCCCAATGGCGCAGGACGACAATATTGACTTTTATGTCTTAGGCTCGACTGATCTCACCGCTGTCGTCATTGAAGGCGATTTCCTCTCCGTGACGCAGTACCTGCGTATGACGCGGTTTATCGATAAGCCCAATGCCGTCGCCAAAATCGCCGCATGAGAGTTTCTGCCGCAGTCCGTGAAGTAAATGCCTTTGATCCAGGCGGGATCCAACTGCACCGTTTCAGAAGGCAACAGTATATTGGCGACAATCACCATTGGCGTATGACAGGGCGTAACCACGCTGTCCGGCTGGTTGTTCAAATGTCGCCAAACCCGTAGACCGACATCATAGATATCGATGTAGCGTTCACGCAGGTAGGTATCTTCAATCCCCTGATACTCCTGCGCCAGCGAGGCGATCACCGCCAGCCACAATGCGTCGACGGGCCTCGGTGCTTGCCGCATCCGCTCGGCGACCGCGTCATACAGCTCGCCATCCTCCAGCATTATGCGCTGCGCCATAAAGATACCCGCTTCCTTGTCAGAAAGACGTTGCGCGGTAAATGCAAACAGTTCATCCAGATCTTGTGCGGCAGCATCAATCGCCCGCGTCAGGAGGGCAACACATGCTCTGTGCGACACACGGTGGCAGTAACAAGCTCACCAACAGGATGTTGCAAGGAACGCGCACAAGGAGCGTCAGTTGCTTCAAGGCGATCGCCAAAATGATTCTGCGCCAGCGACGAGAAGGCATCAATCGCTTGCTGCGCCTGCTCGCCGCTCGCTCGCAGCGTAACTTCGTCGCCGCGTTTGATGGCCAACAGCGCAATGTTATTCACGCTTTTGCCGTTCACCGTCTGAGCGCCTTTCACCAGCTGCACATCGGCATTGTAGCGATTAAGACAAGTAGCAATGGCCGAGGCCGGACGCGCGTGAATCCCCGCAGGGTTTGCCACACGCCAGGAGAAGGTGAGCGCCGACGCGGGCACCTCCGCCGTCAAGGCGACAGGCAAGATGGCCGCCGTTAGCTTATCATCCTGACTCAACTGGTGATATTTCGCCACCAGCGCCTGATGCGCTTCTGTAATGGCCTGGCGGATATCGCCACCGGAAGCCGCCACAACGGCTGCGGCGATCGTCCCCTCAACCAGAGGAGCAGCACAGACGTGCACACGGGTCGCATACTCCTCACCCAGCAGTTCCAGCGCCATGTCAGTGCTTAAAATCGCACTTCCCATGTCGACCATCACCAGCACGCCATCTTCATCTTGCATCTCCTGAATGGCCGTCATCACAGCGATAGGATCGGTGCCAATCGGATTTTCTGGATCATCAATGCCGGCGGCCACCGCAAATTTCACACTGCCGTGCGTCATCTGCGCAGCCAACTCAGCTACCCCTTCCGCCAACCGCTTACTGTGAGAAACCACCACGATATTGACCATTTTCTACAGCCTTACCCAATCGGGTTATCGGGGCATCACATATCCACGACATCACACAGTGTTTTAAACAGCAGGTAGCTGGACGTCGCGCCAGGATCCTGATGTCCGATGGAGCGCTCCCCCAGATAGCTGGCCCGACCTTTTGCCGCGCGCATTGGAATTGTGCTTTTCATTCCCTGCTCCGCTGCTTGCAACGTGTCCGCCAGCGCAGAGGAAAGCGGGCTCTCTTGCCGGGCTTTCAGTGATTCCACAATGGCGCTGAGCGTATCCACCATGGTTTTATCACCGGGATGCGCCATACCGCGCGCAATAATACGTTCTGTTCCCTCTTGGTACATATGGTAGAGATCCGTCACCGTCAGCTCTTCTTTTGCCATGACTGTTTCTGCCGCTTTGATAAAGAAGGTGCCGTACAGCGGTCCGTTGGCGCCGCCGATGGTAGAAAGCAGCACCATGCCGGTATTCTTCATAATGGTGCCGATGTCTTTATCCGCCAGCGTCGGCAGTTTTTCTTTTACCTTCCGAAAGCCGCGGTTCATGTTCAGCCCGTGATCCGCATCGCCGATTTCACGATCCAGATCGGTGAGAAATTCTTGTTGTTCAAACACATCGGCCGCCGCATCTAGCCAGAATATCACCTTGTTTTTCGTTACCACCATCGTCGCACCTCAGTTCTCACCGCACCAACGCCAGACGCAGGCTCCCCCCGCATCTCCGCGAGCTCTGCCGCCAACGGCGGCAGAGCTCCTGACTTAACTACATTTTCCATCTCAGAGCCGGGGTGCTGACCGGGAAATCCCACAGGGAGAGCATTTCGTCATCCGCTTTTAGCAGCGTGATAGAAACGCCTTGCATATCAATCGCGCTGCAATAGGTTCCCACCAGATTGCGCGCAATGTTGATCTGCTTCGCCGTCAAAATTTCCGCCACTTTGCGATAAACGCCATACAACTCCGAGGCTGGCGTGGCCCCCAACCCGTTCACCAACACAATAACATTGTCGCCTGCGTTGAGCGGGGTCGTGGTGCGGGTATCGTCAAGCCATTCACCTTTTTCTCGATCCCATTGGCGCAACGTGCGCACATAGGGCGTGTTATCGAGAATTTCATCCAGCATCGCGCTGACGATAGTGTCACCATCGGTATATTTCTCCCGACGGATACCCGGTTCTCCATGAATACCAATGCCGAATTCGATTTCATCTTCGGGCAGAGAAAAACTGGGCTTACCGGCTGCGGGCACCGTGCATGAGGAGAGCTCGACGCCGATGGAACGGCCCTGATTGGCAATACGCACGGCCAACGCGGCGCACTGATCCAGGCTGTACCCCTCTTCTGCCGCTGCCCCCAGCAGTTTCTCCGCCAGCACGGTGGTCGCGACCCCGCGTCGACCGGCAGTGTACAAACTGTCTTTCACCGCAACGTCGTCATCAATAACCGCCACCTGTACGGCAATACCTTCACCGTACAGCAGTTCAGCGGCGGTCTCAAAATTAAGGATATCCCCGGTATAGTTTTTGATCAGCAGCAGCACGCCATTTTCGTTGCTGACATTCTGCGCACATTCATACATCTGGTCGGGCGTTGGAGAGGTAAAAATATGACCGGGACACGCGCCATCCAGCATGCCGAAACCGACAAACCCGGCGTACATCGGCTCATGCCCGGAGCCCCCACCAGAAATCAGCGCCACTTTGGGCTTGTCCGAGCGTCGGCAAACATAGAAAGGCTCGGTGTTAACCGTCAAATCCGGGTGTGCGAGTGCGAAACCTTCAAGCTGTTCTCTGACAACATCATCAACCTTGTTGATTAGCTTTTTCATGACCCTTCCTCTTTGATGACCGCCCTTTCGCTGGGGAAAAGACGATTTCCATGGGTGAGCGGAGTTCCGCCCGTTAGGCAAAAACAGGTAAAAATTTGTAGCACGGCGCACCGATGCCACCGCCGATCAGCGGACCGACAATCGGCACCCAGGCGTATTCCCAGTCAGAATGCCCTTTGTTTTTAATCGGCAGCAGGGCATGAGCGATTTGTGGTCCAAGATCGCGCGCGGGGTTGATGGCATAGCCTGTGGGGCCACCCAACGACAAACCGATGCTGTAAACTAGAATCCCTACCGCGAACGGACCAAAACCGGAGGCGATTCCGTTGTGCGAATTAAAAATCCCCAGTACGCCAAAGACTAAAACAGCCGTATCGATAATTTCTGTGACCAAGTTCCACTTAAAGTCGCGTACCGCAGGCCCGGTGGAAAAGGTCGCCAGAATCAGGCCTGCATCTTCGGTGACGTCGTAGTGACGTTTGTAAGTCAGATAGCCGAGAAAAGCGCCAATACACTGAGCAACAACGTAAGCCAATGCCATGCTGCCATACAGCCACATTCCAAAGGTGACCGCCGGGTTCAGATGCGCACCGCTCACCCAGCCCGTGATATACGCGGCGATGGCGACGGCAAATCCCCATCCGGCAGTAATAACGATCCAGCCGCTATTGCCCCCTTTGGTTCGTGCCAGTACCACGTTGGCCACTACACCGTTGCCAAGCAGTATCAGCACCATAGTGCCAATCAATTCTGCAAGAAAAATGTTCATCGCTGTTTCCTTTCGTTTTAGGTTGAGGGGTTACCCACGTGACTTAACGAACACGATGAGAGTAGGAAGCCGAATCTAGCCTGTAAAAAATATTTTTATGTTCAATTCAGGAACATTCCTGAATATAAAAACGTTCCAATAAGAAACATAAAAAGAGCGAAACGCGATTTTATTTGATGCCAGTCAAACTGTGACAAAAGTTGTGTAGTGGCTCACACTCTTGCAGAGTAAAAAATAAAAACAATGAAATTTAATTAATTAAGCATAGCTATTGTTTTTATGCAACAGTCACTCGTTGTTGACGACACAGGTCACAGAACAAACGAAATATTTCTAAAATGAAACATAAATACGCTACATATTTTCCACTGGCTACGCGCTAAAGAAGATACCTGTGACACGCTCTGAATTGAAAACCCTTTGGCACGATTTCATCACACCCGATCCGATAAAATATGCCGATGCCGCCAGCATGGAACATCTCACGCTAAAACCCTACATCGCCGAATCCTGGCTGCGTTGCCGCCGACAACAGCGCCATGATCATTGGTCAACGCCACTCTACGCCAAAGGCATTACTTTCGAGTCTCTGTGCCGTAACCGTGCCGAAATGATCAATATCTCTTCTCCGATACTGGAGGACATTTTGCCTATCTCACTACCACGGAATGTGCCTTGCTGCTGACCGATGAAACGGGATGCACACTGAGCTTTCACGCAACCCCCGCCATGAGCCAACGGCTGATGGCGTTAGGGATTGGTGAGGGCATTTACTGGCGGGAGGGTATGATGGGGAACAATGCCGTCACTACGGCACTTCTGTTGCATGAACCTGTGAGTCTGCAAGGATATGAGCATTTCAATCAGTCCCTGCACCAATTCGCCTGTTTCGCCACCCCAATTTTCGACAGCTACAGCGCTGTGATGGGCGCGGTTGGGCTGATTCTGCTGGACGAAAGCGACACAGTTTCGGCACTGGTGCATTCTACCGCGCAGCAAATCAGTGCAAAATTGCATGCTGATATGATTCTGGCGGAATCCAACCAACATTTAAGTGAAGTGCACGCCTTACTGGATGGTGTTGAAGAAGGCGTTCTCGCTTGGGATCATAAGGGCACAATCCTCTATCTGAACAAAAATGGCAGCGACCTGCTCAATGTTAAGGGTGAGAAGTTATTGGGGAAAAACATTCAAGATACGCTGACATTACCGCAGCGTATCACCCATGCCATCACAGAGAACCGGGATGTTTACCTGTTCGAAACCGCCGTTGAATTCCAGGGCGCTTTCATCGCGCTGGCGATGTCGCTTAAAATTGTTAAAGGCGTTGCCAATACCCCGATCGTTACATCGCGCTGTTGCACCCGATTGATCACATTCGAGAATTGGTTCATCGCCACGGCGGTGCTTATGCGCGTCTGACATTTGACGATCTTGATTATGTCGGCACATCCAGCGCCATTCGGCGTGTGGTACGCCTTGCCCAACCAGCAGCCAAGGGACGTGGTTCCGTGCTGCTACATGGAGAAGAGGGGCTTGGCAAAGCCTATCTGGCGCAGGCCATTCATAATGCGAGCGAGCGTCGGGACAGGCCCTTTATTACCATCAACTGCAAGGCCATACCGCGTGAGGCAATGGCGAGCGAATTTCTTGGCAGTCAGGCTTATGCGGATAAACCGTCTATTTCAAAATTTGAATTGGCTAAAGGCGGCACCTTGCTATTAGAAAATGTCGAGTATCTGACACATGAAGTACAAACGGCGTTATTACAATTGTTGAAAACCGGGCTGCTCAACAAAGCGAACCAGATGCTGGTGCCACTGGATGTCAGGTTGAGCACCACCACAGATGTGGACATCAATCAGTTTGTTGAGGAAAACCGCTTTCGCCGTCATCTGCTGTACGAGTTGCAATCGTTCGATATTCATGTGCCTGCTTTACGGGAGCGCAAGAGACCAACCTTCAGCCCCATTCGTTGCAAGATATGGAACGAGATGCACTTATTCAGGCGGCTGTTCGCTGCCGGGATAAGGCCTCGCAAATGGCTTCAACGTTGAAAATCGGCCGCACATCCCTGTGGCGTAAACTCAAACTGTTTAGTATCAATCTGGCTGATTACAAGACACGTTGAACACCCTCAGGGCAGGAAGCCGCTGCAAGATATTCAACGATATTGCGTACCCTAAGCGCAGCGGTAATCTGCGTCGACGGAATAGTCACCCTGAATGTTTCAAGACGCATCAATAAATCGATCATCTCGACCGAATCCAATCCCAATGTGACGAGTAAACTGTCCTCCAACCCAATGCGGTCAATAGGGATGCCGCTCACCTGATAAATCAATTCCTTTACCAGGTGCTCATTGTTACTCCCGTTTATCACACCCTCATCCTCGTGACATTTGCGTTGATAAGGAGCGCCTTACTCCCGGCGTGGTGGTAAAAACCCGAGAACCGCGTTTTAGCCCATATTTCTCGACCAGCGCTTGAGCGCTACGGCTCAGTTGGAAAAAGTCTTCATGCAATTGCATCTTACGAAATGATTCATTGATATAGGCCTGCTGCATATCACTTTGTACTTCAGTACCGGCCTCGGCGAGGAATGCCCGTTCCAGGAAGTGCTCCAGCGTTTGGGTATACAGCCCGCCCGCCTTCAGGATCAGCTTATTAATGCTCGCCGTTTCCTTTTCATTTTCCTTAACTTCTTCGCCAAGTCAGCGTTTAAGCAATGTTAAATCAGTCATGTTGATACCTGATGAGGAACTCCCCGCTGAAGAGGCTAAATCCGAACGACTCGCTGTCTCTGTCAGGTGAAGGTCATCATTCGCCGCGTGCCCATTCTCAGCAATCGCAGCGGAAAGATCGGTGCCTGATTCTACGATACGTTCCCAGTGATGCCAGGGGGTTAATGTTCTGCTTGCGCGACAGCGTACCAATGTTGAAATTCTCCAGTGGCGAACGCGGCGGCGACATGGTCGATATACCGGAGCCAATAGAACTACTGGTTGAAGGACGTCGTTTGACCTGACTGTCAGGTACAAAATCCCTTTCAACCGTCGGAGCTGAGGGCTCCACGTTACCAGTTTCCTGGGAGAAGGCCTGTGCCACAGCAGCGTTCAATGATGAAGAATAGGCTGCGGGTAACACCATGTTGGGGACGCGCTGCGCATCAAGCTGACTGTCCGATGAGGAGTGAGTAGCACCATGCCCATTAGGCAGCGTCGAGTATGCCGGTAAATCTTGCGAACTGATACCATTCAAGCGGCTTAGCAGCGGGTAGCGACTAAAAAAACTCGGCGAGGCCTCGCGGCGCTCGCCCATCGTGGCAATCAGATCTTTTAAAAACAAAAAGCATTGATCTTTATTAAGTTTATCTGATGCCAAAAGCTTTTCTGTCATCGAACTCCAAGGATCGGGCGGCGTAGTTGGTGTATTCCCACCGTAAGATGTCGCCGTAGCATTACCACCATAAACAGTAATATTTCCGGGTGAGGACGACATTTTCGGTGTTTGGTGTCCGTTTATGTTGCTCTCTGCGTCTGCCGTTCCTGCCGCTTTTTCCGAAGTACTCGGTTTTCCGGCACCAATAGGAGCCTGCCGCCGTAGTGCCAATGGGATCGATGCGACAGCATCAAAAACCTTCATGCACCCAAAGCGCATAAAAGCCCCATGGATTTCCTCGCGATCCTGAATAGCAGATTTTGCCTCTTTGGCAATCCCCATGACCTCATCATCAATGATGTTAAAACACATACGGATAGTGGTATCAAAAATCTGCTCAATATTCTCGCGTGCCTCGTCACGATCGGTGACGTTATGATACTCACACCAGGCATTGATCGATTGATTGAGCATATGCGCGGTGAGGTCTTCCAATATCTCTTTGCCGTAGGTTTGAAGCAGCGGAGAAACCTCTACCCAAAATTGTTTATCATCATTGCTAATATTTTTTATCTGCTTTTTTAGACTGATTTTTGTGTCTGTTTCATTCTGTTCATTTTTTATTTCGGAAGAAAGATGGTCACATAATTTTTGATAACACACTTTTTCTGTGGATGAGAAATTTTCAGCCTTAGTAGAAAGCATACCCAATATACTTTTAAAAATCTCACGAGATTCAACTGTCGTCTTGGCATCACGTAACTCTTCAGGAAGCGAGGCCTGCGACTGAGTATGGATGAAACCATATACGCATCCGACTTTATCTGGGGCTTTAATGAAATCCTTCACGGCTAGTGCAACATCTTCATTAGCACACCCAGCAATATTATCAGTTATATTTTCAGGCTGGGATAATTCTCTATTCATTCGATGATACACATCAGCCTGTATATATCGCCAGAAACCTGGACTTTGTAGAAAAAACGAACAAGATCGCGTTCAGAATAATGAACCAGATAGCTCCTGTAACTTTCCAACCCTTTATCCATAAACAAGGTGACTGACGATGTATCATTAAAATTGATATTATTATTTTCGACAAACCTCAACATATTCTGTGTTACAGGCATCATAACAAAGGCAGTCATAATCAAAGCAATGCCATTCAAGGTTAACGTTGAAGGAACTTGTTGAATTCCCAACGCGTTACGAACCATGATAAGCACAATGGAGAATTTTATAAAACAGATTCCACCGGCGATAATAAAAGGTAGCAGTGTAAAAAAGGAAAGAAGTATAATTAATGAAACATCATTACTCAGCATAAGTTGAATCCAGTTGCCCCGTTGCAGCGCCGTGCATACTATTTACCTCAACTGCCAACGAGCCGTCATCCAATACAACCAACTCACCGCGAGCAAACAGTTTGCGATTCAGGTAGATTCTGATTTTTTTTCTGCATTATTATTTAACGGTAACTGCGCGCCCGGTTGCAGGCTATCCAATTCGCCGACAGTAAGTGTTACGGTGTCTAATACAAACTCGATATTCACAGGCAAGTTCATCCATTCAAATGTCATTTCATCGTCTTCTCTCAGCGCATCATCTGAATCCGCGATGTAATATTCCCCCACAAAAACCTCCAGGTTCTGAGTTAAACAAAAATGGGCAATTGGACAACGCTCAATAAGCAACATGGGATTGTAATATTCAATACGAATCAGATCGCCCTGCTCCACTCCCACCAATTGAGTGAGCACCAAGCGACTACTGCCCAACATGTAGCACAGTGTAAAAGGGGGTTTTTCAAGCCAGGGTCGAGATATACGTAGCGCTTCATCTTGATCCTCAGACCAGGTACAACAAAGTAAAGAACAGGGTTTAGCCGGTAATCGCGTGAGTGAAATGGGCAACAACGATTCTGAGATCGATACCTGTTGAATTGCCCAACGTTTATCCGCAACCCACCATTCAGATTGGTGATGGCATAGCCAACGAGAAAGATAGCCAAGTGGCACTTGCCCCCAAGCAATACCAGGCAATTCACACCCACTCGACGCAGCCCAGTCGTCAGCATCCACCCATGCTTGTGCGTAATTTTGTTCCTCGTCAGTCAAATCAAGGCTAAGGTAACGTCGAGAGGAGCTAGGCAACGCAATTTCACTGCCAGGAACATGTATGGCATTTCCCCGGGCCACAGTAACCTGCCGTGCTCTTCGACGTAACCGGTCCCGTAAATTCATTATTGCTCCTCTTCCTGGTCTCGTTGCTGCTGTCGTTCCCCCTGTTCATCTCCCATACAGTCAGGGGGCAAAATGTGCGGTGTCTGCTTTGGCCAGTGCTCAAGTTGTCTTGATAATGCGTCAGACGCACGCACATCTGACGGTTGTAGAGTCATCAAGCCTTCATACAGACTGTCACGTCGTAGCGACACCTTGACTGAATGTTCACCAAACCAACGTTGGAACGGATAATTGATCCTTACCGTTTGCTCGTCACTACGCTCTCCAAGCCGCAGTGCATTCAATCTTTCTTGTTGTGTCACCGAGGCAAAAGGTGTGGTCACTTGCTCATTACGCTGAGGGCGAGAAACATCATATTGCACGGTGATGTCATGCATTGAACGCACAGCAAGCACAGATTCCCCTTGGGTAAAAACATTCGAGAATACGACTTGTCCAACACTGCAACATCAGTTATCTCTGGGGCCTTGCCATTCAGTTGGTTAAAAAAAGAAGCGGACCTTAGTTGTTCGTCTCCGCTTGCAGCCGCAGCAGTTACAATAGTGGCAGGCTTAGGCGCACCGACATCTGCGGTATGAAGGCCTTGTACTAAAGGTGCTATTACCTTGGTTCCCTTGTGATTTAGTACCATGGATGAATCGGGCATATCGTACTGGCGGGTTCGCAAATCTTGCACCAGGTGCTTCTGTTGCTGTTCTTGCACCAGTACGCCATCCTTCTTCAGATTCAACGGCTTGTTATGCAAAATTGCTGTGTAGTAATGCAAGCATGTAACATTCTCTGAGCCTTGTATTTCCTTCTTTTTCTTCTTACTCTCGACCCTCTTTTCAATGGATATATCGCTCTCAGAGGCTATTTCCGATGACATCTGTAATTCTATTGATGCTTCACCTGTTTTTATCTCCATAACTCACGATCTCCTCAATATCATTTTCAGCATTTATATCTGCTCGCCGTAGCACGTCACGCCGTATGCGTTGAAGATTACGTGCAATATTGCGCTGCCTTTTTTCACACTCGACTATCGCATTCTGATATTTCTCTATTTTCTGTTTTTCAATTTCCGCATCATTCTGTAAATCAATAATGCGTTGAGCAATATCTTGCTGACAGCTCAGCAATACACCTTGCTGACGAATACGCTGATACATTTCGCTACGACTTAGAACCCCCGGTGACATCAATTGAGCAATCGAATTATCTATTTCCTTATAATTTTGTTGATATTTACAAATATCCTGAGTAACATTTTCCAATAGCACTTCACTCTTTTTTTATCATGTCTGGCACGTTCCTGTTTATGTCCCAGCAAAGCCAGAAAAGCGTTTCCTTTACGCCAGGCATTCATACAGATTATCCAAACAGATTGTTATCTCTGTTTTCTGATTCATGTCCTGTTTAAGAAAATTTTCCATACCTTCTTTTTTATTCAGCGCAGTGTCATTTTCAACGTTATCTCCAGGCTGGTACTCACCCAGATCCAAGTACAATTGCATATCACGTTGCCGAAACAACAATTCTCGGAAACGTGCGGCAGCACGCTGCTGCTTTGATTGTATGATATTAAGGAACACTCGGCTGACACTTTGTAAAATATCAATCGCTGGATAATGCGCTTGAGCGGCAAGTTTATTACTCAGATAGATATGTCCATCAAGAATAGAGCGAACTTCATCACCAATAATATCCGGCTCCTCTTCATTTTCAATCAATACTGTATAAAATGCTGTTATTGAACCGTATTGAAAACGTCCAGGTCGTTCCAGCAATTTGGGTAAAGCTTCAAACACAGATGCAGGATAACCACGCCTGGCCGGCATTTCCCCCATACTAAGCGCTGTATCACGTAGAGCGCGAGCATAACGAGTAATTGAATCAATAAATAACAGAACATGTTTTCCTTTGGCACTAAAATATTCCGCCACACGTGTCGCTATCTGCGCAGCATTGTAGCGTTCAATACACGATCTGTCTGATGTGGCATATACCAGCACAATCTGCGAGCATCGTGAGGATTGTTTTAATGTTTCAATAAACTCAGTAACTTCACGCCCGCGTTCTCCGATAAGGCCAATAACATAAATATCCGCTTCGGAATGTTCAACCAGCATACTCATTAATGACGTTTTACCACAGCCCGCAGCGGCGAAAATTCCCATTCGTTGGCCCAAGCCGCAAGTGAGCAGTCCATCAATAGCACGTATACCAGTCACTAACGGCGTATCAATGGACCAACGCTGGGTAAAATCTTTAGGTTCTCCCTGAACAGCCAGCACGTCATTCACGACAGGTTCACGCAATACTTTTGCATCCAGTCGACCTCGGGCATTCCCCATAGCGTCAAGAATAGCGCCAGCAATATCGTCATTAAGCGCAATCCTGAACGGTTTACCTGTTGGGTAGAGTACATTACAACGAGAAAAGTCCTGATTGTCATTTAGAAGACTTAGTAGCGTGTACTCATGATTAAACCCAATTACTTGCGCAAGCCCTACTTTCGTTGAATCCTGGAGAGAATACTGAACCTCGCACACCTCACCGATATAGGTATCAGGTAAATAGGCTTCTATCACATTCCCTTGAATTCTTACTGGGTGAGCAAGATGGACAAAGCTTTGAGCGACCATGATTGCACTCCCATTATCAATTTAGTGCCGTACGGTACTGCTGCAGCACGGTTAAAAAGCTATCAAGCATCTCCATGAATGCCGATGCCGATTCAAAATGCTTTTCTTTTACCTGAGCTCGAAGATCTAAAGCATTATCAACTTGATACAAACAAGGATGCCCAGCATGAAAGATGTCCTCGTTATGAGCCAGTAGCAATGGGAACAAGTTGGCGCTGCAATAACTGAGTGTGGAAAGATTTACTTCCCCCAATTGTACCCAAACCCAAATTTCTTCATCATTGTTCTTGATATGGATCGTGGGAATATCATCTTTCATATGCAACGATATCGTTGAATGATTATTCAGATCTTTATCAAAAACATCTGACATTCCAACCTTAGCTAAAATCTCGGTCAGCAACGCGACAACATCATATTGCATAATTCACCTTTTAATTTTGTAGTAAACCAATCACATCAATGTCCACGCTTTGTGAAATCTCACCGAATGAGAGTACATCCATTTCAGGATAATGTTCTTCAACTAATTTTTTCACAAATCGTCGAATATCCAAAGAAACCATCAAAATAATATCTCTGGTATTGACGCCGTTGCCATGAATACTTTCTTCCAAACAATGCATAATTCGCTCGGTTTCTAGTAGTGGCAGGTTGATGAAAGTCCCTCCTGATGTCTGCCGGATACCGTTACGTACTACCGCTTCCATCTCATGCGACATCACAAACGTGCGAATTTTCCCTTCCGTCGAAAAACGATTCGATATATATCGAGATAAAACACCACGTACATGTTCTACCAACATTATGGGATCTTTTTCTTTCGGTGCCCACTGTACCAATGCTTCAAGAATTAACCTCATATTTCTGATTGAAATACGTTCTTGTAGCAATCGTTGAAAAACCTCAGTAATACGTTGAACAGTATTATTCCTGTAACACTCCTTGAGTAATTCTGGATATTTCTTATCAAGATCGTCAAGAAGCATTTTTGCCTCTTGAATGCCGAAAAACTCGGTAATATTTCGCGCCAGTAGAGTCGATGCACAAACGTAAAATTCATCCTGTGCGTTACGCGTATAGAACCCAAGACTATGCGCTTTTTTGCACTGCATTTCCGGTAGCCAATAAGTTTTCACCTGATCAATTTCATTAACCTGAACACTGCTGTCCAGAACCTGATACTCATCCCTGCGCAACAGGATCTTGTGCATACCAGGAAAGAGTGGGAATGTGGCTGCCTCAATCTCATTAATCGAAATAACTATGGTATTAGGCGGGGTATCACTTTTATAATTCATCACAATGTCAGGTAAACGGACCCCATACTCGATAAAAAAATGGCGTTTCAAATATGAGGAAAAACCATATTGATCCAATATCCTTTCATGTCCAGAAAACGCAGTAACAATCAATGGAATGGTTTCAGGTATAAACTCGCCATCAATCACAACCGGTTTACCCTTCTCTTCAGCCTCGTTATCTCTCTGATCTAAATTTGATGTAACATCTCCTCGCCGTTTTTCATTCAGTCTATGTTTTATATAGAGTCCCAACAGCAGTGCTGCCAATAATATAAATATGGGTAATGGGAAACCAGGCAGCAGACCTAGCGCAATCGCGAGAACAGCGGTAACGACCAGGATAAATTTATTGGAAAACATATCCTGGATAATTTTAGATCCCAGATTATTGTCTTCGTTATTGTTGACGCGAGTAACAATCAAACCACCGCTGATAGAAATCAGGAGTGCAGGTATCTGCGCAACCAGCGCATCACCTATCGTCAACAGAGTGTAGACGGAGAGCGCTGTCGACATACTCATTCCGTGCTGCATTATCCCAACAGAAATACTGCCCAATAGGTTAACAAATATGATAACGATCCCTGCAATTGCATCACCTTTGATAAACTTCATGGCACCATCAAGCGCCCCATAAAGTTGACTTTCTGCCTCTAATACTGTTCGCCGCTGCCTCACTTCATTTTCGTCAATTACTCCTGCTTTAAGATCGGCATCGATGCTCATTTGTTTCCCAAGCATCGCATCGAGAGAAAAACGCGCAGCAACCTCAGCAATACGCTCCGAACCTTTAGTAATAACGATAAACTGAACAATGGTGACGATAAAGAAAATAACAAAGCCAACAATAAGGTTGTCAGCGATAACAAACTCACCAAAACTGGCAATGATTTCCCCCGCGTCGGCATTCATCAACACTAAACGGCTTGTACTGATAGATATTGCCAATCGAAAAATAGTACTAATCAATAAAATAGCAGGAAACGAAGAGAAATCGAGAACCCGGTTGATGTAAAACGATCCTAAAAATATCATCAATGCCATGGTCAAATTAAAACCAATGAGAAAATCGACCACATATGTAGGCAAAGGAATAATGAGCATAACCACTACAAGAATCATTATCAATAAAATAATGAGTTCAGGACGATTTCTAATCTGGATAATAAAATTGTATAGCATCATCTTTCAACGCCATGAATGTATTAAAGTAAGCGGATATTCGCATCAGGTACAGTAATCAGACCACGGCCCTTGTCTCCGCTCTTTTTCGTGAAAAGAAGTGAGCAAAGAAGAAATAAAGTTCAATAGGTACTGACGACATGTAGGATCAATGTACATTCTTTCTGGTGTTTTATTATAGATCCCTCTCAATATCTGTATCACCGTTGCTCTTTGTTTTAACAACAAACTTCGCATAAAATCATGGTTAAATGAATAAAGTGACTCTTCAAATTTGTGACTTTCAACAATGCCATTCAGATAAAGCATGACAATATCATTTTCATCCATTATTCTAATTTCATTTTTTAAACTTTCACGAAACGACAGCACAGAAATTTTTTCATTTAATAGTAAATCCAATGTATGAATGGTTCTTGCATCAGATATTCTGTCACTTAGCGGGCCAAATTCATCAAAATGGATGCCTGGCTCGGTTGATTTCATATCTGCAATAAGTGCATTTATGGTGAAAGCCAATAAGCGCTGCCTGTTATGACACCCGTATTGCTCTATCCAGTCCTGATAAACAAAGCTGCCAGGCAGATCCAATTCTAAGAAACGTAAGTAACAGGCACGCAGCTCTCGAGCAAAGAGATGTTGTTGACCGTCATGTCTGCTAAATCGTTTGGCGAGACGACCAATGTTCATACCGGAACGCATTTTAGGACAATCTGCGAACTTTTCGAGATCGGCCATCGCCTCTTTTATCCTTTTCTTTTGCACGGCAGAGAGTTGGCGGCTGAGCATCAACTCGCGTAATGCCAGCATCAGATCGCTGTCATTTGGAAAAAGGCTTCTCCCATATATCAGCAGCCCATCACGGTTTAATGACAACTTAGAGACTTGCTTAATCAAAGCATCATTCTTTTCGTCGGCCTTTTCTTCTAACATGGAAGAAAGAAAGTCATTATCAACATTGTCATTTCTGCGTCCCGTTCGGCTGAAACGTCCGAATGTGCTCAATACATCGGCAAACTCTTCCGCAGCATTACTGATCTGTTCTTACAGATTAGTAATGGGCAGGTGTTCACCATCATCACTGGTGGTCTCCGGCACCTTACCATTGCTGTCCTCCTCCCTGAAATCCATGCGCGGGAGGCCAGTGCGTCCAAGGGAAGGAATCTCCATCGGTACTCCTTAGTGCTGTTCATAAATTGCCGCAGCATGGATACGGTTGACTGCAATGTTGCCGTATCCTCACCGGCAAGGTTTCGGCCCAATACAGGATTATTCTCCCAGCGCCCTTGCCAGGTTTCACCGTGCGCCAGCAATCGTGGCTGAATCAGAAAAAGCCGTACCATGTTTCTATGGCTGATGTAGGTGTAATCAAACAACTCTCCCAATAAAGGAATCTCTTTTAGCAACGGGATTCCCATACCGTGTTGTTCATCCTGTTCAAGGCTATAACCACCAATCAATAAGCTGTATCCCATTGGAACCCGTGCAGTCGTACTTATTTGCGTATTGTTCACAACAGGAAGCGTATCGATAGTCTCCATGAGCCCATTGACCTGTGGTATTTTTCCGTCTTGAATATTAAGTATCATCTCTATTTCTTGGCTTTTTTTGCCCAAACGCAGAATAATACTGATCATGGTGCCAAAAGTCACTTTCTCTAAGGATGAATAACGCTCCCCCAACAAGCGAGTATAGAAACTACTGTTATTATCAAACAGTGCAGGAACATTCTCCTGAGTCAAAAGCTCTGGTCGAGAAACTACCTGGGCATTCCCTTTTGCAATCAACGCACTCACCTTTGTCAGAAAGTTCATGCTGCTCGTTGGATTCAATGCGCTCGTGGCACCATTAAAATTAATACCAACACTTCCTATATTTGCTTAACCTTGCCAGGCCACCCCTAAGTTTTCAATATCATCTTTTGAGATATCAATAATCCATAGTGACAATTGGATCTGCTGTTTAGTAATATCAATAGCACTAACTAGATCTTCAACAAAGGCAACCTGCTTTTCTGTTCCCTGGATAAGTAAACTATTTGTATCCGTATAAGCAACAATATTGATTGCATTTCCTTCTGTACTGTTTGACATGTCATCCTGGCGAGTCTGCGGATTCACCCTACCATTAGATACAGGAAGTAAATCCCCCATTCGACGGAGATATTCTCCTTCACGGAGGTCTCGAACTTCGCTTTGCGCAGTAACAGGAAAACCGGACAGGGTTATATTAGCACTATTTTGTTTTTTTCCATTATTGAGCAATTGATTTAATACTGTAGCAACACCGGGAATAGTTATCGGTGCATCTCGCAGTGAAAATACTCGATCGTTGACAAAGGTATTTCTCAACGTGGTAACTCGGATAACACTCGCCCCTGTTCCTGGCTGAGAATAAGTGCCATCAATATATTTTGCTGCTGCTGCCACTAATTCAACATAAACGGGAGACCCCTATAAATAAAATGAACCCGCTCCACTATGGGAGCGGGGAGGAAAACGAGAGTCATACAATCCAGTCGACTGTAAGTAGGCTTCCAGACGATTAAATGGAGCATAAGCAAGCTTAATGACACGACTCTGTATCTCATTGACATCATAGATATAAATAGAACTACCATCGTCATACCAGAGTAATACAATACGCGCTGACAATTCATTTAACAACTGGCGCGGATTCGTCAAATCAAAGTTACCGGAAATACGTTTTTTTGCAGCCTCAGTGCTAACAATAATGGGTTTTTCCAGAACACCACCAAGCACATAGAAAAGCTGCTGCACACTATTATTATTAGCAACATAGGTCGTTGTATTATCTGCTGAAAAAGCGTCCCTGCTGTTCAGTTCATCATTGAGCGCCGAACTCTTTACCGGGAGTGCCCCGAGACAGGAAAACCGATACTTATTCCTGTAATCAGCAACAATACATAAAAATCCATTTTACCCATTCTATTCATTAAGAAAGCCTTCTAAATTCTTGAACTCCCTGGGGGTAATACCAAAAAGTGTTTTAATTTCCGTTGAAAAATGAGATGACGACGCATAGCCATTATTCCAGGCCACGGTAGCAATGGATTCATCATTCTCAATCAGTTGTAATGCGCTGTATGCAGCTCTCCACATTCTGAGTTGTTTTTTCGAGCCACAGGTAAAAGCGTTATAACAAAGTTTTCTAAAATAGGATTCGGAAACCCCATACTCCTTACATGAGTTGTAGAGTTTATGTGACTTCATACTTTTGCTATTATCAAGAACCTGATCCAATAAGAACTGGGCAACCCAATAACTCTCAATACTGCGAATAAAATGACATAATTTATTGATAACATCCGTATCACTGATAAAGTCGCGGCAAAACACCAAATCCATAAAGCTCATTTACGCGTTGTCAATGACTGCGCAGAAGCTCTTTTCTGTTTCGAATAAAACCTTATGTTGTAAAGGCGCAACATTAGCACCCCATAGTCGTGAAGACTCTTTGAACCGATACTCAGTGAAAGCTAAAAAGGTCGCCAGTTGTGTAATCAATGATCTTCCGACTAACCATTTCCCATGAAGCGATAACTCAATAGCACTATTCGACACCAACACCGCAGATTGCTCCCCCGTAAAGGTTACTCTTTCTCAACCATTCATAATTGAAAAGGTGAACGATGACTCCGGTGATAATGGTCTAATGAAGAATAATGAATCATTAACTTTCAAGATTTCATCAGTAATTACCGAGTCTTCAACCATTGCATTATACCCAGGGTTGTATTTACAATTCGGGAAGCTTGTATTAGTAGCAATACTCTTATTCTGAAGTTCTCTAGACATAGTGACCTCTGTTTAATTCGCATGACATTTATAGAAAATTGCGTCAGCCATACTGAACGGCGCAGCTCATACGCGCTAGAATAATAGTGAGCCCACGACAGAAATGGGTGCGGTTCTGTAGAGCGAGAATATTCACTTAAAAAAAGTTGGTCAAGAGACATCAAAAAATGTAAAAATAAATTAATCAAGATAATATAAATATCATAAATATATTTCCACCCATACAATAAAAACACATCCAAATCCAGTAATCATGAAATTTTACATTTATATAAGCAGGATGATAGCCAGAAATAACTAATTGATATTAAAATAAAAAATAAGAAAGCATCACATTAAAACTCAATTAAAAATTGATAATTAATTCAATAGAACAAACAATAAAAATATCAAAAAAACTTAGCAGTATATCATGGCCATATTAGATTATCTCGCTACTATGTTCCTACGTTTTTTGCCTAAACCTCGAGTAACATGCAGAACATCAGAATTATATTTTGGATAAATGATACCGAGAAAAATAAGAATAGCAGAACTGAAATAGAAAACACTTTTCTTCACACATAGAAAGTCATCATTGTTATCTCGCATGACATCATTATTGTGCATGAAGAGTAAGGCACCTTAAGCGTCGCCACTAATCAAATTAAAGAACAAACTATTTAGGGTAACCCTATGGATGAGAAATACATTGATGATGATGCAGTATTAAATACAGAACAGTTTACACTAAAAATTCTTTTTAGCCCGATGTTTGGTTGTGAGTTGAGCCTGCCAGCTGATGACTATTTTTTTAATATTCATCCTGGAATAAACCAGCATAACGTAAGTATAGATACGCAAGAAGAAGTTGCGAACATGGCATCCTTTACTTGCAAAACGTTATACATACCTTGCGACATAAACTCCCCCAATTTGCTGCTACACCTGACGAAAGAATTGGAAACTGATGGCACCTCCGGATATCTGGTTGATATACTTAATCCCGAGGATTCACAATCAGCGCTCATTGAAGAAAATATTGTTTTTCAACATAAAAACATACAATTAGCATTAAAAAAACATGACACCCCTTGGTCTGAGGAAATATTAAGCTGTGGTTGGTCCAAAGTCGATAAAACAGTTTCAACATCTGAAATAGCTGTAAAAGGAAAAAACCAATAAAATTTAAAGCATATTTATGTTATTGCTTTGCTCTGACAATACTATTTACTTTCGGTCTTATCGCTTAGTATAAATACTCACAGCAGATTAACAAGGTTTTTTCGCTCAACGCGGCACTCGCAGGCTCCCCTGTGCCGTTAAAGATAATAAAGTCCAACAATAATATTTATGTTTTCGGAGAGGGATATCAAGAGATCGCTTGGCTACATGAGGTACTCTATAAACTGAATGAAGTCAACAATGTTACACCAATCTGGGCGCAAAAAACACGAAAAGAGGTGGTAAAGAATTTACATTCCAAGGGTTTTCCTGCTTTACGATTAGATTTAACCCAACCCGAATATCCTCGGCTATATACATACAGAAAACTAAATAGTGAACAGGAAACGTCATTGAAAACACAGGCACATCAGATACTACCTTATGCAAAGCGTATAGATGTTTTTTTAAAGATAAGGAATCTCTCGTAAAGCAAGCTCAGCATGGACTTGAACGTATTCAGATTCCCTATCGCTGTGTTACGACTGACACCGGATTTGCGCTGATTGTGAGAGATGATCTCAGTGACAATACAATAAACTCGCTAAACATTTTTATCTCTGATTTTTATAATCAATGGGGAGATCAGATCGTTGACTTTTCGATCAACATGAATGAAAACATCCTAAAAAACAAATCTTACCTTAATGCAAAAGAGGGATATCTCTTTATATCCCCTCAATACTGGTATTTTCCACTTAACAAAAGAGACATGAATTATGGCTGATTATACCCCCCAACACATTGACAATATTTTTTTCGACAAGATGTCTGGCGAGTTTGAAAACGGAGCAAAAACCTTAATGAATTATTTGAACGAAGCCAAGGAAGCTCTCACCGCAGATCCTTCTAACCCATCCGTTTTAGCTGCATACCAGTCAAAATTACAAGCTTATACGCTTTTTAGAAACGCATAAACAAGCACGATAAAAGCCTATAAGGATATCGGCGCAGCCATTATTCAGAACTTCCGTTAACACTGTCTTGATTGCCTTTTATTACATTAGAGGAAGTAGCATGGAGCTGACAAACAAAGCGTTACTTGAGTTGACACAACTTACGCCGAAAGAGACATCTCAGACAGAAACAGCATCAACCCGCATCCACGATCAATCATTTACAATGCTCGTATCTAATATGTTCAAACAAATGGGTGAGACAGATGAGCAATTTAAACAGGCGATAAACGCCATAAGTAGTTTACCAGTAATCCCGAGGCATTGTTACAACTTCAAAGCTACCTTGGGGAGTACAGTAACTATGTTTCATTAATTAGCACACTGGCGCGTAAAGGGGTGGCCACAATAGAAACTCTGGAAAAAGCGCAATAATGTTTAGGAAATATGCAAAAGCGATGCTGGCCATGTTGCTCATGGCGTGTAATGAGAACCAACTGCTTGAAAATTTAACTCAGCAACAAGCAAACCAAGTAACGCGGAGCAAGCCAAGGTAATCTCACTGCAAGAACAGCGCCTCGAACAATCCTTGCGCATCATTAGCCAGGTGGTAAATGCGAAAGTCCACATCAGTTATCCGTTATTTAATAATGATACAGCAAATAAATTTACCACCGATCATGTTGGTGTGATCATTACTCATAAGGGCAATATTGATGAAAGTGTATTTATTTCACAGGTAAAGTCGCTGATAAAAAACAGTCTTAGTAATATTCGCTACGAAAATATTTCCGTTGTGCTCTTCTCCGCACCATCCATTCAATATGTTCCACCGACCAAAGTCTGTTCTGCCGAGTTCTCCGTTTGACAAGGAGCATTAATGCTAGTTTTGCTCATCGCACTCATGGTCGGGATTTATTTCATCACAAGGATAATGCGTCGTTCATCACGTAGTAGCGCCGCAATGGCAACAACACCAGATAAGGAGCCGCCGGCATGAGCATTTGCCATGAACAGCTCTTTCGTATTCTGTATCATCCATTAGCCTACACCCACCGCTCTCATCTGCCGCAAACCTGGCAAGCTGATGAGCGAACCTGTGAGCCATTACTGAATTACTGGCTTCATAGGCATTACCAACTTACCGATCTACCAACGTCCTGGAGAACATCAGACACAGTGGTGACAGCGGTAATGCAGCAGTGGTATCGCATGCTGAACATTGCGCATTTGTTAGGTGGCTACCTATTCAAATCAGCAATGTCAGCTCAAAGCTTAACGCTATTTTCTGATCCACAACTGCGTACTTTTATTGCATTGCCAATGGCACACCTTGTGGAAATTCCCCCACAGAAGCCAGGAAAGCCTACTACGCAGGCCTTAGGTGCTGCTTTTATCCTGAGCCAATGCAATTCTTTACCGCTGGCGCTACAACAGCGATTTATGCTGCTGTTCTCCACCGACATCGTTCTCCCAAAGATACGCGCGCCTCGTGCCCCCGAACATATCAACTTATTCAATATGGCCATTCACTATGCGAACTGTTTCTCTGGCAGAGTTGCCTGAAGATTGCCGCAATCTTGTACTTATCAAATCCGATACTCGCAAACGGCTGTGCCGTTCACAGGATGCCATTGAGCATACGTTACGCCGTTGTCAGGAGATTCATGATGAGCAAAAGCGGGCGTCAGCAGAGGTAAAAAAGCAGCAAGAAAGAGAGGGTTTCTCCACCGGTTTTCAACTCTTCTTCACCACGATACTTTCCATGCTGAACGACTATGAAGCGCTACAACATGAGCGCTGGACAAAACAACGTCAACATTTACAAGAGGCGCTAACTCAAACTTTGCACGATCCGGTCATCGTTGAATACGCAATTATGCAATTAAAAGAGCACTGCAACTACAGTGACTCCATGACACTTATCTTACCCGATGCTCTGCCTGTACCTGATCTGATGCCGCACATAACGTACCTATCTACCCAAGAAAATCACATTACGCTGCAATGCGGTACACGTGCGTTACGCTTCCCCATTGAAGCTCCGTGCCAGCAGTGGATGGCGCAGGCTGATACTGCAACACAAGAACTCACGCTGCAACTGAATGCATTAACTCCCGCGACCCTACAAGACATTATAAAAATACTGCAACAGGCTATGTTAACTTTCACAAACACAGTTAAGGAGGAAGATGAATGATATCGCGCACTGATAGCAACAATATAGGTACCGTTCCAGTTAATGCGACTAAGACAGAAAATGATAACTTCGATGCCAAAGTGTTGCACTACCTTAAGGCAAATCACCCAGAGGGCAATCTACAAAGTATTCTGGAAAAGCTGAAAGCGCTCTCTCCGAACTCGCCGTTGACATTAATAACACTCAGTAACGCGATGAATGCTATCAATGCAAAAATGCGGGATGATCCCGCACATCAAGAATATGCTAATAAGATTCTCTACAAAAAAGCCATGCAACTTATAGGTACAAATATGTTTTACACAAATATGATGAATGAAATATTTTTCCCTACAGATGAGGAGAATATCAAACCGGAGAAATGGTAATAATAATCAATGCATTGGTTAATCGATAAAAAACTCGACAAACGTCACCGTTTAAAAGGTGGCAAGAAACGGTGGCTTAGCGTTGAGCCTCCCACTCCGACGACCGGGCTTCGCCATGCGGCTCTGTAACAACGGAATAGGTAGAAATAGTCGAACCTTTTGTGCAATACCATAAAAGGTAAACAGTAACGATACATACGACAACCAGTACAACATTTCTAAAACGTATATTTTTTTCTTTGGCCGGACACAAGGAGAAATAGCCAATGAATTGACAGAGATAGGTGTCAGATTGATCAATGAGATACGATCATAGACAAACTGCCCACACGAGGTGTCATATTGAGCCGTATAGATCGTTTCTACTTCAGAATGCGTGCTGAAGACATTCTCAACCACACACTCTTGAGGCTCATCAAAAGACGGAGTCACCCCAAAACGGTACCCCAGTTTGGGGATAGTCACGATGATTTGCTTATCTTTATCCTGCAAATTACGTCGCAGTGCACGAATCACCTGTGCGATACTTTGCGGTGTTACATAGCCCCCCTCCCATACACATGACAGAAAATCATCCTGAGATACAGGGTGAGGATACCTCTCGCAAAGCAAAGCCAAAACATCTGACTCCTTTTTCCTTAATTGATATAGGGTATCACCACAGCTTAATATCCTGAGCTTGGGGCTAAAAATGAAGCCAAGAAAGTAGATATTGCCATCATTCATTAAGCTAATGTTCATTTTCATATCCGCCTGATATTTATCTAACAAAGGAATCCACCATCAGGGAATTCTCGCAACAGACCATGGTGGCAGTGATTACCACTCCTCCTAAAATTTTAGCCACCAAGATTATCATCATTCATCCTTATGATAATCCATCATAAAAATGCACCTTGATTTGAACATGCAGCAACGAAAAAAAATATTTTATAAAAACGCGAATTGAAATAATAAAAACGATGTTTTAGTTTCTGACGCATTGCTTTTTCTCAATGTAATGCGTACATGATCATTGTAAATGCACGGAATTAAAAACTGTTTTAAACTATTAATAACATTGCATCCAATCGATGAGACAAATCATTTCCAGCATAAAAAAATGGCATTTAATAACCAAGTGTAACTATTATTTTCACTTTCTTAGAGAAAAGAAAATACTCGTCACAATAAAATATCAACAAAATGCCATTTCTAAAAACCGCTTGTTCTGAATGATCAATGCATGGAGAAGAATGACACCCAACACATTGAAATATCAGAAGCTCGTGACTAAGAAATCGCTAATCACATTACATTATTTCTACGTATTCCACTCAAAAGCATTGACCGAAATTCCTGCAAACAGACCAACGCTGGCCAATCTATTTCTCAACACTATGCTAGCATGTAAAAATCTTTACGCGCAAATAATAAACAAATAAAAACAAGAAAATACATATACAACAATAATTCTTAAAAGCGTGTTATTGCCCCCAAGCCAATGCATACTTCATCATGGACGGTTCAGAATACCTGTAATTTTGAAAAGCCAGCAGAGTCAATAAAAATAATAAAACACAATTTTAGTATGGCGCTTATTTCATTATGCTAGTTAGACATGCATATATAAGTCACTCGGTTTTTACAAGATATGATTCATTTATGATATGGCACTATAATCTTCCAGGCATACTTGCTCTTGCAAAAAAAAACGATTCTTGCAGGAATTCCTTGCCCTATACGCCATGCAGACCAATGATTGCGTCCAGGCAATCGCAACCAGGACGCAAACGTGGACTTATCCATGCCACCGGAAAGCCTTGTTGGTGATCTCTGACACGCCGGTAAAGGTCAAGCGCGTTTGCAATACGCCTGAGCCTGAATGGCTTGACCAACACTCTTCCTTAAGCGCATAGACATGGGATTTCCCACTATAGCCCACGCTGGCACTGGATAAGACCCCCGCAGAAATAGGATAATCAACATTACGCGTATCCCCTTGCGCGTTAACAATCTTGTGTTCGATGGTCAAAGGCGCCATGAGCCTCCTTTGACCGGCCAAATCAAAACGAGTGTTAGGTTGCACAAGCATATGGTGCGTTCTGCCGAAATAGCTCCCCTGACAAGCATCATCGTACTCTCCTGTGTTGGTAATGATACTGCGCAAGGTATGGGTCGTAGCCAAATGACTGCCAGCTATTTGCGTCGGTTTGGTTGGATTGACGCTTATCTCAGCAGTGGATGTTTTCCCTTGCAAAGCATCATTGCCATAAGCGATTACATCCACATGTATGCGTTTGCCGATATAACGCTCTTGCGGGCTGAAAACAGTTTCGACACTTCCCGTCGGCGAATCAATACGCCGATGCTCTAGCTTGCGGCCTCCTTCATCAAGTAAGTTTACTTCGACATAACGCGCTCTATCATACGGCGTGCTGCTGTTGACCGACCAGGTAACTCGCAGTTTATCCTCGGTGAAAACCGGAGCCCATACACGCCCCGATTCAACAAGAGAGCCATTATTCCCATATTTTACCCCCGACACGCTGGGTTTCGGCGCAGTGAACACCAGCACATCGTAAGTCCTGGTGCTCGTTGTATAAAACTCATTTTCCCGAATCGTTAGCCGAAGTTGAGTCTTGCCCTTTTTTAATCGCCCTGAAATTTGCCCTTGAGGAGTAATGGCAATGACCTCCTGGTCGCTTGAGCTCCAATCAAATTTTGCCTCTGTGGGCAGATTAGCCGGTTTCTGTAGCGTGAAAACGGCTTGATCGGTTGTGTTTACAACATCCGATGCAAAACGAACAGATACGTTTCCCTTACTTAGCAGGTATGGAACATTTACCGTCTCAGCGATAAATTGCTCCGTTTCCGGTGACCGGACAGCAATCATCGCACTGCCCGGCTTGATCGGACGGAGTCCCCCGCTATCCGTTACCTGAACCACCTGCTCACGCTCGCTCTGATACCTCAAGGGTAACGATGTGCCTACATCCGGATTCGTGAAAAGGCCTTGCACAGAGTGCGTGTCAATCTCTCCCCAGACAGCCTCAATCTGTTTCGTGCTGGCTTGTAGCCCAGGAGAGGCTTTCGCAATCTGAAGTCGATAGCTCGCACTTGCGGGATGGTATTCGGCGGTTTGCACCGTGATGGTCACTTGCCCCGCTTTGTGCAGCGTTATTTGCCCGGAGCTACCTGCAACCGATGCAATCGCAGGATCTGAGCTTGACCACATTTGTTGCAGATTATCAGGGACTCCTTTTACCGTCTGAGAGTGACGGAATTGGTGAGTAAACGTCACTTGCTGTAACGCATTGTCGAACCGTAACTCTGGCAGCACAGCACCTACAGAGAGAATCACCCCCTTGCCGATAGTTTTTCCCTCAACGATCGCCTTCAGGGACACTTTCCCCTTTGCCATTGATGTTGCTCTCGTCTGATAGGAACCATCGTTGTTATCACGCACCGGAGTAATCGCGAATCCAGGCAGTGAATCTGCACCATGAAACATCACGGTTTTACCCGAAATTGCATTACCATAGGCATCACGTAACATCACACTCAACAATGCCGCATCTTTGCCGTCTGAGCCAATCTCAGCTTTATCCGCTTGGAATAACGAAACATTGGGATCAATGGCTGCAGGGTCAATCGTAACATCGGGAGCCATTTTTCGGTTCTGATCGTTCAGATACGCCGTCATACGTAGCGTACCTGCCGTCTGGCTTTTCACGATGATATGAGCGACCCCGTTAGCATCCGTACTCGTAATGTGCCCCCACCTTCAACATTCCCCTCCTGCTGCCAGAATACCATCATGCCCGGTAGCGGATTGCCATTGTGGTCGACGATAGTTGCATTGTAAGTAACCCCAAGCAGATCTCCCGCAATCATCTGTGTCCGGTTGACACCCACTGCGCCAATCCTCCCCTGGCTGCCATCGCCGCTCACCACCAAACGTTCCGTAAAGCTGAGCGGCACCTCATTGACGCGCACAGAAAGCAACCGCTCTTGTGCTTGCGTCGAACTCACGTCAATCTGATAGCGTCCTTCGGGTAATTCTTTCGTTTCACCAAACACTATGCCGGGTTTGTCGCTAACAGGAACAACCCGCTGCCCTGTCAGCGGGTTATCGTGTTTGTCGCGTAATACCAATATCAAGACTGCTTTTTCTTTGCCTGCAACAATGGTAGTAGGATGAAGGCGCAAAGAAGAGCGCGCCTCTGATAACTCATCAGTCGTGAAGGTGATCATCTCCGTCATGCTCGGCGAAAGTGGGATCGATGCTGTTACAGCAACACCAAACGCCTGGCTGCTGGTTACGGATGTCACAGCCCTCCCCTCGCTGTCTGAAAGGCTCTGAACCTCGCTAAACCTGACCACACTGGTATCTCTGTTTGAAGACCAATCAACCTTCACACCCGGGACAGGGTTACCGTTAGTATCCCTAATCTGCGCACGAAAATGCACCGGCGATTGACCATCTGCGACATAAGGCCCTGCGGAAGGTAATAGACCAGGTGTGCAGTTTTGCGGTCGGGCTGAAAAACCAGCGTAACCTGATGAGCATCTGAACCATTGATATTTGCTGTCACAGTACTGTTGCCGGCACGGGTACTGGTCAGTGATACCCGCGCTTCTCCTTGGGCATCAGTGAGTACCGTGGAACTTATTGTTGCGCCATTGTCAGCCCGAAGGTGTATCTGCACATTAGAAACCCGATTCCCACCAGCATCCGTGGCAGTAACTTTGATGGCATTAGCCGCTTCACCGTTTGCTACGGCATTGTTCGCCTCCACCGCCAGACGGCTGATGGCTGATGGCTGCGCTGGCAGCATCAGCCGTCAATGTGACATGCGCCGCCGCGAGCGTGATATCGCGCGCGGAAGGCTCAATCGTAAACACCGTAGGCTGCGTGCTAGCCGTTAACGTCGCAGCGTATTCACCCGCAGACTGGCGTTGAAATGCAGACACGGTAGAGGCATCAGCACTGCGCTTCGTCCTTTTTGAGGTGACACTAATCTCTTCAAGATCCAGATCGACAGGATTTCCGCGCTGATCTCTTACCTTAAGCGTTAAGCGTTAAGCGTTAAGCGTTAAGCGCTGTTGCGCTTTACCATTGGCGGGTAGCGAAATATTTTCTGGTTCAAGGGTGCTGTTTAATGCGCTCGCTTCTGCTTGTAATACGGTCACCTGCGTCATCGCACTGCGAGAGATATTACCCTGTATATCCACCGCGACAGCATTCATGTTATAGGTATTTTCGCCGTGCGGACGAAAATGCGGAAGTTGGATGCTAAAACGATCTTTGCTCTCTTTGATAATATCCCCCCCCTGAGCCAGTAATGCGGGGGCAGACCAGTCAATGCGCGCCAGGGCATATTTGCTATTGACTGAGATGGGTAATGTCTTCTGTTCACCGCCATATCCCATAAGTAAAGACGGAGTAAACAGATGCAGAAGGTGCGATTTGCAATACTCCAACACAATCTGATTATTACGATCGACAAAATCAAAACGACTGCCAGAAACGCTACGCAGAGCAGCTACCTGACCAGGATCAACCTGCTGATGCCACGGTTCATTCCAGCGATAATTAAATTCCAGTCCCCATCGCATCTCATTCTCGCCTGATTTTCCCTGACGCTGCTCAGCATTCAGCGTCAAAAGCGGAAACGGTGTATAGCTGGTCCCTATCGTGAAAGCATAAGGATTACGTTGACGGTCATCTTTGCCAAACAGCGCCACCTCATCACCATAATATTGCTCATAGACCAGTTTACCGCCCAGCTGTGGCCAAACAGGCAAGTATCCTTCGGCGCGAATATCCCAGCCATTCGCGGGGCGAGCCTGATAATCAACAACATCTGGTGACGTTTTCCAACTGCTCATACGCAAGTAGCTATTGAGGCCAAATTTAAAAAAATCACGCCAATATTCCAGGCCGAAACCTATACGTGCATGGGAATGTGACAGGTCATAATCCAAAAAGGTATTCCCTCCCCAAAGATGGCCATTTAAGCCATAGCGCACGCCAAGCCCGAAATTCGCCTGAGGAGTATCATCATTATTATGTAAGCTTCCCTGCATAAAAATCAGCCGGTCTTTATGTTCCTGTAGGGGGTAAAGCACATCGAGTTGAGATCTCTTCAACGAAAAATCCCGATCTACGCCTAACTGAGCTCTGACAGATGCATGAGGACTTAGCCATTGCGTAATGGCCTCGCTGGCCCGTCCAGCCGCAATATCACGGGCTATATCAGCAGAGTCGGTCCGATGGCGGCCATTTAACCATCCTCCTGCCCGAGAAGCCCATTCCGCCACCGTCTGCTCATGGGCATCAGCGGATACAACCGTGGGGGCAGGCATCGCGAATGAACGGTAAGGTAAAAAAGTGCTGAAAATCGGAAGGCATGTCTGAATGGCTATATTTGCCCAAGCAAATAGTTTCAGACAGAGTGATATTTTTCTCTGGGAATGAATGTGCATGCTTTATTTACCGTAAAAAAATAAAAAACGAATCACAAAATCCAAAAAAATAGAAACATGGCCATCTGAAGTGAAAGCCTATTTATTCATCAAAAAACAATTTAAAAAAAATTAAAAAAACCAGAATACGACAATGCGGAATACGCCAAAAAAGAGACGAATAGGTTAATGCCACATCAGGAAGATAATTTCAACATACAACCTCATGGACTATCTTCCTAATTTCGATACATCTCTTCCTAAAAATAAAAAACAAGTACCTAAACAAAAATTCAACTCAAATAAAAGAAATAGATAAAAAGAAAATGCATATCATTTCAGTATGTTTTCACGTACTGACTTTCCCCTCTCTTTACCATCACGGCATCATCAGGTTACACACTTGGTAAACAGCATTTCCTCTTTGCAGGAATAATCAGTGCTATCATGGAGCTACATCTGTCTGAGATGCACCTTTGGCTGAATGACAAAGAGGGATTTCAACCGCAGCGGCCAGAGAGGCATACATCTGAGGTCTGACTAATGAGTACAGCGTCAACAGGTAGCGATGCCCCGTTTGCACGCTATTAGGATATGCGCCCGGTGGCGTAGCGATTTATTCTTCGAATTACAGCACATTGCCACCCAAACACGATCACCGTGATGCCAGCTTCCGTAGCTACATCGGTAATGAATATATGGGGCATAAATGGCAGTGCGTGGAGTTTGCCCGTCGTTTTTTATTCCTCAACTATGGCTCCGTTTTTACCGATGTCGGGATGGCCTATGAAATCTTCTCATTACGCTTTCTACGCCAAGTGGTTAACGACAACCGCCCCTTCAGGCTTTCGCCAACGGTTCCCCACGTCCTCCCGTGGCCAGTGCATTACTGATCTGGCAGAAAGGGGACGAGTTCAGGCACACGGGTCACGTAGCCGTAATTACCCAGTTGCTGGGCAATAAGGTCAGGATTGCTGAGCAGAACGTTCACCATACACCGTTACCGCCCGGCCAGCAGTGGACGCGAGAATTAACGCTGGAATTGAACGAGGGTCACTACACCATCAAAGATACCTTCAGCAATACCACCATCCTGGGTTGGATGATCCAAACCAGTAACACGGAGCACAGTCTGCCGCAACCGACTGTTCCACCAGTTGCATTAGCACTCGGCAGCGTTCGGATTGAAAACAAAGGGCAGTATGACGGCAAATGGCTCAATGAGGCAGATCCTTTGCTGCAGAACGCCTATGTACAGGCAAACGACCACAGAATCAATGCCGACCCCTACCGCTATTTCACCATGACGGAACGCGCCGAACAGGAACTGATCAAGGCGACCAACGAACTGCATTTAATGTATCTGCATACGACGGATAAGGTTTTAAAAGATGACGATCTGCTGGCGCTGTTTGATATTCCCAGAATCCTGTGGCCGTGCCTGCGACTCTCCTGGCAACGCCGACGTCATCATATGATCACCGGGCGACTGGATTTTTGTATGGATGAACGTGGCCTCAAGGTCTATGAATACAACGCCGATTCCGCATCATGCCACACCGAGGGCGGGTTGATTCTTGAGCAATGGCTGAAGCAGGGTAACATCACGGCGGGGTACAACCCCTCGGAAGACCTGCTTGATGAATTGTCCGGCGCCTGGCAGCACAGCCATGCCGCTCCCTTCGTTCACATCATGCAGGATAGAGATGTGGAAGAGAGCTATCACGCACAATTTATGCAACGTGCGCTAACGCAAGCAGGCTTTGACAGCAAAATCATCTACGGTCTGGATGAATTGGGCTGGGATAGCGCAGGACAACTGATTGACAGCGAACATCGCCCCGTTAACTGTGTGTGGAAAACCTGGGCATGGGAAACCGTGATTGAGCAGCTTCGTGAATGAAGTGAGCGATACCGAATATGCCGCGCTCCCGATTCGTACTGGCCATCCGCAAAACAAGGTGCGTCTTATTGACGTGCTGTTGCGCCCAGAAGTGCAAGTCTTTGAACCCCTGTGGACCATGATCCCCGGCAACAAAGCGATTCTACCTGTCTTGTGGTCGCTGTTTCCCCATCATCGCTACTTATTGGATACCGATTTCGTGGTGAATGATGAACTGGCGCAAACAGGTTATGCGGTAAAACCCATTTCAGGTCGTTGTGGCAATAACATCAACCTGATCAATCGGCACGATGAACTGCTGGGTCAAACCCATGGCCAGTTTGTTGACCGAAAAAACATCTATCAGCAGCTCTGGTGTCTGCCGAAGGTGGATGGAAAGTATCTTCAGGTTTGTACCTTTACCATCGGAGGCAGTTATGGCGGCGCTTGTTTACGTGGCGATGACACCCTGGTGATAAAAAAGGAAAGTGATATCGAACCGCGTATTGTTCTGTCAGCAGAGGATATCCGACTGAGTCAATAATACGTAAAAAAGAGGGATGCTGCGCTTCGCGGCATTCCTCTCATTCATCAATGCAATATCAAAGGCAATCTTCAGAGATATTAATAAACTTATCGTTATAAATGATAAACTTGCTCCCATTTTTCTTTAAATAGGCATCGCGTAGTACGTCCCCTGGCCGCAAATAAAAAGTACGCCCTTCATCCTTCGTCGCTTGACAGTTGGGTTTGACAATAAACTTGAAAAAGGTATTCCCCACGTTTTTTAATACCCCGTTGCCTTTGTCAAATGCCCATTCAAAATGTATTTTCTTTGGTCGAACAACAAAGATGGCATCAATCACCACAATCGGCTCAAGCGTAATGGATGATCCAGAATCTCTCTTGGCATTAATCGCTTTGGCAGGAATTTCCCGAAACGAGATGCGATAATACCGCTCTTTATCGTCGAGAGGTCCGTTATAGAAGAATTTAAAATAATCGCCTTCTCCCTTTTGCAATGTCAGCGTTTTCGGCGAATAAAGCACTTCCCCATCAGCAGGGCGCGTGCGAATCTCTTTTTCTCCAGGCCGGTCTATACCAATGACAGAAACCGTATAGATTCGAGCCGAATCGTTGTTATTCAGCAATCGCTTAGCCGTAAAGGCGCCATCTTGTGGCAAAGAAAAGGTAAGATTGCCAATGTAAACCGCATGAGCCGTATGTGGGCCGTAAAAAACGGTCAAGGCAACAATCAAACAAAGATATCTAATTAACGTTACGCCAGGTTGCTTGCACATGAATTTCTCCAGAGGCACTCACCTCGCCAAACCACCCCTCATTATTCACCGTTCTCTGCGAGATCGGGTTATTCATCGGGATAGAAAACTTTACCGTTGATTTATTCAGCAGGCCAACATCTCCGGAGCCATCGCTCCAAGGCGTACTGAGCCATAACGCATCGGTCATGTTACGCCAGTTGCCGTCACACCCCACATCGTAGGATGTCACAGTCCCCGACCTGGAGGTAAAGGCCAGCGATGCAGGGAAAGGCACCTGCGTCACACCGTCCGGTGAAGAGAAAATACAATAGGGTCGACCAGCAATCGTTCGCGTGGGCCCGTTAACTTTAATCAACACTTCATCAGCAGCGGTTTTCCCACTGGTTGTGACAATATAGCCAAATTCCAGCGCCGGGCTATCACTGGCTACCTTGCCTTCTTTTGACGGCGCGAAGTCATAATCATCAGAAATAATACTGATGCTGAAATCCCGTGGCTTGATAATCAGCCTGTTTGACGTTGAGAATTCATACCAACCAGATTCTGGGGACGTCGTATTGTAAAATCTGAAATTAAACAAATCGCTACCGTTAGTATCACTAACACCCAAAAAAACCATCTTCTTGAACAGATTACTGGAGAAGAAGACATAAATAGAATCTGAAGATTTCATTTGATTAAAGGTAAAGTAATAACTGATCCCACTCACTGGCCGCCAGGTATTCCCATCAAGGCTGAACTGCATATCGTATAACGTAATACCAGCAGAAAGTGCAGCATGGTTTATCGACGGAAAAACATGGATTGACTCATTACTTACCCCATTGCTGGCCAGAGTATAGTTAACCATTTTACAGCTAACCCCAGTTAAAGCACCGATGGTTTGAATGCGGCAATGAGAATTTCCCTCACCAAGCGTCGGCCGACCATCACTATTAATAAACACTTCTGCCAGCGCATTGGTATTAATCAGTTTCAGATGTGCGCCTTTGGTATGTGTCACATTGCGCGTGTACCAATAACCTGAAGCCTGATCTTTACAACGCGCTCCCGTGTTTGCATCATAAGATATAGACGTCATGCAGGAATTTATCGTCGTGGTGAAACTGCCCCCCACCGGCACTTGCTGCAAATAGTGATAAAATGAATCCGACATCATGCCATGCATCCATTTTTGATCACCGCTCGGCACCGTTACACCGTAAAAACCTTTCGTGTCGGTTGTTTGCGGTAAAATCAGGCTGGTATTCAAGTTACAGCCATTATACCAACTGATACAACGCAACCCCTGCAGCGGGTTTGATACCGGTGGGTTATCCAGCCACATATCAAATTTCCAGTTAGCGTATAACCCCGTATTACAACCATTATCGATATAGCCAAGGCTTTGTTGAACATAACCGCCCGCCCCGGTAGATTTCAACCCGGTCCAGCGGTTTACGCCCGTCATACGCGGATCCAATCCTCTAGCAGGGGTCACAAAAAAGTTATCATCCGCGTTGTTTTCAACAAAAACATATTGCATCGCGGGCGCATCAGGCCAGTTGGTTTTTGTCACGGCTGCGTTCGCTGATACCGCAAATATCAGCGCGCTGAAAGCACTGAGTAAGACCAATCCATTACCCTTCATGGTGTTCTCCAGATGACAATTGCTGGCATAGCTACTCAGCCCGGTACAAATCACATCGCCAACCCATACGGCACCCCTGGCGTTGCTCAGATCCAGTTCCGCTTCACAGCGCTGGTTATTGCCATAGCTGTAGTCGATAACGGGATATTTTTTATCAACATCAATAACAAATTCGCCGTTCTCATCCGTGCTCGTACGGCCAATATGGTTATTAATGCGCGCATTGGCTAACAATGTGCCATCCTCTGCGCGAATGCGACCGAATACAGTAACTCGCTGTTTCACTTCAGGTTCAATTACCGCTACGTTGCCAGGATAAAGCGTCAGTTGCCGCTTGCGACCCGTTACAATGTCGTAGCTATCAATCGCGTCCTTACTGTTCTGAATTTCTATTTCATAACGGCTATAAGGCGAAAGTGGCAAATAGTTGCGTTTCCCATCTAATTGGAAGGTTCGCCCATTCACTTTCGCACTCAACTTGCCATCATTAGCCACATCTGTTTTGAAGATAATGCCTGCGTTTCCATCGGTGCGTCCGCTTGCAGCCAGTTGACTTCCCTGCCAGCCGACATTCCCTTTCGCTGTCAGGTTGGTATTCACATAGCCATCAGCGCTACTGTTAACATTCAGTGTTCCCGCAGAGTATTTGGTATCAAACTGCGTGTAGGCTCCCCCACTCAGCGATTTATCATCTCCCGTGTCTCCCGAGATCGCTCTGGAAATATTGGCACCCACGGTGCGGATCGCACCATCATTAAATTGCTTACGAGCAGACAGGTTTGCCATGGTATAACCGTTCTGATGCATCGTACCGGCGCTAAACCAATTTCCCAGTGGCATGGAAAAATCCAGCGCGATATACCTGCCGGTATTGCTGTTACTACCACTGTATCCATTACTGCTTCCATTGTTGCTATAACCGTTGCTGTAGCCATTCTGATAACGCTGGATCCCCATACGCAGCCCCAACGTTCCCCCTGGTGCCGCTGTATAACATCTGGCTGTAATCCAGATTGTAATAATTACTGTTATTATGCCTGTCGTTATTATAGCTAACATTCAGTACGCCCAGTTTTGACCACAGCACATTCATATTGAGCGTACCGCCAATCGCGCGGTTATCGGCATCGTTACGGCGCAAATCATCACCAATGGAGGCTTTTTCCATATTGATCCATAAGGAACTGAATCCACCGGGCAGCGCAGCAGTAACGTTGCCAATGCTGCTCACTGAACTGTCATTGGCCACCATTTGCTGTACGTTGGCGCTGATTGATTCAGTAATCGGTACAGAAACTCGACCTTCACCAATCAGAGCGCTGTCGTAGCCATACCCGGTTGCAGACCAATTGGTCAGGCCTGCGGATCCCGACAATGATCCCCCCCCGAGCAGGTAGGTATCTTTTGCTGACTTGGTTTTTTTACCGCTCTCGTACCAGCGCTCCATATGCATACTGCCGCCCCACATTTGCCAGCCCAATGGTGCGCCAGTCGCTCGACCACGCGTAAACAACTTATTCACGCGCTCGACACGCCGACTGACCATCCGGCCATTGATGACAACGGCGACATCCACATCATAAATACCGTATGGCAGCCCACGCGTATCCACTTCATGACTGCCCATGCCAAAGTTCTGAACACTTAGCAGACGGCCTTCGCGGGAAATATGCACCTCGCTCGCAGCAGACATGAAGACGATGATCGGCGTAGCCGATTGCGAATTGTCAAACACGGTCGAACTTGCCGCATTTCCCCAGGACGCACCGTAAATCTTGCCAGAAGAGAGAGCAGTCATCGGCCCGAGCGACTGGAGATTCCAGGTATCAAGCATCCCGGCAGCAAAGCGATATCCGCCAAAATCACGCTCATACATCGCTTTATACATCGTACTGTCTCGATTGCTGGTGCCCATTCCATAAAATGCACCATCGAGCACCATGTGATGCTCACGTAATGCCGTGACATTATTCAGTGAAAGATAACTCGACGTATTATCGCCACCGTTACGCATCTGGTTGTTGTACACACCCAGGTTGTAATTCAGGGTGCTGCTGACCGTATCGACGCTGGCGTTGCCAATATCTTCGCTACGCGGGCGCAATAGCGTCCCGAGTGCTTCTTGTCGAACCACCAATTGCAAAATCAATTGTTTCAAATTGAATTTCAGCCACGCATCATTAGCAATTTTTATTTCCAGGTTCTCATTAAAAGGCGCATCGGTTAAAGACGCTAATGCGTTACGTGTTTTTTCATTCACAGTGGCATTGTCATCTTTTTCCTCGAGATGTACTAATTTGACTTTCACATTATCACCGTCCAACCAGATAACCGCATTACCGATACGTTGATCGTTCTGCATTTCTGCACTGCCATCCAGATGAATAAATAACGGTATGCTCATTCCGTCTTGCAGTGCATTACGGAAAGCCTGGGGGATCATTGCACCACCAATCTATTGAACGGTTTTCTGCGCCGCCTGTACGTCAAACGCAACAGAAAATAACACCATCATAGATATTACAATTTTTTTGGTTTCGAAATTTATTTGCAATTTGTACATAGTATTAATTCTGTCTGGCGCATTTATTATTTAACGGAAACGAATTTTTCAGCCTGCCACATAGCGACGCAGCCTTTTTTATCCTCAGTATTGACTCGAGAAAAAGCACGTGATTTTCCCGGCATAAGATAATAGTTTTCCTTACACTCCTTGCCATCGGTAGATTTCAGACATGGGCCGTAGGCAAAATTACTCGTAACGTTGCATTCCCGGTATTAGTTATTTTTCCATTCGCGTAGTGGTAGTCAAAGGTCACTTTCCTTGGGGCAACAACCAGGATCGTGCCAATTCGGGCCGAGGCAGTCGCGACAGCACTCTTGTTTGACGACCCACTCTGCGCATCGCTCAGTGCCTGATCAAACCAGATAATCCGGTAATAACGTTCTTTATCATCATTGGAGCCCTGATAGAAAAAGCGGACAACGCCACTATTTTGCGCCGGCAGCAGTAAGCTCGCAGGGGTGAGCAACAGCTCATCTTTCCTTTCCATTGGAATAATCGTGCCGTCTTCAAGCGGGGAAGATAGTCTTTCCACTTTGACATTAACCAGGTGACCATCATTCGTCGTATTTTTAATTTCTTTGCTGAGCGTTGTACTATTGCTGTGAATAAAGGAGGTAATATCTCCCACGTCTAATACCAAAGCGGGTGCAATATTCACCAAGAATAAACTAATAATGAAAATAACAGGCTTCATGATTCTTCCGTCTTTCACATTGAATAAAGGCGGGTTACCCCGCCCTTTTTCTCACTGAGAAAACTTAGCTGGTCCAGGTTGCATCGAACTGAACGCTAACATCGCCGCTCCAAATCCCTTCCGGCAGCATGCTGTAATCAGCAACAGGCGTGGTGCCATCGCTCGTACCTCTAATAATGGCAAAGGTGAATGCATCTTGTGCCGTAGTGCGGCCGGTCTGGTTATAGCCGTTGGACAGCGCACTCAGATTTCCACCGAAAACACCGTTAGCGGTATCGATCAGCACAGTATCAGTCATTTTTTCAATGGCTGTGCCGTTATAATCGACCCCTACATTCAGCGTGGAACCCGACGAATCCAATTGAGTCAGGGTATTGTTGACCAGGCGAGACGCAAGTTTAAAGGACGTCGCGCTGGTGTCGCCTTCTACCGCAACATCAAACAGCCCTTTAGCCGTTTACGCCCTCTGCATATTGAAATGCGAGACTGCCGAGCGGCGTGACAACCAGCTTGCTGGTGGTGTCTTTTTTAGCCGTTGCTGACCAGGTCGCCATCGCTTGGGCTGTCACATCAGCGGCCTGTGCCGCACTCATATTAATAACCGCAGCTGCCAAGGCGAACATCATAATATTTTTTTCATTCTTAAATCCTTAAGATTATTACTGCTTATTTTTGATATAAAGAAAACAAACGTCTACTGCATTTTATAAAATGCAGTAGTTATCGATTAAAAAATTAATTTCTCAATAAGCTAAACCTCATTACAACGTTCCTAAAAAGACCCATCTCTAAAAAGACTCATCTTAAAAAAGACAGCCCTGAAAACACATTGTCAATTTCGTATAGCAAAAAAACCATGCCAGATCTTCATATTCTATGACAATGCTATATTTAAAACTCAACTTTAAGTCAACTTCATGGCAGTTAAGCTAAAATCACACGCAACATCATCATTGGGAAGCATACTGCCCAATGATTGAAATGGTGTTTTTTAAGCGTGCAAAAAATTTTCTCCGTAATGTTTCTTTCATAAACATGAATTATGACTATGAAATAAAACATCAACCAGAAAAAATTAAATTTTAAAATTGAAAAGCATAAAACAATCTAATACCCAATTTTCTTTCAATGGAGTACTTGATGTTATATAGCCTTTTACTGTCTATTTGTAATTTTCCTGCGATCTCTTTCAACGAAAACCCATTAAGCACCAGAAATAAAACAGAGACTTCCTTTTCTGTCATCTTCCCACGAGCTTTTGTTGCATTCATCTTTCTCAAATAGATTTTATCTATTGACTTCAAGATACTCGCATAACCATCACTGGTGTATAAGACTGAAAAAATCCTATCATCCTGCTTTTTCCAATAGGCAGCCAAAGGCTCCATTAACTTGTCAGAAACAAGGACCAAACGCAACCCAGAATGCGCGAGGTAATCCAGCCAACGGGCATTGGTGAAAATTCTTATATTCGCCAATGAGAAGTCGACAGAAACAAACCCGCCACCCATGTAGTTATATTTGCTATTAGCAACAACATCGATTAACCCGATGCTTAGATAATAGTTACTTTCAGGCCATACACAGAACTGCTCTTTGATGCAATTAATTGTTCTTAAAGAAGGAAAAGGTAGTAATTCACACCGAAACTGACAACTGACACAATTCAAACCATTAAATATTTTTGTAGTTTTTCCATTCATCGATCGCTTTTCCGAATTGTCGTACCCGTTACCTCTCTATAAAGTTACCAGACCATAACAATTAGTTCGTATTTTATGCAAACAGAAAAATATAGCAATACCTTTTTACTTTTACCCCAAAAAACAAAAGATTAATTTTCCTAAGAACAAATTATACACATAATAATAGATTATATATAAAAAGTTACAAATCAACGTCATAAGAAAAATAAAATCTTCACCCGGAAATTAAAATAAGAAAACTCCACCATTCATTAAGAATTTTCCATATTAATTGACAAGACTGCACCAAAATAGACACTGCAAAAAAACAACATTTTTTAATTATGAGCGTTTCTTAATACACGAGGAGATAAAAATCTGTTATCACACATTCAATAACGGCCTAAATTGACAATACTTTAGCAGTAGCAAATCCAACAGTTTTTACCTGCCATACTCGAAACAAACCATGCGTATTTATAATCGCAGGTACCCGTCGCATTCTTATCGCGGTACTGTGTACACGTGCCCACGGCTTGCAGCTTGTTCACATAAACTTACGAACCGCTTCGCGCACGCAGATGTTAGCGCCAGAATCCGATACATTTCCCGCTAGCGCTTTGGTAACGTTCTAGATAACAAACCTCTGTGGGTGAATCCTTGCGAGGGGAAGTGGTAAGATATGCGCTATCTTGGATTAGAAATGTTGCTGGCAGGGTCTTTCGGTTTAATCAGATGCTTGCAGCATGAGTGGCTCGTCCATTGAATCCCCAATAGTTAAAAATGAGTAAAACAGAGATGAATGAACCTATCGACAAGGATTTCACCGACCATACGCCCATGATGCAACAGTATTTCAGGCTAAAGGCGCAGCATCCTGACATCCTGCTGTTTTATCGTATGGGCGATTTTTATGAGTTATTTTACGATGACGCCAAGCGTGCGTCACAGCTGTTGGATATTTCACTAACCAAACGCGGCGCTTCTGCGGGGGAGCCCATCCCTATGGCTGGTGTTCCGCATCATGCGGTTGAAAACTACCTGGCGAAGCTGGTGCAGCAAGGTGAGTCTGTTGCCATTTGCGAACAAATTGGCGATCCCACCACCAGCAAAGGGCCGGTTGAACGCAAAGTGGTGCGTATTGTTACCCCTGGTACCATCAGCGATGAAGCGCTGTTACAGGAAAAACAGGACAACCTGTTAGCGGCCATCTGGCAAGATGGCCGCGGTTTTGGCTACGCGACATTGGATATCAGCTCCGGGCGTTTCCGCGTCATGGAGCCAGTTGATGAAGAAACCATGGCGGCAGAACTGCAACGTACCAATCCTGCTGAGTTGCTCTATCCGGAATCCTTTGGTGCGTCTCATTTAATTGAACACCGCCATGGATTACGTCGCCGTCCACTGTGGGAATTTGAGTTGGAAACGGCGCGTCAGCAGCTAAATATGCAATTTGGTACACGCGATCTGATAGGCTTCGGCGTTGAACAGGCTAAGCTGGCCCTGCGTGCCGCTGGTTGCCTGTTGCAGTACGCGAAAGATACACAGCGGACCTCACTGCCACATATCCGCAGCATCACCATGGAACGCCAGCAAGACGGCATCATTATGGATGCCGCCACCCGTCATAATCTGGAACTCACGCAAAATCTGGCAAGTGGCGTCGAAAATACACTTGCCGCCATTCTGGATTGCACCGTGACCCCCATGGGCAGCCGCATGCTGAAACGCTGGCTGCACATGCCAACCCGCGATACACAAGCGCTAATTCAACGCCAGCACACCATCGGTGCATTGCAGCCGCTGGCCGCTGAACTCCAGCCCCTGCTACGTCAAATTGGTGATTTGGAGCGCATACTGGCGCGCCTGGCGTTACGTACCGCCCGACCGCGCGATCTGGCTCGGATGCGCCATGCGTTTCATCAATACCCGGCCATTCATGCGCTGTTGGCAGAAAGCAGCGAAAACTATGTACAACAGCTTTCTCAGCATATTCATCAATTTGATGAGCTGCGTGAACTGCTGGAGCGCGCAGTGGTAGAAGCCCCACCGGTGCTGGTGCGCGATGGGGGTGTCATCGCCAGCGGGTATAACGCCGAGCTGGATGAATGGCGCGCACTGGCAGACGGCGCCAGCGACTACCTCGATCGCCTGGAAGTGCGCGAACGGGAAAAATTAGGGCTGGATACCCTAAAAGTCGGGTTTAACGGGGTGCACGGTTACTATATTCAGGTGAGCCGTGGGCAGAGCCATCTGGTCCCCATCCACTATGTGCGCCGCCAAACATTGAAGAATGCAGAACGCTACATTATTCCTGAGTTAAAAGAGTACGAAGACAAGGTGCTCACCTCCAAAGGTAAAGCGCTGGCGCTGGAAAAAGCGCTGTACGACGAACTCTTTGATAAGTTGCTGCCGCACCTGGAAGCTCTGCAACAAAGTGCCGCAGCATTGGCGGAGCTCGATGTCCTCACTAATCTGGCTGAACGCGCCGAGACTTTGAACTACGTTTGCCCAACGCTCAGCGAGCAACCGGGTTTAAAAATTGAAGGGGGTCGCCATCCGGTAGTGGAACAAGTGTTGAGCGAGCCGTTTATTGCCAACCCGCTGTCGCTCTCACCGCAGCGTCGTATGCTGATCGTCACCGGCCCTAACATGGGCGGTAAGAGCACCTACATGCGGCAGGCGGCGCTGATCGTACTGATGGCATACATCGGCAGTTTTGTGCCTGCCGATAAGGCCATCATTGGCCCGGTTGATCGCATATTCACACGTATTGGTGCTGCAGACAATCTTGCCTCTGGGCGTTCCACGTTTATGGTGGAGATGACAGAGACAGCCAACATTCTGCACAATGCCACCGCCAACAGTCTGATATTGATGGATGAGATTGGACGCGGCACCTCTACCTATGATGGATTGTCACTGGCCTGGGCCTGCGCGGAAAACCTGGCGCAACGTATTAAAGCCATGACGCTGTTCGCAACCCATTATTTTGAATTAACCACTTTACCGGAAAAAATGGAAGGCGTAGCTAACGTGTATCTGGATGCGTTGGAGCACGGTGACACGATTGCGTTTATGCACAGCGTTCAAGAAGGGGCAGCCAGCAAGAGTTACGGTCTTGCCGTTGCTGCGCTGGCGGGCGTACCTAAAGAGGTGATTAAACGTGCGCGACAAAAACTCAAAGAGCTGGAGTCACTTTCCAATCATGCTTCTGCCAGTCACGTTGATGGCGCACAATTGGCGCTGTTAACCAGCGAAGAACCGTCTCCGGCTGTTGAAGCATTAGAAGCACTCGACCCTGATACACTCACACCGCGTCGGGCGTTAGAATGGCTCTATAAACTGAAAGCAATGGTATAACACTTGATGAGCGGCCTTTCTCTGGAGGCCGCTTTTTAATCTCGTAACGTTGGCGTTGTTACTCGTTACAGTGGGCTTGCGCTTTCATCTGAAACGGCGCACTGCTGGGTACCAGACTTTTTACCGTCATCCCCTCTTCCATCGAAGGCACAACGGCAAAATGGGCACTGAAGGTAAGCAGCACGGCTTCTCCCGGTGCACTGCGCACCTGCAAATAACGCTTTTCCATCACGATATTGTTTACCACCGGGTAGGTAACACCGGTAAAACAATCTGCGAATACCGCAGCATCTGCCATATAGCGGTACAAACCGCGCATCGCCATTGGGGTCGTCGGTAATGGCGCTTTGGTTACTATCTTATCCGCCGTGCGCGCCCATTTCCCATAGGTCGCAAACACGCGATTGCCAGGGCGATCGGTTTGATAGTGATGTTGCAGTATAAACGTGCCGTTTTCTGCCAGGATAATGAGGTATCAATACCCGCGCAATCTGCACAAGGCAGTACGCCACGATAACTCTGTACCATGGGCTGCAATGCTTCCTCACGCACCGGTTTTGGCGTATGGCAACCAATCAACGCAGCCGTCACAAAAACCAGTAGTAAGCCAAGCGCCATTTTTTTCAAGCGATTTTCCTCCCCCATCCTCTCCTGTCACCCAGGATCATGACGATTATTGGGCTGGTTGCCACTCGGCAAAAGTAATTTCCAGATTATTCTTATCATCAGACAGCCATACTGAACCATCCTGAATGGTCGCTTGTAAGATCATGGTGCGCTGTACTAATGCGGCCAAAGCCTGCAATTGGCGATCGTCTAAAAAGCGGACGGTAAGATTGCGATAAGGCCGCAACTTTTGCGCCATCGATTGCCACCAGACATGGGCTGCACGCTTACCGTAGACATATCAGGACAACGTGAGGAGACTGGTTACAGGCTTTTTTGATCCGGCGCTCATCCGGCAGCCCCAATTCAATCCACAGTTGCAGCGCCAGAGTGTCATCACATAACCAGATCTCCGGTTCATCATCGGCACATAACCCTTTGGTGAAACGTAAATTTTCATCCACATGGCAGATCCATGCCAGCAGCCGCAGCATCATGCGCTGTTCGGTTTCTGAGGGATGCTGCGCCAAGGTCAAACAGGCATCGTAGAAAAAAAAGCGGTCCAAATCCGCAATATTCACCGCGGCTTTATAAATCGTAGCTTTTAATGCCATCCAATATCCCTTCTCCGTCTGCGACAAGTGTACCTTGAGAATCGGCGAGGCGCACAGCATACCGACAATAATTCGGAAAACAGACCAGTCTCAATCTTAAGTATGGCGGATATAAAGATGAAAAGTGTGCGCTAACTGAAGCATTGCTTAACATCGGAATGCTGATATCCTGCTGATGCCTATGCTATAGTCCTTTTGATAACGAATACTTATTTTCATGGGATTATCTCCCCTTATTCAGCAAGAAAATGAGGCCAACGCGGCGACAACGAGCACAAAAGCCTGCGGTGTTGAGCTCCCAAGGGAGGATATTGTGCAGCAACGTTCTGAATTGGTTCGTCGTTTATACGCGGAGATCGCCAGCGGCAATCTGGGCTACATACCCGATGCATTAGGTTGTGTTTTGCAAACCCTGGATGGAATCGCAGCCAATGGAGACTTGCCGTCCACCGTCAGGGAACAAGCGGCCTTTGCCGCAGCTAACTTATTGGTGAGCGATTATATCAATGAGTAACGAATATCAACCCATCAACTGTGATGATTACGATAGCCTTGAGGCAACGTGCCAGCAGCACTTAACGTTGACTCTGGAGTTACGCAACGGCGAAACCCTCACAGGTAAGGCCAACGATATTGTCTCGCGCAAGCAAGTGGAGTATCTGGTGGTGGAAGAAAATGGCGTGCTGCGAGAGCTGCGTCTGGATCATATCGTGAGCTTCAGTAACCCGGGTATCGGCAAAGTGGTGGTCAGTGAGTCCTGATCGATAACATAGCCAGCACGCGATACAACGTTCAGTCAACGGACAACGCAGGTTGTCCGTTTTGCATTCAACGTAAAATGCCTTAACTTCTCCAAATAGCGAAAAATCAAACACCCCCCAGTAAATACCCGAGTGACAAAAGACTGCCCTCAGATAAATCTATATACGGAACAAGTCAGGTAATCAGTACGAGGGGGTTCTATGTGTACCGCGGGAATAAGTCACGATAATCTATTCAACTACCAGTTGTTAAACGAATGCCAGGCTTCAGCCTCCACGCAGATATCATCCCAGATAAATCCCGGTAAAAAGGTGTGGACAGAAAAACTAGAGCACATCGGTAACATCAGCAGTGAATTCATCAAACAAAAATGGGAGGGATTTCCTGCCCTACAGGATGCGCTGATCAAAACGGATTACTCCCGACATTTTGAGAGTGACCCAGCCACGTATCAAAAAATTTTGGAGTGCCAGAAAACGTTGCGCGAAATTGATCTGTGTTTTGTCGGGGACATCCTGGCACTGCACTATGACAAATCGTCGTTAAATCACATTACCCCTGAGTTGAAAGAAAAAATAAAAGAGATAGAAGCAACTACGGATTTGTTCTCCAGTACATTGTCAGACATCAAGAAGAGCGATCGAATCATTCATGGTGAAGCCACTCAAAAATGCTTTTTCTCCAGGCGGCTTATCGTCGGAATCGCGCTTTCAGTTGTCGGTATAGCGCTGGCCGCTACCGCATTTGTTCTTCCCATCGCCATTCCTGTTCTGGTTATTTCAGCACCACTATTGCTGGGTGCGCTGCGCGGATTGGGGTTATTGATTTCCTGCACCGATGGATCACTGAATATTCGCGATGCCATAAATAAATGCACACAGAAATCGATAAAAATGGAAGCAATTGAATTCACTGATACTTTTTCTAAACTACACGATTATTTGAATGATATTAAACTCATCGGTATGGTAAGTTTAGCCGCAAGAAAAACAGAATCACAGGCACTGAGCGACCACAACGCGTTTCCCTTTGATACCCAAAAAATGATTACAGACGAAATTCTGAAGTTACAAGAAACAGTGCAGCAACTACAAAAAGAAGTGGATAGCCTGAAACTTCAGCATCACATCCCGTCCCAAAAATTAACTTATAATCCAACGAATTAAAATTCATTGATGCCGTTTTGCATCGCTTCGTAGGGTCACCCATTTAGCGCTGATATATTCTCGCTATCAGCGCTAGGCCATGCTCCACGCCACCTGCCACGCAGTGGCATCATCCTGAACGTCGCCATCCCGCATCACAAAGACGCCAATCGCCGCGATCGGTTGCTCGTTATAGTACAGCAGGGGAACTTGTTCACGTTTCCAGGGAGGAACACCACATTCCTGCCACAGTTTTTTCGCACAACGGCCTCCGCTTCGCCCAACAATATGCAGTTTCCCTTTTAAGCCGAAACGTACACTCACCTGTTCATCAGGACGTGGGCGGCGAATGCGCGTTCCCTGGTCGGCCAACATTAGCGTGCCTAACTGCTGAGGAAGTTTCAGTGCGCCCAGCTCGGGTTGCCAGGGTAAAACAAGACTGACGACGCTGGCGCGCGTGACAACACAATACAACCGTTGACGAAAGCGCCGAATCTGCACTGCGCCCAAATGGAGCAGAGGTTCTGCATCCTGACAGCTGAGCGCCACATCCTGCCACAACCTAAGCAGTTGTTCACGCGAGGGCATCGTCACCTCACGCTCTCTCAGCCAACGCCGCAACAGAGCAAAACGGTGCAGTTCGCTCAGGGGGAGCAAGGCATCAACCGCCAACGCGCCTTCAGCGTTACACGCAGAATGAAGAGAGGCCGCCAGCAGTTCATCCAGCAGTTGTTCCTGTTCTGCGCATAGCCGCGCACTGCGCGCTACTGCATCAGGAAATGACGGCCAGCGCTGTTTTAGTAACGGCAGGACCTGCAAACGGAGAAAGTTGCGATCGTAACGATCGTCACGATTGCTCTCGTCCTCAACCCACGTTAATCGGTAATGATGTGCATAATCTTCAAGTTGCGCACGCGATACGCCCAACAATGGGCGCTTTAATAAATTCTGTCCCAACTGCCCCGTCGCCCCCATGGCTGAAAGCCCGGCGGGCCCGCTGCCACGCTTGAGCGCCAACAAGAACGTTTCACTCTGATCGTCAAGATGCTGTGCAGTAAGCAGAACCTCTTCAGGCAACAGATGCGTGCGCAGCGCCTGGTAGCGCACATCGCGTGCTGCCGCCTCAACGCCGCGCTCACGAGCATCCACCCTGACCGGCAGCACCGAGCAGGGAATTCCCCATTGCTGGCAGGTATGGACACAGTGTTGTGCCCAGCGATCCGCCTGTGCACTTAGCCCGTGATGGACATAGACAGCTCGCACAGCAAGCTCAGGGCGCTGCTGCATCAATTGATACAGCATATGCAACAGCACGCTGGAGTCCAGCCCACCGCTATAAGCGACCAGCACGCGCTGAAAACCAGAGAGTTGCGCCGCTACATTTTCCAGTAGCATTGCCAAGAATGTCTGCTCACTGCTCATAAAGCTCCAACGGTAATCCATCCGGATCGCGTAAGAAGGTGAAACGGCGCTGGGTAAATTCATCCATACGAATGGGCTCACATGCGACGCCCGCACGTTGCAGCGAATCGCACGCCTCATCGATATTTGCGACAGCAAAGGCAAGATGGCACAAGCCACACGCTTCTGGCTGAGTGGGTCGCGACGGAGGAGAGGGAAACGAGAACAGCTCGATATCGTAGTGCCCGTTTAATGTCAAGTCCCCCTTCCATGAATCGCGCTCCGCCCGATAAGTTTCTGCTAACAGCGCAAACCCGAGAATATCACAATAAAATGCCTTACTGCGCCCGTAGTCAGAGGCAATAATGGCAATATGGTGGATGGCGTTTAAAGCCAGCATGTGTGCTCCTTGCTTTGACAAAACGGTGATGAGAATAGCCGCATAATAGCAAAAAGTCCGCTTCCTTGCGGAAAGCGGGCTTTATTCAGCGTAATACTAATGGGATCAGCAGTAGCCGTAGTTCATTAAACGGTGATAACGGCGATCCAGCAACGCTTCTTTATCCAGTTCATCCAGCTCGCGCAAATCTGACAGCAGTTGCGCTTTCAGCGATGCCGCCATGGTTTCTACATCACGGTGCGCAGAACCCAGCGGTTCAGGAATAATGGAATCAATAAGATTCAGCTCTTTGAGACGCGGGGCAATGATCCCCATCGCTTCCGCCGCCAGCGGCGCTTTATCGGCGCTCTTCCACAGGATAGAGGCACAGCCTTCCGGTGAAATTACCGAATAGGTGCTGTATTGCAGCATGTTGACCTTGTCGCCCACGCCGATCGCCAATGCACCACCGGAACCGCCCTCACCGATCACCGTACAGATAATCGGCACGCTCAGGCCGGACATCTCACGCAAATTGCGCGCAATGGCTTCTGACTGACCACGTTCTTCAGCGCCAACGCCAGGGTATGCACCCGGGGTGTCGATAAAGGTGATGATCGGCAGATTAAAACGTTCTGCCATTTCCATCAGGCGCAGCGCTTTACGATACCCTTCTGGCGCAGGCATACCAAAGTTACGACGAATCTTCTCTTTGGTTTCGCGCCCTTTCTGGTGGCCAATCACCATCACAGGACGCCCATCCAAACGTGCGATGCCGCCAACAATCGCTTTATCATCAGCATAGGCGCGATCGCCCGCCAACTCATCAAAGTCGGTGAAAATATGGCTGACATAGTCCAACGTGTAGGGGCGTTGCGGATGACGAGCCAATTGCGCAATCTGCCAGGCACCCAGATCGGCAAAAATTTTCCGCGTCAGTTCAACGCTTTTTTCCCGCAGTCGTTGGATCTCTTCGTCCAGATTAATATCCAATTTTTCATCTTGACGGCTGACTGAGGTCAGCGAGTCAATTTTCGCTTCCAACTCTGCAATCGGCTGCTCAAAATCAAGAAAATTCAGACTCATAGTGTTCCTATTTTAGTCAAATTCCAGTTCCACCTGGGTGTTCCCCAGCAGCGTGCGCAAATCATTTAGCAGCACATCGGTTGGCGTCACACGCCATGCCGCGCCAAAACGTAACCGGGCGCAGGCATCCTCCCGCTGGTAGTAAAGGTGTACCGGGATCGTCCCCGATCGATGCGGTTCCAACGATTGACGGAGACGGTTTAATAGCTGGTCATCAATTTGCCTGTCAGTCAGCGAGATAGCAAGCCCGCGCGCATATTTTTCACGCGCTTCACTGATATCCATGACCTCGCGGGCCATCATTTTAAGGCCCCCGCTAAAGTCATCAAAGCTGACCTGTCCACTGGCAATCAAAATCCGATCTTTCTCAAGCAGATGCTGATACTTATCCAACGCTTCCGTAAACAACATCACTTCCAAACGACCGGAACGATCATCCAGCGTGCACACGCCAATGCGATTGCCTCGCTTGGTGACCATTACGCGAGCAGCCAGCACCAGGCCGACGGCCGTTGTTACTTTGCCCCGATCCGTCGGGTGCATGTCCTTTAAACGCAAGCCAGCAGCATAGCGTTCCATTTCCTTGAGATACTGGGTGATCGGGTGACCTGTCAGATAAAGCCCTAACGTCTCCCGCTCACCGTCCAACACCACCTGCTCCGGCCAGGGAGCAACCGTGCTGTAGGACTGTTCTACTTGTTCCGGCGCTTCCGCCAGCACACCAAACATATCTGCCTGACCGATGGCCTCGGCCTTGGCATGCTGATCGGCAGCCTTTAACGCATCGTTGAGCGAATTCATCAACGCGGCACGATGCGGCCCCAGCCGGTCGAACGCACCGGACATGATCAGTTTTTCCAGCACACGGCGATTCAGTTTCTTGATATCAGTGCGGGCACACAGATCAAACAGCTCGCGGAAATACCCACCCTGATTTCGCGCGTCAATGATCGCCTCTATCGGCCCTTCACCGACGCCCTTGATCGCCCCGATGCCATATACGATTTCGCCGTCATCATTAACGTGGAAATGATACAGCCCGCTATTAATGTCCGGCGGCAGGATTTTTAGCCCCATGCGCCAGCACTCATCCACCAGCCCGACCACCTTGTCGGTGTTGTCCATATCCGCTGTCATCACCGCCGCCATGAATTCAGCAGGATAGTGAGCCTTAAGCCACAGCGTTTGATACGACACCAGTGCGTAAGCGGCTGAGTGTGATTTGTTAAACCCATACCCGGCGAATTTTTCCACCAGGTCGAAGATCTTCATCGACAATTCGCCGTCGACGCCCATCTTCTTCGCCCCTTCCTCAAACGCGGAGCGCTGCTTGGCCATCTCTTCGGGTTTTTTCTTACCCATAGCGCGGCGCAGCATATCCGCGCCGCCCAACGTATAACCAGAAAGCCCCTGGGCTATCTGCATCACCTGTTCCTGATACAGGATGATACCATAGGTCGGCTCCAGCACCGGCTTCAGCGATTCATGCTGCCACTGAATATCAGGATAGGAGATTTCTTCACGTCCGTGTTTACGGTCGATAAAGTTATCCACCATCCCTGACTGCAGGGGCCCCGGACGGAACAGCGCTACCAGCGCGATCATGTCTTCAAAACAGTCAGGCTTCAAACGTTTGATCAGGTCTTTCATGCCGCGCGATTCAAGCTGGAATACCGCAGTGGTTTCCGAGCGTTGCAGCATATCGAAACTTTTTTTATCGTCGAGCGGGATGGCCGCGATATCAATCGGCTCGAGCCCCTGCTTGGCACGGCGGGCGTTAATCATCTCCAACGCCCAGTCGATGATAGTGAGCGTACGCAAACCCAGGAAGTCAAACTTCACCAGCCCGGCATATTCAACATCGTTCTTATCAAACTGGGTAACCGGGTGATTGCCTTCGGAATCGCAATACAGCGGCGCGAAATCCGTAATTTTGGTTGGCGATATTACCACCCCACCCGCATGTTTACCCGCGTTGCGCGTCACCCCTTCCAGCTTGCGCGCCATATCGATGAGCGCTTTGACTTCTTCGTCAGCGTCGTAAATTTCCTGAAGCTGCGGTTCGGCGGCAAAGGCCTTTTCCAGCGTCATGCCCGGATCGGGCGGCACCAGCTTGGAGATTCTATCGACAAAACCGTAAGGGTGGCCGAGCACACGCCCCACGTCGCGAATCACCGCCTTGGCCGCCATGGTACCAAAGGTAATGATCTGTGATACTGCGTCGCGCCCATACATATCAGCAACGTGATCGATAACCCGGTCGCGCTTTTCCATACAGAAGTCGACGTCAAAGTCAGGCATCGACACACGTTCCGGGTTAAGGAAACGTTCGAACAGCAGGTCGAATTCAAGCGGATCGAGGTCGGTGATTTTCAGTGAATAGGCCACCAGCGAGCCTGCACCGGAGCCACGCCCCGGCCCCACCGGCACATCGTTGTCTTTTGACCACTGGATAAACTCCATCACGATTAAGAAGTAGCCGGGGAATCCCATCTGGTTGATAACGTTCAGTTCAATTTCCAGACGCTCGTCATATTCGGGGCGGCGCTGCTTACGCACCTCTTCGTCAGGGAACAAGAAGGCAAGACGCTCTTCCAGCCCTTCCCGGGCACGTTTTACCAGAAAGTCCTCGGTGGTCATATCACCGGTCGGGAACTGGGGCAGGAAATACTCCCCCAGTAGGATGGTGACGTTACAGCGTTTGGCAATCTCTACGCTGTTAACCAGCGCTTCCGGGATGTCAGCAAACAACTCGCACATCTCGTCTTCGCTGCGCATATACTGCTGGGCGCTGTAGTTGCGCGGGCGCTTTGCGTCATCCAGCGTATAACCATCGTGAATAGCAACGCGAATCTCATGGGCATCGAAATCCTCAGCGCTGATAAATCGCACGTCGTTGGTGGCCACCAACGGCAGATGATGTTTAATGGCGAGTTCAATCGTCGGATGAAGATAGCTCTCTTCATCCGGGCGACCGGTACGAATCAGCTCCAGATAATAGCGGCCCGGAAAGTGTTCCTGGTAAAAAGCCAGGCTTTGCTCCACCAACGCCTGATTACCGCGCAGGATAAATTTGCCCACGTCGCCATGCCGTGCGCCAGAAATCAGCAGTAACCCTTTACCGTATTCAACCAGCCAGTCACGATCGATAGTTGGCCCTTCGGCACCGTAACCGCGCTGGTAAGCATGGGAGATCAGCAGGGTGAGGTTTTGGTAACCCTCGTTGTCCATGGCGAGGATCGTCAGCTGCGCGAGTTCATCGCCCAACAGATCGCTGGCAACCAGAACATCTGCGCCAACAATGGGTTTAATGCCCACACCGTGTGTGCCACCATAAAATTTCACCAAACCACACAGGTTGGTGAAATCCGTGATTGCCAGAGCTGGCATGCCCAGCGCGGCCGCCTTTTTTACCAGTGGCCCGACTTTTGCCAACCCATCGATCATGGAATAGTCACTGTGCACACGCAGATGGACAAAACGTGGTTCGGCCATATCCAGATCCTAGAAGTTGTCGAAAACAGCCCCACGTTACAAGCGAGGCACCGATGTTAACGCCAGATTGCGCGCGGTTGACAGGCTCTATGCCAGCCCCAGTACGCGTTTTACGGGGGCGAAACTGCGCCGGTGAAACTCAGTAGCGCCAAACAGAGCCAGTTTCTCAAGGTGATAAGCAGTCGGATAGCCTTTGTGCTGCGCAAAGCCGTACTCAGGAAAGCGGGCATCCAGTTCGACCATTTCCCGATCTCGCGTCACTTTGGCGAGAATGGATGCGGCACTGATCTCAGCAACGCGACTATCGCCCTTCACCACGGCCAACGCAGGCATCGACAACGGTGGGCAGCGGTTGCCGTCAATCAGCACGTAATCGGGCGTCAGGTGCAGCCCCGCCACTGCACGCTGCATTGCTAGCATCGTCGCATGCAGGATATTCAGTTGGTCAATCTCTTCTGGCTCGGCGCGTCCTAAACTCCATGACAGCGCTTTATCCTTGATCTCATCATAAAGCGCCAAACGGCGTTTTTCACTGAGCTGCTTTGAATCTGCCAGCCCGACAATCGGACGTTGCGGATCGAGAATCACAGCGGCGGTAACGACCGCCCCCACCAACGGGCCACGCCCAACTTCATCTACACCAGCAATGCGCTCAGCATCCGGATAGACAAAAACGTCATACATGGTTTACTTCACCTCGAGCCAATTCCAGCACTGCCTGTGCTGCCTGCGCATCCGCATCACACCGGATTTGTTGATGCAGCGCCAAAAAGGTCTCTTGCAGTTGTTTCACGTCATCCCCGCCTTCCAACCACGGGTTTAGCGCTGCCGACAGCTTGTCTGGCGTACACTCATCTTGCAGCAACTCTTTTACCAGCTCGCGCCCAGCCAACAAATTGGGCAGCGATACCCAAGGGGTTTTCACCAGCCGCTTTGCCAGCCAGAACGTAAACGGTTTCATGCGGTAGCCTACAACCATCGGGCATTTTGCCAGCATACACTCCAGTGCGGCAGTACCAGAAGCCAACAGTGCCGCATCGCTGGCAATCATCGCTTCACGCGCCTGACCGTCCAGCAAATGAACATCCAGTTCAGGAGCGATTTCTTGCTTGATGCGTTCAAACTGTTCACGCCGTTTGGCGTTAACCAGCGGAACCAATACCACCAAATCGGGGTAACGCTGGCGTAACAACTGAGCACTGCGCAGAAAATCCGCGCTCAGCATCTCGACTTCAGCCCCGCGACTGCCCGGCAGCAACGCCAGGCAATGGCGCTCAGGCGCTATGCCCAAATGCGCGCGCGCCGCCAGCTTGTCCGGCAGTAACGGCATGGCGTCGGCCATGGTATGGCCGATAAAGCGGCAAGGGACGTTAAAACGATCGTAAAACGCTTTTTCAAACGGAAGAAACGCCAATACCAGATCGGTAGCGCGCCCGATTTTGAAAACGCGTTTCTGGCGCCAGGCCCATACGGAGGGGCTGACGTAATGGATAGTGCGAATACCGCGCGCCTTGAGGCGACCTTCGAGCGTAATATTAAAATCTGGCGCATCAATGCCAACAAAAACGTCCGGCACGAGTTCGGTAAAACGCTGCGTGAGGTCGCGACGGATCGACAGCAAGCGCGGCAAACGTCCCAGCACTTCAACAATGCCCATCACCGCCAGCTCTTCCATCTCATACCAGGTTTCGCAACCAGCTTCCTGCATGCGCGGGCCGGCAACGCCGACAAAGCGGGCGTCGGGCATCTGACTTTTCAGCGCTCGAATCAGGCCCGCACCAAGAATGTCGCCGGAGTTTTCTCCGGCGACAATACCAATAACAAGGGGACGCGTTGACATGAATTACCGGATAATGCCACGAGTGGAACGGGTAAAGAAATCGATAAACGCTTGAACGGCTTGGTGATCTTTCGCCAGTGCTTCGATTTCCGGTTTAACCTCTTCCAAGGTTTTACCACTGCGATACAGCAGTTTGTAGGCGTTACGAATCGCCTGCTGGGTCTCTTTTTCGAACCCACGGCGTTCCAGTCCTTCAATATTAAGGCCGAACGGCGTCGCGTGGTTGCCCTGAGCAATGACGTATGGCGGCACATCTTGCGCCACGCCAGAACAACCGCCCACCATCACGTGTGCACCAATCACGCAGAACTGGTGCACCGCCGTCATGCCGCCGATGATAGCAAAATCATCCACTTCAACATGCCCGCCCAGCGTGGCATTGTTTGCCAAAATACAGCGGTTACCAATAACACAGTCATGGGCAATATGCGTGTTGATCATCAGCAAATTATCGCTGCCGACTTTAGTCAATCCACCACCTTGTTCCGTACCGCGATGAATCGTGACGCTTTCACGGATACGGTTACGATCGCCGATCTCTACGCGGGTCGGTTCACCGGCGTATTTCAGATCCTGATTTACCTCACCAATGGAGGAAAATTGGTAGATCTCATTATCACGGCCGATTTTGGTGATCCCATTAACCACAACATGGGATTTTAATACCGTGCCTTCGCCGATCTCGACTTGAGAACCGACATAGCAGAACGGACCAATGTGCACACGAGCGCCAATAATGGCACCGTCTTCAACAATGGCGCTGGGATGAATAAAGGCGGTTTGATCAATCACGTTATCAGGCCTCCCGACGGCGAGCACACATCATTGACGCTTCACAAGCCACTTCGCCATCAACTTTGGCGACGCCTTTGAAACGCGCAACACCACGGCGCTCTTTAATAAATTCAACTTCAAGAATCATCTGATCCCCTGGCTGTACCGGACGTTTGAAACGCGCTTCGTCCACAGCCGCGAAGTAGTAAAGTTCACCCGGTTCCAGTTTACCCACGCTTTTAAACGCCAGAATGCCGGTAGCCTGAGCCATGGCTTCCAGAATCAGCACGCCGGGGAAAATCGGCTTCCCGGGGAAGTGCCCCTGAAAGAAGGGTTCGTTGAAAGAGACGTTTTTCACCGCACGCAGGAATTTCCCTTCCTCGAAGTCCAATACGCGGTCCACCAGCAAGAAAGGGAAGCGGTGCGGTAATAGTTCTAAAATCTCTTCAATATGCAGAGTATGAGTGTTAGTAGTCAAAATACTCTTCCTGTCCGTAAAACTGATGCCATCAACAACACGGCCTGCGAGATCCCAAAAGGAGGATCATCTGGCAGGCCGCAAATAAGGATTTTTACGCCTGCGTAAACAGGCAATCCACGACAACCAACACGTATAAACCGGTATCCATCAAGCCGCCTGCATACTGCTGTGGCAAGGCTGACGCTGAGAGATCAATCCTGGTTGACTTTACGCTCAACGGCTTTCAGCCGTTTACTCATATCATCAATACTCATCACCAGCGCTGCAGTTTTACGCCACGTTTTATTTGGCTGTAACGGAATTCCCGATGAGTATACGCCTGGTTCGGTGATAGGTCTCATGACCATCCCCATTCCGGTAACCGTTACCTTATCGCAAATTTCCATATGACCATTAATCACACTGGCACCGCCAATCATGCAGTAACGCCCAATCTTCAGACTGCCTGCCATGATGACGCCACCCGCGACTGCTGTATTGTCGCCAATCACAACATTGTGTGCAATCTGGCATTGGTTATCAATGATAACGCCGTCACCAATAATGGTGTCGTCCAGCGCACCGCGGTCAATCGTGGTGTTAGCACCAATCTCGACGCGATCGCCAATGCGTACCGTCCCCAACTGCGGGATCTTGACCCAATTGCCGCGCTCGTTGGCATAGCCAAAGCCATCGGAACCAATCACGGCACCCGATTGAATCAGGCATTGCGCGCCCAGTTCGACCCGGTGGTACACCGTCACATTGGCCCACAGGCGGGAACCTACGCCAATCTTTGCGTGTTTACCCACAAAACAACCGGCACCAATCACCACGCCATCGCCCAACTCTGCGCCAGATTCGATAACCGCATTCGCGCCAATGGCGACGTTGCGCCCCAGGACAGCGTCATCGGCAATCATCGCACTGGGTGCGATATCGTGCGCGGGTTGCGGTGTGGTATCCATCAATTGCGCCATACGCGCATAGGTCAGATACGGATTTTTTACTACCAGCGCCGCCTGGCAGTATGGCAAATCGGCCTCTGTCACCACCACGGCAGATGCCTTCGTCGTGGCCAGTTGCTTACGATAGCGGCTGTCCGAAAGAAAGGTGATTTGTCCAGCGCGCGCCGAATGCATAGAAGCAACACCGGTGATGACGATATCGCCATCACCGTGCAATTGCGCATCCAACTGTGCTGCCAAGGCGTCCAGTCGAATTGAAACCATGAGTTATTTAACCTGTTTCAGCACATCAGCCGTAATGTCTTTCGCGTTACCGACATAAGCAACGGCGTTAGCATCAATCACGATATCGTAACCCTCTTTGCTGGCAACGCTTTTGATGGCATCCTGAATACGACTCAGGATCTTGTTACGTTCTTCCATCTGACGACGGCGGTTATCTTGCTCAAACGCCTGTGCCTTGTTGGAGAACTGCTCACGCTGCGCCATCAGATCGTTTTCTGCTTTGCTGAGATCGCTGGCTTTCATGGTAAGATCCATCACGCTGCAATTTTTGCATTTTGGTTTGCAGATCGCCTTCCATTTTCTGCAATTCGGAAGCACGGCCTTTAAACTCGTTTTCCAACTGCTTGGCAACGGTTTCACGCTGCGGCAACTGCTGGCAACGTTAACAACGGCAATTTTATCGGCCGCTTGAACGCTAGCGGACGCAGCCAGAGCTAAACCGAGGCCTGCAGCACACAACCACTTTTTCACGTTATTAGTCCTCAACCTGATCTTTTTTATCACACATTAACTTGCATAAAGCTCTGGGTCAGCGCATGGCGCGCGTTACCAGAGCCCTATACTTCACAGAGAGACAGCTTATTTGCCGTTACATTACCAGGTTTTACCAATGTTAAACTGAAACTGTTCCGACTTGTCTCCGTTGATTTTCTTGACCGGCTGGGCATAGGAGAACACCAATGGCCCAAGCGGCGACATCCACTGTACGGCAAGACCGGTTGACACACGGATATTGCCCGGTTCGCTGTAGTCCGGCACACCCACTGCCAAGGTTTTGTCCGTGTTCTTCCAGTTGGTATCCCATACCGTACCGGCATCCACAAACAGCGAGGTGCGCAGCGAGCTGGCGTATTTATCGCTGGCAAACGGCGTTGGCAGGATCAGTTCCGCACTGGCCACCGCCATGGCGTTACCGCCTACGGCATCATCCGAGTTATCTACCGGACAAGCAGAGTAACTGCCTGGCAGCGGTGTGGCACACCGGTAGTAAGCCGCTTTTGGACCAATGGTATTCGACTGGAAGCCACGTACCGTGCTGGAACCACCGGCATAGAAGTTATCGTAGAACGGCACATCTTTACCACCCAGACCATCCGCATACCCCGCACGCGCACGGCCCATCAACACCCAGTGGTGGTTTTCGCTCACCGGATAGTAGGTCGCTGAATCAAAGGTCAGCTTGTAGTATTCGTTGTCGGATCCCGGCACCGTCACCTTGGCGTTAAAGCTGGCACGGCTCCCTTTAGTCGGGAAGAAACCACGGTCCAGACTATTGTAGACCCAGCCCGCGTTGAGGAAGAAATCATTAGCGCTAAAATCAGCGCTGGAGTGGTTATTGGAGCCCACCACTTCAGGATTTACCCCAACCGAGTGCAGATAACGCCACATCGCCACCTGTGGTGACATATCTGACACATCGTTGTGCACGTAGTCCAGACCCAGACGCAACGAGTTGTTCTCGTTGATAGGGAAACCTAACGTCGTGCCTATGCCATAGCTGCGGTTGGTATAATCAGAAAGCTCAGCATCATAGGCTTTAAAGTCGTTATAGAAGATACGACCGCCGAGGCTGACACCGTCTACGGTAAAGTAGGGGTTGGTCATCGACAGCTCGACATAGGTCCGGTAGCTGTTTTTGGTGCCGCTAATCCCCACCGAGTTACCGGTGCCCAGCCAGTTATCTTGTTGAACCCCCGCCTGGAAGCTGACGCCGCTTTCCGTACCGAAGCCGACACCGAAGTTCAACGTACCAGTATTACGCTCTTTCACCTTGTAGGTGACATCCACCTGATCGGCGGTGCCCGGTACGCGCTGCGTTTCTACGTCAACGCTTTCAAAATAGCCGAGACGGTTTAAACGCTCTTTACCCTGCTCAACCAGATCGTTGCCCAACCACGCCTCTTCCATCTGACGCATTTCGCGGCGCAGCACGGAATCTTTGGAGGTATCATTACCCTCGAAACGCACACGGCGCACCGAGAAGCGGTTGCCCGCATCAACGTTGATATTGAGCTTGACGGTCTTATCTCCGTCGCTGATTTCAGGCTGTGTCACCACGCGTGGATAAGCATAGCCATAACGGCCCAGCAGCTTTTTGATATCCTCTTCCATACGTGTCACTTTGGCGCCATTGTAGAGCTCGCCTGGGTTAACCTTGGTCAACCCTTCAATCTCGGCAGAGTGACCCGCCAGATTACCGCGCACCGTCACACCAGAAAGCTTGTACTGATCGCCTTCAGTGATGTTGATGGTAATGTAGATACCCTTTTTGTCGGGCGTCAGGCTCACCTGGGTTGAATCGATATTGAAGCGCGTATAGCCGCGATCGAGGTAGAAACTACGCAGCGTCTCCAGGTCACCAGAGAGTTTTTGCTTCTGATATTTACGATCGCCAACCACGTTCCACCACGGCACGTCATCGCGCAGTTGGAATTGAGCGATCAATTCATCAGAGCTGAAGGCTTTGTTGCCGACAATATTGATTTGCTGGATTTGCGCAGAAACCCCTTCGGTGAACACCAGTTTGAGGTCAACACGGTTGCGCGGCAACGGTGTCACCACCGCTTTCACGGAAGCGCTGTATTTACCGACGCTGTAGTAGAAATCTTCCAGCCCTTTTTCGATAATAGAAGAGAGCGTGGTGCGGTCCAGCGCTTCACCCACACGCACGCTGGAGGCTTCCAGGTTCTCTTTCAGCATCTCATCCTTGACGGCTTTATTGCCGGAGAAGGTGATGCTGGCGATAGTAGGCCGTTCTTTCACCTGCACAATCAAGGTTTCACCGTCACGCAGTACCCGGACATCCTCGAAATTTCCGGTCGCGAACAGAGCACGGATGGTATTCCCGATATCGTCATCACTAACGGTATCGCCAACACGGACAGGCATGCTGAGTAGTGCCGCACCGACAGCAACACGCTGCAAGCCCTCGAAATGAATATCCTTCACTACGAATCCGTCTGCACCGTATACGGTGGCGCTGATGAACAGCAGCGACGCTATGAGCAACTTTTTCATCGCCATCGTTGTTATGCGTTTTTCCTAACCTACTCCCCCGCCTAGAGGCGAGAGAAATCATTAAAAAGTGCGAGCCCCATTAACAGCATCAACACCACCGTGCCGATACGATAACAAAAGTCCTGCACACGCTCAGAAACCGGCCTGCCTTTCAGTTTTTCAACCAGCAGAAAGAGCAGGTGTCCACCATCCAAAACCGGTAGCGGGAACAAATTGATAATGCCCAGATTTACGCTGATCAATGCCAAAAACATCAGGTAGTAAATCAGCCCGTAGTCCGCCGACATACCGGCCCCCTGAGCGATGGAGATTGGCCCACTCAGGTTGTTGAGCTTAACATCGCCTATTATCAGTTTTCCCAACATACTGACGGTTAATCGCATCAGTTGCCAAGTTTTATCCGCAGCTTGATAAATCGCACTGAACGGCCCGTATTGCCGCACCGTCCGGTACTCCTCGGGCAGCGGGATAAGTTTAGGTACCACCCCAGCAAACCCTTCTACCCTGTCACCGGCCTTTTTGCTGTCCGGCGTCAAGATTAGAGAGCGCGTCTCCCCATTTCGTTCAATGTCGAGCGCGATATCTGCATCTGGTTTATCACGCACCGTACTGGCAAATAGCGACCAGCGCGTCAGCGGTTGCCCATCGACTTTAACGATCCTATCCCCGACTTGCAAACCGGCTTTTTGCGCCGCTGACCCATCCTGAACCTGCGTCAACACCGCATCGACTTGCGGCATACGCGGCACCATCCCCAATGAGGAAGCGGGATCCTGCTTTTCAGGATTAAACTGCCAGTCACGCAAATCCAGCGTTTTACGTATCACAACCGAAGAACCAAGCGGTGCAACATTAATCGTTACCTCGCTATCGCCAATCTTGTCGATCAGCGTTAAACGCGCTGTGTCCCAGTCAGGCGTTTCGATACCGTCGACGGCTTTTAGTTCCATGCCCGGCGACATTTGCGCCATGGCGGCGATGGAGTTGGGCACGATTTCGCCAACGACGGGCCGCACACCCGGTACGCCAATAATGAACACCAGCCAGTAGGCAACAATCGCAAACAGAAAATTGGCAATCGGCCCTGCACTGACGATGGCAGCACGTTGCCAAACGGTTTTACGGTTGAAAGAGAGATGGTGCTGTTCAGGCGAAACGGTATCTACACGTTCATCAAGCATTTTGACATAGCCGCCGAGCGGAATGACGGCAATGACGAACTCAGTACCCTGCCGATCGCGCCAGCGCCATAACGCTTTGCCGAATCCGACAGAAAAACGCTCAACCCAGACACCACAGCGACGAGCAACCCAGAAGTGGCCAAATTCATGCACCGTGATCAACACGCCCAGTGCAACAACAAATGCAGCCAAACTCCAAAGGACATTCATCATCAGTCAGGTCATCCTAAACCGTTTTAAACACTAAAAACATCAGGCAGGCAAACACCGGGATAGCGGCAGTCAGGCTATCGATGCGGTCAAGCACGCCGCCATGACCCGGAATCAGGTGGCTGCTGTCTTTGATCCCCGCTTCCCGTTTGAACATGCTTTCCGTCAAATCGCCCAACACCGACGCCAATGCGGCAATCACAGAGCAGATGAGCAGCGTAGAAGGCGCAACGTCCAAAGGTGCATAGACGCTAAACACAAGGGAGATAACCGCAGAAGTGGCCAAGCCACCGATAAAGCCCTCCCAAGTTTTACCGGGAGACACTTTGGGTGCCAGTTTGTGCTTGCCAAATAGTTTACCGAACATGTACGCGCCACTGTCTGCCCCCCAGACCAGCAACATAACATAGAGCAACCACCAGGCACCAAAGAAGGGATCGCTATCGTAATGGTGCTGCCGCAACGCAACCATGCCCCAGAAGAAAGGCACAATCGTCAGCACACCGAACAGCAGGCGCAGCGCTTTAGAACCGCGCCAAAAACCGGCCGAACAGGGATAAGAGAGCACTAACAATAGCGCGGCACACCACCACACCAGAGAGACCCACAGAGAAACACGGATAGGCAACAGATGAACAGAATAGTGATAGTTAGACAACGACAGCGCCATCAAGGCCTGCAGCGCACCACAAATAAAGGCAAGCGACAAACGCTGGGCAGAGGAGCCGAGCCCGGCGAATTGCCCCCACTCCCATGCGGCCAGCATGCAAACGCCGAGCGTCACAAGGGCAAAGCCCCCCGGCGGCAGCATAAATAATGCAGCAATCACCAGCGGAATCAAAATCAAGGCAGTAATCAGTCGATACTTCAGCACACCTTCCCCCTATGATGCTTCAGCATCGGAAGGTGCGGTTCCCCCGAAGCGCCGTTCGCGTTGAGCAAATGCATTCATCGCACCTTCAAAATTGTGTTCATCGAAATCAGGCCAAAGGACATCGGTAAAGTAAAGCTCAGCGTAGGCAATCCGCCACAACAAAAAATTACTGATGCGGTGTTCTCCCCCCGTCCTGATGACCAAATCAACCGGCGTCTGATCGCTCAAGCAAAGGGTATGGGACAATGTGTCTTCGTCAATAGTGTCCGGGCGGAGCGTGCCTTCCTGCACCTGCTCAGCTAATTGTCTGACGCCCTGAATAATATCCCAACGCCCGCCATAATTCGCGGCAATATTCAGTATTAGCCCTGGATTATTTTTTGTCAGTTCTTCAGAGCGGCGGATACGTTCTTGTAAACGCGGGCTAAAACGGCTGATATCCCCAATGATACGCAAGCGAACACCATGTTTATGCAAACTTTTGACTTCACTATCCAAAGCACGAACAAATAGCTCCATCAGCGCTTTCACTTCTTGCGCCGGTCGGTTCCAGTTTTCGCTGCTAAAGGCGTACAGGGTCAGGGCATCCAGCCGATGGCTTACAGCAAAACTCACCGCACGCCGTACCGCCTTCACGCCAGCTTGATGGCCGAAAACACGCAGCTTGCCACGGTTTTTCGCCCAACGGCCATTGCCATCCATGATGATTGCGACATGCCTGGGCCCGATTTCGGGTGGCGTAATGGGTGTTTGTTGATTATCCGACGGCATAACGCGAACTTAATTTCCTCAAGTAAGAAAACAATCCATCCCTAACATCAGACCCGTTAGCACAAAAAAGCCGTGAACGAGCACAGCTCTACGTCCTTCGCCAGTATCTTCGCACTGACTCTCGACGCGAATGGCGCAGACTATATCACCTTGATCCCCCATGAACAAATTGTGCCGTCGCCATAGGGATCGGGAAATGCACTTTGTCAGTGGTAATAGGTTAACGCCTGCATGCCTTTCTCACGCGCCCAACGGTCAATGGCCAGGACATCTTCGACTGACTCTGGCTCAGCGCAGGAAAGCTGTGCCATCACGCACTGGTTCAATGACGCAATATCGGTAAAGCGGATCTCACCGTGCAAGAAGGCATCAACGGCTATTTCATTGACACCATTCAGTGCGGTGGTTGCCGCCTGTCCCTGATTACAGGCATCTATCGCTAACTGCAAACAGGGATAACGCGTCATGTCCGGCTCTCTGAAAGTGAGTGGGCCAAGACGCATAAAATCCAGCGGTGCTACATCCGAAACAACCCGCTGCGGATAGGCCATCGCATGAGCAATCGGCGTGCGCATATCCGGTGTGCCAAGTTGTGCCAAGACGCTACCATCGCGATAGCGCACCATGGAGTGAATAACAGACTGTGGATGGATAATCACTTCCATCTGTGCCGCTGACGCGTTAAACAACCAGCGAGCCTCTATATATTCCAGCCCTTTGTTCATCATGGTGGCAGAATCCACAGATATCTTCCGGCCCATGGACCAGTTTGGATGGGCACATGCCTGATAAGGCGTCATCGCCGCCAATGCTGCAAGCGGTGTTTCACGAAATGGGCCGCCCGAACCGGTCAGGACAATACGTTCCACCCCATGCTCCGTCAAAGAAGCGTAACCCAATTGGCGTTGAATTTGCTCAGGTAAACTCTGAAAAATTGCGTTGTGTTCACTGTCTATCGGCAGCAATTGCGCACCGTATTGTGCTACAGCGTTCATAAACAATCGGCCACAGGTTACCAGAGACTCTTTGTTTGCCAGCAGCACCTGTTTTCCGGCCTTGATAGCGGCAAGCGTTGGCAGTAGCCCCGCAGCCCCCACGATCGCAGCCATCACCTGATCAACACCATCCAGCGCTGCCAGCTCACACGCAGCCTGCTCACCGGCCAGCACCTCAGTGCGGCAGCCTGCGGCCATCAGCCGTTCGCGTAATAACGTCGCTGCATCAGGATCGGACATGGAGGCATAGGCAGGTTGGAATTGCAGGCATTGCGCCAGCATCACATCAACGTTACGCCCAGCCGCCAGAGTGGTAACGGCGAATTTATCCGGATTGGCCTTCACGACGGCCAGCGTACTAACGCCAATAGAACCGGTTGAACCGAGGATCGTCAGTTGCTTCATGAAATTGCTCTAAAAAAATAAAGCGCCGCCAGGAGTTATTCTGGCTGGCGCTTTTATTTTGGAAGCCGATTAAAACTCCATCAGCTCATTTTCTTTTTCTGCCAACGCGACATCAACTTTCTTGATATAGGCATCAGTCAGTTTTTGTACTTCGTCCTGCGCGCGGCGTTCTTCGTCCTCGCTGATCGCCTTATCTTTCAACAGCGCTTTCAGCTTGTCATTCGCATCACGGCGCACGTTACGCACGGATACACGACCTTGTTCTGCTTCACCACGCACCACTTTGGTCAAGTCTTTACGGCGCTCTTCGGTCAACGGCGGCAGTGGAACGCGGATTACTGAACCCGCAGAGGACGGGTTCAACCCCAGATCGGATGCCATGATCGCTTTTTCAACGGCCGGCCCCAAAGTGCGGTCAAACACGGTGATCGCCAGAGTACGGGTGTCTTCAACCACAATGTTTGCCACCTGGCGCAGCGGCGTGGCAGAACCGTAATATTCGACCTGGATGCCATCCAGCAGGCTCGGTGAAGTGCGGCCAGTACGTACTCTGCTAATTTGGTTCTTGAACGCTTTTACACATTTTTCCATGCGTGTATCAGCATCTTTTCTGATGTCATTAATCACGTTGCGAGCCCTTGAATACTGGTTGCCAGACAGGTTATTTCCCTGCGTTTTCCCATGGCAAATAGGCGCATGGAAAAAGCAAACAGGGATGCATACAGCAAACCCGGTAAATCATTAATGCCTGCGCCGGCGTGCCGACGCAGCGCGTTATCTATCTGTACCACTAAGATCAGGCGGTACCACCAAGATCAGGATAGTACCTTATTTTTCAGTACACCCGTTATTACTTAGTGATCAAGGTACCTTCTTTTTCACCCATGACCACGCGGCGCAATGCGCCGGGTTTATTCATGTTGAATACGCGGATCGGCAAATTGTGATCGCGAGCCAGGGTAAAGGCAGCCAAATCCATCACTTTCAGTTCACGTTCGAGAACGTCGTGATAGGTTAACGTTTCATGGAGCGTCGCGTTGGGATCTTTAACCGGATCGGCAGAAAAAACACCATCCACTTTGGTGGCTTTCAGCACCACATCAGCTTTAATCTCAATGCCGCGCAGACACGCAGCAGAATCGGTAGTAAAGAACGGGTTACCGGTACCGGCAGAGAAAATCACCACGCGATTATTACGCAGCAGGCTGATCGCTTCGGCCCAACTGTAATTATCGCACACACCGTTGAGCGGAATAGCCGACATCAAACGCGCGTTGACATAGGCACGGTGCAGCGCATCACGCATCGCCAGGCCATTCATGACGGTGGCCAACATCCCCATGTGATCGCCCACCACGCGATTCATACCGGCCTGTGCCAGACCGGCACCGCGGAACAGGTTGCCACCACCGATAACGACGCCGACCTGAATGCCCAGCTCAACAAGTTCTTTAATTTCCTGAGCCATGCGATCCAGAATGCTCGCATCAATACCAAAACCTTCGGCTCCTTGTAATGCTTCGCCACTCAGCTTAAGCAGGATACGTTGATATACGGGTTTTGCGTTGGTTGCCATGGTGTTGTTGTCCTAACGGGCTATCGTCGTAATGGGAATGTGATTACTGTCACGCCTCAGTGCCTCATGTCGCGTGCGACATTAAGCCGACGCATAAATGCGCAGCAGCAGTAAAACGTGTTGAAAATTTTGGCTGGATAATACCCTACATCATGCGAATTACCGACGGGCAATATGCGTAAGCTTACTCAGCGACATGCGCCGAGTGACGCAGCCAACGCCGTTGCACATGAAGTATGACGGGTATAAAAAGGAACCGCCAACTGGCGGCTCCTTTTTTACATCTTAGGACTGCTTGCTCATCGCGGCGACTTCAGCAGCGAAGTCAACTTCCGCTTTCTCAATGCCTTCACCCACTTCAAAACGGATGAAGCTGATCACATCAGCTTTGTGCTCTTTCAGCAGATCGCCAACGGTTTTGTTGGGATCCATCACGAAGTGTTGACCGGTCAGAGAGATTTCACCGGTGAATTTACGCATACGGCCTTCGACCATTTTTTCTGCGATTTCACGCGGTTTGCCAGATTGCATGGCGATATCCAACTGGATCTGGTGCTCACGCGCAACCACATCAGCCGGAACGTCTTCTGCTTTCACATATTCAGGTTTGCTGGCAGCAATGTGCATGGCAATGTGCTTGATCAGCTCTTCGTCAGCGCCTTTGGCAGCAACCAGTACACCGATACGCGCGCCGTGCAGGTAAGCACCCAGCGTGTCGCCTTCCTGAATAGAGATACGACGAATATTGATGTTTTCACAAATTTTCGCGACCAGCGCAGTACGCTGCTCTTCGAACTTCGCTTTCAGAACTTCAACGTCAGCAATGCGTTCGTTCAACGCAGCGGTCGCAACTTCTTCACCGAAGGCTTTGAAACCAGCATCTTTGGCAACGAAGTCAGTTTCGCAGTTCAGTTCAACGATGACTCCATATTTGCCGTCAGCCGCAATCTTGGTCAGAATCACACCTTCAGCAGCAACACGGCCTGCTTTTTTCGCAGCTTTAGCCTGGCCAGACTTACGCATGTTATCGATAGCAAGCTCGATATCACCGTTAGCTTCAACCAGCGCTTTCTTGCATTCCATCATGCCAGCGCCAGTACGCTCGCGCAGTTCTTTTACCAGGGCAGCGGTAATTTCAGCCATTATCTTTTCCTCGGTTATCTCGTGGGAGATAAGTAAAAGGGGGCCATAAAGGCCCCCTAACCAACATATGTCAATACCTGGTTAATAAGGGCTCGACGGAGCCTGCCTTATTATTCAGCTTCTACCAAGCCTTCTTCCGCTTGTTCAGCCAGATCCTGAGAACGGCCTTCACGGACAGCGGTAGCAACAGCGCTCAGGTACAGGGTTACTGCACGGATGGCGTCATCGTTGCCAGGGATAATGAAGTCAACGCCATCCGGATCGGAGTTGGTATCAACCACAGCAAATACCGGGATAACCAGGTTGTTTGCTTCTTTGATGGCGATGTGTTCATGGTCAGCGTCAACCACGAACAGAGCATCTGGCAGGCCGCCCATATCTTTGATACCGCCCAGGCTGTTTTCCAGCTTGTCCAGTTCACGAGTACGCATCAGAGCTTCTTTCTTGGTCAGCTTGTCGAAGGTACCGTCTTGAGATTGGGTTTCCAGATCTTTCAAACGTTTGATGGACTGACGAACGGTTTTCCAGTTAGTCAGCATACCTCCCAGCCAGCGATGGTTCACGAAGAACTGGTCGCAGCCTTGTGCAGCGTCTTTTACCGCTTCGCTTGCAGCGCGTTTGGTACCAACGAACAGGATCTTGCCTTTGCGAGAAGCAATTTTGCTCAGCTCAGCCAGGGCGTCGTTGAACATCGTTACGGTTTTCTCAAGGTTGATGATGTGAACTTTGTTACGCGCACCAAAAATGAAAGGTTTCATTTTCGGGTTCCAGTAACGGGTCTGGTGACCGAAGTGTACGCCAGCCTTGAGCATGTCGCGCATGGAAACAGTTGCCATGATTACCTCTATAAATTAAGTATGGGGTTATGCCTCCACATGTCCCATTACACCGACCCTTAAGCCACGTCATACAGACATTGACCTTCGAGCACCCCGGCGAACGTGTCGACATGTGTGTGTTATTTACACATATGAGTTTAGTGAATTCCTCTGAACCTGTTAGTCAGAGCCAGTCAGATCACCGGCGCGCTTTATACCATAAGGTCCCCACAGACACCAACTTTTGTTGCACCCTTTACCCAATATTCTCCTGATTTACCGCCGTCGAACGCAAATGGGGGGATTTGGCACCACCCGTCAGGGCTGATAACATAAGTGGTTAGTGAGTAACCTTCAATTTGTCGACTGCTTCGACACCTGCGGACAATTTTGCATGGCTATATCAATAAAAACCCCTGAAGACATCGAGAAAATGCGCGTCGCCGGCCGCCTGGCTGCGGAAGTGCTGGAAATCATCGAACCTTATGTGGTTCCCGGCGTCAGCACCGGCGAGCTGGATCGCATCTGCCACGACCACATTACCAACAAGCAGCAGGCCATTTCCGCCAGCCTCGGTTACCATGGCTTCCCGAAATCCGTGTGCATCTCCATCAATGAAGTGGTGTGCCACGGTATTCCCAGCGAAGAGCGTCTGCTGAAAGACGGTGATATCGTCAACATCGACGTCACGGTCATCAAGGATGGCTTCCACGGTGACACCTCCAAGATGTTTATCGCGGGCAAGCCCACCATTTTGGGCGAACGTCTGTGCCGCATTACGCAAGAAAGCCTTTATCTGGCGTTGAGAATGGTCAAGCCTGGCATCCGCCTGCGCTCTTTGGGTAAAGCCATCCAAACGTTTGCAGAAAGCAATGATTTCTCCGTGGTGCGTGAATATTGCGGCCACGGCATTGGTCGTGGTTTCCACGAAGAACCTCAGGTGCTGCATTACGATGCCGATGACGGCGGTGTCGTGCTGCAACCGGACATGGCATTTACCATTGAGCCAATGCTTAACGCCGGCGATTATCGCATCCGTACCATGAAAGACGGCTGGACGGTAAAAACCAAAGATCGCAGCTTGTCGGCGCAATACGAGCATACTATTGTGGTAACCGAAAACGGTTGCGAAATTATGACGCTGAGGAAAGACGACACGATCCCCAACATCATTTCACACCTGTCATAATGGCGCGCCAGCCCCAGCAGGTTATCTTCCGGCGGCGGCCAGAGATACCGTTAACAGGGCTGGCGTCTCTTTTATGGCGTTCGCCAGGCAACGCTTTAAGGGCTGTGATTTTATGAACGACAACAACGCTTCTCACTCCGCCGACGTGGCCATTGCTGACATACAGACCCCCGCCTCTCCCCTGACCTACAGCGACAACGACTTGGATTGCTCAACGCTCAAACAATCTATGGAGCGTTTCCAGACGTGGTTAAGCACCAAGTTCCGCGCGGGGGTTGCTGCCGAAACGCTGATTACCGCCAGAACCTTTTTTATCGACCATCTGCTGCAACGCCTGTGGCAGTTTTACGGCTTTGAATCTGCCGCACAAACGGCACTGGTGGCTATTGGCGGATATGGGCGCGGCGAATTGCACCCGCTATCAGACATCGATGTGCTGGCGCTGAGCGGGCAGCCGCTCAGCGCCAGCACATCGCAGCAAGTAGGCGCGTTTATCACTTTGTTGTGGGATCTCAAGCTGGAAGTCGGCCACAGCGTGCGCACACTGGATGAGTGCCTGCAAGAAGGCAAAGCTGATATCTCGGTTGCCCGGCGTCATTTTGGCGCAACCTCGCTTAACGAAATGGTGGGCTTTGGTTTTCTCACTGCAGCGGAACGCACTGAACTGAACGAGTGTCAGAGCTTCCTGTAGCGTATTCGTTTTGCCTTGCACCTGATCCTGCCGCGCTATGACAACCGCTTGCTGTTTGACCGGCAACTCAACGTGGCGCAGTTGCTGAATTATGGTGGCGAAGGTAACGCGCCGGTTGAGCACATGATGAAAGATTTCTATCGCATGACACGCCGCGTCAGCGAACTCAACCATATGCTGCTGCAACTGTTTGATGAGGCGATTCTGGCGCTGGATGCCAGTGAGAAACCACGTGCTATCGATGACGAATTTCAACTGCGCGGCAGCCTGATCGACCCGCGTGATGAAACGCTGTTCATGCACAAACCGGAAGCCATTCTGCGCATGTTTGGCACCATGGTGCGCAACGAAGAGATTATGGGCATCTACTCCACCACGCTGCGCCACTTGCGTCATGCGCGCCTCCATCTGGCCCAACCGCTGTGTACCATTCCTGAAGCGCGACACCTTTTTATGGCCATCCTACGCCATCCACACGCCTTGAATCGCGCGCTGCTCCCCATGCATCGCCACAGCGTTTTGGAAGCCTACACGCCGCTTTGGAGCAACATCGTCGGGCAAATGCGGTTCGACCTGTTTCACGCCTATACCGTGGATGAGCACACTCTGCGCGTGCTGCTTAAACTGGAAAGCTTTGATGAAGAAGAGACACGGGCGCAGCATCCGCTGTGCGTGGAGCTGTATCCACGCCTGCCACAGCCGGAACTCCTGCTGCTTGCCGCCCTGTTTCATGACATCGCCAAAGGGCGCGACGGCGACCATTCGGAGTTGGGGGCGCAAGATGTGCTTGAGTTTGCCGCTCTGCACCAGCTCAATTCGCGCGAAGCGCAACTGGTTTCCTGGCTGGTGCGCTGCCACCTGTTGATGTCGGTGACGGCACAACGCCGCGATATCCAGGATCCCGCAGTGATCCAGCAGTTTGCCGCCGAAGTGAAAAGCGAAACCCGCCTGCACTATCTGGTCAGTCTCACTGTTGCCAATATCTGTGCCACTAACGGAACCTTGTGGAACAGTTGGAAACAGAGCCTGCTGCGTGAACTCTATTTCGCCACGGAGAAACAATTGCGCCGCGGCATGCAAAACGCGCCGGATCTGCGCGACCGCGTGCGCCATCATCGCCTTCAGGCCTTGGCGTTGCTGCGCATGGACAATATCGATGAAGAAGCGCTGCACCCTATCTGGAGCCGCTGCCGTGCTGATTACTTTTTGCGTCACTCTCCGAATCAGCTTGCCTGGCATGCCCGCCATCTGGTTGAGCACGATTTGCATCAGCCATTGGTGCTTATCAGCCATCAGGCCAGCCGCGGCGGAACAGAAATTTTCATCCGGAGCCCAGACCGGCCTTACCTGTTCGCCGCCGTGGCGGGAGAGCTCGCCCGCCGCAATCTGGGCGTGCATGATGCGCAGATTTTCACCAGCCGCGATGGCATGGCAATGGACACCTTTATCGTATTGGAACCCGACGGCAGCCCCGTCGCGCCAGATCGCCACGAGTTTATTCGCCAGGCGCTGGTTCAGGCGCTCACGCAGCGAGATTACCAACATCCTCGCCCGCGCTGTGCTTCATCCAAATTGCGCCATTTCAGCGTCCCGACGGAAATCACTTTCCTGCCGACGCATACGGACAGACGCAGCTACATGGAACTGAGTGCGCTCGACCAACCGGGGCCTGCTGGCGCGTTTAGGTAAGTGTTCGCCGATCTCAACGTGTCGTTGCATGGCGCGCGAATTTCCACAATTGGCGAGCGGGTAGAAGACCTTTTTATCCTTGCAGACAAAAACAGACGCGCATTATCTCCGGAATTACGCCTTATCTTGCAACAACGGTTGACAGAAGCCCTCGACCCAAACGATAAAGTAACCCTGAATTAATTATTGACTGACAGCACAGAAAGAGAAACAGGATGCATCAATTACAAAACGTTATCGAAACCGCTTTTGAACGCCGTGCCGACATTACGCCGACCTCCGTGGACAGCGTAACCCGTGAAGCCGTTAATCAGGTGATTGGCTTATTGGACAGCGGCGCACCGCGCGTGGCGGAAAAAATCAATGGCGAGTGGGTGACGCACCAATGGTTGAAAAAAGCGGTGCTGCTCTCTTTCCGTATCAATGACAACCAGTTGATGGAAGGCACGGAAACTCGCTACTACGATAAAGTGCCGATGAAATTCGCCGGTTACGATGAAGCACGCTTCCAGCGAGAAGGTTTCCGCGTTGTACCGCCTGCCAGCGTGCGTCAGGGGGCATTTATCGCCCGTAACACGGTGCTGATGCCGTCTTATGTCAACATCGGCGCTTACGTAGACGAAGGCACCATGGTAGATACTTGGGCAACCGTAGGCTCCTGCGCACAGATCGGAAAAAACGTACACCTGTCCGGCGGTGTCGGCATCGGTGGCGTACTGGAGCCGTTGCAGGCGAACCCGACCATTATAGAAGACAACTGCTTTATCGGTGCCCGTTCTGAAGTGGTTGAAGGCGTGATCGTGGAAGAGGGTTCCGTTATCTCCATGGGCGTGTTTATCGGCCAAAGCACTAAAATCTACGATCGCGAAACCGGTGAAGTGCATTACGGGCGCGTACCAGCGGGCTCTGTCGTCGTATCCGGCAACCTGCCGTCGAAAGATGGCAGCTACAGCCTGTACTGCGCTGTGATCGTGAAAAAAGTGGATGCGAAAACCCGCGGTAAAGTGGGTATCAATGAGCTGCTTCGCACCATCGACTAAACTGGATAAGGCGGGTTTTCCCCGCCTTTTCTTTACAACTCCCCAAAAGGTGGCGCCATGTATGACAATCTAAAAAGCCTGGGTATCTCCCATCCCGATGAAATTGATCGCTATAGCCTGCGCCAGGAGGCCAGTAACGACATCCTAAAAATCTATTTTCGTAAGGATAAAGGGGAGTTTTTCGCCAAAAGCGTAAAATTTAAATATCCGCGTCAACGTAAAACCATCGTCGCGGATAGCAGTGGACAAGGCTTTAAAGAGATCAACGAAATCAGCCCCAACCTGCGCTATGTGATCGATGAGCTCGACCAGATTTGCCAACGCGATCAGGTGGAAGTGGATCTGAAACGCAAGATCCTTGACGACCTGCGTCATCTGGAAAGCGTTGTTGCGAATAAAATCAATGAGATTGAAGCCGATTTGGAGAAGCTGACCAAAGGGCGTTAATACTTTGGCTTTTCCACGCCTTTCTATGGCTGCTGAAAAACCCTACGTTCTGGCGTAGGGTTTTGTTTTTCAAACGTCCTGTCGCGATGTCACTCAGTGATATCAGTGCACCCAATCTTCCAGGATCAACGCGGGAACACGCTCAAATTCCCGCACGTTATTCGTAACCAGGATTGCGCCTGCCGCCACGGCATGCCCGGCAATCGTGGTGTCATTCGGCCCGATAGGTGTCCCTGCCGCCGCCATCACCGCCTTGATCTCGGTGGTGGCATCAACGGCAGCTTTGTCCCATGGCAATACGGCATCAAGACGTAGACGAAACGCCTCAACCAAGGATGAATGACGTGGAGACGCTTTTTTACCAACAGTACCAAAACGCATTTCAGCATAGGTGATCGCCGACACCACAATACGGTGGCGGCGCAAGACGGCCTGTTCCAAACGACGAATAACCCCTTCAGGATGCTCCCGCATGATGAAAGAGCAGATATTGGTATCCAGCATGTACAGGTTACTCATAGCTGAAAGCGGCCCTCATCGCAGACAACGTTTTCACGTTCTGTCAGGAAATCTGCATCCGCTTTTGCTTCTTGCAGAAAGGAACCCCAATTGGGTTTGACCGGGCGTAGAATGAGCGTATCGCCTTCTCGCAAGATCTCCAGTTCGTTGACCCCTTCAAAATCCATATCGCGTGGCAATCGGATGGCTCGGTTATTGCCATTTTTGAAGACAGAAACAATACGCACGGTGATACCTCTCTGGCCGCTTAGCCGTTATGCTCTCAAGCACATATCCCAAGTATATGCAGATGCGTAGCATATGTATAGCCCATGCGATAATATCAACTCGCCTCTACCAGCCCATTGCTCTACCCACGGGCAGGAAAGCACTTCCGGTTCAGGGTATTCTGTCGCGTCGATCTGTAACACATCTCTGACCCGCTCGGCACCCATCTCTTGCAACAAGGCGTCAAACTGCTGACCTGCCCCGCAAAAATGGGGATAGCTACTGTCGCCCAAAGCGATTAGGCCATAACGCAGTGCTGGCTGATGGCCACCCTTTTCACGTAATGCAACAAATAAAGGTGCAATGGAATCCGGCAAATCCCCTTGCCCGGTGGTTGACGTCACCACCAAAACATACTGCTCGCGGTACTCCAGCCAGGATGACAGGTCGGCATCTTCGAACACTTTGACCTGATGGCCGCGCTCGTTCAGCAGATTCTCCGCTTCTTCTGCAACCAGCAATGCGTTTCCATAAACCGTGCCAACAAAAATACCAATTTGCGCCATGACGATGACTCCACGTGTAATGTATCGCTGCGCCTTCAAGGCATAAGGGCACCGCGCATTATTCAGGCAGTACTAGAAAGGCCGTTATCCTGCCCCGAGTCAGACGGAAACTCAACCCTTTCAACATCAGGGAGACTGCCTTGCCAGCCAAATTGCGCCATCACGCGCATCCAGGCCATATCCAATCCGGCACGTAACACCGGGGCTCCCCCGTTACAGGATGGCACAGTGCCAGCTGACTGGCATGGAGCATCAGTCGACCACAGCCAAAATGCGCTACCATCGCGCGATTCTCTGACGCAAATCACCGTGTTTTGAATCGCCCAAAATCGGGTGCCGCAAATGCGTCATATGACGGCGCAACTGATGTTTGCGCCCGTCTGCAGCATTAACTCTACCAAGACTGTATCGGACAGTAGGATAACGCCCTATCGCCACCGGCTGCGCTACCTGCGCCAGTGAACGGTAATGGGTAATGGCTGTCTGCGGTTCTTTATCACGCTGCGCCCGCTTGTCAGCCACTTTGTCCAACTCTTCGGTCAACGCATAGTCAATGGTATCGCTGCCTGAAAGGTAACCGCGAGCCACTGCATGGTAGGTTTTCTGAATCTGGTGCTGCTCGAACTGTTGCGAAAGTTGGCGCGCAACGTCGCTGGAAAGCCCCAGCAGTAGCACGCCCGACGTTGGACGGTCCAAACGATGGACCGTGAAAACATGCTGGCCAATCTGATCGCGTAGCGTCTGCATGATCACCACTTTTTCTTTGCGATCCAGCCAACTGCGATGAACCAGCCACCCTGCCGGTTTATTGATGGCGATCAGATGCTCATCCTGATACAGAATTTCAAGCATCCAGATCTCCCTGCGCATCGGCAGGTACAAACAGCGCATCCAACGCACGCAGTTTCGCTAACAGCGGCGCAATGTCGTTGATGTCACCCGTCAGCGCTTCTTCAAAATAGGGGGTGATCGCGAGCGCCTGGGGTAAAGAAACGCCGCCATCCAGCATTGCATGCAGCCGTGGCAACAATACCCATTGCAACCATTGCTCAGCGCTCATGGTATCAATACAGAAAGGTTCTGTGCTGGTAAACGCACTGGCTTCAGGCGGGGTGGATTGCCAAAACACACTGTCTCGTAACGTGCGTTCAATTTCCCATAAGGCGTGTCGAATCTGGTCTTGGTGCGTCATGCTTTCCTCTCACCTGGCTGTGTGGACGGCAAAGCATATCATTTGAAGCAAGAGGAGCCCAACAGGCTCGGGGCGGCAATGGAAACGAGTCAGAAAACAGGGTCTGGGGAATGTGCTAAAAACGGGGCCATATACCATAAAAAGTTGAGGGCACTGATATTCAGTGCCCCCGGTTCGTTTTATAGCTTTCCCGCTACACCACTGCGTCCCTGCTCATCCGTGAAAACTTTTCCTTGATGGTTATCCTAACCGGCTCTCCGTGCAAGCGTCCAACTTTCGTCCTGACCGTTCTTCCTGCATCTTCCGTGAAGATATCCCTTCAGGCTCCTGCCCCGCCGCTACTCCGTAACGGCTCTCAATCTCCTTCCTGGAGGTGTCCTTGGTTTCATCCTGAAGCCGTTATCCCTCTTCACCACATTTAGCGATAAAGTGATACATCCTGTAACCGGTTACTAAGATGTATTAAATGGCGACGAACAGCAAGACCCTGATCAGATTTTTTCTTAGATTTACGCTGGGGCGATTAATGCAAAGAAAAATTTAATCCATTAATTATCAAAAGAAAAATAATATACTCTGTTCGCTAAGCAAGAAAAATACAGTGATATCTCACAACAAATGTAAGATATCTCTTACACGCATATCCGCCAGATAGCGCAGGAAAAAATCATTTTACTCTCGGTTGCAGCTGTTGCAGGAACATGGACAGAGAGGGAGTCAGCACCCGATGTTCACGTGTGCCAAAGGTTTCAAGCCACACTTCACCACTCACATTAGATAACGAAATCAATGTCATTTCTGATTCAGTCGTCGCTAAAAACAGCGTTGGCGGTAGTTTAAGCCGTTTTTGCGTCAACAAATGCCCGATCAGATATTCCTGCATACGAACAAAATCATCTTCGCTCCACGATTGCAACAGCAGGCAGTCAATATCGGCAAAGCGCGCCTCCATATCACCCGCATACTGCGTGGTAAAAAAAGCATCAGCATCAGGATGAAGCGCAATATCCAGCGCACGTGACACACCGTCAAGCGCTCCGCCCTCAGCCACAGGCTGTGGCGCCCAAAACACGCGTTCGCCGTCATTTCTCACCACACAGGGTGAAGCAATGCCATACAACGCTTCACTGGCAGATAGATGGTCATAGGCTTGCTGCCACGCAGCCATGTAGCGTTGCGTAAACGCCTGAAGCGCTTGCTGCACATTATCATCCATACTTTTTCTCTTCACTGGGCGAGTCGGTTACACTACTGAATATCGTTTTTACTTCGCAAAGGCATGTTATGTCCACCTATGACAAACAGGATGCGCTCAGTGCGTTACCGTTGGGAAAACCCATATCTTACCACGATCGCTACGATGCGAGCCTATTACAAGCCGTTCCGCGCAGCTTAAACCGCGACCCGCTGGGCATTGATGCAGCACGCTTGCCATTTCACGGTGAGGATATCTGGACATTATACGAGCTCTCCTGGCTTGCCCCTAACGGGGTGCCACAGGTTGCTGTAGGCGAAATGCATTTACAGGCCGATAGCCCTAACCTTATCGAATCCAAAAGTTTCAAACTTTATCTGAACAGTTTCAATCAGACGGTATTTGAAAACTGGCAACGCGTACAAGAGATGTTAACACGCGATCTGGCTATACCTGTGCACAGGGCAACGTTACCGTGGCGCTGTTCTCGCTGGACGCCTTTAATGGACAGACGCTGGGCCAATTCCAAGGGGAGTGCATTGACGGGCAGGATATCCACATCGCAGATTATTCTTTCAATGCTGACTATCTCGCCACAGCTTGCCATAAGCAGAGCCCCGTTGTTAACGAAACGTTGGTGAGTCACGTGCTGGAATCCAACTGCTTGATCACTCATCAGCCAGATTGGGGGTCAGTACAAATTCACTATCGGGGCAAACGCATCGACAGAGAAGCCCTGCTGCGCTACATCGTCTCCTTTCGCCACCACAATGAGTTCCATGAGCAGTGTGTAGAGCGCATTTTCAACGACCTGATGCTCCTCTGCCAGCCAGAAACCCTGACCGTTTATGCACGCTACACCCGCCGCGGTGGACTGGACATCAACCCCTGGCGCAGCAACACCGACTTTATTGCAAATACAGGTCGGTTACCCCGGCAATAGTGCGGGATGCGATACAATATCGCCATCCTGCAACGCCATTATTGGAAAAAGTGATGCCATCAGGTTAAGGTGGAGTAACACCTAAAATCAGTGTTATGCATCTTGCCTCCGCAGCGGCGACAAGGGGTAGCCTGGAAATTTTGTTGTCATACACTGCGTTCTCAAGGAGTAAAATTGATTACACATATCAGCCCGTTAGGGTCTATGGATTTGTTATCGCAGTTGGAAGTGGACATGTTGAAAAACACGGCCAGCAGCGATCTTTACCGTTTATTCCGCAACTGTTCGCTTGCCGTATTGAATTCCGGCAGACAAACCGATAACAGCAAAGAGCTGTTATCCCGCTACGAAGATTTTGACATCAACGTGTTGCGCCGTGAGCGCGGTGTGAAACTGGAATTGGTCAACCCACCGGAAGAAGCCTTTGTCGATGGAGATATTATCCGTTCGTTACAGGCCAACCTGTTCGCCGTGCTGCGCGACATTCTGTTTGTTAACGGACAAATTACCTCGGCAGGTCGCTACCAGAACCTGAATCTGGAAAACAGCGCCCACATTACCAACCTGGTGTTTTCCATCCTACGCAATGCGCGTGCCCTGCATGTTGGTGAAGAGCCCAACATGGTGGTGTGCTGGGGCGGCCACTCCATCAATGAAACCGAATATCTTTATGGCCGAAAAGTGGGCAGCCAACTGGGATTGCGTGAACTGAACATCTGCACCGGCTGCGGCCCCGGCGCGATGGAAGCACCGATGAAAGGTGCTGCGGTTGGCCACCACGCGCAGCAGCGCTATAAAGATGGCCGCTTTATTGGGATGACAGAGCCTTCCATCATCGCCGCCGAGCCGCCAAACCCGCTGGTGAACGAACTTATCATCATGCCCGATATCGAAAAACGCCTGGAAGCCTTTGTGCGCATTGGGCACGGTATCATTATTTTCCCCGGCGGCGTCGGTACGGCAGAAGAGTTTCTCTATCTGCTGAGTATCATGATGAACCCGGAAAACAGCGAGCAGGTGCTGCCCATTATCCTGACCGGGCCGGAGGAGAGCGCCGACTATTTCCATGTGCTCGATGAATTTATCATCACGACCCTGGGCCGTCAGGCGCGCCGTTACTACTCCATCATCATCAATGATGCGGCAGAAGTGGCGCGGCAGATGAAAAAAGCGATGCCGCAGGTGAAAGAACATCGTCGCCATACCGGTGATGCATACAGCTTCAACTGGTCATTACGTATCGCACCCGACCTGCAAGTGCCGTTTGAACCCACACACGAGAACATGGCAAACCTCAATCTGCATCCCAATCAAGCGCCTGAAGCACTGGCGTCTGCGCTACGCAAAGCGTTTTCCGGCATCGTGGCGGGCAACGTTAAAGAAATTGGGATTCAGGCGATCGAGGAGCATGGTCTGTACAAGATCCACGGCGATGCACAACTGATGCAAAGCATGGATAAACTGCTGCAAGGATTCGTCGCTCAGCAAAGGATGAAGCTGCCTGGCAGCGCCTACATCCCTTGCTATGAGATATGCACCTGATGTCATCTTGGCGGGAGAACCGGAGTTTCCCGCCACCTTCACTACGCTTCACGCCGGGACTGCCTGATGCCTGTACATTTGCTGATCATCGATGCGTTAAATCTGATTCGTCGTATCCATGCGGTGCAGGGTTCACCCTGCGTAACAACCTGCCAGCATGCGGTTTCTCAACTGCTACAGCATAGCCAGCCGACACACGCCGTAGCGGTGTTTGATGACGAACAGCGCGCCGACAGTTGGCGACACCAGTTGCTGCCCGACTACAAAGCGGGCCGCCCGCCCATGCCAGAAAACCTGGCGCTTGAATTGCCGCAAATCCGCCAAGCCATAGAGGCGATGGGCATCCCCTGCTGGCATACGCCCGGTAATGAAGCGGACGATCTGGCGGCGACGCTCGCCACAAAAATCGCCCATGCCGGTCATCAAGCCACCATTGTCTCGACCGACAAAGGCTACTGCCAGTTGCTGGCACCAACGATTCAGATTCGCGATTATTTTCAAAAGCGCTGGCTGGATGTGCCCTTCATCGCGCAGGAGTTTGGCGTATCGCCACAGCAATTGCCCGATTTTTGGGGACTGGCAGGCATCAGCAACAGCAAAATCCCCGGAGTGACCGGTATTGGCCCGAAAAGCGCAAGCCAGTTGCTGACTCAAGCCGGAACGCTGGAGCAGCTTTACCAGCAGTTGGATACCGTACCGGAAAAATGGCGACGCAAACTGGAATCACAGCGTAAGATGGCCTTTGTGAGCCGTCAGGTAGCTACGCTACGTACGGATTTGGTACTGGAGGGGAATTTACAGCAGTTACGTCTGGCTACGGTGAAATAAACGCGCCGCTCTGTCAGAGCGACGCGTTTATGTTGGCTAAGGTATAAATTGCAGTGCGATTAGCGCTCGTCGCGTCGCCCCGGCACCGCGCCCCAAATACGCCGCGCGTGTACCGTCACTTCTTCGCGATCGTGATACAGTTGGCGAGCACGGAGTTCGTAGTTGATGCCATTCTCACTCAAGCGCTCGCTCAGCAACGCCAGATTTTGCGTCACTTCCTCATAGCGCTTTTTCATCGGTAGCTTGAGGTTGAAGATCACTTCACGGCACCAGCCCTTCACCAGCCAGTTGGCCATCAGGTTGGCAACCCGCGCAGGTTTCTCCACCATATCGCATATTAACCAAGTGATGTTGTTATGCGGTGGTTCAAAACGGAAACCATCGACGGCATGGTGCGTCACCTGCCCGGTATCCATCAGGCTCTGCGCCATGGTGCCGTTATCCACGGCATGAACCATCATGCTGCGCTTCACCAATTGATAAGTCCAACCTCCGGGGCACGCGCCCAAATCCACCGCATACATGCCGCTTGCCAAACGCTCATCCCATTCATCTGCCGGAATAAAGACGTGAAACGCCTCTTCCAATTTTAGGGTAGAGCGGCTCGGCGCATCGGACGGGAATTTAAGGCGTGGAATACCCATGTAAAACGGCGACTGATTATTGCTGTAGGCGTAGCCCACATAGCAATGCCCTGGAGCAATAAACAGCACATGGATAACCGGGCGGGATGCCTTTTCATACGGCAGAAGAATGCCCTTTTCCCGCAGGGCTGCGCGCAAAGGCACGGTAAACTTGCGGCAGAATTTCAGCAACTCTTTGCTTTCATTGGTGTCTGGCACTTCAACACGCAGTTCACCAGCCCGTTCGATCGCACCGGATAGCATGCCCACGATTGGCGTAATGCGATCTTCCGGAGGCAAATCACGCAGCAATTCGCCACAGACAAACCATTGCCGGGCAAAAATCAGTTCATCAAACGGCAATGTCTTGATCAAACGATCCGCATCTTCATGCTGATAACATTCAAACATCACATAGCCACAATTCTCTTTAACCCGGGCGAAACCAAAAACTTCGTGGGCGGTGGCTTTTTCCGTAATCTCTGCCGCACACTCTTTTTCGAAACCGGGGCGGCAATATAAAATTACCTTATTCATTACTTTTCGCCTTTCTTGTCTGGCGCAGCGCGCCAATCAACATCAATACCCATCCGGTCAGGAAGAAGAGACCGCCAACCGGCGTGACAAACGCCCAGGACCGCAGGTGCGACAGCGCCAGACAATAAAGACTGCCGCTAAATAGCACGGTGCCAAGCGCCAGCGCAATGCTGCTCCAATAAAACCACAGATTACGGCGCTGACGCATCAATACCGACAGCGCCAAAATCGCCAGCGTATGAAACGCCTGATATTCAAGCCCGGTTTTTAGCCAGGCCATTTCGGCAGCGCCCAGCGATTTGCTGAGCACGTGTGCGCCAAAAGCCCCCAGCGCCACAAACACAAACCCGCTGATCGCGGAAAAAATCAGCATAAAACGACTGTTCATCGTATTTTCCACAATAAATCGAAACAAAGACTACCCGATTGCCGCACGTCAACGCGCAGCATTGTCATAGCGGAAGCGAAACTTCTCTTGCTCACTTGCCGCACGCGCCAAAATCCAATGGCGAAAGGCGGCTATTTTACCCAGTTCAGCCTGACTGTCATGACAAACCAGATAAAAAGCATTTTTACTGACCAATACGTCGTTAAACGGGCATACCAATCGGCCCGCTCCAATCTCCGTCTGTGCCATCACGTTGTTCGCCAATGCGACACCCTGCCCGTGGATCGCCGCCTGCAACACCATCGCACTGTGACTGAATATTGGCCCCTGCTGCACGTTAATCTGCACGCCCAGTTGCCGGGTATAGGCCAACCAGTCACGTCGCGACGCATCGTGCAATAAGGTGTGCCCTACCAGATCCTGCGGCGTTTTGAGCGGATGTTTACCCGTTAGCAATATCGGCGAGCAGACCGGCAGCAGGTACTCGGCATAGAGCTTTTCAACGCGCAGTCCATGCCAGTTGCCGCGTCCGTAAAAAATCGCCACGTCCACATCGTCGGACAAACGATTTTCCTGACGATCCACAGCCTGAATCCGCACGTCGATCCCTGGAAACTCCGCATTGAAACTCGATAACCGTGGCACCAGCCAATGGATAGCAAAACTCGGCAACAGGCTGACCGTCAATGCGCCTTTGGCACTGCGTGACTGCAACTTACGCAGTGCTTCATTGAGCGAAGAGAAGATCTCTTTTATATCAAGACAGTAGCTTTTTCCCTCTTCTGTCAGCAGCAAAGAGCGATTACTCCGACGAAACAGCTTAAGCCCCAAAAAATCCTCTAATGACTTGATTTGATGACTGACCGCTGCCTGCGTAACGAACAGCTCCCCTGCCGCCTTGGTGAAGCTGAGATGGCGGGCGGCGGAATCAAATACGCGCAGCGCATTGAGCGGAGGGAGTCGCTTTGACATAGGGTAATGTTCTTCTTTTTTCCTGTGAGACGCACGAAGGCCGCATCGACTCAGCCATTAGTTTTTTTATCCGAGACATTATAATTTGTCCGTTGAGGATGCACCAGCAAATACCTATATTAGCGCCACTTCCTTGAGCCGGAACGAAAAGTGCAGCAGGCGTTTCCTGAGGTGCTTTTGGCTTGTGGTTGTGATGTTGTGTTTGCTATTTATTGTCTGCTTTTCAGACATGGTAGCCAAGGCTACCTTTCACTTCCTGTACATTTACCCTGTCTGTCCATAGTGATTTTTATGTGGCACCGCTTTTTAGCGGTGTTTTTTTTTGCCTGAAAGCGCAGCCCATCAGGCAAATCTCGACACAACAGCAATAAAAATTCCCGCACTGACATTTCAGGCTACACCTACCCATTTGGTAAGCGGCGAAATATCAGTGCGGGAATCGAGACACAGGTTACACCAGAGGAAAACTACTTGGCTTCCACCATTTCCCTCAGGTTATCGCGGTTGATCTGCTGCTCGTGGCCGTAGGCATCGACGTAGCTTATCATCCCGGTGTCCTCATCCACTTTCGGTTTCCCTTCAGCGACAATGGTGTGCCCGTCGTTGGTATGCAGCACATAATTACTCGAACAGGCAGTCAAAGAGAGAGAGGCCATCGCAATGGCAATAATTGCTATTTTATTCTTCATAGTTTACTCCAAGTAAATTTTTAAGTTACTTATTTCGCTACTACCGAACGATAGTTCCGTTTATCAACAGTGTTAAGCCTAGCAAAAGCATTTCAATATGCGTTTAAGGATCGTCCTAAGACTTGTCTCTCTGTGAAAAATGCGACAGGATCGTCTGCCAGAAGAGGAACACCATGACAGCATTCAATCCCGCGACCTTTCGCAATGATTTCCCTGCACTCACGCAATCCGGCGTTTATCTCTGGATAGCGCGGCGACAGCGCTCAAACCCCAGCCGGTCATCGATACCATCTCGCAGTATTACACCGCCGAGACCGGCAATGTACACCGTAGCCAACATGCCAGCGCGCAACAGGTGACAGCCCGGTTCGAGCAGGTTCGCAGCACGGTAGCCGCTCTGATCAACGCAGAAGATCCACGTTGCGTCGTATGGGCACGGGGAACGACAGAGGCCATTAATCTGGTGGCGCAAAGCTACGCCCGTCCGCGCTCGCTACCGGGTGATGAAATCATCGTCAGCGAAGCGGAGCACCATGCCAACCTGATCCCCTGGCTGATGGTGGCGCAGCAAACCGGCGCGCGCGTCGTTAAACTGCCCATTGGCGCGGATGCGCTGCCCAATCTGGAGGTATTGTCCAGCCTGATTACCCCACGTACGCGACTATTGGCACTGGGCCAGATGTCTAATGTCACTGGGGGCCAACCCGATCTGGCAAGAGCCATCGCGTTGGCTCATCAGGTCGGTGCCGTGGTGATGATCGACGGCGCGCAAGGCATTGTGCACAGTGCGCCAGATGTCCAGGCGTTGGATATCGATTTTTATGCCTTCTCCGGCCACAAACTTTTTGGCCCTACCGGCATTGGCGTGTTGTACGGTAAGGCCGACCTGCTGGAATCCATGCCGCCCTGGCACGGCGGGGGTAAAATGATGAGTGCCGTCTCCTTTGATGGATTTACACCGCAGGCTATTCCTCAACGATTTGAAGCGGGCACGCCCGCTATCGCCGAAGTGCTGGGTTTAGGGGCTGCACTGAAATGGATGCAAGGCTATGACTGGGCCGCTGCGGAGCGATATAGCCAGGGGTTGGCCCAGTTGGCTGAACAGCAGCTGGCGCGTTTTCCCGGTTTTCGCTCACTGCGTAGCCCTAACGCGACCATCCTGTCATTTACCCTGACAGACGTGCATTCAAACGATCTGGCCACGCTTCTAGCGGGACAACAGATTGCGGTGCGTGCAGGGCATCACTGTGCCCAGCCCTTACTGGCTGCGCTTGTCCTTGACGGCGCAGTACGCACCTCTTTCGCGCCTTATAATAGCGAGCATGATGTCACCGCGCTGGTGACTGCGGTTGGCAATGCGTTGGATTTACTGCTGGATTGATTGACAGAAAACGGGACAGACTCACACCATGACGGAACGCACCACTCACCCTTTTGGCAGTGCCATCACGGCAGAAACATTACAGCACGCCTTCGATGCCTGCCGCTCCTGGGAGGAGCGCTATCGGCAATTGATCCTGCTGGCCAAACAGCTTCCTGCGCTGCCGGAAGCGTTGAAAAATGACAGCATCGCGCTGTCCGGTTGTGAAAACCGCGTCTGGTTAGGTTATGAGAAACAGCAGGATGGCCGATTGCACTTTTACGGCGACAGCGACGGGCGTATCGCGCGCGGTTTGCTGGCCGTTCTGCTCATGGCGGTAGAAGGCAAACAGGCCGCCGATTTGGCAGGGCAAGATCCGTTGGCCTTGTTTGACCAGCTCGGCCTGCGCGCGCAACTCAGCGCCTCACGCGCCAGCGGGCTGTCCGCGCTGGCGCAGCGCATTCAGACGATCGTGACACAAGCGCAGTAGCGCAGCCTAACCCGCCGAGTTCTGCGCCTCGCGCGCCGCCTTCGCCATCATTTTCTTTAACGCGTGGGATACCGCGACAAAGCCAAAGGTCGCGGTTACCATGGTCGCAGCCCCGAAACCGGAGGCACAATCCATGCGTTTTACTCCCTCCGCCGTGCTGCACGATGCGCACACCGAGCCATCTGCCTGCGGGTACACCAACGGCTCATCGGAAAACACGCAGTCGATGCCTAGACGGCCTTTGCTGTTCTTGACTACGTTGAAATCGTGTTTAAGGCGCTCACGCAGCTTGGCCGCCAGCGGATCCTGAATGGTTTTGGCAAGATCCACCACGCTGATACGCGTAGGATCGATTTGCCCGCCCGCCCCGCCCGTGGTCACCACCGGAATTTTATAACGGCGGCAGTACGCCAGCAGCGCCGCTTTCGGACGCACACTGTCAATCGCATCAATTACATAGCTAAAGCCGTGATTGAGATACTCCGCCACGTTATCCACCGTGACGAAATCATCCACGCAGGTTACCTGGCATTCAGGGTTGATGGCACGGATACGTTCAGCCATCACCTCCGTTTTCGCCTGCCCGGTATGTTCGCGCAGCGCATGAATCTGCCGGTTGGTGTTGCCGGATTGCTCTACTGCGTGCCAGTTTTTCTGACCAAATCCCGGCTCGAACCAGGCACCGGTAGACATGATCACCACGCCGGGGGCAACCCCTTCGGTCACGCGCACCCCGGCATAAATACGACCACGCGCATTAAAAGACTTCGACCTGCTGCCTATGTGCGTCAGCATCCTGCGGATGCATGTATAGCGTCTCTTTTCCTGCGGTTTTGTTCGCTGCAACCTGAGGCGTCGCTGCCAGTTGGCTGTGCAAACGATCGGACGGCTGAATAGAAATAAAATGCAGTGGCCAGTGCTGCGCTGTTTCGGCCCCAAGCCACTCTACCGGCGGACGCCATTCTGGATGAGGGGCGAAATCCTCATAGCCGTAACGGGCGATGGTGTCACTGTACAGTTCAATCTTGCCATCGGCACGGTGGTTGGTGCGCTGGCAGGCTATTTTGGCGGCACAATCGACGACGTTTTGGTGCATATCACCGAACTGTTTCAAACGTTCCCCACCTTTTTGCTGGTGGTGGTGCTGGTAACGATCGGTAATCCCTCCATTGGGCTGATTTCCAGCGCTATTGGCATTGCCTCCTGGCCAACCATTGCTCGTCTGGTACGCGCTGAGTTTCGTTCACTGCGCATCATCTTTCAGGAAATGCTGCCGAACGCCCTGCCGTCCATCATCGTAACCACCTCGGTGATGGTCGCGTCGTCCATTCTGATTGAGTCCGCGCTGGCATTTCTCGGTTTTGGCGATCCTAACCGGGTCAGTTGGGGCAGCATGATCGGTGCCGGGCGCGAATCGCTGCGCACCGCCTAGTTTTTAACTGCTTTGCCCGGCGGCGCACTGGTACTGACGGTATTGTCGCTCAATTTGGTGGGTGATGCGCTTAACGACGCGTTGAACCCCCCGTTTGCGCAGGAGAGCAGCATGACTTCGCTATTAACCCTCAACGATCTGCGCGTGACTTTCCCCGGACATGAAGCTGTGCGTGGTTTAAACCTGACCCTGAATGCCGGTGAGACTCTGGCGCTGGTAGGAGAATCCGGTTGCGGGAAATCTGCCACCGCCCTGTCTCTGATGCGTCTGCTGCCTGACAGCACGCGTTTGCAGGGAGAAATTTTGTTTGATGGACAAAACCTGCTGACCTTGCCCGATGCACAAATGCGTCAGCGACGCGGCAATCAGCTTTCCATGATCTTTCAGGAGCCAATGACATCGTTGAACCCGGTGTTGAGCATCGGTCAGCAAATCGCGGAAACGCTGCATGTACACCAGCAATTAACGCCAGCCGCTGCGCGTAAACGTGCCATTGAATTGCTGGATCTGGTGAGGATCCCCGAACCGGCGCGGCGTGTAGATGACTACCCGCATAACCTCTCCGGCGGGCAGCGCCAGCGTGTGATGATCGCCATGGCGGTTGCCTGCCAGCCACGCTTGCTGATTGCCGATGAACCGACAACGGCGCTGGACGTCACCATTCAGGCACAAATTCTGGCGTTATTGGACAGACTGAGACTCGAATTGTCGATGGGGCTGCTGCTGATCACACACGATCTTGGTTTGATGTCACAGTGGGCCGATCGCGTTGCGGTAATGTATGCCGGACAAAAAGTAGAAGAAGCCCCTACTGCGCAACTGTTTAGCGCACCGCAACATCCTTACACGCGCGGGCTGCTGGGCACCTCGCTGCATATGGATCAGGATATGCATTACCGGGATTCACGCCTGCCGGAAATTCATCACCAGCAGGACGCGCAAGGTTCCGCTTTCACACTGGTCACGCCGCCGCCATTGGTTCACACCCCACGCCAAACGGATCAACAGCCGCTGCTATCGCTGCGTGACGTCCACACCGAATACCAGACCGTACAAGGGAAAGTGAGTGCGGTGAATGGAGTTTCATTAGATATCCATCCGGGAGAAACCCTGGGGCTGATCGGTGAATCCGGCTGCGGAAAATCAACCTTGTCAAAAACCATCCTGCCCTTCTGCCCACCTCGCAGGGCAGCATTATTTTTGACGGTGAGGAGATCACCCACCACAAAGAGTCACGCCTTGCGTCATTGCGTCATTGCGTCATTGCGTCAGCGTGTGCAGATGATATTTCAGGATCCTTACGCGTCGCTTAACCCGCGCCACAGCATTCAGCATATTCTGGAAACCCCACTGGTGGTGCACGGCATTGGTTCGCGCGCCGAACGTCAGCGTGCAGTACGTGAAATTCTCGATAAAGTCGGGCTGCCGCAACGCAGTCTGGAGCGTTATCCGCACGAATTTTCCGGCGGCCAGCGCATCGGGATTGCCCGCGCACTGGTGATCAAACCGTCGCTGGTCATTTGTGATGAGCCGGTCTCTGCGCTGGACGTTTCCATTCAAGCACAAATTCTTAACCTGCTGGTGGAGCTGAAAAACGACATGGGACTGGCGCTGTTGTTTATCTCTCACGATTTGGCCGTGGTGCGTTATATCGCCGATAACGTGATGGTGATGCACAACGGCAACTGCGTTGAACAGGGCGACAGTTATCGTATCTGGCATCAACCACAGCACCCCTATACCCGGAAACTCATCGATGCGGTGCCGGGCGCGACACCGCGTAATACGCAAGATATGCCCGCGCGCGCTATTCCAACCGTTCACCTTACTGAGAGACAAACTGCATGAATTTGGGCATCCAAGGAAAAAAAGCGTTGGTATGGGGAGCCAGTCGAGGGCTGGGCCGCACTGCAACTGGCTCAGGAAGGGGTTGAGGTCACGCTACTTTCACGCACCGCACAAGCACTGCACAAAGCACAAGAGCGCATTTTGCTGGAAACCGGCGTACGCCCGAACGCCGTTGTGGCAGATATCACCATGGAAGCCGGGCTGTTGATGCCTGCCCTGCGCCCGATATTCTGATCAATAACGCCAGCGGCCCAACACCGGGGGATTTTCGCAAATGGCAACGGCAGGATTGGCCTCAATGCCCTCGACAGCATGATGCTCGGCCCTATCGCCATGATTCGTCTCACGGTTGACGGCATGGCAGAACGGGGGTTTGGACGCATCATCAATATCACGTCGCGTAGCATCAAGATCCCGCAGTTGGAATTGGGTTTATCCAACAGCGCCCGTTCCGGACTGACCGGTTTTGTTGCCGGACTGGCGCGCACGCAGGTACATCGCAACGTGACCATCAACAATATTCTGCCCGGCATCTTCGACACCGAAGGCCAGTGGCACCATATCCAATCGCTGAGCGAACAGACCGGACGTGATTTTTCGGCCATACATCAGGAGCGAGCAGCGGCGAACCCGGACCAGCGCTATGGTCGGCCTGAAGAATTTGGCGCCACTTGTGCCTTTCTCTGCTCGCAACAAGCCGGTTTTACCACCGGACAAAACCTATTGATTGATGGCGGCAGCTATCCCGGCACTTTTTAAGGAATCGCCATGACGTCACCCGAATCGCTAGCAGAGACACCGCGCGTCGATCAGGCCACATTAAACGCGCTGGTACCGACACTGACAACACTGCGCCGACAGATTCATCAGCACCCGGAAATCGGTTTTGAAGAATGGCAAACGGCCCGCTTGATAGCGAGCACCCTGACCGAGTGAGGCATTGAAGTAGCCACCGATATCGGCGGCACGGGCGTCGTTGCCGCGCTAAAAGGGCGCTATCCCGGCGGTGGAAGCCTCGGTTTACGCGCGGATATGGACGCACTCTATATCCATGAGCAAACCGGGCTGCCTTACGCGTCTGCGCACCCAGGGAAGATGCACGCCTGCGGCCACGATGGCCATGTGGCGATGCTACTGGGTGCAGCGCGTTACCTGTCGCTGCATCCCGATTTCGCGGGAACCGTACACTTTATTTTTCAACCGGCTGAAGAAGGGTTGGGCGGCGCCCCTGCCATGCTCAACGACGGATTGTTGGAACGCTTCCCCTGTGATGCCCTTTACGGTTTACACAACAAACCCCGGGCGTACCGCTCGGCACGTTTGCGCTGCGAGCCGGGCCGATGCTGTGCGCCAGCGATACCTGGCAGGTGGTGTTTCGCGGCACTGGCGGCCACGGAGGATCCGGTGCGCGCCTGTCTATCGACCCCACGCTCCCCGCGGCGCAGTTTATCAGTGCGCTGCAAACTATCGTCAGCCGTAACGTACCGGCGATGGAGTCCGCCATATTGAGTATTGGCCACATTCAAGCGGGTGATGCTAACGCGCCTAACGTCATCCCCGACAGCGTGCGTGTCAAAGGCACGGGGCGTAGCTATTCACCCTCGATTCGCGAACTGCTGGCTTCTCGCCTGGAGACACTGGCGCAGCATTGTGCACAAGGCTACGGCGCGCGAGCGGAGGTCACTTATGACTATCAATATCCGGTGCTGGTGAACAATGCCGATGCCACCCAACGTGCGATTCGCGCTGCGCAAACCATCGCCAGCGTGAACCCGAACATGACACCGCTACTGGGGGCGGAAGATTTCGCCTATATGCTGGAACAGCGCCCTGGCGCATTCATGATGGTCGGTAACGGCGATACCTCTGCACCCCACACTATGACTTTAACGATGACCTGATTCCTGTCGGCGTCCAGTACTGGGCCACGCTGGTATATCAGGAGCTGAAAAGCGCCTGAATCAAGGATACTGCCATGACCACAGCGACAAGAGAGAAGCAACCGGAGATCCGTCAGCGCATCCTGCAAGAGGCGATTGCACGCTTTGCCCATAAAGGCTCTGAACTGACCACTACCCGTGAAATTACTCAGGCCACGCAGGTGAATCTGGCCTCGGTGAACTATTGATGGTCTGCTGCACGCCGTGCTGAATGCCGTGCTGGGCCCGCTAAGCGAGGCGCGCGCGCACCTGCTGGACGCCGCCGGAGCACAGCGTGACGTCGTTACTTTCCGCCCAGTTCGATCACGTCGCGCACCGGTTTGTTGATGCACTCTCGCGCACGTTACCACATCTGACGCGTGCCGACGTGATTTGGCGTTATGAATTTGCGCGCAGTGCCGCCATGCATGTGCTAACCGATGCCGATCCACGTTCTGGCAGGCTGGCTTTACTGTCACAGGGGCTGTGCGATAACCGCGACGACGAACAGGTGCTGGCCCATCTGCTCACCTTCGTCAGCACAGGTTTTTGCGCCCCCTCACACAGCGATATCTCTCACATTCCCCGCATGAAAACGCCGCCACACGCGTCGTCCATGCCGTTATTCACACCGTCAGGAAATAATGCAGGCTGAAAATCATGAGTAAACAAAAAATTGAAGGCTCCTTTGTGGCGCTGATTACCCCGTTCAATGAGGATGGCAGCGTCGATTTCGGCGCATTTGAGACCCTGTTGCAGTTCCAGGCTGAAAATGGCGCCTCCGCCGTACTGATCATGGGCTCCACCGGTGAAGTCTCAATGCTATCGCCAGAAGAACGTAAGGCGATTATTCACCGGACGGCGCAGTTCCGTCAGGGCAACATGAAGATTTTCTTTGGTTGCACTGGCAACAACACCGACACCACTATCGATTACGTCCGCTATGCGCAAGACAATGGCGCAGATGGCGCTATCATCGCCGCACCGGCCTATATCTGTGCACCCGAAAGCGATATTGAAAGCTATTTCCTTGAAGTAGCGGATGCAACTGACCTGCCGCTCGGGATATACAATAACCCGCCGCGCGTAAAATCCGATCTGCACTGGACGTCACTGCTGCGCATCTTCAAGCATCCGAACTACGTGGTGTATAAAGAATCCACTACCCGCGTGGGGCAGGTGGCGCAAGTACTGGCAGGCAACCCGGATGTTTCGGTTATGTGCTACGACTCACCTAATCTGGGCCTGGTGGTTCCAACCATGTCACTCGGTGGACACGGCACGGCCAACATGACCGGCAACATTGCGCCGGCTGAACTGGCGGAAATCTCGCGCCCGTGGAAAAACGGCGACGACGCTGCGCGCTTCCGTAGCGCTTACCAGCATCTGCTGCCGCTGTTACACTACACTTACTCCGCCATTAACCCGGTGGCGGTGAAATCGCTGATGAAAGCCATCCGCTTGCTGGCGGGCAGCCTGCGTCGACCGCTGCGCGATCTGCAAGGCGATGCGCTACAAAATGGTATTCGTATCGTCAACGAACCTGGGCCTGAGCAAAAAATACGGCTTTAAAGATTGATGGTTTAAATATTCATAAAGAAGCCGCCTGAAAATTCAGGCGGCTTCTTTTTCGTCACCGGCGATATTATCAGAAATTGTATTGAACCCCGATGCGATAACGCGTTTGACGATTATCCGTGGTACCCGATTCAGGAACATTCCCTACTGCAACAAAGGGATGCCAGTTTTTATCCCATTTATAGCTCAATTTTACATCATGGCTAAAAGAGTAACTTTCGTTATCTGACAGTGTTATTCTTGCTGCGTTAGCTTTTTGATAATCCAACTCGTATTCAATTGTGTAGTCTTTAAGGAAATTATACGCAACAACGGATGTCAGGTTATAACCATTTTCCGATGTTTTATTCGGCGTTCCAATATTGTTGCTATTACGCTTGTAATAAGGGCGGTAGCGCAGCGAAACAGAAAGATCGTTGGTAATATTCGCCTTGCCGCGCAGATACGGGCGGTAATTATTATAGTTAGAAGTAGAATCCAGCGAAAAGCCCGGCTCTAACGAGAAGGTTTTATTGAAGTTATACAGATAGCTAGCGATCGCTTCCGTGCCGTTACTGACACTTTCGTTAAACGGTTTATTTGGCGTTTTATCATTCGTGTGTTGTCCCCAGCGTGCTTCTACTGACAGACCAAACCCTTGTTCAAAGCGATGAGAAAACAGCAAGCGATCTTTGTGTTCGCCGTTTGATGAATCTTTAAACTCGTGGCGATAGTCGATGGTAGCCGCAAGTGTATTAAGTGTCACCAACGAAGTGATTGCCAACGTTACTAATTTTAATTTCATTGTATTTCCCCGAGAATCATATTGCTTTACTGATATTATGGTGACGTCAACAACTTCGCAGACGCAGGGAGCCCCTGCCGCGATAAATGACGGCGTATCAAATTGATGCGCAAAAGGAGTGTAACAATAAGTTCATTTTTACAAACAAAGTTATATTTATTACCTTATCCAGGATATGGCATAAGCAGTAATAATAAAATAAACCTTTGCTCAATAAAAATGCCGAGAAGTTCGTCTTTTCCCGGCATAGATAAAAAAGGGGTTAACGCGCGTCGCTTTGCATTAATAAAGGCGTTGACGTGAAGGGAGATACGGCATTATTTTTCAGCACCCAGCGACCATAATGGTTGTAATATCCGGCGGCATGACCTGCCTCGTGGCCGATCCCCTGATAGATGTCAAAATGCTGGCCCTTGATAGCCCCACCCACGTCCAGCGCGATCATCATGCGCATCTCATAGCGGCCCGTGAATTTACCTTCGTTGTTGAGCAGAGGAACCTCAGCCAGTAATGCAGTGCCCGGTGGAATCAGTGAACGATCCGAAGCAACAGACGCTTTGGCAATCAACGGCACGGCGCTTGCTCCTTTCACCGGCGTGATGACATCGGCTTAAAGAAAACGAAGGAAGGATTCTGCTCCAGCAGTTCACGCACATCGTACTCCGAGTGCGTCTCTCCCCAGTGGTGGATGGCCTGCATCGACATCTCTTCCTTGGGCACTTCGCCTCTGTCGATCAACACCTTGCCAATACTGCAATAGGCGTGCCCGTTCTTGCCACCGTAGGCAAAAAAGGTCAGCGGTCGGCCATCGCCAAAATCCACATAGCCACTGCCCTGCACTTCCATTAAAAAGTTATCCATTAGCGAGTTGGTCCAGGCAAGGACATTACGTTCGCCCAGCGCACCGGCATAAATGCCCGCACGGTCGGGTAAGCGACGGCTTTTCTTGTTGGGTACTGGCATACCGTAGAGCGGGTGACGAAATTCGCCCTGGCGGGTGTAACGTGCTTGCACCACTGGCGTGTAGTAACCGGTAAACTGCACGTTACCAAAATTGTCCACCCCCCTCCATTTGCCAGGCATTGAGGCCAAACTGGCTCAGATTGCGCGTGTCTGCACCTGCCTGCATCCAGTTTTGGATAGCCTGATGTCCTGATTGCGGGCGTAAAGTGCGGGGGAGGCGTTCTTAATCTCCGTCACCTGGTTAACGAAGTCGCCCGCATTGACCGGCTTACCGGTAGCGTTAGGTTCATTAACGAGCGCAAGCGGCTGCTCAAGTCGCCCATCTTTATACTGCTGCCCACGGTCGGTCGGCCTGGACTGACACCCGGCCAGAATGGCGATCACCACCCCAGTCAGCACATATTTACCCCAACATCCTCTCATTTTCTCTTTCACTCTCATCACAGCATGACAAATCAGTGACTGCACAATAACAAACGCACATCTATAAGAAAACGCGCCAAGTGCCATAACCGGGTGAAAACGAACAAAAAGCAACCAAAGCGCAGATAAAACCGGCAGACGTGCCGGTAAAGTCCACTTTTTTTCAAATAGGGGTTGCATACCCGGCAATGGAGTGTATAGTGCGCATCCACGGACGCGGGGTGGAGCAAACCTGGTAGCTCGTCGGGCTCATAACCCGAAGGTCGTCGGTTCAAATCCGGCCCCCGCAACCAACTTCTTTAATTAAGAAGCTTACCAACAATAAACACCCTGACGGATGTTTTTTTTGTTTTTGTCTATTGAATACCGCAAGCTCGTCACTTGCGGTTGCCCACGCTCGCAAAGTACGCCTTGATCCCCGCCAGAATAGATTCTGCAATCTGCTGCTGAAAATGGCTGGTGCGCAATTTACGCTCCTCCTCCAGATTGCTGATAAACGCAGTCTCAACCAGAATTGACGGAATATCGGGCGCTTTTAACACCGCAAACCCCGCCTGATCGACCTTGTTCTTATGCAGCTTGTTCACTTTACCAAGTCGCTTAAGAATTTCGCCGCCAAATTTCAGACTATCGCTGATGGTGGCGGTCTGTACCAAATCAAACAGCGTATGGTCGAGGTAACGATCGCCGCTCATGCTCACACCGCCAATCAGATCGGATTCGTTTTGCGTTTCCGCCAAAAAGCGCGCAGCGGTGCTGGTTGCGCCTTTCTTGGACAGCGCAAACATCGAAGAGCCGCGAGCCGCACGGCTGGTGAAGGCATCTGCATGGATCGAGACAAACAGATCGGCACGTTGCTTACGTGCTTTTGCCACTCGCACACGCAGAGGAATAAACACATCCTCATTGCGCGTCATATACGCCTTCATATTCGGCTCGCGTTCAATCAGGCTGCGTAGCCGTCGCGCGATCTGCAACACAATATCTTTCTCGCGCGTGCGGTTTTTACCAATTGCACCGGGATCTTCACCGCCGTGTCCAGGATCGAGCATGATAACCAGCGGACGATCGCGCCCTGCCTTACCCGCCAACGGCGCTTCCGGCGGCAATTTACTCTCCAGATCGCCTTTGTTGTAGTCCTCCAGCAGCGCCAGCAGCGGATCGTCCGCGTTGTCATAGCGCCCAGCCGCAGGATAGAGGTCCAACACCAGGCGGTGTTTAAACTCTGCGATAGGATCGAGGGTGAACACTTTAGGATTGGCAGCTTGCTTCAGCTCCAATACCAGGCGCACCGTCTTGGGATCAAACTGTCCGATACGGGCTTCTTTAATCAACGGATCGTCAGACTGAAACTGCTGCGACACCGTTTTCAACACGCTGTTAAGCTGGATATCTTCAATATCAACCACCAGTCTGTCGGGATTGGTCAGCGTGAATTGTTTGTATTTTAACGTGCGGTTAGACTCCAGCGTCACACGCGTATAGGCTGAAGAAGGCCAAACGCGAACGGCGATCACCTGGGCGGCGGCGGCCCATCCGGCGCCGCTGACGCTCAATAACCAGGTTGCCACCGCGCCTTGCAGCAGGCGGCGGCGAGTCTGATTGTGATTCGAATAAGACATGCCACTCCAATTCGTTGTACTGTAGTCATTATGATGCTGTCGCAAGCAGGCACTGGCGAAAGTGCTCAAACGGTAATATCAGGCAGAAAAAACACAGACAAACAGGCAATCTACCGCGATATCACGCGAAAAAGATGAAGTCAGTGTTAACAATGTGAAAACTTTAACGAATCTTCCCGCCCCTGTCATGTAAAAATCATCGTGTCGGAGTATAAATGGGCAGAGACAACAAACCGGCAAGCCACACAGAGAATTGGCTCGCCATCAGGAAAGATCCCAATAACACTGACCATTACCGAATTGTGAGACTTACTCCTTGCCTTTTCGTTCAATTAGAATAAAAATACACAAATTACGAATAAAAATTCATTCAAAGAGGGCTCGCAGTGAAGGAACGCAGTACAGAACTGGTCCAGGGCTTCCGCCATGCGGTTCCTTATATCAACGCGCATCGCGGCAAAACGTTTGTCATCATGCTGGGCGGTGAAGCGATTGAACATGAGAACTTCGTCAACATCGTCAACGATATTGGCCTGCTGCACAGTCTCGGTATCAAGATCGTGGTGGTCTATGGTGCCCGCCCGCAGATTGACGCCAGCCTGACCACACACCATTTTGAGCCGCGTTATCATAAGCATACGCGCGTTACGGACAGCAATACGCTGGATCTGGTGAAACAGGCCGCTGGCATGCTGCAACTGGATATCACTGCACGCCTTTCCATGAGTTTGAATAACACACCGCTTCAGGGCGCGCACATCAACGTAGTGAGCGGCAACTTTATCATCGCCCAGCCGTTAGGGGTCGATGACGGCGTTGATTACTGCCACAGCGGTCGCATCCGCCGCATTGATGAAGCCGCGATACATCGCCAGTTGGACAGCGGAGCCATTGTGCTACTCGGCCCGGTAGCCGTTTCCGTCACGGGGGAGAGTTTCAACCTCACCTCGGAGGAAGTGGCGACACAGTTGGCCATCAAACTAAAAGCCGAGAAAATGATCGGGTTCTGCTCGTCTCAGGGGGTAACCACCGCTGAAGGCACCATCATTTCTGAACTGTTTCCAGACGATGCACAGCTCCGCATTGAAGAGCGTGAAGCGGATGGCGATTACCATTCTGGCACCGTGCGCTTCCTACGCGGAGCCGTGCAGGCGTGCCGCAGCGGCGTGCGCCGCAGCCACCTTATCAGTTATCAGGAGGACGGTGCGCTGGTGCAAGAACTGTTCTCGCGCGATGGTATCGGTACGCAGATCGTCATGGAGAGCGCGGAGCAAGTACGCCGCGCCACCATCAACGATATTGGCGGGATTCTTGAGCTGATTCGGCCGCTGGAGCAACAAGGGATCCTGGTGCGTCGTTCGCGCGAGCAGTTGGAAATGGAGATCGATAAGTTTACCGTCGTGGTACGCGATAACCTGACCATCGCCTGTGCTGCGCTTTATCCGTTCCCCGAAGAGAGCATCGGAGAAATGGCCTGCGTAGCCGTGCATCCCGACTATCGCAGCTCATCACGCGGCGACATGCTGCTGCAACGCATTGCCACACAAGCACGCCAGCAAGGGCTGAAAAAACTGTTTGTCCTTACCACGCACAGCATTCACTGGTTCCAGGAACGCGGCTTCCAGCCTGCTGAAGTGGAGATGCTGCCCAAACGCAAGCAGGAGCTGTATAACTACCAGCGCCGTTCGAAGATTCTGGTTATCGATCTTTAGCCCTCTCGCATCACGCCGGTATGCACCCCGTATGCCGGCGTTTCCACCAGATCCCCCCTCTGCCAATCGCGCCGAGACTTATTGCGCCTCAGCGCGTAGAATGCTCGCGTTATGCACGTCGCTGCCCCGGCCAATACCGCGGCCATACAGGACAGCAATACTGGTACAGGACGACCATGATCAAAGCGCTCTTTATGCTGCTCAGTATCGGACTGATGTTTCAGACCGCTCAGGCCGCGCCGTTGCACATTGACGAAACCACCATCAAAACAGGCCGCTATTACGTCGGTCCGGTTTTTGGCCAACAGCCTTATGCCGACCACGCCAACACCTCGCTCGCCGCTTATAACATCATGACCACCACTGTCACCTATCGCTTTTATCACGATCTTCTGGCATGGGCAGCAGACCAAGGATATCTGATTGAAGGCGGATGCAATGGCGCACGTTTCGAAGATTGCCTGCCCCCAGAGCAAGACGGCGGCAAACACCCCGTGACCAATATCTCCTGGTGGGATGCCATTGTGTTCGCCAATGCGCTGAGCGCACGACAGGGATTAACGCCTTATTATCTGGCTGCCGATGGCCAGCCGCTTAAACAGCAACCGGAGCCTGATGCAGAACAAGTAATACACACCGATCCTCACGCCTCAGGCTATCGTTTGCCATCGCGCAATGAAATGAATGGGAAGTGGCGGCCAGAGGCGGTGCTCCAGGCTTGGCGAACAAAAGCTACGGCTTTTATTATGCGGGCAGTGACACACCCGATGCCGTCGCACATTTCGCCTCTCAGGATGCCACCACGTTCGGTACCTACCCAGTCGCATCAAAACACCCTAATGCTCTCGGGCTGTATGACATGAGTGGAAACGTCTCTCAGTGGCTCAACGATGCTGTTGAAGTAGAAGGCGGGAAAACACTCTACCTGTTCTGCGGTGGGAGCTATATGACACAAGGCAACCTGTGCATCGGGTGTGATGCACATACGCCGGGCTTTATGATGTCGGATATCGGTTTTCGCCTGGTAAGGACACTGTATGCACCTTAGATTTGCGTTATCGCTTTTGTTAGCGTGGGTAGCGTCGTTTTCGACCGCTGTCTGGGCACAGCCGACAAGCCGCGACTATCAGCGCGCTCTGCATGACTATTTTGCCGCTGAACCACCGCGTTGCCTCGGGGTAAGGCAATGGCCCGTGTATAGCCATGCACAAGATGCTCCCTGGATCAGCGGCCGTATGCGGGCGCTGGTGGATGCGGGGTTGGCTCTGGAGACACGCCAGGGAGATAACATTGTCTATTAGTTAACGCCCGAGGCAGAACAGGCATGGCGCACCGCTGGCGATCTCTGTTTTGGACGCGTGGAGCTTGACCAAATCATTAATATTGAGTCTATCGCACAGGGAATGAGCGCCGTCTATTTCACCTACCGCTTAACCCAACTTGCGCCTTGGGCCAGCAATGCATCGCTACGTTTTGCGTTTAGCGAAGCGGATAACCTGATCGCAGGCAGCACCAAAACACGCTATTCCGCTACTTTTCGCATAACAAAGCAGGGAAAGCTGATGCTTCACAGCCCGCCAACGCCGGTTGAGTTGGATTCTAGCGTTTCAGGCACCGGAAAGGATGCGTGTTTCCAGCCCGCTGTAGCGACGCGTTGGCGTTTTCACCGCGCGACATAAGATGCTCATCTCCGCGTAGAGCGACAGTTGATTACGCGCGCGCGTGACAGCGGTGTACACTAATTCGCGCGTCAGCACCGGCAAAAATCCGTTCGGCAACACCAGTGCGGTATGATTGAACTCCGACCCTTGAGATTTGTGCACGGTCATGGCGTAGGCAGTTTCATGAGGCGGCAAGCGGCTCGGGCTGACCGGCTTCATCTGGCCATCAGGCAGTTGGAAGTAAACGCGCAGTTCACCCGCCTCATTTGGCATGGCAATCCCGATATCGCCATTAAACACGCCAAGCAGCGTATCATTACGTGCGATCATCACCGGACGCCCGGAATACCAAGGATTAGCCGGATTACGGCTGCGACGAATCAGCCCTGCCTGTTGCAGCGCCTGCTCAATACGCACATTCAAACCGGCGACGCCAAACGGCCCGTCACGCAACGCGCACAGCAATCGAAAACGTTGAAACGCCGCCAACACCTGTGCCGCATCCTGCCCCTGCGCTACCGCATGCAGATAATCACTATATCCCGCCACACAATGCGCCAACATCTGCTGGTAATCCTCTTCCTGCATCAGCGGCAGGCTGTGCAGATCTTCATGTTCGTCCTGTAGCACGCGCCGCACCTGACGTTCATCACCACCGTTCACAGCCCGCGCCAGTATGCCAATCCCTGAGTACTGATCGAAACGATAGCTCTTTTGTAACAGGCACAAACTGTCCGCCACCGCAGAACTGGCCTCAGATGACGCCGCCAAGCGATAGCCCGTCAGTTGATACAGCGCCTCAGCCCGTTGCACGCTGTATCCCTGCGCGGCAAAACGACAGATATCTCCCAATACGGCACCCGCCTCAACGGAAGCTAATTGATCGCGATCGCCAAGGAAAATCACCCGCGCTGCGGCAGGCAGTGCCAACACCAAGTTCGCCATCATCGGCAGATCCACCATAGAGGCTTCATCCACCACCAGCACATCAAGATGGAGCGGGTTGTCTTGGTGATAACGTAGCCGTTGGCTGTCAGGAACCGCCCCCAGCAGACGGTGCAACGTGGTTGCTTCTCGCGGTAAAGGATGCTGCTGTGTATCTTCCAACGGCAGTTTGCTTAACGCGCTACGCAGCGATTCCGTGAGTCGCGCAGCGGCTTTCCCATTCGGGGCTGCCAGTTGAATACGCAGGGGTTTATTCCCCTGGTGCAGCAACAGCATGGCTGCCAGCAGTTTGGCTACCGTTGTGGTTTTGCCCGTACCCGGCCCGCCAGAAATCACCGAAACCCGACGTGTCAGCGCTACCGCAGCAGCCACTTTTTGCCAATCAACGTCGGCTTCTGGTGGAGAAAACAGGCGGTCCAACACATTACGCACTGCGAGCGGCGGATAAGAAGTATCAACGGTATTACTCTCGGTAAAAAAGGCCGCCACCTGAACTTCGCTCAGCCAATTGCGTTGCAAATAAAGCCGTTGGTGCTGCAACACCAGGGGCGTAGCCTCACGACCATCGCTTACGGCGGGCGAAGCCAGCAGGATTTGCTGCCACGCCGCCATATCCGGCAGCCCTGCGCGCTCCCACAGCGCATGCGCCAGTGCCGGGTCGCGCCCATCAAACAGGGCATCAGGTTGCAATTCCGCCAATGGCAAACAGACGTGGCCCGCTCCCGCCGCCGCACTCACTAACGCCGCCGCCAGCTGCGCCGGCGGCGGCTGCCCATCGGCCAGCATACGCGCAAACTGTACATCCAGCGGGCGCAGCAGTTGGCGCTCCAGCGCTGTCGCCAGCAAGGCCATCATAGGCGTTCTCCTGACAGTGCCACTTTACCGCTGAACAAGCGATCGAGGTGCTCAACAAAATCCCGCGGCAGGCTCTGGGTAAAAATACCATTCGTTGGAAGTGCGGGATCGACACCGCGCAAAAACAGGTAGATAGCGCCACCAATGTGGCGATCGTAGTCATAATCCGGCACCCGATGGCGTAGATAGCGATGCAGAGCCAGCGTATAAAGCTGATACTGCAAATCATAGCGGTGCGCCATCATTGCCGCTTGCATGGCAGGCTGCGTGTAGGCACTGGCCGTTTCTCCCAGCCAGTTAGACTTATAATCCAGTAGGTAATAACTCCCCTGCCAGCAAAACACCAGATCGATAAAGCCTTTCAGCATTCCCTGAACCTGTTGAAATGAGAGCGGCGGGCAGTTTGCTGACAGAGGATCGTAGCGCTTCGCCAGGTTATCCAGCGCTGGCGCCTGTAGCGGGGCGTCAATCGGCAGATAAAACGCCAGTTCCTCCATGCGCTGTTGCTCGGGCACGCTTGCCAACGTGAGCGGCGCACCAGACACGGGCATATCCACATTCAGCGGTGCATGCAGCAGGGCTGTGAACCACGCCTGTAATGTAGGTGCCCACTCACTTGCCATGCCGTGCTCTGCCAACCTCTCTTCCAGCCAGTCAACGCTGACAGGTTGGGTAAAATCCAATGTTTCAAACAGGCTATGCAGAAAAGTTCCCGGCCCTGCGCCTTTGGGGAAAGTGTGGGGGGTGAGCGCTTGCTCACACTCTTCAGATACAGGGGTGCGCGGGTCCAAAGCGGCATCAACGTCCAGTCGTGGAAACAGCTCTTGCGCCATTGCCGCACCCAGTTGTAGAGGATGTTGTTGAGAGCCATGCTGCTGTAAACCTGAATAGCTGGTCACCCGCCAGTTATCGGTAAGCAGGCGCTCACACTCACTGGCACGCAGCACAGCAGGCTTGCCCGCCGCTTCCTGCCAGGGAATACCATCCCACTCCCGCACTTCATGCACCGCAACACCTTCATTTTCTAGCGCATGCAGTGCAGCGACCAGCGTATCGGCACCCGCCTCCTTGCCACGTTGCAGTAAATAGCCGAGCGCGTTGAGATGCATGCCAGTCGTTTCACTTTTGCGCCGGGTTCGCTGTAAAGGAGCCACTCCGACGCTACAGTGGTAAATCGAACGCGTCAGCGCCACGTACAGCAGCCGTAGATCTTCCGCCAATCGCTCTTCTTCTGCCAGTTGTTGGCTTTCTTCCCCGTTGTTGACGTCGAGCAACGCCTGAAAGGTGTGCCTGTCATGGTAGACCCCCTCAGGCTGAGGGCGAAAATGGCAAATAAACGGCAACCAGACCAGCGGATATTCCAGCCCTTTGGATTTATGGATAGTGACAATTTGTACCAGATGGCGATCGCTCTCTAAGCGCAACTGCTGATTTTCCGCCTGCGGGTTGGGCTGCAAAATCTGCTGTGACAGCCAGCGTACCAGCGCATGCTCGCTTTCAAGCGTAGCCGCAGCGTGCTGCAATAGCTCACCCAGATGCAAAAAATCGGTCAACCGACGTTCGCCTTCGCGGCTAGCCAGCAGATTTTCCGCCAAACGGTAATGCGACATGAGCGATCGCAGCATCGGCAACACCCCACGCAGCTGCCACAGCTGGCGAAACTCGGCAAAGGTATCAACTTGTGCATCCCACTCTGCCTCACTCTGGTTTAACGCATCAATCTGTTGCGCGCTAAACCCCAGCAATGAAGTCGCCAATGCGCTGCGTAACGTGCGTTCCTGCTCGGGAGCCAACACTGCCTGCAACAGCCACAGCACCTCACGCGCTTCAGGCGTGGTGAAAACACTGTCACGATTGGAAAGATAGACAGAAGGAATGGCAAGACGGCGCAGCGCATCACGCACCAGCGCCGCTTCATGGCGGCTGCGCACGAGTATACAAACATCAGATGCCTGCACCGGACGGCGCGTACGGCCATTATCCAGCCAGGCGGCATGACGTTGACCCGCTTGCAACCAGTCGCGAATTTGAATGGCGCACTGCTGCGCCATCAGTTGTTGGTACTCCCCCGCCCCCAGCACCGCCGTTCCCGACAGACAAAATTGTAGTGCGGGCTGCAACACGCCTTCCATCTCGAAACGCAGCCCCTTTTTGCCGGGCGCAGGCTTGACCGGCAAAAAGGGAATCGCCGAAAAAATAAACGGATTTTCGACGCACTGAAACAGGCAATTGACACCGCTCACCATGTCATGGGAAGAGCGCCAGTTGGTTTCCAGCGTGTAGTGCGCCTTGACATCGGCACGCGCCTGCATATAAGTGAAAATATCCGCGCCGCGAAAAGCGTAGATAGCCTGTTTAGGGTCACCGATCAGCAACATGCCGCTGTCAGATTGCTCACCGTAGATGGCGCGGAAAATACGGTACTGTTGTGGATCGGTATCCTGAAATTCATCGATCATCGCCACCGGATGACGCTGACGTATTGCAGCCGCCAGTTGCTCACCTAGCGGCTGACGCAGCGCCTCATCCAGACGGCTCAGCAGATCGTCAAATCCCAATGCGGCACGGCGCACTTTCTCGCTGCGCACCGTCGCGCGAATGTCATGCAACGCCCGATTGATAACAATATCGCGCAGCGACAGCGATGCTGAAAGCAGCGTTTCAATGGCAGAAAACACCGGGAGCACCGGCGGTGCACCCTTTTTGGTTTTCTCGTTTAACCTGGATTGTGCAAACCGCTCCAGCGCTTTTGGCAAGGCATAGTCAGTGGTTTCCGCTTCGGCCCAGAGGCTTACGCTTTCAACCCAGCCGGGTAAAAAACGGCTGCTGTAGCTGCGCTTGTCCACATCCGATTCGAGAATGCACTTCTCCACCTGCGCTGCCACCTGCCGCCACTGCTGCTTGATATCATCAATACGCGCCAGGATCTGCTGATGGCGCTGTAACAGCGTCTCGTCCGGTGCAGGGGGATTATGCAGTTGTGGCGCTTCGCCCTGTAAATAGGGAGCAAGCTCGCGTTGTAGCGCATCCGGCCCATTCCAGAGTTGGCCAATGACGCTCACCACATCGAACGGTAATGGATAACAGTAACGCCGCCAAAAATCAGCGCAGGCTTGCCGGGTGAGAAGCTGTTCGTCCTCGATCAGTTCCTGATCGAACAACGCCCCCGATTCAAAGGCATGACTGCCCAGCATGCGCTGACAAAAACCGTGGATGGTGTAGATGGCTGCTTCATCCATTTGTCGCTCAGCATCGAGCAATGTCTGTGCCGCCAACTGTTTATCCGGCAGTTGCGCCAACAGTGCAGTAAAAAGATCATTTTCACTTTCGCCACACAGACAAGCCAGGCGCAATGCATGAATATTGGAACGAATTCGCTTGCGTAGCTCTTCAGTGGCCGCCTCCGTAAAGGTTACCACCAGGATCTCTTCCACCAACAGTGGTTTAGGATACGCCGCCTCGCCTCCCAGCCCTAATAACAGGCGCAGATAGAGCCCCGCCAGCGTATAGGTTTTTCCCGTACCGGCTGAGGCCTCTATCAACCGCTCCCCAAACAGGGGAAGCGTAAGTACATCAAGGGTACGCGGCGTATCCTGACTCATGGAGCGACCTTCCCTACCACAGAGGCCTTGTCAACCGCAGAGACTTTTTCGGCTGACAGCACGCCGCTACGCGGTTTTTCGACTGCGCGCTGTTTCACCGGCAGCGTCTGTTGCAGCGTTGATGCATTGGGGTAAAGCGTCCAGTCTTTCGGCGCCGCGTAATCGGCTTTACCGTGGTGGCTGCCCGAAATTTGCGAAATCACGGTCAGCCCTTGCGGCGCCAACGCTTGTTCAAAGAAGCGCGCCAGTTGATCTACCGTCAGCGGTTTAAGCGCCTCAATCAGTTTTTCACGGGTGTTGAAGGCAAAGTTTTCGCGATCGAGATCGTTACGCAACCGGCCAACCTCTTCGCTCAGCGTTTGTGGGCGCTGGCTCAGTTCGGTAATCAACGCCTGCTTGTATTGCTCAAACTCATCGGCTTTGATGGCACGCAGACGCGACTTGGCTTTCTGGAAGAAATCCAGATAACGCTGGTACAGGTAAGCGGGCTGTTGGCTGTTGCTTTGCAGCAAGAACCCGATACCAAATTGGCGGCCAACAATGGTCGGGAAGGAGAACACCGCATAGCCTAACTGCTCTTCGGTTCTCAATTGGTTGTAAAACCAGGGCTGAATGATCTGGTTGAGCAAAGAGCTGTACGCCATGCCCTGCACTTCACCGTAACCGGTCGGAATATACACCGCTGCCAGCGCAGAATCGGAGCTGCTCCCCGCACGTTGCAGGTTGGCGAGCTGAGTACATGCCACCTCGACATTCGGGCTACGCCACCAGGTTTGCCCCGAACAGGCCAGACGCGCTTTGATATCCTGCGCCAGTTTCGTTACCTGACTTTCGGTAAGGTTGCCTACTGCCAGCATTTCCGGTGCGGCATCACGCAACAGCGCATCACGGAAGGCCATAACATCGTCCAGCGTAATATCTTTAAGCAGAGCGCGTCGCTCTTCCCGCTCAGTATAGGGTAGAGAGGAGAGCGCCTGAATCGGTTCCAGTGCTTGTTCATAGGCTTTGGCATTTTCAGCTGACTCCAACTGCTGAATATACCAGGACTTTGCCTGCTCCAGCTGTGCTGGCGTTGCCGTATAGGTTGCATACCCCTCAACCAGCGCCAGCATGAGTTTAGGCAAGTGTTGCGTATAACCATTGGCGTTTATGGTTAGCCCATCATTCCCTCGGGTGGAGAAGCTAATACCGCCAACAGAGGCTTGATAACTCAACTCATCCAGCGCTAAACCAGCCAGATAGTCATTGAGCAGGAACATCACTTGATGACGTGCTGTATCCTGCGCCACCGGATTACGCAGTAGTACCGTAACGTTAGCTTTCGGTGCATCGGCAAAATAGCGGCTCGGCATGTAGAGCACACGCAACCCCGGCTGCTGCTGCATCATTTTCGGGTAGTTCTGTGCTTCACCGCGTTTGATCAGAGAAAAATCTGTCGGAATATACGGGTTTGGCGTCGGCAACGTGAGCGCCATCTTCTCGCCAAGCGCTTGCCAGCGCGTAAACTGCATCGGGGCTATTTTATCCACCTGATACGGCGCATTGACAAAATAAGCCTGTTTGTTATGGGGTGCATCAGGGCTGATCAGCCAGATACGCGCACGTTCTGGCGTCATGCTGGCCAAACGCTGCTTAATTGCATCTGGATCAAAGCGATCGGCCAGGTACGCGGTATCCAGCGTATGTTCGACCGGCACGCGCAGCATGGTATCCACCAGCCATTCGATATAGCCCATGTCGCGTTTAACAGACTGATAGCGGAAATCGAGCGCCATCACACGGGAAATTTCATCAAAATAGCGCTGCTGGATCCCTTCCTGTTGCAACAGTTGCAGATAGTGGAAGATAGCAGCAATCACAACGTCATACTGCTCAAGCCCTTTGTCGGTCAGGGTGGCAGAGATGGCAAACAGCCCACCGTTACGATCGAGAATAGGATCCGATCCGGCTCCCAGTGATTCAATCAACCCTTGCTTTTGCAGCCAGTCTGACAAGGTGTTTTGGCTGCAGTTGCCAATCAAATAGCTGATATAGGTGTTTGTTTGGCTGCGGAATGCCTGACTGGTAGGATCGGTCTGTTCCATGACATCGCCGCGAAACTCAATACGCAATTGCTTGCGCGGCTGCGCCGGCACATAATGAATCATGATGCCGCGCCGATCGTCCGTCACTGACGGCACCGTAATGGCAGGCACTTTGGCCTGACGATTGGCAATCCGTCCGAAGGTCTCTACCGCCATTTTCGCCAATTCCGGCAAGGGCTGGTTGCTGTAGATCACCCCTTTCATCAGGTTAGCCGAGTAGTAACGCTGATAGAACGCCAACAGTTCGTTATGCAACTTGCTGCCGGGCTTGTCCTTAAGTGTTTCCAGATTCCCGCCGGAAAAACGCGATGCCGGGTGCGCCAGGTTTAGCGTTTCCGCACCCACCTGCACCATACGGTGTCCGTCGCGCGAGCGCGCCATGGTCAGTTCAGCATTGACCGCATTGCGTTCGCGATCCGCATTGATCGGATCGAGCAACGGCTTGGCGATGGCATCCGCCAGACGATCGAGCGCGGGCTGTAACGCCGCATTTTCGACTTCCAGATAATAGGCAGTACGATACGGAGCGGTACTTGCATTGTGGCTACCACCGTGTTTTTTCAGGAATTCGGCCAACGCATCCGCCTGCGGATAGCGTTTGGAGCCCATCAGTACCATGTGTTCCAGATAGTGGGCCAGCCCCAATTGGCTGTTGGGATCGTCGAGTGAACCGATAGGCAGCGCCAGCGATGCCAACGAACGGGTCGCCTGAGGATCGGACACCAGCAATACCGTCATGCCGTTATCCAAAGTGATCGCCTGATAATTACGCGGATCGTTTTCTCCCTTGCGAATAACCTGCTCTAAAGGGTGCCACCCTGCGGTTTGCGCCCACGCTGAGGACAAACCGCTCAGCAGCAACAGCATTATGCCGACACAACAGGCAAATTGTTTACGCCATTCTCTCTTCATTACCGTCCTTTCTCTCACGTCAATCTCGTCGTTCTTGATTCACTGCCATCACATCCGTTCGCTTATGCCTGATTGGCGCGCAGGATCGGCAACAGCCAGGTTTTTGCCGCTGTAACAATCGCCTCAATGCGGGCTTCATCCAGTTCCGACACGATACGCTGCAAATAGAAATCCTCGCCTTCGCCGGGTGACATCACGTTGCCAGCCCAGCTTTGTTGCAGCTTGTTCAACGCTTTCTGCACCACATCGGGTGCATCGTTCAGCGTGCCGCTTGATGCATCGTAGCACGCTTGTAGCCAGGCCCCGCCGCTCTGATGCAGTAATAATAGCGGGGCATTCATTCCTTGTTGATACCCTTCAATCATATGCCACATCTGGCGTTGTGCTTCCTCAACCGAAACCGCAGCAAAGCGCCAGACCGTTTCTTCACGGCCATACATGCGGCTTTCTCCCGATCCTCCCGCCAGACAATACGCCAGGTGATCCAACCACAGGGCAACGCCATCTTTCATGCCCAATCGGGCCGGTCGCCAGCGCAACAGCCCATCACGCTGCACCTGCGTCACCCAGCCGCTGAGGCGAACATCGCCCAACGTCATGTCCAGTTCCAGGCTAGTCATCCCGGCGGCATCACGCTCCGCGCTGACGCTATCGGCCAGTGCCTGCATCTCCTGACGCTGCTTTTGCCAATACAACTCGCCAAAAGCGCCATAGGGAAGTTCACCCGCAGCGCGGGCGCGGTGTAGCAGTTCATCTGCATCCCTTTGCGCAATCAGGGTATTGAGCAGTTGTGCATTCAACTGATAACGGCTGAGGTTATCCAGAGCGAACGGTTCTTCATCGAGCAGTTCGTCGTTCTGCACGACAAAGTTCACGCCCAGACGCGCCTGAAAGAAGGTTTTGACAGGGTGACGATAAAAACGTTTCAACGCATCCAGCGTAATATCGTGATAAGTGACAGGGTCCAGCGGCGTATCAAACGGCGGCTGCGGCAGCCCGGTGCGCCCGGCGGCAGCCAGCCATTCGCTGGCAAAGCTGCATGGCTGAGCGTGCTCAAGGAAGTTATCCTTGTCAAACGGCATACGCGTATGTTCGCGACACAGATGCGCACAGACGCGCGCAGCGCTGGTATCCAGATCCTGCGCATCATCCCCTGGCAAATAATAGCTTTGAGTCAAATACTCCATCAACTCGCTCACCAACACGGAGGGGTAACGCTGCGTGTTATCCTGAATGGCACGGCCAATGTAACTGATATAAAGCCGCTGTTGCGCTGAGATTAGCGCCTCCAGAAACAAATAGCGGTCATCATCACGGCGGCTGCGGTCACCGCGCTGCACCTTTTGCGCCATCAGGTCAAACCCCAGCCGCGGCAACGTTCGCGGGTAAACACCGTCGTTCATCCCCAGCAGACAGACCACTTTGAAGGGAATGGATCGCATAGGCATCAGCGTACAGAAGTTGATGGCTCCGGCGAGAAAACGCTGACTCAGTTTTTCCCGGTTCAAGCGCTGTGCCAAATCATCGCGCAACAACGCCACCGGGATCGCTTCGTCAAACGCGTTGGCAACTGCCGCCCCCAGCATCGCCTGCCACTGCTGCTCTATCAGGGATAGCGCAGCGTCGCTGTCGCTATCCGCAACAAAGAGATCGTCCAACAGTTGCCGACACAGCGGCAGCCATTGTGCTGGCGTGCGAGCTACTCGCAAACGCTGACGCCATTGGCTTAACTGCGCCAACAACTCCGCCAGTTGCCCCACCAGTTGGGCAATCAACCCGCTCGATTCATCGTAGGGCAAGACGCCCTGCCAGGCTCCGGTGTTGCTGTTCATCGCGTAGCCCAGCAGCATGCGCGTCAAGCCAAAACGCCAGGTGTGCTGGCCGGTGACGGGCAAATCAAGGTCGCGCACGTTATCATCATCGAGCCCCCAGCGCACGCCGGATTCCATCACCCATAGCCGTAAACGGCGCAGCCCTTCTTCATCAATACCAAAACGGGCGGAAAGCGCGGGCACTTCAAGCAACGAAAGCACCTGCTCAGCGGTAAAACGACTGTGCGGCAACGCCAGCAAGCTGAGAAAAGCAGGGAGCACCGGGTGAGCATGACGTGCACGCTGATCGGAGATGGCAAAAGGCAAATAGCGCGATGTCGGCGCATTACCAAACACCGCCTGAATAAAGGGGGTATAACTATCAATGTCCGCCATCATGACGATAACATCACGCGGCGTGAGCGTTTCATCTTCCGCCATCATCGCCAACAGTTGGTCGTGCAGCACTTCGACTTCACGCTGCGGGCTGTGACAGGCGTGAAAGGTGAGAGATGCATCATTAGGGGTAAGCAGACGCTTACGTTCACTGCTAGCCTGCGCTTGTGCGCTGTTGGCAATGACGCTGCCGTCGTCAAGCGCCAGAATATCGCGCTGCACTTGCTGTAACAGCGTTGTTCCATCAAGCTCGACAAAGGCTTCTATATCATCCACCTCGTCGATCTGCGCCAACTGATAGAGATGGTCGCGCCCCAGTTTTCCCCAACTTGCCAGTAGCGGATTCACAATGCGCTGTTCGCCCTCGTCGTTGAATAGCGCATCCACATTGGTGGGATCGCGAAAGAGCGGACGGAATTGATGCTCCGAGCCGTGACTGGCATTGTGCAAACGACGCTGACGACTTTTCAGCTTCGCCAGAAAATGGCGATCCTGAATATCGCTCCAGTAATCTCGGCACAGATTCGTGAACAGCAGATGCACATCAATATGCTTTGCCAATGCGCGTAACGCATGCAAATAAACCGGCGGCAGCGCTGAAATACCACAGATAAACACGCGCGACGGCAACCCTTCCGGGCAGGTATTGGCCTGCTCCAGCGTCTCAATAAAACGCTGATAGAGGCGAGCGTGGTGCCACTCTTTCTGTTCCAGTTGCGCGCTGTATTGCAAAAGCGCACGCCACAGCTCAGCCTGCCAGATCTGCGCCTCACCCAGCCCTTCCACCAGCGCGCCCGCTTGCCACTGTTTTATCCATTCAGGTCGATAAATCAGGTATTGATCGAACAGATCTGCTACTCGTCCTGCTAACTGATGCCGTTTGCGTTTATCGGCGTCATCCTGCAAGTAGTGGCTCAACGGCAAAAACGCCGGGTTATCCTGCTGCTGAGGCAGAATGTGCATCAACTTCCAGGTCATCGCCTCTTTACTGAAGGTGTTTTCCGACGGGATATCAGGCAACACGCGCCGACACATCTCCCATAAGAAGACACCCGGCAACGGAAAATTAAGGTTGGCCGCAATACCAAAGTGCGTTGCGAGTTCGATCTGTAACCATTGCGCCATGCCAGGGCTTTGCACCAGGATGGTTTCGGGCTGAAACGGATCCTGTAATGGTTGGCGCGATATCAGCGTCACCATCAGCGTTTTCAAAATATCTAACTGGTTTGAGTGATAAACCCTGAACATGATGATTCCCGTTTCGGTGCCCGCACAACCAGACTACCGTAAATTGTCTTCGCGCACGGCCTGCCGGTTCGCACTGGTAAAACAAAACCAACGGTGCAAGCGAGCCTGATAGTGCTGCGGCGTTGTCACCGTTGAGGAAACGCGCCAATACGATGCCGACTGGCGCTGCTCGGTCAAATGTAAGTGCCATCCTGGCGAAAGATTGCGCTCAAGCAGCGCTGATGCCCCACCACCTTGACCGCCAGCATAAATGGCAAGCTGCTGATATGCCAGATGCCACGCCTGTCGTTGCTGCCATTGATGTACAAAGGCCTGCTGCAACCGCTGATGATATTGCAGCAATCCTAACACCGATATGGCAAAAAGCAGAGCGGCGATGGCGGTTTCCACCAAACCAAACCCTCGTTGCCGTTGTCTTTGACGACACGGCCAACAAGATATCCGCAGGCTAACCACCACAAATTGCCTCCTGTCTTTCGGGGCAAAAATCCAGCCAGCCCCCCTGCGATTGGCTTCAACCGGCTGGTCTCGCCTTCAGGCTCAATTGGCACGACGCGTTGATAAAGCACCATCACCGACGGTGAGCGGGGAAGATGCCCCTCACCTCGCAGTAACTTATAGTGCTCACCAGGCACTTGCCGCAAACATACTCGCAACCCTTCTGATGCATAGCTGAGACACTGTTCGTCGGAACGGTTACCCATAAGCCACACCTGTCCGATGCCCCATTGTAGCGACGATTCGGCCAGCACCAGCGTTTGCCAATAACGGCGTTCATCGTGGGTAAGATACAGCGCACTGTCCAACTGCCGTTGCATGCCCGTCATTAACAGCAACCCCACTGCGGCCAGCAGCATCACCATCACGAGCGCGCCGTTGCCCTGCTGACGCCAGCGTTTCATACGTTATGCCCCGCAATCCAGCGCACCGTATGGCGCACAATATCAGGGCGACGAAACCAGTGTCCCGCCAGATGCACCTCATAGAGCGTCGGCCCGGCAGCATTGCGCCATGCGATCACTTCGAAACGCGTTACGGTCACTTCCTGAGGATCAAGCCGCCGCTCCCATCCGCCCCCCGAACAATCGGCAATGCTGACTTGCGTTTCCCATGCCCCAGCGCGCAACTGATACCCGAACGTTTCCCGGCTCTGCGGGGCCCCTCCGCGTCGGTTAAAATCATAGGCGACAATGGCACAACTGTTGGCAGCTTCTCCGGGGAATTGCCCTAACGTTACGACATTGCCGTAACAGCTACTGGCGCAAAACCCCGAACGGCGCAAATCTTTCTCCAGCGCAAACAACGCCTGATGGAAACGCTGCTCAAGCCAGAAATGGCGTAGTGTATTCTGGCTATGCCTGTGCAGCGTAGGGTAAAGCTGCATGGATGCAATAACCAGCACGCAGCCAATCAGCATAGCCAACAGCACCTCCGTCAGGCTAAACCCACCGACTCTACGGCTTAACACCGCGGAATGCCCAAGACCGGCTGCGTATCGCTGCATAACCGTATCCTCCCCCAGATCGATATCACGATTCGCAGGCGACCAGCACCGTTCTCTAACACCAGATTCCCTGCCTAAGCCGTGTTGCGCAACCCATGAAAGGTGATTGCCGGGCGCGTCATCGCAGCAATATGTACATCATGGGCCGAGGGCAATAGACGCCCGCCAGTACCCTCATGACAGTTCAACGAAGCCCCCGCCCCTTCGCGCAGGCACCATACCTCCCCCGCTTGAATGACGTTCACCGTCCGCGTGTCGTTATACCAATAGGCATTAGCCTGTACGCGTTGTAGAAAGAGCATCACTAACTGTGTTTGATGTTCAAGGGCGCACAGCCTGTTGATAGGCGGTCCAACCCTGTATTCCTCCTGCGGATAACAAGGCAATGAGCGTCAGTGCGATGAGCAATTCCGGCAGGCTAAAACCTGCATAAACAGAGGCGCTTTTATCCATGACGGCGGTGTAGCCAGATTCGGGCAGTGTCCTGGCAAGAAAAAAGCGGAAATGCCTGTCTGCTCGCAGCCAAACGGGCTCGGCGCATCAGCGTTACAACGCAGATGCAGCGCGGGTTGAGGAAATTTTCGTGTGGAAAAAGAGTGTAAAAAAGGCTGCCGAAGCAGCCTTGATAGCATAAGCACAGAATCGCGGATTAAATCGCCACCGGAGCCTTGATAGCCGGATGTGGATCGTAACCTTCAATGTCGAAATCATCAAACTGGTAGTCAAACAGCGATGCCGGACGGCGTTTAATGATCAATTTCGGCAGTGCTTTCGGCTCGCGGCTCAGTTGCAGATGCGTCTGTTCCATGTGATTGTTGTACAGATGAGTGTCACCCCCCGTCCAGACAAAATCGCTGACTTCAAGGTCGCACTGCTGCGCCATCATATGCACCAACAGTGCATAACTGGCAATGTTGAACGGCAACCCCAGGAACACATCACACGAGCGCTGGTAAAGCTGGCAGGAAAGCTTGCCATCTGCCACGTAGAACTGGAAGAACGCATGGCACGGCGCCAGCGCCATACGATCCAGCTCCCCCACGTTCCACGCCGAAACAATGATACGGCGTGAATTAGGGTCCTGCTTTAACTGTTGCAGCACGGTTTGCAGTTGGTCAATCTGGCGACCATCCGCCGCACCCCAGGCACGCCACTGTTTGCCGTACACGGGCCCAAGATCGCCGTTTTCATCAGCCCATTCATCCCAAATGCTGACTTTGTTGTCGTGCAGATAGCCGACGTTAGTATCGCCCTTGAGGAACCACAGCAGTTCGTGAATGATCGAGCGCAAATGGCAGCGCTTGGTGGTAACCAGCGGAAAGCCTTCTTGCAGATTGAAACGCATCTGGTGGCCGAAAATCGATAAGGTTCCGGTGCCGGTTCTGTCTCCTTTCGGCGTTCCCTCATCAAGCACTTTCTGCATCAATTCCAGATACTGTTTCATGTCACCCTCACTACACGATTAAAAAAATTACCGTGCAACTTCCCGCTGATTTCAGCAAGGAAGCGGCTCACGGCAAGCATTTACTGTTTTTGCGCCTGACGGCGATAGGCCCAGACCATCATCAGGATACCGGCAAACACCATCGGCAGCGACAGAACCTGCCCCATACTGATGAAATTGCCAAACAGGCCAAGCTGGGCATCAGGCTGACGGAAAAATTCCGTGATAATGCGGAACACGCCGTAGCCAATCAAAAACAGGCCGGAAACGCTGCCCATCGGGCGTGGTTTGCGAATAAATAAATTTAACAGGATAAACAGCGCGATACCTTCCAGCGCCATCTGATAAAGCTGCGACGGATGGCGCGGCAACATGCCGTATTGGTTAAAAATCGTCTGCCACTGCGGGTTTGTCACCGCCAGCATCAAATCTTCGCTGCGCGCACCGGGAAACAGCATCGCCCACGGGGTATCGGTAGTAACGCGTCCCCACAGCTCGCCGTTGATAAAGTTCCCTAAACGCCCAGCGCCCAGGCCAAAAGGAATCAGCGGCGCGATAAAATCGGCCACCTGGAAGAAATGGCGCTTGGTGCGACGCGCAAACCACAGCATGACGCAAATCACCCCAACCAAGCCACCGTGGAACGACATGCCGCCATCCCACACTTTAAACAGATAGAGCGGATTGCTGATGAACGACGGGAAGGCGTAGAACAGAACATATCCCAGACGTCCACCCACGAACACCCCCAGGAACCCCAGATACAGCAGGTTTTCCACTTCTTCTTTGGTCCAGCCGCTGCCCGGTTTATTCGCCCGGCGCACCGCCAACCACATGGCAAAGACAAAGCCCACCAGGTACATCAGTCCATACCAATGGAGTGACACGGGTCCAAGGGAGAAAATCACTGGATCAAACTGAGGAAACGCCAAGTAACTCGTTGTCATCGATCACCACATGCTTGTTTGTTGTTTTATCTCACGACGTTGTTTATCCCGCCGAACGGGAAGTCGAGAAAGGGGAAATCTTGTGTGCCAGCGCAATCACGGCATTAAAGCCTTAAGTGCGGGCTGCGGTTGCGCATGATAGCACAGAGCAACCGCTCCGTAGCGTGCAAGGTCAGGAAAAGTTATGTAAACAAGATGTTATCTTTGACACATTTTATCAGCACCCACCGCGTGCCAGCCCGCCCAGGCCACGCTCTTCGAGGAAAAGTGCAATCCACTGGCGCACTTCGCTGGCGCTACGCGCCACTAAAAGGCGCTGAGTAAGCTCTTGCACATCAGCCAGCACCAGCTGGCGCAGCAAGTATTTCACTCGTGCCACGCTACGGCCATTCATGCTGAAGGTGCGATAGCCCAGCCCAGTCAACACCAGTGCTCCCATGGCCTAGCCGCCATTTCACCGCATACGGAGACTTCAAGATCAAGGCGTTGGCACTCGCGTGCAATACCTGCCAGCGCCTGCAACATGGAAGGGTGCAGGCTGTCGTAGAGCGATGCCACATGCGGGTTGTTGCGATCCACTGCCAGCAAATATTGGGTAAGATCGTTAGTGCCCACCGAGACAAAATCGATACGAGAAGCCAGGTGCGGCAGCAAGAACAACATAGACGGGACTTCAATCATCACGCCGATGCGCGGTTCCGGCAAGACATGCCCTACCAGCTCACGCACCTCAGCGGCTGCCTGAGCGATAAGGCGACACGCTTCGTCCACCTCTTCCAGACTGCTGACCATCGGCAATAAAATGCGCAAGTTGCCCGTTTCAGCGTTGGCGCGCAGCATCGCCCGCACCTGGATCAAGAAGATCTCCGGCTGATCGAGCGTAACGCGGATACCGCGCCAACCCAAACACGGGTTTTCTTCACTGATCGGCAAATAGGGAAGCTGTTTGTCGGCCCCGATATCCAACGTGCGTAACACGACCGGACGCGAGGGGTAAAGCTGCAACATGCCCTGATACTGCGCCATCTGTTCATCTTCAGACGGAAAGCTGCTCTGGAGCATAAAAGGTACTTCGGTACGGTACAGCCCCACACCGTCAACCTGATTGATAAAACGCTGCTCATGTTCGGCGCTGAGCCCCGCATTGAGCGTCACCTGCATGCGCTCACCGCTTTTCAGCACCGCAGGCCGTTCCATATCGTCTTCGGCCAAACGCGTCAGCGCATTATCTTCGCTTAACAGGCGCTGGTATTCTTGCAACAGTGTCGGCTCGGGATCCACCAACAGTTCGCCCCGATAGCCATCAATGATCAGGGTGCGCTGGTGCAATAATTTGGGCTGAATATCCGCGCCCATCAGGGTGGGGATTCCCATCGCTCGCACCATGATCGCCGCATGAGAGTTGGCGGCACCGTCGTGCACGACCACACCCGCCAGCCGGTCTTGCGGTACATCCGCTAACAGCGTCGCCGTCAGTTCATCGGCCACCAGAATAAAATGCGGCGGCCAGATTGATAGAACAAACTTCCGTATCCATCGCCTGGCAGGTCTCATTGACCAACAGATCCAGCGCGTCATTTAAGCGCGATGCCGCCGCCTTTCTCAACGATTTCTCGCAAACGCGTGAGCATGATGAGCGCGACTTATCCTCTTTTGCGTCGAGGCGCCGAAGGCGCCCTGGCCGCGGCGTTCTCTTGCAGTTGTATAACCGGGTTGATAAATTCCTTCATCACCCGACGGTAAACGTCGCGTTTAAACGACACCACCTGACGCACAGGATACCAGTAACTCACCCAGCGCCAACCATCGAACTCCGGCGTGCCGCTGCTTTGCATATTGATATCAGATTCGTTGCACATTAACTGTAGCAGAAACCACTTCTGCTTTTGACCGATACAAACCGGTTTTGTATCCCAACGCACTAAACGTTTTGGTAATTTGTAACGTAACCAGCTACGGGTTGAAGCCAGAATACGGACATCCTTTTTCCTGAGTCCCACTTCTTCAAACAGTTCGCGATACATTGCCTGTTCAGGGCTTTCTCCCGGGTTAATGCCCCCTTGCGGGAACTGCCAGGAGTGCTGGCCGTAACGGCGAGCCCATAGCACTTCGCCAAGCCGATTGCAGATTACAATACCAACGTTAGGGCGGTAGCCATCATCATCGATCACCGGACTACCTCGAAAACTTTCAATGCAAAGATGACCTGATTGTTTCACACTCCCGTCAGCCGGTAAACTCCTGCTTAACAGCATTGATTCCACGAATAACCTGCCGCTAACCCACAGAAAGGGGAATAGTTATAAACAGCATGCAGCAGCCATAGCGCTTTTATTCACTATTTTTGTGGGTATCACTGTGCAGAACCAAATGAAAGCATGCGGAAAACCTTTTCTTTCTCGTTAAAGCCGCTGCGGATAAATAGAAAAATATTCCTTTATTTTCAAAAAAATACAGATTTAACCCACGACATATTCACTGCAAATAAACTGCGGAGAAAACAGACGCCCGACAGATTGGTGAAAGATTGCTCCACGATGGTTTTATCCACAGAAGCAACGTAGGAATCGCATAATAAAATAACAAAAATCGCAAAAAACCGTGACGTCAAGGATGTAAATCAAACCAGTAGTGATGACTTATCCCGGTTATCCCAAAAATCTGTGGATAACCTGGTGTAAGATCCTGTTTATTTTCGGTGTCTATCCCTGAACAACGATAAAACCGACGTGAAGCATTGGCCGGAGAAATAAAAAAAACACGCTATGAATCATACCATTATTGTTTTTCTTTCTGCACGGTAGCACCCTGTTGAAAAACCTGATGAACGCTGTATTTTTTTAGACAACCTGACGATCTGTTTTCATAGGTGAATATGCCCAACCCGATTTCGACACCGCCCGCCGATGAATATACGCTGCTTGAGCGCGCTCAGGCGCTTGCGGGTTATACGCTGGCGGAGCTTGCTGCGCTGGCCAACCTGCCACTGCCCGCCAACCTCAAACGCGACAAGGGGTGGATCGGCGTGCTGCTAGAGCGCTTTCTCGGTGCCAGCGCGGGCAGTAAACCCGAACAAGATTTTCCGGATATTGGCGTGGAGCTAAAGACCATTCCTATTGATGAACGGGGCAGACCGCTCGAAACCACCTTTGTGTCGGTTGCTCCGCTGACCGGCAACAGTGGTGTCACCTGGGAAAGCAGCCATGTGCGGCATAAACTGGCGCGGGTACTTTGGATTCCGGTGGAGGGATCGCGCGAGATCCCTCTCGGCGAACGCCATATCGGTACACCGCTTATCTGGAGCCCCTCTCCCGAAGAAGAGATGCTGCTGCGTCGGGATTGGGAAGAACTGATGGATCTGATTGTGCTCGGCAAAGTGGAGAGCATCACCGCACGTCACGGCGAGGTACTACAATTACGACCGAAAGCGGCCAACAGCAAGGCACTGACACAAGCGATCGGCGAGTTTGGCCAGCCCATCATGACCTTGCCACGCGGTTTCTATTTGAAGAAAACCTTTACCGGCCCGTTGTTAGCCCGTCACTTCCATCTTTAAACGCCAGAGAGAATGCGTATTGTTTTTTCTTGCCAGAAAACCGAAAGCAAGGCGTATAATCTACGTTTATATTTAATTTAGGTGTGATTGATATAATGTTTAATTGGATTGTTGATCCGAATGCATGGTTGGCGCTCGGCACATTGACCATTTTGGAGATCGTACTAGGTATCGACAACATCATCTTCCTTTCTCTGGTTGTCGCCAAGTTACCCAAAGCACAGCAAAATAAAGCGCGCCGTATCGGGCTTCTGGGCGCCATGCTGATGCGCCTTGGCCTGCTCACCTCGATCGCCTGGGTTATTCGCCTTACCAACCCGCTGTTTACGCTGATGGATAATGAAATTTCCGTCCGCGATCTGATCCTGTTTTTCGGCGGATTGTTCCTGATCTGGAAATCCAGTCGTGAGGTTCACGAGACCATTGAGGGCGGCTCTGAAGCGCATGCCAGCCAAGTGCATTCTTTTTTCGGGGCTATTGCGCAGATTATGCTGTTGGACATCATCTTCAGCCTCGACTCCGCCATCACCGCCGTCGGCCTTTCCGACCATCTGTTTATCATGATGGCCGCCGTAGTGATTGCCGTAGGTGTGATGATGTTTTCAGCCCGCGCTATCGGTGAATTTGTCGATCGCCATCCGTCGGTGAAAATGCTGGCACTCTCTTTCCTGATTCTGGTGGGCTTTACGTTGATTCTGGAAAGTGTCGATGTCCACGTTCCTAAAGACTATATCTATTTCGCCATGTTCTTCTCAATGTCGGTTGAAGCGCTGAATCTGATGCGCAGCAAAAAAGCGACAAGCACAGAGTAACTCCCTCGGCGGGTAGCGCAGGCTGCCCGCTGTACCCTTTGGTGAATCACTGATTATTTCCATTATTCCTACATTCTTCTCTTTTACGCTTTGCTAGACTCATCTTGTATATTCATCTTTTTTGATAGAGATTAGGTTCTAAAGAGGACCATCACCCGTTTTTTTATTATTCGAGTGGATTACCTGATGATGATTCGACACAAAGCCATCACACTGTGCCTTCTTGCCTTGTTTCTTAGCGGGTGTAGCAACAACTATGTCATTGCCACGAAAGAAGGGCAGATGTTGCTGACAAAAAAACAAACCGGCGTTGGATAAAGATACCGGCCTGCTCAGTTCTCTTGATGAAGATGGGCAGTGGCGACAGATCAATGGCGACAGATCAATAATGAAATTATCTCCCAGATTGTTCAGCGTTAACGGCAGGTGTCGTCTGACTCTTTCGCTTTTTCTTCACACCATGAAGCCATTAAAGATGCTTCCCCCCATAGTATTGCTTGGTTATAGTCAGAAACAGGCGCTGGTTTTTCCCTTTGCGTAAGGGATGAGGACGCCGGGATTTTCAGACATTAAGGAAGCTGGCAATGCTCTATCACCGTATTCCCCATAGTGCTTTAGAAGTCAGCGTGCTCAGTCTGGGCACCATGACGTTTGGTGAACAAAACAGTGAAGCGGAGGCGCACGCGCAGCTCGATCGCGCAGTGGCAACCGGCGTTAACCTGATTGACACCGCAGAGATGTACCCCGTGCCACCGCGACCGGAAACACAGGGGCTAACGGAACGCTATATTGGCTCTTGGTTAGCCTCACGTGGCGGCAGAGAAAAGCTGATTTTAGCGAGTAAAGTCGCCGGACCGAGCCGTGGCAGCGACGCAGGTATTCGTCCGCAACAGGCATTGGACCGAAAAAATATCCGCGCCGCGCTGGACGCCAGTCTTGCGCGCCTTAACACCGACTATCTCGATCTTTATCAGGTGCACTGGCCGCAGAGACAGACCAACTGCTTCGGTAAATTGAATTATCAATATGACACTGCTGGAAACCCTGGAAGCACTTGAAGAACAGGTGCGTGCGGGCAAGATCCGCTATATCGGGGTATCGAATGAAACGCCTTGGGGCGTGATGCGCTATCTGCAACTGGCCGAAAAGCATAACCTGCCGCGCATCGTCTCCATCCAGAATCCGTACAGCCTGCTAAACCGCAGCTTTGAGGTTGGTTTGGCTGAAATCAGCCAGCACGAAGGCGTGGAACTGTTAGCCTATTCCCCCCTCGCTTTTGGGACATTAACCGGGAAATATTTGCATGGCGCTCAACCGGCTGGTGCGCGCAATACGCTGTTCAGCCGCTTTGTACGTTACAGTGCGCCGCACACGCAGCAAGCCATTGCCGAGTATGTGGCCCTTGCGCAACGTCACGGAATGGATCCGGCACAGATGGCGCTGGCGTTTGTGCGTCAGCAGCTGTTCGTCGCCAGTGCCATTTTGGGTGCAACCATGCTAACCTTACCAGCCTAGAGGTTCAATTGAATCCCGAATTGTTGGCTGAGCTGGAAGAAATTCATCGCCGATTTACCATCCCTGCGCCTTGATATCGCGATTAACTAACTGTTAAGGCCCAATTTTGGGCCTTTTTTTCACACGTATGCCGCTTAAAGTGTTCCAGTGCCACCGTCTGAGCACCACACTTGCCCCGAGGTGTAGCTACAGGTTTTCGAAGCCAATGTAACGTAAAGCGGTGCGATCTCTGCGGGTTGCCCGGATCTTCCCAGCGGGCTGTCAGCGCCAAATTGAGGTAGCGCCTGTTTAGGCTGCCCACCGCAAACTTGCAGCGGCGTCCAATAGGGACCAGGCGCAACGTCATTGACGCGTATCCCCTTCGGCCCTAACTGCTTCGCCAACGCTTTGGTAAACGCCACATTGCAGGCTTTAGTCTGTGCATAATCGAGCAGTCCGGCAGAAGGCGCATACGCCTGTACCGATGCCGTAGTGATAATCGATGCGCCCGGTTCCATGACATTCAGCGCATATTTCGAGAGCCAGAACATGGCATAGACATTGGTTTTGAACGTGGCATCAAACTGCTCAGTCGTGAGATCGAGGATGGATTCAACAAACTGTTGTTTCCCTGCATTGTTAACCAGAATATCCAGCCCACCCAGGCACCGGTGCGCTTCATCAATGAGCGTTTTACAGAACGTTTCATCGCGCAGATCGCCAGCGATGCCGTGACCTTTTTGGCCCGCGTCTCGGATAAGCGCGATAACTTCATCGGCATCTTGCTGTTCATCGGGGAGATAGTTAATCACCACATCAGCGCCTTCACGAGCGAAAGCAATGGCAACGGCTCTGCCGATGCCCGAGTCTCCGCCGGTAATAAAAGCCTTGTGTCCCGCCAAGCGACCTCTTCCCTGATAACTGGTTTCACCGTGGTCGGGTCGAGGGGTCATTTTTCCCGCCAGACCAGGCTCTAGCTGGCTTTGTTCAGGATACGGGGGCATAGAATAGTGAAGTTCGTCGTGCATCATAATCGACTCCTGTTAGGTGAGTTTATCAGCGTTAACCAGCGATACCTGCGGCAGCCTTTTCCCTCGACCACACACAGTGTTTTTTCATAACGGCAGTGAGTTCATCCACGAGGTGTTGCGATGAGTTATTGACGATAACGCCTTCATCGGGAGCAGGCAGCGATAACGCGGAGTAAAGCGCTGACGCTTCTCCTTGCAGACCAATCCCCTTGAGGTGCTTAAAACTTTGGATCAGAAAATATTTGGCCGTGCCGTTATGCATCAATGTCGCGATAGCCTCTTTTCCGGCTGGAACGATCGCGGCATCGAACAGTACGGAAGGGTTTCCGTCAAACGTACCGTTAACCTCAAGGCTATGGCCTTGTAGCGTGGTAACGGTTCCCAATCGCGACGAAAGCATACTCGCGTGTATCCCCTGTTGTTGAAGGCCACTAATGATGCTGGCAACAGAATCGCCGCATACACCGTCAGCCACCAGCAGTGCAATCCGGCGAGATTTGAGGCAATAAGTTGGCACTATCTCACGCGCATTCTCGGCATAGATACTGAGCGAAGGTTCTGCCTCTAGCCCGTTGGCAAGATGAGGGATGGGATAAGCAAGCTGCGCAGGCGTGATCGAAATGCCCAATTGCTGCGCGACCCGTTTAGCCAGGTCTCTGTCGATGTGGCACAGTTGATCAACAACGCGTTTTCGAATCCACGGACGCTGGACTTTACCCAATTCGAAACCGAATCCATCGACAATATGGTTTTGCTCATGTTCCGTTTGACTCAGCCAAAACAGGCGCGGCTGCGAGTAATGGTCCGCAAAAGAGGTGCTTCTCTGGCGGATTTTTTCACCGCTTACCGGCTGTTGGGATGTGGCGAAGCCCCCCCCTGACTTCAGGAACGTTCAAGCATACGCTTCACTTAGCAGCTTGAAGCCCCACCAAGCAGTGGGAACAATGAACCGCGTTGTGGTTCAAGATTTAGCCATTTCGGCGCGCTAGAGTTATATTCCTCACGAGGCTGACTAAAGGTTAATTTTTCTGCCAGATCGACATTGATATCTGAAATGGTCACACTCTTGTTTTTCAAGCCGTGCTCATTGAACATCAGATGACTGTTAACCGTGGTAGAAACGGTGCTCGAGCCTCCCAGCAAGGACAGCATGGCATCACGTGACTTGCCCAATTGCTCCACCGGCCAGATTATCTTGGTCGCGACATCAACACCGTTGCCCTTGCTCACAGTAACATTTGTCTGAGATGGCCCCACTTTCATCCACATATTATCGATAAAAATCAGATCACCAGACTGGCGATTTAGTCCATTGAGTATCTTATCGCCCACTTTATTGAGAACATTTTTAGGCGCGATATGGTGCGTCAGCGCTAACAGACTCATTGGATGGTGGTTAACCATTTCAGAAAGCTGCCCGATTTGACGCTTTTGCGCTTCCGGCAGGTCCTCTGGTAACGAAAACATTCCTTTGAGGATGGAAAACAGATTTCCCCCCATATCAGCGGCTCGTTGACCATAGCTTTTATGGCTATTATCAACATCAAGTACCATTCCCTGTCTCAGTTCATTAATAAATGCACCGTCAGTAAAATGAGCGCCCGCCTCCTCGGGGTGTTTCACCGGCAAAGAGAAACTGTTTTTCATAAAATCAGTCAGCTCGGGTGAAACAGCATTTTTACCATGATGTTCGAACGACGCGGATTCAAGCTCATTGAGCCAGTTTTGGCCAATTGCAATCGTAGACAATGGCATCTTTTCTAATAAAGGTTTTAGTTGTTCATATTTATTTTGGAATTCGCTACGAACATCTTGTGGCAGCTCAGCAATCATCTTGAACATCTCATCAACCTGTTCAGGCTGTTGTGTTTTATGAGCGAGAATGGCAAGCTCAACAAGATCGGAGACTGTTTTTTTATCTCCATTGGCAGCCCCATTTGGCAGCCATATGCTGAATTCATTAAATACTTCTTTTATTTTGGCTGGCAATTGCAAAACATTCCGCATAACTTCTGATTGCAAACTCATGGATGAAACATGGCTGTATGTTTCTGCAGTAACGGATGATATCACTGAGCACAGTGAAATTTCAGGAACGATTTCTTTGCTTTGCGTGTAGTGCCGCTGTAACTCTTTTGCCGCAATACGGTGCAACGCCGTATTACTTTGATACTCTGCTTTATCCAGGATTGTGCGTTTTAATACCGACATAAATGTCGCCGCGATCATCTTTCCGCCATAAACCCCGGTGAGTGCATTTTCTATTGCCAACTTCATAACCTTTGAACCCGATTCCTGCTTTGACCAGACGCACAAAATGCGCTCCATAGCATGGTCTTGTAACATATCTGGCAGGAAACGCCCGGCAATTTTACTCGCCAGAAAGGTGGAGCACTGATTATTACCGTTGTATTCCATTAGCAAAGATACCAAAGGGCCTGCACCATCGTATTATCAAATAGTACGCTTCTGGCCAAGCTAACAATTTCAGCGCTTCGCTCCCCCAGCAATTTTTGATCGCACTCGTATTGCTGAGCGAGGTTAACGGTACCGGACAGGATATTTTTCGCCAATGTGTCACGCGTGACCGAACCAAAAGTGATACGGCTAACCAGCGTATTGATGACTTTACTGCTGTCCATTGCTTTATACGTCAGCGTACGGGCAGCAAGTTTTACTCCATCAGAAATATTCATCTTGAACGTTGATACCTATTTCTGCTTGTATTTGTTTGCGCAATTGAATGAAGCGAAGTACGATTAGCAATCTTGGGCAGGTGTTCTTGCCAGTACTGAACTTGTGTAATGAGTGTCTCGATACGTTTTATCGCGGTTTCTGCATCCATATTTTCCAACGTGAGCATATGAAAAAGAATGACCTGGTTACCGCTTGCATCAAAACCAAACCAACAACGCTCTGTTGTCACGCCAAATAAGTGAATTTCCAACAACGATGCAAAAAAATCGTCAGAGAGAATATCTGCCGTTCGCATTACAGGTGAAAAAAGATAGACCTCATCATTATGATGCTAAAAATTAAGCTCGACATCATTCTCAAAGCGAATAGCACAGCCTCCGCTATCAACAGCTTTATTAAGATCTACATGCATATCGGCAGAAATTGCCTGCAATAGTTCGGCGAAGGTCATGTTAACTCCTTTATTAAATAATATATATCCATCACACTTCGTATTGCATATGCAAAAGTGAGAAGCAGTAAAAACGAGTGTCTACCCTTTAAAGGTAATCCACTTACAACTTCACATTCTTTCTTCTTTATTTTTACAGAGACATGAGAAAAATAGAATCGTGTAAAAGCATGATATATATAACCATAACTAGCTTTCACAAATCGGCTATCCGCACTACCAAGCGCAGGGGATGAAACGGGAGTATAAAAAAGCCACTCTGGCGAAACACACGTCTTCACCAGAGTGGCTTTGTGGGTACGATTACGGCAGGGCTTTGAGCAACTGCTTACGCTGGTTTTCCAGTGAAATTACCCGCTGGCACACATCCTTGCCAAAGCGCTGAAACGTGAGTTCCTGGTTATTCCACTCGGTTTGAATCGCTTTTTGCAGGTTGCCGAGGTTACCCATCATGGCCTGCAACGGATTTCCTCCGCTGGAAAGTTGCTTTACGCCCATCTCGTTCAGGCTATCTTGCAACACACCGCCCAGTGCCTGCTGCACCAACTGGCGACCATCTTGTTCCACTTGTTTAACAGCCTGGTGGTGGAACGCGATACCATCGCTACGCGGCTCAAGAATGCGCGCCATCTGCTGCTTGAATTGGGTATCAAGCGTGGTCAACCGGTTACGTACATTGCTGTCACTTCCCAGCTCCTGAGCGATCACGTTATCCAACGCCACGCGCGCTTTTTCCAGATGCGCTTGCGCCCCCTGCTCAATCCACGGCAGTTGCTGGCGTAAATCAGCCTGATAGGCCTTTGCCTGCTGACGCTGTGCCGCAGTGAGCGTTAACGCCGTCTGGTTGCGCGTAACATCGCCCTGCGGCGAAATCAGCAGATTCCCACTCGCGCCGACCACCTGCACCTGTTGCGGTGTAATGAAGATATCATCTTGCGGATTCACTCCACATTGATACGCCGCCTGTGCCTGCCAGGACAACAAAGCCAGCAGAGATAGCATTACCGATCGCAACATGTCGTCTTCCTATAAAAGCAGAATCAGGAGAGCAAATTTTCCGGCAGATCCCACCAGATATCGAAAAGTTCGCTGACTTTAACCTCTTGCAACTGTTGCGCCTTCAGCCAGGCAGCCACTTGCTCGCGGTGCGCATCGGTGCAGTGGCCCGTCTTCTGCAAGCAGATCAGCCCTTCCCATTGCAAATAACCGCTGCCTTCAAATGCCAGCCCCGCAGGGTCAATCACATCGTCAACAAACTTGTCCAGAGTAGCATCGATAGTTTCCACCGAGGTGCCCTCAGCGAAACGCCAGCTTACCGAAAAGCCCAGTTCCTGAAACTCATCAATATGTAACTTTTTGCGCAAACGACGACTGCGATGTTTTGCCATTACTTTATCCTCTCAAACATAAGATCCCACACACCGTGGCCTAACCGCTGGCCGCGCGCTTCAAACTTGGTTAACGGGCGAGATGATGGGCGAGGAACATAGTCCTGCGTAGCGGAAAGATTACGGTATCCCGCCACGTCACGCATAACTTCCAGCATATGTTCAGCATACGGCTCCCAGTCTGTCGCCATATGAAACACGCCCCCCATCGCCAACTTGCGCAGCACCAATTCCGCGAAAGGAATCTGCACAATACGACGTTTATTATGGCGTGCTTTGTGCCAAGGGTCAGGGAAAAAGAGCTGTACCATGGCCAGAGAACTTTCTGGAATCATCTGCTCCAGCACTTCTACCGCGTCATGACACATCACGCGCAGATTGCTCAGATTGGCTTCCTGCGCCGCCGCCAGGCAAGCACCGACGCCGGGAAGATGAACCTCTATCCCTAAAAAGTTTTGCTCAGGGTGTTGCTCTGCCATGGTGACCAGCGACGCGCCCATGCCAAACCCGATCTCCAGCACAGTCGGCGCTTCGCGACCGAAAAGCGCAGAAAAATCGAGCGCTTGCGTCTGATACTCAACCCCCATTACGGGCCAGTAGTTATCCAACGCCTGTTGTTGTCCGTTCGTTAAACGCCCCTGACGGCGTACAAAACTGCGAATACGGCGCAGCGGACGCCCATTCTCATCAAATTCCGGTGAAATGACGTTATTGATCATAGAAAATGTGTGCCGATGGCCTGTTCAAATTCGCCCAAAGAAAGGCGCATTATGCAAGGATACCGCGGTTTGGCAAGGGGGATGCCTCGGAAAGTTCCGGTTTACAGCACATTCACTCTGTGCTGGAATCGCTGTCAGACTTTTCACCCGGCAAGAGAGTGGCTTTTTTATGATGCAAGCGCAGCCGTTCGCGCAGCAGGTGTTGGCATGGTATGAGCGCTATGGCCGCAAGACACTGCCGTGGCAGCAAGAGAAAACGCCTTATACCGTGTGGCTCTCCGAAATCATGTTACAACAGACGCAGGTCGCCACGGTTATTCCCTATTTTCAACGTTTTATCGCACACTTTCCCGATGTGCGCGCCCTTGCGGCAGCCCCGTTGGATGAGGTGCTGCACTTGTGGGCCGGGCTTGGTTATTACGCGCGTGCGCGCAACCTGCATAAAGCCGCGCAGACCATCGTGGATCAGCATGGCGGCGAGTTTCCGACCACTTTTGAAGCCGTCTGTGCACTGCCGGGCGTTGGGCGTTCTACCGCAGGCGCAGTGTTGTCCCTTTCTCTCGGCCAGCATCACCCGATTCTTGATGGCAACGTCAAACGCGTGCTGGCACGCTGCTATGCCGTGGCTGGCTGGCCGGGCAAAAAAGAGGTTGAGCATCAACTCTGGTCTCTGAGCGAGCAAGTGACACCCGCTCAAGGGGTTAGCCAGTTCAATCAGGCCATGATGGATTTAGGCGCAATGGTTTGCACCCGCAGCCGACCAAAATGCAAACTTTGCCCGATAAGCAAAGTTTGCATTTCTTACGCCAGCCACAGTTGGGCCAACTATCCTGGCAAAAAACCGAAGCAGACGTTACCGGAAAAAAGCGCCTGGTTTCTACTACTGCAACGAGGCGACGAAGTATGGCTACAACAGCGGCCAGCGACCGGGCTGTGGGGTGGATTGTTTTGCTTTCCGCAGTTCAGCGCCCATGATGATGTGGAACCTTGGCTACGACAACACGGTCTGAAAATCACAGACGTGCAGCAATTGGTGTCGTTTCGCCACACCTTTAGCCATTTCCATCTGGATATTGTTCCGCTCTGGCTCGCATTACCTACTGACGTTCCCCACGCTTTGCACGATGCTTGCATGGAGGAAAAAACCGGTCTCTGGTATAACTTAGCGCAACCGCCCGCCGTCGGGCTGGCTGCACCTGTGGAACGACTATTACGAACGTTAACGCAGCACTCCGGCGGCAGTTTGATCTGACCATCCCGCGTTATCCAAGAGGAATCAGCATGAGCAGAACCATTTTTTGTACTTTTTTACAACGTGAAGCCGAAGGGCAAGATTTTCAGCTTTATCCGGGAGATCTGGGCAAACGCATCTATCAGGAAATTTCGAAAGAAGCGTGGGCGCAATGGCAGACCAAGCAGACCATGCTGATTAACGAGAAAAAGCTCAACATGATGAACGTGGAGCACCGCAAACTACTCGAACAGGAGATGATTAAATTCCTGTTTGAGGGCAAAGATGTACACATTGAAGGCTACACCCCACCCAGCGCATGATATCAGGGCTATACGGCCCTTTTGTCTCTTTAACTGACACGGCGTTGCTAATGAACCGTTGATAACAAGATACTTATAACGAATCATTTATGAAGAAATTGCTAGCGTTGTTGCTCGTTGCGCCCTTGCTGATCTCCTGTTCCGGCAAGCGCGGCGATCTCAATAATGAAGAGTTCATCAAGGATACCAACGCCTTTGACATTCTGATGGGGCAGTTCGCCAACAACATCGAGAATATCTGGGGCCTGAACGAAGTACTGATTGCCGGCCCAAAAGACTACGTTAAATACACCGATCAATATCAAACCCGTAGTCACATCAACTTTGATGCCGGTACGATTACCATCGAAACCATTTCGGCGACCAATTACGTCCCGAGTTTGCGCCAGGCGATCATCACCACATTGTTGATGGGCGACAACGCCAGCAACACTGACCTCTATTCTGACGCCAATGACATTCAAATCAGCCGTGAGCCTATGCTGTACGGTCAGGTGTTGGATAACACCGGGCAACCGATTCGCTGGGAAGGACGCGCCGCCAGCTTTGCAGATTACCTGCTGCAAAACCGCTTGCAGAAACGTACTTACGGGCTGCATGTGATCTGGTCCGTCACCTTCCAACTGGTGCCAAACCACTTGGACAAACGTGCGCATAAATACCTGCCGCTGATTCGTCAGGCCTCAGAGCGCTATGGCATTGAAGAATCGCTGATTCTGGCAATCATGCAAACCGAATCCAGCTTCAACCCTTACGCAGTGAGCCGTTCTGACGCATTGGGGCTGATGCAGGTGGTGCAGCACAGCGCCGGACGCGACGTATTCAAGAGCAAGGGGAAATGGGGGCAGCCTAGCAGCAGCTATCTGTTCGATCCTGAAAACAACATTGATACCGGCGTGGCCTATTTGGCGACTCTGAAAAACACCTACCTCGGTGGCATTGAGAACCCTACATCACGCCGTTATGCGGTCATTACCGCGTACAACGGGGGTGCAGGCAGCGTGCTGCGCGTGTTCTCCAGCGACAAGGACAGGGCGGTCAACCTCATCAACCAGATGTCGCCGGGCGAAGTCTACGATACGTTGACAACCAAGCACCCTTCATCCGAATCGCGGCGCTATCTCTACAAGGTCAACTCGGCGCAGAAAAATTATCGCCGTTAATCGGAATACCACACTCACCTCTGGAGCAAGGATGTGCCAGAGGCTGATTTTTTTCAGATAACGCCTTTCAGACTTTCGTCCGGTTCCCACATTACCTTTCCGCATGCCATGCTTTCACGCGCAAGTCCGCCACTTACGTTTTTTTGCCAGCGCAGGCGAGAAAAGGTAGCATCGCTGCCCGAAACAAACATAACAAAGGGTTATGACTGCGGGGAGAGGAGCAGTAAACAGCGCACCTGCATGACCGCAACGTCAGACCAAACGCCATCAGGCATGAAAGACCAGCAGGAAAACAGACAGAGCATGACACAGAACAACAAGGCAAACGCGGAGCACCAAACCAGCCAAAAACGCTGGCTCGACTCCCACGAAAAGGGTTATCAAAAAAGCATTAGCAAGCGCCATGTATAGATGATCGCCATTGGCGGCTCCATCGGCACCGGGCTGTTTTTAGGCGCAGGAGCACGCTTGCAGTTGGCTGGTCCTTCACTGGCGCTGGTGTATCTGACCTGCGGTATCTTCTCTTTTCTTTCTTTATCTTGCGCGCGCTCGGTGAATTGATCGTTCATCGCCCTTCCAGCGGCAGTTTTGTCTCTTATGCGCGAGAATTTCTCGGCGAGAAAGGCTCGTATCTGGCCGGCTGGATGTATTTTCTTAACTAGGCGATGACCGGCATCGTTGATATCACGGCTGTTACGCTTTACATGCACTACTGGGGAACATTTGCCAATGTGCCACAGTGGGTGCTGGCTTTGGGCGCACTCTCCATTGTTACCACCATGAACCTGATTGGCGTGAAATGGTTCGCCGAGATGGAATTCTGGTTTGCGTTGATCAAGGTGGCGGCCATTTCACTGTTCCTGATTGTCGGAACGGTATTCCTGGCAAGCGGACATCCTGTCGCGGGCAACCCAACCGGATTTCATCTGATCAGTGATAACGGCGGCTTGTTCCCCCACGGGCTATTGCCCGCATTGGTTCTGGTTCAGGGCGTGATTTTCGCCTCCGCCGGTATCGAAATCATCGGCACTGCCGCAGGTGAGGCCAAAGATGCCCGGCGCATTCTGCCTAAAGCCGTCAACAGCGTTATCTGGCGTATTGCACTGTTTTACGTGGGCTCCATCGTGCTGCTGGTGTGTCTGCTGCCGTGGAACGCCTATCAGGCCGGGCAAAGCCAGTTTGTCACCTTCTTTAGCAAGCTGGGCGTACCCTACATGGGTGATGTAATGAACGTGGTGGTGCTCACGGCAGCGTTATCCAGCCTGAACTCCGGCCTCTACTCGACCGGTCGCATCCTGCGCTCACTGTCACAGGGGGGGGATCTGCACCACATTTTCTGTCTAAAATGAGTGCGCAATCCATTCCCTATACCGGCATCATGGTGACAGTTGCGATCCATATCGTCGGGGTATTCCTCAACTATATTGTGCCGTCACAGGTATTTGAAATCGTGCTGAACATGGCCTCTATCGGCATCATCTGTTCCTGGGCATTCATTATTGTGTGTCAGATGAAGCTGCGCCAAGCCATCAAAGAAGGTAAGGCCGAGCCAGTTTCATTTAAAATGCCCGGCGCACCTTTTACCTCGTGGCTTACGCTACTGTTCTTGCTGGGAGTGGTGGTGCTAATGGCTTTTGACTACCCGAACGGCACCTGGACCATTGCATCCACACCGGTGCTGGCTATCTTGCTGATTGTGGGATGGTACGGACTGAAAAAGCGTCGCACTGCGGCTAATGGCGAAATCGCTACAGCACCCGCTTCTGCAACCGAATAAAAAGAAAACGGCGCGAGGAGTAAACCCTCGCGCCGCTAATACGGTTAATAAATAACTATTCCTGAATCACATGTGCGCACAGGCGCTTGCTACCATCTTCCTGCTCGACGCTGTAGACGCCTTGCAACTCCGGTGAGAAGCCCGGCATCCGGTTAATGCCTTCTTCAAACGCCAGGAAGTAACGCAGCACGGCCCCTCCCCAAATGTCTCCAGGTACCACGCACAGTACCCCCGGCGGGTAAGGAAGCGCACCTTCTGCCGCTACACGACCTTCAGCCTCGGCCAGTGGGATCAAATCCACCTCCCCACGCACAAAAGCATTGTTTGCCGCCTGCGGCAGCATCACGGCACGCGGCAACGTCGCTTTGCGGAACATGGCTTTTTGCAGATACTGCACGTTATGGCTTACATAGAAGTTATGCATTTCCTGACACAATTGGCGCAGCGTATAGCCAGAATAGCGCTGCTCATATTTGTGATAGAGATTCGGCAGCACTTCGCTTAACAGCGCATCGCGTGCAATCAACGCTTCAAAACGCACCAGAGCCTCCACCAGATGTGACAGTTTGGCGCTATCTTCTGCAGGCGTCAGCAGAAACAGGATCGAGTTAAGATCGCTTTTCTCAGGAATGATGCCATGCTCACGCAGGTAATTGGCCAGAATGGTGGCCGGAATGCCAAAATCGGTATATTCACCGCTGCTAGCATCAATACCTGGCGTGGTCAGCAGCAGTTTGCACGGATCGATAACATACTGACCTTGCGCATACCCCTCAAATGCATGCCACGCAGCTCCCGGCTCGAAATTAAAGAAGCGCACATCCTGCGCAATGTCGTCCGTGGCGTGATCCTGCCAAGGCACGCCATCGATCAGATCCGGAACAAAAGGTTTGATCAACGAACAACGGGCCAGCAGTTGCTTACGGGTTTCGATACCCTGCTTGACGCATTCGAGCCACAGGCGACGACCACTGGTGCCTTCGTGCATTTTTGCATTAACGTCCAGCGCGGCAAACAGCGGATAAAAAGGGCTGGTCGAGGCATGCAGCATAAAGGCGTGGTTGAAGCGCTTATGGTTGCAAAACCGCTTTTGCCCTTTGATGTGGGTATCTTTTTTATGGATCTGCGAGGTTTGCGAAAAGCCCGCCTGCTGCTTATGAACCGATTGGGTAACAAAGATGCCCGGATCGTTCTCATTGAGCTCCAACAACAGCGGTGAGCACTGCTCCATCATCGGGATAAACTGCTCATAGCCCACCCAGGCAGAGTCAAACAGGATATAATCGCACAAATGGCCGATGCTATCCACTACCTGACGCGCGTTGTAAATGGTGCCATCGTAAGTGCCTAGCTGGATCACCGCCAGACGGAACGGACGCGGTGCATCTGCTCGGTGCGGGGCCTCTTCCCGAATCAAGCCGCGCAGGTAAGATTCATCAAAACAGTGCGCATCCACCCCGCCAATAAAGCCGAACGGATTTCGTGCCGTCTCGAGGTAAATTGGCGTTGCGCCCGCCTGAATCAGCGCGCCGTGGTGGTTGGATTTATGGTTGTTGCGATCAAACAGCACCAGATCACCCGGCGTCAGCAACGCGTTGGTCACCACCTTATTGGCTGACGAGGTGCCGTTGAGTACAAAATAGGTTTTGTCGGCATTAAACACTTTGGCAGCAAACTTCTGCGCCTTTTTCGCCGCCCCTTCGTGAATCAGCAGATCCCCCAGTTTCACATCCGCATTGCAGATATCTGAACGAAATAGCGTTTCACCATAGAACTCAAAGAATTGGCGCCCGGTGGGGTGTTTGCGAAAAAACTGACCACCCTGATGCCCCGGACACGCGAATGTGGAATTACGCATACCGACATACTTGGATAGCGTATCGAAAAACGGCGGCAATAGCCCCTCCTGATAATCCGCAGCAGCCTTCTCCAACAGCGGTGCATGCTCGCCCGCGCCATCAACGCGCAGCCAGTTGCTGCCCGGTGGCAACGCTTCCTCTGGTGCATACCAAGGCTCATTCACCACAAACGCCGGAATGCCAAAACCGGTATGTTGCAACAGCGACAGCACCCCACATCGCGCCTCTTCAAGAGAAACGACAACTGCTGCCACATCAGTAAAGTCAGTTTGACTCAGGGAGACAATTTCTCGCTGGGTGTGAAGACGGCCTGCAACCGTCGCATTCGCTGCAATTTTTAACTGTTTCATGTAACCAAACCCAAACGCTTAAGGATGAGTAGTGGCGCAAAGGCACCGTGTAAAGCGTCATCACTGTCAGGCCTAGATGGCTATATTCGCATACTAAAACAGATATACATTAATCTTATGGCAAGACCAGACTGTGCGACTGACAAATACCGCTTTTTGCCTATACGGCTTAACACGTAAGGAGAAACTGGATCCAGCCCTGTCCGATAGACATCAGTAAAATCAGAGCGATGCGCTGTTCTTACTCATGCCTAACAGTGAGCGTCTGAACGCCTCACCGCATGGTGAAGGAAGATAATCGAGAGAATGCAGACAAGCGTAAACCGAGCACACAGGCAGGCATCATCGACAGCCCGGCGCGTACAGCCTGCACCTTGCGCAATGAATCCGACATAGTGACGCCCTCTTTAACCGCTCGTGAATGGGAAGTAAAAAACGGTGACATAGTGGCACGGTTTTTCAGCAAACACAATACGCCCACACCGATTGCGCCTAATAAGAAAACGTTTGCCTGGCAGATCACCAGAGACCAGAAAAATCACTTTTGCTGTAAAAACGCACGTCACTGCTCGAATTCACAGCATTCATACGGGAATGTGACAGAAACTCATTGACGACACTGAACCAATACGGTTTAATGCGCCCCGTTGCCCGGATAGCTCAGTCGGTAGAGCAGGGGATTGAAAATCCCCGTGTCCTTGGTTCGATTCCGAGTCCGGGCACCACTCATTCAGAAAACCCAGCCTATGGCTGGGTTTTTGCTTTTCTGCATCGGCAATTAATTTACATCAATACGCTTAACACCATTCTCGGTACGCACCCAGCGCGGTGCTTTGATCCCTGCGGAAAAGCACCAGACCAACTCAGTCAGCAACCCGGTTAGCACCCGCTCTGTTTCAAGTGATAACGGACGCTCCGTCAGCAGTTGCCCCAAAGCCAGACAGTAATCGCAGAGCAGGTCGGAACCGGGCTCAAAATAAGACTCCGTGGCAGGAAGTGTATCGACGGTGAGGCTTTCAACCAGATGCGGCGGAACGGGTTCATTCAGCGTGGTGCGCAACAACGAAAGGCAAGCGACCAGCCTTTCACAAAGCGCCAACTTTAACGCCGGTTCTTCGCTTTCAATAAGGGTTTCAGCAAAACGCCCACAGTGAGCGGCCAGTTCGGTGAAATCCATGGCGGTGCTAAAAGGAACGCTGAGTAACGGGTGGGTTTGGGTAGGGATAGTAGCCATAAAATAAGCCTCCAACGAGAATGCATACTCCACCACCCAAGAGACCAATCTTATAGTGGTGGAACCGGACGGAGTTGGTCTTACCGGCCTCGTTGGCAACCGGCGCATCTTGCGATGCCCCCGCCCGGCCCACCATTGAGGTATAGCCGAACGTGCGACATAAAAAAGACGCAAAACGCGTCATATGTCGCCAACGAGTTATATCTGGGAGACCAATCCCGGCACCTGATCTTGCAGGGGCGGGTAAAAGATACCGCTATTGGTAGGGGACAGCAAGCGTTCCACCGTGTTAAGCACGCCGGAACGATACTTGCGAGAGACTTACCGTTTATCTGGCACGCGAGCTCAGAAAAAATGTTTTGTACGTTGCATCGCTATTATTGGGAAGACCGTATTTCTTCACTAGGCCCTTTCCATTCGAGCAAATGAGTGAGTTCATCAGGAACTATCTCAAACAAACGTGATATATTCTCAACCTGCTCATTATAAAGCATACTTTTATTGGCATCACATTGCGTACAATAGCTTCGCGCCAAATGGTTTAAAAACCAAATGTCCGCCGTAGTAAATTCCGGCGACGACAATACAGTATAGATATTGTGTACAAGCTGTGCCTCATAAGACACCGATTTATCCTTTAGCTTTGACAAAATCCCCCAGGTCGAGACATTTCTAATGTGGGGAAGTGACAATCGCAACATTTCAAGATAAATATCATTCTTATTCATATTAATCCTTTAATTACATACTCTGAGGAAAATTTTCTCAGTATTAGTCAGCAAGCAATTCATTCAGCAATTCTCGGCTCTCCCCCCAGTGCTTCAACCTGACGGTCGATCAACGCTAACTGTTCCCGTATTTTCATTTTCAACGTGTCACAGGGGGTGACTTCCGCGCGCGCAGTTCAGCACGCTGGCAATGACCGGCAGCGTGAAACCCGCCCAGTTCAGCATCACGATACGTCTCACCACGTCAGCATCTTGAGGAGCGAAGTAACGGTAGCCCGTTTCAGTGCGCGTTGGGTGAAGCAGCCCCACATTTTCATAGTAGTGCAGCATGCGGATACTCACGCCAGTCAGTTCAGCCAGTTTCCCAATTTGCATCACTCCCCCCTTGACTCTGACATTACTGTCAGAGTGTAAGATTTGAAGCTCCAGAATAAAAGGAGCCGTAACATGTTAAAACTCATGATGTGTGTAAAAAGACATCCTCGCTTAACACGAGAAGAATTTGATCGTTACTGGCGTAATAATCATGCCTCACTGGTTAGCAAGCATGCAACAATGGCAATTGAGAATCTGAATGACTTGCGCGCCTTTCAGCGGGTAGCACAGGAGAAAAACTTCACACGTGCCGCTGCGCAACTGGGGATGTCGCGCTCGGGGCTTAGCCACGCTATCACCGCTTTAGAAGAACGGCTGGGCATCCGGCTATTGATGCGCACCACGCGTAGTGTGGCACTGACAGAAGCCGGTCTGCTCCTCTATAACACGCTTGCTCCCATGCTAAGCGAGCTGGACAGTGAACTCGACGCCCTGCGATCGCTCAGTGATAAGCCAGCTGGAACGGTGCGCATAACTGCGCACGACCACGCGATCGCCTCTGCCATCTGGCCGCGTTTGCAGGCGTTGCTGAAGCAGTTTCCGGATATACAGGCTGAACTCAACGTTGACTATGGACTGACGGACATCGTCACGCAGCAGTTTGATGCGGGAGTACGGGTAGGCAGTGTCGTGGATAAAGACATGATCGCCGTGCGAATCGGGCCTGATTTTAAAATGGCGGTGGTTGGAGCGCCAGAATATCTTCAGGGAAAAACGCGCCCCAACATGCCCGGCGATCTGATAACCCATACCTGCATCAATCTGCGGCTTCCGACACTCGGGGAGCTTTACGCCTGGGATTTCGAGCAGGAGGGCAAATCGTTAACGGTACGCGTCGCAGGACAGACGGTATTTAACAACACGTACCTGATGCTACAGGGTGCGCTGGATGGTTTGGGCTTCGCCTACATTCCACTGGATCTGGCGCAGCCACACATTGATAGCGGGCGGCTGATTCCAGTGCTGGAAGCCTGGTGGCCGCTGTTTCCGGGCTATCACCTCTATTACGCCAGTCGCCGTCAGGTGGCACCGGCGCTGTCGCTGGTTATCAACGCGCTAAGATACCCATCCTGAAAAGGATATCAAATGCATTCCGATACGGGTTATTTCATTCCGCCGCTCCGCAACGCGTCGATGTCACGTTTAGGCGACACGCCAAAGAGGCGGCCATACTCACGGCTAAACTGTGAGGGGCTTTCATAGCCAACATTAAAAGCGGCGTTTGCCGCATCGAGGTTTTCGTTTAGCATCAAGCGCCTTGCTTCGTTTAATCGCAGCCATTTCTGGTACTGCAAGGGGCTCATGGTTGTCAGCAACCGAAAGTGATGATGGAGCGTCGATGGGCTCATTTGCACATGCCCCGCAAGTTCCTCGATACGAAACGGCTGAGAATAGTGAATTCTGAGCCAATCAATGGCCCTCACTATCCGATGGCTCTGGCTCCCCACCGATGCAATTTGCCAAAGACGGCCAGCCAGATCGCTCGTCAACAGCCGGAAGTGGATCTCTCGCTCAATCAGTGGAGCAACAATCGTAATAGCCTCCGGCTCGTGCAGCAGGGCCAACAGGCGCTCAAACGGCCCCAACAAGGCATGGGTGACTGTACCGAGTGCCGTGTATCCATCGTTGGCGCGATCGCGCGGCGGCGGCATGCCACTTTGCGCGATGATATCCGCCATCATTCGCAGATCCAGCCGAAGCATAAACCCCAAGCAAGGTTGTTCCGGGCTGGCATTGAACACCTGCGAGCTGGCGGGGATATCCAATGAATTGAGCAGGAAGCGCTCGGTATCGTAAGCAAACGGTTGTTCACCAACCAACAACTGTTTTGCCCCCTGCACAACAAACAAAACGCTCGGTTCAACCGTACAAGCGCAAGGCTCCGTAGGAACCTCACGGCGGAAAAAAAAGAGATTTGCAATCGGGGTTACACAATCCTCCTTTCCTTGTGTCCATTGCCCAATCATTTCGGCCAGACCTGCATGTATTGCGCTGAGCGTCCTGCCTGCATCTCGCTTATTCACGTCTTGAATCGCCATGGCTATCCCCAAAATTCTCGATAGATCAATAGTACGTCGCAGATTTCCTCAAAGTCATGTGCCGTTTTGCTGCGCCGGAGGATTAGGCAAGAAACACGTAGGATCTTGCTATTGAAAAGCCGTATACGGCGTGAAAATGCAATTCAGCCCGAATCAGACCCACCTGGAGAAATCACCATGAACAAAAACAATGAAACCGGCGGCCCCCTTCCGCGTCAGGATGAACCTGATGTGGCACGCCGTAACTTGCTGAAAATAACCAGTGCCAGCATCGCCGCTTTTGGCGTTAGCGTGGTAGCCACTGGCCAGGCCTTCGCGCAATCGCCAATACAACTCAGCGATGACTGGGACAAAACATTTGCCAAAAGCGACAAGGTTGATCACAAGAAGGTCAGTTTTAAAAACCGCTATGACATCACTCTGGCTGCTGACCTGCATCAGCCGAAAAATGCCCGCGGTAAGCTGCCAGCCATTGCTGTGGGCGGCCCGTTTGGCGCAGTGAAAGAGCAATCTTCCGGCCTTTATGCACAAACCATGGCAGAACGAGGATTCATCACACTGGCCTTCGATCCTTCCTACACTGGAGAAAGCGGAGGGGAGCCGCGCAATGTCGCTTCACCGGATATCAGAACCGAGGACTTCAGCGCGGCGGTAGATTTTCTCGGCCTGCAACCCAACGTTGACCGCGAGCGTATCAGCATCATCGGTATTTGCGGCTGGGGCGGAATGGCGCTGAATGCCGTCGCGGTAGATAAGCGCGTCAAAGCAGTGGTTGCCAGCACCATGTACGACATAACGCGCGTTGTGTCGAAGGGTTACAACGACAGCGTGACGCTTGAACAGCGCACACAAACACTGGAGCAACTCAGCCAACGGCGTTGGGTGGATGCAGAGAAAGGCACCCCGGCCTATCAGCCGCCCTACAACACATTAAAGGGCGGCGAGGCGCAGTTTCTGGTCAACTACCACGATTATTACATGACACCTCGCGGGTACCATCCACGCGCTGTGAACTCGGGAAATGCCTGGACGGTGACCACACCGCTGTCATTCATGAACATGCCGATCCTGACGTATATTGCAGAAATTTCGCCACGTCCGATATTGTTCATTCATGGTGAAAAGGCACACTCACGTTACTTCAGCGAAACGGCTTATGCGGCGGCGGCGGAACCCAAAGAGCTGATGATCATTCCAGGTGCCAATTATACCGATCTGTATGACCGAGTGAACATCATCCCATTCGATAAACTGACGACGTTCTTCCAAACTCACCTTAAATAGGGCGCACGCCATGCGCACGGATTTTATAGGATTTATATGTGTTTATCAATACAATTTTGCATGGCGGCGCATGCTCAACGACTCAGGCTTCAGCGCAACGCAACGCAACGCAACAGACACTATACTTGCACTATTCACAGCGCCGAACTCTGAGTCGGTACAGTTTTCCTTAACGGTACCGATAACATTACAAACGGTGTTCACTATGAGGTGCTGTCATGAAAAACGTGTCGTCCATGTCACTCATCGCGGGTATTTTAGCTACGCTTTCCCTTCCCGTTAATGCCATAGAGAACCCCAGTGCAAGCCGAGTCAACGTAACAACCGTGATGTCATTTCCTGCCACAGCCATAAAAGCCCCTTCGCGCGCTGTAATACGCGCCGAGCACACCCTTAAAGTAGATAAACAGCCGAAAATGGAATCAGGTCTGCGCTTTATTCCAGGGCAAGGTGCTGTCCAGCAGAGCATGACGAATGTCACCACCACGCAAAATTTTTATTGACGACAGTAATCGTCAATTATTTGAGGCCATTCACACTACAGCCACTTGGGATCTTGTGTGAAGGTAATGGTCAACCAGCGATGGAGACCCTCTTCCCCGATGGCATGGGCAATTTTGTCGCGAATTTTATCAAATTCGTGCACACCGTTATTTGCCATAGTCTCCGGAATAACAATCTGGATCTCGACAAACAAGCCGCGCCCAATGCGGGTCGCATAATTAGAATAATCCAGAAAGCCATGTTCCAACGTCAGTTGCGCCATAATAGATTCAATTTTATTGTCAAGGCTATCAGGCGTCATTTGTAGAATCTCTCGCACGGCTGACAGAATGGTTTTCACCGGGACGGGGATTAATAGTAATGTCAGCACGGCCAGCGCAAAAGGATCGGTATAAACATTAAGGTATTCATAGCGCGTGCCTTCCATCAACCAGGAAAGTATAAAAGCAAATAACAAGGCACTGCTGATACAGGCAGACATTAGCCAGCTTTTAGTATCCAGAGCAATCAGCTCTGATTTGATTTTTTTGTTAAGCCGGCGCTGTGTGAAGTCGAGCATAAAACAAAAAATGCTGATGGTAATGGCATAGGCAATCGCCCAGCCCAACTCTAATTCTCGCCCCCCTCAATGATCCCTTTAATTGCGTTAACAAAAGCGTATAAACACAGAAAAACTAACAGAGAGCCATTAAATGCCAGTACCAGCGGTTCGATATGCCAGAACCCAAACTGGAAGCGGCGACTGTGAGGCTAGCCTAACAGGCGAGAAACCAATAAAGAGAGCGAACACATCCCAGCATTGAGAATAGAAAACATACCGTCAAAAATAATCGACATGGCAAAACGGCGGTTGTGATGGGGGGCGTAGTGGCTAAGACGCCGACGCGGCTCTCTGTAAAAACAATGCTTTTACCCGTAAAACATTGCAGGAGATATAACGATAATCATGGCGAAAATAACCGTTTCGATGATCGAAGAGATTTTACGTCTCATCGGTGGAAGAGAGAATATCATTCTCTGTGGCAACTGCATGACAAGATTGCGTGTCACGTTGAAGGATCGTCAATTAATACAATTGGAAGCGCTGAAAAAAATACCCGATGTTTTGGGTGTGGTGAATGGTGACGACCAGTTGCAGGTTATTCTCGGCCCCGGCAAAGCGCAAACCGCCAGTGAGATGATGAATGCGCTACTGGCTACCCCTTCGCAGTCGGCACCCACAGGTGAAGAACCGGCCGATTTACGTCAGTTGGCGAGTCAAAACAAGCAGCAAATGAAAGCCAAGCAGAAAAGTGCAGTGCACAACTTTCTGACAAAGTTTGCCACGATTTTCACACCGCTGATCCCGGGATTCATCGCAGCGGGTTTATTACTGGGGATCGCCACCTTATTACAGCAAACGCTGGTGGTTGAAGGCGCCACACAAGCAGCCTGGCTAAAAAGCCTGATTGCGTATATGAAAGTGTTTAGCATTGGTTTGTTTACTTTTCTTAGCATCCTGATCGGTTTTAACACGCAGAAGGCTTTTGGCGGAACAGGCGTCAATGGCGCAATCATTGCGTCACTGTTTATCTTGCGCTACGTACCAGAAGGGACTGTCGGCTATTACGCAGGAATGACGCATTTTTTTGGGCTCGCCATAGACCCGCGCGGTAATATTATCGGCGTATTACTGGCTTGTATGCTGGGTGCCTGGATCGAGGGGCAGGTACGTCGGATAATGCCTGATAACCTTGATATGATCCTCACCGCAACCCTTACGTTGCTGATTACCGGCGCGGTTACCTTTGTCGTCATCATGCCCATCGGCGGCGAACTGTTTAAAGGCATGTCATGGCTGTTCCTGCACTTGAACGGCAATCCATTTGGCAGCGCCATTCTGGCAGGTCTATTCCTGATTGCGGTGGTTTTCGGCATCCACCAGAGTTTTGTGCCGGTCTATTTCGCGTTGATGGATGCACAAGGCTTTAATTCCCTGTTTCCCATTCTCGCCATGGCGAGTGCCGGGCAAGTCGAGGCAGCACTGGCCCTTTTTGTTCTCTCCCCGAAAGGCGCGCTGTTACGCACCCAAATCAAAGGGGCCATTTTCCCTGATTTGGTCTCCATCCCATTGATGACATCGGCGCAGGGTATTTTTGCCAGAATGGCAGTTTATATTGCCGGCCTTTTTGTCTCTTACATCGCAGGATTTATTTTAACCTGGTTCTTCGCCAGCAATAATGTTGATTTAAGCTAATGGATTGATACCCTTTCTCTTCGCTTGATATTTTTCTCGGAGAGAGAGGGACGTACTATCCTGAAAGTACAAAAAATAAAAAAGTGTGTTATTCCATCCCTCTCTTCATTGTATGATCACCGCCAAGAACTCATCGGTAACTCTCACACAAAAACAACACAATGAAATAATTAGCACTCTAAGCTATTAATTTAGTTTGATAATCACACAAGATGAATCGTTTCATTTTTATTTCGTTGATAGAAAAAACCGATCGAATAAGGAAAATTAAACGGTTTAACGATCGTTATTTTAGATCGATCTTGTGTTTATAATAGCGTGAAGCTATAAAAACATTGTGCTTCGTTTTAATGTTGAGTTAACCTCAACACATATGTGTTTTAATACATTAAATTAATATTTAGTCTGATTCAGTACAGTGGAAGTGATTCACTCCCCTATTCATCATTAATGGAAAAATTATTTTTCATTTGGTCAAAAAATATTTTATGCCAGTGTCTTGGTGTGCATACGTTGATAATAGGGAATTTACGACTTTCCAGAGAGCCTATAGTCATTAAATTGAATGTTACCTGCTTCATTGAATGAGCACGTAGGTAGCCTGAGAGAAAATTGCCATAGGTGAAAATATTGTTAAAAACAGAATATTTGGAACTGGCATGAATTTTTTCAAAAACATGAGAATTGGAAATCGGCTGTTCTTGGGTTTTGGCGTATTAATAATACTCACTCTTACATTATCCTCTCTGAGTTATTATTTTATAAAGAATATTGAGACTGAGATCGATGAAATCACTGATGATAGAATGGTTAAAGTCGATATGTTACGTGATATCCAAGACATATTGAACACCAACATTCGCACACTGCGCGATATCATCTTACTGCCTGCGGACAAAACTCAGGAAAAACAAAATCTCAAAAATATTATTGTAAGCACGACTAGCGCAGCAAGTGATATCTATAAAAAACTGGACAGTGGGATCAACACGGTAAAAGGCCGGGATCTTTTCAATCAACTCATCGACATCAGAAAAGAATATAGCCTCCATATTAATAAAGCAGTGAATTATGTAATGGAGGATCAAGATGAATTGGCGACAGCGCTGGTATTTGGCGAAATCGCTAAAATTCAAGGCGTTTATTTTAGTAAACTCACTGAGTTTACGGAGTTACAAGAATCCTATGTGGATAGCGCGAAGCAAATCACCAGCGATTATATTACCAAATCCTTGTACTGGATGTTGCTGCTGTCGGTTATTTCAACGCTGTTAGGGTGTCTTATCGCCTGGCGGTTAACACGCAGTGTTACAACCCCGTTAGCCACGGCCCTCTCTTCTGCAAAACGCATTAGCGCAGGCGATCTGAGTGGTTCGATCGCGGCAGAAAGCCACGATGAGATCGGCCAGCTTCTGGAAGCGATGAAGGAGATGCAATCATCACTGACACGAATGGTTATCAGCGTACGAAACAATGCCGAAAGCGTAGCCACAGCCAGCATGCAGATAGCCCAGGGCAATGCCGATCTGTCATCACGCACAGAAGAGCAAGCGAGCGCACTAGAAGAGACGTCATCAACCATGACGCAGCTGGGGATGACAGTGAAAAATAATGCAGATAACGCTAGTCAGGCAAATGTGTTGGCACAAAATGCGAGCTCGGTTGCACAGCAAGTCGGCAATGTCGTGGATGATGTGGTGGAGACCATGAAGTCCATCAATGAAAGCTCTCGTAGCATTGCCGACATCATCAATGTTATCGATAGCATTGCTTTCCAGACAAACATTCTGGCGCTAAATGCCGCGGTCGAAGCCGCCCGTGCGGGTGAACAAGGGCGCGGATTTGCCGTGGTGGCAGGAGAAGTTCGCAATCTTGCACAGAGAAGTGCAGACGCAGCGAAGGAGATCAAAACCCTGATCACGGCAAGCGTTGAGCGTGTCGGGCAAGGGTCTTCGCTGGTAAATAAAGCAGGGGAAACAATGCAGCAGGTTGTCACATCCATTCGCCAGTTAACTGACACTGTCGCAGAAATCAGCTCTGCCAGTGCAGAACAATCTACCGGGGTCGAGCAGGTGGGGATCGCCGTAAGCCAAATGGATCAGACCACGCAGCAGAATGCTGCACTGGTGGAGGAATCTGCGGCAGCGGCACAAAGCCTCAAAGAGCAGGCCGATCAGCTTGTCAGAGAAGTTTCCGTCTTCAAAGTCGCGGGTTATGAAACAGCGCCGTCAACGCTGACGGTAGCGCGCACCCCCGTTGCCATGTTGCCCTCTCAATCTCGGGCAGCAGCGACAAATACATCAGATTGGACAAGCTTTTGATTCACAGCGCATAGCGTCCTGATTGTGCCCTCAGGACGCTATGGTAAAACCCGCTACAACAATAAATATACGAAAACAAGATATGGATAGTCATGGAGAGCGTCAGAAAATACTGACCGATTACGATACGTTCTTATCAGAGCTTGAGCAGGTTCCAGCATTGCTCCAACAGATGATGCAAAAAAAATATCACTCTTTGGATGTATATATAAACAACTGTAATCAACTGAAAAGCAGCTGTTTAAAAATAAACAGATTGCTGGCTGAGGAGACATTTTCTACCTACATCAAGACGCACCATGACGCGTTATACAACAAGTATACCTGGGATAAGGCTGTATGAAAATCTCTTGAACAACTGCGGCCTGCACTAGGGATTTATCACGCACGCAGAGCCTCAATAAGCGCGCGTTATTTATTGATTTTGCAAAGAGCACATCTCCATTATGGTTCTCTTTGCGCTTTGACCGGCACCGAACCTTGGCCCGGTCTTTTTTTTGCCTTTCAGCCACCTGTTTTCCCGTTTTCCCCTTCACGAGACGCGTAGTCGATCTGCAAGACGATACGCAACAGTGCGGCGACGGGTTCAAAAAGTGTATCCGGGATGCGCTCGCCACATTTTACATCATAAAACAGCGTCCGTGCCAACGGGATGTTTTCCACCATCGGAATAGCCTCACGCTGTGCCAGCTCCACAATGTGTTCTGCCATGGCATCCCTTCCCTTCTCCAAAACGCGCGGTACGGGCATCGTAACGGGATCGTATCCAAGGCAAACCACCAGATGGGTCGGGTTGTGCACAATCACCGCTGACTGTCTGACGTTTTGTGCCAGACTGCCGCTCTGCACTTCGCGCTGTAGCGCACGACGCCGCTGTTTAATATGGGGGTCGCCCTCTCTGTTCTTGTTTTCCTGTTCTATGTCTTCTTTGCTCATTCGCTGCCGCTTCAAGGTATGAAAACGCTGATAGCTATAATCGACGATGGCAAGCACCAGATAAAAGCCAAGCATGCCAAGCCACATAAAACGCATGATGGCGGAAAAGGTCGGTAACGCGCAGTGAGGTTCACAGTAAGGTAACGAGCGAAAAGTCGACGCATAGGCATAAAACAGTAAGAGAAAAATCACGCACAACGGCACCACTTTCAAACAGGATTTGATGAGTTCAATCACACTGCGCCATGACACGATCTGTTTGAGATTGTTCACCGGATTAAGTTTGGTACCACGGAAACCCACCGCCTTACTGGCGATGACAAAACCTATTTGAATCAACACACTGGCAACTGTGGCAAAACTTATCATTGCACCCAGATAGAGCAACATCTGCCCACACTCCATGAATAGCGCACGCACAATCGTGCCCAACGCATAGGAGAAAGGGGCATTAACCACACGAATGGATTCTTGTATCAGCAACTTGATGTCCTGTACCAACACATCGAAAAAGAAATGAAAAAAGAGAAACAAAGCCAGCAGTTGAACACCGGATGTCAGCTCAACGCTTTTAATCACCTGGCCCTCTTTTTCACCATCCTGTCGTCTTTTCTTGGTGGGCTGTTCCGTTTTCTCACTCATGCTGGGCTAACCACTCGCCAACATGCCGGTAGATTTTTTCACTTTCCACCAGATAGTGGTGCAACGCATAGGGCAGTGACAGTAACAACAGCAGCAATACCAGCATGCTTTTGATAGGCATAGCCAGAAAGAATACGTTCAATTGCTGCGCCGAGCGGTTCAACAGCCCCAGCGCCAAATCTGCCAATACCATCACCAACACAGCCGGCAAGGAGAAGCTCAGGCACAGGCGGTAGAGCGTCTGCCATTCCACCTTGATAAAGTCCAGCAGCGGCTGATTAAACGTCAGCGTGTTGCCTGGCGGTAAGTAACGGTAAGAGTCATACAGCACGCTAAGGTGCAAATTTATGCCGCCACTAATAAAAAACAGCGCGCAAAGAAACTGACTGAATAACAAACCCAAAAGTGAAGACTGAACGGACATCGCCGGATTGAATACCGCGCTCATGGTCGCGCCGCGCAGCGAGTCGATAATAAATCCCGCCATGTCCACGGCCCAAAAGGGAATTGCGCCACAGAAGCCCAATACCAGCCCGATGAGCAACTCACCGGGAATATAGCTCAACCATGTCCATCCCGCCCCTAAATCGTCTGGAACAGGCACCACGGGCATCATTGGCAACGCAATCGCCATTAACACCGCATTTCTTACTAACGGCGACCCCAGATTTCCAGCCTGCAACAGCGGGAACAGCAAGGTCATTCCCAGCGGGCGCATCATGAGAAAAGCCAGATGAGCGATCTCTTGGTTAATAACCGGATTCATGCGTGCACACTTATTTGCAATAACACCTGGCGCGTATATCCCAGCAGGATGCCGCCAAGCCAGTGGTAAGTGGCCATCAGCATCAACGCCACGGCCAGCAGTTTAATCATGAACTGTAGGGTCTGATCCTGTATCTGCGTCAGTGCCTGTAACAAGCTGACCAGGATCCCGACAACAGACGCAACGACAATGACCGGCAATGACGTGAGCAAGACAATCCACAACAGTTGCGTCATCAGGTGAGTCATCAGGTGAGTCAGGGTGGCTTCATTCATACGAAACTCCGCACTAACTGGGAAAGAATCAGGTCCCAGCCACCGGCCAAGAGGAAAATCAACAGCTTGAACGGCAATGCAATGGTCATGGGGGAGACCATCATCATACCCATCGCCAACAGGATATTGGACACCAATAGGTCAATGGCGAGAAACGGCAGATAGATCAACAGCCCGATACGAAATGCCTGGGTCAATTGGCTGACCGTGAATGCGGGCAGCAAAATCAGTAATGAGTCATCTTTCACCGCACAGCGCGCCTCTTCGGGCCAGGTTTTCGCGATCAGGCTCTGAAAGTAATGCACCTGCTTGTCTTCGGTGTTTTTTAACAGGAAGTTGCGATAGGGCGTGAGCGCCTGGCTGTCCCAACTGCTCATCCAGGCAGGTTCGCCCTCAACGGCTACCGGATGCCACTGCGCTTTAACTGCCAGCAGCGTCGGCGCCATAATAAACAGCGACAACACCAGCGCAAGCCCATACAGCGCCATATTCGGCGGCACCTGCTGGATCCCCAACGCATTACGCAAAATGGAAAAGACCACCGCCAATTTGAGAAACGAGGTTCCCATAACGATAATCAGCGGCAGCAGCGAGAGCACAAACAGCAGCGCAATCAACTGCCAGGGGGAGTCTGGTAGCGACATGTTATATCCACGGTGTAGCGTTGACGCCCCTTATACCTCGGCTAAACCAGACGCACCTACCGGGCATTCACCCCATCTTCTCCCCCCAAATTTTAATCTTGTGCAGTGAGATACCGTTGCCGGATTTGCACTAAAAAACGATCGCCACAGCCAACCAGCGCCCCTTTGCCTACCGCACGACCATTTAACTTCAGCGTCACGTCAGGCGTGAACTCTGCGTTTACTGCTACCGTATCACCCACTTGTAGCGTTCGCAGCGCGCCGAGAGTCAGCGTCACCTGCCCAACTTCAACCAAAAGCTTTTGCGGCAGCGCATCAAGAGCGATAGGCATGGATCCTGCACCAGTAGGCTCATCCGGTATTTCAACGGCGCTGTTTTCAAGCTCGGTGCCTAACGCAGTAAATTTCATGGCGTTATCTCCGTTTATCTGGACATGGGCCGAACTTTCCAGCAATGGCGACAGCACAAAATGTCCCGCACGCACATCGCCGAAAGGATGCATGGCAATGCCATCCCCGAGCGCCAGTCGCCGTAAGGCAGAAAGGGGCAGTTCGCACTCCCCGGCGTAAAGAGTGCACTGCAACGGCGGCAATGCGCCTGTAGGTTCGACATCCGGCGGAAGCAACGCACACAGGTGCTTAAACCCGATGTCGGTATTGCCGAACAGCACAGCCTGAAAGGCAACCTGTTCCACCTGCCAGGTAAACACGATCCCCCATTGTTCGGGCAGATAGGTGCAAGGTCGCGGTGAGGCATTCTGCCGCACAACACGGGCGTTGCTTTGAGCCAGTAACGGAGATAACGCCCATTCAGCGATATCCTCGATCAATAGGCTATCTACCGTTTCCACATCAGCAGTACCAAGTTGCTGTTCGCACCATGCCAGCCACCCTGCGTCATCTAACCAAACATGGCTCACGGGCGCACCCTCGGCAAAGGAGATCTCTATAACTTTCCCTGTTTGAGCATGCATCCAGGTTTGTAACCCGATATGCAACTCACCAACGGTAACGCCCTCAGAAGGAAGATTCTGCGCCAGGTTCCACGCTTCTCGGGTGATCCTTAACATATTCCACCTCCAGAAAAACGGCATGCCCTGCCTCGCGCAAACGGGCGCAAAGCCAGGATGAAACAAGGCTCAGGGTGTCGAACAACTCGCGCTCAGGCACCTGAATACAAAGGTGAAATTCACCGTCTCGCTCGCTGACCTCACACACAATCCCTTCCCCGCTTTTGCTTACCATGCGATAACGCTGTCGGCGATAAACATGAGGCAAAAGGGAGGAATGTGTGGAGTGCGTTGCCCTCTGCGTAATCAGTTGCAAAAACTTCTGGCCGTCCATCGCCGAATCAGTATCACGCTCATCCCGTTCCGGCAGCGAGTGCCACAGACACCCTTCAATGCGTGTCGTGCTCATGGATAGGTACTCATCGTACGTTGCCGCTTTTGTTGAGCACGCTGCACAGTTTTTCCTTTTTTTTCATGACAGTACGCAAAGCTTGCCTTACCGCGTCTTGTCGTGCCAATACGGCATGTTGCTGGTCAGACAAAGCACGTTGGTGTGCCACCCACTGCTGATCCTTATCGTGCAGTTCCATCAGTGTCTGCTTCTGTGCCAACAGTTCATCACTCATACGCATGCCGGACCAAGCCAACCACGCGTTTCGTTTTTCTGCTAGCAACGCACGGCTCGCCAAACAGGTACGCATATCCTGTTCCAATTGATGAAACAGGGACTGTTGTTGCGCCATCTGTCGGCGCAAAGCGGTTTTCCGACGCTGTTTGATGGCTAATAAATCTTGCAGCATCAATGCATTATCAGCGTACTGAGTTGTTGCAACAGTTCGTCGTGATGACATGATTCACTCTCCTGCTGTTGTAAAAACGCATTGATAGCGGCGTGCTTTTTTACCGCCAGATCGGCGAGTGGATCCTCACCCTGCTGATACTCCCCCACCCGCACCAGTAGCTCGACCTCGCGATAAACGCTGAGCAAACGGCGCACATCATTGGCAAGCGCCAGATGCTTCTGACTTGTGACGCTAGGCATAGTACGGCTCACACTGGCAAGGACATCAATCGCCGGAAAATGCGCGGCCTCGGCCAACTGCCGTGACAGAACGATGTGCCCATCCAGCAGTGAACGCACCTCATCGGCCAACGGTTCATTCATGTCATCCCCTTCCACCAGCACGGTGTAGAACGCGGTAATGCTCCCGCAGCGTCCCTTGCCGGTTCGCTCCAGCAAGCGCGGTAGCGCCGCAAATACCCCCGGGGGATAGCTGCCCGCCGCCACGCGTTCGCCCGCTTCAACGGCGATTTCCCGCGCGGCACGGGCATAGCGCGTCAGTGAATCCGCCAACAACAATACGCGCTTGCCCCGATCGCGAAACGACTCCGCAATGGTGGTCGCGACAAACAGCGCCCGCATGCGCTCCAACGGCGGCCTGTCTGACGTCGCGACAACGACGACACAGCGACGTCGTATCTCCTCGTTAAGCGAATGTTCTAAAAACTCCCGCACCTCGCGGCCACGCTCCCCGATGAGAGCCAGAACGATAACATCGCAGTCCGCGCCGTGGCACAGCATGGAAAGCAAGGTGCTTTTCCCCACTCCTGCCGCCGCGAAAATCCCTATACGTTGCCCCTCACCACAGGTGAGCAAACTGTCTATCGCCCGCACGCCGGTTAGCACAGGACGATCGATAATCCCACGTACCAGTGCCTCCGGAGGTGGTGCATCAAAATCGCGCCACGGTCCTTGCCACGTCTCATTGCCATCCAACATCTGCCCAAGGCCATCAACCACGCGACCCAGCAACGCCTCGCCGACCGGAACCTGTTGGCGTCGTCTTAACGGCTGTACCTTTTGCCCGCAAAACAGACCCACGGTACTGGCGAAGGGAGATAACAGCGCATCTTCGCCGTCCAGCCCGACCACCTCGGCCAAGGAGCCACTGGGTAAAATCCGACAAAGCTCCCCCATGAATACGCCGGGCAACCGCACTTTCAACAACGTCGTGCTGATATGCAGCACCTGTCCCGTCATGTCGATGCCGTCAGGCGGTGGACCGGACCAGTGCAGTCGTTGACTTACCGCATCAGCCAGAGAAGAAAACTCAGCTTTCATCATCGCAAAGGGTATCGGGATCAAGATCAATACTGTACACAACCTGAATAAGACAGTGCTCACCCACTTCCTGCCACGACAGTACGGGGATGTCGGATTGTTGCTGCTCAATCACCTTGCGCAGGAAACGACGAACATCCACAGAGGCGACAATGGCAAACTCGCCGTAGTTTGTTTGTGCTTCAGTAATCAGCTGCAATATCAGTGCACTTTGCGCGTGGCTTAAGGCGGTGTAGGTGCCCATTGAGGTCTGTCGGATTGACTCACGAATCATATTCTCCATCTCTTCCCCAATACGCAGCACGCGCAACGCTGCCCCATCAGGCATCAAGCGATGCAAAATATGGCGTCGCAACGCGATGCGAACATATTCCGTCAGCATCTGGACATCTTTTTCGCGCGGTGCCCACTCAATCAGCGTTCCAAAGACCAGACGCAAATCACGGATTGACACATGCTCTGAGACCAAACGTTGGAGCACCTCGGCAATTTTGTTGATGGGCATCTGCCGCTGAAGCTCTTTCACTAACTCGGCATAGCGTTTCTCCATGGCATCCATCAGGTAGCGCGCTTCTTGTACCCCGATAAATTCTGCCATGTGATTCACCAATACCTTGTGCAACAAAGCAATAAGACATTGGTCACCGGTAAACACACGTTGCCCGGCTTCGTGTGCTCTTTGTCCTGCAGCCGTGGACAACCATGCGATTCTCCCCATCCCGCGTGGCAACACCTGCGTTTCTGACGTGGAAGCCGGCTCACCCGGCGCAGTGAAAATCATGCAAGGTGCTGATGAAGGGAGCACCAGTGAGAACACGGGTTCCTGATAGACAAGCACGGTCATGCTGTTCTCCGCCACGCAAGGATCAACAGTGATGGAGACATCTAGCAAGGGCACACCGAAGGTGTCAAACAGAGTTTTGCGGAGGGTATCAATCTCTTGAGCCAGAGAGTCCGAATGCAGACTCGGCGCAAGGCACAGTGTCAGAGGGTTCGCTCTCGGCACCATAAGATCATCGTCAGTACTGCCTTGCGGCACGGATGCTGACTGCGGATGCCGGGCTCGATACCATAGCAGCGCACAAGGCAAAGCGGTTAGCACCGCCATGATGAAAAAATAGATAAACGGGAAGCCGGGAATGACGGCAAACAGCAGCATCACGACTGTCGCCAGAATCAACGCCTGGGGCTGTTTCCCCGCTCGCGCCCCAAATTTTGCCGTTTCTCACCCGGCACGCGGGTGACGATAATACCGGCGCTGAGCGAAATCAGCAGTGAGGGTATCTGGCCGCACAGCCCATCGCCGATGGAGAGTACGCTGTAGATTTGCACCGCCTCCCCGAGCGACATGCCATATTGCACCACGGCAATGGTGATGCTGCCCAGAATATTCACCAGCACGACAATAATACCGGCGATGGCATCCCCTTTAACAAACTTCATGGCACCATCCATCGCACCAAGAAAACGGCTTTCATGCTGCACGTGCAGACGCAATTGACGAGCCTGATCGGCATCGATCACGCCAGCGCGCAAATCGCCATCAATACTCATCTGCTTACCCGGCATGCCATCCAGTGAAAAATGGGCGCTCACCTCGGCCACGCGTTCCGTGCCCTTGGTGATCACGATAAACTGCACGATAGTGATGATGGCGAAAATCACTAGCCCCACCGTTAAGTTCCCACCCACCATAAAGCGGCCAAACGCATCGATGATGTCGCCTGCATTGTGCTGCAACAGCACCAGACGCGATGTACTGATGGTCAGTGAGAGCCGATAAAGTGTGGTAATCAACAACAGCTAAGGGAAAACCGACAGATCCAGCGGATCGTTTATGTAAATGGCGAACAGCAGAAGGATGATAGAAAAAGCCAGATTGATGGCAATCAGGATATCCACCACAAAGTTAGGCAACGGCAGGGTGATCATGACAATCGCCATAAGCATCACCAGGGCGAGAATAATGTCTTGCCTGCCCGCGCAAACCTGCAACCAGCGCTGGAGCTTATCTTTTTTCATCACGTCGGTTTGCATAATTTTTCCAAAAAGGTCTGCTGGCGACGGTGAAGCCATAGCCACTGTTCCGCCACGCTGTCCGCCATTGGCGCACAGCTGATCACCATACCTTGACGTAGCGTGAAAATACGCTGAGGAATACCCGCAAACCAGGCGGGGTGGGCACGCTGTAGTGCCACGAGCAGTAACGCATTATCATGCCAACGATCCAGCAGACATTGGCTGATGTGCATGCGCCCCTGGCGAAAGGTGAGAAAAGTTTGGAATCCCCGATCGTGCCATTGCATTTCGGCAGAGGGTGGCTGCTCTTCCAACTCGGCCAATTGCATAAATCATTGGATATTTCTTTCGATGAACAGATCTAATGTCATGATGTCTTTGCCCTCGTGTCCGGTAACAGAATCCCAGAGAAGGAAGCAACGAGAAATCAAGACAACACCTGATTACCCTTAAGTTTTCTCAGCACAGTAAGGATACTTTCACGCTGATCCTCATCGCTGAAACACGCATCCGGTATCAGCCTGAATTGCACATCCAGATAACGCACGATGCGGCTGAATACCGTTGGGCAGGATGTCAGAGAAGACATTCGTGCGAGCAACCACTCCTCAAACAGCCAGCTTTCCTGTGTGATATCAATCAACAAGGCCAACAGTGAATGGGAAGGTAACGAATAGCGCTTTTCCTGTTCTTCGCATTCCTGTTCAAGGCCAAGAAACAGCAATAAGCGGCGCAAGCGAACCAGTACAGTAGCCAACCGGGCTTGCTGAGCGCCACCGACAGAGAGCGAGAGCTCAAATGCCGCCATGCGCAATAGCACGCGGATTCGCCGTTGGCGATCGGCCCAGTCCAATATGCGTTTAAACCATTCCGATAACGATATGTCCTGTTCATCCATCGTGCGCTGGAATAAGCGGCCAATGGGTGCCAGCACCGTCTTGCTGACAGTACCCAGTTCCAGCATGCCAAACAGCGCAGTTTCCCACTCATTTTCTTCCATAAGCTGAGCCAACTGCGCATTCAGCGCCTTTCTTCGCTTTTCATCCAACGCGGCCGATGCGAGGTGCTGAGTCATGGTAAAAATACGCCGCAGTCCCTCCAACTCCACGCTGTTATCCTCTGACGATGAAGCAAGAAAAGCCGGAAGATCGCCCTCTTGCTCACGCAAACGTTGTATCAATGCAATTAACTCTTGCTGTCTACGTAACTGCCTTTCTGACGATGCAAGCCGCTTTTCATCGCGCATGCGCCCAGACAGCACCATGCCCATTTCTTCCAGCGTCGAATCAAGCGACTCACCTGCCGCTTCCTCCAGTTCCAGCAACGCCATGTCCATCGGCGGCAGACTGAATTCAGCATTACGCGGTGACAATGCCTGGTGCGGTTCGTGGTGCGGTGATAAAATCTGGCTTGCCAGATTTTAGTACTCAGGCATTTTCATCATCAATCCTTGTCTGCCACTCACTGCCAGCCATGTCGTTCTCAGTTCTTATCCACTCCAGCACCTGATGAAAGTAGCGGCTGAGAGAGAAAGAAACGCTAAGCTGTGAAGATGTCAGCACCGCTTCATCCTCAGCTAACTGCGGATTGCAGGTTATCGCCAACCGTTCACCGAAGGCATCACGCACGCTTGCCTCCCTGTCAGGATGAATCTACAAGGTTGCGCACTCAACCATGGCCAGTTGTTCCACCTGCTGTGACAAACGCGCACACAGCAGGTCATCAACAGACTGTTGGGAAAACCAGATGCTCAATACGTGTCCCATAGCAACGCGAATGCGTGAGGCGACTGCCTGCACCACACGCTGTTCCACGATGACAGCATCACACAACGCCACAACGTGCCGCGCCAGCCATTGGTTCTCACAGCGATCCAGGATCTCCTGTTGACAACGAGTGAACTCGGCATAAGCCTCGTCCTGAATCTGACGCTGCGCTTTGCGCGCTTGGCGTATCAATTGCTCTGCCTTGTGTCCCGCCGCTTTCACGATGGCCGCGGCCTCTTTATGCGCATCACGCAAAGTGTGGGCATAAGCCAGCCGATCGTTCAGCATTGCGGCGGAGATCACAGGTAGACCGGGAAGTTGCCCATCAAGCTCAATCAATGGGAGTCGACACAGCGGCATAGCATACGCTCCAGTAAATTCATCGTTGCCAGAGGGGCCAGGGGATACAGCGCCTGCCTCGGCGGTGGCAGTTGTATCAAAAGCGCCTGAAGCACGGGTTCGCACCTTGCGGCGCGGTAAAGCATGGCGATGCCGATACGATTCGCAGCGTCAATAACGTTTTCCGGTGAAAAAAGGGCGCAGCGTTTGTTGTCGCACATGCCAAACAAACGCCAGAGCAGATCGTTATCCAGCCAAGGATGAAGCACGTTGCGATAGTCAGGCAGCAGGAAATAGTCTCTGCACGCAAGGGCCAGTAGCCCAAGCGCCAGCGCATACCTCGGCATAGACGGAGCCAGAGAGACCAACCGACGCTGTCGTTCATCAAGTCGCCCTGGCAGCGCGACGATACCCTGTCGCGCCCGTAATGCACGGTCAAGAGAACTATCTAAAACAGGAGACTCGCCATAACGCCACCGCTCATGCCGATGAAACCCCAGCGCCGTAAACCAATCTGGATGTGCATAACGGGCAGGTTGCCAAACATGGCGATGTACCCGCAAGATCAACGCATCCGGCCTGCTGGCCTTATCTGCTGCCAGCCTTTCCACACAGCCAGTATTAACAGGGCCGATGCCAGCAGGATCAACGTTAGCGTCACATATTGCCGATAACGGGATAGCCATTTCAGAATCGCTCTCTCTTCAACAGATTTGGGTGGCGGAGCCACGCGAGCACGATAGCCGGCAGGCTGCATCAAGATGCTGATTTGATCGTACTGGACACCGGGCATCGCTTTTTCAATCATGCTATTGATTTGTAATATAAATTCTTCAAGATTCACCCGTGGATAATATTTGATAAACACCGCCACCGACGTGGTATCGCCAGAACGGGTTTCAACATCGTCACTGGGGTGATGGGTGGCAATCGCAACAGAGGCATGTATCACGCCGTCCATTTGACTGAGCATCTCTTCAATATGCTGTTCAGTGAGATACAGAATCTTCTGCTGCTCTTCCCGCGGTGAAACTACCAACTGATTAGGCGGGAACATCGTTTCTACCGTGGTGTAACGCTGGCGTGGAAAACCATCCATGCGCAGCAGTTCAACGGCATCAATAAACTGGGATTGTTCCACTCGCAGCGTCACACCGCCATCAGGCGAAGGTTGCTTATCCGCATCGATGTTATTGTTCATTAGAATTGCCAACATCTGATTGGCATCACTCTGAGACAAGCCGTTATAGAGCTCAACGCGGCATCCCTCCAGCATGAGAACCAGTATTGCCATGCCCAGACAACGGAACGCGTTCATGTCATATTGGCCAGTTTATTGACCGTTTGCGCCGCAGAACCGGCGACTTTTGCGCCAAGATCGACACCGACGCTCAACGTCAAGATCTTTGCCTGCTGCTGTAACATCTGATCCGGCGATAGGGTTTCTACAGCACCGGATACCGTTCCGGCATACAGCATGTTCTTAAAGGTCTGCGCCATCGGGCTTTCAGGTGTATCAATCGCGGACACGGCATCGATGCTGTCGCAACTGCCCTCTGACGATGCCTTCTGAGAAATATTCATGAGTGTCATGTCCATGGTGTACCCCGTTATCATTGCAAAAACTCATAATGAAAAGCAGTTCATGACCACTTTAGCTTCCGGCGTATTTACCTGTTCCAATACGCGTTTCGCCTCTTCAGGCGTATTCATCCCCAGCAGCAAGACAGCCGTGCAAACCGCACAATCATCTGCATTGGTGACCAGATTCGGCACCACCGGCAATATCGCGCTCACTTGGCGCAACAAGCCGTGATTAGCCCCAGCGAATGCGGCTTCAAGCAGTAACCGTCTTTCACTAGCCGTAAGTACGGTCATATCTTGGAGATAATCCCGCTAAGCAGATTTTTGATGGTATTGATCATCGCGCTTTCGTAGTTGATAAAAGTGGAATACTGCTGAACGGCAAACTGTGCCTTGAGCATGGCATCAGGATTGGTTAAATCTTCGCCATTCATTTTATCTTTTACTGATTGTCCGGCCTGATTTGCCAGACGGGACAGCGTATCAATGAGTTGTTGAACATCCATCGTCGACCTCCGGATAATGCGAGCGGATTACCTGGGATATCAGATTGCCTGATAATCTGTTAGCTGATATCTACTATCGTTATAACCTGTCACACCGCCTATCCGGTGTTTAACCCAACTACAGGCGAGTCAACGAAAAATCTGACATATACTGATCTCTAACCAGCGCTCACCTTCTATTGATCGCATTACCGCGCCTTTTTTGCACAGGAGCCGCACTAGCTTTTGGCGCTAGTGTGCCAGTTCCCAAGGCGGTACATCAGTTATCACTAGCATACGGATACACGTCAGCTCAGGAGTCAGAGATAAGGCAACTTGCAACAACCGCCATAACCGCAGTAACGACGAAGGCTGTGAGGCGTAATCAGGCAACCGGGTTAAACAGCATATAAGCAGCACGTGGGTCTGAACACGAAAGACGAGGCGATAGGGGGACAGCGTAATTTGCTGCCCGAGAAGCAATCCACAACCCGATAAAAACGCGGGCTGTGGCGCTAATCCGACAGCTTGCAGCTGTCTGCTAACAAGTGCTTCCAACCGTTCCATCATTACTTCGCAAGGGAATGAAGCGTCTGGCTGAACACCTCGACCATCTTGCGGCCCATTTCCATCATCTGCTGCATGACATCAATCGCTTTTTGCACAATATCATCGAGATTTCGGGTGTAGGATTGCGCGTTTTTACTTTGAAAATCAGCCAGCGCTCTTTCTATTTCCGCTTGGCGATTTTCCGTCGCCGCCTCAAAGGACAATAGGCCGTTAAGCATTGATCCTAAACCATTGAATCCCATAGTAGTGAGTTCTCTGACTCCAGCGCCGCCGATGCCTTCCATCATTCATTCCGCCGGTAAGTGCGCCCGTACACTGCATAAATCCGCTTAAGCACGTTCCTAACGCGTTATCCTTTGCCGCATTAAAACTATGTTCAATAGCATTTAAACTGGTAGAAAGTGCATTAACTTCAAGTCCCCACCCTAATATCTGTTTCTTTTCGTTATACATACGCATAACGTCACGCAAACGCCGGGCAAGATTCAATAATGTTCCCCATAATTGATCGAACATCGCGAAAAAATCATTCAGTTCTGCATCACTACAGGTATTTTCCTTTTTCCCTGCTACAGAAACCGTCTTTTGTGATAAGACAGAAGAGAGTTGGCTTGGGGAAGCGCTAACGGGAAATACATCTACCGACAGACTATTTTGGCTCATAAAATATCCTCAGGCGCGGTTACAGGCAATTTTTGCCAATACGGCACCGTAATCTTCCATTATTGATGTTGCGCTGTTCACAGCAGTACTGTTCTGTTGTAAATAATCGCCAAGCTGTTTTTCCTGATTCTTTTTACGTTCCTGCGTCCAATTATCTTTGATGTCATTAATGCGTTGCATAACGATTAGTTCTTCAATCTCCTTGCGCAAATCTGCCGCTTTCCACTGAGCAACGCCCGATGTTATTTTTTGCCCACCACTTAGCGCGGCGCGAGCCGTTGTTAACCAGGGGAAAGTGACATCCTTAATTATGCGGGCGGCAACCCCTTTACCTAGCGAGCGAATAAAGCGCTTGTGCAATTCTTTCTCTGCCGCTGCTGCACCTTTTTCCAAAACATCTTTCGCCGTATTTTTGAGTGCACTTTCCAAGGTTTTTTCTACAAGCTACTCGATCGACTGAGAGGTGGAACTGCGGCCCATAGTGCGTGCCAAATACTGACTGACATCGCCTTTAAGCGTTGCTTCGAGTTCAACCACAAATTGTTTAGCCGTGTTTTCAGCAAGTTGTTTAACCTGCTGACCCACCTCACTGCTATTTTGGCCCGCCGCCTCAACCAACGTTTTGCCCGCACCGCTACCTATTTCCTTTTCTGCCGCAGAGATCAAGCCTCGAGCCGCATAGATACCATGGCAGATTTGCAAAATATCCAACCCCATCGCGACATACTCACACGTGCTTTGTACCGTGCCTGCTGCGTGAATAATGGCTTCACAATCAGCTTTATTTGCCCCCAGCCCCAAGGCAAGCTCAGCACCGCCTTTTACGATTCCAGCCGCTCCCGCCGAGCAATAGGCAATGCCGGCGGCAGCAAAGGCGAGTGGATCTGCCGTCGCGCACGCTTCTACCAGTTTAAATACGCCTATCCCAATCTCAATGGCACTGGTTATCCAATCGAATACGGCGCTACACAGCGCGGATTTACGCACCTGATCCGCCTGTTCAATCGACTTGTTGATCTGCTCCTGATATTTTTCAACCTGCTTATTCCGAAGGAAAGTTTGCAGATCGGTCGCCCGCGATAATTGTTCACAGAGCGCCTTCGCATTACTGCTGGAAACAGTCATCACCTGCTGTGTCACCAGCATGGATAACAGCAGTGGATCCATTCTCATGACATCTTGCAATGACGCCGATGCAGAACCGCTATACCCGGCCGCCAGCAACCGTTGCCAGGCAGCTTCCGCCTGATGCTCGCTCACCGACTGCGTCACAGCGCCATGCCGGCTTTCAGCTTCAGCTTTCTTTCCTGCATTGGCTTGTGTATGACGCAAGCCAGTAACAGAATTTATTGGAGGTGTGGTTTGTTTCACGGAAGAAGAGGCATTCGTCTCCTCAACATCATCATAAGGCAGCGGGTAATGCATCCCCGCCCTGGCTTGTACACTATCCATCAGGCTCTCCTGTTCGAGATAATCCTTGTTCGGCTTGACGGCGTATCGCCTGTAATGCCCGGTTTTTACCACAAATCAGCAAGGCTGCCTTAAAGGCTTTACGCGCCAATGATTTCTCACCGCAGGCCAGAAAACACTCCCCTGCGGCACAAGGGACCTGCGCTGCCGATACGTTAATTTGTGCCGCCCGGCCATAGGCATAGAGGGCATCTGACCAGGCGTGCGCCGCATGGCACGTAGCGCCAAGTTGATACCAGTAATCAAAAGACCAATCATCGTAAACGGTCAGTACCCGTAATATTCTGGCCGCGGCAGGATAATCTCCCGCGTTAGATAACTGTCTGGCATAGCGAAAAAGCGTCTCTAATTCGACGCTTACCTCTTTTTTCAGCAACATGCGCACAGCGCCTCCGCGACGCAAAAATTGCAGCATGGCCAGACTATCGTCCCTCGTCATGAATAGGTCTTTTGGGTTATCATTTGGAGAATTTCGCCCCATTTGCTGACTAAGTTGGTCGCTTGCGAAATGGCGGCGTAATGACATTATCGCGGTAGCGAATGTCGTGGGATTGCAGCACAAGCCACAAAGGCGTCATGGCATCACTTGATTCACAATACCCAGACAGTTGCAAGACACCATCCTGCTGTCATTGTGCCGAGAGCTGTGTCAAGCCCGTCTGCTGCAACAGCGCATCCACTTGTACGGACGTTGCCGTCGATGATAGCGGCGCCCATTCATCGGATAAAAACGCCAGAGCAGAAAGCAGGATAAGAGTACCTGCAAACAGCACCCAACCAGGTGAAAATCGCCCCATAGGCAAGCGGTAGCCGGCAAGTTCTGCGTGCTGTGGCCCAAATGCCATCGCCAGCCCTGCAGCTTCAAGTACCCCTTGAGACGGCAACGGATGATGCTGCCCATGGCGACGACCATTAACCCTAACCTGCACTTTTTCTGCGTTGACATAGAGCTGCCCGTCAGCGATCGCCAGCTCAATGCAGCTTGCGACCTGTAACGGGATACACAGATCGCATTCCCGTTCTCCAATAGAGAGACGACCTTCCGATAGCCACACTTCCCGGCCATGCAATACGCCACCTAACAGGCGAATCTTCCAGGTGTTTTCCATACGCTTTTCACTGTTGTTTATTGGCAACAGATGCCTTGATCAGGAACAAGCGAATAACGCTATGCATTTGATGGGTTTTGGTGCTGAACAGGTTACCTAACACGGGGATACTGCCCAGCAGGGGAATTCTCTTTTCCGACTGTATTTGCTTATCTTGTTTGAATCCTCCCAACAACAGACTTTGTCCCGCCTGTAACAATGGCTTGCGAAGCAATTTCAGCATTTTGCACGCCAGGCAGAAGTTCATCCTGGCTAATGGGTGCGCTTTGCTGACCATCCTGAATATTCAGGTTCAGAATGATATTTTGCTTCCCATTCTGCTCCAGCAAGCGAGGAGTGACGCGTAGCAGCGATCCTGTCGTCACGGACTCCAGTTTCGCCACCTTGTCGCCTTCCAGTTTGGTGTAGAAAGTGACGTTCTTATCCAACACCGCCTGAATATTATTGAGTGTCACCACCGAAGGCTGCGATAGCACATAGGCACGTGAGTTCTTTTCCAGCGCGTTAAGCCGCACCATAAAGTGCGGGGTATCTTTAATCACGCTGGAAAACCGCTGTCCAGGCTGCCGCCATCGTTGTTGAAGCTGGATCGTGCCACCACCGAGCGATGTCGCCGCACTCCAGTCAATGCCCAATTGACTGATATCCCCGGCATCCACATCAATGATGGTCATAGAAATTTCGATCATCTGAGATCGTTGATCCAACTGGGCAATCAACTGGCGATAACCCGCCATGTCCGCGCTGCGGTCGCGCACGATAACCGCATTCTGGCGCGGATCCGCAGAAAACATCGGCAATCCCTGAGTGGCAGGCGTATTCGTGGTTGATGTTGGCGCACCGCCGCGATTCATATCACGCAGAACGCTGACAATACCGGGAACTACAACAGTCTGGTCGCGGTATTGATAGCTGTCATCCATCGCCGTTGCGTATTTCAAGGGGTACACCACGACACTCACCGCGTCATCCTGACGTTTGCTAATATCCGCATCCAGGGTCGTTGCCAACTGTGTTACACGCGCAAGACAAGCAGGCACCCCACTGACTTCCAGCGCATGCTCATTCAAAATGGGATGGAGTTCACAACTTCGATCTTCAGGAACATTAAGCCTGCGTAAATTTGCTGCAAAATTCGCGTCGGAAAGTGCATTAAGCGTTACAAGATGGCGTGACAGACGCTGCGCCGGATAGATAAACAGCGTATTGCCATCGTGATTATATTGCCCCATCAGCTTACACAGGATATTCACCGGCGGTCCTGGCAAGATAACGCCGCTAAAATTTTGCACAATCTCCGGATCAATATTCGTTGATGTATAATAGTTTTTCGCCAGATCTTTCAGCAGAGAAGAGAGTGCCATGTTTTGTGCTCGCACTGAAAAATCATCGCCCTTCCAGGGTAATTTTTGAGCAGAAGAAACTGAACAGAAAAAAAGAAAATCAAATGGGCGATTTTATATAGCTTCATACTTTTTTACCTGGCAAGAATGTTTCCTAACCATAATGAGGTATCGAAAATAACGTGTTAGCGCCAGTTGTATTTCAATTTCCCTTGCCATTTTTTCGGCAGAAATTTTCTTTTCATAAACACAACACAACCAGCCTTTTTCATCGCAGAAGTGCAATGAAAAATCGTGAACATCATGATGAGCACCTAACAAGGAAGAAACATAACTCAATGTTTCCAATGATAAGCCACAAGATTCAACGAGCTGAATAGCCAGAACCCAAGAGAGATTACATGAATATCCTTTCGCAGGAAGATCCGCTATTTTCATCGCGATTTCTCCTTTGCCATTGGGTTTGGATATGTCTTGAACCAAAGGGATACCTTTTAGTAAATCAAGCATGTAGGACGACCTCCAGGGGATAATTCCATTCTCGATTCAGATGAGAAACTTAGACATCAACCTTATACCTGATTTTTACTTATGGAGACGTTATATATATTTACAAATTAAAACAATTACGGCGCAAAACCCTATTATAGTTTTAGTGAAAATTATAGTTTAGGGAAAACCGACAGACGTGAATTCATTCGCCCATGGGGGCAATTTCATTTAGACACCATTCTCGGGTATGACAATGAAAAGAAAACGCTCATTGGTGAGTAAACCGACATTATTCATATCACTGTGTTTATTTATTATCTGGCTGGTTTCTGTTTATGCTGCAACCTATGCATCGTTGAACCAGGAAAAACATTATTTAATTAAAAATCTAACGCATTTTTCAACCCTTCGGGCAACGTTAACCAATCACCGCTTTGAAGGTGCAGAACGGGATGCGCAAATGCTGGCACATCGTTACTATCTGTACCACAGCCGCACGGCAGACGCGGCCATTGTCGACAACAGTGAAAGCTGTTACTTGCCCATCGATACCAGCGAGTGCATCCCTAAAACGGTACAAGAGCAGGATCGCAGCTTTATCCAGGTATACGGCACTGCCGGACAAACCTATTATCTCGACAGCTTCGTGCTGGATCGCCGTTATGGCATCTCGCTACTGCCTCCTCAAGAGCACGCGGCTGACTATTTTTCTCGTCGGCACACCGAGTTAACGGAGTTACTTGGCAGTCACGTCAACCGCAATATGTACTGGGGAGAACCCAATTACACAGAGGGAGTGGGGTGGAGCGTCTCCGTTGCGGCAACCAGCTCACTCGGTACGCTCGCAGGGCTTTCGGTAAAATTAAGCGATGTGCTTTCCTATGGGCAGCCGTTCTCAGGCAGCGATATCAGCCTCTGGCTGGATGAGCAGAATCGCATCCTGCCCTTTTTCCCACTCGAGAAGAAGAAAAATCAGGAATTACAGGCCCTGTTCAGCAACGCAACGCTGCATGATGGCTGGCAGGAAATTCCCGGCTATCTGGTGCTGCGTACCCAGTTGAAAGGTCCAGGCTGGCAGCAGGTCATCCTGTATCCCAAACGGGATATCATCAACCGCGCAATGCCTATCGTCATCAGCCAATTGCCCTTTGCGCTGGCAACGTTAGTACTCATCGCATTGATGTTGTTCGGATTACTCTACCGCCATCTGGCCCGTCCGTTACAAGATTTTGTTGATATCATCAATAAGACAGAGCGGTCTCCCTTGTCGTTGAGTTTGCCGGAAAACCGTCAGGATGAACTCGGCAGCATAGCTCAGGCTTATAATCGCTTGTTGAACGATCTGCGCGTACAGCATGACAACCTGGAAAATACCGTGGTTGAACGCACGCGTGAGTTGATTATCGCTAAACAGCAGGCGGAACAGGCCAACAAACGCAAAAGTAGCCATCTCACAACCATCAGCCATGAACTACTCACACCGCTCAGCGGCTCACTGGGTGCCCTGGAGCTTCTTCAGCTCACTCCGCTGTGTGCCAAACAAAGCCATCTGGCGGAAACCGCACGGCTGTGCACCCTATCCTTGCTGGATATCATCAACAATCTGCTGGATTTCTCGCGTATAGAATCGGGGCAAATCTCGCTGCACGTTGAGCCAACCGCGCTGCTGCCGTTGATCGATCGCGCGATGTACACCATTCAGGGACCGGGAAAAAGCAAAGGATTGACCTTGCGCACCACGGTCAGCGGTGACGTGCCCTTGCTTATCGATATGGACGGTACGCGCGTACGGCAAATTCTGGTGAATCTGCTGGGCAATGCGGTCAAATTTACCGAAGACGGAGGGATTACGCTCAGCGTCACGCGCAATGGCAACACACTGATATTTGCCGTCTGCGACAGTGGCAAAGGCGTTGCGCCTGCCGATCGCGATGCGGTTTTCACCCCCTTTTTCCAGAGTCAGGGAAACATTCAAGGTACCGGGCTTGGGCTCACGATTGCCTCTAACCTAGCACAGATGATGGGAGGCTGTCTGGATCTCAATAGCTCGCTGGGACTGGGCACCTGTGTCTCTTTTATGTTGCCCCTCGGCAAGCACAGCGCCCCCACATCGTTAACCGGAGAAATCGCCGCACCGTCGACGCTGCACCGGCAGTTGAGCGAGTGGGGGCTGACATGCCGCGTCGCACCTCGGGGGAATGCCCTGTGTGCTGACGAGCTTGGTTTTTTGCCAGGCAAGCTTTATACACTTGCCGCCCAGATAACGTCCGGCATCCCCGCCACCGATACGGAGGTTATCCCCGTTCAACCCTGGCGGTTACATATCCTGCTTGTCGATGACGCCACGATTAACCGCGACATTATAGGCGCCATGCTGACACTGCTTGGGCAAAACGTCACCATTGCCGGTACGGGTCGGGAGGCGCTGGTGTTTGGGCGGCAGCAACGTTTTGATCTGGTGCTGATGGATGTATGCATGCCAGAGATGGATGGCCTGGCCTGCACCCGACTGTGGCGTCAAGACGATAAGAATCAGGATCCTGAATGCCCTATCATAGCACTGTCAGCCAACACCGCGCCGGAAGAAATTGTGCGTTGTAAGCAAGCCGGCATGCACCACTACCTGACCAAACCCGTCACGCTGGCGCATTTGGCCGATGGCATCAGCATCGCCGCTGAATACCAACTCCAACGAGACATTCAACTGCAAGAACAAGACAACCTGATGGGCAAGGCCATCATCTATATCACCCACCCCACCATGCGACGAAAAATCCGTCGTTCACTTCGTATTCTGCTGTCAGAAATTGAACAAAATTTAAGCAATCAAAAAAACTATCACGCTGTTGCATACCCTAAAAGGATGTATCAGGCAGGCTGGTATCGGTCCATTGCTGTGCGATGTGATCGATATGGAGAACAGCGTTAAACGTGGTCTGCCATTATCCAAAGAGGAAATTGCAGAACTGCGCCATACGCTGGATGTCACTTTACGTTTGAAATGCTCACCGTAAAGGGCAACGTTTTGTTGAGAGGAATGGAAAATGAACGATCATAAAATTTTGCTGGTGGACGATCATGAGTTGATCATAAACGGCATTATCAATTTGCTGGTGCCGTATCCGCGTTTTCGCATCATTGCGCATACTGAAGATGGCCTTGAGGTATACAACGCCTGTCGTCTCCACGAGCCCGATATCGTGGTCCTCGATCTGGGGTTGCCGAGCATCAATGGGTTGGATCTTATCCCGCAACTCTGTTCACGCTGGCCCAAAATGGCGATCCTGGCCTATACCGCGCACAATGAGGAGTTTATGGCAATACGCACCCTGTCCGCAGGGGCCATGGGATACGTATTGAAAAACAGCAGTCAAAAAACATTATTGGCCGCAATCCAGACGATGGCAGCCAGAAAACGGTATATCGACCCGGCACTCAACCGAGATGCCATCAACTCCGCACTGAACACTGAAAGAGACAGCCCGGAGTTGCTGACACCGCGTGAACGGCAAATCCTGAGGCTTATCGCCAACAGCTACACCAATCGTCTTATCGGCGAACAGTTGTGCATCAGCGTTAAAACCGTAGAAACCCATCGACTGAACATTATGGAAAAGCTCAATGTGCATAAAGTGACAGAGTTGCTCAACTGCTCAAGACGCTTAGGACTGACAGATTGAGTTTTTTATACCAGGCCCCACTTTATAGCGCCTGTTAACAGGCGCTATCCCTAGCCAGGGTAATAGCCTCATGCAGCACCGCATCGCTTCGCCCTTCCAGAGCCAGCAAACAAAGATTGCCAAAACCCACCAGCAAACCATGTCCGTAGGAGCGCGTTTTATCACACACGGTAAATCCCTCGTATAGCGCATGGGCCGCCGCCGCATGTGCGCCATTGCTCATCAACGAGGTCAACCCGGCAAACAAGAATATGGCATCCAGTACTTGATCCAACGCAGGTGATGCTTGCCGTTGCCGCACCGCATCACAGGCGGCAGCACCAAACCGTGCAATCTGTTGATAACAGAGGCGGCTGTTCGCCATGGAGGAAGCGCCCAAACCACTGACATCTTCATCATACGTGATGGCGCGCAGTTCATACCACTTTGCTAGCGTATCGCCCAGCCCCGCCGCCAGCCAGCGCAGCGGTGCTTTAGCCAGAATATCGGAATCAATAATCACCGCTGCGGGTGCCACTGGCAGATGGTACAGATCGCGAAAGTGGCCATCGTCATGATAACGAATACTGAGCGGCGTCACCGCGGCACAGGTCGCTGCGATCGTCGGTAGGGTGATAACAGGACAGGATGTTTCCAGTCCTACGGCCTTGCCAGTATCCAATGCCTTCCCGCCGCCCACGGCGATAATCATATCGGCAGCATGAGTTCTCACTTCTTTGCGCCAGACGCAAAATCTGTGCTTCGCTGCACTCACCGTCGTACCAGATATCAGCGCATTTGAGCACCCCGGCATCAGCCAGTTGCGCATCAATCAGGGCAGATGCCGCCGCCAGTGCGTTCTTCCCCCCCAAAACCAGAGCACGTTTACCCAGCGCAGCGGCTATGGTGCCCAACTGGTTAATCGCGCCAGCACCACGCGCGCGGGAAAATAGACCTGTTGCATGTATTCTCCATAAATATTCAGTCGATTGGCCGAACCGGGCTCACTGTGCGCACTGGCGCAATGCCGCAATTCACTGCTGGTTGGCAGTCTCAGATCCCACCGATATCCGGATTCATTGGGTGTATCCGACTTCCAGCCAGGGCTTCACAATCACACCGAAATGCAGTAAACGTTCAGCCAATGCAGCACTATCCTGCGCGACATTCACAAACAGGAAATTGGCCTGCGACGGTGCCACAAACCATCCCATGGCGTGCAGTTGCTCTCTGAGCCAGGCCCGCTGCTGCGTGACATGCGTGCCACATGCGCCACATCAAGCAGTGTTGCCTGTGCCACATAATCGGTGTTTAACCCTTTGTTCGCGGGAATTACATGGGAGTGTGGTGCAGGAAAGCAGGTTCCAGAATAGTGCATTGCTCCCCTTTGGCGCACCATGATGATTCGTAATCAACGAGGCAGCGCGCAAAAAGACGCTTGCCACCATGCTCAGACGGCTGTCACTACGGCGGCACCATCCTTACACTATTGTCTATACATATACATACGCGCATAAAATTCTCTACACTGCACAAAAGCGTAGGGTCAAGGAGAACACCGTGGTGACACAGCAGCGCGCATCGCAACTTGCAGGCGCCATGAGCGATATACCCGCCCCCATCTATCAGCGGGTCAAGCAGGCGATTATCAGCCAGATTCGCACCGGAGCCTGGCAGCCGCACCAGCGCATCCCGTCAGAGAGCGAGCTGGTCAACGAACTGGGCGTTAGCCGTATGACCATTAACCGCGCGCTGCGCGAGCTGACCAGTGGGGGCTTTTTGCTGCTCATGCAAGGGGTCGGTACGTTCGTCACGGAGATCAAGGCCTACGCGGCCATGTTGGAAGTGCGCAATATCGCTGAAGAGATTGCCGAACGCGGGCATCGCCACAGCAGCCGCGTGTTGGCGCTGCAAAGCCTGAAAGCGGAAGGAGAGCTGGCAGAACAGTTTGATATATCGCCGGGGCAAACGCTGTTCCATTCGCAGATCTTCCATTACGAAAACGATCTTCCGGTCCAACTGGAATATCGCTACGTCAATCCGGTGGAAGCGCCGGACTATCTGCAACAGGATTTCACCACCCGCACGCCATACGCCGACTGGCCGCACAGGTGCCCGCGCAGGTAGTTGCTACCTGTCTGGCAGCCCATGCCATCCCACCGGAATACGTAGGGCGCCCAGACGCGTGGATTACCACACTCTGCGATCAGTTGCTGCCGCAGGTCACTCAAGAGCAGTTGGCCGATGCCGTAGACGCGTTCTGCGAGCATCTGGCGTTTTCACCCGCTCAGGTAGAAACGCTGTTTAAAACCGCCACTCAGTTAGGGCTGCCGGTAAAACTGCACGCAGAGCAGCTTTCCGCATTAGGCGGCAGCACGTTGGCGGCGCGCTACCACGCGTTCTCTGCAGATCATCTGGAATACCTGACGGAAGAAGACGTACAGGCCATGGCCGCCAGTGGAGCTGCTGCGCCATTACGGCGTGCCGATCGCTATCGCCAGCGATGTCAATCCCGGCACCTCACCAGCCCTTTCTCTGCTCCTGATGCTCAATATGGCGTGCACCTTGTTTCGGCTCACGCCGGAAGAGGCTCTGGCGGGTGTCACCTGTCACGCTGCCAAAGCGCTGGGGATGCAAGCGAGCCACGGATCGCTGGAGGCCGGCAAAGTGGCCGATTTTGTACACTGGGCCCGTAGCGCGTCCGGCAGAATTAACCTATTGGCTGGGTGGGCAGTTACCTTCTACCACCGTTTATCGAGGGGAGTGTTCGTCATGGAACCGTTTGATTTTCAAAGCGGCACGCTGCCGTTGCTGGTCAGTATTCCCCACGCGGGAACCCGGCTCACGCCCGAAGTCGAAGACGGACTGAGTGATGCCGCGCGTCCTCAGCCGGATACCGATTGGCATAACATCTGTATGATTTTGTGCACGGCATGGGGGCCAGCGTGTTGGTGGGCCACTATTCACGTATGGTGGTCGATCTTAATCGTCCCGCCGATGATACGCCACTTTACGCCAGCGCCACCACCGGGCTGTTTCCCAGTACCTTGTTCGACGGTACGCCTACCTTTGTCGCAGGCAAAGCGCCGACGCCAGAGCAGCGTTACGGCTATGCGCTGTTGTTCGATGCCCACTCCATCGCCTCGCACATTCCGCGCCTGTTTGACGGCAAACTGCCTGATTTGAATATCGGCACCAACGGTGGCGAAAGCTGTTCCACCGAGGTGGAAGCCGCGATACGCGCGCGCTGTGAAGAGCAGGAGCAATACAGTTGGGTCATTAACGGGCGTTTCAAGGGCGGCTACATCACCCGCGCCTATGGGCAGCCAGCGCAGCAGCAACATGCGGTGCAGTTGGAACTGGCGCAGTGTAACTACATGGAAGAGCAAGTGCCTTTTGCCCGGCACGCAGAGAAAGCCGCAGCCTTGCAGGTTCAGTTGAAAAAGATGCTGGAAAGCTATCTGGCCTGTTTCTGACCGTTTCAGGCCGGCGCAACACGCCAGCCTGAACACACCTTTTATTCCGCCAGCGCGCGCATTTCAGCGATAAGATCGCTTTTGCCTTCAAAGCCGATGCCCAGCAGTTCTGGCATCACAATGTTCCCTTGTTCCACCCGAACGGAATCAGGAAATCCGCCGTATGGCTGGAACAGATCCGGATAACTTTCATTGCCGCCCAACCCCAACCCGGCGGCGATATTCAGCGACATTTGATGCCCACCGTGTGGAATGCAGCGTGAAGGCGACCAGCCAAACTGATCCAGCACCTCCAGCGTGCGCAAGTATTCACACAAGCCGTAAGACAGCGCGCAATCAAATTGCAGGTAATCCCTGTCCGGACGCATACCGCCATAGCGCAGCAGATTACGCGTATCCTGATGTGAGAACAGATTTTCTCCCGTGGCCATCGGCCCCGGATAGAATTCACTCAACGCCGCCTGAAGAGCATAATCGAGTGGATCGCCCACCTCTTCATACCAGAACAGCGGGTAATCACGCAGCATCTTGGCGTAGGCGATACCGGTTTCCAGATCGAAACGCCCATTGGCATCGACGGCAAGCTGGGCCTCGTTGCCAATCTCTTCCAGCACTGCCTCAATACGCCGACGATCTTCCTCTATCGACGCACCGCCAATCTTCATTTTTACCACGGTGTAACCACGACGCAGATAACCGCGCATCTCCTGCTTCAACGCATCCAACGCTTTGCCCGGATAGTAGTAACCGCCCGCTGCATAAACGAACACGCGCGGATTAGCGCGCACGCCTTTTATATCAGCCAGCAGATGAAACAGCGGCATACCGGCAATTTTGGCGGTCGCATCCCAGATCGCCATGTCCAGCGTTCCTACCGCTACCGAGCGCTCACCGTGCCCGCCCGGTTTTTCGTTTTTCATCATGGTATGCCACACCCGATCGGGATCGAGATTATCGCCGCGCGCATTAAGTAGCGTTTCAGGGTTGGCTTCCAGAATCCGCGGACGAAAGCGCTCACGGATCAAACCGCCCTGCCCATAGCGCCCATTGGAGTTAAAACCGTACCCGACGACCCGTCGACCATCACGCACCACATCGGTCACGACGGCGACCAGGCTGGTCGTCATGTGAGAAAAATCAATGTAGGCATTTCTGATGGGGGAGGCGATGGGTTTGGTGACTTCACACACATCGATAATACGCATAGCCGAATCTCCTGATGGTCGCTAAGCCAGCGGCAAGAACGTACCGTTGTTACGCACTCTGTTATGCCGTTTTCTTAACATGAAAAATGTCATATCCTGCGAGAGCAATGCCCATAAAGCACGCCATACCGTCTATAGTAGAGGCAATTTTCGGCTGATGACTAATGCCGCTGTAACGCAAAATCGGCATCATTTAGAACTTGCCTGGCTGGAAGACGGGATAGCACTGGCCGAGTCGCTCAACTTTTCAAAAGCAGCAGCTGCGCGTTATGTGACACAGCCCGCATTCAGTCGACGTATTCAGGCACTGGAAGCCTGGGTCGGCGTGGCGCTGTTTGAACGCAACCGGCGCGGCGCGCGGCTGACTCAGGCGGGAGAGGTCTTTTTTCATCAGGTGCCGGACCTGATTCGGACACTCTATGCCCTGCGCAGCGAAACGCGTGACAGCGTAGAACAGCGCGCACCAGAGGTCATTATGTGCGCCACCCATGCTCTCTCGTTTACCTTTATTCCCGATTGGCTGAGAAAGAACAGCGATATCTCGCGTGATGGCGCATTTCAGTTGGTTTCCGCGACCCTGCACGCCTGTGAACGCATGCTGACACAGGGGGGAGCACAATTTCTGCTGTGTTACCACCACCCGCATATGCAGTTGCACCTGCCAACGCAAAAATTTATGAGCATTTCGCTCGGTCAGGATCGGCTGATTCCCTATAGCATTGCCATCTCGGGCACCCGTAATGCCAGGTTGTCTGCTGATGCACCGGGGGGATTTCCGTTTCTCGCTTACAGCGCGGATTCTGGATTGGGGTGTATTATCAGCAATACCGCGCCGCTACATCGCCTGACGCGCAAAATGGAGACGGTGTTCACTTCCGATTTGGCCGCCACGCTGCTGGCACTGGTGAAAGCCGGTGAGGGCGTCGCCTGGCTGCCGCACGCGCTGGCCGCTGAAAGTGAGAAAAGTGGGGCAATTTGTCGGGCAGCCAGCCACGAAGAGAAATGGACGATCCCCCTTGATATCCGGCTCTATCGCCCGGCAACACGGCTCGCGCAGGGGGCAGAAATGCTGTGGGATAGCGTACTCGTCGGGCATCAAGCGTCACCGCCCTGATAGCGCCCCGGTTTGGCCAGTTCATCAGCATGGCATTCATTGCCAGCGCGCTAAGCGCCGACCAGAGTAACAGCATCAACGGCATTTTGATCAGTGAGAGGAGAAACACCAGCGCATCAAGCGCCATCTGGCTTTTGCCTGCGTTGATACCAAAGCGACGATACAGCCACAACGTCACCACACCCGTGCCGCCAACAGACGCATTATGACGTGCAAGGGAAAGGATCCCCATGCCGATAAATGTGCCACCCACCAACGCCGCAACAACGGATGCAGGTAGCTGATGGTGATTAACATCGGTACCGCCTGCGTTGCCAGCCCCAGCGTGACGCTGACAATCAGCGTTTTTACCGTGAAAGCGCGCCCCATGCTGAAGTAGCAGAACACCAGAAACGGGATATTGACCAAGGTGAACAGCAACCCGATGGAGAGCGGTACATAGTAGGAGATAAGCAGTGCGATTCCGGCAATACCGCCTGTCACCATACCGGAAAATTTAAGCATGTTCAGGCCAACGGCGATAAACATCACGCCCAGCGCCAGTCCGTAAATATCATCCTTTAACGTATGTGCCGTTGCCAGCGGGTTGGATTTTTTTGGCACTGCCGCTGAGCTCATGATCGACCCACATTAGCCATAAGAAAAGCATATAATTCCACATATATTGATTATACATGCATTATATGCCATTAACACCCGTAATCTATGTATCCGCTACTTGCTGCGTGGGGAAAGGATGCACGGGCACATTTGTCGCACTTCCTCCAGCGCCTGCTGGATAGCCGGAAGGCGTGCAACAAAGCGGTAGGAAGGAAGCACCACCGACAATGCGTGCGCCGGCCTTCCCGGTACAGGCAGTGCAATCCCAACGGCACATACCCCCTCCGCATGCTCTTCCCGGTCGTAAGAAAAACCGCTGGCACGCACTTCCGCCATCTGTTGCAGCAGTGCAGGCAACGAGACAATCGTCTGTGGCGTTAATGCAGGCATCTGGTCGTGCAGCAGTGCTGTAATCTGCGCATCCGTTAATAACGACAGCATCGCCTTGCCGTTCGCCATGGCATACACCGGTTTGGGACGATCGTGTATCGGCACCACGCGCACGGCCTGATCGCTGATAATCCTGTCGAGGAAGATCACTTCCTGACCATGAAAGGTAGAAATATCTACCGTTTCGCGCGTCTTTTCAAACAGCGACTCGAGCGGATGGCGCAACTGCTCTGCTACGTCAGAGTAGGCATTTCTGGCCAGCTCATTGATGCCCCAGCCCAGCCGTACACCGCCTTCGCCGCACTCCACCAGATGCTCTGCCGCCAACGTATCAACAATACGTTGCACCGTTGAGCAAGGGAGATCTGTCAAACGCGCCAGTTCAACCAGGCTGGTTCCCCGTTCGTGCAGTAGCCGTAATATTTTAATTGCTCTGGAGATAACCTGTATCCCCGCCGTTTTTTTCATCGCTCGCCTCAAAACTGTATCGTAATGCGGTTAATATTGTATTTTTTTAGCTAAGCGTATGTATGTTCTCTGCGGAGCAACCTGAAACGGTGTGAATTATCAGTTGATACCCTATTAGGCAACGTAAAAGATCGCAGGTATCTTGAACAGTTCGTTTTCAGGAGGTTTACCGTGGGATATGCCACTATCAACCCGTATACGGGTGAAGTCATTAAAACGTTCCCCGACGCCACTGACGCCATCAGTCAAGCACACAACGCTTTCCTGGCATGGAAAGAAACCCCGTTTTCCACCCGAGGTGCCATTCTACAAAAGGCAGCCACGCTGCTTCGTCAACATAAAGAAGAAATGGCACGACTGCTGACGCTGGAAATGGGCAAGCTGGTCGCAGAAGCGCGGGCTAGAAGTGGAGCTATCCGCTCAAATTTTCGAGTATTACGTCAAACATGCGGAAGGGCTGTTGGCACCCGAAACGCTGCCGGTTGCCAACCCGAAAGAGGCCACCGCGCGGATCGTGCACGAACCGCTGGGCGTGCTGCTTGCTATCGAGCCGTGGAACTTCCCTTATTACCAGATTGCGCGCATCATCGCACCGCAGCTTTCTGCCGGTAACACCATTCTGTTGAAACATGCTTCCAACGTGCAGCCCGGTTTGAAAAACTGATGCACGATGCCGGATTGCCCAAAGGGGCATTTACCAACTTGTATGCCACCCGCAAGCATATCGAAATGATCCTCAACGATCCGCGCGTGCAGGGCGTGGCTTTGACCGGTTCGGAAGGCGCCGGCGCGACAGTGGCCCAACAGGCAGCACAAGCACTGAAGAAATCCACGCTGGAATTGGGCGGTGCTGATGCCTTTGTGGTGTTAAAAGATGCCGATTTAGAAAAAACCGTCAAGTGGGCCGTGTTTGGCCGCCACTGGAACGGCGGGCAAGTGTGCGTATCTTCCAAACGTATGATCATTGAAGATGCGGTGTATGACGCATTTCTCGATCGCTACACCCAGGGCGTTGCCGCATTACGCACAGGCGATCCGTTGGATGAAAACACCACGTTGGCCCCGCTCTCTTCCCAACAAGCCGCTGATGAAGTGAGACAGAAGATCCAACTGGCCGTGTCGCACGGCGCAACGGCGCTGGAAGTGGGCCCCAAAGTGCCGACCCAAGGCGCATTTGTACAACCGACGATCCTCACCGACGTTACACCGGATAATCCCGCATACCATATGGAATTTTTCGGCCCGGTCTCTATGCTGTTCCGCGCTAAAGATGAAGATGATGCGGTACGCATTGCCAACGATTCACCGTTTGGCCTTGGGGGTTCTGTGTTCACGCGTAACGGTCGGTCAACACGGGGCTGAGGTTGCCGCTCGCCTGTCAACCGGGATGGTGTATGTTAACCACCCAACCCGCGTAAAAGCCGATCTGCCGTTTGGTGGTATCCGCCGTTCCGGTTATGGACGCGAACTGACCGGCCTGGGCATTAAAGAGTTTGTGAACCACAAACTGATTTCTATTGTTGATATTGATGCTGAATTTTAAGGAAACGCCATGAGCACCCTACGACTATTGGGCATTGCAGGCAGCCTACGCCGCACCTCTGCGAATAAAGGGCTGTTGCGCGCGGCGCAGGCAGCGCTGCCTGCCAATACCACCCTTGAGATCGCCGATCTGCTGGATGTGCCGTTCTACAATGCTGATCTGACCGAGATCCCCGCTGCCGTGCAGCGCATCGCACGTCAGGCGCAAGAGGCTGACGGATTTGTCTTTGCCTGTACCGAGTACAACTACTCCGTAGCACCGGCGTTAAAAAACATCCTCGACTGGCTTTCACGGCTGCCAGACAGCCAGCCGCTGAGCGGCAAACCGGTGGCGCTGATGGGCGCAGGCGGCGGCATGGGCACCTCACGCGCGCAGTATCACCTGCGTCAGAACGCCGTGTTCCTGAATCTGCAACCGCTCAACAAACCAGAAGTGTTCGCCAACGCTTTCGCAGGTGGTTTTGACGATCAGGGCAATTGCATGACGAAAAAATCGCTGTGCTGATCGGCGAACAGATGAACACGCTGGTCGCAACAATCAAGGCCACGCGCTAATAGGCTGATAACGCTTGCCTGTACCGTCCTGAATAAAGACGGCGCAGGCATATTCTTGTCATCAGGCTATCCGTATCGTCTGACTAACGTTGATATAAATACAGCATCTCGTTCGCCAACTCCCGCACTAGCAATGACGTTATCAAGTAATCCTGCGCATGCGCCATGATGGATGTCATGGGCATCACCGTTTCTCGTGCAACCAACTGCGTTTGAACCTGATGCGCCAATCTTGCAAACCGATCTGCGCGGGTCATTAACGCATTGGCTTGTTCAACTTGTCCATAGCGCGCCGCCTGCAATGCTTCCAGACACAAGCTGCGTGACTCATCCGCATTGACAATGATTTCCATTGCCGCTTCTTCTGCTTCAACCATTGCTTCAACCATCGTAATACCACCCCTATTAGGCATTGAATCAGAACCGTGCTGTTTCACCCTCCTGGTCGCACTTACAACACGCCTCCATCGTGCTGCCGTACTGCCAGATCCTGTGCACAAGACTGTGTGGTTTTTACCGTTGTCTTTTTTAACAATATTGTACCTGTTCACAGGCATCGATAAATGTCCCAAATGGCACAAGACAGGTCATCGCCGTATTCACGGCGACATCCGGCGAGCGTAAGGGATTAAAATTGATACGATAACGATCGCAGATTTGAGCGTCTTTAATAAAACGCGACACGGTTTCAATCTAAACAGCTATTTCTGCCTGAAGATAGCGGACAAAGGTGGTGATTCTGGCGGGAACGTGACGCCGCTGCTGATAGACGGCGTGAATGCCTGCATCCTGTGTCGTGAAGTCTGGCAGCAAAGCCACCAACGCCCCCCTGTTCCAGATAAGGTTCAACATCCCAGGCGGAACGCAACAGCAGGCCTCTCCCATCCAGCGCATAACGCATCACCACTTCGCCGTCGTTACTCGACAGATTGCCTTCGGCTTTATGGCTAAACTCCTGGCCGTCGCGATAAAAACGCCAAATCGCATAATCACTTTCATACTGGCGCAGCACCAGACAGTTATGCCCGGCCAGTTCCGCCACCGTCTGCGGCACGCCGGCCCGGGCCAGATAGGCTGGTGAAGCACACAGAATACGGCGATTGGTGCGCAGCTTGTGAGCAATCAGGCGTGAATCAGGAGGCGTCCCCACTCGGATATCAATATCGATACCGGCATCAAGCATATTGATTGGCTGGCTCGACAGTTGCGGTTGTATCTCCAGTTCCGAATGCAACAAGGAGAAAGCGGAAACCAGCGGCGCAATATGACGTCGACCAAAGTCAAACGACGCATTCACTGTCAGCTTGCCGCGTAACGTCATTTGGCTGCGGCTAACCGCATTCTCCAGCTCGGCGATCTCCTTCAGGATGGGAAGCGCGCCTTCACTGTAGAGTTGCCCTTCCAGCGTCAGCTCTAAACGCCGGGTGGTGCGTTGAATCAACTGCACTCCTAATCGATGCTCCAGCGCGCTAAGTCGTTTACTGACAGCGGGAAGAGACAATCCCATCTCTCTGGCGACTGCCGTCAGGCTGCCCAGAGAGACAATGCGACTGAAAAACAGCAGGTCGTTTACCGCGCGCATAGATTATTACCTTTAATTCAACAATAGCTTTCCCTTGTAGGCTTATTGTTCATCATTTCGACAGGAAATACACTCTTTGGGTCTGCTAATAGAAAAACAGGAATGCCCTTATGTCTGTACCGCGCTACAAGATTGCCGTCATCCCAGGGGATGGCATCGGAAAAGAGGTAATTCCAGAAGGCGTACGCGTTGTTACGCGCGCTGCCGCGCAGTTTGGCATTGAATTGCAGTGGGAATGGTTTGATTTTGTCAGCGCCGACTACTATCTCAAGCATGGCAAAATGCTGCCGGACAATTGGTTTGAGCTGTTGAAAGGCTTTGACGCCCTCTATTTTGGTGCCGTTGGCTGGCCAGAGGTGGTGCCCGACCATGTGTCGCTCTGGGGATCGCTGCTCAAATTCCGCCGCGATTTCGATCAGTACGTCAACTTGAGCCCGTGCCGCTTGATGACCGGCGCCAAAGCCCCGCTTGCCAACCGCAACCCCGGCGACATTGATTTCTACGTGGTGCGGGAAAATACTGGGGGGGAATACTCCAGCGTCGGCGGCCTGATGTTTGAAGGCACTGAGCGTGAGATCGTGATGCAAGAAACCGTGATGATGCGTGTCTGCGTCGATCGCATCCTGAAATTTGCCTATGAACTGGCGCAGAAACGGCCAAGAAAGCACCTGACTTCTGCCACAAAATCCAACGGCATTCGATCACCATGCCATATTGGGATACCCGCGTTGCCGCGATGGGGCAGCATTACCCGGATGTGAAAGTCGATAAGTTCCATATCGATATTCTCACCGCCAATTTTGTGCTGCATCCTGACTGGTTTGACGTGGTCGTCGCCAGTAACCTGTTTGGCGATATCCTGTCCGACCTTGGCCCCGCCTGCACGGGCACCATCGGCATCGCGCCTTCCGCCAACATCAACCCCGAGCGCAATTTCCCCAGCCTGTTTGAGCCGGTGCACGGTTCTGCCCCCGACATCGCCGGTAAAGGCCTTGCCAATCCGATTGGTCAAATCTGGTGCGGTGCCATGATGTTGGAACATCTGGGTCACGAACAGGCGGGCGCGGCCATTTTACGGACCATCGAAACCGTGCTGGCGCAAGGCCCGGCGCTGGCCCCTCTGACCCGAGATTTGGGCGGCAGCGGCAATACAGAAACCTTAGGCCGCACTATTGCTGATGCACTTTGAGGCCAGAGCGATAGACATAAAAAAAGCCGTTTTCACGGCTTTTTTTATTTTGCGATGGCTATCAGTACATAGCGCCCGGCGGAACATCTTTGTGGGCAAGAACATAGGCAGCCAGGATTCTTTTCAGTAAGTTACGCACGATTTTTGGCCTTTTTAACGTTACCGATAATGAAGTTGCAGGTGATGTTGTCTTCTGTTAACAGAGTGTACGCTTGTCATTTTTACGATGCAATTTTTTGTGATGCGTATCACAAAAAATTTGTATGTGTGCTGTAGCGTTCAGAAACTCGCGATATTCACACGTGCGGGTAGCTCATCTCGGCGTTCGTTATGTTATCTTATTAAAATATGAAGAACTTTTAATCACTTAGAGTGATAGTTTCCCGGCTGTCGCCGTGAAGGCAAGTTCGTTAAGCAGCCAACATCGCGCCGATATCGCTGTTTTACCCGTAACGCTGCCGCGCTGCAACGGCATGCAGGACGCCATGGAAACCTGGAAACTCAACTTATACGCCGCCTGGGTGGGATGCTTTTTTACTGGCCTTGCCATGAGCCAGATTCTGCCGTTCCTGCCGCTCTACATTGAGCAACTCGGCGTCACCGGCCACGCTTCACTGAGTTTGTGGTCTGGGCTGATTTTCAGCTCTTCGTTTCTGGTCTCAGCTATCGTCGCGCCGCTGTGGGGCAGTCTGGCGGATCGCAAAGGGCGCAAGCTGATGCTGCTGCGCGCCGCGCTGGGTATGGCTATCGTCATGGCGCTACAGGGCATGGCCAGCAACGTCTGGCACCTGTTTATCCTGCGCACGCTGATGGGGCTGACCTCCGGCTATATTCCTAATGCCATGGCGTTGATCGCCTCGCAAGTGCCACGCGAAAAAAGCGGCTGGGCGCTCGGCACACTCTCTACGGGTCAGGTAGCTGGCGTGATTATCGGCCCACTGCTCGGCGGCTTTCTCGCCGACCACGTCGGGTTACGCGTGGTGTTCTTTATCACCGCAACCTTGCTGTTTCTGTGCTTTTTGATCACCCTGTTCACCATCAAAGAAGGGGTGATCAAGGTGACTAAAGCGAATCGCCTCAGCGGCAAAGCCGTGTTCTCTTCCCTGCCCTACCCGGCGTTGATCGTCAGCCTGTTCATCACTACCATGATGATTCAGCTCGCTAACGGCTCCATCAGCCCAATATTGACTCTATTTATTCGCGAACTAACGCCAGACACCAACAATCTGGCCTTTCTCAGCGGCGTGATCGCTGCCGTCCCCGGCGTCTCCGCACTGCTCTCAGCGCCTAGGTTGGGCCGTCTGGGCGACAAGATCGGCGCGCACCGCGTGCTGATCGCCGCGCTGGGAGCCTGCGTGCTGCTCTTTTGTCTGATGTCCACGATCAGTGATTCGTTACAGCTAGGAATACTGCGTTTTCTGTTGGGTTTTGCCGATGGCGCGCTAATGCCAGCCACGCAGGCACTGCTGCTGAAATACAGTAGCCAGCAGGTGACCGGGCGGATTTTTGGCTACAACCAATCCTTTATGTACCTGGGCAATGTGGCTGGCCCGCTGCTCGGCTCCAGCGTTTCCGCCATGATGGGATTTCGCTGGGTGTTCATCATCACCGCACTGCTGGTGTTGGTTAATACGCTGCATATCGCCTGGCGCTTCCGACAAATCCCCGCCAAGCCCTGACCGCCCACCGTTATCTCATGGCGTAAATAACGCCAGGATTTATATACAGATTATTCATAAATGCCCCTTTACCTTGGCGACAGCCACCGTTCGGCAGTAGGATCGATAGCGGTTTTTTGTGGTCAACGAAGGAGGTTATTATGTACACAGCGTATGACAGATACAGAAACCCGCTCGAAACGGGCTGTCGTGTAATGCAAAACGGTTCTCGTCTGGTCGGCACCATCGCCGCCATTCATGCGGATAAGCTAAAACGAGAAGAGGTGCGTAAAGCCAAATGCGTGGAACTGAAAGGGGTCAGCGACTACTTCTCCCCTGATGAACAGATGCGTTTGGGCCGCGCATAACACGGCTTTCGTTTCCCTTCGGGCGTGTTATCGCGCCCGATGCTGGTTTTCTCCCGCCGCCAACCCCGTTATGGGTGATCAAACCAATCGCGATTTTGCTCTGCTATCGGCGTTATCGAGTAGATCATCTCTTGCAGATGCTCACGGATTGCCGCTTCCGCCGCATTAGGATCGTGCGCTTTCAGGCTGTTAAAAATCAGGTAGTGCTGCTTGATCAGGCTCAGCGGTGGTGAGACCTGGCTTAAGCTGAGAAAACGTACCCGGTCCATGGTTGCTTTGATTGACTCAATGGTCTCCCACGCCAGCGGACACCGCGCAACCTGCGTCAACAGTTGGTGAAAATCGTCATCTAGGCTGAGAAACTCGCGTATCTGCTCATTCTGTGCCGCCAGTTCCTGCCGATGCAGATTGTGCTCCAGTACCAGTAATTGCTCATCGGTCACGAACTCTGCGGCACGACGGACAATAGCGCACTCCAGTGCCTGGCGAATAAAACGCGCGTCAGCCACCCGTTGTTCCGAAATTTTCATGGCGAAAGTGCCGCGCTGCGGCAATACCTGAACCAGCCCCGCTTCCGCCAGTTTGATAAACGCCTCGCGCACCGGCTGGCGCGAAACGGAAAAACGGGTCAATATCTCTTTTTCTGACAGCAAATTACCCGGCGGAATGGCGCACTCCACGATATCCTTGCGCAGGATGCGATAGATTTGCTGATTTACCGGCTCATTGCTGTTGATCTGAAAGGAAGTTTCCATACATCGCTTTTAACTATTCGAAAGATTACCCGTCATGATACATGCTAATGCTTTGCCTACCGCCTTTTTCCGTCATATTTTTCTCTGCTTCAAACGTAAAAAACGTTATCCGCACTGCGGATAACGTTGCTTACTAAGAATAGGTATTACCAGACCAGCGTGCGCAGCGTTTGTTTCACCCCATGCTGAAGCAGTGGCAGGTAGTAGCGAGTCACTGTCGCAACAAACTCGCGTTGCTGTGGCAAGTCTTGTCCAAAGACAGCCTCCAAGCCCAGCAACGCCTGAACGCGGGCTTCCCCCTGAGCACTGTTACGCACCACCTCGGCCAATACATCACGCAGCGGATCGCTGATATCAATGGCATTCCCCTGCTCATCCACGCCGCCGACATAACGCATCCACCCGGCCACACCGAGCGCCAGCATGTCAAAACGGCTACCGTGCGCCAGATGCCAGCGAATGGAATCCAGCATACGCTGTGGCAGCTTCTGCGAGCCGTCCATGGCTATCTGCCAGGTACGGTGCTTCAGCGCACGGTTGCGGTAGCGCTGCAACCGTGCGTCGGCGTAAGCAGCCAGATCGACACGCTGCGTACGCAGCGTGGGAGCCTGTTCTTGCAGCATCAGGTGATGTGCCGCTTTGACTAACGCCTCATCCTGCATGCAATCACTGATATACTCATAGCCCGCCAGATAGCCGAGATAGGCCAGGAAAGAGTGGCTGCCATTCAACATGCGCAGTTTCATCTCTTCATACGGCAGCACGTCTTGTACCAGCTCCGCCCCCGCCTTTTCCCATGCAGGACACCCGTTGACGAAGTTGTCTTCAATCACCCACTGAAAATGCGGCTGGTCCAGCCATCATCAGCCATTTCCGACACTGACCAGAGCAGATCCTGCTGGCAAATATCCTTAATTTGCTGCTCACCGCCAATCAGGTTGATTTCACAATAGCCCCAATCGCTGCCGAACTGTGCGGCCAGTTTGTCGGCACACACCGCCTGATGGGCGCGATGAAACGCGCCGAAACCAATGTGGGCAATGCGTGCTACCAGTTTGTTGCGGTCGTATTCAGGCACCGCAGCTTTTGCCTGTAAGAGAGACGTTGTCACGACTGTTTTTCCCAACGTGGATGCTTGCGCATCCGATTACATTTACTCACCCACCGTTGAGGCCGTGCGCGGCCCTTTCACCGGTGACGCGTCGTTCTGATTCCACAGGGTGTCATAAGAGTGCCCGGTTAAATCCTCAACAATACGACGTGCTTCTGGTGCTACATCTTGTTTTCTGCCATTGGCTTTCAGGCGTTCCACTTCGTCCACAAACACCTTGTGCGTGGTTTTATTCAGATGTAAGGTCAATGCCTGCCACAGCGCTATCAGCAACAGGCTGGCGGTACCAATAAACATCAGGCCAGCAATGGTTTGAATCGCTTCCTGCGGTTGTGCCTGGCTACCTTTGACAAACCCTCCCCACTGCAACAGCAGGCCAACAATAAAGGTGGCAATGGCAACCGTGGTTTTGCGTGAGAAGGTCATCACCGCAGCAAATAGTCCTTCACGGCGCTGGCGGGTGATCATCTCGTCAATATCAGGAATGAACGGGAACACGTTCCACGGGGTGAACTCCAGCACGCAGCGACCCACCTGATAGAAACCCACCAGCGCCACCAGCATCACCATCTTGTTTTCTACCGGGAAGCGGTAGACATAGAAGAAGCCGGCCAGACACAACATCATCAGCGTGTAGGCAAAGATATACAGACGCGATGGGCCGTATTTGATGATCGCCAGCCCTGCCAACAGCGTCACCGGCAGCCCCACAATACTCACGGAGAGCAGACTTCCAGCAAACGCAGAGGAAACGTTCAGACAGTAGACACAGAAGAACACAAACACCGTGTTGTAGACATCTTTCGCCGTGAAGGAGAACAGATAAATCGCCAGGTGTTTTCTGAAAGCACGCACACGCAGCGTTGATAAGCAATCCTTGAACAAGCCGCCCAGCATCCGCAGTTTTTCACCCAGCGTGCGCGGCGGCGCTTCCGCTTCCAACTCGGCCAGCATCTCCGGCGTCAGCTCGCGCTCCCAGGCCACTTTCCAGGAGATGAATACGCACACCATGAAGATAACGGCAAACATCACACCGTTAATCAGGTAGGCGTTGGCATCGTGTTCACCGTAATGCTTGATCAGCAGGCCAGGAATAAAGGTCGCAAGAAACGTCCCCAACGCCGAGAGGAACATGCGGCAGGTGGAGAGCTTGGTGCGCGAGTTAAACCCTTTGGTCATTTCGGACGGCAGCGTCTCCCACGGGATAAGCACCATCGCGGCAATGATTTCAAACGCCAGGTACACCGCCAGATAGAACCAGTAATTCATGCCGTTGACCCACAGCAGAGAATAAACCAGCATCAGCGGCGAACCGACTAACAGCAAGAATCTGCGGCGGCCAAATTTCTTACCGAAATAGTTTTTATAAAAATGGTCGGTAAAACTGCCCATAAACAGGCTGACAATCGCGTCGACAATACGGGCGATGGCAACAATTGATGCGGCTTCTACCGGTGTCAAATCCACAAAGGTGGTATAAAAAAGAGTAACCAGGCCCCGATAACGGTAAAGGCACCGCCACCCATAATATCCGTCAGACCATAACCGATACTGACCGGTATAGTCACTTTCTTAGAACCAGACATATTCTATCCTCATTAAAATGAGAGTAATAATCAGAATTTAAAATAGTGTAGGGCGTTATCGTGAAAAATATTTCTTACCATACGTTGCAGGATAATGTCATCCGCAGGAAATTCCCCGGCATCAATCCATTGTCCGATTAAACCGCACAAAATACGGCGGAAATAATCGTAACGCGGGTAAGAAACAAAACTGCGCGAATCGGTCAGCATACCAACAAAGTTCATCAGCAGCCTTTGATCCGCCAGCGCGTTAAGCTAGCTCAACATGCCACGGCGCGTATCGTTGAACCACCAGCCAGAACCGAACTGAAGCGGCGATTTAACACCCTCCTCACCAGACTGGAAGTTGGCAATCGTCGAGGCCACAATGTCATTGTAGGCCGCGTAAAGGTTATAAATGATTCTCCTCGGCCATTGCATTAAGAAATGCATTAAGATTGGCAGCCAATCGGGGTTGATCGGCAATAGCATCAAACCCGCTATTTATCCCAACTTTTTTCCAACATACGTTGGTTATTATTACGGATCGCGCCGAAATGAATTTGCATTGCCCAATCATATTTTTTATATAACCGGGCCAGCGTAATAAATAATACGCTTTGCCAAATACTCTCTTCCGCAGATGTGATTATTTCACCCTGCATTTTTTTCTGGAATACCGTATCACTCTGTAACGTCGTGAACGGCGTAAAGGTTAAATCCCCCAGTCCGTGATCGGAAATGCGGCAGCCGACCTCATGGAAAAAACGCACTCGTGCTTCCAGCGCGCGCTCAAAATCAGTGAACCGGGTAATGGTCTCACCGGTCAATTCAGTCAAACGCACCAGCGCGGAAGAGAACTGATGACGATCGTGTGAGAAAAACTCATCCGGGCGGAAGGTCGGCAGCACCCTGGGGGTAAAACTGGCGTCCTGTTTTAACAACTGGTGATAGTGAAGAGAGTCCAGCGGCGAATCCGTGGTGCAGATAACCTCAACCCGAGAGCGCGTCATTAACGCACGCGGTGTGAAGGCATCATCCTGCGACTGGCGGTTACAGGCATCCATGATGTCACGCCAGTTACGGCTGCTCAGCAGCTCGTCAATACCGAAGTATTGTTTCAATTCCAGATGCGTCCAGTGGCGGAGCGGGTTACCAAACGCCGCTTCAACGGTTTCGGCCCACTCCTGAAACTTCTCTTCAGGGGAGGCGTTGCCTGTGATCTTTGCTTCTGGGATACCGTTGGCGCGCATGGCGCGCCATTTATAGTGATCCCCCGCCAGCCACAGCTCTGTGATACTGCTGAAACGGCGGTTTTATAAATGTCTTTTGCTTCCAGATGGCAATGGTAATCAATAATCGGTAGATCCCGCGCCACCTGCTGATAGAGTTTGACCCCAGTCGGGCTGCCTATCATGAAATTGTCGTTAATCAAGCTCATTACTTTTCTCCCGCATCATCACAGTAGATGACGACTTACCAGTTCCACAGCGTGCCGTCTTCCAAACGAGCTACCGGCAGGTAGGCCGGTTCGTAGGGATATTTCGCCGCCAGTTTTTCGTCAAACTCGATGCCCAAACCCGGTTTTTCTCCCGGATGCATGTAGCCATCTTCAAATGTCCAACTGTGCGGGAATACTTCCAGCATCTGCTCGGAGTAGCCCATGTATTCCTGTACGCCAAAATTCGGCACCCAAAGATCGAAGTGCAGCGCGGCTGCCATGCAGATCGGTGACAAATCGGATGGGCCGTGTGAGCCGGTGCGAACCTGATACAACGAAGCAAAATCAGCAATGCGGCGCATACCAGAGATACCGCCAGCATGAGTGATGGTGGTGCGGATGTAGTCGATAAGCTGTTCTTCGATAAGCTGTTTACAATCCCAGATGCTGTTGAACACTTCCCCAACGGCAATCGGCGTTACCGTGTGCTGACGAATCAGGCGGAAACATTCCTGATTTTCTGCCGGCGTAGGATCTTCCATCCAGAACAGGCGATAAGGTTCTACACTTTTGCCGAAGCGGGCTGCTTCAATCGGCGTCAGGCGGTGGTGCATGTCATGCAGTAGGTGTTCGTTGAAACCGTATTTATCACGTACCGCTTCAAACAGTTTCGGAGCAAAATCCAGGTACTTTTCCGTCGACCAAAGTTGTTCTTCCGGCCAGTTACCTTTGGTGGCGGGTTCATACGCCAGGCCTTTACCTTTCGCCATACCGTAGGTGGTTTTCATTCCCGGAACGCCGCACTGCACGCGAATCGCCTTGAAGCCCATTTCGCGGTGTTTGGCGTAATCATCCAGCGCTTCATCAATGCTGTGCCCAGTGGTGTGGCAGTAAACCATCACACCGGTGCGCGATGCACCGCCCAGCAGCTGATACAGAGGCATGTTGGCCGCCTTGCCTTTAATGTCCCACAGTGCCATGTCCACCGCCGAAATGGCTGACATGGTAACCGGGCCACGACGCCAGTAGGCTCCCTTGTAGAAATACTGCCAGATATCCTCAATCTGCTGTGCGTCTCGCCCGATAAGCTGCGGGCAAATATGGTCTTTCAGGTAGGAAGCTACCGGCAGCTCACGCCCGTTCAGCGTGGCATCGCCGATGCCGGTCAGCCCCCAGCCCCCCTTCTGTTGTGATTTTCAGGGTGACAAAATTACGCCTCGGACAAGTAACAAATACTTCAGCACTGACAATTTTCATGTCGATATCCTTTTACATCATGTTTTCTATGCTAACCACCATATAAGTAGATCTAGTATGAAAACATGACCAAATTCACATTTACACACGATGGTGGGAAATTGTTCGAAGGAAAATCAGTAAGCGCTGCCCGGCCGATACCGGGCGTTATTAGCAGGCAGGACGAAGAGCGATGCAGTTTTATTCAATAAAATCAATGAATAGTTTAACCATAGGGATTTGAGCACTGCGTTTGAGATAGCTGACAGCGAAAATTCTTGGCAACGGAGTTTCCAGCGGTGTGATGGTGATATCGTACCCTTCAAGGCTCCCGGCGACCTGGGTGCACAAGAACACCACGCCATTCTGGTTCATCACCAGATCCATGATGATATCGATATTGTTGCATTCGCGGAAATAGCTTGGCTTCAACCCCTATTTTGCATAGGCATCGGAAACGATGGCATGCTCGCCCGTTCCTTTCTGCGGCACAATCAGCCGTGCCTGCGCCAGGGTTTCAAGACTCAACGTTTTTTGCTGCGCCAGCGGATGGCTGCTTGCCATCACGGCCACCAGTTGATCTTCATACAGCACCTGATGCGCAAACAGCGGATCGTCCTGATAATCGGCAAACGGCGTGGAATAGGAGAAATGGAGATCGCCGTTACGCACCTTTTCTAACAAATCCGTGCTGACACCATCGATAAATGACATCTCAATGTTGGGATAGCGCCGCTGAAACTGGCTAAAAATTTCGTAATGCCGCAGACGATTGAATATCGGAAGAACACCCACTAACAATGCGCCATCATGACTGTCTTCATAGCCACGAATAAATTGCTCAATATCGTAATATTCTCTAATTATACCACGTATTTTTTTGGCAAATGCCTTACCAAAGGGGGTCAGAGAGAATTGGTGCGTGGTGCGATTTATCAGTTTTCTTTCGGTTTCCTGCTCCAGGCGCGCTATCTCCTGAGAAAGAAACGCCTGGGAAATATTCAGCGTTTTCGCCGCCTTGGTAAAACTGCCAATGCGAATCAGCTCATGATAGTAGACAAGGTGCTTAATATTTATCATTGATGCCTTAATTTATAATTAATAGATATAACTATTATATTAACACACAAAAAAACAAATGTGACAAGCGACACAAATAACATGTTGCCGATCGTGCTTAAATGAATTTCGCGCAATAACACAATACATATTATTTATATGTGAATGCCAGGTTGCATAAATGGCATAGACTACGTGCATCATAATAAAAGCATGTTAGCAGTATAAAGATATTTATCATTATTCACGTTATGTACGCTGGCGCGGCGCATCCACATACATTGCCACGTCGCTGCATTCATCTGCAAAAAACGTATTCGCCTCTTCAATTTGCGAATAGCACCCAACATCTTTTTTTGATGCGCTATTCGTGCGCCCTATTTCCAGGGTGACAGAGGTTGGGAAATAACGCTCGTTAATCGCTAAGGAATGATAATGTCCACCAACTACAAACCGATGGCCCTGTGCCTGTTCTTTACACTGGGTTGTCTGTCTGGCACTGCCGCTATTGCAGATGCGCCGTTACATACTTTGTCCGTTAAGAAGAGTGTTCCATCGGTAAAATTGATCTCAAACGTGGTTTTCTCTCAGGTGCCAATGCGCGGCTATTCCAACGTAGCGCTGAAAATGGATATTTTGCAACCTGAGTCACCCAAAGCCTTGCCCGCCGTGCTGTTTGTCACCGGCGGCGGTTTTATTAACGCCAACAAAGATAACTACGTTCAGCAACGCCTGGCCATGGCCGAAGCAGGCTATGTGGTTACCAGCATGGAATATCGTGTAGCGCCGACAGTGCTGTTTCCTGCGCCGCTTGAAGATGTGAAATCAGCGGTACGTTATCTGCGCGCGCGGTCCGGGAAATTTGGTATTGATGGCGCACATATTGCGGTATTTGGCGCGTCAGCCGGTGGGTATCTGGCCGCATTTACCGGTACGTCGAACGGCGACAAGCAGTTTGATAAGGGGGAAAACCTGGATAAAAACAGCCAGGTTCAGGCGGTGATCGACTTCTACGGGCTCTCCGATTTGCTGCGTGTCGGCGAAGGCTTCCCCGATGAGGTGGTGCAAAAACACACCTCCGCTTCAGCAACCGAAGCTATTTGGGTTAACGGCACCTCCGTATTCAACGATGGTGGCCCGATTACACGCTATCCTGAACGCACAGCAGCAGCCAATCCCATCAATTACATTAACAGCAACACCCCGACGTTCCTGATTATGCACGGCACCAAAGATACCATTGTCTCGCCACGCCAAACGGAAATATTGCATCAGGCATTATTGCAACAAAGCATTGATTCCACCTATTACTCGGTTAAAGATGCACAGCACGGCGGTGATTACTGGATGCAGCCAGAGATTATGAAAATTGTGATCCAGTTCCTGGATAAACATTTAAAGGGCTAATTTTCACAATACAGTAACCTTACCCATTCCTTTCCGCGCCTGAATATTCAGGCACATTATCTCCCTGTGGATTCTGATACTCCCGCATCATGATTTGCATAATTATTTGTAAACCGATCACACTATAATTAGCGCAAACAAAAATGATTCTCAATTGACTCTATTACATTATTTACTTTTCATTCACAGTCGCTCATGATATTTAATTACAAACTACATTTATCCTCCTGAAATTTATAATAAATCCAGATAATTTTTATATTAATCTTCAAACCCGCAAATGTGATTTACTGCACACTCTACCCCCTATTAGGTATGGTCAAATAAAACCCATAGGAAGCTCATGGTTTACGTGCATCTTATATTATTATATCGATAAAAAATTTCTGATGCCTGCTGGGTACCGATATAAAAAAGTTTTTGTTCAATGTCTCAGGGAAGCCCTTCCACACTGCGTCACAACGAATCAGACACTGCAAAAGCCAATCACCCAACGATTTTTCGGTACCGACATCAGCATGACTACATCAACTAGCATTCAATACTGAAGGTGATGTTATGGAAGATCATTCCCGCCGTCGATTTCTCGCCTATATGGGGAGTGCCATTTTTGTGACGGGCAGTTCCTCACTGGCGTTAGCAAACGAGGCTGCGCCGCAAAGCGCTACACCCGCCGCTGGCTCCTCAAAAGGGGTGCGATGGCTTACTGCACAATGAATCACTGTGTATTGGCTGTAAAGCCTGTATCGGTGCCCGCAAAGAGACCAACAATGTTCCCGATGGCGTTACCCGCCTCGAGATCCTGACCTTCGTTAATATTCCGCGTACCTCGACCAGTCGCGCTGTGCGTCAATATTTTCGTAAATCCTGTCAGAATTGCGAAAACCCGCCGTGCGTTTCCGTGTGTCCGACGGGTGCCTCCTTTAAGGACGCACTCACCGGCATCGTTGACGTTAATGATAAACGCTGCGTAGGTTGCCGCTACTGTATCGCTGCCTGCCCTTACCACGTACGCTTTATCAACCCGGTAACCAATACCGCAGATAAGTGCAACTTCTGCCGCGAGACCAATCTGGCAGCAGGTAAAAAACCGGCCTGCGTCGAGATCTGTCCGACCCACGCTCTGGTATTTGGCGATTTGAACGATCCGGCCAGCGATATTTCTCAAATGATTCTCGCGAACCCGACCTATCGCTCCAAAGTCTATCTGGGCACCGAACCGAAGCTCTATCGCATTCCTGGCAAACGCGGGGTAATCGACAATGCTTAATGCTTTCCACTTCGACACGCTGGTATGGGACTGGCCCATCGCCATCTACCTGCTGCTGGTGGGCATTTCCGCTGGCATGATCACCCTCACGATGCTGCTGAAGTATTACGTGCCCGCGGAGTACAGCAGCAAAAATCCCATCGCCATAGCAACGGCGATCGTGGCACCGTTGTCGGTGATGGTCGGTCTGATTATTCTGCTCTTCCACCTGACACGCCCGATGACCTTCTGGTATCTGATGGTCTTCTACAACCCTGGCTCCATCATGTCGCTCGGAGTGATGCTGTTTCAGGTCTACTTCGTGTTTATCATCCTGTGGCTGGTCAGCCTGTATCGTGATGAGTTGCTGACGCTGGTGAGCAAATTCAACAACGGCGGCCTGCTCTCTCTGGTGCGTAACCTGAGTGCCATTATCCAGAAACGTATCAGTTGGTTTAAAAACACGCTGTTGGTGCTGGCAATCCTGTTGGGGTGCTATACCGGTTTTCTGCTGTCGGCGCTTAAATCCTTCCCGATGCTGAACAACCCGGTGCTGCCAGTGCTGTTTCTCGCCTCGGGCACCACGTCCGGCATTGCGGTTGCGCTGCTGGCCGGAGCCATGAATCGCCAGTTTATTGGCGAACACAAAGGTACGTTGCACTTCATCCATATCCATAAAATTGAAAATCCCGTGGTGTTCGCAGAGATCTTCTTGCTGTTCGCCTTCTTTGTCGGGTTGTTATTGGGTGGCGGTCAAAAAAACCTGTCGGCACACAACGCACTTACCGGTTTCTGGGGCGGCGTGTTCTGGATTGGCGTTATTGGCGTGGGTATCGCGGTTCCGCTTATTGCCGGATTCCTGCGCAGCCACGACAGTGCGCCAAGCCGCAAGCAGATGGCGTTCATGGCGGGTCTCAGCCTGCTCGGTGTGTTCCTGCTGCGTATGTTTGTGCTGTACGCCGGCCAGATGACAGTAGCGTAAATCATGAAGACGTCGTGGACACTGTTCTGGATTGCATCCATCACCTTTTTTATGCAATCCGTCGACACGACGATGTTGTATATCGCACTGCCAACCATTGCGGAGGCGCTTCACCAACCGGTGCTGCATATGGAGCTGATTGTTATCTCCTATGTTGTTACCGTGGTGGCCTTCACCCCCGTCAATGGCTGGATGGCAGCGTGGCTGGGTGAACGCAAGACCTACCTTGTCGCGATCGCTATTTTTATGGCGGGCTCGCTGCTGTGTACTACCGCGACCTCCATCGTGAGCCTGAGCGCATTTCGTTTTATACAAGGGATCGGCGGCGCATTGATGCTGCCGATAATCAGAACCATTATTTTGAGAACCACGCCCGATACCATGAAACTCTTATTCCTCAACCGCATTACCCTGCTGGGGTTACTGGGCACCATGATTGGCCCAGTGCTGATTTTTGTTCTCAACATTCCCCTGTGCCTGGTCTGCCTGATGCTGACGAGAAAACATATTCCCGCCAATATGCAGGTTCCACACTTTCGGGGAGACACCTATAAATTGATGCTGCTGGTCGGCATCTTGTTTCTCGGCGCATTCCTGCTCACCGCGATACCGAAAAACATCATCAGCCTCCCGTTGAGTGCCGCGCTGGCCATCGCAGGATTTAGCCTCGCATTCCTCTATTTCAAACAGGATATGTTCGCTACTCGGCCTCAACCGCGCGAAAACCTGTTTACCATTAAAACGTTTTCCATTGGCGTGACCAGCGGTATCGTCACGCGCATTTTGCTCTCCTCGATCCCGGTGGTGCTGTCGCTGATGCTGCAAACCAAACTGGCGTGCGACCCCACCACCGTCAGCCTGATTTTGTTGTTATTCTCCAGCGGTACCCCGCTCTCTAAAATGGGTTTCGAGCCACTGATAAAACCGATTGGCTACCGCAAGCTGCTGCTGCACACCACGGTCATTACTTCGCTGTGCATTTTCTCCATGGGCGCGGCGGTGCAGGAAAACGCAACGATATTCATCGGCATTATTGCGGTGCTGCTCAGCATTCTGATTTCGACGCTGCATTCCGCAGAGAGCACGCTGGCGTTCAGCAACCTGAGTCATCACACCTATAACAACGGCAATAACATTATGACAGTGACTCAGTTGCTCTCCATTATGATCAGCATGGCATTGACCTTTCCTATGCTGCGTTTTCTTACCCGCATGGAGAGCACGATTAATTTAAACAGTTTTAGCCTGCTATTTATTTTACTCGGTATCGGATTACCCATTTGCTGTTTTATATTCATGCATCTGAATGAAGATGACGGCCATCATTTTATTCATGGGAGATAAAGGAGAGCACGAGCAATAATTTTCCGTTCAATATAACATTGAATATTTATAAACTTTTATTGGAACCGTTGATATGAAAACATCACAGGGTACGGCAGCCTTTTGTCTGCTGATTGCATCAAGCTTCGCCTTTGCAGATGGCGATTTTAAAGCAGGCACTTATTCTTCCGCCAGCACAGGTATTGGTGGCGACGTTACTGTCACATTAGATATTGATGCCCAAGGGAAAATCAATAAAGCCACCGTCGATGCGCCTTCTGAAACGCCAGAAGTGGGTGGTGAAGCGGCAAAAGTACGTCGCCTTCCCGGATACCATCATGGTGGGCAACATCGGTAAAGATGGTGAAGGGATAAAAATGGCCTGGAAAGCTGGTGCCAACTGGTGCCAAAGAAGAAGGCATGGGCGTACTGCAAGCCTATCGTCCTGGCTTGCCGGACTATGCGCCTAACTCCCACCTGCTGGCCACGGCCCGCCAACCCTATCTGTGGGTCGACACGCATGGCCGTCGCTTTACCGATGAGTCCAACGTTATCATTTGGCCTCACTCCGGTAACGCGCTCTCCAAAGCGGGCGGCATCATGTACTCCATCTTTGATGAAACGTCACGTAAACATTACGTGAACGACGGGATCGATGTGCCAATTGATGAATGGGTTATCGCCAATACCAAACTCACCAAGTTTGACGATGAGTTTGAAAAAGAGAGTCAGAAAAACCGCGGTTTCGTCTACAAAGCACAAACGCTGGACGCACTGGCAAAAGCGATGGGCGTGGATGCCAGCGTGCTGAAAGAAACCATCGATCAGAACAACGTATTTGCCGCGCAAAAACGTGATGAAGTGTTCAACAAGAACATGGATTACCTGCGTCCGGTGAAAACAGGGCCGTTCTATGCCGTTAAGATGCAGCCTGCCGCACTCGGCACGCTGGGTGGCGTGAAAATTAACGAGAAGATGCAGGCAGTCAACAAGGACGGCAATGCCATCCCGGGCCTGTATGTCACCGGTAATGACGCGGGCGGCATGTACGGCGACACTTACGACCTGCTGTTAGGCGGCGACACCTTCGGTTTCGCCCTGAACTCAGGCCGTATTGCCGCAGAAAGCGCATTGGATTATATGCACTTCAAGAAACAATAAGCCTGTTCGGTAACAACCTGCGCCCTGATGGGCAGGTTGTTACCGCCTTATTTTATCCTGCCTTACGAAACGTCAGATTAAACCGATAAGCGCCAGTGCCTGCTTTGATGGTTTGCACGCCGTGAAAACGCAGGCGTGACGGCCCGCCCCACACCAACACATCGCCCTGCGTCAGCGCGATACGCTGCACGGCATCACTGCGCTGCATACCGCCAAACTGAAAGATGGCCGGTAACCCAAGAGACACAGAAACAATCGGCTGCGAGAAATCTCGCTCATTCTTATCCTGATGCAATGACATCCGGCTGCCCACCGCATAGCGGTTCATCAGGCAAGCATCGGCAACGAAATCAGGAAATCCGGCCTCGTGTGCTGCCTGTTGCGCCAGTTGAGCAAACAGCGTCGGCATCGCGGGCCAAGGCTCCCCCGTAAGTGGATCGTGGCGCGAATAGCGATAACCCTGCGCATCCGTCACCCAGCCCAGCGTGCCACAATTGCTCATGGCGGCCGACATGGCAAAGCCGCCCGGCGTGGTCATATGTCGAAACGGCGACAGGCTCGTCAGTTGGTCAATCATCTGCATTAACGCGGGTGCACATTCGACGGCGAACCCGCGCAGCACAACCGCGCCAGGTGCCAGCGTTTGCGTCCAGCGCGGTGTGCCCTCTTCCGCGAACAGATCATCCGTCATGGGATTCCTTAGCCTCGATCTCAAGCAGTTGGTGTTTACGCGCGATGCCCCACCGATAGCCCGACAACGCACCATCGGTGCGAATGACCCGATGGCAAGGAATGAGAACCGCCAGACGGTTGGCGGCGCAAGCTCCGGCCACCGCACGCACCGCGTCCGGCTGGCCAATTTTTTCAGCAATGTCGCGGTAGCTGAGCGTGGTTCCCAGAGGTATGTCACGCAGAGCCTGCCAGACACGCAGTTGAAACGCGGTGCCGCGAATATCGAGCGGTAACGTCATCGGCACGCCAGGTGAATCAATGACACTGACCACCAGCGCCATGCGCTGCTCAAACGCCGTATCACCTCCGACCAAGGTGCATTGGCAAACAGAGATTGCAGCTCGTTTATCAGTGCAGTGGCGTCATCCCCCAGTAAAACTGCACAGACACCGCACTCGCTTTCTGCAACCAGAATCTCACCCAGTGAACACTGTCCGATAGCAAAATGGATCGTCATACCCTGCCCCTTGTTTTTAAAACTGCTTCTCGGCATGCCGAGAAGCAGGTCGGACTCGTGATAAAATTGCCCGCTGGAGCGAAATCCTGCCTCTAATGCCGCTTGTGTCACGGGCGCATCACCGCTCAAAGACTGGCGCACACGCTGACCACGCAACGCGGCAGCGCAGCGTTTTGGTGTCACGCCAACGTGGGTTTTAAACAGCCGGTGAAAATGGTAGGGGCTAATACCCACAGCGTTTGGCGCCAGCGTCAGCGATATCTCTGCCTGCGCCATCAGTTGGCAGGCGTGCTCAATAGCTGCACATTGCCTTTCCTCGCGAGACGGATTTCCTGGTCGGCAGCGTTTACAGGGCCGGAAACCGGTACGTTGCGCCGCCTCAGCATCCGCAAAGAACCGCACATTTTCCCTCAGTGGTAACCGAGACGCACAGGAGGGCATACAGAAGATCCCCGTAGTTTTAACGCCATAGAAAAAACGGCCATCGGCGTGTTTATCACGTCGGCACAAGGCATCCCACCATGCATCGTCTTAGGCAGGGGGTTCTTGCTCAGGAAAAGAAATCGGCGTTCGGCGCACGTTTGTCGACATCATTCACCTCGCAGTCTCTGGCCAAAAAAGATATCCCACCCTACCTTTTACTTCTGGCGAATACATGCCTGATTCTTGCTTTCTCATTCCAGAAACGCATCCCAAAGTGACAACCCTTATTCACTCTTTTATGCTGAAAGCCCGCACCCTTTCTCTCACGTTCAGGATCAAGTATGTCACACCCGCAGCCGGTATTATGGAACAGGGCGCAGAGCGTGCATCTGGCATGCGAACATTTGCGCACGCTCGGACCGCGCTGGCAAGCGTTGCTGGACAACATCGGCGAATGTCAGCACCAAACGCACCCGCATCGTGAACCCTATGAAGCGCTGATACGCGCCGTAGCTTACCAACAGCTCACGACTCGTGCGGGCGATGCAATGATCCGCCGCCTGTTGGAAGCCTTTAGCCCTGACGGGCAGACACTTCCTTCCGCACAGCAGATTGCCGCCAGTGAGAAAGACGCGCTGCGCCAATGCGGCTTCTCAACGCGCAAGGCAGAGACCCTGCACGCGATTGCCCACGGGGCACTGCAAGGTTTGGTTCCTGCGCGAGAACAGGCGCTAACAATGGACGATAATACGTTAATCGAACGGTTATGTACGTTGAAAGGCATTGGTCGCTGGACGGTCGAAATGTATTTGATCTATGGGTTGGAACGAATGGATATTATGCCGTTGGACGATCTCGGTATCCGTTTAGGGTTATGCTATTTGCATCAGCGCGATGCGATACCCTCGCGCCGCGAGTTGGAGGAACTCAGCCTGCCGTGCCAGCCCTTTCTCACGGTCGCGGCCTGGTATTTATGGCGCAGCCCGATAACGCCAGACTACGCCGATTTCAAAAGCCGATTGAAAACCAGCAACCGCAACAGCTAACCGTGTTAACGAGTACGCGATGCGATGGGCGACTTACCCTGCTGACCTGCTCTACGCGCCATAAGACGTGCGTGCAAATTGTCGTATACCCAGTTATAAACCACGGTATATGGCAGGAAAAACAGGAAAAAGCCGATCTCCACCATCAACGCCTGCCACAGCGTAATCTCCAACATCCAGGCCGCGACAGGCAACCCGAACAGGATAAAACCGCCCTCAAAGCCTAATCCGTGCAAGATACGCACTTTGGCACCGCGCGCCACGCGTGATACCGGCCACAGGCGATCGAAGAGAGCGTTGTAGATGATATTCCACACCATGGCGATGCTGGAGAGCATGATCTCCAATGCGCCCATGGAAAACAGCGGCTTGTTAAATAGCCAGGCACCAATGGGTGCCGTAATCAACAGAGCAACAACTTCATAACCGACAGCATGAAACACACGCTTACCCACGCTTCGGCGTTGTACCGCGGTTGTTTGTCTCTTTGCTGCGTTAGATTGCATACATCACCACACTTTTTTCATCAACAAAAACACGCGGTGGAGAACGCCTCTCACCGCTTGACGACGGCAGCTTATATCGCTATTAGTGGAAGAATGAAATTAATATCCATCGATAAAAACGATGGACTTGAGAAGAGAGCGGTGATGCGATATTCCCCCGAATCCCTGATTGCCTTTGTAACCGCAGCACAAACCGGCTCCTTCTCTTCCGCTGCGCGCCAGTTGCGCAAAAGCCAATCCACCGTGAGCGCGGCCATTGCCAACCTGGAAGCCGATCTCGGTCTGGTGCTGTTTGATCGATCAGGGCATCAGCCACATCTGACGGATGACGGTCATAAAGTGCGCATGCACGTTCAGGCCATTCTCGCTGCCAGCGACACGCTGGATGCGTTGGCGATGCGTCTGGCCAATCGTATCGAGCCACGCCTGAGCTTTGTGCTGTCGGATATGTGGAAAGCAGCTCATTATGATCCCTTGCTGCACGCTTTTTCTGCCCGTTTTCCTGATATCGAGTTCGAGTGTCTGATCGCCGAGGATGAGGATGTCATCGACCTGCTTCAGGCACAGCGCGCGCATATGGGCGTTATTCGCACCCAACCACACTATCCAGCAGAGATCAGTGCCTCACGATTACACGTGAAAACCGAAATGGCCATCTTTGTTGCAGCGCAGCATGCGTTGGCACAGCAGCCGTCTGTCACGCAGCAGCAGTTGGCGACGGTGCGCCAGCTTTGTCTGAATACCTATACGCGCAATGAACGTCAGTCGGAGGAGGGAATAATCTGGTCTGCACCTTCTCTTATGCTGCTGGAAATGGCAGAACAGGGGTTTGGCTGGAGTATACTGCCACGCTGGCTGGTCGCACAGTTTGGTCATCAGGTATTGGTGGAGTTACCCGTGGCAGGTTGGCCGCAACTGATTGAAATGGATGTGGTGTGGTCAAAACAGTACCCGCCAGGCCCGGCAGGTTTTTGGATGATTGATAATTTACTGATGCAAAAAGATCCGGCCCTGAATTGAAATAGAGGTGGTCTTGATAACGCAATGCAGACCCACTATTTTCTTATCGATGCGGCAAAAAACCACATTATTTTCAGGGAAAACAAGTCGATAAATTTACTTATTTTTATTAAACAAGTTACGCAATATAATAAGCATCAACATCAACTTGACGCATTATTGCTTTTTCACCATTTTCACTGCGCTTTTTTTATCGTTCAGAATGTAAAAACCCACCGATTCGATGCAAAAACTGTGATATACTAAATTGGTACGTAGCGCTATAAACCCCTACCATGGTTGGGATAATTGTGCTAACGCATGACTGAATAATTGCACATAAAAATGATAACCATATGCAAGACAGAAAGTCTTCCCAAAGGATACTGAACCTTTCTTTTAATTTGTTGCAAGTGAGAAAAACATGTCGAATAAACCATTTTATTATCAAGAACCTTTTCCGCTAAGCAAAGACAACACCCAATATCGCCTCATCAGCAGCGATTATGTTTCCACCGCCCAGTTTGAAGGCAAAGAGATCCTGAAGATCGACCCGCGGGCATTGACCCTGCTGGCGCAACAGGCCTTCCACTATGCATCGTTTATGCTGCGTCCAGCCCACCAACAGCAAGTGGCTGATATCCTGCACGACCCGGAGGCGAGTGAAAACGACAAATACGTGGCGCTGCAATTCCTGCGCAACTCGGAAATTGCTGCAAAGGGCATTCTGCCGACCTGCCAGGATACCGGTACTGCGATTATCGTCGGTAAAAAAGGCCAACGGGTCTGGACGGGCGGCAATGACGCCGAAGCGCTGTCACGCGGCGTGTATAACACGTTTATTGAAGACAACCTGCGCTATTCGCAGAACGCCGCGCTGGATATGTATAAGGAAGTCAACACCGGCACCAACCTGCCGGCCCAAATCGACCTCTACAGTACGGAAGGGGCGGAATACAAATTCCTGTTTGTCACCAAAGGGGGTGGCTCTGCCAACAAGACCTACCTTTATCAGGAAACCAAAGCGCTGCTGACGCCGGAAAAACTGAAAAACTTCCTGGTGGAAAAAATGCGCTCACTGGGCACTGCGGCCTGCCCGCCGTATCACGTTGCCTTTGTAATCGGCGGCACCTCAGCAGAGAGCACGCTGAAAACCGTGAAGCTCGCCTCCACCAAATACTACGATGTGCTGCCCACCAGCGGCAATGAACATGGGCAAGCATTCCGCGACCTTGCGCTGGAAAATGAATTGCTGAAAGCCGCACAGGATCTGGGGTTAGGTGCGCAGTTCGGCGGTAAATATTTCGCTCACGATATCCGCGTTATTCGTCTGCCGCGTCACGGTGCCTCCTGCCCAGTCGGCATGGGTGTTTCCTGTTCCGCTGACCGCAACATTAAGGCCAAAATCAACCGCGACGGCATCTGGCTGGAGCAGTTAGAGCAGAATCCTGGCAAATACATTCCTGAACATCTGCGCCAGGCCGGAGAAGGTGAAGCGGTCAAGATCGATCTTAACCAACCAATGGAACAGATCCTGAAAACGCTGTCTCAGTATCCGGTTTCCACGCGTCTCTCCCTGTCAGGCACCATTATTGTGGCGCGCGATATTGCTCACGCCAAACTCAAAGAGCGCATCGACAACGGTGAAGGATTGCCGCAATACGTTAAAGATCATCCGATTTACTACGCGGGCCCGGCCAAAACGCCGGAAAGCTATGCCTCTGGTTCCTTGGGGCCAACCACCGCAGGGCGCATGGACTCCTACGTTGATCTGTTGCAAGCCAACGGCGGCAGCAAAATCATGCTGGCGAAGGGTAACCGCAGCCAACAGGTGACTGACGCCTGCCATAAACACGGCGGTTTCTATCTCGGCAGTATTGGCGGTCCGGCTGCGATTCTGGCACAGAACAGCATCAAGAACCTGACCTGCGTTGAGTATCCCGAACTGGGCATGGAAGCGATTTGGAAAATCGAGGTGGAAGACTTCCCGGCATTCATTTTGGTGGATGACAAGGGGAATGATTTCTTTCAGGTGATCCAGTCCAACAAGTGCACTCGCTGCGCATAATGTCTTTTAGTTTTAACCCGCGTTGAATGACGCTGAGGAAACGGGTAACGCCAGGATGAGCGGCAGGGATGCCGCGAAAGTCCGCTCCGTGCCGGGAGCACGTCGCGGGCGGTCCGTCCGGCGGTACCTGTTTCCGAAGGCATCGCGTAGCGACGTCATTCCGCAAAAAGCGCGGGGTCGAGGGGTGTGGGCGACTGCACACCCCTAGTCGGGCGCGTGCTACGCAAGTAGCAAAGAAAAGCTATCAGCTCTTCGCGCACGAAACCCTACGCCAATCTCAACATACTTCACCCTGAGAACATGCTCTCACCACAAAAGATGTATTTTAAATAAATTTTTATAGCTATTCTTTGCGGAGCTTTAAACTACCCGCAACGCGGTAAAACGCGATAAGAATGTATAGGCTCCCCGAGGTGAATGATGCAAAACCTGATCTGTTATAAAACCATGCCGCAGTGGAATGCGCAGACGCTGCCCGCCACATTTCAAGAAAAACACAACACGCAAGTAGGAACCTGGGCAAAGCTGACCGTCCTGAAAGGGGAGCTGACATTCGCCATGCTGCATGAAGATGGTTCAGTGATTGAGACCTACCAGTTTACCGAACAGAACCAGCCGCCGTTTGTTGAACCGCAAGCCTGGCATCGTATCGTGAGCGCCTCAGCGGACCTGGAGTGTCAGTTAGCGTTTTACTGCACCGCAGAAGATTATTACACCAAAAAACACGGTCTGACGGCAACCCACTCCGAAGTGGTGGCCGCACTGGAGCAGGTAGCCCTCGGCAAAGCGCTCGATCTTGGCTGTGGTGGCGGAAGAAACGCCCTTTACATGAACCTGCGCGGGTTTGACGTTACTGCGTATGACAAAAACCTCAATAGCATCTCGTCACTGAAAGATATCATCAGCAGCGAAAACCTCTCCGGCATTCGTGCCAGCCTGTACGACATCAACAAAGCAGCGCTAGACGAACAGTATGACCTTATCATCTCCACCGAGGATTTCCCCTGCCCGTTGCCATTCTCGTTTACCTTCCAGCACAACGAACTATGCGACTATTACACCGGATGGGACATTCTGAAATACAACGAAAACGTGGGTGAGTTGCATAAAACGGACGAGAACGGCAATCGCATCAAACTGCGCTTCGCAACGTTAATGGCAAGAAAAACGCAGCACAGCGCGTAAAGCGCACAGGCTGCGTTTTTATGGGCCGGTGTCACCGGCCCGAGAAGGGAGTAATCAGCTCGCTTTGCGTTCTGCCGCCTGACGATAGGCGACCAAATCTTCGATGGTCAGTACTGGCATGCCGTGCTGTTTGGCAAAGGCGATCACTTCTAGCGCGCGCGCCATGGAGCCATCGTCATTGGTCAGTTCGCACAGCACGGCGGCCGGTTTGAAACCAGCCAGCGTTGCCAGATCGATAGACGCTTCGGTATGACCACAGCGCGTTAGAACACCACCCGGCTGTCCGCGCAGCGGGAAGACATGCCCCGGGCGGTTCAGATCGCTTGGACGCGCATCATCGGCAATGGCGGCACGAACGGTTGTCATACGGTCAGCGGCAGAGACACCGGTCGTTACGCCTTCCGCCGCTTCGATGGTGACGGTAAAGCCGGTTTGATAGTGGCTGGTGTTGTGCTCCACCATCATGGGCAGTTCCAATTGACGGCGGCGCTCTTCAGTCAGGCACAGGCAGACGATACCGCTACCGTAGCGAATGGTCATCGCCATTTGCTCAACGGTCATGTTCTCGGCGGCAAATACCATGTCGCCTTCGTTTTCGCGGTCTTCGTCGTCCAACACCATAACACCAACTCCTTGACGCAGCGCTTCAAGCGCACGTTCAACGCGTTCAGATGGCGTGCCAAATTCAGAAAGTAATGTCTGATTCATGGTAAAAAAACCTCATATTTATTATGGATTACCAGAACCAGGGCGAGCTTGAGGAGTAACCATTGCATCGAATGCGCGTCAATACGCACCGGGCAATGACTAACAAAATAACGCGAGTGGGCCTATGCCCAACAGGATACCGTTACTCTCTCCCATCCGGACTATAACCGTCGGCCCCGGAATTTCACCGGATCTGCTGACCTCGCCACACATATCGATAATTCATCATCGACAGCGTTATAGCGAGCGCTCGCGGGCTTCCACACGAAAGCATGATGTTTTAGCACCCTGCGTTGTCTGGTTTACCGCCGGTGGGGAATTACACCCCGCCCTGAGAAGTAAGCGAGGTAACTATAACGCTAATGCCGGAGCGGGGCAATTGGCGCAATAGGCAAAATGTGACATCTGCTCACCTATTGATAAAATTTTTCTTTAAGAATCTGACACAAAGCGATGCAGGACGAGTTTTGGTTTATCCCGTTTCATTCACGCATTACACTGACACTACAGATGACAGGAACCTATCAGGAAAACGGCATGATTGACCCGAAAAAGATTGAGCAAATTGCACGTCAGGTGCACGAATCTATGCCCAAAGGCATACGTGAGCTGGGCGAAGACGCCGAGAAAAAAATTCGCCAGGTGCTGCAAGCACAGTTCACCAAGCTGGATCTGATGAACCGTGAAGAGTTCGATGTGCAAACGCAGGTTCTGCTGCGCACCCGTGAAAAACTGGCACGACTGGAACAGCGTTTGAGCGAGCTGGAAGCAAAACTGGACGTGGAAAAATCCACAACGCCGGAACAGCAGCCGTAATAGCCTGCCGCTATCTCACCGCCAGCACCGGCCATACCATGGCCGGTACAGCGCCTGCTATTCTGCTGCCAGTTGCGGAGATTTACGCGGTAATCCCCACCACAACACCGCTAACATAATCAACGCATAGAGCGATTTGGCCCCACCATCACCAACAGTGCGCAGCACAATACACTGCCGATGACAGCCATTAGACGGGCCCGTCCTTTCAACAATCGGCACCCTGCCAGCATGCACAGCAGATAAACCAGAACAAAAATGCCATTGGCGTAAACAATCAGCGTCGATAATGGCAGGGACAGCCAGTGAATCAGCAGGCAGCATATCAGGCTACACAATACCACCGCCGACAGCGCATTGAGTGGCACCTGAGTACGCGAAAGCGTCCCTAAACGACTGCCCGGCGTCGCCTGAGACCACACCAGCCGCGCAAAGCCCTGAGTGTAAATATTCACGCTGGCAAAACAGGCCAGATAGCCAATCAGGCAGGCTCCCCAATAGATCCATTGGCTGCCAAACAAGTCTGCGACGATACTTAACAGCAGCGACGTCGGGGCGATATCACTGTCATAGACGTTCAACTGCAAAATAGCCACGGTACAGCCCCAATACACGATGCCAGCAATCAGCATGCCGATCATCAATGCGCGTGGGAAATCACGTTCCGGATTGCGAAACTCGGTAGAAAGGTGGGCAAACGCCTCCAACCCAACAAAACACCAGAACATCACGGCAAGTGAATCAAAGGTGTTAGGCCAGGAGATAGCACTCAGTGCGAGCCAGGTAATATGCGTGGGGGTGATGTCACCCGCCCACCAAATGGCAGCTACCAGCAACACCACCAACACGGCAATGATCGTTTGAATGGAAGCACTGGAGCCCGCACTGCGCGATCCGAGCAGCCACATGGCTACCAGCGTCAACATTTGCACCACCAATGTGCCCCTCATGCTTTGACCAATAAACGTGGACCAGAATTCAGCGGCAATTTGCAACGCCGCAGGTAACCCCAGAGGGATCACGGAGAGAAACAGCCAGCGGGTCACGCGAGCCAGGCGTGGACCAAACGCCAGGTTGACAAAGTGAGCCGCCCCACCGGCATTCGGAAAATGCTGCCCCAGCGCGGCAAAGCCGATAGCAATGGGAAACACCAACACAATCAGCAGCGGCCAGGCCCATAGGTTATCGTTACCCGACAGTTGCGCCACAATCGCTGGCACCGCAAACACACCGGTGCCCAATAGCGAGGTGGAAAGCAGCCCCACTCCCTGAATCACGCCCAGATCCTGCTTTAATCCATTGCTACTTGCCACTTCAGCCCATCCTATACCATGAAAAAACAAAGCCTCCTTCGTGGAGGCTTTGCGGTTACCTATTAACGGTTCCCCATTAACACTTACCCATTAGCCCGCAGCACATCGCGAATGCGGTTCTTGTAGGCTTCGACTTTCTGCGGCGTCATCAAACGGCGCTCATCATCCAACACCACGCCGCCTACGTCATCAGCAATGCGCTGTGCCGATTGCAGCATCAATTTAAAGTTCTGGCTCGCGTCGCCGTAGGATGGCACCATCATGAAAATGGAGACCCCCGGCGTAGAGAACTCGGCCATATCGTCAATACTGAAAGAACCGGGTTTCACCATATTGGCCAGGCTAAACAGCACCGGCCCCGCCCCTGCGGGATTAACATGGCGATGGAAAATATTCATTTCACCGAACTGGAATCCTGCCTGCAACACGCTTTGCAGCAGCACTTCTCCGCCAATAATACTGCCCTGATGGGCCGCGACGTGCAGCACCAGTACGGCCTCCTGCTGCGTATTGCTTGCACTTTTCGCTTCCGGTTGGGCTTCAACGCCATCGGGTTCATGCGCAGCGGCTGGCGCTACGGGCTCAGCCTCGATGTGCGGTGTATGCGGTACATGGACTGGACGCAAAAGCGCATCGTTATCTTCATCGACTTGCACTTGCGGTACAGGACGCTGCGGTGTCGCCGCGCCTAACAGCGGATCATAATCGGTACGAACATGTTCGGCGGCAGAAGCAAAAGGCGATGACGAAGAAGATGGCGGTGCCGGTTCATCAAATGTGCCAAGCGCGGGTTCTTCCGGCGCACGAGTACGCGTAACCCTGACTTCGCCGACCCCTTCATCAAGTTCCTCGAGCGGGGCAGCCTCTTCCCGTTTCTGCTTTTGCTTAAGGCGCTTCACCGGACGATCGCGAAAAAGGGACGAGCGCTCTTTACGGCTCGTCCACAAGCCGTGAAGCAGTAGCGCAATTATAGCGATCGCGCCCACAACGATTAATATCAGACGCAAGTCCTGCATCATTGCTATCCCAGTTAATTCAATTTATTGCCACCGCGGCAATTTTTTCATACCCTTAACTCTATTTGCCCGCGTACACAAGTGCAAGCCTGCACAATATTTTATAGGAATCAAGCCTGCACAATATTTTATAGGAATAAAGATATACCGGGCGCACTTTTTTGCTTTTTTTTCGTCCAAAGGGTCACTGGTCAGCAGAAAATCATCCCGATATGATGCAGATCACACAAACAATGAGGAACAGGATGCCATGGTAACCCCGTCCCCCGCTACGTCAACGTGTTCAGGCATTTACTATTTTGCACAAGGCTGGCAACTGATGTCGCTGCCGGGCATACGGCGTTTTGTCATCATACCTCTGCTGGTCAATATACTGCTGATGGGCGGTGCCTTTTGGTGGCTGTTTTCCCGCATGGGGGAATGGATTGCCCGACTGATGAGCCATGTGCCAGATTGGCTGCAATGGCTAAGCTATCTGCTGTGGCCGCTCGCGGTGGTCTCTATCCTGTTGGTGTTTGGTTACTTTTTCAGCACCATCGCCAATTTCATCGCTGCGCCGTTTAATGGCCTTCTTGCGGAACAGCTTGAAGCGCGCCTGACCGGGAAGACCTTGCCAGACAGCGGCATGCTGGGCATGGTTAAAGATATCCCGCGTATCGTGAAGCGTGAAGTGCAGAAGCTCGCCTATTACCTACCGCGCGCAGTCGTACTGCTATTGTTGTATCTTATTCCCGGCATCGGGCAGACCGTGGCACCGCTACTGTGGTTCGGGTTTAGCGCCTGGATGCTGGCCATTCAATATTGCGATTATCCCTTCGACAATCACAAAATCAGCTTTCCCACCATGCGCGAAGCGCTACGGCGTCATAAACTCAATAACTTACAGTTCGGCGCACTGGTCAGTCTGTTCACGCTGGTGCCGTTCCTGAATTTGGTGGTGATGCCTGTGGCCGTCTGCGGCGCGACCGCATTGTGGGTAGATCGTTATCGTCATCTCGCGGTATCAGGGGGAGGGGGAGCGCGGTAGTCTTTTTCGACTGTAATGAAAAGATATTTCTTAAGAACATAACGATATAGCAATTCTTTCCTTCCCTGAAAGAGCGGAGTGAGTATGCTCTATCTTGTTGGTAAAAATTTCATACAGTTATAAGGACTGGCCATGAGCAAAATCTATGAAGACAACTCCTACACCATCGGCCACTCGCCGCTGGTTCGCCTGAACCGTGTCGGTAATGGACGTATTCTGGCAAAAGTGGAATCACGCAATCCCAGCTTCAGCGTCAAATGCCGTATCGGTGCGAACCTGATTTGGGATGCGGAAAAACGCGGCGTATTAAAACCCGGCGTTGAACTGGTAGAACCGACAAGCGGTAACACCGGGATTGCTCTGGCCTATGTCGCTGCTGCCCGCGGGTACAAATTAACCCTGACCATGCCAGAAACCATGAGCATCGAGCGGCGCAACCTGTTGAAAGCGCTGGGTGCCAAACTGGTACTGACCGAAGGTGCGAAAGGCATGAAAGGTGCCATCGCCAAGGCAGAAGAAATTGTCGCCAGCGATCCGAACCGCTTCCTGCTGCTGCAACAGTTCAGCAACCCGGCTAACCCGGAAATTCACGAAAAAACCACCGGCCCGGAAATCTGGGAAGACACCGATGGTGAAGTGGACGTGTTTATCTCCGGTGTTGGCACCGGCGGTACGTTGACCGGCGTCAGCCGTTTTATCAAGAAAACCAAAGGCAAAGCCATCACCACTGTAGCGGTTGAACCCGTTGATTCTCCGGTGATCACGCAAGCGTTGGCAGGAGAAGAGATCAAGCCTGGCCCGCACAAGATCCAAGGGATCGGCGCAGGTTTTATTCCAGGTAACCTCGATCTGTCTCTGGTGGATCGCGTTGAGCGAATTTCTAACGAAGACGCTATTTCAACCGCACGTCGTCTGATGGAAGAAGAAGGTATCCTTGCCGGAATCTCTTCCGGCGCTGCCGTTGCTGCCGCGCTGAATTTGCTGAAAGATCCGGCGTTCGAAGGCAAAACCATCGTCGTGATTCTGCCGTCTTCCGGTGAGCGTTATCTCAGCACCGCGTTGTTTGCCGATCTGTTCACAGAACAAGAACTGCAACAGTAATCGCGCGCGCTGGATTGACTGCAAAAAAGCACCTTCACAGGTGCTTTTTTTGTGGTCGGGTTCAAACTTTATACCCATCAATGATTGCTTTTTTAGTCCAGGTTTAGTATTTAACCGAACAATTATTTTGATGCGCGAAATTAATAGCCATAACACAGCACCCTGCTCCCGCTGATGACATTGACCCGCTTTTTACCGCTGAGGCAGTAACGTCATAACACACTGGGCTGGAATGCAGCACTGTCTGGCGTATATATTCAAGGAAGGCGTTTCGTCATTTCCTTGCCGCATCAAGGGCGACCCCGTAACATAAATGGGGCTGACCTAACAGACTAAAGTTTGGTAAATACACTAAACTTTAGTTCCACAACACGAATCCAAACCATAGTTGGGGAAAACAGAATGTTCCAGCAAGAAGTCACAATTACCGCTCCTAATGGCCTGCACACCCGTCCTGCCGCTCAGTTTGTTAAAGAAGCCAAAGGATTTACCAGCGAAATTACCGTCACTTCCAACGGAAAAAGCGCCAGCGCGAAAAGCCTGTTCAAGCTTCAGACCCTTGGCCTGACGCAAGGCACTGTCGTTACGCTCTCCGCAGAAGGTGAAGACGAGCAAAAAGCCGTTGAACATCTGGTTAAGCTGATGGCCGAACTTGAGTAATCGGCAGGCTTTTCGTGTGAACATCAGTTTCGAGTGAAGGTAGGGTTATGATTTCAGGCGTATTAGTATCACCAGGTTTTGCTTTCGGTAACGCGCTGTTATTGAAGGAAGACGAAATCGTCATCAGCCGGAAGAAAATTACTGCTGAAGACGTTGAACGAGAGATCGAGCGTTTTCTGAGTGGCCGTGCCAAGGCATCCGCACAGTTGGAAACCATCAAGGCCAAAGCAGGTGCAACCCTGGGCGCTGAGAAAGAAGCCATCTTCGAAGGGCATATCATGCTGCTCGAAGATGAAGAGTTCGAGCAGGAAATCATAGCCCTCATCAAAAAGGACCATCACACCGCCGATGCAGCAGCCCACTCGGTGATCGAGAATCAGGCGAAAGCGTTGGAAGAGCTGGACGATGAGTACCTGAAAGAGCGCGCAGCGGATATGCGTGATATCGGTAAACGCCTGCTGAGAAATATTCTTGGCATGCCGATTATCGATCTCGGCGATATTCAGGAAGAATCTATCCTGGTCGCTACCAATCTAACGCCATCAGAAACCGCACAGTTGAATCTGGACAAGATGCTGGGGTTTATTACCGATCTCGGCGGCCGGACCTCCCACACCTCCATCATGGCGCGTTCTTTGGAATTACCCGCGATTGTGGGCACGTCTGATGCCACCCAACAGGTGAAAAACGGCGATTATCTGATTCTGGATGGCGTTAACAACAAGATTTATCAGAATCCGACGCCAGACGTTATCGAACAGCTGAAAGCGTTGCAGGCGCAATACCTCGCTGAAAAAGATGCGTTGGCAAAACTGAAAGATTTGCCCGCTATCACGCTTGACGGGCATCAGGTGGAAGTGTGCGCCAACATCGGTACCGTGCGCGATGTCGCCGGTGCAGAGCGTAACGGCGCAGAAGGTGTTGGTCTCTACCGCACCGAATTCCTGTTTATGGACCGAGATGCCTTCCCAACAGAAGAAGAGCAGTTCCAGGCCTACAAAGCCGTGGGTGCACAGGCCGTTATCGTGCGCACCATGGATATCGGCGGCGACAAAGATCTGCCTTACATGAACCTGCCGAAGGAAGAAAACCCGTTCCTCGGCTGGCGCGCGATCCGCATCTGTCTCGATCGCAAAGAAATTCTGCACGCACAGCTGCGCGCCATTCTGCGCGCGTCCGTATTTGGCAAGCTGCGTATCATGTTCCCGATGATCATTTCTGTGGAAGAAGTTCGTGCACTGAAAGCCGAGCTGGAACTGCTGAAATCGCAGTTGAGAGCAGAAGGGAAAGCCTTCGATGAGAGCATCGAAGTGGGCGTGATGGTAGAAACACCTGCCGCCGCCGCCATTGCGAACCATCTGGCGAAAGAAGTGGACTTTTTTAGTATTGGGACAAATGACCTAACCCAGTATACTCTGGCAGTTGATCGCGGTAATGAGCTTATCTCTCATCTCTATAACCCGATGTCGCCAGCGGTATTGCGTTTGATCAAGCAGGTCATTGACGCATCGCATGCCGAAGGCAAATGGACAGGGATGTGCGGCGAGCTTGCTGGTGACGAACGTGCTACACTGCTATTATTGGGTATGGGTCTGGATGAATTCAGCATGAGTGCAATCTCAATTCCTGGCATCAAGAAGATTATTCGTAATGCAAATTACGACGATGCCAAAGCGTTGGCAGAACAAGCGCTCTCCCAGCCCACAGCGCAAGAACTGAGCGATGTAGTGAGCCGATTCATCAAAGAAAAAACGCTCTGCTGATTCTGCTATGCTGACCCAATATTAATAATTAGGAGAAGATCATGGGTTTGTTCGATAAACTGAAATCTCTGGTATCTGATGACAAAAAAGATACTGGCAGCATTGAAATCATTGCGCCGTTGTCCGGTGAAATCGTCAATATCGAAGACGTTCCTGACGTTGTTTTTGCAGAAAAGATTGTTGGGGACGGTATTGCCATTAAACCGACCGGCAACAAGATGGTGGCACCGGTTGACGGCACCATCGGCAAGATTTTTGAAACTAACCATGCTTTCTCTATCGAATCCGACAGCGGGATTGAACTGTTTGTTCACTTCGGCATCGATACCGTTGAGCTGAAAGGTGAAGGCTTTAAACACATTGCGGAAGAAGGCCAACACGTGAAGAAAGGCGATCTGGTCATTGAATTCGATCTGGCGTTGCTGGAAGAAAAGGCCAAGTCTACGTTGACGCCGGTAGTTATCTCCAATATGGATGAGATCAAAGAGCTGACCAAGTTGAGCGGTACCGTTGTTGTAGGCGAAACACCGGTTATCCGTACCAAGAAGTAATGCTTCTCTGAACGCTGTACATGATACCTACCCCACGGCCAGTGCGCTGACTGTGGGGTTTCTATTTGCGGCCCGCCCTACTCACATTAAACGCGGGCGCTTTGCCGCACCGACAGAGGCCATTTCAAGGGCTGCCAGCACTTTTGCCGCATCTCCGACCAATGAAATCCCCAGTGACTGGGCCACTAATGCGCAGCATTCCCCATTTCGTACCCGTTCAGCGCCAAAGGTATCAACAGCGATCATCTCCAGGTAATGCATCGCTCTGTGGCAATGATGAATACCCTGCTCCCAAGCCACTACGCGACATGATTCCCCCTGCCGAACCCGATCCCCGGCAACCGTCCTCACCGCAATGCTCTCCAGCTCACACATAGCGGCAAACAGAGGACTGATACCATGTTCTCTGGCAACCAATCGGCAGGATTCACCATTACGTACCCGTTCTCCGGCACAAGAATCTACGGCGATCATCTCTAACATATCCATCGCCTCATACTGCATGCAAATACCATGATCCTCTGCCACCTGCATGCATGGCTCACCGTTACGTACCCGTTCTCCTGCCCGCCCCTTCACCGCGCGCTTTTGCAACGCGTTGAAGGCAAAGCTATCAAATTCTATGCCGTAGATCTCCGCGACGGTGTAGCAGCATTCGCCCGCACCTACCCGCGTGCCCGCCGCGCCATCAACCGCCAGCATATTCAGTCGATGCATTAGTGCGCTATTCTCAGGAATGCCATGCGCCTGAGCCACTGTTTTGCACGATTGCCCCGCCAATACACGCTCTATTGCAATTGCCTCTGCCAGCCAGGCACGCTCTCCGACGGAAAGCGATTTCCAGCGTTGATAAAACGCCTCACGCAAGACGTGTTGTACCGCAGGAGGAAACTCACTGTTATCACCAATAAGTCGGCATGCCGGTGTGGTTCACCATTCTTGGTCAGCCTAACAAGCGCTATCAGGCAACGCCGCGCGCCATCAAACCGGCACCGGACTCCATCAACGACGAAACCACCAGTTCGTCCAGCAGCAGTAGCAGCTTCTTCAACCACCAAGGCCATCTATTACAACGGCTTGTTTGATGTCGATAACCCGGAAGGCACGCTGCGTATCTCGATGACAGCGCAGGTCTATATTCTGCACACCGCAGTGAAAAACGCGCTGGTGGTGCCCGCCACCGCCGTACAGCAGCTTAACGGCAAAACCGTGGTGCAAGTGGTTAATGCGCAAGGGCAACGCGAATCCCGCGAAGTGACTGTTGGCATTAACGACAACGTGCATACCCAATTACTCACCGGCGTCAGCGCGGGCGAACAGGTGATCATCAGCCAGCAACCGGGTTCTGCATCGTCATCGTCGCGCCACCCCGGCCCGCCGCCGATGTAATAGGAGCTAGCGTATGACTCAACCTTACTGACGTTAACGGGAATTTCGTGCCGTTTTACCAACGGTGACCAAACGGTCAACGTGCTAAAAGCGATAAACCTGAATATTCATGTTGGCGAAATGGTCGCTATCGTTAGGGCTTCCGGCTCCGGTAAGTCGACATTTATGAATATTCTCGGCTGTCTGGATAAAGCCTCCGAAGGTGAATACCGGGTTAACGGGCAGGCCGTAGCGACGCTCGACAGCGACAGTCTGGCAGCGCTGCGCCGGGAATATTTCAGGTTTATCTTTCAACGCTATCATCTGTTGGGCGATCTTTCCGCGCAGGGCAATGTCGAAGTCCCCGCGATCTACGCCGGGCGCGACCGCACTTCCCGCCAGCAGCAAGCTGCGGCACTGCTGCACCGTCTCGGACTGGGTGAGCGCCTGAACTATCGCCCCAGCCAACTTTCCGGCGGGCAACAACAGCGCGTCAGTATCGCCCGCGCGCTGATGAACGGCGGCCAGGTCATTCTGGCGGATGAACCCACGGGGGCGTTGGACACGCACAGCGGTAACGAAGTGCTGGCCATTTTAAAAGATCTGAACGCACAGGGGCACACCATCATTATCGTGACCCACGACATGCAGATCGCGCGCCATGCCGGACGAATCATTGAATTACGAGATGGCGAAGTGATCGCGGATTCGGCCAGCGCGCCGCGCCCAAGCATGGCCGCACCGCAAGATAAAGCCAACGCCAATCCCGCCTCACGGCTGCGGCAAGCGCGCGATCGTTTTATCGATGCCTTCAAAATGGCTTTACTGTCTATGAATGCTCAGCGTACGCGCACCTTTCTTACCATGCTCGGCATTATCATCGGTATCGCCTCGGTGGTATCGGTGGTTGCGCTCGGCAAAGGCTCGCAGCAACAAGTGCTGGCAGACATCAGCGCGATGGGCACCAGTACGCTGGAGATCTATCCCGGCGAGGATTTCGGTGACCGACGCTCGAGCGCCATTCAAACGCTGCGTGCAACGGATATCGAGCCGCTGGCGCAGCAGCCCTACGTTCACAGCGTGACGCCTTCCGTCGCCACCAGCGTCACGCTACGCTATGGCAATATCGCGGTCACGGCCAATGCTAACGGTGTAGGAGAACAGTTTTTCACCGTGCGCGGCTACAGCGTAGCGCAAGGGATGATTTTCCCGCGCACCAGCGTGGATAATCTGGCTCAGGAAGAGGTTATCGACCAAAACACATTGCAAAAACTGTTTCCCAACGGGGAGAACCCTATCGGTGAGGTGATCCTGTTGGGCTCGCTGCCAGTGCGTATTATAGGTGTGGTGGAAAAAACAGCAGCGGCTTTGGCAGCGATGAAAACCTTAATGTCTGGGTACCCTACACCACGGCAATGAAACGCATGATCGGGCAGTCCTACCTGAGAAGCATCACCGTCAGGGTCAAAGACAACGTGGATTTGAGCGTGGCAGAACAGGGTATTACGCAGATTTTGACCCAGCGCCACGGCAGCAAAGATTTCTTTGTTTTCAACACCGATAGCATTCGTCAAACCATTGAGAAAGCCACCACTACGCTGGCGCTGCTGGTCTCCGCAATTGCGTTTATTTCGCTGCTGGTCGGCGGCATCGGCGTGATGAACATCATGCTGGTTTCAGTTACCGAGCGTACACGAGAAATTGGTGTGCGCATGGCGGTCGGCGCGCGCGCCAGCGATATCACGCAACAATTTTTGATTGAAGCGGTGCTGGTGTGCTTGCTTGGCGGCGTGTTGGGTGTCTCGCTGTCGCTGCTGGCGGGTGCGGCATTCAGCCACTTCTTCAGCAGCTTCTCGTTGATCTACTCGCCAGCTTCTATTGTTGCCGCGTTCCTGTGCGCCAGCCTGATTGGGGTGATTTTTGGCTTCTTCCCCGCCCGGCGCGCCGCCTACATGGAGCCGATACACGAGCTGGAACGGGAATAGTTTTAGCCAAATACGCCGGTGGACAGGTAACGATCGCCGCGATCGCAGACAATCGCGACGATCGCGCTGCCAGATTTTTCCTGCGCCACACGCAGTGCCCCCGCCACAGCACCGCCAGAACTAACGCCGCAGAAAATGCCCTCTTCCTGAGCCAAGCGTCACAGCGTGGTTTCCGCCTCTTGCTGGGTAATATCCATCACATGATCAACGTACTGTGGCTGGAAAATCCCCGGCTCGTACCCCGGTGCCCAGCGGCGAATACCGGGAATATGGCTCCCCGACGCAGGTTGCAAACCGATGGTACAGATGGATGAGCGTTGCTGTTTCAGGAAGCGGCTGACGCCAGAAAGCGTGCCAGTGGTGCCATGGGTCAGCGCGCCTTGCGTTTGCTTCCAGATTTCCGGCCCCGTGGTCATAAAATGCGCCAGCGCGTTATCCGGGTTGTTGAACTGGTCGAGCACTTTACCCTCCCCTGATTCTGCCATCTGGCGCGCCAGATAGCGCGCGCCTTCCATGCCACTCTCAGGGCTGACCAGCACCAGCTCAGCGCCATAGGCGCGCATCGCCAGTTGCCGTTCACGGCTCATGTTCTCCGGCATCAACAGCCGCAGGCGATGCCCTTTTACCGCAGCAATCATCGCCAGCGCAATACCGGTATTGCCGCTGGTGGCTTCAATCAGCCGATCGCCGGGGGTTATTTCTCCGCGCCGTTCAGCCTGCTCCACCATAAAACGTACCGGGCGATCTTTCACCGAGCCCGCCGGATTATTCCCTTCCAGCTTAAGCCAGACCTCACTGCCTGTGGCCTGCGTCAGCCTTTGCAACTTGACGAGCGGCGTATTGCCTATTGTGTTATCCAGCGTACTCAACGCGCCTCTCCTACCCACTCAACATGAAAACGTTACAACGCAAGCAGTTTTTCCAGCGAAGGGGCAAAGAAGTAGCTGCCGCTGACGGCGCGCGTGAAGCGCAGCATATCATCACGTTTGCCGTCACGGTCACCAAACATGCTCAGTAATTGCTGTTCAATATTATGCAACCGCGCGCAATAGGCAATAAAGTAAAGACCATGTTTGCCGCTGGCCGTGCCATAAGGCATGCTCTAGCGCAAAATTTTCAGCCCTTTGCCCTCTTCCTTAAGATCAACGCGGCTCAGGTGCGAGGTCGTTGGGCGCTGTTCTGCCGGGATCTCTTCGTTATCCTGCTTGGTGCGGCCAATCATCTGCTCTTGTTGCTCTACGCTAAAACGCTGCAACTGTTTGAGATTATGCTCCCAGCGTTGCACAAATACATAGCTACCGCCCGCATCCGGTTGATCGTCGGCGATAATCGCCACTTCGCGGCGCGCATCGCCCTGCGGGTTTTCTGTGCCATCGACAAACCCGCTCAGATCGCGATCTTCCACCCAACGGAAGCCGTGCGTTTCTTCTTCAACGCGAATCGCGGAACCAAACGCAGCCAGTGCGGCCTGAGCCAGGCTAAAGTTGACATCGTGGCGCAAAGATTGAATATGCAACAGCAGGTCGCGTTGAGTCGCCGGTGCCAACCCTTTACCCAGCGGTGCAAAGGGTTTCAGTTCAGCAGCACCGGGCGTGCAGTCAAGATCGCGCCAGACATCATGACCAAACGCCAGTGTCGCGCCCAGCCCTGCATCGGGAAAGCGCGCCTGCAACTCCTGCAACGACTGGCAAAACTTCTTGCATCCTTGGCGGATAGCATCGAATTCGCCCTGAATCATGGCTTCAATAAAAATGGCAAAACGACGGTGCTCAAGCAAAATTCCGCTCTGTATCTGCGTCATTTCAGGCTTCCTCATGTTTTAATATATCTGCTTTTATCGTTTTTTGGCACTACGTGGCCTAAGACGCCCATCATACCGCATTCACGGCAATGTGCTTTGTTCAAAAACAAAGGATAAAAATAAACGATGATATGTTGGAAACGATAAAATGTTGGCGCGTTACCGCGCCAAGCCTGATGAGAGTCGTTTGAGAAAAACTGAGACGATGAAATCAGTCACGCGCTTGTGCGTACCAGATGATTTTGCTGACGTGCCAGGATTGCAGAATATCATCAGAGGGCATTAACCCCTCTGGGCCGTTCCAGTCGCCGGAGTAAAGATAACTCACGTGCTTGCTCTGCGATTCAATGCACTCTACGCTGCGGGCATCATCCCCTTTAGCAAGCTGGCAGACCTCAAAGACTTTGCTGTAATGAGCGCTGAACGCATCCCCGATTTTCACGCCCCATACGCTGGCAATCTTCGCATCCATCACCTCAACACGATTGACCTGCGCTTTGGGCTTACCGCTTATCAACAGCTTGATCTGGTCGCCATCCAGCGCCTGATAGAACGCCGTGATTTGGCCATTATTGGTGCCCATGCCGCTGCGCAAACGGTAGTTACCGTTCAACGCCTTGTTTATCGGTTCTTGTGCCAACGGCGTGCCGCCGTTAAGTCCGCCGACGCCGGCATCCGAAACCTCAATTTTGCTGCCAAACCAGTTGAACGGCGGCAAACTGGACCAGGAAAAATTGGAGAGCGCGCTACATCCCGTCAATAAAGAGGCCGCCAGCACACAGGGAAAAACCAACTGAACGGAGCGAAACCTCATAACATAAATTCCTTTAACAGTGAGCGGCACTCGCGCCACCCCCCACGATCGTATGCGTGAGGATTTGAGTATCAGGTCTGAGAAAAGTGCCGTAAAAAACGGTCAAGTGGGCAAGATTATCGTTGATTCTCACGGTGAGGGGAAGTGAGTAGCCTCAGGCGTTGGCAATACGATGGGCGAGAGAAGACCACCGTGGCCTTCTCTCTGGTTGACATCGTTATCCCGCCGTCACCGTGCGAAACGCAGTGAGGTCATAGTGATGCGGGAACAAATCGTCCAATTCACGCTGGTGGGTAATGGCGATCACCGTACAGCCCGGCAACGCCTGCTTTAGCTCACCCAGCAACGCACGAGCCGCGCCGTGATCGAGGCTGCTGGTGGCTTCATCCAGATAGAGCGTATCGGGTTTAGCAATTAACGCGCGTGCGAAAGCCAGCCGTTGCTGTTCACCACCGGAAAAGATGCGCTCCCAGTTATGCCGCTCTGCCAGACGATCGCGCCACTCACCGAGGCCGACCTGTTCCAATGTGTGTTGCATTGTACTGATATCCTTGAGCGGAGGGGGCGGGTAACACAGCACCTCCGCCAGCGTACCCTGCCCCAGATAGCTCTTCTGTGGCAACAATAGCGTGCGGCCCGCCTGAGCTTGCCACTGCCCTTCATAGTAGGGCCACAGCCCGTTCAAGGTGCGCAGCAGCGTCGATTTACCCAATCCACTCGGCCCGAAAAGTTTGCTCCAGCTTCCCGGCTCACAGTGCAGTGCCACACCGTTTAATAGCGGGGTGCCCTGCGGCGTGGCAAACGATAGATTCTCGATACTCAGGCACTCGCCCACTTCCGGTGCCGCCTGCTGCGGCTGATGGCGCTCAATCTCCTGTTTGAACTGGATTAAACGCTGGATGCTGGCAGAGAGGATGGTAATATCCCCATACATGTGAATAAACCAGCTAAGCGCACCATGCACCTGAGCAAACGCGCTGCGAATCTGCATCAAACCGCCGAGCGTCACCGTTTTCGATAAAAAGGCAAGCAGCGCAGCAAAAATGGGCACAATCAGGCTGACGCGCATATAGCCAGAGGCGAAGAAGCCCATATTACGCTTCGCATCCATCAGTTGACGCCAGCTATGGGCAACATCGCTAACATGGCGCGCCAGATAGGTTTTTTCCTGCGCTTCTCCGCCATAGAGTGCGATCTGTTCCGCATTGTCGTGTTTGCGCAACAGCGCGGCACGGAAATTCGCTTCGGAGCGCTGGCGAGCATAGTTTATTCCGTGCAGCTTTTTCCCCACCAAGTGCGTAATCAAGGTGCCCAGAACGGTGTAGATAATCACCACCCACACCAGATAGCCGGATATCACCCACTCACGCCCAAACAGGGTAAAACGCTGCACGCCTGAGAGCTGTCAGAGAATAACCATAAACGACGATAACCGACCTGCATTGATGATAAAGGCAACCACCATGCTGACCAGCTTATCGGTGAACAGGTTGATATCTTCAGCGATACGCTGATCCGGGTTATCGATTTTCCCTGTCAACGACATGCGATAAAAGGTGCGCTTCGCCAACCAGCTATCGACAAATTGCGCGGTCAACGCACTGCGCCAACGGATCACCAGCAGGCTGGTAAACCAGTCCTGATACACAAAAATACCGATATAGAGCAGGATGTAGATCGAGTACTCTTTCATCAAGCCGAACAGCTTGCTGCTGTCGTAGGTGCCCAGCGTGTCGTAAAACACACGGCTCCATTCGTTGATCTGCACGTTGAGATAGACAATGCCGAAGCCCATGGATACGGCGACTGCCAGCAACGACCAGGCACGCCAGCTACGCCATCCCCCCCAGAAGGGGCGGCACAATTCCCATAACGCAGTCACAGGTTGGCGTCTCCTTGCAATGTGGTATCAGCGGCGCTTTCCTGTGTTGCTGCGTCTCCACGCGGCAATGACAGCAACAGCACACGGTTAGCCGGATTGAGCAGCTTGCCCGCCATCGCGCGTACCCCGTCTAACGTCACCGCCTGCGCAAGGTTTGCCACTTCACTCAGATAACGCGGATCGCCATAGTGGCGATCGCTCAGGATCAAACGCCGCTGCTGCGTGGTGAAATCGTTGTGACGCTCTTGCTCGGCGCGGATAAATTGCTGACGCTGCTGTTCAACATCTTCCGCGGTAATCAACTGCGGCAAGTTCGCCAGCACCTGCTCGGCGCGTTGCCACAGCTCACGGCCCCGTTCTGGCGAAGCAGTAAAACTTATCTCGGTCTCGATGCGCTGCGCTTTATCTGCCAGCTCGCTGTCGAGGCGCATACGATAAATACCCAGCGCCTCATCACGCAGGCTGTTCTTCAGATATTTATTTGCCAGATTACGCGCGATACTGACTTATACCGCCGCCTGTGGCGTCCAGGGTTGTTCACTGTAACTCCAGGCTCGCACTTCTGAGCGCGGTTCGATATTAAGCGCCACGGTCGATTCGCGCGTGCCTGCCAGTGCCGGATGCGTAGTGATGGCTGGCTGAGTAGCTTGCGGCAATGACGCCAGATAACGTTCCACCAGCGGCAAGAACGTCTCCGCCGGTTCGTTCTCCATCAGGTAGTACGTTACCGGAGCGCTCACTGCCTGCTGCCACTGACTCAGCAACATTGGCGCAGTTATCGCACGCAACTGCGCCTGAGTCGGCTCCTGATACGCGGGTTGCCCAAAGCGCAAACGCGTCACTTCCCGCTGACGCAGATCGCCCGCGGACTGGGTACGGTTGGCACGTTGGCGCATCAGCGCCGCCAGACTGTCTTTCATTACTCTGGCGTCAATGCCCGCCTGCGTGTTCATCGCATGATAAAGCTGGAGCAGGGACTGCGCCTGCTTGAAGGAAGAGATCCCGATAATCTGCAACTCATCTGCGTTTTGGCTAACGTTGAGCGACACCGCTTGCGCTTGTTTCCAGTCACGCAAATTCTCCGCATGCCAGCCTTGTGGGCCGCTCTGCGCCACAATTTGGCTGGCAATTTGCGCCTGCCACGGATTGAGTGTTTTCGCCATAAACCCGGCATTGCTGTAGGCCGACAGGTAAAACTTGTCGCGCGCCAGCGGTGTGCGCAGGTAAACCACGCGATCGCTATTGCCGAGCTGCCAATGCTCCACCTGCTGCTGCGGGAAGTGCTGCACCGCAGTGCGTTTACCCGCTGTGGTGACGACAGGCAGTTCCGGCACCACTTTCGCTGACGGCAATGGCGCAGGCACAAGGTTAGCCGCTCGGGCCTTTTGCTGCTCTGTGGTTACCGCAGTCACAGTGGGTAGGGTAAACAGCACATCGCCAGGCACGCTGAATTGCACCAGCGTATCCGGTGCTGCTAACCAACGCTGCAAATGACGATTCACGTCTTGCGGTGTGATAGTAGGCAGCAGCGTCAGCGCATCACGCCCAATCTGTTGCGCGCCAACATAGGGTTTACTCTGCAACCAGCTGAGAGGATAGTTGCTGAACCCAATCGGCAAATTCCCGTGATTCACGGGGTGATCGCTATGCGATTGGCAGCTTGCCGGATATCGTTTTTAAGCTCGACAATACCTCGCTCGCTCAGCGGATAACGTTTCACGCGTTCGATCTCTTCCAGCAGCACCGGCAACGCGGCCTGATGTTCGCCTGGGATCACGTTAGCAAAAAAACCGATCGAAACGGTGGTTTTGCCAATGTCCGACTTACGCACCACCAGGCTGGTGACGCTGTCCGGCAGGTGCTCGCTTTGGCGGCGCAGTTGACGCTGCAACGCGTTGGTTGCTATCTGATCCAGCAAGCGGTGACGCACGCCTTCCAGACCGATCGTTTTACTCTGTGGATCGTTGAGACGAAAGACAAAGGCAATCTGGCTGGCACCGCTTTCGCTGTCCTGCAAGCGCACCAGGTTCAGCTGTTTTTGCAGGCGAGGTTCGTAGTAGTTGCGTACGGGTAACGCAGCGGCAGGCAGCACACCAAACTGGCGGGCGATCTCCGGTACAACTTCCTGCGGAACGATATCGCCAATCACCATCAGGCGCATGTTGGAGGGGTGATACCAGCGCTGATAGAAGTCCTGCAACTGGGTGGCGGGCATAGTGTTGATGCTAACTTCCGTGCCAATCACCGGGCGATCGGGATAGCGCGACCCCTGCTGTATCGCCTGCACGCGCTGCTGATTCATGCGCTCAGCGACGCCCAGCTTACCGCGCCACTCTTCCAGAATAATTTTGCGCTCATCGTCCAGATCGCTTTGCCGCAGGCTGGCATGCCCCACCATCTGGCTGAGCGCCGCCAGCGGCAGATCGCTCTTGCCTGCGGGCGGGCTCATCATGTACTGAGTGCGCTCATAGTTGGTCATGGCATTGTAATGCTGGGCGCGGATCCACCCCTTCTGGTGCAGCATATTCGCCACGCCGCTCGGATACGCTTCGCTGGCGCGGAACACCATGTGCTCAACCATATGTGCCACACCGGATTGCGCATCGGTTTCATCCACCGATCCGGCTTCCACCGCCAGTCGGATATCGACGCTCTGTTTCTGGCCTTCCAGCGGCACCAGCGTGTGGTGCCGCCCGTTAGGCAAGGTGCCGGTGGTGATGTGCGGCAACGGACTTTTTATCTCCGCCGCATGAAGGGCGACGCTAAAAAAACTGCGCCCGCTAGCCAATAGCTCACTGTGTTTTTCATTGTTTTTCTTCTTACCAGGAATAGGTCACATCAACCCAGAACTGACGGCCCAGACCGTAGTTGGAGCCGGTTCTGTTAGCGCGGTTAAGCACGTTCAGCACATCTACACCGATTTTGACATTCTGTTTGCCGACCGGCTGGGTGTAGGTTACGCGCCAGTCGATGTTCACGTTGGAACCCGCCTTCTTTTCTGTATAGATATCGACAGGGCCTTCATACCCTTCGCAAGCAGGTTGACCTGTACAGATCAGGCTGCCACTGGTGGTGACCTCTTTATAGCCCCCCACATAGTTAAGACGCTGTGTCCAGTCCAAACGCCATGCGGGAATCTCGGTATTCAGTTCAACAAAGGTGACCCAATGGCGGTTGAAGTCATCGGCAGGGCGATCGATATAACGCATGAATTTACCCTTGTAAATTATTCGCTTATCAACATCCACTTCATCATCATAGGCGGTATTGGACGAGTTAGTTTTCTGGATACTCCCGCCAGCACTCCAACTGAACAACATGGAATGCCACTCAATCGGGGCGATAGGTCTAACCACCAGGCTATAGGTATCGGAATCCATTTTGCCGTTGTTGGTCAGAGAGTAGCTTTTGGTGCCCGGCGCTTTTTCTGAGGCAAACTGATCTTTACCTTCGCGACCAACCCACTTCAGCGTCCATACCGTGTCATAGATGCTCTGTTGGACACCGAAAGTCAGTTCGTCACTGTATGGCGTTCTTAACGAGGTGTAGTTGTAGTTCACTTCATTTAACGCTTTTTCGTACACCCACTCGCCAGGAACATTACCTGCGGTAGCGGCCCCCGTAGAACTACAGGAGCCCTTGGCATTGACGTGTTCGGCACGGCATTCGGTGTAACCGAGCTTACGGGCAGAACGCAGCTTATAGGCCAACACATTGCCGGCGTAGTAGCGGTTGGCACCACCGAACAGCTCTGTGGAACGGTCACCCCACAGGTCATAGCTAGCGCTGAAACGCGGGGAAATATTGGTGTTTTTCATGTAGTCGTCATAGTCGACCCGAACACCCGGCACAGCGGTGAGGCGGGGAGGCGGTGAGGCGGTGAAACATCAAGGTATCTTGCAAATAGGCTTCATAGGTATTGGTGGAGACATCAACGTCGGAGACATCGTACACATTGCGTTTGTAGTGATACTGTTCACCACTGATGCAGGAGGTGTCTCCCCCGCACAGTTCACCGAAGTCGATCGCTTCGAATTGAGAAAACCATAACTGACGCTATCACGCTGGTATTTCGCCGATGCGATCTCAGCACCGTACCCCACATCAACCCGATGCTGTATCCCCAGCGTCGAGAACGCTTTCAGTTCCCAATCCTGCTTCAAGGTCCAGCCTTTCTTGCGCGGTTTTGATAGTGCCATAGCCGCCTTCCTGCGCCGCTGTACCGGCATAACCGGATACCCAATCGATACTCGGCGTTTTGTACCAGTAATAGAAGTGCTGCTCTTTGTTGGTAATGGTGTTTTCGTTCTGCTTCCAGGCTAACTTGGTGGACACCTTACCGGAGGCATTGTGGTTATCCCATACCAGGTTGGTCGCGGAGCCACCGCCCTCATTGGTAAAGTTCCCGTTTTTGATATCGGAACGAACAAAGCTTGAAGTATGGGGCGAATACTGCACGGTCATGGTGAGCTGGTTGCGCTCATTCACATCCCACGCGCCGCGCAGCAGGTAGTTTTCTGACGAACGTTGCTGATCTTCCCATTTGCCCATATATCTGTGATAAAAGGGAATGTCCGACTCTTTACGCACGTAGGCAAACATTAATGCTGCATTGTCAGCCAACGGCTGACTGACCATCAGGTTATAAAAATCTTTGGTGAATTTGGGCTGTTTGTTCAATGCCGTCGGGGAATTAAACGCCTTAGCCTCGTCCTCCGGCACATGGTATTTGGTCCATGCGGAGCGTGTAGTGCGGTAGCCCATGGAACCTGAAGCCTCGGTAAATGAAGGGCGCTTTAGCTTCGCATCAACCACACCGCCGGTGAACTGACCATATTTCGCGGAGATATTGCTTTCATAGACAGACAGCGATTCAATCAGACTGGTATCCACCCAAAAGGCTTCCGGATGTCCCGAGGGGAAATCCGTAGGGGTGTTACCATTGGCTGTACCATCAACCTTACCAACGTTGACACCGGGGTTAAGACGATCGCTGTTGGATAAGCCATCGATCATAAAATTGTTGTTATAGAATTTCTCGCCGTGGAAGGAGACCACGTCCGGAGCCAGTTCACCCGGTGTCTGGCTGTTGCGCGACGATTCAGAGAATTGCACATTGGGGTTAGTGCGTAGCAGTTCAGTAATATTACCGCTAGCTACCGGCTTTTTTGCGATCTCTTCCGCTGTCAGCTGTTGGCTACCAAAATCCATCGGGCCCGGCGTCACCTGCGCCTGCATCGTAATGACATCACCCCGGTTACGCTCCGTAGCGGCAGACGGCACGGCGTCATCCTGCCACAGGCGTTGTGTCAACCTGCGCCAACGGGCGAATAATAAACCCTTTGCCGTCATCAGTCGGTTCCGCATACAGGTTATTGCCGCGCAGCAGCGCTTCCAGCGCCTGCGCCTGCTTGCCCGCCACCAGTTGGCTGTCTACACCGAAGTTAACGCCAGTTTGCCGTGCCAACTGCATCAGCGACTTTTCTAAGGGCTGTGCGGGCAACTGAACAGTGCTGACCGCGGCCGCCTGCGCCACTCCGGTGCTTAACGCCACCGTCAACACGGTCTGCGGCCAGAATTTCCCCTGCTGCGTGATAAAAATGGACATAACTAAGAGTTCCCTGCCTGCTGCTATTTTTGATTTCTACTGACGATGACGTCAGGCAGCAGAAATCGGGCAGAGTAAAACGAAAATAATTTTGATAATCATTCTCAAAATTTAATAACGCATTGATTTTTTATGAGTTATTTTTACTGCCGTTCAACACCACGGCATCGACAGGCTGCCGATAGGAAAGCGGGAGAGAATGACTGAGTAACGAGAGGGCGCGCCCGGTATCATCCAGCGGCAGGACGCCGGTAAAACGCAGTTTATCCAGCATACGTCGATCACGCGGGTCCAGATAGATAACGCCACGGTGATATCTATCTAACTCACCGATCACCTCGCTCAAGGGCGCATTTTCAAACACCAGTTGATTGTGCAACCAGCCCGCTTCCGCTACGCCGTCCTGCACATCATCCAACAACGCACACTGCGTGAGGCTGACCTGCTGACCAGCTTTCAAATCAACGCTGACCGCAGGATCGCCCTGCGCGGTGACGCGAACACGAGACTCTTCCACATGCACCCGGGTTTCCTCTCCCACTTCACGCACGCTGTAGCGGGTACCAAGCTCCTGGGCAGAAGCCTGTGCACTACGAATCACAAACGGACGCCCGGCAGGATCTTTCGCCACCCGCGCGTAGGCTTCCCCTTGCACCAGTTCCACTGTGCGCTGCCGCGTATCAAAATGCAGATTAACCGCAGAATCGGTATTCAGCGTCAGTACGCTGCCGTCATCCAGCGTCAAGCGACGGATCTCGCCGATTGCCGTGCGCTGATCCGCCAACCAATAGCGATAAGGCAGTTGGCTGGCAAGCATGCCCACCAGCCCCACCCACCACAAAGGCCAAAGAGAGGAAACGTTGCGGGCGCGCCTTACGCTGCGTGTCAGCGACGCGCTGCTCCAGAGTTGCTGCATCTGGCGATAAACCCGCTCATGGCGCGCATCCTGCTCACACCAGCTCTGCCACTCGGCGGCCTGCTGCTGAATGCGTGCCAACTCAGCTTTCTGGTTCATCGCTTTCCAGACTGAAGATGCGGGTATGGAAGTGGATCATGGCTTTTGCCAGATATTGTTTGACGCTGCTTTCGCTCACGCCCAGCGTGATGGCGATATCGCGATAGGAATAGCCTTCAACACGCTCCATGATGAACGCGCGTTGCACCTTTTCATCCAACTCTTCATTGAGAATATGCAGCGCCGTTGCCACCAACTGACTGATAGCCACGCGCTGTTCGGCAGACTGCTCCTCTGCACCATCCGCTAATTGCGCCAGCGCCGTCAATGCGTCCTCTTTCAGTTTACGTTTGCGGAACTGGTCGATCATCACATGGTTGGCAGTGACCATCAGGTAAGCACGGGGATTACGGATCGCTTCCGGCTCCGCCATAGTCAACAGTTTGAGGAAAGTGTCGTGGGTGAGATTGTCCGCCAGATGGCGGCAACCGGTTTTTTTACTAAGCCATCCGCGCAGCCATCCCTGATGGGAGTGGTAAAATACGCTCCAGAATATCGTTAGCTGCGTCATAGTCAGTAGCAATAAAAAACATCGCAAAGATTAATTGATACTCATTATCATCTAAGCGAATCAACCGACGCAACAGTTTTTAAACAACAAGCCAAAAAACCAACAATAGCGATCAATATTCCTGGTCTTCGATCAGGCGTTTTCCCAGCGTAACGGAATCCACGATATCGTAGTTCAGCTTCTCATACATGCCGATCACCGCATCATTGCCCTGCCGCACCATCAGGTGGATTTTTGGGCAGCCGCGTGCGATCAGTTTTTTCTCCAGGCGGCTAATCAACGCGTTAGCGATGCCACGCCCGCGAAAATCCGGATGCACACCCAGATAGTAGGCAGAGCCGCGATGGCCGTCATACCCGCCCATCACCGAGCCAACGATTTCACCGCCCACTTCCGCCACCAAAAACAGGGAGGCATCGTGATTCAGTTTGCGTTCAATATCCATTTCCGGATCGTTCCAGGGGCGCAGCAGATCGCAACGTTCCCAAAGGGTAATCACTTCTTCAAAGTCATCTTGTCTGAATACGCGGATTTCCATGGGATCCCCCCGTTGATCGCTAAGGAAAATCTGATTATCGCGTGATCTCACGCAGACGCAATATCAATTTGCTACCATCACGCCAATCGCGGCCATTCGGCAGCAGGAAAGCCAACACCTTGCCGTTGTGACAGGCTATACTGGTAGCCATTTTTTTATAATGGATTTACTAACGCCGTCATGAGTCAGCCTGATATTTCCGCCGTAAAGTCCTTTTACTGACGCTGCAAGACACCCTGTGTCAGCACCTTGCCGCCGCAGATGGCAAGAATGACTTTAATGAGGAGCGCTGGCAACACCCTGCTGGCGGCGGCGGGCGCGGCCGGGTGCTGACCCAAGGCGCGGTGTTCGAACAGGCGGGCGTCAACTTCTCTCACGTGATGGGCGCGACGCTGCCTCCCTCTGCGAGCGCGCACCGGCCCGAGCTTGCCGGACGCCGCTTTCAGGCAATGGGCGTTTCGTTGGTTATCCATCCATTAAACCCGTATGTGCTAACCAACCACGCCAACGTGCGCTTCTTTGTTGCGGAAAAAGAGGAAGAAGCACCGGTATGGTGGTTTGGCGGTGGGTTCGATCTCACCCCATTCTACGGCTTTACCGAAGACATCGTACACTGGCACCGTACCGCGCACCATCTTTGCCAGCCCTTTGGTGACGACGTTTACCCGCGTTACAAAAAATGGTGTGATGATTACTTCTTTCTTAAGCACCGTAACGAGGCGCATGGCGTCGGCGGACTGTTTTTCGATGACTTGAATACGCCGGATTTCACCACCAGCTTTGCTTTTATGCGTGCAGTAGGGAACGGTTTTCTCGACGCTTACCTGCCAATCGTCGCGCGGCGCACTGCATTGCCCTGGGGGGGGGGGGGAGCGCGAACGCCAGTTTCAACTCTACCGCCGCGGGCGCTACGTTGAGTTTAATCTGGTATGGGATCGCGGCACGCTGTTTGGCCTGCAAAGCGGCGGGCGCACTGAATCCATCCTGATGTCGATGCCGCCGCTGGCGCGTTGGGAATACCAACCTGAGCCGGACAGCCCGGAAGCCGCACTTTACCGTGATTTTTTGCCGGTAAAAGATTGGTTAGCGAAGGAGCTTGAATGAGTGAAAATACCCACGCAGAACCCCAGATTTGGGTTGATGCTGACGCCTGCCCCAACGTGATTAAAGAGGTGCTGTATCGCGCGGCCGATCGTACACAAACCCGTGTCATTCTGGTCGCCAACCAGTCACTGCGCACGCCGCAGTCACGTTACATATCTTCAGTACGCGTTGCAGCCGGGTTTGACGTGGCGGATAACGAAATCGTGAAACGCGTCAACGCCGGGGATTTGGTGATTACCGCCGATATTCCGCTGGCAGCAGAAGTGTTGGAAAAAAACGCAGTGGCGCTCAACCCACGCGGTGAAACTTATACACACGCCACCATTCGCGAACGGCTGACCATGCGCGATTTTATGGATACGCTGCGTGCCAGCGGTGTGCAAACCGGTGGACCGGATGCACTGAATCAGAAAGATCGCCAGCGTTTTGCCAACGAGTTGGATAAGTGGCTGCGCCAACGGCGTTAACCCCCTCGATAAAAAACAGCCCGGCATGCCGGGCTGTTTGTAGTGGTGCCAGATAAATCTACTTACAGCGGCTGTGTCTGTGCTTCCACCACCGCCAGCGCCACCATATTGACGATACGCCGTACTGAGGCGATCGGCGTCAGGATGTGCACCGGTTTGGCAACGCCCATCAGCACCGGCCCCACCGTCACCCCTTCAGAAGAGGAAACGCGCAGCAGGTTGTAGCTGATACGCGCAGCTTCCATGTTCGGCATGATGAGAATATTGGCAGAACCTTTTAACGGGCTGTCCGGCATCTGCTCGCGGCGAATCGCTTCCACCAGCGCGGCATCGCCGTGCATCTCGCCATCCACTTCCAGCTCCGGTGCCAGCTTATTGATCAACGTCAGCGCTTCACGCATTTTACGCGCGGTCGGAGAATTGGAGGTGCCAAAGTTGGAGTGCGACAGCAGCGCGACTTTCGGCTCGATACCGAAACGACGCACGGTGTGCGCGGCCATCAAGGTGATTTCGGCCAGTTGCTCCGGCGTAGGATCGGGGTTGACATAGGTGTCAGCTAAAGGTATTGCCGCTCGGCAACAGCAGGGCGTTCATGGCTCCCGCCACGTGTACGCCGTCGCGATAACCCAGCACTTTCTCTACCACCTCGAAATGCCCTTCATAGGTGCCGATGGTGCCACAGATCATCGCATCCGCTTCACCGCGTTGCACCATGATGGCGGCAATCACCGTAGGGTTGCAGATCACTTCGCGCTGTGCGGTTTCCTGCGAGACCCCACGGCGTTTCATCAACGCGTAATATTCCGACCAGTATTCCTTGAAGCGCGGATCGGATTCATTGTTCACCACTTCGAAATCTTTACCGATGGTGATTTGCAGACCGAGTTTTTGCAGACGCTTCTCGATAACGCCAGGACGGCCGATCAGAATAGGCCGACGCCAAATCGCGTTGGGTCGCTAGCGGTGGGGGACACCTGAATCTTCCCCGGCACCGGATACTGGTGGAAATCCAATGCGCTCTGTTTGAGTTGTTCATCCATTGTTGTATCCCTTATAGGCTTTTGTTGTCGTGACGTAGGGCGGCGAGTCTATCCCAGGCAGACAAGGAGAGGTTAACGCCGACAGAAGTTCAATCATTACTGCTTGTATAACCTTGAAGCATGGCAAAAACCGATAGTGAATGCAGGTTAATATAGTCAATTTATCTGCTTGTTTTTTGCGCATAATGTCACGTTATCGCGAACTGGATAACGTATTGCTAACCTGCGGGCAAAAAACAGACGCAAAAAAAATTGCTATAAATCATTCAGATACCAGACAGCGAAGCGATGCTGTCCGGCAGAAGAAGGTACCCTATTGGGTCATATTGAGGATGGTGCGGATGTTCGAAGCGCTGGTGGCGATAATATCGATAGCGCCAGTACGCAACGCACCCAATATCGCCAACGCTTTGGTGTTTTCTGAAGCAATAGCAATGGCGCAGGGAATGTTGCGCAGCTCTTCAATGCTGACACCAATCACCCTATCGTGCATCACGGTATCGATGTGCTGCCCCTGCGCGTTAAAAAAATCGTAGCCGGCGATATCGCCAATCACGCCTTGGTTAAGGCTGGCATCAACAATCTCTTGCGGCGTGAACCAGCCCAGTTTTACCATGTAGCTGTTTTCATTCATGTCGCCAATGCCCACCAGCGCAATATCCGCCTTGCGGGCGCGATCCAGCGTCTTCTTGATGGTGCCATTTTGCATAAATGCCTGCTTGAGAGCACGGTTTTCAACGTAGGCCGGGGCGTAAAGCGTTTCACTGCTACCGCCAAATTTCTTTGCCAGACGACGACTGATATGATCGGCGTTGATCGCATCGCCGGGACGATGTGTACCGCCGATCCCGCAGATGAACTTGCAGTGGCGCTCAGTCACGTTTCCCACGTGGTCCGCTACGCCGGAAACATTGCGCCCCTGTCCCACCGCGACCACCATGCCATCTTTCAAGGTGACAGCCAGATGGTTGGAGACTAATGCCGCAACCTGACGCCGCTGTTCTTCTTCAGGATGATCGAGGGCGATCAGGGCGCGTTTGATGGGAAAACGCTCCAGCAATTGCTGCTCCAGTCGCGTGCTGAACACCGGATGATAGCGGACGTTGATCTCAACAATGCCCTCTTCTTTAGCACGCTTCAGCAAACGCCCTACTTTGATGCACGAAATGCCGAATTTCTTCGCGATCTCCTCCTGGGTAATCTCGTCCTGATAATAAGCCACGGCGATTTCCGTCAGTAGTTCGTTATCCTGAGATCCTGATTGTTTTTCCATTCGGTAATATTTTCCTTACGCAAAGGGTAGGCGTGCCTGGGCAGACGCGGCCCTGTCGGCAAAGGCCGATCATCATTAACAATTGTTGCACGCCGGAAGTCAGGGCTCAACTCCGGCAACGCATCTCCTGATCGTAGCGTAGTTCCCTAAAAAAGTGATGCCGCAAGCCAGCGTAAAAGGACTTGCGGCGGTTCAGCATCATTCATGCGCTACGGGCATTAGCGCTGGATGGCATCGATCTTCAACATTCTGGCAATCACCAGATCGAGCTCTTTTTGATCGAAGATCTTTTTCCAGTCCGGTTTGATGATGTTTTCTTTGCCGTATTCGATGGCGATCATGCAAGCATCCGAGAACGGGTTGGTGCATGACGCTGTTAAACATGGTGCGAATAAAGCGGACATCCAGTGCCCGAGCCAGCGCCAGGTACCGCGTTAAATGTGCTGTCTCCAGCCCACGCGTTCCGAGTTCCAGTTGAATTGATAAATCGTCGGCGCGCTGACGCAGCTTTTCCAGCTCAGCGGATGACAACTCCTCCACCGGTGCGTAATCACAAATCTGAAACACCTTCGCGCACGCCCGTTGCGATAAATAACTGCTGTTTCAACGCCTGACAGACGTGGCTGATATCTTCTGTTGGCGCGGGTTCTGCACTGCCAATCGCCCATTGAGGCTCATAAGCCACAACAACATTGCCGGTTAACTGCTGTTGCTGCGCGCGGTTGAGCGCGCTGGTTAACTGGGCCTGACAGATTTCTATCTCCTGCCGCACGCTACCGCGCTGCTCTTCCCCGACGCAGAGCACGGGAGTGAGCCCGTTGCGCCAGGCAGCCGCGGTTTTTAGGGCAATATGCTCATCGGTTTCACCAAAATAGCGACGCCGTTCCGCATGCCCGACTTCTACATAGCGGCACCCCATTTCATGCAACAGCGTGCCGCTGACTTCCCCGGTGAAGGCGCCGTTATCCGCCCAGTGCAGGTCTTGCGCCCCGACATCGACGGCAGAATCAGCAAAAAGAGAGACGGCAGGGGCCAACGCAGGAAACGTTGGCAACACAAACAACCTGACCTGTGCCACCGACGCCAAGAGGATGGCGCTGCACAATGGCGTGGATACGCTGGCACCAGTCCACGGTTTGCTGGTAGCCGAAATACATTTTCAGGCTGACACCCAGCGTAATTAAGCGTTCGCGACTCCCTTGTCGGCTCATTGTTCTTGTGCCTCCTGTACAGCCGGTTTCTCTGTCTGAACCTGATTCAATATTGCCGCTACAGCATTGAGGATCATTGCCAGCAATTCACACGGGATCCCTTCGGCATTCAGGCGCGCTTTCGCCTGACCAAAACGGAGCACATCCCCCGCGTAGTTGCCGAATGTCAGCAGAACACCGCCTCCGTTGTGCGCCGCACGCGCCACGGAGCAGATTTGCTGCGCGGAAGGCGAAGCAAACAGGTTGCCCATCGCGGCACCGTGTGCCAGACCTTGCCCGACCAACCCGGCAAACGCCGGGTAGTGTCCAGAACCGCCCCCCACCACAATGGCGACACTGCCTTCAAGGCTGCGGGTGCTTCTGCCCCCCCGGCACCTGACGCACCTTATCGCTGTGCGCCGCAACAAAACCTTCCATTAATTCACGTGCAAAATCAGACGGCTGGTTAAACAAATAGGTCATATCAGTGCTCCTGTGTGGCTAATGCGGCTTGGGATTCCTGCCCGGAACGACTCAATAGCACCATCAAGATTGCGGAGAGCAGCATCAGGCCGCCGACAATCAACATAGGGAGAACGTAGGTGCCTGTAACACCCCGGTGATATAGCCCGCAGAGAACCCGGCAACGTTACCGATGGTATTGATCAGGGCAATCGCGGCAGCAGCAGGGGCCCCCGTCAAGAACTGCGTGGGCAATGTCCAGAAGTTAGGTAACGCCGAGAAAATGGAACAGGCGGTCACGGTAATCACGGCAATGGTGGCTGCCGGTGACTCCATGTACAGCGCCAGCGGAATACTGATGGCACCGGTCAATGCCGGAATGGCAATGTGCCAGGTACGGCAGCCGCGACGGGTCGCGTCACGTGACCAGAAGTGCATGACGATTGCCGCAGGCAGATAGGGCACTGCCGTAATCAGCCCTTTTTCCAGCACATTAAAGGTGGTGCCAAACTGCTGTTGGAATCCGCTGATAATGGTGGTCAGGAAGAACGCCAGCGCCAGATCGGTATTCATACCGTTCGGGCCAGCAAAAGAAATTGCAGTGCGATCGAGGAAGTTAATAAAGAACATCAGTCCGACGAACGGCACTAGACGCAAGGAGATCTTGCGGATGGCGGACTGCTCTGCGGAGGATGGCGTTGCGGTTTCCTGTTGCGCCGCTTGTGTAGCCGATATCTTGCTCATACTGCCCCCTGCCGTTCGCGATGGAGTGCCTGGTGTGACCTTTATGTTCTATCGTCGTTGTTATCGTTTGCGTATCGGTCTGAGACATTGTTATGCCCTCTAAAGAGTCAAATCAATAATACACACAGTGAACATATGAACGATATGATCGCGCCGATTCTTTGCCTACCACTCTGTTTAAAATTGTGAGCATGATCCAAATATGTGTACAAAAGGTAAAATTACGCTCAAAAAGCGCGATTAGCGATCTAAATCACCTTTTTAAGAAGATCATGCACACTCACAAACATAAAACAAATAATCAATAGCTGAACATTTGAAACGGTCAGTATATGTTAGCCGTGAAACGCCGGATCAGGCGCTATGTTGACCTTTAGTCAGGCAGGAGATGGGTATGCACGCAATTGCGATTGGCGCAGACAGCACCGCGATCGATTTGAAAAACATCATTAGTGAATTCTTACAACAGCAGGAGTTGCAGGTTACCGACTACAGCTACGATCCCAGTGGAAAAAATCCGATCTACCCAGATGTTGCACACACCGTTGCGGTCTCTATCAAAGAAGGAAAACACGAGCGCGGGATCTTGATCTGTGGCACCGGTATCGGCATGAGCATCGTCGCGAATAAAGTCACGGGGATTCGGGCAGCCCAATGCCATGACACCTATTCCGCACAGCGCGCCAGAAAAAGTAATAACGCGCAAATTATCTCGCTTGGCGCTCGGGTTATCGGGCCAGAACTGGCAAAAGAGATCGTCGCAGCCTGGCTGGCTTCTGAATTTGAAGGCGGGGGAACAGCGCCACCCAGTTGATCAACGCGGGCGATCGTCTGGCGGTAAATATCGGCGCAGAGATCCTCAAATCGGTGCCAGGACGCATCTCTACTGAGGTGGATGCTCGCCTGTCATTCGATCGCGGCATGTGTGTCGCCAAGGCGCGCAAGCTGATTGGTCTGTATGAAGAGAAAGACATCCCGCGCTCGCGTATTTTGACCAAACTGGCTTCCACCTGGGAAGGCATCCGTGCTGCGGAAGAGCTGGAACGCGAGGGGATCAACTGCAACCTGACGCCGCTATTTTCCTTTGCGCAAGCGCGCGCCTGTGCCGAAGCGGGCGTGTTTCTTATTTCGCCGTTTGTTGGCCATATCTACGACTAGTATCAGGCCAAACAACCTGCTGAGCACTATCAGACCGAGCAGGATCCCGGCGTGCTGTCAGTGCAAAAAATATACGACTATTACAAGCGCCATCGCTATAACACGGTGATCATGGGTGCCAGTTTCCGTAAAGTGGAACAAATTCTGGCGCTGGCAGGCTGCGATCGCCTGACGATCTCACCGGCACTGCTGGAGCAGTTGAAAAGCAGCCACGCACCGGTAACGCGCCAGCTCACGCCGTCAGTGGAAGCGCTGCACCGCCCTCTCCGCTTAGCGAAGCAGAGTTCCGCTGGGAACATTGTCAGGATGCTATGGCGGTGGACAAGCTGGCGGCGCTGATGAAAATCCGCAGTATCTACGTCTACACCCATGACTCCATCGGTCTGGGCGAAGACGGCCCGACGCACCAGCCGGTAGAACAGCTGGCCAGCCTGCGCGTGACGCCGAATATGAACACCTGGCGTCCGG
>NZ_JBLLJS010000027.1:0-72584 GCF_047692315.1 Symbiopectobacterium sp. | reverse complement strand
TATTCACGACGAGTAAAGTAGGTGCGTAAAGACATGATTACCCTAACTATTTTGTTATTAATCAGACCCTTTTTTCTGCTGAGTAGGCCAGCGTTAGCCTCTTGTGCTCGTCTTCTCTCCGATTTCGCAGCATCATGGCTTCCTAGCCGTCAAAAAAAAGCGCCATATCGCCATGAGCTTGGCTGGCATCGCAGATGACCGATTACCCTATGTGATCTTTTGCATTTTGACCGTGGTCGGTATCAACATGCGGCCATTCTTCGTCGTGGCTACCATGAGCGGGGCGACTCCGGCCCTTTTTTGAGTGCTCTCTTTCACAATATCCCGTATTAAACCCCTTCGCTCTCTGTGCCGCATGCGGCCACTTTCTTGTTGCATCGCCACTGGGCAGGTTTCAATTCGCTGACCAGCACTCCGATAACAATCAGCGCGGCTCCCACAATGGCTAGGCCGGGTAAACGGTCGCCGGCAATACGACTGACAATGCCTGCCCACAACGTTCGCTGGCGTAGATAACGGTGGCGCGCGTAGGGGATACTGCCTTTTGCGCCCAGTTCATGGTCAGTTGAATCGCAATGCTTGCGGCACCCAGACCGATGCCGCCCAGCAGCCAGGCCCAGGAGAACGCGGGCAGCGGCTCACCGGTCGCGGGCATCAGCAATAATGAGAGCAGCCCCGCAGTCAGCAACTGTACGGTGGTGACCCGGCGCACATCGACTTTTCCGGCGAAATGGCCAATAAGAATGATCTCGGCAGCAATTGCCAGCGTGCTGAGCAGCGTGGCCCATTCACCCCGGCTCATGCTCAGATGGCCCGCATCGGGCCCCGCCAGCAACATCAGGCCGACAAACGCGAAAACGATACCCATCAGACTCATGACGCCGGGGCGTCGCCGCAACACCAGCCATTGCAGCAGCGGCACCAAGGGGACATACAGAGCAGTAATAAACGCGGATTGGCTGCTGGTGATGGTTTGCAGGCCATAGGTTTGTAATCCGTAACCCAGAAGAATGTTCGCCCCGATGGCAAAACCTGCATAGCACTCCTGAAGCGTCAGCCCGGCCAGCGCGCGCCGAAAGACCAGCAGGCTGATGACGCCCGCCGTGGTAAAACGCAGCCCAACAAAAAACAGCGGACCACTGTGCTGCATGGCTAAATGGACCACTAAAAAGGTGGTTCCCCACACTAATGTGATCAGGATCAGCGCCCACTCCTGGGGCTTGATGCCCAGTATAGGTTGGGAAGAAGCAGAGAAATAACGTTGCATTGCGTGTCTGGGCAAATGTGATTGGCCGTCCATCATAGGGGGAATAGCGCGTTAAGGCTATCGCCACCGCACGTTACGCTGGTGCTGTGTGGGGCTAAACCGGAACAAAAAACGCTTATCGCGGCAGGATTGGCTACGCTTACAGAAGGCGATAGAGGTCGCCTCTACATTATTACTTTCCCTTTTACTCTCCCTTGAGAAGGAAAATAACCATGTTCAAGAAAAGCGTGCTTATCCTTGCCTCATTGCTGATGCTCTCCGTGTTGACCGCTTGCAATACCACCCGTGGAATTGGTCAGGATGTCGAAGCGGGTGGGAAAGCCATTCAACGCAGTGCACAATAGTGCCCGGTCAGTAAACATCGTGGTGAGCGACGATTAAATGATGCTGAGCGGCGGTCATCCTATAGACAGCCCGCCCGCCGCAGTGATATATCTGTGATCTTCCTTCACCCCCACAGCCGTGTGTGGTAGAGAAACGGGTATTTTGCGTAGCGGAATGGATGGAGAAGTACGATGTCGCCGTTGTTTATTACTGGTCGCCGTTGTTTATTACTGTAGGTATGCTGACCCTGAGCAATGTGTTTATGACGTTCGCCTGGTATGGCCATTTGCGCTATTTCAGTGAACGAACCTGGCTGATTGCCGCACTGGTCAGTTGGGGGGATTGCGTTGTTTGAATACCTGTTGCAGGTGCCGGCCAACCGCATCGGCTATCAGGTGGCCTTGGCGGGGCAGCTAAAGATTTTGCAGGAAGTGATCAGCCTGACGGTATTTATTCCATTCTCGATGATCATTTTGAAAGAACCGTTCCGTACCGATTTCATCTGGGCCGGTCTCTGCTTGCTGGGGGCGGTGTTTTTCATGTTCAAAGATAAAATTTTGGGTTAATGATACCTGCTTTTCACGCTATTTCTACGGCTGGTTCACGTAGCCAGCCGTATCTCACTTCACGATAACTTCCGTACTTCAGCAGTCGCGGGCATCAGCACGGTACCATCCTCAGCATGGGGTGCCATGTAGGGAATCGGGTTGCCCGTGCGCGTGTCGATCAGTACCGAATGGCGCTCATCTGGCTTGAACAGGTGTTGTTCTCCCCATTGTCGTAACGCCACCACGACCGGAAACAGATTTTCTCCCTCAGACGTCAGTACGTACTCCTGGTAGGCAGTACCGTCCGAGGCGTCCTGCATCTCAAGAATGCCTGCATTGACCAGTTTGCGCAGACGATCGGAAAGAATGTTGCGCGCAACGCTCAGGCTGCGTTGAAAATCGCCGAAGCGGCGTACGCCATCGAAGGCGTCACGCACAATGAGCAGCGACCAACGATCGCCGACCACATCGACGCAGCGTGCAACGGGACAAGGTTCGTCATTCATGGTTTTGCGGTTCAGCACGGCATTTCCTGACGGTTTGGTGTGTGATAGTTATCAAGTTGCATTTTAAAACCAGATCGCCTAGCATTCAATCGGTTTTATTTTGCAACTGGAATCCATAGCGTTAAATCATGAAGCGTTCCCTTACATCCCCCTTGAGTCAAAGCAGCTCGCTGGCCCAGTCTGCTGACATGCCCCGCGGCCTGATAGCGCTGTTCGCTATCGCCAGTGGTTTGAGCGTGGCAAATGTCTATTACGCACAGCCGTTACTTGATGCGCTGGCAACGGATTTTGGCATCAGCCAGGCCACGGTTGGCGGTGTCGTCACCGCTACCCAGGTTGGTTGCGCCCTGGCGCTGCTACTGCTGGTGCCATTAGGAGACCGTGTTGATCGTCGTCTCTTGATGGTCATGCAGCTATCGGTGATGGTCATGCAGCTATCGGCGTTGGTAGCCGCATTGGTCACCGTTAGCATGGCATCGTCTGCACCTGTGCTGCTGGGCATGCTGGCCATTGGTCTACTAGGAACCGCGATGACACAGGGATTAATTGCCTATGAGCCAGCACAGCCTCCTCCCATGAACGGGGGCGTGTTGTTGGCGCGACGCAAAGTGGTGTGTTTATCGGCCTGTTGCTTGCGCGGGTGTTTGCGGGGGGCGTGAGCGATCTTGCGGGTTGGCGTGGTGTTTACTTCTGTGCTGCGGTGCTGATGCTAGCGATAGCGCTACCGTTATGGTTGCGGCTACCGGTTTTTCCTCCATCACAGCGGCATATGCGCTATCCGCGGCTGATCGCTTCGATGTTGACGCTACTGCGACAGGAAAGAATATTGCAAGTGCGTGGCATGCTGGCATTACTGATGTTTACCGCCTTCAACATCTTCTGGAGTGCGCTGGTGCTGCCGTTGAGCGCGCCGCCTTATGGTTTCTCGCACACGGTCATCGGTGCGTTTGGGTTGGTGGGGGTGGCAGGCGCACTGGCTGCCTCACGCGCTGGACGATGGGCGGATAGGGGGGGTATGCCCAGCACACCAGCGCGCTTGCACTGGTGACATTACTGCTGGCATGGTGGCCTTTGTCGCTAATGGATGAATCGCTATGGGCGCTGGTTGTCGGGATTGTGCTGCTCGATCTGGGAGGGCAGGCGCTGCACGTGACCAACCAAAGCCTGATATTCCGTGCCCGGCCTGAGGCGCATAGCCGTTTGGTTGCCCTCTACATGCTGTTTTACGCTCTTGGCAGCGGGATTGGCACGTTCAGCACAACCCTGACGTATGCCCATGCTGGTTGGCAAGGTGTGTGTGCTGGGTGCTGCTGTCAGCCTGCTGGCACTGCTGTTGTGGTGGAAGACGCGCAGGGTTGCCACGCAAGAGGTCGTTTCGGTAGGACACAAGAATAAAAAGACCACTGATCAGGAAGGTCTGATAAAAAAAACGGCCCGCTGTGCGGGCCGTAGCAGATGACATCTAATAGCCTGTTACAGGGTGACAACACCGATAACGGTGACAACACTCAGGATGGCAGCCAGACCGTAGAATACCCATTTCCCTGCCGGAACGTGGATTTTCAGGTCATGCATCAGGTGATGCAGACGGTGTAAACCACACCAGATCGGCAGAATAATCATCAGCAGCAGAAACAGCCGTCCAATAAGACTATGGGAGAAGGCGGCGATGCGTTCATAGCTCAGCGCGTCGGGGAACATCCCCAGTGGCAGCAGCACACCCACCAGCAGGATAATCACCGGTGAGAAAATGGCGGTCCACATTCCACCGGCACCGAACAGTCCCCAGAAGGGAGGCTCATCGGAACGTTTTGGTGTTGGATTAATCACGTTGTTCCCCTCCAATCAGAATAGTAACGCGATGGCGAGAATAGCCAGCATGACAATGACGGTTACAGCCCACAGCCCTTTGATAACAGGCTATGGCCCCATTTTTTCATCTTTGACGATGATGATGCTGGCTTTGGGCGCCAGTTCAAACCAGGACTTGGTGTGAATAGCCGCAGCCACCAGCGCGATGATGTTGAGCAGCAGCACCAGCGGATTTTGCAGGAAACCGACGAATCCGGCCCAGCCTTCTGCGCCGTGTTTCAAGGAAAATACGCCATAGATCAGCACAATGCTGAACCATACCGCAGGGGCGGCGGTCATTTCACGCAGCATGTAAAAGCGATAGAACCCGAGCCGTTGCCACCAGCTTGCAGGCATGCTGCGAACGTATGCTTTACGCTTGATTGTCATTGTTGCCTCCCTCATTGCGGTTTCAGCATAGCGATCATGAAGTCCTTGGCGCTCTCCACCTTGCCTTGCTGAATGGCAGCGGCAGGATCGACATGCTTCGGACACACTTCTGAGCAGTAACCGACAAAGGTACAACTCCAGACGCCGTTTTTGCCGTTCAGTTGCGGCATACGCTCTTTCTTGCCGTGGTCGCGGTTGTCCAGGTTGTAACGGTGCGCCAGCGTGATGGCTGCCGGCCCGATAAACTCAGGATTAAGACCAAACTGTGGGCATGCGGCGTAGCACAGACCGCGGTTGATGCAGCCAGAGAACTGATGGTACTTCTCCATCTGCGCCGGGGTCTGCTTGTTGGCGCCGTCGGCGGGCGTTTTGTTGTTGCCGATGATGTAAGGCTTGATGGCTTCCAGACTTTCGATGAAGTGGGTCATATCGACCACCAGATCGCGTTCAATCGGGAAGTTACCCAGCGCTTCCACCTTCATGCCGCTGGTTGCGTAGTCGCGCAAAAAGGTCTTGCACGCCAGCTTCGGCACGTTATTCACCATCATGCCGCAGGAGCCGCAGATAGCCATACGGCAGGACCAACGGTATGAGAGGTCCGGTGCCAGGTTATCTTTGATGTAACCCAGAGCATCCAGCAGGGAGGTTTCCCGGCTGTAAGGCACCTCGAACGTCTCGATGTGTGGTGCCTTATCGGTTTCTGGGTTGTAGCGCATGACTTCCATTTTCAGGGTAGCTAACTCAGCTATTCGCTTGCTCCTTCTTGCTCTTTTCCTGTGCTTCCGCTTCGGCACCGTACACGCGTTTTGCCGGTGGCAGCGTGGTGATTTTCACGTCGCCATAAGCCAGACGCGGTGCGCCGTTCGGGTTGTAATACGCCAGCGTATGCTTCAGGAAATTCACGTCATCGCGCTCGGTGCAGCCTTCATCCAGACGCTGGTGGGTGCCGCGCGACTCTTTACGATTGATGGCGGAGTGCGCCATACACTCTGCGACGTCCAGGCTGTGGCCCAGCTCGATGTTGTAGAGCAGATCGGTATTGAACACGCTGGAGTGGTCGTGAATTTTAACGCGCTTGAAGCGTTCTTTCAGCTCGGCGAGTTTATCCACGGTTTTCTGCATCAGGTCGGTGGTGCGATAAATACCGCAGCCTTCTTCCATCGACATGCCCATCTCGTCGCGGATTTTCGCCCAGCTCTCGGTACCTTCCTGATTCATCAGGGAGTGCAGGTGTTGCTCAATATCGCGAGTCTGTGCATCCAGCGCGCTGCCGTTGGCGGGCGCGGCTTCTTGCGCACGGCGTACCGCGTTTTCTCCTGCCATGCGGCCAAACACCACCAGTTCTGCCAGTGAGTTGGAGCCAAGGCGGTTAGCACCGTGCAGGCCCACCGAGGAACATTCGCCAGCAGCAAACAGCCCTTTGATGGTGGTTTCGATACCGCCCATGGTGTAGTGCGCCGTCGGACGAATCGGAATCGGCTCTTTCACCGGATCGACGCCGACGTAGGCTTTTGCCAGTTCGCAGATAAACGGCAGACGCTCTTTCAGCTTTTTCTCGCCTAGATGGCGCAGGTCGAGGTAAACCACGTCGCCCAATGGGGTGGAAATGGTGCGACCTGCACGCCATTCGTGCCAGAAGGCTTGCGATACCTTGTCGCGTGGGCCCAGTTCCATGTATTTGTTTTTCGGCTCGCCGAGCGGCGTTTCCGGTCCCATGCCGTAATCTTGCAGATAACGGTAGCCATCTTTGTTGACCAGGATACCGCCTTCACCGCGGCAGCCTTCGGTCATCAGGATGCCGGAGCCCGGCAGACCGGTCGGGTGATATTGCACGAACTCCATATCGCGCAGCGCCACGCTGTGGCGGAATGCCATGCCCATGCCGTCACCGGTGACGATGCCGCCGTTGGTGTTGTAACGGTAAACGCGACCCGCACCGCCGGTCGCCAGCACCACCGCGTTAGCGCGGATCTGCACCAGTGAGCCTTCCATCATGTTGATGGCGACAAGACCGCGCTCCTGACCGTCATCGACCAGAATATCCAACACAAAGTGCTCATCAAAGCGTTGGATTTGTGGGTATTTCAGTGAGGTCTGGAACAAGGTGTGCAGCATGTGGAAGCCGGTTTTATCGGCGGCGAACCAGGTGCGCTCTATCTTCATACCGCCAAAACGACGTACATTGACGGAACCGTCGGGTTTACGGCTCCAGGGGCAACCCCATTGTTCTAGCTGGATCATTTCCTGTGGGCACTGATGAACAAAATGCTCAACGACGTCTTGCTCGCAGAGCCAATCGCCACCCGCGACCGTGTCGTGGAAGTGAAAATCGAAACTATCGTGATCCTGAGTGACTGCGGCTGAACCACCCTCAGCGGCCACGGTGTGGCTACGCATTGGGTAGGCTTTTGATATCAGTGCAATTTTCAGTTGGGGATTAGCTTCATCGGCAGCGATTGCCGCACGTAAACCAGCGCCCCCGGCCCCGATAATGGCCATAAAGGTTTGCACTGCACTCCTCCAGTTACTAAAGTTAATTAAATTAAAAATAATATATTCTATTCGTTAATCTCTCTATTTCCCGTCGAACGCTTTCTGTAATTCATCGATATTTAAAGCAATTCACGGACACATATTAAGAATAGCTAAACCTATATTTTTTATGTGGAAATTATTATACCGAATTATGAGTAGGTGAAGTTTGATGTGATCCAGCATTTTGTTTTTTTATTGTGTTTTGGTTTTGGTAATAACAACATGATCGTTAACGCTATTGCTGGATAAATAACACTTTTATTTCTTTAATAAGGAACTGGCTCACGGTAATTGTAAATATTGTTCTGGATATCGGGATCAAATGGTCTGTGCATGGGCAAGCCAGAGCACGAGAGGCGGCGGGAGGGGCAGAGCGCAATTGTAGCGGAGTAGAATTGTTTGCAGGCGAATATGCGGGTAGACTGCACCCCCTGTTTGCGTTAGGAGTAAAGAAACATGTGCGAAGGCGCACTCTGGCAGCCCACCGCCACCATTGAAAACTTATTGAAGCGTGCAGCAATAGTCTCTGAAATTCGGCGTTTTTTTTCCGATCGCGGTGTATTGGAAGTGGAAACACCGGCCATGAGTCAGGCAACGGTGACGGATGTACATATGGTGCCGTTCCAGACGCGTTTTGTCGGGCCTGGTGTTTCTGAAGGGATGACGCTCTACCTGATGACCAGCCCTGAATACCACATGAAGCGGTTGCTCGCCGCGGGCAGTGGACCTGTCTTTCAACTGTGCCGTAGTTTCCGTAATGAAGAGTCCGGGCGATATCACAATCCGGAGTTCACCATGCTCGAGTGGTATCGCCCCCACTACGATATGTATCGCCTGATGGACGAAGTGGACGATTTATTACAGCAAGTACTGGAGTGTGAAAGCGCGGAGCGTCTCTCTTATCAGCAGGCTTTTCAGCGTCATCTTGACGTGGATCCGCTCTCGGCGGAAAAAGCGCAGCTGTGTGAAGCCGCCGATAAGCTCGGTATGGGCGATCTCGCCAGTCGTGAAGAAGATCGTGACACGCTGCTGCAAATGCTGTTTACCTTCGGCGTGGAGCCGCATATCGGGCATGATAAGCCGGCCTTTGTTTACCATTTCCCGGCATCGCAGGCCTCACTGGCTGAAATCAGTTCAGAGGACCACCGTGTGGCTGAGCGCTTTGAGGCTTATTTCAAAGGCATCGAGCTGGCAAACGGTTTTCGTGAACTGACGGACAGCGATGAGCAGCGCCAGCGTTTTGAGCAGGATAACCGTAAACGTGCCGCGAACAGGCTTTCGCAACAGCCGATAGATGAATATCTGCTGGCGGCGTTGAAACAGGGAATGCCCTCATGCTCAGGTGTCGCCCTGGGCGTGGATCGCTTGATTATGCTGGCACTCAAAGCAGAAACCATTGGTGAAGTGATGGCGTTTACCGTGGGGCGGTCGTAATCACTGGTTGCCGTTCCTCCGCGTGCGCGGAGGAAGGCACAGCACGTTTCTTTCTCTCTGACTCTTTCAGTCTGCTACAACCCACCTTCCGGTCGGTTGGCTGAACTCGGGCTGCGTCCATCAATACGCACGGAACTCATTTGCACCTGGAACGGTGGGAACGGCATCTCCATGTTGTTCTCTCGGTAGGCTTCCAGAATCAACTGGTGAATCTCGTGACGCAGCGGCATGCGATGCCCCATTTCTGCGGCAAAGATACGCAATTCAAAAATCTGGATACCCTGACGCAAATCCACCAGGAATGCTTCTGGCGGTGGGTTTTCCAATACTAACGGACAGCGTTTCACCGCATTGAGCAGAAGCTCGGTGATTTTTTGGCTATCGGCATCGACCGGTGCAGGAATGGTCAGCACCACGCGCGTCACTGAATCCGACAGCGACCAGTTGATAAACTGTTCGGTGATAAACGCCTTGTTGGGCACGATGATCTCTTTTCTGTCCCAATCCGTGATGGTCGTGGCCCGGGTATTGATGCGCATGATGCTGCCAGTGAGATCGCGAATTGTCACTGTGTCGCCAATGCGGATCGGTTTTTCAAACAGAATGATCAGGCCGGAGATAAAGTTGGCGAAGATCTCCTGCAAACCAAAGCCCAGGCCTACGGTAAGGGCTGCAACTAGCCACTGGAGCTGTGACCACTCAATCCCGATGAAAGAGAACCCAACCAGACAGCCAATCAGCATCAGCATGTATTTGCTAACGGTGATAATGGCATAGCCAGAACCGGGGGAGAGATCGAGGTGCTGAAGCAACGCCAGCTCGAGCAGTGCGGGCAAGTTACGTACCACCTGCGTGGTGATACTGAAAATCAGGATAGAAATCAGCACGGCACCGAGTGTAATCGGCTGTACCTTATCGACCCCTTTCACCGTACTAGTGACTTCCCACAGGTTGATGTTTTCCAAAAAGCTGAACGCGGAATGGATTTCTGACCATAAGACGATCACCGACACCAGTGCGATCAGTGTCAGAATGGAGCGTACCAGCTGGAGTGATTTGGCGCTGATGGTATCCAGATCGACCACGGGCTCCTCAATGGTGTCTGATGTTGTCTCCGTTGAGATGCCAGCCTCTTCTTCGCCACGTGCGCGCTGAGCCAATATTTCGGCACGCCGCTGCTTGGCACGGTCGAACGCGATGCGTCGGCGTTGAATCAGCATCCAGCGCCGTATAACGTGGTACACCACCAGCAGGAAGAACCAGATGGCAACCGACGTTTCCAGGCGTACTAACAATGCTTTCGACGTGGCCAGATATCCCACACCCGATGCCAGCGCTGCAATCAGAGGCGCACTGATCATCAGGTTCCACAGAGCGCGGTTGATGGTATTTTCCCCGGAACCTTCCTTATTTAAGTAGAGCGGAATGCCCGCCCGTTTCAGGCTGTTGGTCACCAGGCTTAAGGCCAGACAGAGTAAAATAAAGCACAGGCGGCCCAGTGTGCCGGAAAACTCACGCTCGTTGAGGTTTTCAAACGTGATGATCGCCATGATCAGCGGAACAATAAAGGCGATCGACAATCGGTAGTAGCGCATGGCGCGCGCTACGCGCTCTAGCGACCAGCGTAGGTGGGCAATAAACAACCCATTCGAATGCGCAAATGACGCGCTGACCATCACCAGCCACATCAACGGGACAGTTGCGGTCACGCTGCCACCAATAGCGACCGCAACGGGGTAGGGCCACGCGTTTTGCAAACCGTATCCCAGGGCCGCCCATAGCACAGGCAGCGGGAGCGCGGTCAGCAGCGAATAAAACACGGTGCGCAGCGTCAGCGAAAAGTGGTCAAGCGTGACTTTGCCAATACGGCTGCTGGCGTGCTCCAAAAATGCATTGTAGTGGCGGCGAAAACTGATGCCGAAACCGACCAAAATCAGCGCTCCCATCAAGGGGAACGCGGTTTCGCGGCTGGTCACTACCATGATGACGGCACTGCTGAGCTGGGTAAAGGTATCCAGCGAGAGCAAGTGGTATAGGGCTTGAATCACCTGCACCGGGAAGGCGAAGGTAATGGGATTCACATCCGCGACCCAGAACAGATAGCGGTGAACGGCTTCGCGGATTTCCAGCAGCGCTTCTTCCAACTGGCTAGTGGCGACCTTGAGTTTGGTCAGCTCAAGAATTTGCGCATCGGTGCCGGAAATGAGCGACGTGAGCAAATCACGCTGAGTACGTATTTGATCGCCGAGTACGCACTGCTGGTTGTTACTGGTCGGCGTGCAGTTATCTAATCTGGGGCGTTCTGCGGTTCGGGCAGCGCTGAGCAGGTTTTCGTAGCGTAAACGTTGTACGCGCAACTGGGCCATGTCGGTATCCAGTCGTTGCGGCTGAGGCATGTCCGGCAGTCGCGCCACCTGCGCGCGCAACGCTTCGCCCAGCACTGTGGATGCCCCAATCCACTGTGCCTGCTCACGTAACGTGCTGAGCGCCTGCCGCACCTGCTGCGTTTGGGTCGTAGCCTGACGCTGCTGAGAGGCAATCAGATCGAGATGTTGCGCCTGCTGATTCAGCTCCTGAGAAAGTTCGCGGTTAAGTTGCAGCTGCTCGCTGATAACGGCAGGCAAATCATCACCCTGTTCCACCAACTGCTCTGTACGCTCAAGCACTTTTTCAGCTTCGCGCTGGCGTAAGCTGTTGATGCTGGTGCGTAATGCCTGTAACTGTTGATCCAACCTGTCATGGCGCAGTTGGTAGAGTTCCACGCGTAAGCGGGACAGTTCCTGACGATTGCTGGCGGAAAGCTGCGCCAGTTCCAGTTCATCAACCCGACTTTGGCGCAGCGCCTGCTGCGCTTGCAGTAAAACTAACTGTGCCTGAACCAGCGGCGTCACCGGGTTACCTAACGATTGGATTTGGCGATCAATTTCGTTTAATACCCGGCTGGCTTCGGTTTGTTGCTGCGGCAGTTGGGCCAGAGAATCGATCACTTCACGCGGTCGTTCCCGTTCTTGTTGCAGTTGGCGCGATTGATCCAGCAGTTGGCTGCTGGTTTGCACCACTTTTCGCTCCAGATCGACAACGGAAAGCTTGTCGTTGACGGCGGTAGCTTTATTTTCTTCAGCCGCCAGCAAACGACGCAGTTCCTGTGTCAGCTTGGGAAAATCATCAATAACGTGTTGATATTGCTCTGTGCGTGCCAGCGACTCTTTGCGTTCCTGCAATATGTTTAACGCAAGGCGAAACTGTTCGACAATGTCGGCCTGATCGGGGGTATTTTTATTGGCTTCTGCCTGTTCCAACTGTTGGCGCACCAGTGCCTCATTGGGCACTGGCGCTGCCAATGTGGTGAAAGAGGGCAGAACAGTCACGAAGAAAATCAGTATTTGACGCACGGTTGTTCTCCCTCTTTCACGCAGGATCGCTGGTATACAGGTTACTTAAGGCGTGGGGTGAGTCACGTCATCGCCGTGTTGATCGCGCTCGGTCCACGCTATCCGGCACCGACTCTGCTGCTATTGGCGCTGCTTCTTCGGGATCAACGATTTTGGCTTCTGCAAACGGTTCGCCCATACGCGTAACACTCAAGATATTCAGATGCGCAGCAAACTGAAGCGTGTCGGGAACAAACAGGTTGATCACCGTAGACCCCAATTTGAAGCGACCCATTTCTTCCCCTTTTTGCAGAGCGATCGCACCTTGTTCACCCGCAGCAGGATAGGTCCAACGCTTGATAATGCCTTCGCGCGGTGGCGTAACGGTGCCGGACCAGACGGTTTCAATGCTGCCGACAATGGTAGCGCCTACCAGAATTTGCGCCATCGGGCCAAAATCGGTATCGAACAGGCAGATCACGCGTTCGTTGCGTGCGAACAGATTGGGGACATTGTCAGCGGTAAACAGATTGACGGAAAACAGCTCGCCCGGTACGTAGATCATTTCACGCAGCACGCCGTCACACGGCATATGGACACGGTGGTAATCACGCGGTGAGAGATAGGTGGTGGCGAACAGGCCGTCACGGAAGTGTTCGGCCATCACGTAGTTGCCGGCCAGCAGTGCTTCCAGCGAATAGTTGTGGCCTTTGGCCTGAATCAGTTTGCCTTCTACGATGGTGCCCATTTGCGACAGCACGCCATCCGCAGGTTGCACCAAATGGTGTGCATGCGGATCAATCGGGCGCACGTCCGGGCGCAGTGGACGCACGAAAAAGTCATTGAACGTCCGATAGGCTGCTGTATCCGGGGGTTGCGCTTCCTGCATGTTCACTTTGTAGTAGCGAACGAAAAGATCGATAACCCCTTTGGTCAGCCAGCCAGCCTGCTTGTCTGCACCCCAGCCTGCTAGCCGCGTCAATGCGATTTTCGGTAGCCAGTATTGTAAGGCGATTTTCAGTTTATCCAGCACAGTGAGCCCCTTAGGTTTTTATGCGCCCATCTAAAAAGGGGCGCATTGTAGCGATGGATGCGGTAAATGTCAGTGGTCCGTATCAGAACCGGAGAAGGTTTTACGCGTTTTTACCTGCGCCATGCTTTCCAGAATACGGTAATAGTTGTCAAAGCGCTCTGCGGCAATATCGCCACGCTCTACAGCTGCACGTAGGGCGCAGCCGGGATCGTTATCGTGGCGGCAATCGCGAAATTTACAGGTGCCGAGATAGGGCCGGAAATCGATAAAGCCCTGTGTGACCTGCTCCGGTTCCAGATGCCACAAACCAAATTCACGCACGCCGGGGGAGTCAATCACATGACCGCCGTGGGGGAAGTGATACAATCGCGCGGCAGTGGTGGTGTGTTGACCCAGCCCAGACACATCGGATACGGCGTTAACCTGGATTTGCGCTTCATCCGGGTAGAGTAACGCGTTCAGCAGGCTGGATTTGCCGACCCCGGATTGCCCGGCGAAAATGCTGCTCCTGTCTGTTAACGCGTGCTCCAGCGTTTCCATGCCTTGTTGCGTGTGGCTCGACACCATGATCACCGGATACTGTAACGCACGGTAGATATCCATCATCTCATCCACAAACGCGCGGCCTGCATCATCCAGCAGGTCTGTTTTGTTCAACACAATCAGGGGCGCGATGCCCAGTGTTTCGCAAGCCACCAGATAGCGGTCGATAATATTCAGTGACAATTCAGGTAAAATCGCGGAGACGATCACCACCTGATCGATATTGGCCGCGATGGGCTTAACGCCGTCATAAAAATCCGGGCGTGTCAGTACCGACTCGCGCGGATGAACCGCCTCAACGATGCCGCTGATTCCCGCCTGCGTCTCTTTGCCGGCACGCCAAACAACGCGATCGCCGGTCACCAGTGACTTGATGGTGCGGCGAATATTACACCGATGGATGATGCCATCCTGCGCTTCGACATCCGCATGCATGCCAAAACGGCTGATAATAATGCCTTCCTGCGGATCTTCCAGCTGATTGTCATCCCATTCTATTTTGCTGTCGGCATGTTTGAGACGGCGTTGGTGGTTCGCTTTTACCCGACGTTGCTGTCCTTTGGACAGTTTATTTTTGCTCACTGAGCCTCGCTTGAACTGTGGTTATCGCCCACGATGGCTGAAGAGACTATAATACACGCTATTTCATTTTAATTAACTGATGCCGATTTTCAGGCAACGCGGTTTTCTCCTCGTGGGGGATGGAAGGTATCATAATGCCAACCTTGTGCTCAAAATGCGTTGCTTGGAAAAGGTGGGTAAATGTATGTCTGTTGAAAATAGTCTGGTAAGCGAAAATAATCTTATTTGGATTGATCTGGAAATGACGGGGCTGGATCCGGAGCAGGATCGCATTATTGAAATTGCGACGCTGATAACCGATGCCAACCTCAACGTGTTGGCCGAGGGGCCGACGATTGCGGTACACCAATCCGATGCACAATTAGCGTTGATGGATAACTGGAACGTGCGCACCCACGGCGCCAGCGGTCTGACCGAACGTGTTAAGGCCAGTGCCTACAATGAACGCGTGGCTGAATTAGAAACCATTGCTTTTTTGCAGCAGTGGGTGCCGGTGGGGAAATCCCCCATTTGTGGCAACAGTATCGGGCAGGATCGTCGCTTCCTGTTTCGCTATATGCCCGCGCTGGAAGCCTATTTCCATTACCGTTATCTGGATGTCAGCACGCTGAAAGAGTTAGCTCGACGCTGGAAGCCGGAGATTATGGCCGGGCTTAAAAAACAGGGAACGCATCAGGCGATGGACGATATTCGCGATTCTGTGGCAGAACTGGCCTACTATCGCGAGCATTTTATTCGGCTGTAGTGAGGACTGGGCGGTTTTTTGCCCGACAGATTGCGAAATTGCTGTTTTTATCGGCAGTCAGTCATTTTTTCGCGGTCAGGGGCTTGCGGTGGCAACGATTTCTCGTATAATTCGCACCCCGTACCGCAGTAGATTTGTGGTGCGAGTGAAGATGGTTATTCCTGCGGGAATAGCTCAGTTGGTAGAGCACGACCTTGCCAAGGTCGGGGTCGCGAGTTCGAGTCTCGTTTCCCGCTCCAAGTTTTTTTCTGTTGATACCTGTGATACCTGTGATACCTGTGATACCTGTCATTTTCTTTTGTTCTATATATTCGTCACAGTGTCAGCCGCTCGTGGTTAATATCCTGTTCCTCCTCATTTTTTCATCGATTTTCCATATCGCACGCGAGTCATCCTATGAACCGTTTCGTGATTATTTCCGGCTGTTCTGGCGGCGGCAAAACGACGCTACTGGCTGAGCTAAATCGGCGTGGTTATGCCGTTATTGAAGAACCCGGTCAACGCATTGTGCGTGAAGAAACGCGTTTAGGCGGTGATGCCCTGCCGTGGAAGAACAGAGCGTGTTGCCGCAATGGCTGCCTCACTTCTCCGGTGGTTTTACTGGTCTGGTTGCAACGCTGGAAACCGGGCGTCCCGGGCCGGTTATCGGTTATCGCGTGGATATGGATGTGCTGGATCTTAACGAACAACTGACAGATGACCATCGCCCTTTCCGTGAAGGCTTTGCCTCATGCAACGCCGGCATGATGCATGCCTGTGGTCATGACGGTCATACCACCATTGGCCTTGGGCTGGCTGAGGTATTGATGGAGATGCGTGAGCATCTGTGCGGCACCATCAAGATTGTGTTTCAACCCGCTGAAGAGGGGGACGCGCGGGGGAAAATCGATGGCAGAAGCGGGCGTGGTTGATGATGTCGACTATTTTACCGCAATTCATATTGGCACCGGCGTGCCTCGCGGCCATGTGGTGTGCGGCAACGATACTTTTATGGCGGCCACCAAACTGGACGTGACTTACCGTGGCATTGCTTCACACGCTGGCGGCCGACCGGAAGAAGGGCGCAATGCACTGTTGGCGGCAGCGCGGGCGACGCTTGGGCTACACTCCATTCCACGCCACAGCGCAGGCAGTTCGCGTATTAATGTGGGCGTGCTTCAGGCAGGAACCGGGCGTAACGTGGTGCCGTCTCGCGCCACCATGAAGGTGGAAACGAGTGGCTCAACCAATGACGTTAACGATTTCGTCTACCAACAGGCGCTAAAAGTGATTGAAGGCGCTGCACACATGCACGGCGTCGAGGTTGATATCGCCCTGATGGGCGCGGCACAAAGCAGTAAACCCAGCCCGGCATGGGTGAGATTTATCCATCAGCAGGCTGAACAGGTTCCGGGGCTGACCCACATCATCGATAGCCAAACTGACGCTGCGGGATCAGAAGATGCCACTTACCTGATGGAGCGGGTAAAAGCACACGGCGGTCTGGCCTCCTATGTGGTGTTTGGTACGGATATCAGCGCCGGGCATCACAACGAAAAATTTGATTTTGATGAGAGCGTGATGGCGGTGGCCGTCACGACGTTGGCGCTGCTGGCACTCAATATCCATGACTTTGGAGGCTGAGATGACGGCATCCATCGTTGATTTCATCAATCAGTTTCTCACGCCGCGTACCGCTCAATTGGCGGCGATTTCGGATGATATCTGAGATCACCCGGAAACCAGTTTCACCGAGCTCTACTCCGCAGAGCGTCTGGCGGGGGAGTTGGAGGCGCAAGGGTTTCAGGTACAGCGCAGTATTGCCAATATCTATACCGCTTTTGTCGCAAGCTTTGGCAGCGGTAAGCCGATTATCGCCCTGCTCGGTGAGTTCGACGCACTGGCTGGGCTTAGCCAACAGGTGGGATGCGCTGTTGCGTCACCGGTGACGGCGGGCGGCAACGGTCATGGCTGTGGCCACCACTTACTGGGAACGGCGGGGCTGGGCGGTGTGCTGGCCGTTAAAGCCTGGCTGGAGCAGCATCCGCAGTCGGGCACCATTCGCTTTTATGGCTGCCCGGGGGAAGAGGGCGGTTCAGGCAAAATCTTTATGGCGCGTGAAGGGGTATTCGATGATGTCGATGCCGCCCTTACCTGGCATCCGGAAACCTTCAGCGGCATATTCTGTACGCCTACTCTGGCAAATATTCAGGCGGCATTTCGTTTCAAAGGCAAGGCCGCACATGCCGCCGCGGCTCCCCACCTTGGTCGTAGCGCACTGGACGCGCTGACATTGATGAACACCGGCGCCAATTTCCTGCGGGAACACATTATTCCGGAAGCCCGGTTGCACTACGCAGTGACGGACACGGGCGGCCATGCGCCCAACGTGGTTCAGGCGGATGCCGAAGTGCTCTATCTGGTGCGTGCGCCTCAGTTGGATGATGCTCAGGCGATTTATGAGCGCGTGGTGAAAATCGCCCAAGGTGCCGCGCTGATGACAGAAACCACGCTGACGGTGCGATTTGATAAAGCCTGTTCCAATTATGCCCCTAACCGCACCCTGGAGCAGGCGATGTACGGCTTTGTGTAGGAGTTTGGCGTTCCAGAATACGATGCCCATGAGCGCGCCTACGCTACCGAAATTGCCCGCACGCTGAGCGATGAGGATATCGCCAGCAGTTTGTCGACGATAGCGCGCACGGGGGGGTGCAGCGGGCACAGCCTTTAGCCGCACGCTGCGCGATAAAGCGCTGACAGAAAGCGTCGCTCCCTATGCACCCACCGAAGCTGTACTGCCGGGCTCGACGGATGTGGGTGATGTCAGTTGGCTGGTGCCCATCGCACAATGTTTTAGCCCCTGCTACGCCATCGGTACGCCACTGCACACCTGGCAAGCGGTGGCGTAGGGGCGCACATCTCTGGCGCACAAAGGCATGGTACAGGCTGCAAAGGTGATGTCTGCCACGGCACTGGCGCTGTTCAGCGACGCCACGCTGTTGCAGGCCTGCCGTGAGGAGTGGCAGGCGGTGCGGCAGGAGAGGCCCTATCACTGTCCGATCCCTGCCCGTATCCAGCCCGCGCCATTACAGGGATAGCTCGGTTCAGATTTGCCCAGATAGTAACCGGTTGTGCTGCGTCGTTCCCGCCGCGCGCCATGCTGTATAACGCAAAAGACACAACGAAAAAGACACAACAAAAAATACCTATCTACAACATCACATAAAACATCGAGTACGGGGGAAGCACCATGAGTGTTGCAGCGCAAAGCGAGCAGATGCTGCCAGGAGGATTATTTAAGTGGGTTGAACGGATCGGCAACAAGATCCCCAATCCCTTTCTGTTGTTTGTGTATTTGATTGTCGCATTGATGGTCGCGAGCGCGTTGTTTTCCTGGCTGGGGCTGACGGCGGTGAACCCTGCCAATGGTGAAACGGTACAGGTAAAAAACCTGCTCAGTGTTGAAGCGCTGCAATGGATGTTGCCCAACGTTATCAAGAATTTTAGCGGTTTTGCCCCGCTGGGGGCGGTTCTGGCGCTGGCGCTGGGGGCTGGGCTGGCAGAGCGGGTCGGGTTGCTGCAAACGCTGATGTACAAGATAGCGACGCGTGTCAGCGCGCGATATGCCAGTTACATGGTGCTGTTCATCGCGTTCTTTAGCCATATCTCATCCGATGCGGCGCTGGTGGTGATGCCACCGCTGGGAGCGTTAATCTTTCTGGCTGTGGGCAGGCACCCGGTTGCAGGGTTGTTGGCGGCGATCGCGGGGGTTGGCTCCGGCTTTACTGCGAATATGCTGATTGTCACCACCGATGTGCTGCTTTCCGGTCTCAGCACTGAAGCGGCAAAGGCTATCAATCCGGCGATTCATGTTAGCGTGGTGGATAACTGGTTCTTTATGTCCACCTCAGTGGTGGTGTTGACGATCGTTGGCGCACTGGTCACCGACAAGTTTGTTGAGCCGCGCTTACCGCCTTATCAAGGTGAGCGTCATGAGCATCTGGCGCAGTTAACGCCGGAGCAAAACCGAGGGCTGCGTGCCGGTGGGATTGCGGCGCTGTTACTTCTGGCTTTGGTGGCCTTGCTGGTTGTGCCGGAATGGGGGCCGTTGCGCGATCCGGTGAAACACACCGTCATGCCATCGCCGTTCATTCAGGGGATTGTTCCCTTAATTATTCTGTTCTTTTTCGTCGTCTCCATTCCTTATGGCATCGTCACCGGCCAGATAAAATCGCAAAACGATCTGCCGCAACTGATGGTGGATCCGATGAAAGGGATGGCCGGTTTTATCGTGATGGTGTTTCCGCTTTCACAGTTTATTGCTTTCTTTAACTGGAGCAACATGGGGAAATTTATCGCCATCGGATTAACGGATCTGCTGGAGTCATTAGGCATGACCGGAATCCCCGCGTTCGTGGGTCTGATTTTCCTGTCCGCTTTCTTGTGCATGTTCATCGCCAGCGGCTCTGCTATCTGGTCGATACTGGCACCTATTTTTGTACCGATGTTCATGCTGCTGGGCTTTCATCCGGCTTTTGCGCAAATTGTGTTTCGCGTAGCAGACTCGTCAGTTATTCCATTGGCACCGGTATCGCCCTTTCTCCCGCTGTTTCTGGCCTTTTTACAGCGCTACGTCAAGGATGCCAAGCTGGGTACCTACTACTCATTAGTCATCCCCTATCCCATTGTGTTTTTTACCGTTTGGCTGATTTTGCTGGTCGCCTGGTATGCGTTGGGATTGCCTATCGGCCCAGGGATTTATCCGCGCTTGTCCTGACAAGGGGGAAACATCACATCGGCAGCGACAGGCCAATTTGATGTATTATCATAAACTAATAATAAACAAAATGGGGATGGGGTTGCTTCCTGAAAGATTATTGCATAACGGTTTAGCCACCGACTGAGTAGGATTTAGTGGTTTGTTTCTGAATCAAAACCATCATAATAGTCTTTATGGCACTTGCAATATTTGATGAAATATCATCCCCAATGAATCGCTGGCAGTTGCTCGGTCATCTGCTGCGCGGTGATATTCACCCCTATGAGAAGAGCGTTTGGCTAAAGCCTGCTTATCGTCTCAAATTTCTGGCACGCTCGCTCCTTCACCCGGTTTTGACGCTGAACTGGCTACACTATATTGCCAGTCATCCGCAACGGGCACAGATGCTGTATGCCCAAATGGCGCTGCCTGATAAACTTCAACGGCCATACCTCTCTAGCCACTTTTCTGCCCGCGATACCTTGGCCGCGCTCTGCTATCACTATGATGCCGTAGCCCGTTCCACCCCAACATTAAGTCGTCTGATGCTCACGCCCGGCGGTGTTCCGATTGTCAATTTTCAGGGCAAAAGCGGTGAATCTTACGCGTTGCTGTTGGGTTCCCATTCTTCATTGGACAATTGGGTTCCCATTCTTCATTGGACAAAGAGGGGGAGATGACCCTCCAAATGTGTGTCGATGGGATGCCACTGGCGCGTATGACCATGACGGTGATGCAGTTTGAAGGAAAGAGGGCGTTGTTTATTGGCGGGTTACAAGGACCAACGCGACACCTGCAACAACAGAAGACACGCATCTCACAAGTAACCCGTGATTGCCATGGGTTATTTCCCAAACACTTGGTACTTGAAGCCGCCTGCGGGCTTGGCGAGGTGTTGGGCGTGGAGTGCATAATAGCGGTAGGCAATCATACGCATGTTTACCAGAACTGGCGCTACTGGCGTAAAAAGAAAACCAGTTTTCATGCAGATTATGAAGCCTTTTGGCTCTCAGTGGGGGGGGGGACAATTGCGGCCTGACGGCGTGTGTCAATTGCCGCTGCGTGTATCGCACGCAAGACACTCGATGGATGAGGTTGCCAGTAAAAAGCGTGCGAAATATCAGCGTGCGAACGGTGTGTTGGCGGAAATCCATCAACAACTGCACGCATTGAAATGAAGCCGCCAAGGCCTGACTGGTATGAGAACGTGACGGCTAAGCAATGTGATTATTGCTGCCAGTGACCTCTCCTGCTCTCATTCTCACCCTCATCAAGAGCACGATCATGACCATGCGCCGACGGTAACGCAGTCGAATGAGCGTAACGTCCTGATCGCTTTTGTGATTACTTTTACCTTTATGTTGGTGGAGGTTGTGGGCGGTGTGCTTTCCGGTTCGTTGGCACTGCTGGCGGATGCGGGACATATGCTGACGGATGCCGCTGCGCTGGCGCTGTCCTATGCGTCCTTCCGTTTTGGCCGCCATCATGCGGACACCAAACGTACCTTTGGTTATTTGCGTTTCGAAGTTATTGCCGGCTTTATCAATGCGCTGACGCTGTTCGCTATCGTCATCTGGATAGCCTACGAAGCCTGGCTGCGCTTTCGCCAGCCGCACGACGTGCTGGCGGTGCCGATGTTGGTAGTGGCGATCGTCGGGCTGCTGGTCAATATTGTAGTGTTCTGGATTTTGACGCGCGGTGATAGCGAACACGTCAATATCAAAGGTGCTGCGCTGCATGTTATGGGCGATCTGCTTGACTCCATTGGTGCTATCGCTGCGGCTGTTGTGGTCTATTTTACCGGTTGGACGCCTATCGACCCGATTCTGTCGCTGGTGGTTTCGGTGCTGATTTTGCGCAGCGCATGGGCATTGTTAAAAAAAAATCGTTGCGCATTCTGCTGGAGGGGGCACCCGCCAATGCGATGCCGCAAGAGATTGAACGTTACCTTAAAGACAACGTAGCGGGGGTTGCAGACATCCACCATGTGCACGTATGGATGATCACCTCGGGTCGGACTCTGGCCACATTGCATGTGCGCGCCAAAGAGGAGGCTGACGTGCGTCAGGTTGTTCGGCAGGTAGAGCGCGAACTTTATGCCCGTTTTCGCGTAGAGTACGCAACGGTTGCAATTGACTGGGGAGATGAAGACGAGGCGGCCTGTACATGCAGCCTGTCACCGCTCAAGGAAACACATCAACATCATGACGATCATTCTCATCATCATGATACGGACACATCTGTTACGCGAGGGCACGTACATTGAGTCGTTATGCCATGCTTTCTCTGCATGAAACCACCATCCTGTCAGAAACGTTTTGTCTGATGGGCGATCCCACCCGCTTGCGCATTTTGCATTTCTGTCTGGCGGGGCCACATGCTGTTGGGGATATTGCGCAAAATCTGGCGCTTTCACCGTCGCTGGTCAGTCACCATTTACGTCTGCTACGCGGAGCGCGATTGGTGAAGCGAGAACGCCGGTCACGCCAGATTTTTTATACCGTGGCGGATCATCATGTCACGACCATGTTGCTGGACATGGTTAACCATATTGGCGAATCACAAGAGGAAGAGTGACGTCTGTCAGAAAACGGGCCTGCATGCTGAAAGGGTTGCCAGGGGCTTTTCGCTACGGGTAGGGTAGCTGTGGTTTTCTTACGGCTACCGTTGATAACGTGAGGGGGAGAAATGGGGGCGATTCTTTTACTGGAATCTCGGGCTGAGGAGCTGCATGCGCTATTGAGCACGAAAGCGTCGGGATTGGCCTATTGCTTTCCTGATGACGGTGAAGACGCCATCGCGCGCTGTGACATTTGGCTTGGTGAACCGGATCGGGCGGTATCGCTGTTGGCTGCCGGACACCGCCCGGCATGGCCGCAATCCACCTGGGCTGGCTTCAAGCCATTGCTTGCCGCACATCTCCCGCAAGATTACCGTTTAAGCCGCGCAGTGGGAGTGTTTGGTCAGCCGATTGCACAATACATATTGGCGCACCTGTTGGCGCATGAGCAGCGCCTGTTTGCGTTGCAGGCACAGCAGCAAAGGCAGGTATGGGATCGCCATTTGTCCGGGCTGTTGACCGGGAAAACGTTGCTGATCGTTGGTGCTGGGGATATTGGTGCCGAGGTGGCTGCCATGTTGCGCTCGTTTGGTGTGACGCTGCATGGGATCGTTAATACGCCGCGTGCGCTTCCTGGTTTTGAGCGCGTTTCTGGCATTGATGTGCTGGTGCAGGAAGTGGCACAGGCTGATTATGTCGTAAACCTATTGCCGGATACGCCCAGAACGCAGGACCTGTATAACGCAGACTTGTTCGCACGCATGAAGCCTTCTGCCGTCTTTATCAACGTTGGGCGTGGCACGTCCGTGGTGGATGACGATCTGGTGGCGGCGCTGCATGCGGGGAAACTGGCGCGTGCGGTGCTGGATGTCTTCCGCCAGGAGCCGCTGCCGCCGGAGCATCCATTCTGGTTAGCGCCCAATCTGACTCTGACACCGCATATTGCTGGACCTATGGTCCCCGCGCTGATGGCGGATCTGTTTCTGGATAACCTGCAACGCTATACTCAAGGCGTTGCATTACGTAGCGAGGTCGATTTTTCGCGCGAGTATTGAAAACATTGGCATTGAGTGCAGGCGCGCAGGGAATGACCACTTGCGCGCATTTTCACTGAAAAGGGCTTGCCAGCCCGAAATGATTGGTACATAATGCTCACCGTTAACACGATGCGCTGAATAAATGAAATATATTCAAGGTATTACGATTAACAGAAATACACTTCCTCAGCGGGAATAGCTCAGTTGGTAGAGCACGACCTTGCCAAGGTCGGGGTCGCGAGTTCGAGTCTCGTTTCCCGCTCCAAAATTTTATTTCATTTTTACCCTGCAAGCGTCGCAGTATTATTAAGCGAAAGTTGTCTTTTCGATTGATAATCGATACGCATATCCAAATTACCGCATTCCCTAATAACCGACAGGTTTATGTTTTTATGACGCCATGAGATGCACTGGGCGCACAGAATGCAGTAACGTCCTTGACATCAAAAATCAGTCTGGCCGCGCTTCATACCTCCACCGGTACCTGCGCCTGGCACTGATGGATCTCTGTCGGCTGTGAGCGAGAAGCAGGCATGCCGTCGCATTTTGCATACGGACACTCTTTTAGTCATCTCAATAGTCTGGATATATCGCTCAAACCTGTGGCAATTCAGGGTGTCATTGTCTTGCAAACACTCCTGTAGTTAACGATTTCAACCTGGTCCCTCACTCCCTGCCGCCAGCAGCGGTATCAGCACGTTGCTGATGGGCGTAGAAATACCATGCGAGTGACCATAACGCTGTATCACGCCGTTGCGGATATCCCACTCCAGTGGGCGGTTGGCCTGGCGGTCGGCGAGAATGGAGGTGCCGAGATCCGCTGGGGCATGATGAAAACCGTCAACGATCTCCTGCGGAACGTTATCGTGCAGTACTGCACCTTCCGCACGGGCTACCGTCAGACACTCACACAGGTAAGCCAGTGCCAGTTCAGTTATATCCATGCGTGAGAACATCCCGACACGACGATTGGCAAGTACCATCAGACCAGCGACCGCATTCTGCAGCAGTTTGCGCCAGGCGATAGAGATAAAATCGGTTGACAGCTCAGCCGCTCAGCGTGTGCCGCTGAGCGCAGCAGCTACCCGTCTTGCCTGCGGAACATCCGGCAGCGTCAGGCGCGGTTTGGCGCGCAGCCAGACTGAGGCATCCGACTCACGCTGTGCCGGAAACCACACTACCGAAGGCAGCACCTTTGCGCCGTTGACGTAGGGTTCCAGCTGGTTTTTCTGCTCGACGCCATTTTGCAGTGCACATACCACGGTGTTTTCATCGCACAGCGCGGCCAGCCAGTTGGCGCTGTCAGCTACCTGGGTGGTTTTCACCGCAACAAACACCAGCTCGAACGGTTGGCTGACAGTCGCCGGATTACTCAATACCGGACCTGGCACCACAACTTCACCGTCATCGTGACGCAGAATTAACTGCGGATGCGAGGTGCGCCCGCAAAGGACTGGCTTGCGCCCAACTTCATGCAGTACCGCGGCGATGGTGGTACCGATAGCACCCGGACCAACAAGAGCAATCGAAGGATGGTCAGACATCTTGTGTTCTCCTGCTTTGATCAGCCCATCATCAGTGTGCCGGTGACAATCACCGTACACGACAGCATTTTTCTCAGCGTCAACGTTTCCCCGAGAAACAGATAACCTGATACCGCGGCAAACAGCACGCTGGTTTCGCGCAGCGCTGAGACTGCTCCCATTGGTGCAGCCGTCATCGCATAAATAATGATGCCGTATGCCAGCAGCGAAACAAGGCCACCCGCTGCCGCATGGAGTAAACCGGGTCGCCAGCGCAGTAAACTTTTACTGTCACGCAGCGCGATATAGAGTACTGACATCAGCACACCCCATAATGCGCTCATCCACACGGTATAAGAGAGCGCGTTGCCGGACACGCGTACGCCCATACCATCCACCACGCTATACGCGGCGATAAAAAAACCCGTTGCCAGGGTATATTGCAGGCCCGGCATCGCCAGTTTACCCCCTTTTACGGCAAGCATCAGAATACCAGCGTAAATCAGCGTGATGCCGCCAAGGGTGCTAAATTCAATTTTTTCCCCGGCGAATATTTCCGCCGCGTAGGTCACCATCAGCGGCGAAGAACCGCGCGCAATCGGGTAGGTTTGCCCGAGATCCCCGTACTGATAACTGTGTACCAGACACAGGTTATAGCCGACATGCAGCAGCGCTGAAAGTAGTGCGTACTGCCAACTGGCACTGGCAGGTAGAGGCAGAAACAGCGCGATTACGGCGCAGGTAAGGGAGATCGTCAGACACATAATGGTCATCGACCACAACCGGTCAGCGCCGCCGCGTAATAAGGTGTTCCAGCTGGCATGCAGCAGGGCGGCGAATAATGTAAGCAAAATAATATGTCCAGGCATGTGCTGATACTAAACAGCACGTGCTTGGATTAAAAGTGAAGTGTTGTCATTCATGTATGAGTAAATACTCATGCCTCAACGGTAACTGAACTGCGCCTGTTGTGATTCTGCCTATAGCCAGCTACGGAATTTTATGATGTGCGGCTGCGTTTCGATGCCTCTCGGGCAGACGAAGTAATAGGCAGCCGGGGAAGGAAAAGGTACGTTAAAGAGCCGCACCAGACTGCCATCGCCTATCTCTTTTTCAACGTGTCCGCTACACGCTAATGCAATGCCCTGACCCAGTAGCGCTGCTTCAATCGTCATATTCGTGTCGGCGAAGCGTACGCTTTCGTGCAACACATCAGTATTTATGCCGATCAGCTTAAACCAGACGTCCCATTTTGGCACCAGATCCGCACCGTCACGTGTCAGAAGCGGATAGCGCAGCAGTTCGGCAGGTTCACTGGGTGTTCCAAAGCGCTGTAATAGTGCCGGGCTGGCAACCGGAAACAGCTGCATACGGAACATAAATTCCGTGTGCAGCGCTGGATAATTACCGTGACCAAAGCGGATCGCCACATCGGAATCTGTGCTGGCGAAGTTAATGGGGCTATCCGTGCTTCCCAGAGTCACCAGAATCTCCGGATGCAAACGCGCCAAATCTGGCAGGCGTAGTAGCAGCCACTTCAGAGTGAAAGAATATGTGGTGTTAACGCGCAATCGTGCCTGGCCATTTTGCTCACGAAGATCGGCAAGTGTTGTTTCCAGCTTGCTAAAAAATTCGCGCACGATAGGAGCCAGCGCAGCGCCTGCAGGCGTCAGGTTGAAGGTTTTACCTCGCTCAAAAAGCTGCAGATCCCAGAGTTCCTCCAGGTTTTTCAACTGATGGCTGACTGCGCTTTGCGTAATAAACAGTTCTTCTGCAGCTGAGGTAAAAGTAGTGTGGCGGGTGGCGACTTCAAATGTGCGCAGCGTGGCTGTAGGGGGAAGGTGACGCATCATTCTGTTCCTATTGATGAGCTAATGCTCATAACACGATATGCCGGATTCTCTGCAAAAGATACGGCGACAAAGAGATAAATAAAGCAACTGTTAATATTACGGATGGTCGCACAGCGTTAGCTCTCCGTGTTTGATTAATAACTGTCAGAAATATATCTGCACCAATCCCCGGGCTGATTAAATACCTGACTTCAAACACCGGTGCCATGGCCTTCGGGGTTATGGCGCGAAATATATCGGTTTCCTTCGAGGCAAGTCCGCTACCGTAATTTTCCTGAACGTAATCCTGCCCCGTTTCTTCACAGGTCCAGGGCACTTTACGCACATTTTTTGATGTTGTTTTGCCAAGTATTTTGAGCACACATCGAATGCCATTCTGTATGATTAATCTTTTAAAAACAATACATCAGCATAATATTTTCTTGCTACTGGCAGCAGATCACAGGCATTGCTGAAACGGGGCGAGAAATGCCTGGCTATGATGGCGCTTCAACAGATTGAGCACCAATGTGACGTTATCGAAAGCGATCACGGAAAGCTTAAACGGATAATCTGCATCAGGCTGGAATTTAAATCTTCAGGAACGACATACGCTACGGTTTAAGATAATTTAAGTCATGCAGATATCGCGTCAGGATCAAGCATAAATATATTGTTTCGGCATCTTTAAACAAAACTCGCACGGTGAGAAAAGTAGCTAAAATGCAAGTCTTTACCATAAGCTAAGACGCTTATTTATCCTTATGTTTGCAACGGTTACCCAACAATGCCACTGACTGATTCCACTTCAAAACAAATTGAAAACATTGCGCTTAAATAACAAAGAAACAGCGTTGTTTATAAATTGTTTAGTATTGTAATTGTAACACTCCAGCTCACAAAAATTCCTAATCACTAACAAAGACCTAACGTAATTATTTGGTAATACTATGAAATTTTTCAAAAAAGCACCACTCTCTCTTCTATCAATCCTGTCAATTAGTATGCTGGCTCACGCGAATGACGACAGTATTTATCTTGGCTATGCGGACTTAAAACCTAAAGACGAAATGCGTCTTGGCGGTCTTAATATCTCCTATGGTCACAAGATTTGATGACAAGTGGGGGGCGATGGGGTCACTTACCTTTGCTCGCTCAACTGAAAACAAAGATGACTACATAAATAAAAGCCACGAGCGTTCAAAGACTGATTACTACTCTGTAATGGTAGGGCCAACCTATTCTATTAATAAAATTTTCACTACCTATGCTTTGGTTGGTTTCACAAATATGAGTGGTAAATATGAGAGTTACAATGAGAATGAATATGAAATGCAAAAAATGAATAAACATGCAATGGGACTGGGATTGGGTGTCATAGCAAACGTTACTGACAGTTTTTCAGTGAAAGCGGGCTATGAATATAGTCGATACAAATTCAAAGACGGGGAGAGTAGCAGAAATGTTCCTGTTAATGGATTTAATATTGGTGTAGGTTATAGCTTCTAATTTTCATGTTTATTCATAATAAATAACTTATATTGCCGATTGATATCAATAGATTGGCAATATAAGTTAAACGCGTTGCCTGTAAACTTTCCCCTTACGCTTCCCTGCTCTTTTTTAATTCTCTAAACGAGCCATTTTAAATGTCTGAATTTTTCGTTATCAATAAAAATAGTTGGCATAGAAAAAACCATTTTGATTTTTATCAAGGTTTCTCTAATCCCTGTTTCAATCTTTGTGTTCCTTTAGAAGCAAATCGATTGTACGAATGAGCTAAGGATCAAAAGGTTTCATTTTTTCAACTAACGCTCTATAGTTTACTGCGTGCCGAAAATTAAGTTTCAGAGTTAAAACAAATGGTTATTGGTGATAAGGTCGTTCAGTACTCTCATATTGATATAATGACGCCTATCCTGACGAAACAAGAGGGCTTCCGACAAGTGATGGGAGAAAATTGCTCTCGCTTTACTGAATTTTCGGCGCAAATCGCTAAAAAGATCGAAAATGCTGTTAGTGATGAACCTTCCCCCTAATCCTTAAGAGCGATAATTTTATCTGCGCAAGCTGTCTTCCCTGGTTGCATTTTACGTCGATCACCCATGCTGAGCACCATTTTGGTACCTCTGTGCCAACGCTGGCGTGGGGGAAATTCAAAGATGGAATCATTCCTGTCGCAGGTAAATTCAATCATGCTCTTGTCGATGGTCTACACGCCAGTCGATTTTATGCCTGCGTACAAGAACAGTTTAATAATCCCGATTTGCTGTGGAAAGAATTGAATTAAAGACAAAAGACAGTATGTGCGGGACTTTCCTGAGACCCTCACGCTGTTGACGCAACCAAAATGCGCTGAAGAAGAACGGGATTTCCAGAAACGGCGCGATACTTTTCAAGAACGCCCGATTAAAGTATCGCTCTTTTAAGGAACGCCGCTCTACAGGGAAAATCATTGATATTTGAGTCAGTCTGGTGGCGTTAAATCGACTTGATTCACCGCCAGTTGCGTGTACCTGTTTGCTCTGTAAGTTATTAACTACGGTTGCAAGCCGAAATTAATTGCTCAATTTTCCCGGAGAATTAACTGAAATTCCATGAAAATGAGCTGATGAGTGCATAACCTTCATTATTCAGAATGCATTTAGTGAACAAATTTTATTGTCTCAGCATGGCCGGTTGTATTACTCATCTGTTCGATTTATAGACATCTTCTGGCACATCGCTGACTGTCAGAATAGGTTTCGTTCAGACCAGCAAAAGTGTCGGTCAAATATGGAGATTAGTACAAGTTATATTGTTAACACCAAGCGATTTTGTTGTACTTTAATTACCACGCGATTCTGTCGTAGTCGCTAATTACCAAGGGAAATTGACGGTTAATTGATTACCGTGTTCTTTGAGTGTTTTTTGTACATTTGAGGAACGCTAAGGATGATCACGTTGAACTCCAAAGCTCAATTGACCGTGGATGTCATTACAAAAGTGGCTGAGCGTAAAATCACCATTGTTAATGCCGCTAAGCTCCTCAATAAATCCAGACGTACCATTGAACGCTATCTCCAGCGTTATCGAGAAAAGGGGCTCCAGTTTATTGTTCATGGCAACACCGGGAGTGAACCAGCGAATAAAACGCCGGATACATTAAAGATACAGATTCAGGCGAATACTATGACCTGAATTTGCTGCATCTCGCTGAAATGCTGGAAGCCAATGAACACATCGTCGTGAAGCGTGAGACATTGAGAAAATGGGCACACGATATTCATCATGTAAGACGCGCAAAGCGCAGGCGAAACCGGGTTCACAAACGCAGGGAGCGAATGGAAGCGCCGGGGTTGATGCTGCAAATGGACGGCAGTACTCACCGTTGGTTCGGCAATAACAAATCCTGTCTGATTGCGATGATTGATGATGCCAATAGCGATATTCACGCTGAATTCTTCCCGTCAGAAACCACCGCAGGCTGCCTGAAGGTCATGCGATAAGTCATTTATAAATATTAGTTTTTAAGACATTGTGCGTTGACCAGGCAGGTATCTTTGGTGGCCCCAAACGTTGCAACTTCTCCCAGATGCAGCGGGCTTGTGAGGAATTGGGTATCGAAATCATCTTTGCCAGCTCACCACAGGGCAAAGGGCGTATTGAACGTGCCTTCGATACCTTACAAGACCGGCCTATACCGGAGCTGAGACTGCACAATATTGGGTGCCAACAGCTACCTTCAACATGTGTTTATACCGCAGTTCTGGCGCAAAAAACTGACGGTCAAAGCAAGAGCACCTGCCTCTGAATATACCCCGTTGTCCAGGCACACTAACCTTGATGATATCTGCATCACCAAGGTTTTCCGCAAGATCCGTAACGACCATACGTTCAGCTACGGCAACAAATTCTACTTCATCGAGTCACCGCTCAGGCATTCTATCGCCAATCAGAAAATCGAAATCCGAACCAGTAAATATAAGTACTTCAAAGCCTACTTCGCAGGCAGACAATTACAGGTATCAGAAGTGACAGAGCCTGTTAAAGCGTCAATGGAAGAGACTGACGTTCAGAAAAAACTCGACGTACTGGCCCTGGCCGACAAGCTGGGTAATGTCGCTGAAGCATCACGTCTAAGCGGCGTATCCCGCGATACAATTTACCGCCACAGGCGACTTCTTAAAGAAGGTGGGATCAACGCACTTAAACGGCAAGAAACGCCTAATTTGAAGCATAAAAACTGCACAGAGCTTAGCATTGAGAATACGGTTGTGCAATTCTCTATCGAGTATCCTCATCTGGGTCAACAAAAAGTCGCCCTAAAAGTGAAGGCTGAGTACGGTATGGATATCAGTCCCGGGGGCGTTCGCAGTATCTGGCTTCGCCAAAACATGAACACGACAGCTTTACGCGTCGCCAGAGCAAAATCAATACAACAAACGGCCTGATGGCCGTTTGATTGATAGAGCAATGAGGAGTTGGTAATCTGGTTGCGTCAAAATCGCCTGGTAATTATACCGTCAGTATCCCTTGGTAATCACATTAGTACAAGTTATCTCTTCTCCTTTCCAGTGGTTGAGTCGGGATTGATTACCCAGCTTTTACTGCGTTTGGCACGCCCTTGCTATCAAAAAAATTCTTGTCCTGTTGGCTAATTGCATCATGATTCCATCCCTTGTTTTGCGCGCTTCGATGCGCTGTACTATTTATTCTTTTTTTGCTGTATGACGTCGCTTTCATACAACTTCAGAATGCGTTCTGCAAAGTCATCATCGACGGTGTAAAAGTAGCTTTCAGGTACACCAAGTACGCGGGCAAAGGCGCACATCATCTCGAATGTGGGGCGATATGTGTCGCTTTCATACTGAGAGACACGCGAACGTGCGGTCGCTTCTTCGATGCCAGCGAGTACTCCCAGTTTTTCCTGAGTCAACTTGGCATGCAGGCGGGCGGATTTAAGGTGAGCAGGTAGCATCATGGCACCATCGATAATCGATATTGACTTAGTGTTTAGCATTACTTAACATCGCCGTTGTTTAGATATACTGAACATTTGGACATGATAACATCAGGGGGATGGTAATGGACGGTAAGGACTGGCATCCGGCAGATATACATTGCGGGTTTGAAAAAGCGTGGCACAACTCTGTCAGCGCTTTCCCGAGAGGCGGGATTAGCGTCATCAACACTGGCAAACGCAAACGCACTGGTGCGACGCTGGCCGAAAGGCGAACGACTGATTGCCAACGTGTTGAATAAACGTCCTGAAGAGATTTGGTCTTCGCGCTATTAGCCAGCGCCGAGGAAACCGCATACGCCTCTATTCTCCTGTCAAAAAGCGCTTCACGCCTCCCTGCTCAAGGAGTAGCGTTACGTTATTCTTTCCGCAATACATGGAATTTACAATGAGTGTAATTTATGTAGTGGTACTGACGTATGTGCGACCTCTTGAGGCGATTGATGAACAGATTCCCGCTCATGTCGAATGGCTGAAACAGGGCTATGCCGACGGCGTTTTTCTCGCCTCGGGCCGCCGGATTCCGCGTGCTGGCGGGGTCATTCTGGCAAAGAGCGACAGCCTTGAGCAGTTGCAGGCACGCCTTAGCCAGGATCCGTTCCAGAAACTGGGGCTTGCCAGCGCTAACATCATCCCGTTTGATGCCAGTATGACGGCGCTTCCCTTGCAAGGGCTGCTGTAATTCTCCCGTATTAAAACGGCCGGCTCTGCGATGCAATGCTGATTGAGCCGGTTATCACTTCTGCATTTTTATATCTTTTTTACACCCCCGTCTTAGATATTAACGACATTTTTATTCCTCACTTCTTACACTCGAGCCACATTCAATAAACGCGGGGAGATAAACCGTGAATGTGGGATTGATGATCGGCATCGTGCTGGCATTTAGCGCTGAATACGGCAATCAGTTTTGTCAGTAACACCAACTGGCAATCCTAAGCCGGGGAATCCACCCTGAGCTATTTCAGCCAGATGGTGGGTCTTGCGGTACAGAGTTTCTTATCGGCTGCCACCGGGATTGCGGTGCTGTTTGCGCTGATGCGCGGCTTTGCCCGCCAGAGCACCGACGCACTGGGCAATGTCAGGCGCGATCTGACACGCATCACGCTGTTTGTGCTGCTGCCGTTGTCGTTACTGATGGCACTGTTTCTGGTAAGTCAGGGGGTGATTCAGAATGTTAACCCGTACCTGACGCTAACCACGCTCGAAGGCGCACAGCAGACGCTGCCGATGGGTCCGGTGGCTTCGCAGGAAGCGATCAAGATGCTGGGCACCAACGGCGGTGGCTTCTTCAATGCTAACTCAGCACACCCGTTCGAAAACCCAACCGCGTTGACCAATTTTGTGCAAATGCTGGCGATTTTCCTGATTCCGGCCGCGCTGTGTTTCACCTTTGGCGAAACGGTGCGCGATCGGGCACAGGGACGAACCATTCTATGGGCCATGACGCTGATGTTTGTGGTTGCGGCTGCCTTGGTCATGGTGGCGGAAGTGAACGGCAACCCGAATTTGACGATGCTTGGTGCTGACAGCGCGATGAACTGGGAAGGGAAAGAGAGCCGCTTCGGCATTCTCAATTCCAGCTTGTTTGCCGTGATCACTACGGCGGCATCGTGCGGGGCGGTCAACGCCATGCATGACTCCTTTACTGCGTTGGGGGGCATGATTCCGCTGTGGTTGATGCTACTGGGTGAAGTGGTGTTTGGCGGTGTTGGCTCGGGGCTGTACGGCATGCTGATGAACGTGCTGTTGGCGGTGTTTATTGCCGGATTGATGATTGGTCGCACGCCGGAATATCTGGGGAAGAAAATCGGCGTGCCGGAATTTTTAACCCTGGACCGCACGGGTTTAGTGAAGTGCTCTATGCGCTTTCTTCTGCTGCCAACAACAACGGTAGCGCGTTTGCCGGGCTTTCTGCCAATACGCCGTTCTGGAACCTGCTGCTGGGCGCTGCGATGTTGATTGGACGCTTTGCCCCCTTTATCCCGCTACTGGCGATTGCCGGCTCACTGGCGGCGCGCAAGACCCAGCCTGCCAGCTCCGGCACCTTGCCGACTCACGGCGCACTGTTTGTCGCGCTGATTATCGGCACCGTGTTGCTGATTGGCGCACTGACGTTTATTCCCTGCGCTGGCGCTGGGGCCTGTTATCGAACATTTGCAGTTACTGGCTCGCTAATCGCCGGAGAATTCTATGACACATCAAATCGCATCTTCGCAACGCGGCACACTGTGGCGTGCCGCGTTGGCTGAATCATTTACAAAACTTATCCCCAGCGTGCAATACCGTAACCCGGTGATGTTTGTGGTGTATCTGGGCAGTATTCTCACCACGCTGTTGGCATTTGGCATTTGGCATTTGGCATTTGGCATGGCGCTAGGCCGGATTGAGGGACAACTGGGTTTCACTGCCGCAATCAGCCTGTGGTTATGGTTCACCGTGTTGTTCGCCAATTTTGCCGAAGCGCTGGCGGAAGGGCGCAGTAAGGCGCAGGCCGAGAGTTTAAAAGGCATTACGCACACCAATTGGGCGAAAAAACTGTCTGGTCCCGAGCCTGAATCCGCCCAGCAAAAGGTTGCCGCAGACAGCTTACGCAAAGGGGATTATGTGCGGGTGGATGCGGGTGACATTATCCCGTGTGACGGCGAAGTGCTGGCCGGGGGCGCTTCCGTGTATGAAAGTGCCATTACCGGGGAGTCTGCGCCGGTGATTCGTGAGGCGGGTGGTGATTTTGCCTCAGCAACCGGGGGCACGCGCATTCTCTCTGACTGGCTGGTGATTCAGTGCAGCGTCAATCCCGGTGAAACTTTCTTGGATCGCATGATCGCCATAGTGGAAGGGGCCAAACGGCGCAAAACGCTGAACGAGGTGGCACTGACCATTCTGCTGATTTCACTCACGATTGTGTTTTTGCTGGCGACGGCGACGCTGTATCCGTTTTCTGCCTGGGGCGGTACGCCGGTCAGCATTACGGTGCTGGTGGCGCTGCTGGTGTGTTTGATTCCGACTACCATTGGCGCATTGCTCTCGGCGATTGGTATTGCGGGGATGAGCTGTATGCTGGGTGCCAATGTGATCGCCACCAGTGGGCGTGCGGTGGAAGCCGCTGGCGATGTGGATGTGTTACGTCCTGCAATTTCGCTTTTTATCCTGCTGACACTGATCGTTGGGGCGGGCTATCCGTTGCTGACAACGGGATTGGCGCAGTGGTGGTTTCCCGTGCAAGCTAACGGCTCGCTGGTGATGCCGGAAGGCAAGGTACGCGGTTCGGCCTTAATTGGTCAGTCTTTTACCCGTCCAGATTATTTTCAGGGACGGCCATCGGCGACAGCCGACTCACCCTATAATGCGCTGGCATCCTCTGGCAGCAACCTGGCACCCAGCAATCCGGCATTGGATCATCGTCAAATGGAGCTTTGAGAAAGGGCATGTGGCTGGCGCAGGGACGGATACGCTGCCCTGTGTGCCTTATAAAGTGCTGCCGTTAATTTCCTCCGAGGGCACGCTAGGATTGCTGATTATTGAGTCAAGCAATCTGCGCCACCTGTTGATCCCCGAGCAGCAGCGGCTGCTGGAGACGTTTGTGATGCTGATTGCCGGTGCGCTGCTGCGTCTGGCGCTGACGTGGCGTGAGCAGCAGTCTCGTCTGGTGGCGGAGCGGGAAGAGCTACGCAATTCCTTGCTGGCCACACTTTCTCACGATTTACGCACACCGTTGACGGTACTGTTTGGTCAGGTGGAGATCCTGCTACTCGATCTTTCCACGGAAGGATCGCCGCATGCGCCGCAAGACGGTGCCATTCGTCTTCAAACGCGGAGTACCATTCGTTTGGTGAACAATATGCTGGATATGGTGCGCATTGAAGAAGAAGGATTCCGCTTACACACGGACTGGGTCGCGCTGGATGAAGTCATTGGGGGTGCGCTGAAATCCCTCGAGCCGCTCCTGCCCGCACAGGCGGTGCAGTTGGATCTTCCGTCGGAAATGGTGCTGCTTCAGGCCGATGGCGCACTGCTGGAGCGCGTGTTCGCGAACTTGCTGGAAAATGCGTTGAAATATGCGGGCAGAGAGCGTGCGATAGGTATTCAGGCACGCGTGTTACCGGGGAAAATCGGGATCGACGTATGGAATGATGGCCCTGGCATTGCATCAGGCAGCGAACAGCATATTTTTGAGAAATTCACCCGTGGTAATGAGGAGTCTGCCATTCCTGGTGTCGGGATGGGATTAGCGATTTGTCGCGCGATTGTTATGCTTCACAAAGGGGAGATCGGTGCGGCTAACCGCCCAGAAGGGGGAGCCTGTTTTACCGTGCAGCTTCCTCTGTCGCCAGTGCCTGCGATGGTGGAATCTTCCTAATAAATAGCTTGTAAATCAATGTAAAATACTTGAACTCATCCAATATTGTCGGTAAAAAGGGGGTGGGTGTTAGCCACATGTTGTGGTGAGACAGGTTTGTGCGTTGGTCGGGCCGCCACGCGGAGTGATGACAACCATGAATCAACACCTGTCCCCGCAGGGCATTCCTCGTGCTCAGCGTTTGGCGGAACGTGCGTTCGCCACCCTTGAACGTTTTCTCCATATTGAAGCGGTAAGCGGCATCGTGCTGCTTGTGTCTGCTGCTGCTGCATTGATTTGGGCCAATTCACCGTGGGCGGAAAGCTACCATGCGCTGTGGCATCTGCCGCTCTCCTTCAGCATTGGCGACACGGAAATCCAGCACTCTTTGCATTTCTGGATTAACGACGCCTTTATGACGCTGTTCTTTCTCGTTGTGGGCATGGAGATCCGTCGCGAAATTCATGAAGGCGCGCTGAGCAGCCTGAGGCAAGCGGTACTGCCGATCGCAGCAGCGGTTGGCGGTGTAATTGTGCCCGCGTTGATTTATCTGAGCATGAACAGCGCGCCGTTGCAGCAACAAGGCTGGGCGGTGCCGACGGCAACGGATATCGCGTTTGCTGTGGGGGTACTGGCGCTGTTGGGTAAAGGCATCCCCGGCAATGTACGGGTTTTTTTGCTGGCGTTAGCCATTATCGATGACATTATCGCCGTCTTGATTATCGCGTTTTTCTACTCCGGTGGGCTTGAATATAACGGCTTGATCCCAGTGCTTGTGGGCGTGTTGCTGGTGTTAGGGCTACAGAAGATTGGCATCGGGTCGGCGTGGGCCTATGTCATTCCCGGCGTCCTCATGTGGTTAGGTTTTTTGCTCACCGGAGCACATCCGACGCTGGCCGGCGTGGTCTTAGGGTTGATAACACCCGTGGCCTCTGTGCGTGTGATGAAGGAGCGTCCCTTGGAGCGCCTTTCTTATCTTGTGCATGACCTGCGGCATAAACACGATACGCAAGCCGCGGAGCAGTTGGCGACACCGCTTAAACAGTTACGTCATGCTCAGCGCGAAGTGCTGCCGCCTGTCACTCGTGTGCAGATGGTATTGCATCCTTGGGTGGCTTATGGCGTGATGCCATTGTTCGCCCTGGCGAACGCTGGGGTGAGCGTTAATGGGATCGATTTATCTGGCGCGGGGCCACATGGGGTGATGCTGGGCGTTACGCTGGCGCTGGTTGCAGGTAAATTGCTGGGCGTAGTCGGTGTCAGTTGGCTGATGGTGCGTTTTGGCGGATGCCAATTGCCGCCCGATGTTTCCTGGCGCGGTGTGTTTTTGATCGGGCTATTGGCCGGTATCGGCTTTACCATGTCGATCTTCATCGCCATGCTGGCCTTCGACGATACGCAACTGCTGGGGGTGGCCAAGCTAGGCGTATTGTTGGGCTCATTAATTGCTGCCACGCTGGGCTTGCTGTGGGGCCGATATTACGCGCGCAGCCGCCGTGTGCTGCAGGCTGGCGCGCAGGCTTAATCCGAACCAAACAGGTCGCGGGTATAGACTTTATCCGCGACATCCTCCAACTCCGGCGCCATCCGGTTTGAAATGATCAAATCGGCCTTGTTCTTGAACGTGGTCGGATCGTTTATCACCGGCGAGCGGAAAAATGTGGCTTCCGTCAGCACGGGCTCATAGACCACCACGCCAATACCTTTGGCCTTGATACGTTTCATGATGCCTTGAATTGCCGAGGCGCGGTAGTTATCTGAGCCCGTTTTCATCACCAGGCGATAAATGCCAACCACGCTGGGATTATGTTTGAGAATGTCATCAGCAATGAAATCTTTGCGCGCGCGATTAGCCTCCACGATGGCGCAAATCAACCGGTTAGGCACTTTGGCATAATTGGCCAGCAGCTGCTTGGTGTCTTTGGGCAGGCAGTAGCCGCCATAACCAAATGAAGGGTTGTTATAATGCGAGCCAATACGTGGATCTAACCCGACACCCTCAATAATTTGTTTGCTATCCAGCGTGTGCATCTGCGCATAACTATCGAGTTCGTTGAAATAGGCGACGCGCATGGCGAGATAGGTATTGGCAAACAGCTTAATGGCCTCTGCTTCCGTTGCATCGGTGTAAAGCACCGGCACCATCTTCTTTATCGCTCCTTGCAGTAGTAACGCAGCAAAACGCGCCGCGCGCGGCGAGCGTTCCCCAATCACAATGCGTGAAGGGTAGAGATTGTCGTGCAGCGCTTTTCCCTCGCGCGGAAATTCGGGGGAGAAAATGGGGGAGAAAATAATGTTATCCGTGGCAAAGGTGCGCCGCAGTTGCAGGGTGTAGCCCACGGGAACGGTGGATTTTATCACGATAAGCGCATCGGGATTGATGGACAATACATCCTGCACCACGGATTCAATCAACTGGGTATCGAACGCATTGGTGATGGGATCGTAGTTGGTGGGGGTCGCGATAATCACGATATCCGCATCCTGATAGGCCAGCTGTTTGTCCGTGGTGGCCACCAGATTGAGCTTTTTCCTTGAGAAAACGGTCAATGTCTTTATCCACAATGGGCGACACGTTCTGGTTCAAGAGCGCCACTCTCTGTTCGACAACGTCGAGAGCGACCACCTGATTATGTTGGGCCAATAGCACTGCATTCGACAACCCGACGTAACCGGTGCCCGCGATAGTACATTTCATCATGTTAAATCCACCTGAAAAATCCGGGGACAGTATAGAGAGAGCGCATGCATGAATTTTAAACATTACCCAAACGACACTGTGCTCGTTACGTCATATCAGGTTCGTCGGATGGGGTTTTACTAGCAATAGGGTAAATGGCGGGTTGTGGCTATCAGGAAACGTCACCGCAATTTGTGCGATGACGTTAGGTTTTATAATCAGAAGGAAGGCATTACCTGTCAGAGAATATGCTGTCACAAGGTCATTAATAAAACGTTTCTCGCCCCGTAAAATGCCCCACCCAGCCTGTCGGATTGGTGAAAATGCGGATGGCGGTAAAGTCCGGTTGTGCGCCGCAGTCAAACCAGTGGCGGGTATTGGCCGGAACGCGCAGCAGGTCACCCGCTTCGCAGGTTAAACGAAACAACTTGTCACCCAGTGGAACGAAGGACGTGCCGCTATCCGTGACAAAAAAGCGTACTTCATCTTCGCTGTGGGTATGTTCCTGCAAAAACTTCTCTCTCAGCGCCTGTTTATCGGGGTGATCCGGCGTAATGCGGATCACATCGGCGGCGGTGTAACCCTCTTGCAACTTGAGCCGGTCGATATCCTGCTGAAAATGGCTGAGTAGCGTGTCGCTATCTGCTGTTGCGGGGAGTGAGCCAATCTCCCAACGCTCCAGTTGGATACCCGCACCTGCCAGCAGCTCGGCGATATCGTCAAAGGTGGCCAGTTGCTCAGCGGGCTGCGCCGTGTGCGGCAGATGAAATATGGATAATGTGGTCATGGGCGTTCTCCGCAAAAGAGGTAGACCATAACCATTCTCTTTACAGGGATAAATCGCAAGACGAATTCTTTATAACTTATGCTGTCAGGTTTTTTAATACTATGATTTTGTTAATTTTATTTCTCTTTGGTTAACAGGGTGATGAACGTTAACCTGATCGCCAGCGTTGCCAGAGTGAGAATCACGCCACCCGTATACATAAGTGGTGGCGATCAATCCCAGATGCTGTGTCAGATAGCCTGCGATGATGGCGGGCACGCTGTTTGCTAAATAGCTTTAGAACACGGCGGTGAGACCTGCACGCTCCTGCGGCTTTGCCAGCGGAAGTACGCTGCGTAACGCGCCGAGGAATGCCATGCCAAACCCTAGCCCAGTAATACACGCCCCCGCCAGCAGCCAGCCTGTGCTGGCGCGATGGACAGAGAGCAGCATCAGCGTCATACCGACAATCAGACAGAGTGCACCCACGCGCAGTGTGGGTGTGGCAGCGGTGCGCCGTGCCAGCAGAATCGCAACGGCACCGCTCAGCGTCAGGGCGGCGACGGATATTCCGCTTAGCCATGGGGAAACGGCAGGCGTGTTCTGCGCCAGCAACGATGGCATCAGGGAGAGGTAGAACCCGCCCACCATCCACACCGCAACGTTGCCCGGCATCACACGCTAACCTGCGGTGGTACCGCGATGCTGGGGCGCAGGCTGGCCCAGGCGCTGCTGCGGCGTATGCCGGTTTCCGGCGTGCGCGCAAGGCCGATCAACAGCAGCAGATAGCTGCTGTGTAGCGGTACGAGTTGATAAGCCAGCAGAGCGCAACTCAGCATGGCACCCGCGGCCATGCCAGTCAGGGGGCAATGCTGTTGACCAGCGATCCGCGTTCGGGATGCACATCCAGCAGAGCGGCGCACCCACAGCTGCGGTTGCCAAACCGGTAGCAAAGCCCTGCACGATGCGCGCGACGATCAGCCCATAGGGAGACGATCAGCCCATAGGGATACGATGCAAAGAGGAAACAAAGAGCATGGAGATGATATTGAGCAGCAGAGCAGCGGCAATCACCGGACGTCGACCCACGTGGTCGGAAAGACGGCCAGCGATCAGCAGGGCGCACAGTAGGGCAAAGGCATAGGCCGCGAAGATGACGGTAAGCAGCGTCGCGGAAAATCCCCAATCGTGCTGATAGAGTCGATAGATCGGCGTTGGCACGCTGGAGGCCGCCATAAAAGCGATCAGCGTGACGCTATGTAACGCGAGAGTGAATATATCGCACCGGGTTGTGGCGCGTATCACGGTATTGCTGATAACCGTCATGGCATGTCCTGTGATATAAAAGCTAAGATTGTGCGTTAACAACGCTACAGCGATTTCTTCACTAAAGCAAATATTTTGCTTTAGTGGTATCAGTAAACGTTTTTGTTGGGCCAGGGAGTATCAGATGGCGATCACACAAGGTGTGCGGCCAGGGGGGCGCAGCGCGCGGGTACAGGCGGCGATTCACTGAGCTGGAGCAGGAGATAGGGCGTCAAGCGCTCACCATTCCCGCCATCGCGACACGGGCGGGGGTGACGCCGTCTACCCTCTACCGGCGTTGGGGGGATCTCACCCAGTTGCTGGCCGATGTGGCCGTGGAGAAGCTGCGTCCGGATGCCGAGCCGCAGGACACCGGCTCTTTCATCGGCGATCTTGAGATCTGGCTGAACACTTACATCGAAGAGATGGCCTCTGAGCCGGGACGGGCGATGTTGCGCGATGTACTGGGCACGCCGGGACACGAAAGCTCAGGCAAGTGTGCGGGTTTCACCGCGCAGCAGTTGGAGGTGATTCGTGAGCGCGCACTGGCGCGACAAGAAACGCCTGCCAGCGCGCAACAGATCATCGAGCGCATTATTGCGCCGCTGATGTACCGTATTTTATTCACCTGCGAGACGCCCACACCGCAGGATATTCAGCGATTGTTGGTGGGACTGGCTACGCCGTCGGAAGAGGTGTAACTGTGCGACATCAGGTGTTGTTTCCCGACAGCGCCTGATTCCATATGGTTATCTCGTTCGCCACAGCTGCAATGTTGGTTGAGAAGAAAATCCTCTACACGGCCTTGTCAACAAGACATAGCTAAAGCGCTGCTTAGCTTTGCCACTCTTTCTATTTTACCCGTCGCTGCAATTCAGGATTAATAGCATCAGATGTCGAAAAAACATCTCTTTCTATAGCTTGTGCTGATATGGGCTTTGCGCTGGTACAGGAGAATATCTTAAATAACACCGCTTCCTGATGAGGTGAACCATGACGGGCTATCGTTGTTGTTGCGGCCCCTGCATTTATTTTCCGGTTGAGCATGGAATAATTAATGGAGTACGCAATGAGTACCATAAACAGATTACCTCTCCTTGATTTATCACACCTGCACGGTAACCCCGAGCAGCGGCGGGCTTTTTTAACCTCGCTCAATGAGGCGGCTCGCAATGTCGGTTTCTTTTATCTCACCCATCACAGTATTCCCGAGACGCTACAGCAGCAGGCACGCGCTTTCTTTGCCTTGCCCGATGATGAAAAACAGCGTGTTGCCATGATCCATTCTCCCCATTTTCGCGGCTACAACCGTGCCGGGGCGGAATTGACGCGCAACCAGCCCGACTGGCGCGAGCAGTTTGATATTGGCGCTGAGCGAGCAGCCCTGTAATTGACACCACAGGATCCGCGTTGGTAGCAATTACAAGGCCCCAATTTATGGCCGGAGGCGCAGCCCGCACTGAAAACTACGCTGCTGACCTGGCAAAAAGCGATGACCGCAATGGCCCAGCAACTGCTGCGCGCTTTTGCTGAGGCGCTGGCGTTGCCGCCACACACCTTTGATGCTCTGTACGGTGAAAAGCCCAACGAGCATATCAAACTGATTCGTTATCCGGGGCAATCGGCGCAGGGCAGCCAGCAAGGCGTGGGAGCGCACAAGGATTCAGGCTTCCTGAGCTTTCTGTTGCAGGATGAACAGGCCGGTTTACAGGTAGAGGTTTCCCCCGATCGCTGGATCGATGCGCTGCCGCTGCCGGGTTCCTTCGTCGTGAATATCGGTGAACTGCTGGAGCTGGCGACCAATGGCTATTTGCGTGCCACGGTGCACCGTGTGGTTTCACCGCCAGCGGGGCAGGAGCGTCTCTCCATTGCGTTCTTCCTCGGTGCGTAGTTGGATGCGGTGGTGCCGGTCTATCAACTGCCTCCGCAGGTGGAGCGTCTGGCACAAGGGCCTACCAGCGATCCGCACAATCCCTTGTTGCGTGATGTGGGCTGGAATTACCTGAAAGGGCGACTGCGCTCGCACCCTGATGTCACACAGCGTTATTACGCCGATGTGGTGGCGAAAGCGGAACTTGCCGCTCACTGATGTTTTTCTGTATCTGCCTTCGCGGCAGGCATAGCCCCCAATACTTATAACAAACAGATAAAAGGAAGCCTGTATGAATAAGCGTGTCGCATTTTTTGTCAGCAGTATTGCATTGGCCGCCAGCGTGAACTTCTCTGCCTCCGCGTCGCAGGCGCTGCGTGTGGCCGCCGATCCGGTGCCGCACAGTGAGATCCTGGCACAGGTGAAGAAAATTGATCCCCAAAACTCACTGAAAGTGATCGAGCTGACCAGCGGCGTAAACGCCAACGAGCTGCTGGAGCATGGCGACGTGGATACCAACTATTTCCAACATGTGCCCTATCTGCGCGATCAGGAAAAAGCGTTGGGGAAACAGTTTGTTGTCGCAGCTACCGTACATGTGGAACCGTTGGGCGTCTATTCGCGCAAGCACAAAAGTTTCAGTGAAGTGCCGGAAGGCGGCACGGTGGCCGCGCCTAACAATGTCACTAACCTCAGTCGCGCGCTGTATTTATTACAAAGCCAGGGATTGGTGAAACTGAAACCGGGTTACAGCGATCCGGCCAAGGATCAGGCGACGCCGAAAGATATCGCGGAAAATCCGAAGAAGCTGAAGATAAAAGAAGTGGAAGCGGCGCAAATCCCACGCTCGTTGGACGATGTCGATCTGGCGGTGATCAACGGCAACTATGCGCTGGAAGCGGGACTCGTTCCGGCTAAAGATGCACTGGGGTTAGAACGCGCAGAGCATAACCCTTATGCCAACGTATTGGTGACGACGCCCGCATGACAAAACGATCCGCGTATCAAAAAGCTGGCGGCCGATCTGGAGTCCTAAGCCATCGCAGATTTTATTACGCAGCGCTATAACGGCTCGGTGATCCCGGTGGCGAGCAAGCAGCTATGATCGTCATCGAACAATTGGGAAAACGTTACCCAGGGTGCGATCGTCCGGCATTGGATGATGTATCGCTGACGATTCCCGAGGGTTCTGTTTATGGCATCTTGGGGCGCAGCGGTGCGGGTAAAAGCTCGCTGCTGCGCTGTCTTAACCTGTTGGAGCGGCCCTCATCGGGCCGGATTGTGGTGGATGGGGAAGAGATTACGTCACTTTCTTCACGTGCGTTGCGTCAGCACCGGCAGCGTACCAGCATGATTTTTCAACACTTAAACACTTAAACACTTAAACACTTGAACACTTAAACACTTAAACACTTAAACCTGCTGCATGCGCGTAATGTGCAGGATAACGTCGCTGTCCCGCTTGAGATAGCCGGGGTTGCGCGCCATGAACGTGAAACGCGGGTAAGCGCGTTGCTGGAGTGGGTGGGGCTAAGTGATAAAGCGCACGCCTTTCCTTCGCAGTTATCCGGTGGGCAGCAACAGCGCGTCGGTATTGCGCGCGCGTTGGCAGCAAAACCGAAGTATTTGCTGTGTGACGAGGCGACCAGCGCGCTTGATCCAGACACCACCGCATCGGTGTTGGCGCTGCTTGCGGATATCAACCGTCAGTTAGGGGTGACGATCGTGTTGATCAATCACGAGCTGGCGGTGGTAAAAGCCATTTGCGATCACGCCGCGCTGATGGAGCAAGGCCAGATCGTGGAAAGCGGGGCGCTGTCGACGCTGCTCGCGACGCCTGATTCACAGTTGCGCAGAGCGCTGCTGCCCGATTATGCGGCCGAACAAGCATTTCTTCGCCGTCACGGCGTCGTGGAGGGGAGTATCTTATGCAAGGTCGCCTGAGCTGGGATGAATTTATCAGCCTGATGTGGCATGCCACGTTAGAGACGGGATATATGGTGGGGCTGGCATCGTTGTTTACTGTGCTGATTGGCCTGCCATTGGGGGTGGTATTGTTTATCACTCGACCTCAAGGGGTTGCGCCATTGCCCTGGCTAAACCGGGCGTTGGGCGCGGTGATCAACGTGGGACGATCGCTGCCGTTTGTGGTGTTGTTGATCGCATTGATCCCGTTTTTGCGTTTCATGTAATATAAAATCTCATAGTTTTTTAAACAGACTTATCCACAGGCTATTGCCGAAGTTCATAAAATGATCTGCCACCAGATTGTCAAAATGCTATTTCTATCTTATTGATATAAATTGATAAAAATAAATTATCAAAATGTTAAGGCAATCACTTGTACTTTCTTCACGGCTTGATTGGCAAGGAGTTTTATATTTATGCACAGGGCGGTCAGAATGAAATGACGGACTGGAAACACCTTAGGCATCGCGTGGTAATCCTTTTTCAATAGCACGAATAAGACGTTTTTTCTGCGGCAACTGTACCTCGATGGATTGAGATGCACGGCGTGCCAATTGCTGCTCAATCGCCCAATAAATATGCACATCGACCAGCGCGCTCTGCCCGAGCCGTGCGTGTAAGGCTAGCACAACATTTTCCTCATAGGGTGCATTCCCCAGCGCCACGGCAATATTGCGCAGCCAGCGTTCATAGCCGATGCGGCGGATGGCTGAACCTTCGGTGATACGTAAAAATTTTGCTTCATCCCACTGAAACAGATCCAGCAATGCAGGCGTATGCAGTGCGGCGCGTGGGCTGAAGTCATCTTCGTCGGTCAGTTGGGAAAAACGGTTCCAGGGGCAGATCAACTGGCAATCATCACAACCGTAAATACGGTTGCCCATCAACGGCCGAAATTCTTCGGGGATAACACCTTCCAACTCAATGGTCAGGTAGGAGATGCAGCGCTGGGCATCCACGGTGTAGGGGGCAACGATGGCCCCGGTGGGACAGGTTGTCATGCAGGCAACGCAGCGTCCGCACTGCTCTTCTAACGGTTGATCGACCGGTAATGGCAGATCGATAAGCAGTTCCCCGAGGAAAAACCAGGAGCCAGCTTCCCGATTAAGGAGCAGTGAGTGTTTCCCCACCCAGCCCAGCCCGGCTTTGGCCGCCAGGGGGCCGCTCCATAATCGGTGTAGAATCGACGAATGGCCGAAATTGCAGGCTGCCGCAATGTTCCTGTATCCGGTCACCCGGCTTTTTCAGCCGCTGGCGCAGCCGTTTGTGGTAATCGCGACCCAGCGCATAACGACTAACGTAACCAAGCGTCGGGTTATTCAGGGTCTTGGCAAAGGCCGCTTTGGCGGGCAGATAGTTCATGCGTACGCTGATAACGCGCAGCGTGCCGGGCAACAACTCATGGGCGCGCGCGCAGCATGCAGTGGCGCGCCATCCAATCCATTTCTCCGTGATACTGCTTATCCAGCCAATCCTGAAGTCGTGGTTCTTCGTGGGAAAGATCGGTGTCGCAGATCCCTACCTGCTGAAAGCCCAATTCACGTCCCCACTGTTTAATGTGCTGGGCGAGTTCGTTGAGATCGTAGGGATAAGTCATGAGGAACCGTATGAAAGAGGTAAACATGCCCATTTTATCACATCGTCTGCGTAACGTCTGTGCGCTGAGGTGTGTGGGTGCCATGCGGCATTTACCGTATAGGTTTCTGGCAGCCTGTTTCAGACCTTGCTAAGTTGAGACATAAAGATAACCATGCGTTATCCGTTTTTGCTACAAGCGCTTATGTTGTCCGGGAGGAGAGTCATGCCGCATACGATACCTGCGCATCAGCGAATGCTACCAGACCACGTTTACCCACCCGACTGGCTGCGTCGTGAAGAGCCTGACGCCGCGCGGCAAACAGGAACCGCACTTTATGCGCTGATGCAGCGTGCCGGAGAAGCCGCTTACCAACACGCTCGTCACCTTTACCTGCATGTGCGTCGTTGGCTGGTTATGTGTGGACATGGCAATAACGGCGGTGACGGTTACGTTGTGGCCACGCTTGCACGCGCAGCCGGGATTGAAGCGACGGTGGTCACGTGCATGGCGGCACGGTCACTGCCTGAGGAAGCGCAGTGTGCCTATGATGCATGGCAGGCGCTGGGCGATGTGGCATTGTCGCCTGAGGGGATTGATTTGATCATCGACGGCCTGCTGGGTACTGGGTTATCCTCCGCGCCGCGCGCCCCGTATGATTCGCTGATCGCACGTGCCAATGCCCATGATGCGCCGGTGCTGGCGTTGGATATTCCTTCTGGATTGAATGCGCAAACCGGAGCCTGTGCGGGGGCCGCTATTGTGGCGGCATGTACGGTGACTTTTATTGCGCTAAAACCGGGGTTGCTGACGGGCAGGGCACGAGCTTGTGTCGGAACGCTCCGGTATGCGGATTTGGGGCTGTCCACCTGGTTGCAACAGCATCCTGCGCCTATGCGACGCTTATCCCGTGAACATTTAGCGGGCTGGTTGCCCCCTCGTTCTCCTCTGGCGCACAAAGGTGAACATGGCCGTTTGCTGCTGGTGGGGGGCAATGCAGGTATGGGGGGCGATTGCGATGGCGGGAGAAGCCGCATTGCGCAGTGGTGCGGGTTTGGTGCGAGTACTCACTCACACCCAATACACGGCTGCGCTGCTGATGGCCCGCCCTGAACTGATGGTTCAAGCACTGAGTGATACCGCGATGCGTGAAGGTATCGACTGGGCCGACGTGGTGGTGATTGGACCTGGGCTGGGGCAAGATGGCTGGGCGAAAAGTGCACTACGCGCCGTGGAAAATTGTAACAAACCCATGCTGTGGGATGTCGATGCGCTAAACCTGCTGGCAATGAACCCTTTTAAACGTCAAAATCGTATTTTAACCCCACATCCGGGGGAAGCGGCACGCTTGCTGAATTGCAGAGTGGCGGAGATTGAAAGTGATCGCTTACTTGCTGCCCGGAAACTGGTACAACGCTATGGCGGCACCGTGGTGCTAAAAGGCGCCGGTACCGTCATTGCCGATGAGTCTGAGGCGATGGCGCTGGCCGATGTCGGTAATCCGGGCATGGCGAGCGGCGGCATGGGTGACGTGTTGTCCGGTATTATCGGCGCGTTGCTGGGGCAAAAATTGTCACGCTATGCGGCGGCTTGTGCCGGATGCGTGGTGCACGGTGCGGCGGCCGATGCGTTGGCCGAGCAGCGTGGCACGCGAGGGATGTTGGCGACCGATCTGATGCCAGTATTGTCCCGCTATGTTAATCCTGAGTGGATACCCTTAGAAAAGACAGAATGAAAAAAGTAGATTTTCCGCTGCCGGATGATGAGGAAGCTACCATCGCATTAGGGGCATCGTTGGCGCACGCCTGCGACAGCGCATGCAGCATTTATCTTTTTGGCGATCTGGGTGCAGGTAAAACCACGTTCAGCCGAGGTTTCCTCCAGGCGCGCGGCCACCAGGGCAATGTGAAGAGTCCCACTTATACGCTGGTGGAGCCTTACGCGCTGTCACCGTTGGCGGTGTATCATTTCGACCTTTACCGGCTGGCCGATCCCGAAGAGCTGGAGTTCATGGGTATCCGCGACTACGTGACGCAGGATGCTATCTGCCTGATTGAGTGGCCGCAGCAGGGGGCAGGCATTCTCCCCAGCGCCGATCTCGAAGTGCACCTGAACTATGAAGCGCAAGGGCGGCATGCGCAGTTAATCGCCTTATCGGCGCTGGGTGAGCGTATGCTGGCGCGGATATCTTCTCAGCCGGAGAACGAAACGCCATGATAAAACGCGTACTCGCTCTGGTTATGTGGGCCGGGTTGCTGCTGGTCAGTACGGGATGGGCTGCCAACCTCTACGATATCAAGGTAGAAAACGGCGATAATCAGGCCACAGTCAGCCTCAATTTCAGCGGACAGCCGATTTATGCCTTTTTCCCGCTCAACAACCCGGATCGGGTGGTGATCGACATCCGGCAGACCGGTGTGATTCAAGAGCTGCCGCTGGAATTCAGCGGGCAAAACATTATCAAACGCATTCGTACCAGTCAGGCGAAAGATGCGCAAAGCCTGCGTCTGGTGCTGGATTTGACCCAGCCTGCCAAAACGCGCGCCTCGACGCAGAAAGCCGGTGCGGGTTTTAACGTGGTGTTTACCGTGGCGGGCCAGCAGAAAGCGAAAGTGGCAAAAGCGCCGGCTTCGGCACCCGTTACGCGTGAGGCCCGTAATGCGGCCCCGATCGAATCGGGCCGTAATCCGTTTAACAACAAACCGACGGTGGTGGTGAACAGCAATGCGTCGGCGCGCGCATCAACGCCACGCTCAAGCGGTGCCAGCGAACCGGTCATTGTCGCTATTGATGCTGGGCACGGTGGGCAAGACCCCGGTGCCATTGGCCCTTCTGGCTTGCGTGAGAAAAACGTGACGCTGGCCATTGGTCGCAAATTGCATACCTTGCTCAATAGCGATCCTAATTTCAAAGGGGTGATGACGCGTGACGGCGATTACTTCATCTCTGTCATGGGGCGCTCCGATGTGGCGCGTAAACAAGGTGCTAACCTGCTGGTTTCCATTCACGCTGATGCGGCGCCAAACCGCGGTGCTTCCGGTGCTTCCGGTGCTTCCGTGTGGATGCTCTCGAATCGGCGTGCTAACAGTGAGATGGCAAACTGGCTGGAACAGCATGAGAAACAGTCGGAGTTGCTCGGTGGCGCAGGCGATCTGCTGGCAAACAACAGTGCTGACCCTTACCTGAGCCAGGCAGTACTGGATTTGCAGTTCGGTCACTCCCAGCGTGTCGGTTATGACGTGGCGGTCAAAGTGTTGCAGGAAATGCAGCGCGTGGGTTCATTGCACAAGCGCCGTCCGGAACACGCCAGCCTCGGTGTGCTGCGTTCGCCGGATATTCCTTCTCTGCTGGTGGAAACGGGCTTTATCAGTAACCCGACCGAAGAGCACCTGCTGGGAAGCAGCGATTATCAGGACAAAATCGCCACGGCGATCTACCGGGGGTTGCGCAGCTATTTCCAGGCGCATCCAGTACAATCCGTCCCAAAGCAGGAAAACCGACCGGTCGTACAGCCGGTCAACCGTAAGGCCTCGACGCCCACAACATCCGCGTCCAGCAGCACATCGGCAACGCGGCATACCGTGGCGCGCGGTGAGTCACTTTCTGGTATTGCGGCGCGTTACGGTGTCAGTATGGCGGCTTTGCGCAGTGAGAATAATCTGAAAAAAGATGGCGTCTGGGTTGGACAGAAATTACGTATTCCTGCGGGTGCCCGCACATCGGCTGCTCCGGCGGCAGTGACGCGTAGTGCCACCCCGGTGAAGCATAAAGTGGTAAAAGGAGATAGCCTGAGTGCCATCGCCATGCGTTATGGTGTAAGTATGAAGGAGATCCAACGTGCCAATGACATGACGTCCGGCACGGTACAACTCGGGCAGACGCTGATTATCCCATCAGCGTGATGCCATTCGCGACAATAACGCGTCGATAATAGAGGAACTCGCATGCCGATTCAGGTTCTGCCCCCCCAACTGGCTAACCAGATAGCTGCCGGAGAAGTGGTGGAACGCCCAGCCTCCGTGGTGAAGGAACTGGTGGAGAACAGCCTTGATGCCGGGGCGACCCGAATTGATATTGATATCGATCGCGGTGGGGCAAAACGCATTCGGATTCGCGACAACGGTGCCGGGATCGGCAAAGACGATCTGGCGTTGGCGTTGGCGCGTCATGCAACCAGCAAAATTGCCACTCTGGACGATCTTGAGGCGATTATCAGCCTGGGCTTTCGCGGCGAGGCGCTGGCGAGTATCAGCTCTGTCTCGCGCTTAACGCTGACTTCTCGCACTGCGGAGCAGAACGAAGCGTGGCAAGCATATGCGGAAGGTCGCGATATGGCGGTGACGGTAAAACCGGCAGCGCATCCGGTGGGGACCACACTGGAAGTGCTCGATCTGTTCTACAACACCCCCGCGCGTCGTAAATTCTTGCGCACAGAAAAAACAGAGTTTGCCCACATTGATGAAGTGGTGCGACGCATCGCGCTGGCTCGCTTCGATGTGGCTATCACCCTCAACCACAATGGTAAAATGATCCTCCAGTATCGTGCTGCGCCGGAAGCTTCGCAGCATGAGCGTCGCGTCGGCAGTATTTGTGGCCCGCTATTTTTGCAGCATGCTTTGCGTATTTCCTGGCAGCACGGCGATTTGGCGATCCACGGTTGGGTTGTCGATCCTGAGGGGGCCAAACAGCTGAGCGACATGCAGTATTGCTATGTGAATCAACGCATGATGCGCGATCGGTTGATTAACCATGCCATTCGCCAGGCTTATCAAGATAGCCTCAGCGGTGAGCAGCAACCTGCCTATCTGTTGTTTTTTGAGGTGGATCCGCATCAGGTTGATGTCAATGTGCATCCGGCCAAACACGAAGTGCGTTTCCATCAGTCGCGTCTGGTGCACGATTTTATCTACCAGGCGGTGGTGAGCGTATTGCAGCAGGCGTCTGAGCTACCGTTGGCGGCTGTTGCTTCAGACGTGGCAACGGATACCGCGTCGTGGCAGCCAGAAAATCGCACCGCCGCAGGGGAAAACCAATTTGCTCAGCCCGCGCGCACGGCTGCGCAGGCGACACCGAAAACGGCGGATATCCCGGCACGTCAGGTGAAGGAGAGTGGCGCGACCTATCAGCCGCGCGCGTCCCACACGCCAGGGCGGGGGAAAATGCCCACCACTGGCGCACCCTACCAGAAAAAACAGGGCGAGCTTTACCAGACGTTATTGAAAACCGCGCCAGCAGCGGAGGTCGTTCAAGAACCTAACGGCACCGTGGCGCCTGCTTCTGGGCCGGATCTGGATCCGGTGAGCGTCACTCAGGGATTTGGCAGGCTGTTAACCGTATTCCCGCCCAGTTTCGCGCTGGTGGAGTATCAGCACGGGTTGGCGATGGTGTCGCTGACGCACGCCGAGCGCTACCTTAAGCGCGCGCAATTGCTGCCGCCGGAACAAGGGTTACGTCCGCAGCCATTGCTGATTCCGCAGCGCTTGACGGTGGAAAAAAGTGAGCGCGAAGCGCTGCTGCGCTATCAAGCGTTACTGGCGCAGTTTGGTATCGATATTGCGCTGGAGTCCCAGCGGGCGCTGTTGCGTGCCGTACCTTTACCATTGCGCCAACAAAATTTACAAAACTTGATCTCTGAACTGTTAGGCTATCTTGCGCTGCAACCAGCGTGCACTCCCGAGCAACTGGCGACCTGGTTGTCGGAGCAACTGCACAGCGACCATGAGCGTTGGAGTCAGGCGCAGGCGATACAACTCTTGACAGAAATAGAGCGTCTTTGCCCGGAACTTCCGAAACAGCCGCCCGCGTCGCTGTTGCAGCGAGTAAGTGTTGATGATGCCATTAAGGATTTGAAAGTATGACTGAATTATCTAATGCTGCCCATCCTCCTGCGATTTTTATCATGGGTCCGACGGCGTCAGGAAAAACCGCGCTGACGATGGCGTTGCGACAATCATTGCCCGTTGAGTTGATTAGTGTGGACTCCGCCCTTATCTATAAAGGAATGGATATTGGCAGCGCCAAACCCAGTGCAGAGGAGTTGGCTCAGGCACCGCACCGTCTGATTGATATTCTTGATCCGACACAGGCCTATTCTGCTGCGGATTTCCGCCGCGATGCGTTGCGGGAGATGGCAGAGATTACCGCTGCCGGGCGTATTCCCCTGCTGGTTGGGGGAACTATGTTGTACTTCAAGGCGCTGTTGGAAGGGCTGTCACCGCTGCCTTCAGCGGATATGGCCGTGCGCCAGCGCATCGAAGCGCAGGCGAATGAGCAAGGATGGGAAGCGCTTCACCGCCAATTGTGTGAGATTGATCCCGTTGCAGCAGCTCGGATTCATCCAAATGATCCGCAGAGACTGTGCCGGGCACTGGAAGTTTTTTTCGTTTCAGGTAACACTTTAACTGAACTGACAAAAACAGCGGGTGAGGCGTTGCCTTACCGTGTACATCAGTTTGCCATCGCACCGGTCACGCGCGAGCTGTTGCACGAGCGTATTGCGTTGCGTTTTCAGCAGATGCTGGCGGCAGGATTTGAGACGGAAGTTCGTTCGCTCTTTGCCCGGGGCGATTTACATAAGGATTTGCCGTCTGTTCGTTGTGTTGGTTATCGCCAGATGTGGTCATATTTATCAGGCGAATTTGATTACGATGAGATGGTGTTCCGCGGTATCTGCGCGACACGTCAGTTGGCGAAACGTCAAATGACCTGGCTGCGCGGTTGGGACGGCATACATTGGCTGGACAGTGAAAAACCGCAGGATGCGTTTGAACGTGTGATGGCGGTGGTGCAGGCACCTTGATGTGCGGGTTTATTATGCGTGCATAGTTAGTGCATAGGGTGGCCGATTGTGTACAATTGGCGAATCTCAGCGCACAATTTTTTTACATCATTATTTTAGAGCCTTGGGGTTCTTTGTTACAAACAACAAGCAAATAAGGAAAATATAGAATGGCTAAGGGGCAATCTTTGCAAGACCCGTTCCTGAACGCGCTGCGTCGCGAACGTGTTCCGGTTTCTATTTATTTGGTGAATGGTATCAAGTTGCAGGGCCAGATCGAGTCTTTCGATCAGTTCGTTATCTTGTTGAAAAACACGGTTAGCCAGATGGTGTATAAGCATGCTATCTCCACCGTGGTGCCGTCTCGTCCGGTTTCTCATCACAGCAACTACCATGGTGGTTCGTCTGCAAATCAGCAGTCGTCGGCGCAGGAAAGTGATGACGCGGAATAACGCGTATTGCGCTTTCACCCCGGTGGGGAGTCTGTACACATCGCTAGCGCTTTCCACCAGGGTGTTTTTCGTTTGTTTGAGAGGTCGCACGTTTGTTTGACCGTTATGAAGCCGGTGAACGGGCCGTATTGGTTCATATTTATTTCTCGCAAGACAAAGATACGGACGATTTGCTGGAGTTTGAATCTCTGGTTTCCTCCGCCGGTATCGAGTCATTGCAGGTGATCACCGGTAGCCGCAAGGCACCGCACTCCAAGTATTTTGTGGGTGAAGGCAAGGCTGAAGAAATTGCGCAGGCGGTGAAAGCCACCGACGCTTTTGTTGTGTTGTTTAACCATGCGCTGACGCCTGCTCAGGAATGTAACCTTGAGCGTTTGTGCGAATGCCGTGTTATCGACAGAACCGGATTGATTCTGGATATTTTTGCCCAGCGTGTGCGTACTCACGAGGGGAAATTGCAGGTTGAACTGGCGCAGTTGCGTCACCTTGCCACGCGATTGGTGAGGGGATGGACGCACCTTGAACGTCAGAAAGGGGGGATTGGCCTGCGTGGACCGGGTGAAACCCAGCTCGAAACCGACCGTCGCTTGTTGCGTAACCGTATCAGCCAAATCCTGTCTCGTCTTGAGCGCGTGGAGAAGCAGCGTGAACAAGGTCGTCGCGCCAGAACGCGCGCGGATGTGCCTACGGTTGCTCTGGTGGGCTACACCAACGCCGGAAAATCCACCCTGTTTAACGAAATGACAGCGACAGGCGTCTATGCTGCCGATCAGCTGTTTGCTACGTTGGATCCCACGTTGCGACGTATTAACGTTGCGGACGTGGGCGATACGGTGTTGGCCGACACCGTGGGCTTTATTCGTCACTTGCCGCACGATTTGGTGGCGGCGTTTAAAGCGACATTGCAGGAAACGCGTCAGGCGTCTTTGCTGTTGCACTTAGTGGATGCTGCCGATCCTCGTATCGACGAGAATATTGCGGCGGTAAACGATGTGTTGGCAGAGATCGAAGCTGATGAGATTCCTGTTTTGCTCGTGATGAACAAAATCGACATGCTGGACGGTTTCGTTCCGCGTATCGATCGCAACGAAGAGAATGTGCCGGTCAGGGTATGGCTTTCTGCCCAGACGGGTGACGGGATTTCATTGTTATTTCAGGCATTGACGGAGCGGTTGTCAGGGGACATCGCACATTATTCCCTGAGCCTTCCTTCGCAGGCAGGACGCCTTCGTGGTCGTTTTTACCAGCTTCAGGCAATAGAAAAAGAATGGATTGAGGAAGACGGTCGCGTGGGTCTTATCGTGCGTATGCCGATGGTGGACTGGCGTCGTCTTTGCAAACAAGAGCAAGAACTCGCGGATTATGTGGTTTGACATCAGCATTGCGGTTGATACCAGAATAGTTCGGCGGACTCTGGGATATTGAACCTGAAGAACACCAATCATAAAAGAATGGAGCTAAAACATGGCGTGGAATCAGCCCGGTAATAACGGACAGGACCGCGACCCGTGGGGGAGCAGCAATAATCAAGGCGGCAACTCTGGCGGAAACAATAATAAAGGCGGCCGGGATCAAGGTCCTCCCGATCTGGATGATATCTTCCGCAAGCTGAGCAAAAAGCTGGGCGAACTGGGCGGAAGCAGAAATTCAGGCAACGGCAGCGGCACCTCTGGTGGCGGCTTGGGTGGCCGGGTCATCGGTATTGTCGCCGTGGCGGCAGTCGTGATTTGGGCTGCGAGCGGCTTTTATACCATCCGAGAAGCAGAGCGCGGCGTGGTGACACGCTTTGGTAAGTTCAGCCACCTAGTAGGTCCGGGTCTGAACTGGAAGCCAACTTTTATCGACTCTGTTCGTGCGGTAAACGTGGAATCGGTGCGTGAATTGGCGACATCGGGCGTGATGTTGACGTCGGATGAAAACGTGGTGCGTGTGGAGATGAACGTTCAGTATCGTGTGACTGAGCCGGAACGTTATCTGTTTAGCGTGACCAATGCCGATGACAGTCTGCGTCAGGCTACCGACAGCGCCCTGCGTGGTGTTATCGGTAAATACACCATGGATAAAATCCTCACTGAGGGGCGCTCCATCGTGCGTACTGACACGCAACGCGTATTGGAAGAAACCATTCGCCCTTACAACATGGGGTTGACCCTGTTGGACGTCAACTTCCAGACGGCGCGTCCGCCAGAGGAAGTGAAAGCGGCATTTGATGATGCCATTGCAGCACGTGAAAACGAGCAGCAATACATTCGTGAAGCAGAAGCTTACGCCAACGAAGTGCAGCCGCGTGCCAATGGTCAGGCACAGCGCGTACTGGAAGAAGCGCGTGCTTATCGTGCTCGCGTCACGCTTGAAGCACAGGGTGAAGTGGCTCGCTTTGCCAAGATTCTGCCGGAGTATAAAGCCGCACCAGAAATCACCCGCGAGCGTCTCTATATCGAAAGCATGGAGCGCGTACTGGGTCACACCCGAAAAGTGTTGGTTAATGACAAAGGCAATAGCCTGATGGTACTGCCGCTGGATCAACTGATGCGTGGCCAGGTGGGTAATACCAGCGGTAACACCGCCAGCAATACCACAGCGGCGTCGATGCGTTTACCAGCAGCACCAAATAATACCAGTGCCACTTCCGGACAAACCCGTACCAGCACAGGCGGGACCATCATGGACCAGCGTCGCGCAAACGCGCAGCGTGATTTTGGGAGAGAATAATAATGCGTAAGTCTATCGTTTTTATCCTCGTCCTGGTGCTGATGTCGCTTTATGCCTCAGTGTTTGTCGTGCAGGAAGGTCAGCGCGGGATCGTCATGCGCTTTGGCAAAGTATTGCGCGATGACGAGAACAAACCGGTTATCTACTCACCGGGTTTGCAGTTCAAAGTGCCGTTTATCGACACCGTGAAGATGTTGGATGCGCGTATTCAGACCATGGAAAATCAGGCCGATCGCTTCATCACCTCGGAGCAGAAAGACCTGATTGTGGATTCTTACATCAAATGGCGTATCAGCGATTTCAGCCGTTACTACCTGGCGACAGGCGGTGGGGACATCTCTCAGGCAGAAGTGTTGCTTAAACGTAAATTCAGTGACCGTTTGCGTTCTGAAATTGGCCGCTTGGACGTGCGTGGTATCGTAACGGATTCCCGTGGTCGACTGATGCTGGATGTGCGTGACGCGTTGAACACCGGTTCCGGGGAAACGACCGAAGCCGATAGCGCCATTGCCTCTGCGGCAGCGCGCGTCGAGCAGGAAACCAAAGGCGACCAGCCGCGCGTCAACCCGAACAGTATGGCTGCGTTGGGGATCGAAGTGATCGACGTGTGTATCAAGCAGATCAACCTGCCGACCGAAGTGTCGGACGCGATCTTTGCCCGTATGCGTGCAGAGCGTGAAGCGGTTGCCCGCCGTCACCGTTCTCAAGGTCAGGAGCAGGCTGAGAAACTGAAAGCCGTGGCGGATTATCTGGTTACCCGCACACTGGCTGAAGCGGAACGTGAAGCGCTGATCATGCGCGGTGAAGGGGATGCTGAAACGACTAAACTGTTTGCCAACGCGTTTAGTGAAGATCCGAACTTTTACGCCTTTATTCGTAGCCTGCGTGCGTATGAAGCCAGCTTCAACGACAATCAGGACGTGATGGCGCTTAGCCCGGATAGTGACTTCTTCCGCTATATGCGTTCGCCAGCGACTTCGCTTGCTCGCTAATCATCGTTAACGTTATCTACCACAAGCCCGTATGATTATACGGGCTTTTTTAATGGCAAAATTTTCCATCGGAGTGGGTATGAGTATCACCATTTGGCTGGCGCTGGGCCTTGTCTTGATTGTTGAAGGGCTGGGGCCACTGCTGTTTCCACGTATTTGGCGTCGTATGATTCTGGCGATGGCGTAGCAGCCAGACACTATTTTGCGCCGTTTTGGCAGCGGATTAGTGGTTGCCGGCATCGTGATTTACTACATGTTGCGTCATCGGACAGGAAGCTAAATTGCATCAAAAAATGTGCGCAAACGTATGCTAAAAGTACTGAAAGCATCCAAATGAGATGGTAGAATCCATTTTTAAGCAACCTGGTGATTCTTGAAATGGGTAAGAACGTCGTCGTACTGGGCACCCAATGGGGTGACGAAGGTAAAGGCAAGGTCGTTGACCTGCTGACTGAACGGGCTAAGTATGTTGTGCGCTACCAGGGTGGTCACAATGCTGGTCACACTCTGGTTATCAACGGTGAAAAAACCGTCCTTCACTTAATTCCCTCTGGCATTCTGCGTGAAAACGTTGTCAGCATCATCGGTAACGGTGTTGTACTGGCGCCTGATGCGCTGATGAAAGAGATGACCGCATTGGAAGCGCGCGGTGTTCCGGTACGCGAGCGTCTGCTGCTTTCTGAAGCTTGTCCGCTGATTCTTCCTTATCACGTCGCGTTAGATAACGCGCGCGAAAAAGCGCGTGGCGCGAAAGCTATCGGTACTACCGGTCTCGGTATTGGCCCGGCGTATGAAGATAAAGTGGCGCGTCGTGGTCTGCGCGTAAGCGATCTGTTCGATAAGCAGGCGTTTGCCGTTAAGCTGAAAGAGATCGTCGAGTACCACAACTTCCAACTGGTTAACTATTACAAAGTGGAAGCGGTGGACTATCAGAAAGTGCTGGATGAGGTGCTGGCGATTGCCGACATTCTGACGGCGATGGTGGTAGACGTCTCCGATCTGTTGTTCAAAGCGCATCAGCGTGGCGATCTGGTGATGTTTGAAGGCGCGCAAGGCACGCTGCTGGATATTGACCACGGTACCTACCCGTACGTAACTTCCTCTAACACTACGGCGGGTGGTGTGGCTACCGGTTCTGGTCTGGGGCCGCGTTACGTGGATTACGTGCTGGGTATCGTCAAGGCTTACTCTACCCGTGTCGGTGCTGGTCCGTTCCCCACCGAGCTGTTTGATGATGTCGGTGAACATCTGTCGCAGAAAGGCAATGAGTTTGGCGCAACGACGGGCCGTCGTCGCCGTACCGGTTGGCTGGATGCGGTGGCTGTGCGTCGCGCAGTACAGATCAACTCCTTGTCAGGTTTCTGCATGACCAAACTGGACATGCTGGACGGCCTGAAAGAAGTGAAGATCTGTGTCAGCTACCGTATGCCTAATGGTGACGAAGTGGATGTGACTCCGCTGGCGGCTGAAGGCTGGGAAGGCATTGAGCCTATCTATGAAACCCTGCCAGGCTGGACGGAAAGCACCTTCGGTGTGAAAGAGCACAGCAAACTGCCGCAGGCTGCGCTGAACTACATCAAGCGCGTGGAAGAAGTTACCGGCGTTCCGGTTGATATCATCTCCACGGGGCCTGACCGCAGCGAAACCATGATCCTACGCGATCCGTTTGATGCGTAATACTGACACTGCATTAAGCGCTTAAACGAAAAAAGGACGGGAAACCGTCCTTTTTTGTCTTTGGCATTCGCTTTACAGCGCGGTATTTTCATCCTGCGCGGATGCCGCTTTCTTCTCCAACGCGGCCCGTGTTGTGAATATTTCCGAATCCGCCGTTACTCATCACCAGAATATGATCTCCCGGTTGGGCGGTTTTGGCGATCATCTCTACCAGTGTGTCGATGTCCGCGCTCCAGTGAGCGGGCTGCACGCAGGCATCAGCCACTTCAGCGACTTGCCACGGAATGTGCTGCGGTTGGAACAGAAACACTTCATCTGCACGTCCTAACGACGGGGCCAGTTCGTTCTTGCTGACGCCCATTTTCATGGTGTTAGAGCGTGGCTCGCTCCAGCACGGCCAGAATACGTGCTGTTCTGCCTACTTTGCTGCGTAATGCGGCCAGCGTGGCAAGAATTGCCGTAGGGTGGTGAGCAAAATCGTCATAGACGCTGATGTTGTTGGCGGTACCGCGCAGTTCAAGGCGACGACGCGCATTAATAAACCCGCCTAGCGCACGGCAGGCTTCTTCCGCAGGCACACCCACATGGCGCGCCGCCGCGATGGCCATCAACGCGTTATGCATGTTGTGCTCGCCCACCAGCTTCCAGCGCACTTCACCGACCCATTCATCGTTCAGATAAACCTGAAATTCACTGGTATCGGTCGTGACTTTTTTCGCTTTCCAGGCACCATCGTCGCCAACCAGTTCCTGCTCGCTCCAACAGCCCATCCCCATCACCTGTTTAAGATGCAGGTCGTTGTCCGGCAATATGATTTTGCCCGTTCCCGGCACCAGGCGAACCAGATGGTGGAACTGTTTTTGAATGGCTTTCAGATCGTCAAAAATATCCGCATGATCGAATTCAAGGTTATTCAGGATCAGCGTGCGCGGCGCGTAGTGCACGAATTTTGAACGTTTGTCAAATAACGCACAGTCATATTCATCCGCTTCCACTACCATAAAGGTGCCGCCGCCCAATCGGGCAGAAACGGTGAAATTGCCGGGGACACCGCCGATCACGAACCCAGGTTCATAGCCGCAGGCTTTCAGAATCCAGGTCACCATACCTGCGGTAGTGGTTTTCCCGTGGGTGCCTGCAACGGCAATCACCCAGCGCTCTCGCAGTACGGCGTCGTGCAGCCACTGTGGCCCAAGACATAGGGGATATTTTTTTCTAACACGGCCTCAATGCAGGGATTGCCGCGGCTCATGGCGTTGCCAATAATAACCAGATCGGGAGCCGGATCCAGCTGCGCCGGATCGTATCCTTGAATGAGGCTGATGCCTTGTTCTTCCAGCAACGTGCTCATCGGAGGATAGACGTTGGCATCCGAACCGGTAACATCATGTCCCAGTGAGCGAGCAGTGCCAGACCGCCCATAAAGGTGCCACAGATGCCAACAATATGAATACGCATAGATTTTCCATCGATTCCTGAATGTCTTCGCGTATTCTAGCGCCTGGATTACGCATAAGAAATGGATTTGACTAGGTGCGGCTTTCTGTTTGGGCTACACTGCATGCGCAAACATGAGCGGTAAAAATTGAAACCGCTTTTCATTCGTAGATTCTGGAATAGTGTTATGAAAACGTTAGGCGAATTTATCGTCGAAAAACAGCACGATTTCTCTCACGCAACCGGTGAACTGACCGCGCTGTTGTCCGCACACAAGCTGGGCGCCAAAATTATTCATCGTGATATCAACAAAGCTGGGCTGGTTGATATTCTCGGAACCAGTGGCGTGTCGAACGTTCAGGGCGAAGTGCAGATGAAGTTGGATCTGTATGCCAATGAAAAACTGAAAGCGGCACTGAAAGCGCGTGGTGAAGTAGCAGGGATTGCCTCCGAAGAAGAAGATGAGATCGTCATTTTTGAAGGCGACCGTGGCCTGAATGCCAAATATGTGGTGTTGATGGATCCGCTGGATGGCTCTTCCAACATTGATGTTAACGTTTCTGTTGGGACCATCTTCTCCATTTATCGTCGTATTACCCCACTGGGTACGCCGGTAACGGAAGCGGATTTCCTGCAACCGGGTAACAAGCAGGTCGCGGCAGGTTATATCGTATACGGCTCCTCTACCATGCTGGTCTACACCACTGGGCACGGCGTTCATGCCTTTACCTACGATCCTTCCCTTGGCGTTTTCTGTTTGTCGCACGAGCGTGTGCATTTCCCGGAAAAAGGGAACATGTACTCGATTAACGAAGGGAACTACATCAAATTCCCTCAGAGTGTGAAGAAGTATATCAAGTACTGTCAGGAACAGGATGAAGCAACGCAGCGTCCTTACACCTCACGCTATATCGGCTCGCTGGTCGCAGATTTTCACCGTAACCTGCTAAAAGGCGGCATCTACCTGTACCCGAGCGCCGCGAGCTATCCGAAAGGTAAACTGCGTCTGCTTTACGAATGCAACCCGATGGCGTTTTTGGCGGAACAGGCAGGCGGTAAAGCGAGCGATGGCGCGCGTCGTATTCTCGACATTACGCCGGAAAAATTGCACCAGCGTTGTCCGTTCTTTGTCGGCACCGAGTCTATGGTGAACGATGTGGAACGTTTCATCGCTGAGTATCCGGACGAATAGCAACGGTTTGCGCGAACGACGAACGCCGCTGAGAGGTACAGGGTATACCTTTACTGCCCCGGCGTTTGACGACTGAACCAGCTTTCCAGAATAATGACGGCCGAGGTGGCATCTACTTGGCCTTTATCCAGCGCGCGAAACCCACCGCGTTCAAACAGATCTGCCCGTGCCTCTACGGTGCTCAGCCGTTCATCCTGTAGCTCTACCGGCTTGCCGAAACGGCCATGCAAGCGGTTGGCGAACTTGCGCGCTCTCGCGGTCAGCGGCTGCTCGGTGCCGTCCATGTTTAGCGGCAATCCCACCACGATTAAATCAGGCTGCCACTCGTTGAGCATTTTTTCTACCTTGCTCCAGTCAGGCACACCGTCCTGCGCTTTGAACGCCGTAAGCGGTCGCGCGGTGCCAGTGACCTCTTGGCCGATGGTCACGCCAATACTTTTGGTGCCAAAATCAAAGGCAATGAGGGTTCGGTTCGCCATCAGGCATGCCCCGCATCTGTCACGATATTGTGGATATCGATACCGATTCTCTTGGCCGCCATTCGCCAACGCTCTGCAATCGGCGTATGAAACAGAATATCGGCTTCAGCGGGCGTGGTAAGCCAAACGTTTTCCAGCAGTTCACTTTCCAATTGCCCTTGTTTCCAGCCTGAATAGCCCAGAGCAACCAGCGTTTCTCGTGGCTGTGTCGGCGTGCCCAGCGTTTCCAGCACATCTTTTGACGTCGTAACCATGACATCGCTGGAGATACTGATGCTGGAGCCAAAACCCGATTGCGGCGTGTGCAGAATAAAGCCGCGATCGTCCGCCAATGGGCCACCGGAAAATATCGGTTTATCCAGGCGAATATCGGTGCCGCGCGGTGTCGGCTCGATATGCAGTTTGCTCAGGATATCTTCCACCGAGAACTGATCCATCGGTTTGTTGACAATCAGCCCCATCGCGCCTTCTTCATTGTGCTCGAAAATATAGACGAGGGAGCGTTTGAAAACCGGGTCCTGAACGGCTGGCATGGCGATAAGAAAATGATGCTGTGAATTCATTGTGCGTGGTTATTCGCTCTTGTCAGGGGAAAGGATAAGCCCGTGTTACCACGGGCTGGTATCGGTGGGTATCCGTCATGCTGGGCACTGTAATACAGGATACCTTAACGCGAAGTACATTAACGCTGGCGATCTGCCAGGCGGCGCTCAATGGCATCCATCAACATACCGGTGATGGAAACGTCAGGAAAGGCGGCTTCGATTTCCCGCATGCAAGTGGGGCTGGTCACGTTGATCTCTGTCAGTCGATCACCGATGACGTCAAGGCCGACAAAAATCAGCCCTTTCTGTTTCAACGTAGGAGCCACGGCGCGAGCAATTTCCCAGTCGCTTTCCGTCAGCGGTCGCGCTTCACCACGTCCACCCGCGGCCAGATTACCGCGCGTTTCTCCGCTTTTCGGGATGCGCGCCAGGCAATAGGGCACTGGCTCGCCGTCCACCACCAGAATACGTTTGTCACCGTCTTTGATGGCGGGCAGGTAGTTTTGCGCCATGCAGTAGCGCTGGCCGTGTTCAGTCAGCGTTTCGATGATGACCGATACGTTGGCGTCATCCTGTTTCAGACGAAAAATTGATGCGCCGCCCATGCCATCCAGCGGTTTGAGGATCACATCACCATGCTGCTGGTGGAACTGACGCAGCTTGTCTGCGCGGCGCGTGACCAGTGTATCCGGCGTCAGGTGCAGGAACCAGGCGGTAAACAGCTTTTCGTTACAGTCGCGCAGGCTTTGTGGTTTGTTGACGATCAGCGTGCCTTTTTCTTCTGCCCGCTCCAGTATATAGGTGGCATAGATGAATTCGGTGTCGAACGGCGGATCCTTGCGCATCAGGACCGCATCCAGTTCGTGCAGGGCGATGTCCTGTTCGCCGTGAAAATCGTACCAGCCCTCATAGTCGTACTGTACGCTGAGGCTACGCGTAGTGGCGCGGGCTTCACCAGCATGAAGATAAAGGTCGTTCATCTCCATGTAATGCAGCTCATAACCACGGCATTGTGCTTCCAGCAGCATGGCAAAGCTAGTGTCTTTCTTGATGTTGATGGAGTCGATAGGATCCATCACGATGCCGAGCTTGATCATGGTTTTTCTCCTTTACCCCACATCGCCGAAACGCACCTGTAAGGCGGTAATGGCGGTAAGTGCGGTCGTTTCAGTACGTAAAACTTCAGTACGTAAAACGCGCGGCCCCAACAGGATGTCAGTGAAGTGGTGCTGGGCCGTCATGGCGATCTCATCGGCAGACAGTCCCCTTCGGGGCCAATGAGCAGCCGGACGCGCGTGAGCGGTGCCGGCAGCGTATTGATGCTGTGCGTTGCGCGCGGGTGCAAATTCAGTTTTTGTGCTTCTTCGTGCTCGAAGCACCAGGCCTCCAGCGTCATGGCGGGTCGGATTCCAGGAATCCGATTTCGGTCACACTGTTCACAGGCGGCGATGGCGATTTTTTTCTCCAGTCGCTCACCGTCCAATTTTACGCTGCAACGTTCAGAAAACAGCGGCGTGATGACATTAACACCGAGTTCAATGGATTTTTGCACGGTGAACTCCATCTTTTTTCCCCGCGACATCACCTGACCGAGGTGCAGATGGAGCGGTGACTCTTTGTCCTCCCAAACGCCTTGTTGCGCGCGGACGAGAACCTGTTTTTTACTGACCGACAGGATTTCGGCTGAAAAAACATGGTTGCTGCCGTCAAAAAGCTGCAACGCCTCGCCCGGATTCATGCGTAGCACGCGGCCCACATGATTGGCTGCATCCTCGCTCAATTCGATGTCACCCCCCCCCGTGAGCGGTAGTGTCTCGGGGGGGGGGGGAATACACGGTATTCGCATAGGTCTATCTTGGCCTTTTGTGGTTCACAAGCGCGTGTTTGGCGGCGATGTTTTCTACGGTGCCGCCGCGGCAAATGTCGTGGTCAGCGGCGCTGGTTGAACGCTCTATAGTAGGTAGTGGAACTAGCGCTGGCAAGCCTGCTGAACGTAAGGATTATGATTCCCCTGCTGCTCGGCAATACGCTGGTCGCGGGTGCACTCCCAAGGGGTGACGGGATAGCGCTTGTCCCACGTGGTAAACAGCTGGGTTTGCCGGCTGGAAAGCCGTAGCTGGTAGCGGTCTCGCATATAAAAATAGGTCCGGGCGATGGCACCACGCGCTTGCTCTGGCGGCTCTGCCAGTTTGTTTTTGAAATCAATCTTCATCGCGCATTGACCGTACTGGCCTTCGCCTCCGTTCCACTGACCATACATGAAGTTACCGCGATCGCCATTGACCTCGCCAATACTAGGTTGCAGATTGTGCAAATCGGTTTCCATTTCGCGATAAACCTCATCGCGGGTACAGTTCTTTCTGCCGCCTTCTTGCCAGCATTGATGTTGATGGCCGAATTGCCAGGTGGGTACTACGTGTTCCCACTCAATACGCTGCGCGCGATCGGAGTTTTTGCGCACGGTATAACCGCAGGAGGTGAGATCGGGGGTGCCTTTTTTGCCTTTCCAGGAGATACGGCATCCGCAATAGAAGGTGCCTGGTGCATCCTGATGAATGCGTGCGGCAACAGCTTTGGCCTGAGTGAAATTGTTGATGGTTTGCGCTGCGGCAAACGCCGAAAACAGTGCGCCACTCAGCGCAGAAATCACAAGAATGTTGCGAAGCATATTCCAACTCTACCCACTGGCGTAAAACGCACAGAGTAGCGAATGTTAGCGCGTCGCGCAAATGGATACTGTGCGTTTTTATCACAAGGCAAAGGGAAAACGTTTAGTGTTAAGCCGTCGCGTCAAACTCTAGCGGCTTACCGCACTTCAGGCAGCGATAGGTGGCATCGCTGCGTTGGGCGCGGTAGTGGCGGCGTACGCTCAATTGGTGTTGCTGGCAGGCGCAACGGTAAGGATAGGTTTTGCCTTGCACCGATGCAGTGGCGAAGCGGTGCGTGCGTCTGGCCGGGGTTTGCAGAATCTGCTCCATCATCCAGCGCCATTCTTTGCCGTGGGGAGCGACGCGGCCGAATCGGGCATACACCAGCAGATGAGCCAGTTCGTGGGGCACCACCTCATCGATGAAAGCGCGTCGATTTTCCAGCAGCAGTACCGGATTCAGACGGATTTCCCATTGCTGCAACCAGGCTGTCCCCGCGGTTGCGCCGCGCTGCTGATAACTGACACCGGGCTCCGGGTACTGACTGCCTAAGGCTTGATTGGCTAACAGGAGCCGCTCACGCAGACAGTGCATGACAGCTTGATGGAGCGCGGTGGGAATGCGAGGCGTGTTCATGGCTGGGAGGATAGATCGCGAAAAAATCGGATGCAACTGAAATGCTGAAGGGGGATTCCTCTCCAGCCAAAGGCCGGAGAAGAACGTCCTGTGGTGTTTACAGACCGGCTGCTGCGCGCAGCTGTGCGGCCTTGTCGATTTTTTCCCACGGGAGGTGCTCACGACCAAAGTGACCGTAAGCGGCAGTTTCCTGATAGATCGGGTGCAGCAGATCGAGCATCTGGATCAACCCGTAAGGACGCAGATCGAAGAACTCGCGTACCAGTTGAGTGAGGTGCTCTGCCGGGATTTTTTCTGTGCCAAAGGTTTCGATCATGATTGAGGTCGGTTCAGCCACGCCGATGGCGTAGGAAACCTGAATCTCACAGCGATCGGCCAAACCCGCAGCGACAATGTTCTTCGCCACGTAACGTGCAGCGTAGGCAGCTGAACGGTCAATCTTGGACGGGTCTTTACCAGAGAACGCGCCGCCGCCGTGGCGCGCTGCGCCGCCGTAGGTATCCACGATAATCTTGCGACCGGTCAAACCGCAGTCACCCATAGGGCCACCGATAACGAAACGGCCTGTCGGGTTGATAAAGAATTTGGTGGTGGCGGAGAGCCATTCAGAGGGCAGAACCGGTTTGATGATCTCTTCCATCACAGCTTCATGCAAATCGCTTTGCGCAAAATCTTCTGCGTGCTGCGTTGACAGGACGACCGCGTCAATACCGACGATCTTGCCGTCGTCATACTGGAAGGTGACCTGGCTTTTTGCATCCGGACGCAGCCACGGTAGCGTGCCATTCTTGCGTACTTCAGCCTGACGCTGCACCAAACGGTGAGCGTAGGTGATGGGGGTTGGCATCAGCACATCTGTTTCATTGGTGGCATAGCCAAACATCAGGCCCTGGTCGCCAGCGCCTTGTTCCAGCGGATCGCTGCGATCGACGCCCTGATTGATGTCAGGCGACTGTTTGCCGATGGCGCTTAACACTGCGCAGGAGTTGGCATCAAACCCCATTTCGGAGTTAACGTAACCAATCTCACGCACGGTGCGGCGTGTGATCTCCTCAATATCCACCCAGGCGCTGGTGGTGATCTCACCGCCCACTAACACCATACCGGTTTTCACGTAAGTCTCACAGGCGACACGCGCCTTGGGGTCTTGTTCCAAAATGGCGTCAAGAACCGCATCAGAGATCTGGTCTGCAATCTTGTCCGGATGCCCTTCAGAAACGGATTCCGACGTAAAAAGGTGTTTAGCCATGCGTTTTTATACCTTCAAAGCAATGCTGTAGTAGAGGTGTGTCAGTCAAATAGTATAGATGGATTAACATCTGGATGGCTATTCTAGGTCACTTGTCGGACGGATTACCAGCGGTTTTTTGTTTCAGAACTTCTATCATCGGAATTTTGTATTGCCGTTTTTTTCTGTTTAGTCGGCTGAAAAGTGATTTTCATTTTGCTTTTCCCCCCACATACCGGTATAAACGGCGAGCGGTTGCAGTGCTCCGTAAAGCGTAGCGGAATGTGTTCACGTTCCCTGTTTTGACCCATAGCCTGACCGCAATCTTTGCGGCGGCACGGAGGTGATAGGCTTAATGATCCATGGTTTGCCGAGTCCGTTGCATTCGCAACAGGTTTCTTTTGACGTATCGGCGTCAAATACTCAGCCTTTCTTTTTTTCTTCCCACTCTGCTGTTTCCCGAAGTCGCGTGTCCATGAGCTTAACGCAGGACTCCCGGGCAGGCTGATACGCCCGTGTTCTGGGTGTTTTGCCGCGTTTGCGTGCGTTGTCTTTCTATTTTTTTAGGTCTGTAACCCAACGTCGTGTGCTGTCGCTTCTGTTGCGCAGGCACGGATTGTTACGTTTTCTCTCGCGGGTGCGACGGAGTCTGATAGCGTGTTTTACTACACTAATAAAAGTCACATAACGGCGGCATACTTCATGCAGCCAGTTTTTTCACCGCTGTCGCCATCAACGCGGATGGTAGAGACGCAGCGTTTTGGGACAGGTAGTGATGTGATGAGTGGAGATGAGTGGAATGGAAGAAGAGGTTCGTTATGTCTGACGATATGATTGAAAATGGCTCGTCAGCGACGGGTAAACGTGAATATTTGCGCTCTATGCAAGAGGTGGCCATGAATGACCGCCATGCCAGCGAGATGCTACGGACGTACAACATTGCCTGGTGGGGCAACAACTATTACGACGTGAACGAGTTGGGGCATATCAGCGTTTGTCCGGATCCGGACGTGCCGGAAGCCCGTGTCGATCTGGCGCAGCTGGTGAAAGAGACGCAGCAGGACAATCAGCGTTTGCCTGCGCTGTTTTGTTTTCCGCAAATCCTGCAACACCGTTTGCGTTCCATCAACGCCGCGTTTCGCCGGGTGCGTGAGTCCTTTGGCTATGAGGGCGGCTATTTCCTGGTGTATCCCATCAAGGTTAACCAGCATCGGCGCGTGATTGAATCGCTGGTGAATTCGGGTGAGCCTTTGGGGCTGGAGGCGGGTTCAAAAGCCGAGCTGATGGCGGTGCTGGGTCATGCGGGTATGACGCGTACCGTGATCGTGTGTAACGGTTACAAGGATCGCGAGTACATCCGTCTGGCGCTGATTGGCGAAAAATTGGGGCACAAGGTGTATCTGGTCATCGAGAAGATGTCCGAGATAAAACTGGTGCTGGAAGAAGCCGAACAGCTCAATGTGATACCACGCCTCGGCGTGCGTGCCCGTCTGGCCTCACAGGGGTCGGGCAAGTGGCAATCCAGCGGCGGTGAAAAATCCAAGTTTGGGCGGCGGCCGTGCAGGTTCTGCAACTGGCGTGCGTGAGTCCGCCCGTTTCTATGTCGAACTGCACAAGCTGGGCGTCAACATTCAGTGCTTCGACGTCGGCGGTGGGTTGGGCGTGGACTATTAGGGAACCCGTTCTCAATCCGACTGCTCCGTGAACTATGGCCTGAACGAATACGCCAATAACGTGATTTGGGGCATTTGCGCTGCCTTCTCCAAGTTTGATGACTTTTCGTTTAAACAGGATAGTGGCGATCAGCAGCAGGGAATTTTTGTCGTGAACGCCATATTTGTTTAACAATCTCGCTTTGCTGTTGAGTACAGACTTTTTATTGATACCCACCCTTTCCGCTATCACCTCCGGCGAATAGCCCTCACTCCAGTACTGAAATACGGCATGTTCGGATTTGGAAAGTTTGACGGGCTGAGCAGCACTACGTTCATGGATCTCTTCTATATTCATTATGTTAGAAAAGTAACGGGTGGGTGTCGATTTAGGAATAAGCACGGTCTTTTCATCAATGCAGACCGGCTCGTGGTTTGAATTGTTGATAATGATGAAAACGGAAACAATGTCATAAAAGTGACATTTTATTGATGCGTAGTATTCCTCGAAGCCTTCACTCGCACCATCGATGATAAAAATGCATTTTTTTCTTCCCTGGGGTATCAATGTAAATCGGTTAGCGGACTTTACATGCAGCGAAGGGATACATGAAAAAATCTCACGTAAGCCGACAAGCGTAAAGTTGCATTTGCTAAAAATTCTCACATCCATGGTGTTTTGACTTTATGAGTTTATTTAAAAAAAACATATCTCAAATATTGTTGTCAATATTGTGCTCGTCGGGTTAGGTTATCCAAAATCACTGTGAAATAATTTGAAATATTCGTCTGTTTTACGAATCCACTTCCTCAAAAATAGGGCTGAAGGAATTAATTAACCTATCTCAATGATAAAATTGATAAATTTTTACAAGTTTTCATTGGTTATCATATCAAATTTAGGAAATTTTCCTATTAAAAAATGTAATGTATTTAAAATACAGTGGTTTACGCCATTGCATTAATAGGTCTCAATGCAATAATTAATCTATTTAGTTGGTTGGATTTTTATTATTAATTACTTTTATTTATTTTTATAATTTTACGGATATTGATGGAGATGACAATCCTTTATGTAACGCGTTGTCAAAGAGGATACTGTCACTATTATTAATTATCCATGTTGATTAAATGGTTTTTTTGCTAAGAAAAAATAAACAATATCAAGAGTTATCCGCAGCGGATAATTGCAGCGACGTAATAGGTGCTTTACGCCACTGGGGAATGGCTGTCTGTTGGGTTACTTGCCTGCGGCGATACGATCGCGAATGTGTTGCGCGCGTTCTTCGGCCGTAGGGTGTGAATCAAACATGCTGCTTTGTCGGCCCGCATCCAGTTTGGCCAGTTTCTCAAAGCTGTTGGCTAGCCCCTGTGGGTTGCTGCCGCGCTGTTTTAGCAGCTCGAAAGAGTAGTCGTCGGCCTGACGTTCTTGCGTTTGAGAAAATTGTGCATTGACCAGCTGTTCTCCCACATCAGCCAACTGGGATTGTGATAACGAGGTTGCCACGCCGCCCGCAGAGGCGACGGCAGTACTGGCCGCGCTGGTGGCATAGGCTACCTGCATCGCCTTACGGCTATGGCCCAAGGCCACATGCCCCATTTCATGCCCCAATACGCCTTCGACTTCATTGTCCGTCATGATATCCATTAACCCGCTATAGACGCGAATGCAGCCGTTGGCCATCACCTCTTTGGTCAGATACACCTTATAGTTGGCGGGGGTGCCATTGATATCGTGCCCGAGTGCATCGGCGATGTTGTTCAGCCGTTTTGTATAGCTGCTGTCGGCGGGCGCGATTTTGACCTCTTTATCCATTTGTGCACAAGACTGTTAGCTGAGCGTTTTTACCTGAGCATCGCTCAGTGTGGCCGCCTGAAACGCTTGCACCCAAGATTGCATCAGGGTGTTGTTATCCAGATTTTGGCAGCCGCTTAACAGACTGGCGATCATCAGGGCTAACAGTGGTGTTCTGATCCTCATACCCTTATCTTCCTCAATGGTTTTCAGGCACATACTGGTTCTGTCTACGGTAAGGCAGAAGAGGTGTCCCTTTTTATCGACCACTATGATGAAACTCGGTTTCAAAATAGAGGAAAGTGAATGGTCTTAATATCGGAAAACGGCGAATTCACTCGCACTTTTAGCAGGCTTTCTTGCATGTATGATAGTTAAAATCCTGTTTGGCGCAAAATAGCCATGAAATCCTCTTATTTCGCCAATGGTTCCATGTGCAATCGCCAGCATTTTCATGTACATTTATAGTCATCTCTCTTTGGTCTTTCTGGCTAACGTATTGATTATTAAACATATGTTTGGCAAGATATCTGTTCAATCCGATCTGGAGTAAAGCATGTCCTCTCGTAAAGAACTTGCCAACGCAATCCGCGCACTCAGCATGGATGGCGTGCAAAAAGCCAAATCCGGTCACCCGGGCGCACCCATGGGTATGGCAGATATCGCCGAAGTCCTGTGGCGCGATTACCTTAATCACAACCCGGCTAACCCGCACTGGGCCAACCGCGACCGTTTCGTGCTCTCCAACGGTCACGCCTCCATGCTCATCTACAGCCTGCTGCACCTCACCGGCTACAACCTGCCGATTGACGAGCTGAAAAACTTCCGCCAGCTGCATTCCAAAACCCCGGGTCATCCGGAGTATGGCTACACCGACGGCGTGGAAACCACCACCGGTCCGCTCGGGCAGGGCATTGCCAATGCGGTCGGCATGGCGCTGGCGGAACGCACGCTGGCCGCGCAGTTCAACCGCCCGGGCCACGATATCGTTGACCACTTCACCTACGTGTTCATGGGTGATGGCTGCATGATGGAAGGCATCTCCCACGAGGTGTGTTCGCTGGCCGGTACCCTGAAGCTGGGCAAACTGGTGGCATTCTATGATGACAACGGCATCTCCATTGACGGTCACGTGGAAGGCTGGTTTACCGATGACACCGCTGCCCGTTTCGAAGCCTACGGCTGGCACGTGGTGCGTGGGGTGGACGGCCATGACGCCGATGCCATCACCCGTGCTATCGAACAGGCGCACGCCGTCACGGACAAACCGTCGCTGCTGATGTGCAAAACCGTGATTGGTTTCGGTTCACCCAACAAGGCCGGCACCCACGATTCCCACGGCGCGCCGCTGGGTGACGCTGAAGTCGCTGCTTCGCGTGAACAGCTGGGCTGGAAATACCCGCCGTTTGAAATCCCGGCCGATATCTATGCTGCCTGGGATGCCAAAGCTACCGGGGCCAAAAAAGAGAGCGCCTGGAGCGAGACGTTTGCCGCCTATGCCAACGCCTATCCGGAACTGGCTGCCGAATTCAAACGCCGCACCGTCGGAGACCTGCCCGCCAACTGGCAGGCTGATGCCCAGAAATTCATTGAAGACCTGCAGGCTAACCCGGCGAAAATCGCCAGCCGCAAGGCCTCGCAGAATACGCTGGAAGCTTATGGCAAGCTGCTGCCGGAATTCCTCGGCGGCTCTGCCGACCTGGCACCGAGTAACCTGACCATCTGGTCCGGCTCGGTCTCGCTGGATAAAGACCCGGCGGGCAACTACATCCACTACGGGGTGCGCGAGTTCGGCATGACCGCCATCGCCAACGGTCTGGCGCTGTACGGCGGCTTCCTGCCGTACAGCGCCACCTTCCTGATGTTTGTGGAATACGCCCGTAACGCGGTGCGCATGGCGGCGCTGATGAAAATCCGCAGTATCTACGTCTACACCCATGACTCCATCGGTCTGGGCGAAGACGGCCCGACGCACCAGCCGGTAGAACAGCTGGCCAGCCTGCGCGTGACGCCGAATATGAACACCTGGCGTCCGG
>NZ_JBLLJS010000026.1:0-10826 GCF_047692315.1 Symbiopectobacterium sp. | reverse complement strand
CCCCCCCCCCCCCCCCCCCCCCCCCCCCCCCCCCCCCCCCCCCCCCCCCCCCCCCCCCCCCCCCCCCCCCCCCCCCCCCCCCCCCCCCCCCCCCCCCCCCCCCCCCACCAACCATTTCCTCAGCGCCATTTGGACGCAGGAGGTCAAAACCAACCCTTTACTCTGTGAGTTCGTTCCCTAACGCATCACAATTCAGTGATGCTATGCTGCCGCCACCACTCTGCCAGCAAAATACCCGTCGCAACGGAGATATTCAGGCTTTCCACTTTACCCGTACCGCCAATAGAAAGGGGCAGATCGCCCTGCTGCCAGGTACTGTCCGTCAGGCCATCACCTTCATGCCCTACCACCAATACCACTTTCTTCGGTAATGCCGTTTGTGCCAAAGGTTGCCCTTTGTGGCTGGATGTCGTCGCGATGGTATAACCCGCTGCGCGGAAAGCATCCAGTGCCGAAGGAAAATCATCGGCTTGAATGGCATTCACATGCTCTGCGCCGCCTTCTGCCGTGCGTACTGCCGCGCCAGATTCCAGCAACGACGGATCGTGGATCAGCACACCGTCAACACCAAAGTGTGCGCAAGAACGCACGATACCGCCCAGATTATGCGGGTTACCCACATCTTCCAGCGCCAGCACACAATCTGTTTCCTTCGCCTGCGCCAGATAGTCATTCACATCAGAGCCTTGGCGTTTCTTGATCAGAAAACACACGCCACCGTGGTGATCGGTGCCAGACGCCTTGGTCAGTTCTTCGTCATCCACCACATGGTAGACTTTACGGTTTGCCGCTATCCAGCGTAAGGCTTCACGAAAACGCGGTGTCACCTCTTGCAGGAACCAGGCGCGCACAATGGCATCCGGACGGTTGTTAAACAGTGCCTGACAGGCGTTTTCACCATAGACGCGCGTCTCTTCCTGACGCTGACGGCGAATCTGTTCGGGATCGAGACGGCTCTTACCCACGATCCCGCCGTGGTCTGGCTTCTGCGGCGCGTCATCTGGCGCACGTGATACCGTTTTCCACGGTGAATCACTGCCGCGACCATAATCTGCACGGTCATCGCGCCCAGCGTTATCACTGCTGCGATGAGGGTTCTCACGGACATAACGCGGGTTCATGTCGCGCGGGTCACGCGGCTTAGTGCGGCCCTCTTTATCGCGATTATCACGCGGCTTGCTGCGGCCGTCTTTATCATGGTTGTCGTGCCGCCCCGTTTTTTCGTTATCATTACGGCGATCGCGCGCTCCGTCTCCGGTACGCGAATTTTTCTTTTCGTCCTCGTTACGGACGTACATCACGCGGACCTTTCCGCTCTTACTACCCGCTGAATCGCTCATTATTTTCTCCATTTTCTCCACCAACGCGCTGGCGCAAAGATTACCTGATGTACACCCGCGACGCTACCGACTTCGAGTATAAAAGCCAAGTTTCCATGACCCACTGGTGAACAATGACACCGCAACCTGATTCATAACGGCAATGTCTATTGTAATCATTGAGGAAACCGCATTGTCACCGCCGCTCGCTATCACCATAATGCGTTTACGATTTCGTAACATGCTGTGGTTATTGAACGTGACTTCTGATGAAGGCGTGCTGTTGGCTACACAGCACACTTATTTTAGCCGTTTTATGATTTGAGGTCGCCTATGAACACGGTATGCGAATCCTACCACGCCACGAATCGTTTGCCAGAAGAACGCCTTCACGACCGCCCGACCTGTGGCCGCTGCGGCAGCGTGCTGTTTTCTGGCGAGGTGCTCAACGCCACCAGCGCTACGTTCGATAAGCTATTGCAAGATGACTTGCCGGTGGTAGTGGATTTTTGGGCTCCCTGGTGTAGCCCCTGCGTTGCCTTTGCCCCGATTTTTACTGCCGTGGCGCAAGAGCGCGCCGGAAGCGTTCGCTTTATTAAAGTGAATACCGAAGCCGAACCTGAATTGAGCGCACGTTTTCGCATTCGCAGCATTCCGACGCTGATGGTGTTTAAACAGGGTAAACCAGTGGATATCATGAGTGGTGCGCTGCCGAAAACGCCGTTCGAAAACTGGTTAGATGAAACGATTTGAACGATTGAGCAATGTAATAAAAGCCGCACTGGGGCTTTCTGTCCTCCAGTGCGTCAAGTAGAATAGCGCTTTTTAGCGAACCCCCATGCGCGACAACGCTGTTCTTCGTTTGCGCCAGCACCGGCTGGAACTCTCCACCCGCCCTTTTCGGGCCCGAGGTTGCCGTGTTGTGCGTTGTCAACACTGCCTGCTGCCGGTGAAAAATTGTCTGTGTGACACCATCACCCCCCATTCGGCGCGCAGCCGTTTCTGCCTGATCATGTTCGATACCGAGCCGTTAAAACCCAGCAATACCGGCCGCCTGATTGCCGATATTCTCTGCCCGATACCCAGGCATTCCTGTGGTCGCGCACTGAGCCTGATCCTGCTTTGCTGGCGGCACTGAAAACCTCGGACTATCAGCCCTATCTGGTTTTTCTTGCTGATGAAGCCGAGCCCGCACGCCAGGTATTGCACCGCCTGCCAGATAACGCCAAGCCACCACTGTTCGTGCTACTGGACGGCACCTGGCCGGAAGCGCGCAAAATGTTCCGCAAAAGCCCTTATCTTGATGCACTGCCCATTTTGTCGCTCGCCGTTGAATCACTCTCACGCTACCAACTGCGCGAAACAAGCAGCGCCGGGCAACACTGTACGGTGGAAATTGCTGCCGCACTGTTGCAACAGGCAGGTGACAACAGTGCCAGCCAGGGCCTGCTCAATCACTTCGATCGCTTTCGTCAACGTTATCTGGCCGGTAAAGCACATCGCCCAGCACAGGAAATTTCATCGACTGTCACAGCATAAACGGATAAAAACCGCTATGATTCAGCTCTCTGTCCTGTCGGGAGCGAGCTATGAGTCAGCGCGGATTAGAAGCGTTATTAAGGCCAAAATCGATCGCCGTGCTGGGAGCATCGGACAAACCGGGACGCGCCGGTTTTCTTATGATGCAAAACCTGCTGGGCGGTCACTTCACCAGCCCGATCTGGCGGTTCTCTGTACCCATGCCAGCCGCAATCTGATGCTGCTGGAAGCGTTGGGTCAGCGCGGTTGTAAAACCGCCATTATTCCCCCCCCCCGCACAGGCGGAAGAACTCAAGGCCTGCGCCAACCGCTATGCCATGCGCCTGCTGGGGCCGAACAGTCTGGGGATACTGGCACCGTGGCAGGGTTTCAATGCCAGCTTCTCTCCCGTGCCGATAGTTAAAGGAAAGCTGGCGTTTATTTCTCAATCCGCCGCTGTTTCCAATACCATACTCGATTGGGCACAGCAGCGGGGCATCGGGTTTTCCTACTTCATCGCGCTGGGCGACAGCCTGGATATCGATGTGGATGATGTGCTCGATTTTCTGGCGCGTGATGGGAAGACCAGCGCCATTTTATTGCATATTGAGCAGCTTAAAGATGCGCGACGTTTTCTCTCCGCCGCGCGCAGCGCCGCCAGAAACAAGCCCATCTTGGTTATCAAGAGCGGTCGAACTCAGCTTGCTCAGCAGTTGCTGCACGGGCACCAGCTCGGGTTGGATGCCGCCTACGATGCAGCCATCCAGCGTGCCGGATTACTGCGCGTGCGAGACACACACGAACTGTTCTCTGCGGTGGAAACGCTGAGCCACCTGCGCCCGCTACGCGGTGAGCGTTTGCTGATTGTCAGTAACGGCGCGTCCCCAGCGGCACAGGCGCTTGATCAACTGCTTAGCCGACAGGGCAAACTGGCGACGTTGACGGAGCAGACGCAACAAAAGCTACGTGAGGTATTGCCCGAGGAAGTCCACATCGGAAACCCGCTCGATCTGCGTGACGACGCCACGGCAGCGCGCTATCTCAGCACGCTTTCGGTGCTGCTGGACAGTGATGACTACGACGCCTTGCTGATCATCCACGCGCCGAGTGCCGCTGCGCCCGGCACAGAAAACGCACAGCAACTGATTGCCTGCTGTCAGGCTCATCCGCGCGGCAAACGTATCACCTTACTCACCAACTGGTGTGGTGAATATTCCTCTCAGGAGGCGCGCCGCCTGTTCAATGAAGCAGGCATTCCCACCTACCGCACACCCGAAGGTGCGGTCACCGCGTTTATGCATATCGTGGAATACCGGCGTAACCAGAAACAACTGATGGAAACCCCTGCCCTGCCGCACGATCTCGGCACCAACGCTAGTCAGGCGCACCAGTTGATTCATCAGGCGTTGCATGATGGGGTGACACAACTTGATACCCACGAAGTCCAACCGATTTTACAGGCCTACGGGCTGCATACCTTGCCAACCTGGATTGCCAGCGGCAGCGTGGAAGCCGTGCATATTGCCGAACAGATTGGTTACCCGGTCGCCATCAAACTGCGCTCACCGGATATCCCGCATAAATCCGAAGTACAGGGGGTGATGCTTTACCTGCGCACCGCCCATGAAGTCCAGCAAGCTGCCGATGCCATTATCGATCGTGTCAAACGCGCCTATCCGCAAGCGCGCATTCATGGGCTGTTGGTGCAAGGCATGGCGAATCGCGCGGGCGCACAAGAGCTGCGCATCGCAGTGGAACAAGACCCAATCTTCGGCCCGCTGATTTTGTTGGGCGACGGCAGCGTGGCGTGGAACAAAGATTCACAGGCGGCGGTGGCACTGCCGCCGCTCAATATGACACTGGCGCGCTACCTGATAATGCAAGCGCTGAAAAGCGGCAAAATACGCGGGCGCAGCGCCCTGCACCCACTGGATATCGCCGGGCTCAGCCGGTTGCTGGTGCAGGTTTCCAACCTGATTCTTGACTGCCCGGAAGTACATCGTCTGGATATTCATCCGCTGCTGGCATCCGGCAGTGAATTTACCCTGTTGGATGTCACGCTTCATCTCGCGCCTTTTTCTGGCGATCCGCAATCCCGTCTGGCCATCCGCCCTTACCCACAAGAGCTGGAAGAGCAGGTGCTGCTCAATAACCAGGAACATTGCCTGTTCCGCCCGATCCTTCCAGAGGACGAGCCGCTGCTGGAGCACTTCATCAGTAACGTCACCAAAGAAGATCTCTATTACCGTTATTTCAGTGAAATCAATTAATTCAACCATGAAGATTTGGCGTACATGACGCAGATTGACTACGATCGGGAGATGGCGTTTGTGGCAGTATGCTCTACACCGCTCGGTGATGAAATCATTGGCGTTACCCGGACCATTTCCGATCCCGATAACATTGCCGCCGAATTTGCTGTGCTGGTACGTTCAGATTGTAAAGGGATGGGGCTTGGCAAGCGCCTGCTCAGCAAATTGATTGATTACACCCGCCGCCACGGGCTAAAACAGTTGAACGGCATCACTATGCCGCATAATCAAGGCATGATTGCCTTGGCCAAGAAGCTCGGTTTCACGGTAGACGTGCAGTTAGACGAAGGAATTGTCACGCTTGTGCTCGCGTTAAATACGTCGGAGGTTGCGTGACAGAGCGTTTATTTTGACAGTCAATCTGGTAATGAACGGTAAAACTTACTCACTACGCCCGAAAAGTAGTGGTATCATCGCCCGATTCGGCATTCCCCTGACATCATTTATGACGGCCTTGCGCTGACTAATAAGAGAAGAAACGCACTGTGATGTTGTCTACTAAACGCAATAAATACCAACAACACCTTGCACAACTGCCCAAACTCCCTCAAGCAGCGGATGACATTCAGACATTGCATTCCCCTGAACTGTTTCGTACTACGCTGCTCAACCTGATCCAACAGGCCAAGACGCGCATCTATCTGGTCGCGCTCTATCTGGAACAGGATGACGGCGGACAGGGCATACTCTCCGCGCTCTACAACGCCAAGCGCAACAATCCCGATCTAGATGTACGCGTGTTGGTGGATTGGCACCGCGCACAGCGCGGGCGTATTGGTGACAAATCAGCGAGTACCAATGAAGATTGGTACTGCGATATGGCAGAAAAACATGCTGACGTGAAATTTCCCATTTATGGCATTCCCGTCAACACGCGTGAAGCGCTCGGCGTCTTGCACCTGAAAGGGTTCATTGTTGATGACCGCGTGCTGTATAGCGGTGCCAGCCTGAACGATGTTTATCTGCACCAGCATGACAAGTACCGCTACGATCGCTATCAGCTTATCCGCAACCCGGCGCTGGCTGATACCATGTCAGGGTACATCACCACACTGGTTAAAGATCCGGCGGTGCAACGTCTGGACAGCCGTTCGCGGCCCAAAAATCTGGAAATCAAAGCGGATATTCGTCAATTTCGCCAAACGCTGCGCACGCTTGCCTACAACACGCCCGGTAGTGAGGAGGTTAATGGGGCGTTGACGGTCACGCCGTTGGTGGGGTTGGGTAAACAAAGCCCGCTGAATAACACGATTCATCACCTGATGTTTTGCACTGAACATCGGCTGGTGATGTGCACCCCGTATTTCAACCTGCCCGCGCTGCTGATCAAAAACGTGGTGCGCTTGCTCAAAGAAGGCAAGCAGGTTGAGATCATCATCGGTGACAAGACGGCTAACGACTTCTTTATTCCAGAAGATCAGCCGTTCAAGATCATCGGTGCGCTGCCGTACCTGTACGAGATCAATCTGAGTCGTTTTGTTAGTCGCTTGCAGCGTTACATCGACAATCAGCAGTTAACCGTGCGGTTGTGGAAGGATGGGGATAACAGCTTCCACCTTAAGGGACTGTGGTCCGACGATACCTGGCAGTTACTGACAGGCAATAACCTGAACCCTCGCGCGTGGCGTTTGGATTTGGAAAATGCCATCCTGATCCACGATCCCGAGAAAGTGCTGCTGGAACAGCGGTTGCAAGAGTTAGATCAGATCCGCGCTTACACCACGCCGCTTAAGAGCTATACCGACTTGCAAGGTATCGCACAATATCCGGTGAAGGTACGTAAATTAATACGCCGCTTACGCCGTATCAGGATCGATAGGTTGATCAGCCGGATTCTGTAACACCACGCACTAAAAACCCCATCCGCGGGGTTTTTTATTCTTCTGTGCCACCCACATCTTCGCTCTGCCATTTCCTTCTCACAGCAATAAACGATAAAAATGCCCTTTCCGTTTTCCTAATGAAACTAAGTTCCATTTATCTTGAAATAATCAACACTACTGCGATCATTTTGTGATCTGCATCTAAGTAAATAAATTACCGTTCCGTTATTATTATCCTATATAAAAAACTATGGTTTCACATATAAAACAATCATGAATATCTTCCAACAACTTGAATATGGCAAAGCGCCTGCGGCAGTCCGTCTAGTGATGATTGTGGACTATATTGCCAATCGTGACAAAGCCAGCTTTACCGAGATCTGTACCGATTTGTCTATACCCAAAAGTAGCGTACATCACTTGCTTGAAGTGCTGACGGTGCCACAACCATTACGTCAGCGCCCTGATGGGCGTTATGTTTTAGGCTTGCGGTTATTCGAACTGGGCGGTTTGGCAATAAAGAATATTGATTTGCGCAAAGATGCCATTGGCTTTATGCATGCGTTAGTTAAAGAAACGGAACTCACCTGTCACCTCGGTATTTTGGATGGTGATAACAGTTTCTTCCTGAGTAAAGTTGAATCCCCCAAGGCCATCGTAAAAACGTCCTGGAAAGGTAAAAAAATCGTATTGCTGGGAAAAGTGTTATTGGCCTGGTTGCCGCAGGAAAGAATAGAAACCCCAATTGCTGATTGTACTTTTAAGCGTTTGACGCCGCGTACCATTACCAATAAAGAAGATTTTCTGGAACACCTGAAACTTGTCAAGACCCAAGGTTGGGCGATAGATGATGGTGAAGATATCGAGGCAATCTGCTGCATGGCAGCGCCGATTTTTAATCAGGACGGAAAGGTTGTCGCAGCCATCGGCGTCAACGGCATGCAATCACAGTATGCCAATGGTAAGAAAGAGAAACATCTGGCAAGCCTGATTAAAACCAGCAAGGCGATCTCAGACCATATTAACAGCCATCGGGTTTGATAATACCAATAGGTAAAAATGAATAATAATTTATTGATGATTAAGAGGCTAATGATTGAATAATCAATAAAACGATTTTTATTTTAATAATACAAATTACGTTCAATAAATTATCACTGATTGGTTAGTGGCCATTCGTCAATCGATAATGGACATCGATAATCAGCGAGGCGATACGTAATGGTTAAAATATCTGTAATGTGCGAAGCAAACATTACGGAAAGGCAGCTTATAATTAAAAAAACATCTAGACCATAAATATCAAGGCATTAATAAAAATTTAATTATCAATTTTATAATGGGGATGACCATCTTCAATATTGAGTGAATGTGGGTAATAACACTCAGGTCCTTGTGCGCCCCTGATTTTTAAATTTTATGCATATCACCTATCCGCTTTTATTCAAAGCGGCAGGATACATTTTTATTTTTATAGATGAGGCTTTTCATGAAAATCAAATAAGCTATTGATAAAATCCCTGGGGGATTAATGCTGGTTCCGCTCTTTTTGGGCGCACTCTGTAATACCTTTACGCCGGGCGCAGGTAAATTTCTGGGTTCCTTCAGTAACGAGCTGATTACCGGTACTATTCCTATTCTGGCAGTATGGTTCTTCTGCATGGGGGCCTCCATTGAGCTCAAGGCGACGGGCACCATGTTGAAAAAACCCGGTGTTTTGGTCGTCACCAAAATTGCTACTGCATGGGTTGTGGCGATGATTGCAGGGACCTTCTTGCCGGGCGATGGAACCCAAAACGGCTTATTTGCAGGCATCTCCGTACTTGCGTTGGTCGCCGCGATGGATATGACCAATGGTGGTCCGTATGCCGCACTGATGAACCAATATGGCTCAAAAGAAGAAGCTGGTGCCTTCGTTTTGATGTCTTTGGAATCCGGCCCGCTGATGACCATGGTTATTTTGGGTGCCAGCGGTATCGCGACCTTTGAACCGCAACTGTTTGTCGGTGCAGTGCTGCCTTTCCTGATTGGCTTTGCGCTGGGCAACCTGGATCCAGACCTGAGAAAATTGTTTGGTAACTCCGTCCAAACGCTGATCCCTTTCTTTGCTTTCGCATTGGGTAACACCATCAACCTGGCAGTTATCCTCAAAACCGGCTTCGCAGGCATCTTCCTGGGCGTCCTGGTGATCATTGTTATCGGCATCCCGTTGATTCTGGCTGACAAGTTTATCGGTGGCGGTAACGGAACAGCAGGCGTAGCTGCATCCAGTAGCGCCGGTGCCGCAGTCGCTACCCCGTTGCTGATCGCCAACATGGCACCGGAATTTGCCCCGGTAGCTCAACAAGCCACGGCGCTGGTAGCCACCAGTATTATAGTGACTTCAGTACTCGTGCCCATCATTACGGCCTTGTGGGCAAAACGATTTTCACCTAAAAACGCATAAAAGGTAACAATATGGACGTACGACAAAGTGTACACAGCGAACATGCCAAAACGCTCGATACTACCGAGCTGAGAAAGAAATTTCTCATTGAGCAGATTTTTACGCCAAATCAATACACCATGGTGTACAGCCACATTGATCATATTGTTGTAGGCGGGATTATGCCAATTGATGGCGAGATCACCTTTGATGACGATATCGGTAAGCAATTTGGTGTGAACTATTTCCTTGAACGCCGTGAACTGGGTCTGATCAACATCGGTGGCCTGGCAAACATCGTTATTGATGGCAAAAGTTACGCTGTAGGCAACGAAGAAGCACTCTACGTGGGTAAAGGGGCGACAGCCCTGGCATTCAGCAGTGTAGATAAGGCTAGACCGGCCAAGCTGTATTACAACAGTGCGCCAGCCCATGCTACGTTCCCGACCCGCGTGATTACACAGGATGATGCCATCAAAGCGCCGCTGGGTGACATCAAGACCTGTAACAAGCGTACCATTTGCAAATATCTGGTGCCGGAAGTGGTGGAAACCTGCCAGTTGAGCATGGGATTAACGCGTTTGGCAGAAGGTAGCAACTGGAACTCAATGCCAACCCATACCCATGAGCGCAGAATGGAAGTTTACTTCTATTTTGCTATTTTGACATGGCAGATGACACCATTATTTTCCATATGATGGGCGAGCCGCATGAAACACGTCATCTGGTGATGCACAACGAACAGGCAGTTATCTCTCCGAGCTGGTCGATTCACACCGGTGTTGGCACCAAAAATTATGCCTTTATCTGGGGCATGATCGGTGAAAACCTGACGTTCGACAACATGGACCATATTGCGATGAAAGATCTGCGCTAGTACGCGCTGCACTAATCGCATCCGTTCCATTAATGCCCACGGTAACCACCGTGGGCATTTTTGTATCTGCTCTCCGGCGAGATCCTCCTCGCGCAGTGTCGACTGTCCACACGTTCGGCCAGTCTTTACCACGCAGGCGAAGATCTCCTACAGGCTTGGCGCATTCCTGCTGCAAGAGCACCCCAGTTTTCGCCGAGAATGATGAAAAGGGCTGTCCTTACGCACCGTCCCTCTCTTTTTCCCTCGCGCAGGCGCTGAGGGATCCCCACAAATCTGAGACGAGCATTTCTGCATTTGCAATGAAAGTTTCATGCGCGTCAACCACACCGCACATCGCACGCACCCGGCACGGAGCGCTAACTTTCGCGGTGTCCTGCCACTCGCCTTGTGGTCTCGATCCCGCACGACAAATCTGAGTTCGGCATGGGGTCAGGTGGGACCACCGCGCTATCGCCGCCAGGCATATTCTGTTTTACATCCACCGCTTCTCAGCCATGAATGCCAATCTGTCAACAAGCTTACTTGAACGAGCTAGATTCTCTTCACCCACAC
>NZ_JBLLJS010000025.1:0-83365 GCF_047692315.1 Symbiopectobacterium sp. | reverse complement strand
TATTCACGACGAGTAAAGTAGGTGCGTAAAGACATGATTACCCTAACTATTTTGTTATTAATCAGACCCTTTTTTCTGCTGAGTAGGCCAGCGTTAGCCTCTTGTGCTCGTCTTCTCTCCGATTTCGCAGCATCATGGCTTATGCCGCCAGGCAAAAGGCAGCTTTTCCGGCAGCGCCCACAGATGCCGCATATTAGCGACATTGACCACATCCTGTGCGGCGGGATAGACCCCGACCGCATCCTGCCCGGCAAAACCGACCGAATCCTTAATCTCTTGCAGGCTGTCCCACGATATCCCGTCTTTCCAGCGCCCGTTACCGCCAAGGGCCAGCAGATTGACCGTCAATCGGTAAATGCCGTTACCTTCATCGAATACCTGAACCAGCACCTCGGGATGGATAAACACCTTTAGCCGGCAAGGGCCATGGTTCTGCGGCGGCCACTGGGCGACGGGAATGGATAATAATTCCATACTTACCTCCTCGAGACCGGCGTCGGGTCAAAGGGTAAATAGCGCAGCACCTGCGCGCTGATATCCTGCCCGCTGCTGGCGCAGCGGCATCGGGTGGGGGAAAGTGTCAGATACGCCAGCATAAAGGCGGGCACGCCGTCTTTTTTCTGTGCCCAGTCCTGGGTTTCTGCCACCACGCAAACCTGCTCACAGCCTTTTGCGCCGGTAGCCAGCCGCGCAACCCAATCGGGCAACAACCGACCTTCCACCCAGGGATAGCCAGGACGGGGGCTTGTGGTCGGACTACCCAGGGCATAGAAGCCGTTAAGCTCTGCCAGTACGCCATCCAGCACGGCCCGGCGCAGCATATCAATCAGCTCACCGGGCTTGAAGCCCGTGTGTTGAGCCAGGTCACGACAGGTCAGGCGCAGGGTAAGATGCAGTTGTTCAAGGACCTGTTTCATCACAATATTGCTCATGCTGAAACCTCCCGGGACAGTGTTGCTTCACGCTGTGCTTCACTGATGCAATGCTGGGCCGCATGCCAGAAATGCCCGACCACCTTACGGATAAACCGGGCAGCCAGGCGCTTGTCGGCGGCGGTACTGCGGCCACGGTTATAGAGGGCCAACGCCTGCTCGCCAGCATCCAGCGCCTCATTGATAAGGTTGTCGGGGGCGAAAGCGGCGTCCGTCGTCTGCGGTGGATCTTGCGGCAGTAGACGCCGAGCGAGGCGGTGCAATTTGCGGATTTTTTCATCCTCCATTATCGCCCCCATGCCGCCAGCGCGTAGCTGTTCAATCATGATGTCAACCTCGACGGCGGCCGCGCAGACCTGCCCGACGTTCTGCTCATGAGTAAGGAAACGGGATAGCGCCCCGGCCAGTTGGCCGCAGGCATCAATGGTTTTTAACATTTGCCGATCATGGCCCCAGCGCGCCAGGGCGGCATCATAAATAGACTGTTCATTCACTGATATACTCTGTCCTCGGCTAAATTTTGCGCGCACGAAGCCCTGACGCACGCGCCGGATTTAAAACAATCGGTTAAAAATGCATTACAGTTTGGAGATATCGAGCGAAATCTGTTTATATTCCTTGTTCGTCTCCCGTTGATAAAAACGCACATAACTACTGGTGCCATTGACTTTTATTGAGTCCGTCACGGCGCGCATAGCTTCTTGCCAGTCTTCATCGTCAATATCCAGCTCACGCAGCGCCAGCACTTCGTTAATATCAATATTGCCCTGCTTGTTGACTTTAAAAGAGCGATTAACGATGGCGATAATGCGAGGATCTGCACCATCTGACCATTTGGCAATGCATACCTCTATTTTTTCTTTCGCTGCCTGGATACGCTCATCGAAAATGCGGTGCTCACCGACCGCACGAATAATGCGTCGCTCACCGTCAAAGCTGGTCAGTGTCACATTGCCTTTAGACGAGCCGTAGTGAACGCCATATTCAGAGGCGGACAAATCAACAAAGTCCCTGATTTGCTGCATGGCGCGCAATTTGAACTCAGCCATTTGACGCCGTAGTTGACGCGCCTCGTCAAACAGGGTGTTCACCAGCTCATCGCGCATGTCATCAACGGGTTTGATAGTGTCAGCGGGCACCAGGTGACCCTGTGCGTTGCGCCGGTAGCCCGCCGGGATGGAGGGCGTGGTATTTAGCTCGTTCATCGTCAGCCTCATGTTTACTTTTTGCGATTATCACTGGCGGCTATCGCCAGCGGTATGATGATAAAAAACAGCAGTACCACGACGTCGTCTTCACTCATGGCCACTCCCAATACACCAGACACCCCTCAATCCGGCGGGCATACACCTGACGGCGTTCTCCCTGGCAGCAAAGGGTGATTTCCGTCGCGTTATCCCTCTCCTCCGGGCGTACCGGCGGAGTGATTTTTATAAAGGGGCGCTGGCAGTAACGCCGGGTATGCAGGATGTCGCTGCCCGCCTGACGTAGCCGGCTGCGCACGGCGTTCATGGCATCAAACATGTTCATCATGGTGACCTGTCCTTTTCAGCATTTTCATTAATAGCCGAGCTTCACACAGTAGCCTGCTCAGTAAAACCGGCCCCGATCCGGACAGTACTGCCCGCCCGGACAGCAATACCCGTAAGGTGTGCCAGGCGGTGTACCACGCCTGACGCCGACTTGGGCCAGAGAGAGCGCACCCCAGTTGCAGCGCTTTCCAGACATCCACATCAAATCCCTGCCACCGGTAACAATGTTGCTGGGCTGGGGGCAAGGTCGCCGCCGCCATCTCATACCGGTCCAGATAGAGGTACGGAGTTGCCCCGCGTGACAGGGTGATATATGGCCGGATGCTGTTATCAAAGTTATACAGTGCGTAGCGGGCCATACGCCGCAGGGCGCGGACTTCATGGCGTAAAGGGTTATTCATCACTGGCTCTCCTGAGTAACTGGCTCATGTCATGACATAACTGCATCATCACCTCCTGCGCATCCGGCAGCACATAGAGCGCGTCCCCCCGGTTGCCAAACGACACTAACAGGCTGTGTGACGATTCCAGCGAGACGGAGACCACCCGCCGGGTATTGAGCAGCACCTGGCGTCCGGCGCTGTCGGTAAAGAGCACACCGCCCATACTCACCCCCTTGCCGGCAGCAGGTCGGTATCGGTATACACCTCCCTGAACGCCGCCTTGATGTATTTTTCCCCCAGTTGGGCCTGGGCATCACCGCTAGCCATCAGCCATGCCTGGCGCAGGGTGTGCGACAACACCCGCAAGGCACCTGCTTTCTGGGCAATGGCCTGTACCAGCGTCAGCTCACTTTCGCCGGTAATGCCCCAGGCGGCAGCAATCGCGGCTACATCCGCTTTTTTGGCCTTTAAAAGCCGTTTGGAGCGGGCGATACGGCTGTACAGCCGGGCCAGGTCATCCGCCCCCTGGGTTGAACGGGCAGACTTCGACAGGCCACGCGGGTTACCAATCAACACCATACCAACCCCGGTCGCATCCTGAATGGCACGCAGCTGCTCCAGCCCGTCAATGCCCAGGTGGTCAGCCTCATCGACAATCACCAGCCCGTGAGTGCCGGTCAGCCGCCGCCGAATCGCGCGCGCCAGCGTCCCCTTGTTTATAGGCAGGTCACTCAGGCCCAGCGCTTCCGCCAGCTCCAGCAGACACTCGGTGATGCTGGCGTGGGCCGGGGAAAGGGTCACCATCCAGGTATTGGCATGCTGGCAGTACTGACGGGCGGCAAGGGTTTTGCCCACCCCCGGCACCCCGACAATCACATTCATGCACTGCGCCAGCCGGACAAACTGGAACACCGCCCATATCTCCTTAACCGTGGCCGTCTCCACAAACTGCGGTGGTGCGGGCAAGGTCTTTTTTTGCTGATAATCCGTCAGCCAGCGGGTTAACAGTTCACCGACCCGCTGGTTATTTCCGGTGTAACTCCCCTTGATAAAGTTGGATATCACCGCCCCTGACTGCCCGGTCTCGCGCGCTATCTGCGCCTGGGTTACCTGACCTGAGTCAATCAGTTCATGCAGCGTCTTGATAAGATCATCGTTTTGGGTCATCATCCTGCCTCCTTGATGAAAAGCGTTCTTGTGTTCCGATAAGCCATTCGGTTGCTCCCGAATGGCTTTTCTATAACAGCGGATCTGCATCCTGCTGCGTTTCAAGTAGAGCCAGCCCACGCTGTAAGGCCCCTTCGGTATCCCAGTCATCCGCCTGAACTTCACGCTCCACAGCCTGTTTCATGGCAGCATTTCCCACCGTGCGGTAAACATTGCCAGGCAACCAGTCGTCTTCCGCCACTGCGGGCAGGGTGACGGTGTTTTCTGCCTCGGCCAACGCCACTTTCTCTTCGCCCCGTTTGCGCATCCCCTTGATACGCTGCTGGCGGTTGTGGTATTCCGCCGTAACCGGGAAGGCCTGGCGCTTGTTGCCATCCCAGACGGCTTCACAGAGGTAGGAGCCATCCATGCGGCGCACGATCACCTTGCTGGCATCGTGAATGTCGTAGTTCACCAGCACCTTGTGCCCGTGCTCATCCGCCAGTTTGGCGGCATAGTAAATGTTGTTGAGGAAACGGATTTCACAGCGACTGACGGTACGCTCGGTCTGCGGCATGAACAGGTCGCGTAGCTCAAACTGCGTCAGCCATTCCAGTTCGGTGGATTCGTTTTCCAGTTTCCAGCGGCGAAACTCGGCCGGACTGTAATGCTGCCCATCGGGGCGCTTGGGTAACTCACTGTGCGGGCGGGCGTTGTACCACTCGACACCGGCCTTGATTTCATCAATCAGCATCTCCCAGGAGGGCAGCTTGCGCAGCGTGGTCTGCTGGGCGATAGTCAGCTCACCGCCCTTTGATTGGGCGTTCAACGCCGATTTAAGCGCCTTGCCGGTCTTGCGCACGGTTTCACGGTCAGCGTCGGTGCCGTAGTAGGTGGCAAAATGGCGGGCAATGCGCATCGGCAAGGTGCGGTTAAGCCGTTCGATAATGCCGCGCCCTTGCGGATTGCCGGGAATGCCGGTCGGATGTGCAATATCCAGTCGGGTTAAAATACCGGTAATATCCGCATCGAGCGTGTTGTTGGTTTCACCGCTGCCGTTATCCGAGTAGTAGAGAAACGGCTTACCGTGGGTAGCAATGCCATAACGCAGGGCATCGGTGACGGCGATCACGTTCTCGGAGAGCGACAGGCTCCAGCCGGTGATATAGCGGCAGCTGCCATCGATAATAAAAGTCACTTCCGGCGAAAAGGGCTGGCCGTGGTCGGGATGGGCAACTTTCATTTTCATGCCGTGACCATCCCCCAATCCAGACGTAGTTCACCGGCAGGCTGGTCCAGTCGCGGCGAATAAACCCTTCCAGCTGGCGATATTCACTGCCGGTCTTGCGCCCGCGCTGTTTCACGATTTCGGGGAGTTTCTCCATCGCATACAGCACGGCATCATAAGAAGGCTGCGCCGCCAACATCAGCGGTTCATCCGCATAGCGCTGTTGCCATTCGGCGCAAAAATCTGCATAGGCCTCTTTCATGCTGCACCCGTTCGGCTTGCGATAGTGCGCCAGATAGTCATGTAACCAGGCGATTTGCTCTGGTTTGACCACCTCGCGCTTGCCCGGTGCCAGCACTATCAGGCGCTCGGCGGGCGTGGCGGCTTTTTTGTAGTCGGCCAGCCAGCGCTTGAGGGTGATTTCACTGAGTTGACGGCGCTGGCCTTTCTTGGCATTGGCCACCTGTGCCGCCTGGGCGATGCTCTCAGGCAACTGGCCTGTTTTCGTCTGCTGGACAATAAAGCGGATCGCCTGCGCACAGCTATAACCGGGCTGCTGCCCCATGGTGAGGATATGCTGCACCAGTAACATCCGCGCATCGGCAATCTGGCGCTGTTTATCCGTCAGGTCGGCCAGCCTGGTTCCAACCAATGCCGGGCAACGGCGGTAAACGTCCAGCTTGCCCGCTTTTTCTAGGTCTGAGCCGACCTTTGATACGACGGGTTGCTTGACGACATCATCCACAGGAGCGGCGATCATCAGTTGTTGAAGATGACGCTCACGGATCGCGCACTGGGCTTCAATAGGCAAACAATCAATGTGGTACTCGTAAGCCTTAGTCCCTTGGCGTTTACGCACGAGATCGGGCGAGTTCTTCGTTAAACGCACCAATATCTCTCTAATGCCCTTGGTAGTTTTGGGGAGACCTATTACGCCAATGAGTTCTTTAGCGACAAGAAACATAATTATGATGCCTTGCGTATGTAGCTTTTAATCTTGTAACGGCTTGGCCAAATGGTTTCCGGTTCGACCCCCAACGCCTCGGCAATAATCTTCTGATAAGTCTTACAGGGCGTGCGTAAAACCGTTTTGAGCGAATCCTTGCTGTAGCCGGCTTGTAAGGACAGTAAGCGAAACGACAGCCCCAGCTTATGGATCTCCGCTTTAATGATTTCAGGGTGCCAATCAGCACACACGTCTTCTTTTCTACTCATCATTCGTCTATCCTAAAAAGTTACCCGCATGAGTAACTGGGAAGTTATTCGTACAGGAAAAGTATAAGAACCTAAAGAAACCCAGTAAAGATTTCTTTGTAGATTCATTGGTTTTATTTATTTTTGCTTTTAAATAAATCTAATAGAATAGTGGAGGGCCGATATGACAAAAAAACCTAGTCGTATTTTTCTTGAGTCCGAGAAAGAACCTGTAATTGAGAGAATTTTTCAACTAGTTGATAGATATGCATCTAGAAGCGAAGCCGCTCGTGCGTGGGGAATTAATGTCAGTACATTAAAGAATTATTATAAAAGAAGGCACTTAAAACCAAGTCCTAGACGAAACCAATTATTGAAGATAGCCGAACACGAAGGTGTCTCTCTAAATTGGTTACTTAAAGGTGAAGGAACTATTTTTGAATCCGATAAAAAAACTAAAGAAACCAATGGTGTCAGTCCGAGTAGTGACATTGAGCGGAAGCTTTTTGAGATCTTGTCGCTTTTGACAGATCAAGAGAAGTTAAGACTATTTGAGGTCTTTGCTCGTAAAGGAATCGAAATAGTTATTCACCTTTTTGATGTTGAAAATCAATCACTTTTAGAACTGAAGGGCGATAAAAAGCGGATAGCGTTACGCTTAGAATCCATGTCAGAAGAACAACTGAGAGAGATTTTATCCAAAATTGAAACAAGTACAGAAGAAACCATTTCAGAAGTAGAAGAACCTGAGAATTACACAAGGGCTAGGGCATAATTGTCCTTAGCCCAGATTAAGAATATATGTACTATTGTGGTAATTGATCCTTGCTTATAGTGGTATCAAATGATTTACCTCCAAGCCCATTTTTGTTTATTTTTTATCCATTGATATCAAATCGATAAATTAGCATTAACTCTATGAAATCCCATGAGTTCCCGCTAGATCCCGCCAATTCCCGGAAGTATCAAATAAATCACCTCTCTATACTCGACGAGCCATTTGGTGCGCTCGATGCCATGACCAAACAGCAGCTACAGCATCGGCTGGCAGATATTCGCCGTCATACCACACTAACCATTCTGCTGGTAACCCACGACGTGGAAGAAGCGGTCTTTCTGGCCGACAGAGTAGTGGTGATGTCGCCCCGACCGGGCCGCATCAGCACACTATTACCTATTTCGCTGCCCTATCCGCGCGATCGCACCAGCCATACGTTACTGTCACAGAGACAAGCATTGGGAGAAGCACTGCAACACTCTGAAGCCCCAGCAACGGTGTAAACCGTCACTGATTACGCCACGATGGCATGGGCACACTGCGCCTGAAGCAGTTCCCATTCAGGTTTAGCAGCCGAGCCAGCATCAGTAATAATGATGATATCGATTTCCTGCGGTGTTGCGTAAATGACGCGGCTGGTGATACCCATTTTACTGTTATCCGCCAGGATAATACGCGTTTTAGCGTTTTTGACCATGGCGCGAGCAATGGTTGCTTCATGGTGCGCAAAACTGCTTGCCCCCGAGGCGCTGGTGATCCCTACTGGTGACAAAAGCGCAACGTCAGCGCGATAGCGCTGAATCTCGCTCACCGTCAAATCACCGCTGGTCGCCTGCATGGGGACGGCCCCATATGGCCGCCAAGCAGAATCACCTCATGGTGCATCGTCGATTCCGCCGTGGTCAGCTTCAGCGCGACATTCAGGCTGTTGGTTATCACCGTCATGCCGGGCATCGACAACAGCTCATCCGCCAACAGAGCGGTAGTACTGCCCGCATCAATAAACAGCGTTTGCCCAGCGCTAAGCTGCTGCACCGCCGTGCGGGCAATATCCTGCTTCTCTTTTTCACGCACGGTATTGCGCACCGACAGCGGGGGCTCAGGCTCCAGCGATGTCGCTACAATCCCCATGATGCACGTAGAAAAAGCCGCTGCCTGCGAGGTGAAACCCGCTTCATCCAACCGCATCACTGTCACCGCACCAAGTGGCAGCGACGGCGTAACCAGAAAAATCACCGCCGAGAGGGTCACCATGGAACGCATAAACAGGAACATGGCGACGGAGATCAGGGTCAGCCGCATGGCAGGCAAATACACATCGCGCAGGATACGCACCACTCCGCCACCCAGCACGGTGGTGGCATCTTCCATGGCGTTGGGCACATTGCGCATACCCATCATCATCGTGGTGTACCCCTGTGTGTGATAATGGTAGTAGTTACACAGCGCCACCAGAATCGCCGAACCATACAGCATCCCCCAAGGGAGGTCGGCGGTGTTAAACGTGAACACATACGACAGCCCTAGCACCAGCCCCAGCACGCCCACGGGCAGCGCGCTGAGCAACGCAGCAAAATCCGCACTTTTCCCCGGCTGACGACGAATCCCAAACGTGAGCAAAAACAGCAGCAGCGTGCCGATAACAGCCGCTAACGCCGAAATCCAGATGGATGCCGCCGCAGGCAGTAATAACAGAATCCCCACCACGGCCCCCATGCCAAACTTCATTTGCCCGCTGACCTGGCTGTAAATCTCCGTCGCCAGCACAGAGAAATCACCGCCGATCACCATCGCATTACCAAAATCGGTGATGGTGATGGTAAACACCACAAAGGCCGCACTCAAAATGCCATAGCGCACGCCCGGCAGGGTGATATCCAGAAACTGCCGCCAGTCCGTGGCGCCCAGCACGTTCGCCGCCTCATACTGCCGGGTATCGCTTTGGCGCAGCGTGACGCGAATGATCAAAATCGCCTGCGGCAAGGCATACAGCACGTTGGCAATCAGCAATCCCCAAAAACCGTAAATATTGAGGCGCACGCCTAACAGGTTCCCCACGATGCCATTACGCCCGAGCAGAAAAATCAGCCCCAGACCGAGCACTAACGATGGCGCTAATACTGGCAGCGAAGTGGCAAAGGAGATAAAGCGTTTGGCGGGCATGGCCGTGCATTCCAGCCCATACGCGACGATAAACCCAAGTACCAGCGTCACCAGTGTGGTAACGACACCCAGCACCAGACTGTTCCACATCGCGCGCCAGACGCCCGGCGAATTCATCAGCACCAGATAGTTCGACAAACCAAACGTGCCGCTGCGATCGTCGAGCAGGCTGTGCCACAGAATGCTGAGCATCGGCGCGCCAAAAAACGCCAGCAACGCCGCCAGCGGCAGATAGAGACAGAGACGAGATAACCAACGGTCAGCCGACGTTTGCGGAGGAAGAGGAAGAAGTGAATAACTCATGCTTGTACCCAGGCACAATCTTGTGCGGCAATGGAGAGCGTAACGCGATCGCCTGCCGACCAGTTGAGGGTACTGCTGGTTTCCACCAGCAACGGATGTGATTTCCACAGCACTTCAACCCGCTGAATGCTGCCCAAAAATCTGGTGCTCACCACCTGCCCCTCGGCATCGGGCACTTTCGCCATTGCAATGCGCTCAGGCCGAATAAACAGCTCGGCATTCTCTGGCGCAGACGTCTGCAACAGTTCCGGCATCCACTGCTGGACCGTCGCCTTAGGCAACAGATTACTGTGCCCCATAAATTCAGCCACAAAGCGGGTGCGCGGTGCGGTATAAAGCTCGCGCGGAGTCCCTTCCCGCACGATCAGACCGCCCTGCATACAGACGATTTTATCCGCCATGCTCATGGCTTCTTCCTGATCGTGGGTAACCATCAGCGTGGGAATCCCTAACCGTTGTTGGACTTCACGCAGTTCCTGGCGCAATCCAGCACGCACGCGCGCATCCAGTGCAGAAAGCGGCTCATTCAGTAACAGCAACGACGGATTCACGGCTAACGCACGCGCTATCGCCACACGCTGCTGCTGACCGCCGGAAAGCTGATTAGGATAACGATCGCCAAACCCGCCAAGTCGTACCGTATCCAGCAGGCTGTTGACGCGATCGCGAATCTCCGCCTCCGGCGTGTGACGAATTTTCAGCCCATAACCGATGTTTTGCGCAATGGTCATGTGCGGAAACAATGAGTAAGACTGGAACACAATGCCAAACCCGCGATCGCGGGCAGGCACGTTAATCAAATCGAGGCCATCCAGACTGATTTTTCCGCCATCGCTGCTGAGCAACCCGGCGATAATCCTCAGTAAAGTGGTTTTCCCACAGCCACTTGGCCCTAGTAAACAAACTCCGCATTCTCAATCGACAAGTTAATGCGATCGAGCGCTACGTGGCCGTCAAAACTTTTATAGAGATTCTGAATCACCAGCGCCATGTACTTACTATCCTCTTTAAACAACGCCTCGTAAAAAAACGCCTTTTATTACAACGGCCTCAACGCTGGCCTGATAGCCAGCGTTGGTTATAGAACAAAACAGGTGTTATCAGCGACCAATCGCCTTTTGCCAGGTTTCCAGAATGGCATCGCGCTCTTCGGCACTCTTGGCGAAATCAACCGGGAACAGAACGCTGGACAGATCGGCAGGCAGGCGCCCGCCAGCTTGGCAGCTTTTGATTGTTCTACGCCGGGAATGGTGACGATCTCTTTGTATTTGGTATACAGCGTCGCCGCACTGTTGGATAAGGTCCAATCCAGGAAGCGCTTGGCATCAGCTTTATTTTTTGATGCCGCCATCAAGCCAGAGGCTTCCAGTTCATAGCCTGCGCCATCACTGGGAATCACCATTTTGACCGGATACCCTTCTTCGATGGATTGCATAGCGGCAAACGCCAGCGACACGCCAATGGCGTATTCGCCAGTACGCGCCGCTTTACACGGACGAGAGCCGGATTTGGTGTTTGGTGTATTGCGCAATATTGCCATCCAACGATTTGAGGAATTCCCACCCTTTCTCATCCCCTTTGGATTGCAACAGCGCTGCGATTTGCAGATAACCCGTACCCGATGAAACCGGGTTCGGCATCACCACTTCGCCTTTGTAAATCGGGTTGGTCAAATCTTGCCAGGTGGCAGGAACCGACAGGTTTTTCGCTTTGAGCGCTTCGGTGTTCACACAGAACGCCGCCATGTAGCCGGCGGCCGCGAACCATTTGTTATTCGGCGCGCGATAGGTTTCATCCAGCTTTTCACTGCCTTTGGCGGCATACGGCTCCAGCAGCGCGGAAATGCGCGGGTCCATCACGTTGGTCAGCGCCCATCCCCAGACCACGTCATGCTGTGGATTCTTGGCTTCTGTCAAAATGCGCGGTCCGAGATCGCCAGTAGACAAACGCAGCACATTCACGGTGACATCCGGCATGTCTTTCTTCGCCTGTGCGACGTAATCCTTGATTTCATCCTCTTCCAACGAGGTATACACCGTGATGGTGCCTGCCTGTGCCGCCCCCACCAGGGTCGCAAAGGCGCATGCCGCCATCAGACTGGTACGGCGAAATGAAAGACGTTTCATAAATGTTCCCCTTAATGGTTGCGGAAGTCATAACTCGGTGGCGTAGCCCTGAGAAGGTGAGCACTTTTGTGCATTTCACATTCTGCGTTTTTTTGTGCGTTATATTGCATCTGTGTAATTTTAAGCACTAATCATGCCAACCCTAAAGAAAGCACACAGTTACGACTATGATAAGCTAATAAAACAAGGAATTGCTCAGCTTCCGTCGTTTTAAAGGAGAGTGAGAGAGAGGTTTTACCTGTATCAGGTTGCACTTTTTTGGTGTTTTAAGTGCATCAAAAAAGTGCATTTAAATGTATTTGTGTATTTAGTTGCTTTTCATTCAGGTTAATGCGTAAGCTATTCCCCATCCTGTTTATGCACGGTGTCTGACAGAAACACGGTGCCCGATCGAAATATTGTGCTTAACCGAAATTTGGAGTCATCATGGCAACACGTTCAACTATCATGGATACCAATAGCTTTCGCGCAGAACACGCGGATGCGTTGGATGCCGAAACGCGCAAACTGACCGATAAGCGCAACCAACTGCTCGGTGAATCCTACCGTTTGTTTTATCGCAACCCCGTGCATCTGGTTCGCGGCGCAGGGCAATATCTGTGAGATGCCGCGGGCGATAAATATCTGGATGTCTACAACAACGTTGCCAGCATCGGGCACTGCCACCCCGTAGTCATCGCCGCCGTGCATGAGCAGATGAACCAGCTCAATACCCACACCCGTTATTTGCATGAACGCATTCTGGATTACACCGCCGATCTGCTGACGACCGTGCCTGACGAAATCAATAAAGCGATGTACGTGTGTACCGGCTCGGAAGCCAACGATCTGGCGATCCGTATCGCCAAAGCTTACAGCGGCGGCACCGGCATCATCGTCAGCCAGGAGGCCTACCACGGCACCAGCGAACTGACATCTGGCGCATCACCGGCGCTGGGCAGCGGCCAACCCCTCGCTCCCACTACACGTCTGGTGCCGCCACCCGATCGTTACCGCGTTGATGCACCCGATTTAGGCGTCTGGTTTGCCAATGAGATCCAAAAACAGATCGACGACATGGCGGCGCATGGCATCAAATTTGCGGGTCTGTTGGTCGATTCGATCTTCTCTTCTGATGTCGTGCTGCCTGGGCCGGCAGGCTTTCTGAAACCCGCACTCGACGTGGTGCATGCCAACGGCGGAATTTTTATCGCCGACGAGGTGCAACCGGGATTTGCGCGCCACGGCATCGTGCCGGACGTGGTGACGCTGGGTAAGCCGATGGGTAACGGGATTCCGGTGTCTGGCCTGTTGGCCAAAGCCGATGTGTTGGCCGCCTTTAGCGATGAAATCCCCTATTTCAACACCTTTGGCGGCAACCCGGTTTCCATGGCTGCGGCGCAGGCAGTGTTGCGTGTGATCCGCGAAGAGAAGTTGCAGGAACACAGCCTGATTGTCGGTGAAAAACTGCGGCGCGAGCTGGCACGACTCGCCGATCGCCATGAATGCGTGGGCGATGTGCGCGGAGCCGGGCTGTTTATCGGTTTCGAGCTGGTGAGCGATCGCGCTGCCAAAACACCTGACAAGGCGCTGGCTCTGGATGTGATCGAACGCCTGAGAGCCGAGCGCGTGCTGACCTCGGTGGCAGGCCCTTATGGCAACGTATTGAAACTGCACCCGCCATTGGCTTTTCAGGAGCAGGATATCGACTGGCTGGTAGGATCGTTAGACAAGGTGCCTGAGTGCAGTGCGTTAATTAAGACTGCGCGTTCCCCGCTAAGTCCGCCTTGGCGGGGAACGTACAACCAGATAACTCAGTTCACTATCGTCACATCTTCAAAGGCAAAGCGTTTTTTCTCACCGGCTTCGTGATAACCGATGCGAATAAACACGCGCAGGTCTTCGAGGTAAGCATAATCACTGCTCATCGGGCGGCCATCACCGCGATCGTCGGTACAGATGAATTCCAGATAACGTCCGGAAAAATGCGGGCTAATCGCAGTGGCACTGCGCCACGCGTTATCGGCATGACACAGCTTGCCGGTCGATTTGTTATCGCTCTGAGTATTCTTCCAGTGATACTCGGCACCAGCCGCCGGGGGCAGCACAAACGCGTTTTCCAGCGTGTTGCTGATAACGGACTTTTCTGCCAGCGAATCCCATTTCTTAACGTCCACGATATTAAACAGGCGCACATGTTGTGAATAAAACACCACGCCGCCCAACGTCATTTTATCCAGCGTCAGTAATGTTCCATCCGGTAAGCTGTCCATTTGCACCACAAAAGAGGCGAGATCCTCTCCCGGCGATTTTTGGGTGTAGCTCAGGCGCTTAAATGTCGGGCGCTGTTGCGGCGTCGCAACCGCCTGTTTCACCGTCTCCGCCACGGCCTGTGGCAGTGGATGGCTTTGGATCGGTGCCGGATCGTTTTGCGCAAAATCCGGTCGTAACGGCAAATTCTCCGCCATCGGCTTTTCACGCCATTCCAGCGTGCCTTTACCGCTAAACTGGCTAATATCGTTAATCGCACAGAGCCTTTTTGCGAGCGTGGCTTCCTCGGCCGAAAGAGCTACGAAAGCAGAATTTTCTTCAGACTGGCTATCCGTTATTCGCCTCTGATTATCCAGCGCAAACTGATTAAGGGTTTGGCTCTTATTCTGCGCGCAATCAAAAACCTTATCCGCTATTTTCACTGAATAGGGCGCGAGGTATTTTTCATCTTGATGGATGTGCGCATAATCCGTTGCGATACGCACCTGAAGCCGATCTCCCTCTCTCGCGCTGTTATTCACATCAATAAACAGTTGGTCACCCTGCGCATCGGGCTCAGCAAGTGCAACCCATTTGGGTACGGGGACGTTTTGTTGGCACACATTCAATGCCGGATTGGTGCTGTATGGGCTGTCAGCCTCTGGCTCAAAAGGTATGCCAGGCGCGTAACGATTAAGAGAACCCGCGCCATAGACCCGAACACTTGGACGATTCGGCCCAGAGGTATACATGCTGGCAAACAATTGTGTTTTTTGGCCCGTTGCGCAGTCCACATTAAGCCATCCATCCGTCGTCCCACTACTCTGCGTGGTGATACGATAAAGGGCATTAATGGCATTGCCTACTCTCACGGTATTGTTTGATACCCAGGTAACATCCTTGATAACCACCTGCGGCAGTTGTGGCTGTGCAAAAGTCGGTGCAGACAACACCCATCCCAGAGCCAGTATTGTTAGCTGCTTCATCGAGCAATCCTGTTATTTATTCATTCCATTATCAGCCCGCTATCGGGCAAAACGCCCTACATCATGCAATTGATTACTGGATGCTGACAACGGGCATGCTCTTATTTTTGTTCTCTTTTGGTGGGCTCGAGGCTAGATTTATCACAAAAATAATGAGTAATAAAAACTCGCAATAAAACAAAAAACATATTAAAGAGTATAATAAGTTACATAGATTGAAAATCATGCAAATTAAACGTAATATGTTACTCATAGAAGGTGAGAGGTATGAGGATGGAACAGTTAACAGTACAGGCTTTCCTTAACAATCAATGGTGCGATGTTGCACTCATCACTTTTCCCGAAAGTGAGCAAAGTATGTACCAGCTCACCGAGTTGGACTATCAGTCTGACTACGCCATCGACCACCTGAACCGTGATGATAATTACGCCGTATCACTTAACCACCCCGTATCCCTCTTCTTCGATGATGGTGGCCAGCCCAGCTGGATGCGTTTTCTTGATGACATTATCCCTAGCGGGGCAAGCCGGCGTTATTGGGAGAAATACCTTGATCTCGAAGGGCTGACTCCCAGCCAGCAAAATTTTGTCATTCTAAAACATGGCACTATGTCGCCCATTGGCAATTTGCGCATTAAGGAATCTGTCCCTGCGTTCCATCCCGAAGCGGAACAGCTTTTTTTTCTGTTGATGACGTTAAAAACAGAGCGAGTGATTTTCTGGATTACGCTCAACAACGTGGTGCTGCGGCAGGCGGGGCAACAGGCGCAGGTGGCGAGGCACCGAAATTATTACTCCGTTGCACACCAGAGCAGCGCATAGCGCATATGGATTGATACTTACCAACAGGACTCAAGCAATAGAGATATCCATTATCTGGTTAAATACCCTCGCGGAAACCGCAGCGAAGTTGACTGTAATATATTGTGTGCCGAATTCTATTATTACCAAGAGCTGACAGCCTTTGGATTTAACACAATCCCTACTCAAAATATGCGTTTGGAAGAAGGGGAAAATTACCCTTCCCTGTGGCTCCCCAGATTTGATGTATCTTTCGAAAAAGAGGGTTGTCTCAAACGGTTTGGCATGGAATCCGTGTATTCAATATTAAGAAAAGCGCCCGGCGTTACGCTTTATCATGAGGAAACGCTCAGAACACTGATAGAAAAAATTACGCACAGCAATATGGTGACAGAGCAGGGCTTTGATTTTGATATCACCGCCTTTGTTATCGAATGGGTGCGTCGGGATTTACTCAATATTATTTTCGGCAACAGTGATAATCATGGAAGAAATACCGCATTTCTTAAAGCAGAAAACTGCATCAAGTTAGCCCCCATCTACGACTTTGCCCCCATGAAAGCAGACCCCGAAGGGATCGCACGTACAATGAAGTGGGCAGCGCCATTAGAAAATGGGGGCGAGTATAATTTTATTGCAATTGCACAAGCACTTAGCGATCTTTTGCCAGCCGATACGTTACTGAAAGCATTGCAAGAAACTGCGCAACAACTACTGGGGCTAAAAGAGAGGCTGATACAAAGGGGGGTTCCCGAACAGATCGTTACCCTGCCGTCTATCGGTTTCAACTATATAGAACAAAAGTTGGATAGATGGAGTTTGCTATGAAAAATCAAAATAGTGATGTAATGCCTGCGAGCGAAACGATAAGAAAAATAAAAGAAAAAAATCGCGCGATGCAAGAACCGATAAAAAGTTATACTTTCCAGCCAATCACACCAGCCCCCGGCGTGCAAGGTATAAAGCGACAACGTGTTTCTAAAAAAGCCAAGCCGATTAGCACGCCAGAAAGACAATCTGCCATGAATGCCATTATCAGGCATCTGTTACTGGGTGAAATCACACAGGGCAAGGCACTAAAAATGCTTCGGGCTGACGTATTAGGGCTAAAGCAAGATGCCTTTGCCAATCTGGTTTCAATATCACGCAAAACACTATCCGAAGTGGAAAATGACCGAGGCAACTACACTGCTGATGTCATCAACAAGCTATTCAAACCCTTTGGGCTTCAGGTCGGGCTGGTACCCACTTCGCGCCATCGGCTTGCAGCAATTTTATCACCTGAGCGAGCCAACATATAAAAATGCAGACTGCATAGATAACGTTCTACTTTTGGTGAGTTATAATGACGAACCACAGAGATAGCAACGACAGGACAGTGCCAACATGCAGAACACCAGAGATACCACGTGGCTTTTTGGACAACGCATCAAAACGTTGCGCGTTCAGGCAGGGCTCACGCAAATGGCACTTGCCAGTAAATGCAATTTGGATCGTACTTATTTAAGTGGTATTGAACGGGGAATCAGAAATCCGACCCTGGAAACCATTAGTATCATCGCCACAGGACTAGGTATTTCATTAACCGCGCTATTCGACTATTGATTCTCCCTGATCGTTTTCTGTTCTCCCACAGTTCCACTCTTGCCGGTACAACGCTTATCTTTGGTCAATCTTGAACATCCCGCAAATTAGTTGTAAACGCAATGTCACTTATTGTTAAAAACAATCGCATATAATGTGATGTAAATCAAAGTTCATCACCGCTATTCCCTTACACTGCCCACAGATGTTCAACCTCTGCTTTTGCTATCCATGCCTGGTGCCATTTAACATTGGCGCTAAACATTTATTTTTAATTAATATTTTCAGAATCTCTGATGAACATACTGACAGCCATCATTTATAAATAGGGGAAATTGTATGTCGACATATTATTTTCTACCCACACGAAATGTATTTGGTGAGGGTGGCGTTCAGGAAGCGGGCAGTCTTGCAAAAACGTTAAATATTAAAAAAATTCTTATTGTCACGGATGCCTTCCTCGCCAAAAGCGGAATGGCGGATAAGGTTGCTGAGATTTATAAAAAGTCAGGTATTGGCGTTCATATATTTGGCGGCGCTGAACCAAACCCAATGGATAAGAACGTTGCGGAAGGCATTAAGTGTTATCGGGAAAATGACTGTAACGCGATTGTTTCTCTCGGTGGCGGTTCATCGCATGACTGTGCAAAAGGTATTGGCCTTATCGCTGCTAACGGCGGAAATATTCGCAATTTTGAAGGTGTCGATAAATCTATCAACGATATGATTCCGCTGATGGCCATTAATACCACTGCGGGCACCGCTTCGGAAATTACCCGTTTTTGTATTATTACCGATACAGAACGCAAAGTTAAAATGGCGATTGTTGACTGGCGCGTTACGCCACAAATCTCCATTAACGATCCGGAATTAATGGTCGGGATGCCGCCGTCACTGACAGCTGCGACAGGGATGGATGCATTAACCCACGCCATTGAAGCTTATGTTTCCACCATGGCAAACCCGCTTACTGATGCCGCCGCATTAAAAGCCATCAAAATGATCACCCAATATTTGCCGAAAGCCGTTGCCAATGGTGAATATATGAAAGCCAGGGATAATATGGCCTATGCGCAATATCTGGCGGGGATTGCCTTCAACAACGCATCGCTGGGCTATGTGCATGCCATGGCGCATCAGCTAGGCGGCTTTTATAATCTGCCGCACGGCGTGTGTAATGCCATTTTGCTGCCGTATGTCGAATCCTTCAACCTCATCGGCAACCTCAACCGGTTCAGAGATATCGCTGAAGCCATGGGGGAAAACGTGGATGGCCCATCGACAGATGAAGCCGCATTGAAAACCATTAGCGCGATTCAACGTTTAGGCAAACAGGTTGGCATTCCGCGCGACCTCAAGAGCCTTGGCGTCAAACCGGAAGATTTCGCCATTATGGCTGAGAATGCGAAGAAAGACGTTTGCCAATTAACGAACCCGCGCAAAGCCACCAAAGAGCAGGTTATTGAGCTGTATCGTCAGGCCTATGAAGGTGAGGCGATTGTGTAATCAATAATATCGCCAAGAGGGAGTTACCCGACGCAGCTAAGGATAGTGAATCCTGAAACAACGCGCGGGGTAGCCCCATCTACACCTTTCACCCGATTCCCATCTCAGCATTTTCATCGATAATACCTAACAGAAGTTGCCATCAGCCTACCACTTTTAGCAAAAGTGTTTTTTATTTTTCTACGTTTATCTTCCCGCTTAATAACGGCAGAATGCCGAGTTCAAATCGCAAGCGCTGATGGATGCCTGTATTTCCGGGGCGATTCAATGCTGGTGGCGTTCAAATCGCAACGATTAGGAATCAAATTATGTCGACAAGCCGTACGTCTTCACAAACCCATTCCACCCTTCCATTACTCTCACTCGCCGTTGGCGCATTTGGTATTGGCACAACCGAATTTGGCCCAATGGGCATGCTCCCGACCATCGCTCAGGGAATGGATGTTTCAATCCCTACCGCAGGAATGCTGATTTCTGCTTATGCCATCGGTGTGATGGTGGGCGCGCCGGTGATGACGCTGCTGTTCGCCCTCTGGCCGCGCCGCAGAGCGCTGATGGCAATTTTTACCCTTGGTAATCTGGCCTCCGCCATGGCACCCAATTACACCAGCTTGGTGATTGCTCGTATCATCACCAGCTTAAACCACGGGGCATTCTTTGGGATTGGTTCGATTGTGGCGGCAAGCCTCGTTCCACGTGAGAAACAAGCCAGTGCCGTTGCTGCCATGTTTATGGGGTTAACCATCGCAAATATCGGCGGCGTTCCCGTGGCGACCTGGTTTGGGCAAGTCGTCGGGTGGCGTGAATCATTGCCCCTTCGCTCGAATCCATTATGCAGGTTTCTCCCGGCTATGTGGCCGGCATGCTGGTGTTGATTGGCATTGGCTTCACTTTCGGGGCCAAGTTAGGCGGCAAGCTTGCAGACCGTTCGGTAAAAGGCTCGCTGATTGTATTTTTAAGCCTGATAGCCATCAGCATGGTGGCATTCCCCTGGCTGGCGACATCCAAGGCAGGCGCAGCCATCGGCTTGGTAGTCTGGGGCACCGCCACTTTTGCCGTGGTCCCGCCGTTGCAAACCTGGGTAATGCGTGAAGCTGCAGGTGCACCGGGGCTGGCCTCATCGGTCAACATCAGTGAGTTTAACCTCGGCAACGCGCTGGGTGCCGCATTAGGCAGCGCCGTGCTGAACCTCGGCGGAAGCTATGGTGCAGTATCCATTTCCGGTGCAGTGCTGGCGCTACTCGCCCTGCTGCTGGTGCTGACGCAGATGCGGCGCAAGCAAACGGATATCGCTCGGGAAACGACGGCAGAAGCGGGTTGAGTTTTGGGATTTGAAGGGGATCGCCACGGGGATACAAATACTTTCGGGTTATTGATAGTATTATTGTTTGTGTTCCTTTGGCGACATATCTCGGTGAAGATGATGCCACTGCACGTGTTGCACTGACGGATGGTCCCCACATCAACTCCGTTTCAGGAGACCAGACCCGCTCATTATTGCCAGAAAAACCATATGTAATCACCATCTCACCCAAGGATAAATCTCAGACGAGATGGTTTCCAAGCTAAATTTCACGCTTATGAAGACTATTATAAATCGTTTCAATTTCACCTTTTAAGTTATCACCATAATAAACCATCGATGTATCATAGCGTTCATATCGGGCTTCACGTGCTGCACTAAACCAGTTAAACGATCCCACACATAATAAACTATCATCCCCAATAACAATTTTACTGTGGACACGGTTTACCAATTTTGTGGAAATACCAAGATCATTCAGTTTATCCAGCGCAGCTTTAAGGCTTAGCTGTTTTTCTTTTCGCTTCTCATAATCATTATGTTCAGTGTTGTAGTATCTGTCCGTGACTATGGTTATAGCAACACCATGTGAACCGGCTACAATCATAGAATCCAGAAATCCGGTCTTCTCCAGTTTCTGCCACGTTAACCACGGGGACACAATCGTAATGTGTTTCTCGGTATTTTCAAACGCCTGGTTCAAGAAGTTATCGTGCTGCTCCACACCATGCAGTGTGTAGACCGTTGTCTCGGAGGATGTTAAATCCTTGCGTTCTTTATACTCAAAATATAAAGCATTTGTTTCTGCTGCAAACAGATATTTTGCCAGCATCCCTCGGGGTGATGAAGAGGATTGTATCTCAAACAAATCCATATCCCCGAAAACTAGAAAACTGTCTTTCGCTCGTGAGACAGCAACATTCAACATGCTGTTATCGCTATCAATAAATCCGCCATCCTCATGTTTTGAATACACCGGTGAGAATATTACGATAGCTCTTTCAGCCTCCTGGAGGGCGTGCACTGTTCCTACAGTAATGGCCTTTTCATCTGCTCCTGCGCTGAGACCGAGTTTACCCATAGCCTGTTTTATCGCTGATACCTGAGCGCTGAACGGCGTAACAATACCGACAACCTGATGAACAGGTTTACCATAACGATCCCTCAATATCGTTTCGGTTATCCCTCAACCAGGCTGCTATCATTTCTGCTTCAAGCAAATTGTATCGACTACCGCTACTTGCCAGCGCGCCTTTACCATCAATATGGAGATACCCCATTGCGGGCAAGAAATTATTCTCTTCAAGCCCTCTTTTAGGTAGCAACTTACCGTGATAACAAAGCTCATTACAATATCCAATGATATTGTCGAAACATCGACGATGTTCATAGAGATACATACCACGCGCTAATTCAGGATCATATTGATAGCACAAAGCAGATTGCGCAATTTTCGTTACACTACCGGAAGCTGCGATTTTACCAAGTTCGGCAATTGAGTTATATTCTTCAACCATCTCTTCCTGTGTATTACCTGACAGGATCTTTTCCTCAAGCATATTGCCGATATCAATAGCCGGGATAATATTCCATATTGGCGCAATCTGTTGCGTATCACCAATCACTAACGCTTTCTTAGCCAACGAAAACGATGCGGCAGCAATTTCAGGAAGCGCTTGCCCTGCTTCATCAACAATAAGTAAATCCACAAAGTCATACAAGTATCCCGTCTCAAATCGCTGTTGTCCCTTATGCTCGCGTACTTGCAGGTAGCTAGGCAGCATATAGCATGTCATCACCACGCACGGGGTCAGTTTCATTCTTCTTTTCCAACGAGACGTTACATCTTTAGCACCATTCTTTTTCTTTTCATCCTGAAGATCTTGAATATTCGCCATATCAATTAACCAACGACCTTCCCAATAGTGAGTCGTCAATAAGAAAGCAGGGAAACGGATCTGTGTATCCGCAAGCGCATCCGCCTGCGACAAACTCAACTCTTCCTCATCTTTATACCCAAGATCGCGAGCAATGTTCAGCCACTCCTGAACGGCTTCATTCTCCAGTCGAACAATCTCACATGCCAAATCAATATGCTGTTGATGCATTTTCTGTTCAGTGCACGCAGAATTGAGCTGTCTACCAATGTACTCATCAATTGCTTCAGAGCTTGTCCACTGATCTCCTGAAGCAAAGTGGCCTAGCGTATCTTCAAGAAAAATTTTTATCCGATAATGTCGCTTATTACGGATGGCGGGAATCCATGAAAATAACGTATAAATCAGTGATTCATCAGCACGATACTTATGCCATTGCGCTATAGCGCTTTTGAATATTGTAATTTTTTGTTCTTGCTCAGAGAGTAATAGTTTTTTATCAATAATATACTGCTCAATATTATCAGATATTTTTCCCCGCTCTGTCCGAATTTGGTTTAATGATTTCCATACCGTTTTTATTTTTACAAGCTTTTCGAACTTTATTGCCAGTTGGCCATGCAGCAAATCAATAACTTTTTCAGGAGATGAGTAATCTTTTTCCGGAAACGCTGATTTTGCTTTATCCAGATAGAATACCAGAGCGTCTTCACTGTATTCTTTTGACTCTACATGACTGAAGAATTCTTCAGTTTGATACTTTTTAGCAGCTTCTGATTTTCTGGTACTTGATGGGAAATACGCGCCAAAGCTTTTAAGCTCGGGCAACCATCGCCCCGACATGGGGCCAGTACCTTCAGAAAAATCTTTTCCGAAGGCTTCAATAATATTCGTTACCGCCTGATTATTGGTTGATGTAGCAATAATAACGGGAGGTTCTGATTTTTCAAGGGCTGCCCTTGCCCACTGAGTGGCAATGATGGAAAGAACCGGCGTTGTTTTTCCCGTTCCCGGCGGGCCATTAACGGCAAGGATATCACCATGTTCAACATCAAGAAAATGGCTTAATGCGTCACGCTGGGCCATTGCCAGCGAAAATTTATCCCCCGAATGCCCAAGCCTCTCACTGACTTTTGCCTCTGGAGAAAGCAGAGGCTCTGTCGGGCGAACCTCAAGCGAAGCAAAACGTTTGAAGAGCGGCACATCCTTCTTGCAGACAATAAGATGATCATAAAGAGCAATAATATGATGGCTGGCACCACCGAGTTGCGTCTTTTTAACAAAATAACCGTGATCGGCCAGAACATACTGCTCGTGGTTTTTTATCCATATCTCAGCAACGTTATCAAGTAGCTTATCTACGCCATCCAGAGAATGGCGCCATTCTCTTTGGTAAACAGCATACCTAGCCTCCCGTTCTTTCTCTGATTCAGAGGCCTTATCAATCCCATCATCAAATACCATGGAAACCGATGAGTGGGTCGTTTTATATTTGTCATATTGTGCCATCTCACCAATAGAAAATGCCCCATTTGGCAAAGGCTCAAGCAAATCTCTGGGGATGGAGGTTTTTGGTGTCGGAAACAAAAACCCCTCTCGGCTCAGTACTGCCGATGTCACTATGGGCGTCACAACAGATGGGATACCGGCAGAACGCTCCTTTTCATGTTGCAACAAGCGAAAGTAAACCTTTGGACGTAAAACGACATCAACCGTTTGAACATCTTCTTTTTCTCCCTCAAAAAGCTCACTGACGATAGCGTCGTCAAGACGTCCTGTCGCGATATCATGCCATTGCATGAAACTTTTAGTGTCCTTCGGCTCGAGGGCGCCTTTCCCTAAATCTGCATCAGCTAATGAGTTTCGCCAATAGGAGGCGAACCCTAAAGAAATACCATCCATTGCCTGCCCTATGATTTAATAAAACAATTGATTTTATTGATATAAAAAGATATGTGGGTAACTATTTTCCACTTTGCAAGGCTGGCTGCAATGTTTTGCTCACGATTTGATAGAAATGGCCGATCGCGCCTGCCATGCTGAGAATCCTTCCCTGCGTGCTATAGCAATACAAACGTTATTGAACCAGGAGATACCCGTATTTATAGCCACATCCAGCCCCGCCTAAACCCGCTTCATCTCTTCCCAAGTCAGCCCAAACCGCGCTAGATACTTGCGTAATCGGTCGGCATCATTCGGTTTCTGCTTCTGCTGCCGTGAGATGGCAAACAGACGACGCCCTGCTTCAGAAAGGGAAGCAGACGTCTGGCAAACTTCTAGCGCCGTTTCTAACTGGCGCTGTTCAAAGAGATCGATATTAGCCAGCGCTGGCGGAAGCGTCGTTGCAGTAGTGTTGCCCTGCCAGTCGTATTGCAGCCGGAAAATTTCTTCTTCTACCAATGCAACGGTGATGCGCCCTTGCTCAGCGAGTGTCGCCATGCGCGCGATTGACGAGCCGAGTTCACGGAAGTTACCACGCCACTCAGCCTGCGGTGAGCAAGCAAAAGCGAGGTAGCGCTCGTGTGCGTCTTTATCAAAACGAATCTGCAACTGATTGTCGCGGGCGAAGCGTTGGATTTCGTATTCAATATTAGGCTCGATATCTTCCCGGCGTTCCGCCAGACCGGGCAAAGGGAATGTCCACATGTTGATACGCGCGTAGAGATCTTCACGGAATTTTCCCTGGTCTATCCGCTCACGTATATTCTGGTGAGTACCGGCAATCAGTTGAAAATCACTGCTGACTTCTTTATCCGAACCAAACGGGAAAAAGCTTTTTTCTTCAATAGCCTTGAGTAACATCGCCTGCTCATCCAGCCCCAGTTCTGCAATTTCATCCAGAAACAGCATTCCGCCGTTTGCCTCACGCAAGAGCCCGGTTCTAGCCTGAAACGCACCGGTAAATGCGCCTTTTACATGACCAAACAGTGTCGACATCGCATTGTCGCCGCGCAGCATGGCACAATTGACGGCCAAAAAACGGCCGCTAACCAGATGACGAGACAGGCGTAGCTGATAGATACGCTGCGCCAGATAGGATTTCCCTGCCCCAGTAGGGCCGTTCAACAGTATCGGTGCTGTTGAACGTAGTGCCACACGTTCAATCTGATCGATCAGGGTGTTAAATGTCGTGTTGCTCGTTGCAATACCTGATTTCAGGAATGACACTGACCGTTGCTGTTCTTGCTGAAAGCGGCTGGTGAGCGTGACGTAACGGCTGAGGTCCAAATCAATAACAGAGTAGATGCCCTGAGGAGCCGGGCGTGCCTCCTTTTCTCCCGGTGCAGTTTGTAGCAATTTGGCAGGCAGATAGCGCGCTTCCGTCAACAGAAACCAGCAAATCTGCACCACGTGCGTACCGGTGGTAATGTGGACGAAATACTCTTCATTTTCAGTGTCAAACGGGTAGCAATTAGCGAAGTCCAGAAAGGCGCTGTAAACCTCTTCAAAATCCCAGGGATCGCGCAGTTCAACCGTTTGCAACGAGACCTTGGTTGCCGGTGACACCACGGCAATATCCTCCGCTACCTGCTGTGCCATTCCCTCATTGCGTGACTGGTGCAACAACTCCAGACGATCGACAGGGAAATCTGGCTGCTGATAAAGCCCGACGCTGGGGCACCATTTTGTCCAGCGATTCCCTCGCTTGCCTCGTTTATCCAGCGTAGTTCCCAGTACACCAATCACAACACGACGCTTCATCTTATCCAACTGTATAATAATTTATCCCATAGGATAAATTAACGTCTTTTGAAGTTTATCGCCAGCTTGGCTGATATGATTTTTAATGATTAATAATCAATATGTTAAATCCATTTTCTTCATTTCTAAAAAATGGCACGACTTTCGCTATATCTGACAGACAAAAACAACCAAGAGGATGAGAAATGGAAAATCAAAAAAGACAGGATTACGACATGATGTCGCCCATGAACAGCGCACAGATAAAAATGTGGACACAGGGCGTGCCTGTTGAGTCGGAAGCCCGCGAGCAATTACTGAATACAGCCAAAATGCCGTTTATTTTTAAACATCTAGCAGTGATGCCGGATGTGCATCTGGGAAAAGGATCAACGATCGGGAGCGTCATTCCAACGCGTGGCGCAATCATTCCTGCCGCGGTTGGCGTAGATATCGGTTGTGGGATGATAGCAGTACGTACCTCGTTGGTGGCCAGTGACCTGCCGGATAATCTGTCGGGGCTACGCAGTGCCACTGAACGAGCAGTACCATATGGGCGTAGCGTATCGCGTTCTAAACACGATAAAGGCTCTTGGGAAAATCCACCGGAAACGGTCAAGGCACATTGGGCAACGTTAGCACCGCGTTTTCAACATTTAACGGATAAATACCCACAGTTTCTGAAAACCAATCACTATCAACATCTGGGAACATTAGGAACGGGCAATCACTTTATCGAAATCTGTCTGGATGAAGTGGATCGCGTATGGGTGATGTTACATAGCGGGTCACGTGGTATCGGGAATGCAATTAGCTCCCTGTTTATCCAACTGGCACAAAAGGACATGCAGCAGCACATTGCTAACCTGCCAGACCATAATCTGGCCTATTTCGAAGAAGGGAGCCTGCATTTTGATGACTACATGGAAGCGGTGTCATGGGCGCAAGATTTTGCGCGCCATAACCGTGAAGTGATGATGTCGCATACGTTGGCGGCACTCTCACGCATTGTAACCAAGCCGTTTACGACGCATCAGGAAGCCGTCAACTGCCACCATAACTATGTACAACGTGAAACCCATTTTGGTGAATCCGTACTGATCACCCGTAAAGGCGCGGTGTCGGCGCAAAAAGGACAAATGGGCATTATTCCGGGATCGATGGGGGCAAAGAGCTTTATCATGCGGGGATTGGGCAATGAAGAGAGTTTCTGCTCTTGCAGCCACGGCGCAGGCAGAACCATGAGCCGAACCGCAGCGAAAAAACGTTTCACGGTAGCCGATCAGATTCAGGCAACGGAGCATGTCGAGTGCAGAAAAGACAGCGATGTCATCGATGAAATCCCGATGGCATACAAAGACATCGATAAAGTGATGGCAGCACAGTCGTCGCTGGTTGAAATTGTACACACGCTGCGCCAGGTGGTGTGTGTGAAAGGGTAATCTCATGATGGAACAGGATTATTGCATCGATTCCACCGTGCAGCGGCGGATAAAACTGGCCTTGGCAGAGGTGGAAGCACGTTATCAAGTGAAAGTTCTATATGCCTGTGAATCGGGTAGTCGCGGCTGGGGATTTGCCTCTCCAGATAGCGATTACGATGTGCGCTTTCTTTACGTGCACCGACCCGAATGGTATCTGCGCGTAGAACCCCAGCGCGATGTGATAGAGCTGCCCATAGACGATGAACTGGATGTCTGTGGTTGGGAATGGCGTAAAGCACTCTGCTTACTCAAACGCGCCAACCCGACGCTTCTCGAGTGGCTGGATTCCCCCATCGTTTACCAAGAGGATCGGGAAATTACATCAGAACTGCGGGCGGCGGTTCCGACCTGGTTTTCACCTACCAAGGCGCGCTGGCACTATCTCTCTATGGCGCGAAAAAATTTTCGCGGTTATCTGCAAGAGGAAACGGTACGTCTCAAAAAGTATTTCTACGTTTTGCGCCCGCTACTGGCCGTGCGATGGATTGAGGCAGGCAAAGGCATGCCGCCCATGCGGTTTTCACAATTACTTGCAAGCAAGGTGGATGAGCCACAGCTGTTGGCTGAAATCAATCAATTGCTGGAAATAAAACAGCGCTCCGGTGAAGCGCAATATGGCCCGCGACGTGAGTATATCCACAAGTTTATCACGCACATGCTGAACGCATTGGATAACGCGGCAGTGCTGCCAGACAGTCATGCTACCGACGATACGATGCTGGATACGCTGCTTTATAAAGTGGTAACGGCCTAAGGCATCTGCGACTAAACAACACAGCAAAAAGGCAGGGAATATGGCGCTCTTCGGCTTAGGACAGCAACATTTGGATCAGTTGCTGTCGTCAACGGATAGGCAAGTTTGGGGGAGTGTTGTAGAGCGTGTCGGAGGCTCTATGTTTAAGCAGTTATAGCCTGTAGCTTGAACATTGGCGATGAGACTAATACCTCAGAATTACACACACCAAAAACGATAAGGCCTCTTACCCCCATGAGGCCTTTAGAGACACAACGAGATTGGCATGCTAAAATATGACCACAAATTGAGGATTTTTCTATGACCCCAAAAGCCAACGTGAGTGTTGCAAGTTATGTTCGCAAACTTGCAGAAGATCATAACATTACAGCTTATCGCGATGATATGAGCCGCATGGCAGCGGCAATTACGGGTATGGCTGATGATGATGTCGAGCTTGATAGCGTTGAGCAATTGCTCGTCAACCTTAAAAGAAAAGGCGTTTTGAGCAAGCCTGAAACTCTGATGCTTCAGGGCAATTATCTTCAAGAAAAAAAAGCGTATCGGTAAGAACGTCAGAACATGACTTTTGATCCGTTCGGCGACTTCGAAACTGCAGGTTATCTCCAGAATGTTCTCCGGCTCAAAGAACCTGATGAAATAAAAAGATCCGAACATCTTTCATTCGAGTTAAGTATTGAAGATGCCCTTTCTTATCTTGCTCAAACGAAAATCATCGATTACCCGGTAATTCTCAAGGTGCATGAGATCCTTTTCTCTGACTTTTACCCTTGGGCAGGGAAAGACCGTCATGAACTTGTTCCCCATTTAGCCGTCTTCAAAGGCTCGAAAGACAACCCACACCATACTGCTTTCGAGCGCCCTGATTTCATCCGCAAAGCGATTGATTATGCGTTGCAACTCGTAGCGGACAAGAAACGATTTAGGGAAAGACCTGGGGAAGTGATGGGGTTACTGGCTTTTGCCCACCCTTTTCTTGACGGTAATGGGCGTACTATTTTGCTCGTATTCATGGAACTCGCCTTTCGTGCTGGATTCGCCATTAACTGGTCAGAAACAAACAAAGATGACTACCTTCGAGCCTTGAGTGACGAAATCAGAGACCCCTCTCAGAGATATCTGGATAACTATCTAATTCCCTTTGTTATAAATATTTCAAGCCGTAACGATTGGCCAAAAATTATCGGTGGTATTAAAGGCCTAGATGGTTTAGACAAAGAAAACATCTCTTACGGAAGTCTGGATGATCCTGAAATACAGAGAATTTATCTGACTTGTCGAGCGCAGTGATGTCATGGGTCATGCTGTTTTATCATTGATTTTATTGGTGAATTATTAATTCCATCCCGCCAGGACAAATTCGGCAGCTTACTTTTCCTTTTATTATGACTTTTTCAGTTTGTTGGCAAAATCAACAACATCAGCATGGCTTACTACCCTTCCCGCATCCACATCAGCAAGGCCTTTCAAAATCCTCTGATGCCGCCGTTCTCTTGTTCAATCATTACAATCAGCGCTTCTTCAATCACCCGATTTTTGGATCTTCCCAATTCAATCGCGAGACTTTCAACCGCAGCAGCAAGATCTACGGATATATACGCGCTTATCGTCCGTTTTGCGGGTCGTTTCATGATCATTACCGCCTGCTTACACGTATTAAAATGGCTTGATTTTGATGGGAGACTACCACTGAGTCAGTATGACAGAGCCTTGCTTTGGTCACTGAAAAGCCACCCTGAGGTGGCTTGGTTTTCAGGCTATTTACTGGCTACCACACTCGCGCCGCCATCCTCCCCCGACGTTTTATGCGATGACACGCATAGCTCATCGTCATGAGAATACGGTGCACCTAACGAAACATGCAGATGCTCTAGCCGTTCCGCCAACATAAAGCTAAGGATCTCTTTCACGGCGGGGTTCTCCAGTTCAATCACCGCATGTGCCAATGCGCGACACTAATCGGTGATTTCTTCTACGGTTAAGGGCGTGGCATCAAACATGATGCACCTCCTGAACGGACGGAAGACAAGAACGGGGCTCCTCTAAAGCAATAGTCACCAGAGGAAGAGCAGTAAATCGCGGGTATAACACGGCTGGGGTGGTAGCCCAGACAGGGTTGGCGTAACCGGCCTTCAAGGACACCGGCGCTTCCGAAGAAGCCCCCGCCTGAGCCACCATTATTTGGATGCAACAGCATGAAGCTGACTACAAAAATACTGGTGCACTAAGGCTACGGCATAAAAAAGACGCATAACGCGTCTATAGCCGCCTTGAAGTAGGTCAGGACGCCAATCCCGACTGCCGATTTTGCGGCGGCAGTGGAACTATAGCGTTTTACATGGATGGGTAGGCAAGTTGGGGTAGGAATAGATCACCATCATTTGTACCAACAACTGTTGGTAGACGTACGTTGAAGTCGGTTGGTCTTAAGAGCGCGAATATAGCAAGGAAGAAAGATAACGACTGGATTTCAGACATAAAAAAAGCCACCCGAAGGTGACTTGATTTTCATACTAATGGTGCCGAAGGCCGGACTCGAACCGGCACGTCTTTCAACGGTTGATTTTGAATCAACTGCGTCTACCGATTTCGCCACTTCGGCACTGAAGTAGTATGCGGAAAACGAGGTGCATTATACCGTTTGAGATTGATGACACAACACTAATCCGCACTCTGGCGCGTTGAATGCTGAAAAAAACAGCGTTAGCACACTTTTTTGCGCATTTTCCCGGCACGAGGTTGCGTGCCGGATACACTCAACGCCGTTTTAACAGCAGCAGCAGGCTGATAACCATAAACAGCAGGCTCGGCACCAGCGCCCCCAGCACGGGCGGCAGGCCATACACCAGGCTAAGTTGGCCAAATACCTTGTCCAACATGTAAAACAGGAAGCCAAAGCTGATGCCGGTAACGATACGCACGCCCGCAGGCACATTGCGTAATGGCCCAAAGATAAAGGAGAGCGCCATCAGCATCATCACCGCCACCGAAAGCGGGGCGAACGTCTTGTTCCACATGTTCAACTTGTAACGGCCCGCTTCCTGCCCGCTCTGCTTCAGGTAGTTGATGTAGTCGTACAGGCCGCGAATCGAGAGCGAATCCGGGTCTAGCGCCACCACGCCCAGTTTGTCAGGCGTCAGGGTTGTTTTCCACTCTCCGCTGATGGTCTGGCTGCCCGAAATCTGTTTGCCATCGCGCAGGTCTGATTCATCAACCTGAGAGAGTCGCCACAGCTTGGCGTCATCATCAAATTCCGCTGATGCCGCGTAGCGCACGGAGAGCAGTTTCTGCTCCGGGTCGAACTGATAGATATTCACGCCCGCCAGCTCTTTATCACCCACCACGCGCTCAATATAGATAAAGTCGTTGCCGTCTTTGGCCCACAGCCCGTTCTGGGTCGAGAGCATCGAGCCGCCGTACATCATCTGCGAACGGTAGTTGCGCGCCATCTGTTCACCGGCAGGTGAGATCCATTCGCCAATCGCCATGGTGAGCAGCACCAGCGGGATGGCGGTTTTCATCACCGCACCGGCAATCTGTAAGCGGGTAAAGCCTGAAGCCTGCATCACCATCAGTTCACTGCGCGTCGCTAGCGTTCCTAGCCCCAGCAGCGCGCCGAGCAGCGCCGCCATCGGGAAAAAGATTTCAATATCCTTTGGCACGCTCAGCAGGGTATAGAGGCCCGCGCCCAGCGCGGTATAGTCGCCGCGCCCAACTTTACGCAACTGATCGACAAACTTGATGATGCCCGACAGCGAAACCAGCATGAACAACGTCATCATGATGGTGTTAAAGATAGTTTTGCCGATATAGCGATCCAGTACGCCAAACATCAGGCTGCTCCTTGTACTTTCACCCGCGCGCGCAACCGGCGCAGAGGCACGCTGTCCCAGACATTGAGCAGCAGCGCAATCCCGATATAGGCCAGATTCGTCAGCCAGATCCACACCTCCGGATAGATTTTTCCCTTGCTGGCATTAGAGCGCAGCGAGCTTTGCAACAGGAAGAAAATCAGATAAAGCAGCATAGCAGGCGGCATGCTCAGCACACGCCCTTGACGTGGGTTTACCGCACTGAGCGGCACCACAATAATCGCCATGATCAGCACCGAAAGCACCAGCGTAATACGCCAATGAAACTCGGCCCGCGCGGTGTTTTCATCCGACTGCCACAGTTGGCTCATCGTCATCTGTTCTACGCCAGTATTCTGTAGCGACACGTTCTGGTGCCCGATAACCGCCTGATAGTTGGTGAAATCAGTGATGCGGAAATCCCTCAACATTGCCGTGCCTTCGTAACGGGAACCTTTATTGAGCGTCACCACCTGCGCACCGTTTTGATCAACGTCCACACGCCCACGGTCGGCAATCACCACCGAAGGGCGCGCGTTGCCGCTCGGGCGCAGCTGTGCCAGAAATACATGCTCAAATTCCTGCCCTTTGACATCGCCGACAAACAGCACGGCATTGCCGCCCTGCGCAGATTGAAACTGCCCTTCCACCAGTGCCGCTACGCTGGGGTTGGCCTTGGCCTCTGCCATCACAATGTCCTGATGACGAGAAGACCATGGACTGACCCACAGTGCATTGATCATCGCTATCGCACCGGTCACCACCGCCAGAATAAACGCTGCCTTGAGCAACACAGTCTTGCCCAGTCCGCAGGCATACATCACGGTGATCTCGCTCTCGGTGTACATGCGGCTGAACGTCATCAGCAGCCCTAAAAACAGGCTCAAGGGCAGAATGAGCTGCGCCATTTCAGGCACGCCCAGTCCCAGCAGAGAGAGCACTAAGTTCGTCGGGATTTCACCATCAACGGCCGCACCCAATATCCGCACCAGCTTCTGACAAAAGAAGATCAGTAACAGAATAAACAGGATGGCCAGTTGGCTCTTAAAGGTTTCCCGTACCAGATATCGAACGATGATCACGCTTAATTAAACCTGTGAAAACTTGTCTTTTTGCAGGAAAGTCGATAATTTCATCGCTAACTCGCCATTTATACGCATTTGTGGCAACCTTTGTCGCTACGATGCATTACAGCATACCGCGCGCCCGGCGTTGTATCAGAACCTGCTTATCATCACCAAAACAGATTCGCCGCGCCGTTAAGATTAACACAGGTTAGGTAAGTGTAACGGCGGGAAAGTATTACGGAGTGTCACATTCTAGCCGTTGGCCCCGTCTTTGTCTTTAAGATTCAGGAGAGTACATGGAGTTCAGTGTAAAAAGCGGTAGCCCGGAAAAACAACGCAGTGCCTGCATTGTCGTCGGCGTGTTTGAACCTCGCCGTCTGTCCCCTATTGCCGAACAATTGGACAAAATCAGTGACGGTTATATCAGCGCACTCCTGCGCCGCGGCGAGTTGGAAGGCAAAGTGGGGCAATCCCTGCTCTTGCACTACGTGCCGAACATTCTGTCAGAACGTATTCTGCTGATTGGCTGCGGGAAAGAGCGTGAACTGGATGAACGTCAATACAAGCAAATCATCCAGAAAACCATCAATGCGCTGAATGATACCGGTTCAATGGAAGCCGTTTGCTTCTTGACCGAGCTGCATGTCAAAGGGCGCAATACCTACTGGAAAGTACGTCAGGCGGTAGAGACGGCAAAAGAGACGCTCTACACCTTCGATCAGTTGAAAAGCAATAAGGTCGAACTGCGTCGTCCGCTGCGTAAGCTGGTGTTCAATGTGCCAACGCGCCGTGAACTCACCAGCGGCGAGCGCGCCATCCAGCACGGGCTTGCCATTGCGGCGGGCATCAAGGCAGCGAAAGATCTCGGCAACATGCCGCCTAATATTTGTAACGCTGGCTATCTGGCCTCGCAGGCACGCCAACTGGCGGATACCTACAGCCCGAACATCGTGACGCGTGTGATTGGCGAGCAGCAGATGAAAGAGCTGGGCATGAACGCCTATCTGGCCGTCGGGCAGGGTTCGCAAAATGAATCGCTGATGTCGGTGATTGAATACAAAGGCGACCCTAACCCGGAAAATCGCCCTATCGTGCTGGTCGGCAAAGGCCTGACCTTTGACTCCGGCGGTATCTCTATCAAGCCCGCCGACAGCATGGATGAAATGAAGTACGACATGTGCGGTGCCGCCACGGTATACGGTGTGATGCGCATGGCCGCCGAGCTGGCGCTGCCGCTCAATATTGTCGGGGTGCTTGCAGGCTGTGAAAACATGGTTGATGGCCGCGCCTATCGCCCGGGCGATGTGTTGACCACCATGTCTGGTCAAACGGTTGAAGTGCTGAATACCGATGCCGAAGGCCGTTTGGTGCTGTGTGATGCGCTGACCTATGTGGAACGCTATGAGCCGGAACTGGTGATTGATATCGCGACCCTAACCGGTGCCTGCGTGATAGCACTCGGCCATCACCTTACCGGGTTGATGTCGAACCATAACCCGCTGGCACACGAGCTGCTCGGGGCATCGGAGCAAGCGGGCGACCGCGCCTGGTGCTTGCCGTTGGGCGATGAGTTTCAGGAGCAGTTGGAGTCGAACTTCGCCGATATGGCAAACATCGGCGGGCGTCCGGGCGGTGCCATTACCGCCGCTTGCTTCTTGTCGCGCTTTACCCGCAAATACAACTGGGCGCACCTGGATATCGCTGGCACTGCCTGGCGTTCTGGTAAAGCCAAAGGGGCAACAGGCCGCCCGGTGGCAATGTTGTCGCAGTTCCTGCTTAATCACGCCGGGTTAAATGACGTAGAATAAGCCATACCGGCTAACGAACTTATGGCCGTTGGCATTGACCGTCATCACCGTGGGCCGGGGTTATCCCGGCCCTTATCGTCAGGCTTTTCGGCCCTGATCAATAGTGTAAACAATGAAAAACGCAACGTTCTACCTTCTCGAACACAGTGACGACGTCGGCGGGCTCAGCGCTTGTGAGGCGCTGGCCTGCGAGCTGGCGGCGGAACGTTGGCGCAGCGGGCAGCGTGTGCTTATCGCCTGTGAAGACGAGCAGCAAGCGTTGCGACTGGACGACGCGCTGTGGCAGCGCGATGCCAGCGCCTTTGTGCCGCATAACCTCGCCGGTGAAGGCCCGCGACAGGGCGCGCCCGTCGAGCTGGCCTGGCCGCAGCACCGGGGCAGCACCTCGCGCGATCTGCTGATAAGCCTCCTGCCGCAGTTCGCAGATTTTGCCACCGCTTTCCATGAAGTGATAGACTTTGTCCCTCATGAAGAATCCCTGAAACCGTTGGCGCGCGATCGCTACAAAGCGTATCGCAGCGGCGGCTTTCAATTGACTACGGCGACGCCGCCAACGCACTGAATAGTAGACATAATGGATACCAAATATAACCCGAAAGATATCGAACAGCCGCTCTATGAGCGCTGGGAACAGCAAGGCTACTTCAAGCCAAACGGTGACACGAGCCAGGAAAGCTTCAGCATCATGATCCCGCCGCCGAACGTCACCGGCAGCTTGCATATGGGCCATGCGTTCCAGCAAACCATTATGGATACCCTGATTCGCTATCAGCGTATGCAAGGGAAAAACACGCTGTGGCAGGCGGGTACTGATCACGCGGGTATCGCCACCCAGATGGTGGTTGAGCGTAAAATCGCCGCCGAAGAGGGTAAAACGCGCCACGATTATGGCCGCGATGCCTTTATCGAGAAAATCTGGCGGTGGAAAGCAGAATCTGGCGGCACCATCACCCGCCAAATGCGTCGTCTGGGCAACTCTGTGGACTGGGAGCGTGAGCGCTTCACCATGGATGAAGGCCTGTCCAACGCGGTGAAAGAGGTGTTCGTTCGCCTGTATAAAGAAGATCTGATCTACCGTGGCAAACGCCTGGTGAACTGGGATCCGAAACTGCGCACCGCCATCTCCGATCTGGAAGTGGAAAACCGCGAGAGCAAAGGCTCGATGTGGCACCTGCGCTATCCGCTGGCAGACGGTGCAAAAACCGCTGATGGCAAAGACTATCTGGTGGTCGCTACCACGCGTCCGGAAACGGTGTTGGGGGATACCGGTGTTGCGGTAAACCCGGAAGATCCGCGCTACAAAGATCTGATCGGCAAGTTCCTGATCCTGCCGCTGGTGAATCGTCGTATTCCGATCGTCGCCGATGAACACGCCGATATGGAAAAAGGCACCGGCTGCGTGAAGATCACCCCGGCACACGATTTTAACGACTACGAAGTCGGTAAACGTCATCAGTTGCCGATGATCAATATCCTGACGTTCGATGGCGACATCCGTCAGGAAGCCGAAGTGTTCGATACCAACGGCGAAGCAAGCACGGTATACAGCAACGACATTCCGGATTTCCTGCGCGGCGTTGAGCGTTTTGCTGCCCGTAAAGCGGTGGTTGCCAAGCTCGATGAGCTGGGCCTGCTCGATGAGATCAAACCGCACGATCTGACTGTGCCCTACGGCGATCGCGGCGGCGTGGTGATTGAACCGATGCTGACCGACCAGTGGTACGTTCGCGCTGGCGTACTGGCGAAACCGGCGGTGGAGGCGGTGAAAGATGGCCGTATCCAGTTTGTGCCGAAGCAGTACGAGAACATGTATTTTAGCTGGATGCGTGACATTCAGGACTGGTGTATCTCCCGCCAGCTGTGGTGGGGCCACCGTATTCCGGCGTGGTACGACAACAGCGGCAAGGTTTACGTAGGCCGTGATGAAGCAGAAGTGCGCCGCGAATATCAGCTTGCCGACACGGTTGAACTGCGCCAGGACGAAGACGTACTGGACACCTGGTTCTCCTCCGGACTGTGGACCTTCTCCACCCTCGGCTGGCCGGAACAGACACCGGAACTGAAAGCGTTCCATCCGAGCAGCGTGATGGTGAGCGGCTTCGATATCATCTTCTTCTGGATTGCGCGCATGATCATTCTGACCATGCACTTCGTTAAAGATGACGAAGGCAAGCCGCAGGTGCCGTTCCACACCGTCTACATGACCGGGCTTATCCACGATGAAGAAGGGCGGAAGATGTCCAAGTCCAAAGGGAACGTGATCGACCCACTGGACATGGTAGACGGCATCTCGCTCAAGGATCTGCTGGAAAAACGCACCGGCAACATGATGCAGCCGCAGTTGGCGGAGAAAATCCGCAAACGCACCGAGAAACAGTTCCCGAACGGTATCGAACCGCACGGCACCGATGCCCTGCGCTTCACCCTGGCGGCACTCGCCTCTACCGGCCGTGATATCAACTGGGACATGAAGCGTCTGGAAGGTTACCGCAACTTCTGTAACAAGCTGTGGAACGCCAGCCGTTTTGTTCTGATGAACACCGAAGGGCAAGATTGCGGTTTTAACGGTGGCGAGAAAGTGCTGTCACTGGCCGATCGCTGGATTCTGGCCAAATTCAACCGCACGGTGAAAGCCTTCCGCGAAGCGCTAGACGGCTACCGCTTCGATATTGTCGCCGGTATCCTGTACGAGTTCACCTGGAACCAGTTCTGCGACTGGTATCTGGAGCTAGCCAAACCGGTGATGAACGGCGGAAGCGACGCTGAGCTGCGCGGTACGCGCCACACGCTGGTCACGGTATTGGAAGCACTGCTGCGTCTGGCGCACCCGATCATTCCGTTTATTACCGAAACCATCTGGCAGCAGGTCAAAGTGCTGAAAGGCGTTACCGGCGATACCATCATGCTGCAACCGTTCCCGATCTACGATGCGGCCGCAGAAGATGCGCAGGCGCTGGCCGATCTGGAATGGATCAAGCAGGCGATTACCGCCGTGCGTAATATCCGCGCTGAGATGAACATCGCCCCGGGCAAACCGCTCGATGTGCTGTTGCGTGATGCAACGCCGGAAACGCAACGTCGTGTGGAAGCAAACCGCAGCTTTATCCAAACGCTGGCGCGTCTGGCAAGCGTTCAACTGCTGCCTGCCGATGACAAAGGTCCGGTTGCAGTCACCTCCCTGCTGGAAGGCGCGGAACTGCTGATCCCGATGCTGGATCTGGTGGACAAAGACGCAGAGCTGGAACGTTTGGCGAAAGAGGTTGCCAAGGTTGAAGCGGAAATCAGTCGTATCGACAGCAAGCTCTCCAATGAAGGCTTTGTTGCACGCGCACCGGAGGTGGTTATCGCCAAAGAGCGTGAAAAACGTGACGGCTATGCAGTAGCGAAAGCCAAACTGTTGGAGCAGCAGGCAACCATTGCCGCGCTGTAATCAATAGCCACGTTACGCGAATAAAAAGCCCGGACGGCTGAGTCCGGGCTTTTTTTTGTGAAACAAACTACTTTTCTCGTGCCTTGATGGCATCAAGACGATGAGCGTCCCATCCGCCAACATAAACGCATTCGGACCGATGCTCGGCGCACTCATCAGGCGCAGGCGTAGCGGTGTACGCGCCTGACGCATTTCCGGCGGTTGAGCCTGCTCAAACAGACGCTGCAACGCCTGCTGGCGTGCTTCAGGAAGTGTTGAAGGTGCTAACTCGGTTCGCTCCAGCAAGGCAAGCGTCTGCTCCCCCAGCCGCTGCTCCACTGCGGTTGGGATATGCAACGCGATTGTCGCACTCAGCCAGGACAGCACCACATACACATAACTCAGTGCCACCAACACCGTCGCCAGCAGGGCAAACAGCGCGCCCCGTTTATATTTCTCTAACCGATACACCAGACCGGGTGCCTTATGCTGTACTACCCAGGCACGAAACAACGCATCATCAGCGGGACGAAAGCGCCCGCCATCAGGAAATGTCAGCGTCAACGGTATCGAACCTAACGCTTCAGAGACCCCTACTTGCGCCAGCATAAACGCCTGTGAACCCGTTTCATGGCGCTCCAGCACCAAAGAGGCGTCCAGCTCGCCAAGCGTCACACGTGCCGCTTCCTGCGCGGCACGCCCCGGATACTGATAGTATCCCTCGATAATCATCAGGTCGCCTTAGATGCCTACGTTGATATCAAGTGCGCTGATCGCTTCTTCCGCAACAGCCGAACGCGCGGCATCATCGTATGCCTGCACGTTCAACAGAGAAAGATCGCCGCTCACTTGCGTGACATTCGCCATAAAGCGCGCGTAGCGAACATGTGCCACCGGTGTGGCCAGCCCCAGTGAAAATAGCGTAATCAGCGTGTTGGTGAACAACAGCATCAGATAAGATCGCAGCGTTACCGTGGAGTGTATCTGCACATTGTCACCGAGTGCCGTATTGCTAAAGATGTAGTTACGTTCCGCCACCACGATATAGCATTTGGCAACCAGACCGCCAATAATCAGCGATATATAGGCCACGACCAGTTGGAAGATGCTGTCATACGGAGAGCGGTATTGTGCACGCTCAAACGCATCCCCACTCGGTTGGATCTGTTGCACAAGTGAAGCGATAGCCGACCCTGCATACCCCAATGCCCACACCAGGAAGGGGAAAAAAACCAGCAGGCTGACAAAGGCAATTTTAATAAAACCGGACTTACTGATTGCGGCGTTAAACGCCGTATTGCCAAACCGCAGATTATTCACATAGAAGTCAGCGATCATGTACTTCATCACACCACCTAGCGCAACCAAGGCGGGGACATAAAGCAGAGAAGTAACCACAACCGGGGTAAAGTTTCTGGCAATAGAAGAGATATTACCCACCGAGGTCATAAACAGTACCAGCACTGCCACCATCAATAGCGGAACGGCCAAAAATGCCCAATAGGCACTTTTCACAGTGCCCAAATAGTTAAAACGCACCCCGCGATAGCTGGTCATAATGGCGTTATAGCGCCAGTTACGAATAATCAACAGCGGCAACAGCGCGGCAAAAGCCAGCAATACTGCCATCCCCACCAGAGGCGCAACCATCAGTAACAGATAGAACAGCGCCAGCGCGCCAATCACGATGATGCGCCCTTTAAGGATTTGGATGGGCTCTGCATGATAATCAAAACGATCGCCATTAATCTCGGTATTGCCATAAAAATAACGACGGGTGCGCACCGTTGCCCAGGCAGAATAAATACCTAGCGTGATTACGGTTAATAACGCATTAACTAGCCAGATTAAAAAATACTCTCCCGATTTTCCATGGAAAACCACGGCATGTTTGCCGTTCCCTTGAGAAATATTGTCACTCATAACACTCTCATCCTAAAAGAAGTGGAATAATCCTATAAGTGGAAATAAGTCAAATTTATTGCGGTGATATAATAGGAGCACCTGATTTGAACATGCAAAATAGAAAAAATAAATTTTTTTGCATCTGATAAAATACATCAACATAAAAATGGATAATGCGCCATGACAATTATGAGAAAAGCGAGGAAGAGGGATGGTATTATTCCGAGGCGTAAAACACTCATCTGATGCGGTTATTTTAGTTAGCAGGATAAATATTATATAGAATATTTATTCAGGCTCCGCCGATACGGAGCCTGTTTTTATCTACCGATTAACACGCGCCCACCAGTGCCACGGGTGACGCCACAGAGAACAACCCATTATCGGAAACATGCTCATCATCGAGTTGAAAACTGGCGATAGCGTGCTGCAAGTGACAGACCTGCTCCTGCAACGAACCCGCTGCCGTCACCACCTCGGCCACCAGCCCGGCGTTCTGTTGTGTCACGCCATCCATTTGATTAATGGCGATGTTGATTTGCGAGATACCCCGGCTTTGCTCACCGGATGCCATCATGATTTCATCCATGATATCCGCCACTTTCTTCACATCATCCAGCACTTCGCTCATGGTTTTTCCTGCCACTTCTACCAAGCCTGCACCTTGCTGAATGCTGGTGAGCGAGTTATCAATCATCGAACCAATTTCTCGGGCTGCCGTAGCGCTACGCGGCGCCAGAGTTCGCACTTCGGTGGCAACCACAGCAAACCCTTTGCCCTGCTCTCCGGCGCGCGCGGCTTCCACTGCCGCATTGAGCGCAAGCAGGTTGGTTTGGAATGCAATACCGTCGATTACCCCGACACTTGGCGGAACTGCGCTAGATGGTGCGCATGGTATCCACCACTTCGGATACCACGCCGCCGCCACGTGCCGCCGAGGCAGAAGCCTTCTGCGCCAGATCGTTGGCTTTACGCGTGTTATCTTCGTTATTGCTTACCGTCGAGAGAATCTGCTCCATACTTGAAGCCGTTTCATCCAGCGATGCGGCCTGCTGCTCAGTACGGCTGGAGAGATCGATATTGCCGGAAGCAATTTCGCCGACACCAACGCCGATCGCATCGGTACCGTTACACACCACACGCACCATATTCTCCAGCCCGTCACGCATACGCTGAGCGGCACCAAACAGTTGCGCGATCTCATTTTTACCCTGCATTTCAAAGCGAGCGCGCAGATCGCCTTGTGCAATACAATAGCCTGATTCAATGGCTTGACGACCAGATGCGTCATCACCAGCCAGGCGAGCAACGCCAATACCAACGCCAGCGCAATCGCCACCGTCAGCATGATTTCCATGCGGTTAATACTGGCGTTGGAGGCAGTGTAGGCATCATCGATATTCTGACGTTTGAACTGCACCAGTTTCTTGGCAGCAGCATCAAAATCGGCATAGAGCACGGTAGATTTTCCCGCGTGCTGGCGATATTCATCCAGATTTCCGGCTTCCAGCGCGGCAAGTGCTGGCGTGATAAAGGTGGTCATCAGCGTTTCACGCTTGCTGGCCATCTCGGTGGAAATCGCCTTCTCCTGCTCTGCCTGCGGGTAGGTCAAATACTCTTGCCATTCGTCGATTTTCCCTTTGGCGCGCTTTAATGCCACCGTTGCCGCGTCCTGCGAACCGTTGCTCATCAGCGATTCATACAAACGCAGATCGAGACGCGCGCGCAGCAGTAGTTCCGAGCTTTCATTTAACGCGACCAGGCCGGGCAACACTTCTTTATCGACCCTGGCGAAGGAGTGATTCCCTGATTGGGCTGCAAACAGCCCCAGCATACCGACAAACAGCAACAGCGCTGTCAACGATAAGACCATGATGCTGAGCGTAGTGCGGATCTTTATCTTACGAAACATACATTGTCCCTATTGTTTGGTCATCAAGAGAAAGCCGGGCAGGCACGCCGCGCTTCATAGCGGACGTGCCTGCGCAGAAAAAAACCTCAGTTATTTATGGGAAGGGGTTTGCGCCAGGAATTCACCCAGCGCATCGCGATAGAATCGGGCGGACATCATGGTCCCGTGGCCGCTGGTTTGCGCACTCGCCGGAATCAAGAACAGCGATGCCTGTTTGACCTTTTTCAACGCCGGCTCCAACGAGCCGATTTCCACCGGATTGCGTTCGTCATCAGCGGAGTTGATCACCAGCATCGGGGCCTTGATGCGTTCCAAACCGGGCATGGCGTTATAATCCGCAGAGGAGTTCCAGATATAGATGAAGTCATTGGCATCACTGGTCACCGGTGCAGCCAGACGCGCATCCGCCAGTTCACGCGTCGGCGCTTTACTCTGGTAAGCCAGGGTGCCGCCCGTTGTGGCGATGTTGAACATGATATTGGCAGTCTGTAATGCCGGAGGTTGGGTTTGATAATCGCCGTTTTTCCAGGCCGGATCGCGTTTGATGGATTCGATCAGCATACGGCGCAGCATCCAGTTACAGCCTGACAACGCATTGGGCTGTGACGCCATCAGCACCAGCGCATCCATCATATCCGGATATTTTTGCCCCCACAGCCAGGTGTGCATGCCGCCCATGGAGTAGCCCATAACCAGTCGATATTGCGCCAGCACCATATCATCGTAATTATATTGTGGGAATTGGGTGCGCAAACCATCGGAGGGCTTAGAGGATTTCCCCGAGCCAATGCTTTCGGGAATGATAATAAAGTGTTTCGTCACATCCAGCGGTTGGCCCGGCCCAAACAATTCGCCGCCAAATCCGTCTGCCAACAGCGCACTGACAGGCTGATTGGTGCCGTGCAGCAGCACCGCAGGCTTACTGCGATCGCCCAGCGTGTAATAGTGCAGGCGGAGATCACTACGCGTTTCACCGGTATGAAAACGAAACTCGGCAGGCCGCCAGTCGCCTTCTTGGGGTTGCGGGAGTTGTGCAAAAGAGAAAGAGGAGAACACTAACAGCAACAGGCTAATCCAGCCTGACAACTATGCGATGGGCCATACTACTCGTCATCCATAAGGGTAAATGGATTTCAATAATAATGTGTCCCAGGTCACATCCCAATATCGATCGCAGGCTAACTATTAAATAACAATAATATATTATCATAAGGTAAATTCTGGCACATCCTACATAATCGGATAACAATCATTATGTTATGATTAAGGAAAGGAAAAAACAGCTATACCCAGAAAATAACTGTGCCTAATCCATTAGACAAGCATAAAATTAACGGACAAAAAACCAACACAACGGATTGTGAGCGTCATTGCTCACGGTGAGGCTGCCCGTGACCGACACCCATTAACCCGGTATTGCACAAAAACCCTGTTCAATGGTATTACAGCGTAAGAAAACGTAACCAGCCTCTATCAGCAAGAGTAAGCACCATGGCAACCGCCCTTCCCCTTTCTCTGCGGATGCGCCCCATTACCGCACAGGATAATGCTGCCATTGCGGCAGTGATCCGCCGTGTTTCTGCGGAATTTGGACTGACGGCAGATAAGGGATATACGGTCTCTGACCCCAATCTGGATAACCTGTTTCAGTTGTATAACCACCCAAACAGCGCCTACTGGGTCATTGAATATGAAGGAGAGGTGGTCGGCGGCGGCGGTATCGCCCCCTTGCAGGAGGGAGAAGCTGACGTGTGTGAACTGCAAAAGATGTATTTTCTGCCGGTATTACGCGGCAAGGGGCTGGCGCGCCAACTGGCACTGCAAGCGCTCTACTTCGCTCGCCAAAAAGGATTCCGCCGCTGCTATCTGGAAACCACCAGCACACTGACGCAGGCGATTGCGCTGTATCGGAAACTGGGGTTCGAACACATTCCGCACGCCATGGGCAATACCGGCCACGGCGACTGTGAAGTCACCATGCTAAAGCAACTCTGAAACAGGGTGCCGAAGGACCTTCGGCACCCCCCGTAATAGCAGAGAGGAATTAATGACGTTTGCCGTCATCGTCCTCATCATAAAAATCGTCGTCTTCACCTTCTTCGCCGTCTTCACCATCCGGATCTTCAAAGTAGGTGCCCCAACCATCGTAATTGACGTTGTGACGTGCTGCCAGCCCGATTAACTGTTCTACCTGCTCATCGATCAGTTCAGCATTGAGCGCAACTTCGCTAATGGCATCACAGCACATCAGCAGCTTGCCCTCTTCAACCTCCAGCTCTTCTGCATCCGTCACTTCGTAACCCATTTTGAAGGCATCGACTGCCACTTTTTCCAACGCGTCGAAGTTCTCCGCCGAAAAGTGGTGTTCGATGGTATACAGTGCGTCCGGATCGCTGCCATCATCGAGTAATTCTTCGATGATCAGGCGCGTTTCTTCCCGTTGCTCTTCCAGTAAATCGCGGTTTGCCATGAGTCTATCCCCCGTTAATCTCTACGTTATTGCCGTATTCTCCCACACCCCCGACGCCCTCTCCACCATAAAGTTTGACGCCGCCCCTTGAAATTGAATAATTACACATATAAAGTGAATTTTAATTCAACCGACAGCATTGAGCCACATGGAGATAACTACAATGAACTCGTTTCACCAGCGTCACTTCTTAAGATTAATGGATTTTTCCCCCGCTGAGATCGGCGCACTGTTAACCTTATCTGCCCAACTGAAAGCCGACAAAAAGAACGGCACCGAAAAACGCTACCTGCAAAATAAAAACATCGCACTCATCTTCGAAAAAGATTCGACACGTACTCGTTGCTCTTTCGAAGTTGCTGCATACGATCAGGAAGCACACGTGACTTACCTCGGCCCGAGCGGCAGCCAGATCGGCCATAAAGAGTCGATGAGGGATACCGCCCGCGTGCTGGGCAGAATTTATGATGGCATTCAATACCGTGGTTACGGTCAGGCACTGGTGGAAACGCTGGCGGAATATGCAGGTGTGCCGGTTTGGAACGGCCTGACTAACGAGTTTCACCCCACGCAGCTGTTGGCTGATTTGCTCACCATGCAGGAACATCTGCCTGAACGCGCCTTCAGCGACATGACGCTGGTCTACGCGGGCGATGCGCGCAACAACATGGGCAACACCATGCTGGAAGCCGCTGCCCTGACTGGATTGGATCTGCGTCTGGTCGCCCCCAAAGCCTGCTGGCCTGACGCCAACCTGGTGGCCGAGTGCCGCGCCGCCGCCGAATTGACTGGCGGAAAAATCACGCTGACCGCAGATATCGCCGCGGGCGTGGCCGGTGCTGATTTCATCTACACCGATGTGTGGGTTTCCATGGGAGAAGCCAAAGAGGTGTGGCAGGAGCGAATTTCGCTGCTAAAACCCTATCAGGTCAATATGGCGATGATCGCGGCCACCGGTAACCCACAGGTTAAATTCTTGCACTGCCTGCCCGCGTTTCATGACGATCAAACCACCATCGGCAAGCAGATAGCTGAGCAATACGGTTTGCACGGCGGCATGGAAGTCACAGATGAAGTGTTTGAATCCGCACACAGCATTGTGTTCGATCAGGCAGAAAACCGCATGCACACCATTAAAGCGGTGATGGTTGCCACACTCGGCCAGGAATAACCACCACGCTCCGAGCCATGCTTAGCGCCTGGCGACGGAGTCACGGATAACCAAATGACCTTGGTGTTGGCAGGGCGGTGTCGGCATGGCATCGCCTTCTGACGCCGCCACCAGGCGGCCAATCGCATCCTGAATTATGGCAGCAATCGGCACATGCACCGTCGTCAAGGCGGGGGAAAAGTAGCGCCCAATCAGCATGTCATCAAATCCGGCCAACGAGATATCCTGCGGTACACGCTTTCCGGCATCGAGAAACACCTTCGCCGCGCCAATCGCCATATCATCATTGGCCGCCAGCACGCAGGTGACGTCCACATTGCGCGCCAGCAGCGTTTTGGCGGCGCGATAACCGCTCTCTGGTGTCCACCAGTCCCCTTCCAAACGCAACGCCTCATCATGCTCGATACCTGCCGCTTTCAGCGTATCAAGGAACCCGGCAAGCCGCTGTTCACCAGACGGGGAACCGGGCAGCCCGGCAATAAAAGCGATGCGAGTATGCCCCTGATCGAGCAGATATTGCGTCATCAGTTGGCTGCTGTGGTAATGCTCAATATAGACGGCGTGATTCTGGTGATGGGGCAACTTACGGTTAATCACGATGATCGGCGTCTCGTACTGTTCGATCAGCGTTTCCAGCGCCTCTGCCGATAAGAATTTGGGGTAGACAATAATGGCTTCGCAGCGCAATGCCAGTAGCATGCCGATGGCATTGCGCTCATCCTGCGCACTGTTTTTACCATCCGCCAGAATCAGCTGACGCTGATGCTTTTCACTGCATGACGCCGCCTGATAAGTCATTTCTGAAAAAAACGGTCCCTGATACAGAGAATTGGTGATCACCAAACCAATGGAGTTGGTTTTGCGAGTTGCTAACTGGCGAGCAAGCAGGTTTGGGCTGAATCCGGTTTCCTCAATGGCACGAAACACGCGCTGCCGCATATCTTCACGTACCACGTTTTTACCGTTAAGCACGCGAGATACCGTCGCTTTAGAGACACCCGCCTTTTTCGCCACATCCAGTATTGTAACCATTTTTACTCCTTCCTTAATGGCGCGCGCAGCCACGGCGAGGCCATCATCAACTATCAGCGAGGAGACAGCACAACAGCGCTCCCCAGCGTTACACGATGAGCATAAACCGCCGCATCACTGAACAGGACGATATTAATATCTATACAGGTGATTATGGATGAATTTACGGAGGGGGATCAAATATCCCGATGGCGCACCGTGCGCGGCACCGAACGTCATCGGCACCGCGCGCGGTTGCAAGATTACAGCACCAGTGAAGCGTCGATCTTCACTACGGCTTTGCATACGCGTGCAGGTTCACCTACCGCACATAGCGGCTTGTGCACTTCACCCGGGAAGAAGACGACAAAATCACCCGGTTGCATCACAAAGGTTTTTTCCTGCTCGCCCGCAGACAAAAATGCGATGTCTTTGTCCGCTAACCAGTCAGTGTCAGGCGTGCCAGCAGGCAGGTTGCTGAAGGTCATACCTTCTACGCCGTTGAGCACAATCTGAATATCCAGATATTTGGCATGGTATTCGGCACGACGTTGTTCAAACGCTTCAGTGCTGTCATTGGAAACCAGCACAAACACGTTGTTGCCGTCGACATCATGCTTGCCCAGCGGGGTATCGACCGTAATATTTGCTTTTACGTACTCGATCGCTTCGCGCAGTTTCGCAGGCAGATTAAGGAACCAATTCAAGATGGTGGATATTCCCGGTGATCATAGTAAGTCCTCTCGTGAAAAGTAAAACGTCGTTTTAGCGAACTTTATACTCCGCCACATGCATTCCCGCTAGTCTACAGTGGCAAAAGTGCTACCTGTCCCCTTTATTTTCCTTAGTCGAACGCGTAAGGTTTTTCGTAAGCAACCGATTGCCAACGCCTAAAAGTGCGACTATTGCGCATAAATTAGCGCTTGAAATAGCAAATCTCGCGCGTATAATATACCACAATTTGCCAGGAGGAACCATGTGCGCTTGCATCACCACATGCTGTATTTATCACGCTGCTGACCCCTTTTTTCGTCAGCGCGTCGCCTCTTTTCCGGCAATCACCGATCGTTTAAAAAAAGCCCCTCGTTGAAGGGGCTTTTTTTTGCCTGTCATACCGGGCAAACCTCGCCAGCCGACAGGCCGAGCGAGAGGAAGATGCTTCAGGGATAACCGTTGGGAGAAAAGCAAACATGGTCAATCCGCTTTATCAAAAACACATCATCTCGATTAACGACCTTACCCGTGAAGATTTGGAACTGGCGTTACAGGTGGCTGCCAGCCTGAAAGCCAAACCGCAGCCAGAGTTGTTAAAACATAAAGTGATCGCCAGCTGTTTCTTTGAAGCCTCGACGCGCACCCTGCTTTCTTTTGAAACCGCGATGCACCGTCTGGGCGCTTCCGTAGTCGGTTTTGCCGACAGCAATAACACCTCGCTCGGCAAGAAGGGCGAAACGCTGGCGGATACCATCTCAGTGATTGGTCATTATGTTGATGCCATTGTCATGCGCCATCCGCAGGAAGGGGCTGCACGCCTTGCCACTGAGTTCTCCGGCGGCATTCCGGTGCTCAACGCAGGAGACGGCGCCAACCAGCACCCGACACAAACCTTGCTCGACCTGTCCACCATTCAGGAAACCCAAGGGCGCTTGAATAACATCAATATCGCCATGGTCGGTGACCTGAAATATGGCCGTACCGTGCACTCTCTGACGCAGGCGCTGGCGAAATTTGACGGCAACCGCTTCTACTTTATCGCGCCAGACGCACTGGCGATGCCGGATTACATTCTGGCTATGCTGGAAGAGAAAAACATCACCTACAGCCTGCACACCAGCATTGAAGAGGTGGTGTCAGAGCTGGATATTCTGTACATGACGCGCGTGCAGAAAGAGCGCCTGGACCCGTCCGAATACATCAATATCAAGTCGCAGTTTGTGTTGCGCGCCGCCGATCTGAATGACGCTCGCAATAATCTGAAAGTGCTGCACCCACTGCCGCGCGTGGATGAGATAACGACGGATGTCGACAGCACGCCTTACGCCTATTACTTCCAACAGGCAGGCAATGGCATCTTTGCACGTCAGGCCCTGCTGGCGCTGGTATTAAATCGCGAACTGGTTCTGTGAGAGGGGAAAGCATCATGACTCAGGATAACAAATTACAGGTTGAAGCCATCAAACGCGGCACCGTTATCGACCATATCCCGGCGCAGGTTGGCTTCAAGCTGCTGACGCTGTTCAAACTGACCGCCACTGACCAGCGCATCACCATCGGGCTGAATCTGCCCTCTAATCATCTGGGGCGCAAGGATCTGATCAAGATAGAAAATATCTTCCTGACAGAGCAGCAGGCAAACCAGTTGGCTATCTATGCGCCGCAGGCCACCGTTAACCAGATTGATGACTACGCAGTGGTGCGCAAGCTGGTTCCCAGCCTGCCGGAACGTATTAATGGTGTGCTGACCTGCCCGAGCAGCAACTGCATCAGCCGCAGTGAGCCGGTCACCTCCTCATTCAGCGTCAAACAGCGCGATGGCGATGCGCACCTCAAGTGCAAATACTGCGAGAAAGAGTTTGAACGTCAGGCAGTGCTGGCCGACCGCTAAGCGGGCGATACGCGCCGCAGCATCAATGCCATTGCCTGCGCCGCGCTTTTCTGAATAATGGTAAGTTGTATCCCGCCCGGCGCAGGCCCGGCGGGAATTGTCCTTTCGAAAACAGCCACGTCGAAAATCCAGGAGAAGCCATGTCACGTAGCATCAGCACGGAACACGCCCCAGCCGCTATCGGCCCTTATGTACAAGGTGTCGATCTGGGCAGCATGATCATCACTTCCGGTCAGATCCCGGTAAACCCGAAAAGTGGCCTGATCGCCGAGGACATCGTCGCGCAAACGCGCCAGTCTCTTGAAAACGTGCAAGCGATTGTGGAAGCCGCGGGCCTGAAAGTGTCTGATATCGTGAAAACCACGGTATTCGTTAAAGACCTGCAAGACTTCGCTACCGTTAACGCCACTTACGAAGCCTTCTTTACCCAGCATCAGGCACCGTTCCCGGCGCGTTCCTGTGTGGAAGTGGCACGCCTGCCGAAAGATGTGAAGATCGAAATCGAAGCCATCGCGGTACGTCGTTAAGCGCAGACCATACACTCTGGGGCGGCACCTTCGCCCCCTTTACCCCGCTTCAGCCCACGAGATTATTTCCCTGCTTATTGTTATTTCCCTGCATTTATTATGCTTTTTTGTTCGTTATTTGCCTTAAGGCACAGTGATAAAAAACTACTAATAAAATCAATATATTATTTTTATCTCGCTCAAACGCACTGTGCACCCTTTCAACGTCGCTTGAAATTCTTTGTTCCAGGTCAATAAATCGCGAATTTCTTTTCACCCAAAACTACATATAGTGTCTATCATAATTACAGACACTACATGTAGCACTTATCCACAATCTCATCCACACCCCCCCGCAGCCCTTGTCCGCTGCGGATTTCGCTTGTGGACAACTCTGAGGAACGAACGTTGAAACCAGTAGTGATTAAACGGGACGGTTGCCAGGTGCCTTTTGATGAGATGCTCATCAAGCAGGCGGTCGAACGTGCTGCACATGCAGCAGGAGTTGATGATACAGATTACTGTGCAACCGTGGCCTGTGCGGTCGCTCAACAAATGCAAGGGAAAGCACGTGTGGATATCCGCGATATCCAGAACGCCGTTGAAAACCTGCTGATGTCTGGCCAGTATAAGCAGCTTGCACGTACCTACATTGAGTACCGTCACGATCGTGATGTCGCCCGCGAACAGCGCGGACGTTTGAATCAGGAAATTCGCGGTCTGGTTGAACAGAGCAACATGGCCCTGCTCAACGAGAACGCCAACAAAGACAGTAAAGTGATCCCAACCCAGCGCGACCTGTTGGCCGGGATCGTTGCCAAGCACTATGCCAAGCAGCATATCCTGCCGCGCGATGTGGTGCTTGCCCATGAGAGCGGAGAAATTCACTACCACGATCTGGACTATTCGCCCTTCTTCCCGATGTTCAACTGTATGCTGATCGATCTTGAAGGCATGCTGACCAAAGGATTCAAGATGGGTAATGGGGAGATTGAGCCACCCAAATCCATCTCCACTGCCACAGCGGTGACCGCCCAGATTATCGCGCAGGTCGCGAGCCATATTTACGGCGGCACCACTATTAACCGTATTGATGAAATTCTGGCACCGTTCGTCACCGCCAGCCATAAGAAGCACCGGGAGATTGCCGCTGAATGACACATTCCTAACGCCGAAGCCTATGCGCTGTCTCGTACCGAAAAAGAGTGCTACGACGCCTTCCAGTCGCTGGAGTATGAGGTCAATACGCTGCACACCGCCAACGGTCAAACACCGTTTGTGACCTTTGGTTTCGGCCTCGGCACCAGTTGGGAATCACGCTTGATTCAGCAGTCGATCCTGCGTAATCGCATTGCCGGGTTGGGCAAAAACCGTAAAACGGCGGTGTTCCCCAAACTGGTGTTCGCTATCCGCGACGGCGTCAATCACAAGGCCGCCGATCCGAACTACGATATCAAGCAACTGGCGTTGGACTGCGCCAGCAAGCATATGTACCCAGATATCCTCAACTACGATCAGGTGGTTGAAGTGACCGGCTCGTTTAAAACGCCGATGGGCTGCCACAGTTTCCTTGGGGTGTATGAGGAAGAGGGCAAACAGATTCATGATGGTCGCAACAACCTCGGTGTGATCAGCCTGAATCTGCCGCGCATCGCGCTGGAGGCTGAGCATAACGAAGAGCGCTTCTGGAACCTGTTGGATAATCGTCTGCAACTGGCGAAAAAAGCGCTGATGACGCGTATTGCTCGTCTGGAAAACGTCAAAGCCCGCGTCGCACCGATCCTGTATATGGAAGGTGCATGCGGTGTACGTTTGAAAGCCGACGACAACATTGCCGAAATCTTCAAAAATGGCCGTGCATCCATTTCTCTGGGCTACATCGGGATTCATGAAACCGTTAACGCTCTGTTCGGTTAACCAGACGCACTTATTCGACAATGAGCAACTGCGTGAGAAAGCTGTCGCCATCGTCGCACGCTTGAAAGCCGCGACGGAGCAGTGGAAAGAAGAGACGGGCTACGGCTTCAGCCTCTACAGCACGCCGAGCGAAAACCTGTGTCTGGGATTACAGCTATAGCCGTGTGCCCTATTACGGTACCAATACGCCGATCGATGAGTGTTATGAGTGTGGCTTCACCGGTGAGTTTGAGTGCACCAGCAAAGGCTTTACCTGCCCGAAATATGGCAATCACGACTCCGCTCGCGTATCCGTGACGCGTCGCGTATGCGGCTATTTGAGCGGTCCGGATGCACGTCCGTTCAACGCCGGGAAGCAGGAAGAAGTGAAACGCCGGGATCAAGCATCTCGGCAATGGTCAACTGGGCTAAGCGGCCCGCGCAGTGCCTGATGGTCGCAAGGACGCGGCCAACTTCGCACTTTTACCGGCGTCGACGGGATGCCGGCTATCTCTAACCAGCAAACAACGCCATACCATGAATTATCACCAGTATTACCCGGTTGACGTGGTCAACGGGCCCGGCACGCGCTGTACGCTGTTCGTTTCCGGTTGCGTGCATCAATACCCAGGTTGCTACAACAAAAGCACCTGGCGTCTCAATTCCGGCCTTCCTTTCACTCAGGCGCTGGAAGACCAGATTATTGCCGATTTGCAGGATACGCAGATTCCGCGCCAAGGCTTGACGCTCTCCGGTGGCGATCCGCTCCATCCGCAAAACGTACCGGACGTACTGCGTCTGGTGCAGCGTATTCGCGCCGAATGCCCCGACAAAGATATCTGGATGCGGACCGGCTACGTGCTGGCTGAACTCACCTCCGAGCAACAACAGGTCGTGGCGCTGATCAACGTGTTAGTAGACGGTAAATTTGTACAGGATCTCAAAGATCCTGCGTTAATCTGGCGCAGCAGCAGCAATCAGGTTATCCATCGTTTGCGATAACAGCGGCTGACTTAGCCAAGCGGCTCCGGCTCGAGCGGCGGCCTGTCGCTGGTGAATATTGTGGCTTCAACCTTCTTTGGTGCCATCTCCGGTTCATCGGTGGCGGACACTGCCTCCATCGGTTCAGTGATGATCCCAGAAATGGAAAAGAAAGGTTACCCGCGTGATTTTGCTGCTGCCGTGACCGCCAGCGGTTCGGTGCAGGCCATCCTCACACCGCCCAGCCATAACTCGGTCATCTATTCGCTGGCCACTGGCGGCACGGTGTCTATCGCTTCACTGTTCATCGCCGGTATCATGCCGGGCCTGCTGCTGAGCTTCACCATGATGGTGATGTGCGTGGGCTTTGCCCACAAACGCGGCTACCCTAAAGGCGAGAAGATCCCGTTCAAACAAGCGCTGAAGATTTTTGTGGATACCCTGTGGGGCCTGTGACCGTGGTGATCATCATGGGGGAGGATTCTCTCTGGGATCTTCACCGCCACCGAATCCGCGGCCATCGCTTGCGTATGGTCGTTCTTCGTCACCATGTTCATCTACAAGGATTACACCTGGACAGAGCTGCCGAAGCTGATGTACCGCACGGTAAAAACCGTCACCATCGTGATGATCCTGATCGGTTTTACTGCTGCATTCGGCGTTATCATGACCTATATGCAGTTACCGAGCCGCATTACCGAATTCTTTACCTCTATCTCGGATAACAAGTACGTCATTCTGATGTGGATCAACATCATGCTGCTGTTGGTTGGCACGTTGATGGACATGGCACCGCTGATCCTGACGCCTGTGCTGTTACCTGTCGCCATTTCACTCGGCGTCGATCCCGTACATTTCGGCATGATCATGCTGGTTAACCTGGGGATTGGTTTGATCACTCCGCCAGTAGGCTCCGTGCTGTTTGTTGCCAGCGCCGTCAGTAAACAGAAGATAGAACAGGTGGTGAAAGCTATGCTGCCCTTCTACTGCGGCCTGTTCTTCGTCTTGATGTTGGTCACCTACATTCCCGCCATTTCCCTGTGGCTGCCCAAGTTTTTCGGCGTCCATACCGGGTAAGTTCGCATCAATTCCGCCAGCCCTTCGTGCAAGACGGGCTGGCACTTCCTCCGAGCTCGCCAGCATGACGTCACTCCATCCTTCGGAAAAACAGTGACTCTGACCATTTTTCCCTCAGGGTAAAAAACGCCATCCCCCTCGTCGTCGCGCCATGTTAACGTAGACCTTTCCGTTACCTTTGGTGAAACAGACATGAGCAGCAAGAAAACAGCAACGGCGCTGGTCGCCGCAGGACGCAGCAAAAGATACACTCAGGAATCGGTCAACAGCGTTATTCAACGCGCCTCATCTCTGATTTTTGAGACGGTTGCAGACAAGAAGCAGGCAACCATCAACCGGGCCAAAGGGCGTCTGTTCTACGGACGTCGCGGCACACTGACGCACTTCTCGTTACAGGAAGCGATGACGGAGCTGGAGGGCGGCGCAGGTTGTGCGCTTTACCTATGCGGCGCAGCGGCGATCACCAATGCGATACTCTCTTTTGTGTCAGGCGGGGATCATGTGCTGGTTACCGGTTCCGTCTATGAACCGACGCAGGCTTTCTGTGATAACGTCCTGAGCAAGTTTAATGTCGCCACCACCTATTTTGATCCGCTTATCGGTGCTGGTATTGCCGACCTGATTCAGGAAAACACCAAAGTGGTGTTCCTCGAATCTCCCGGTTCAATCACCATGGAAGTGCACGATGTCCCTGCCATCGTCAGCGCTGTGCGGCGCGTTAACCCTGATATTGTGATCATCATGGATAACACCTGGGCGGCGGGCATTCTGTTTAAAGCGCTCGAGTTCGGTATTGATATCTCCGTGCAGTCCGGCACCAAGTATATCGTCGGCCACTCCGATGCCATGCTGGGTACCGCCGTTGCCAACGCACGCTGCTGGGATCGACTGCGTGAGTATTCCTATCTGATGGGACAAATGGTCGATGCCGATACCGCTTACGTCGCCAGCCGTGGCCTGCGCACCCTCGGGGTTCGCCTCAAGCAGCATCAGGAGAGCAGCCTGCGTATCGCCCACTGGCTCGCTGAGCGGCCGGAAGTGGCGGTGGTAAACCACCCTGCTCTGCCAAGCTGTAAAGGGCATGAGTTCTATGTCCATGATTTCACAGGATGTAACGGATTATTTTCCTTTGTGCTGAAGCAAAAGCTGAGCAAGGAACAGCTGTCTGACTATCTGGATAATTCCGCCCATTTCAGCATGGCCTACTCCTGGGGCGGTTTCGAATCCCTGATTTTTGCCAATCAGCCGGAAGATCTGGCTGCTATTCGTCCCGCTGGCGGCGTTGATTTCACCGGCACACTTATTCGGTTACATATCAGGCTTGAAGACTGTGATGATCTGATCGATGATTTGACGGCCGGATTCAACAGAATTCACAAAGTGTGACGGCGATATCCCTTGATATGGCTGCGGTGGTGTGTATAAAGCGTGTATGATGAACGGAATAAGTAAGACAAAAAAACCGCTTTATATGAATAACACAACTTATGCCGCCGAGAGGCGTTCGTATTGGCGACACTAAGTTCTTGGCCCTACGCTATTGCTTAGCGACACAGATTGATCCGTTCGGCGTTTGTGCGAGCGCGGTTGTACTTTGGGCCCCTACACCTGGCAGGAAGTAATATGAGTGTGGTTCACGACATCATTCAGGCGCTGTGGCAGCAAGATTTCAGTGCGTTGGCCGACCCCAATGTTATCTGGGTTATCTACGGCATTCTTTTCACGACATTATTTCTGGAAAATGGCTTGCTGCCGGCATCTTTTCTGCCGGGAGACAGCCTGCTGCTGCTCACCGGCGCTATGATCGCCAAAGGCGTGATGAGTTTCGTGCCCACCATGTTACTGCTTACCATCGCAGCCAGTCTCGGCTGTTGGCTCAGCTACCTGCAAGGTCGCTGGTTAGGAGATACGCGCATTGTTAAAGGGTGGCTGCTGCAACTGCCCGCACACTATCACCAGCGTGCCTACCACATGTTCCACCGCCACGGTCTGATGGCATTGCTGATTGGCCGTTTTCTGGCCTTTATCCGCACGCTGTTGCCGACCATAGCAGGTATTTCCGGCCTCAACAGCCTTCGTTTTCAGTTGTTCAACTGGTTGAGCGGCTTTTTGTGGGTGTTTGGTATTGTCACACTGGGCTATGCCATTAGCCATGTGCCACTGGTCAAGCGTTATGAAGACCAGGTCATGACCTCCCTGATCATTCTCCCCATTGTTTTACTGATCAGTGGATTGGTTGGCATGCTGGTGATGCTGTGGCATAAAAGGCGCTCCGCTGCCTAACGCGCCCTCTCTTTCCGACTATTCCGCAGCGGTACCCGCTGTTCTCTGATTTTCTTGATGTTATTCGCAAGAAAGGTAGGTACCGCTAAATCCCCTCGCCGCTTTGCGGCTATTTTCGGCTAGACTTAACCGACATGTCCTATCGATTACGAACAGGGTTGAAGGGATCCCATTCATCACCGTATCCGGTGGCTGAACACTAACCGAGCCCTTGCCTACCTCGGCAGGGATGATTCTCGAATAAAGGAGAATGACATGACGACGCAACCCATGATCAAACTGGCCGATGGCAACATTATGCCGCAGCTCGGCCTGGGAGTGTGGCAAGCAACACACGATCAAACGGTGGCCGCCGTGACCGATGCGCTAGACACCGGCTACCGGGCCATTGATACCGCTGCGATTTACAAAAATGAGGCTGGCGTCGGAGAAGCGCTACAGGCCAGCACCTTGCCCCGCGATCAACTTTTTATCACCACCAAACTGTGGAATACCGATCAGTCCGATCCGCAAAAAGCCCTGGAAGAAGAGAGCCTACAAAAATTGCGGCTGGATTTTGTCGATCTTTATCTGATCCACTGGCCGGTACCGGATCAGGATACCTACGTCGATGCCTGGCGCGGCCTGCTGCGTTTGCAGGAACAAGGTCTGACAAAAAGTATTGGCGTCAGCAATTTTCACCCGCACCACTTACAGCGCCTTAAAGCTGAAACGGGCGTCTTCCCGGTGATTAATCAGGTTGAACTGCATCCTCTGTTTCAGCAACGCCAATTACACGCCTGGAATGCCACACACCAGATCCAAACCGAGTCCTGGAGCCCGTTGGCACAAGGCGGTGAAGGCGTATTTGATCAACCGCTGATCCGACAACTGGCGCTGAAATACGGCAAAACGCCGGCGCAGATCGTGATCCGCTGGCATTTAGATTCCGGCCTGGTGGTGATCCCTAAATCGGTTACGCCCACGCGTATCCGAGAAAATTTCGACGTGTTCGATTTCCGTCTCGACAAAGACGAGTTGGGAGATATCGCCAAGCTGGATTCTGGCAAACGGCTGGGGCCAGACCCTGATGTTCCACGCACCAATTTCCCAACCTAAAGACTAACGTTATCTCCGCCACTCCCCGGTGGCGGAAATCCCTTCTTTCCGTTGCATGTGCTTTCTCCCTGAGCAGCAGTATTAAATAACAATCATTTCGCTCAAATATCGTGAACAAACACCAAACAAGCGCTCCCTATTCGTTGCTCAGGTATAACCCCCACTCCATGATTCATGACGCAGTTTAGCTGTTCGTGTAATAACCCAAACATGGTGAATATGGAGATGTTACCGATGAAAAATGCAATCAACTATCTGTTTCTGATAGGCATACTAGGCTTTGCATCGGGGACCCACGCGCATATTGTGTGCAACAAATCAAACCCGTGGTGGCCTTATTGCAATGACCCGGCAACAGGGCCGGATGAGGGTACAGCAGAATGGGAACACTGCCGGGCTAGAGGCGGTTGTCAATAATCTGACGAGACAGCCAGCCTTATAAGCGATGAGGCTGGCTGAAAGACGGCTCAGTCCGATACCTGTATTTCGTAGATATCACTGCGACAATAAATTTCACAATACTCAAGCAAGCTATTTTGCGCATTGTAAGTATGCTGGCGATAAAACAGCAGTGGCATACCTGGCTGAATATTCAACAGCCGCGCCGTCTCAGCCTGACAAGCAATTGCCTTGATACGTACCTTCTTTTTCGCCGGGACAATCCCGCGCTCTGCCCAATATTGATGCGAGTGCTCCAGAATTTCCGGTGCAGGCAACAAATCCAACGGGATCCACGTGGTTTCCAGCGACACGGGCTCGCCGTTGATCAATCGCACACGCCGCAGTTTGGTCACACGCTCGCCTTTCAAAGCGGGCACGCTACTGGCGACCTCGTCCGGCAGAAGAACCGTGGTGCGCTCCAGCCAGCGATTACCCGCAACGCCACCTGCTTGCAACACTAACTTGGTGAACCCCGCCTCTTCATCATCCAACGAATAATCAAGATGCTGGCTAATACGCGTTCCGACGCCCTGCTGGCGCACAATCAATCCCTTTTCTTCCAACAGCGCAAAGAGCGGGAGACCGTAACGCGAGAAAGCCCCCAACTGCTGGGCAATCATACGTTCAGCAGGGAAGAACTGACCAGCAAGCTCTTTTTCTGGCTGATGCCCTGTTCCAAAATCATCGCCAATTGCATATAGCGCGGCGCTGAAGAGGGTTGCTCAAGTGTGTGCCTGACCCAACGAAATAGCTCCTGCATAGTACGGCCTTACTAGTGTTATTTTGCGCCACGAATAGCATACACCTAACAGGTATCAACATGGCGAGAGCAATTACCACGAGACAAGATTCAGGACTGGTATTGGTATCTCAATGGCATTTAATTAGACTTTCTTTTATACTGTGGATTGTATACATTAAATACAGACGTGCCAACACTAGGGGGTCATTTAGTTGACCATAAAACAGCGTCTCACGACACAGATCACAATAATCCCCTTGTTATTTAAGTATATCGTGCGATGAGAACAGCGCTCAGAGCGAAAAATGTCACCTGAGCACGTATGCCAGCCCTTGTTCCAATGGCATACGAAAGGACTCTTAGCAATACCAGGAAAATGCGCGAACGCGCCCTTGTTTATCGAATAAAGTGTTTATCGAAGAAGTCGTGCATTGAATAATACAATCAGAAATACAGTCCATTAACATGAAATGGCATAAATACAACACACAGCAATAAGCAGTAACAGGCAGTACTTGGTGCCCGACGTATTAGGCACATAACAACACCTTTAACAGCCGTTTTATGTTGTCACTCGGTATCACACGTTTTACCCACGCATGAACTGAGAAAAGGTGCAGTCATTCTGTTTTGGCTGCACCTTTATTTTTTTCTTACCGCCTTCCATCAGGGCGATCGCGATAACTTCTCCGTGCTACGCGCTTTCCACACACCACAGCTCAACAAACGCATTAAATTACTGTCTGTCCTGCCGTTCCGCTGCTATGTTTTAACATTGGACTCTCTCTTCGGCATGGCTGCCGTCATCTATCGTCACTGCATGACAGCCCTTTCCGCCACCCGCTTCATTAAGGCCAACAAGGAGCCGTCGTCATGGGTGAAACACAGCAGAATAAGACCTGGCAAGTTGAAAATACGGGAATCGATATTGTTCCTCCTACGGAACGCACAGGAAAACCGTTAGAACTGTTCTGGATTTGGTGCGCCGCGAATATTGGCATTCTTGGCATCGTGTATGGTGCAATCATCGTTTCGTTCGGATTATCGTTTATTCAGTCATTGCTCGCAGCCATTGCGGGCGTCACCAGCTTCGCGCTGGTGGGATATACCTCGTTTGCCGGGCTGATGGTCACCAGAACCGGTTTTATCGATGGCCCCTGGGCGACCGGTATCTTCGAAAACTCCAGCCTCGGGCTGTTTCTCTCCTTTAGCGTCAGCGGCGTGACTTACGGCCTTTACCTGTTGCTACAACCCCGGGAGAATCACTAATGCATGAGGGAAAAAACACCCGGCAAGTGCTGGTGATTGGCGGTGCCTGTGGCGATATGCTGCTGGGCGTTCCACGTATGCCGCTCAGTGGGGAAGACGTGGAAGCCAAAGACAACGGACTGCAAATCGGCGGCTGTGCTTTTAACGTGGCGCGCGTGCTCACGCGCCTTGGCGCTTCGGTGCTAAACGGCATGCCCGTGGGCAATGGCAACTGGGGCAATGCGGTGGAAACCGCCATGCAAGCACTGCACCTGCCAGTGCTTATGCGCCATCCTGACATGGACAACGGCTGGTGTCTGGCGCTGGCACAGCAGTACGCCGCACGCAGCGGGCTGACGTTGATTTGTCGCTTGGATAAGGAAGGGGCATGGATTTGCCCACCGGACAGTGCTCCAGAAGCCGTGGCGCCCTATCCGGTCACCGTAGTGGACAGCATTGGCGCGGGCGATGCGCACTGCGGCGGGTTGCTGGCTGGGCTTTCTGCGGGCTGGTCGCTAACAGAGTCTGTCGATCTGGCCAATCGGGTTGCCGCTTGCATGGTTGCCGTTCAAGGCTCATCACAGCCTCCCGATTGGAATACGCTACACGAATATTTCCCCGACGCTCCCCCGCTGCCAGCATTCTTAACGCGCTAAACCAGATGCAATCTTATTCGGTACGCCCCGTTTGGGGAGTACTGCGACTGGTGCGTCGAAACAGCGTCAGCAGGGTTTTCACCTGTTCATCCAGCGGAGCCAGTGCCCTCCGGACGATCAGGTGTAACGGTGTGGCGCGCCGCGTGCCGTGTCCTAACGCCAGCGTCTTTAACACACCCGACGCCAGCGGTGCTGTAATCCACTCCTCCGGTAACCAGCCATAACCAACCTGATGCATCACCGCTTCAATTGCCGATTCCACGGTGGAGAAAGTCCAATATTCGGTGGCCGCCGTTACCGCCAGCGGTAGGCTGTTCTCCCGGGAAGCAATTCTCACCAGCGGGTAGCGCAGCAGCGTTTCTTCGCGTAGCGGCGCTGGCTGCTGATGCAAAGGGTGATCGCGGTGCTCCACGGCAACAAAATCGATGTTCATCAGCCATTCGCCCCGCCCCATCATGTCTTCACGCCGCGTCAGCACCGCCACATCGGCATCAACGTCCCAAGGTTGATTCTCCAGTATCTCCGTCAGATGAACGTGGGTGTCGGGGTGTAACTGCTGAAACTCACGCAAAATGGCAAACAGCGTCTCGCGAGGAAATACGTTATCGACCACCAGATCGAGACGCGTACGTACACCGTTTTTAAGCGTAGCAGCCTGCGTCTCCACATAATGAAAGGCGTTGAGCAACGGTCTGACCTGCGCCAGCAGCAACGCCCCCGCCGGCGTTATCTCCGCCTTACGCCCCTTGGCCTCCAGCAATACTACGCCGAGGCGCTCTTGAAGCAGCGCCAGATTGTAGCTTACCGAAGACTGACTGCGGTGCGTCGCCTGCGCCGCGCGAGCAAAACTGCCCAGCTCAATCACCTTATCCAGCAGGAACCATTGTTCCAACGTCGTCTTGTGCATAATCAATCTAAATTTTGGATGAATTATATGGGAAATCAGCGTTATTAATTCATAGGGTGACGCAATATGATCCTGACATCAAGAACAAAAGGAGCAGGACCATGAGTACATTTGATAAGCACGATCTCAGCAATTTTGTCGGTAAATATCTGGTTTATACCTACGATAATGGCTGGAACTATGAAATTTACGTGAAGAACGACCACACGCTGGATTACCGCATTCACAGCGGCATCGTCGCCAACCGTTGGGTCAAGGACCAGTTTGCCCATATCGTTCGCGTTGCCCAGAGCGTCTATAAGATTTCCTGGACGGAACCTACCGGCACCGATGTCAGCCTGATTGTCAATCTGGGCGATCGTCTGTTCCACGGCACCATTTTCTTCCCGCGTTGGGTTATCAACGATCCGCAAAAAACTGTGTGCTTCCAAAACGATCACATCTCTACCATGCAAGCCTACCGCGCTGCGGGCCCGGCCTACCCAACGGAAGTGATCGATGAGTTCGCCACCATTACCTTTGTTCGTGACTGTGGCGCAAATAACGAGAGCGTGATCGCTTGCCCGGCCAGTGAACTGCCTGCCAATTTTCCTGAAAACCTGAAATAACCCCACGTCAGCGATCGCATAAGGAAGGTTATGAAAATAAAACAGATTGCCTTGATTGGCACGATAGTGACGGGCATCGCCTCCACATCCGCCTATTCCGCCCCACAACAACTGCCTGGATACGCATCCGGTGCCGAAGTGATTCAGATCCCGGTAACACGCGGGCAAGTCGACACGCTCAGTAACGTCGTCTACTCACAAATCAAAGGCACACGCTCAGTACACCAGCTAAAAATGTCATTGCTGGTGCCTCGAACCAATGTATTGAAACCTGCCATTGTCTACTTCCCGGGCGGCGGTCTTATTTCTGCTGAATATGAAAAATACACCGAAATGCGTCTGGCACTGGCACAAGCAGGTTTTGTCGTTGCGGCAGCAGAATATCACGTAGTACCGGATACCTTCCCTGCCCCAGTGCTTGATGGTAAGGCTGCCGTGCGTTATTTACGCGCACACGCGGCAGAATACGGCATTGATCCGCAACGTATCGGCGTGTTAGGTGATTCTGCCAGGGGCTATGTCGCACAGATGCTGGGAACCACAAACGATGAGAAAGCCTTCGATAAAGGGGAAAACCTCGATAAATCCTCAGATGTGCAAGCGGTTGCGACACTTTACGGTTTCTCAAATCTCTTAAACATTGGTGCCGGCTTCCCAGAGAATATACAAGAAGTACACCGTTCGCCCGCGTCAACCGAAGCGCTGCTGGTGCACGGCGCGGCATTCCGCGATTTCCCCGGTGCGGCAATCGGCAAGGATGAGAAAAAAGCCTCGTACGCTAGCCCAATGGGACACATCAACGGCAAAAAACCCCCGTTCCTGATCATGCACGGCAGCGCAGATACACTGGTGTCTCCGGTCCAAAGTGCTCAGTTGTTCAAGGCCTTAAAGCAGGGCGGAAATCCGGCAGAGTATGTGTTACTGGAAGGGGCAAATCACGGCGATTTGCCCTGGTATCAGGAGCCGCTCATTCATCGCGTGGTGGAGTGGTTCAAGCTGACGCTGAAGGTTGCTGAAACACAGCCCACCGTGACAACGCAAAGTAACCCGAACGCTAATCTATAGCGCAGAACGCTTGGGGGCTAGACGCCCCCTTGTGTTTTACCGCAGGAGTATCACTGCACCACCAACTGTCCGGTAGAACCACGATCCGCCATCTCCAGCGTGTGGCTGTAGTACAGGAACGGGAATGACGCTGATGACGATTGGGTGAAATAGACCAACAGTTCTGCGTCACCGTCCACCCACACCGTATCTTTCCAGCCGCTCTGATCGGCTGCCGGAGCAGCACCGTTGACGCTACGCACCAGGAACATCGCGCCCTGAATATGGAACGGCTGTGGAGAATCGGCATGAATAATCCAGCGTTCACAGCGCCCTTCTTGCGCCTGGACATCCGTGCGCGTCATATCCCACATCGCACCATTGATACCCGGCAAGCTATCACCCAGACGGAACTCCCGTGTCCGACTGATATTCGCGGGTAGCACGGTATCCGGTAGCAAACGGGCGGGCAGATTGTTGGTGACCAATGGCAACAAGCCGGTGGGTTTTAACGTCAGTATCTGCGTTGACACCAGAATACTGGAGGGCTCAAACAAACCGCGCAAGCGCTCCATCAGCGTGGCCGCATCGCCCGCCGTCAAGGTCACTTCCCCACCCTGAGACATATCAATCAGTATTTCTCGCCGCTCACCCGGCGCTAACGAAATCTGATTCAGCGCCAGCGGCAGCGGTAAAAAGCCCAAATCGCTGGCGACAAGGTACATCGGACGACCATCGCTTAAACGCATCACGTAGCGGCGCGCATTCGAAGCATTCAACAAACGCAGGCGTACCCAACCACGTGAGACTTCGACAAACGGCTCTTGTACGCCGTTCACCAGCAGCGTATCTCCAACAAACCCACCGCTACTGGGCGGGTTGTAGACCGGAACGCCAAAGTTATCCAGGCGCTTGTCCTGAATGATCAGCGGGAAGTCATCCACTCCGTAGTGGTTGGGAATCGGCAGGTTCTTGCTGGTGCTGTCTTCCACCAACCAAAGCCCGGCCAGCCCTTGATAAACGTGCGGCGCCATGCGATTTGGCGTGTTGGCGTGATACCAGCAGGTGGCAGCCGCCTGACGAATCGGCAGCACGGGGGCCCAGTCAGTTCCCGGAGAGATCATGCGCCCGGCACCGCCCATCAGCGGGCCAGGCACTTGCAAGCCACTGACAGTCATCGAGACCGGCTCATTCAGGCGGTTGCCGTAGATCAGTTTGACGTCATAGCCGCTGAACACCTTTACCGTCGGGCCGAGATAGCGTCCATTGACGCCCCACACCGAGGTTTTGCGGTCACCGGAAAACGCCCAGTGAGCACGCTGCATGGTCAAAAAAAGCGGCTGTCCGCGACGAGACTCCAACAGTGGCGGAATGGGTAACGCATTTTGCTTACCACTTGCCTGCGCCGTCGCAGGCAACGCGCCCGCACACACCATAAGCCCCGATGCCTGAATAAACTGACGGCGGCTGAGTGACATAAGAACTCCGTAATCTTGCTAACCGTATACATCCACCAACGCGGAGGACGTAAAAATCTTTAACGCTTCGCCGCTTTCTCCCGCTCAGCCACTTCGGCATCCAGCTCAGCCAGGCGCGCCGCCATCACATCATGACAGTGCGCGGCCAGTTCACGCACCTGCTCTTTACCATACGCAGACGTGTCAATCGGTGGCAGCATTTCAACAATCACATGACCGTTATTCCATCGGTTCAGTTTTACTTTGTTATGGGTATTGGTCACGCAAATCGGCACAATCGGTACACCGGCGCTGATAGCTGCATGGAAAGCGCCAGTTTTAAACGGCATTAGCCCACGACCACGGCTGCGCGTGCCTTCCGGAAACATCCAGATGGAGATATTGCGCTCTTTAATGTGTTGGACCACTTGCGCAATCATGCCGTGTGCCTTGGCGCGGTTTTCTCTGTCAATCAGCAAGTTACCCGCTAACCAATAGAGCGGCCCAAAGAAAGGGATCCACACCAGGCTTTTTTTACCGACCGTCACCGTGCCGGGCTGTACTGCATTCGATGCCGTCACCATATCGTAGTTGTTCTGATGGTTGGCAATATAAATGCAGTTACCGTAGTGTCCTGCATCTGCTGGCACTCTGACTTCCACTTTTAGGCCAAACAGGGTCGAAAGCCGCCCAAATGCATGGCCGAATGTCGCCACGTGGCGCGGATTCTTCGGGCTAAACAGGCAGTAAATCGTACCGAACAGACAAATCAGAATGGAAAAAATCACCACTACCACAAAACGGATAATGAATAACATAGCAACCTCATAAGCCAACCGCCGCCGCTAGTATAGCGACTTCGGCATAAAACACACGGGTAATCCTTTGCCGCGGCACCACACCATCAGCCAAGTGAGAAAGGGGGAGAGAGGCCTGATACCGCTATCAGGCGATATCAGGCTGCGCATTACTCCTCGCTGCTATCCTTCGGGGCTTGCGGTGCATCAACTTCAATGCGGTCAATGTGTTGCAGCCCACGCGACAAGGTACCCTTACGGCCCCGTTCACCGTGATGTTCACTCGCGCGTACCACAATTTTGCGCTTGCCGGAGAACAGTTTCACCGTCGCCTGTGGCGACAGCACCAGCAGGATAGCCAGGCGATCTTTGCCCGCGGCGAAATCAGCCGAGGAGATGGAAATAATCTTGTTGCCTTTGCCTTTTGACAACTGAGGCAGATCGGACACCGGGAACAACAGCACGCGGCCAGCGGCGGTGACGGCCATCAGCAGATCGTCATCGTGTTCTACCACGATTGGCGCCAACGCTTTGGCGTTGTCCGGCAGAGTGATCATCGCCTTACCGGCACGGTTGCGCGCGACCAACTCGTTGAAGGTGCAGATAAATCCGTAGCCTGCATCGGACGCCATCAACAGACGCTGTTCATCCGCGGCCATCAGAACATGCTCAATGGTCGCACCCGGCGGCGGAGTCAGTTTGCCGGTCAGCGGTTCACCCTGACCGCGCGCCGACGGCAACGTAATCGGATCGAGCGCGTAGCTACGCCCGGTGGAGTCGATAAACACCACCGGCTGGTTGCTCTTGCCGCGCGCGGCGGCGCGGAAGCTGTCACCCGCCTTGAAGCTCAGCCCGGAAGGATCGATATCGTGCCCTTTGGCGCTGCGCACCCAGCCCATTTCTGACAGCACAACAGTAACCGGCTCAGACGGCACAAAATCGTGCTCGCTCATGGCCTTGGCTTCAGCACGCTCATGCAGCGGCGAACGGCGATCGTCGCCATAGGCTTCAGCATCCGACTGAATCTCTTTTTTCAGCAGATTGTTGAGCTTACGTTCTGATGCCAGCAGCGCCTGAAGCTGATCGCGCTCTTTTTCCAAATCATTTTGCTCGCCGCGGATTTTCATCTCTTCCAGACGCGCCAAATGCCGTAATTTCAATTCCAGAATGGCTTCAGCCTGGGTATCACTCAGGCCATAACGGCGCATCAGTTCCGCTTTTGGCTCATCCTCGGTGCGGATGATATGGATAACTTCATCAATGTTCAGAAACGCAATCAGCAAACCTTCCAGAATGTGCAAACGCTTGAGCACTTTTTCCAGACGGTAGTTCAGGCGGCGGCGCACCGTATCGCGGCGGAACACCAGCCATTCGCTTAGGATCTCCACCAAGCCTTTCACGGCGGGGCGGTTATCCAGACCGATCATATTCATGTTGATGCGGTAGCTTTTTTCCAGATCCGTTGTGGCAAACAGGTGGTTCATCACCTGATCGAGCTCGATACGGTTAGATCGCGGCACCAGCACCAGACGCGTCGGGTTCTCATGATCCGATTCATCGCGCAAATCGTCGATCATCGGCAGCTTTTTCGCCCGCATTTGGCTGGCGATCTGCTCCAACACTTTCGCCCCCGAAACCTGATGCGGCAACGCCGTGATCACCACTTCGCCCTCTTCTTTCTTCCACAAGGCTCGCATCCGTACTGAACCACGCCCCTGCTCATAGACGCGCCGTAGTTCATCACGCGACGTGATGATCTCCGCTTCAGTGGGGAAATCCGGCCCCTGAACGAACTGCAACAGATCGTCGAGCGATACATCTGGTTTTTCCAGCAGCGCCACGGCAGCAGCGGCCACTTCACGCACGTTGTGCGGCGGAATATCCGTCGCCATCCCGACAGCGATACCAGTGGTGCCGTTAAGTAAAATGTTGGGCAGACGCGCGGGCAACATTTTCGGCTCCTGCAAGGTGCCGTCAAAGTTGAGCTGGTACTCTACCGTCCCCTGCCCCAATTCGCTCAGCAACACTTCGGCATATTTGGAGAGGCGAGACTCGGTATAACGCATCGCAGCGAAGGATTTCGGATCGTCCGGTGCCCCCCAGTTCCCTTGCCCATCCACCAGCGGATAGCGATAAGAGAAAGGCTGCGCCATCAACACCATGGCTTCATAGCAGGCACTGTCACCGTGCGGGTGGTATTTCCCCAGCACGTCACCCACGGTACGGGCGGATTTTTTAAACTTGGCGCTGGCATTCAGCCCCAGCTCCAACATCGCATAGACGATGCGGCGTTGCACTGGCTTGAGGCCGTCACCAATAAAAGGCAGCGCCCGATCCATGATGACGTACATGGAGTAGTTCAGGTACGCATTTTCTGTAAACGTATGCAGCGCAAGACGTTCTGCGCCGTCATGAGTAATCTCACTCATCGATAATCCTTACGCGGTGACTCAATGATCATCCAAAACGGGTCATCTAAAAATGCTTAATTCCCGCAGCGTGCTAATACTGACCGCGCGGTAATGTATGCGCAGATAGTACAGCATCTTGCCAGCCACTGTCACAAACCTCAGATGCATTCCTCCCTTAACACTTCATCAATCGTCTTCGGGTTCCTTTATTAAGAAATCTTAATGCCGCAATCATGGTGATAATGATTATATTTGCTATACGCGGCGCCGTACCGCACCGATGACAATATCGGCACCTTCATTTTCACGTACTCAAACCATCGCGAACCCAAGAGCTCTATCATGTTAAATCATAAGAATATGAATAACATTTTGCTGACCGGCGTCCTGTCCGGCTTGGCATTTGGCGCCAATGCGGCGCAAAGCGCGCAAGGCAAATCGGACAATGCCCAGAAAGAGTCCCAGGACACCATGACGGTACTTTCTCCCCGCGTGGAGCGAGAAGCGGAACGAAAACCACCCTGACGGCCAACGACTTATTGAAAGAAGGCGGCAATATTATGCGCTACCAACCGCTAGTGAGTGCACCGGGCGTCAGCGCAGGGGCAACCGCAGGCAAGAGCAGCTACGATCGCGGTGTCTACAGCGGCTACAACATTCGCGGGCTGGAAAACAACCGCGCCTCTATCGATATTGACGGCGTTGAACTTCCCGCAGGGACCGATCGCGGTACCTCTACGCCGAGCGGCCGCGTTCAGGCGGGCAGCACCGGCATCGGCCGCGTTGATTACCTCGATCCCTACTTGTACGGCTCGGTAGATATCGCTTCCGGCGCTACCGACGTGTCGAACAGCAATAACGCGCTGGGCGGCTCCGTCTCTTTTGTGCCCAAATCGCCGGACAATTTCCTTAGCAGCGACAAACATAGCTACTTTGGCTATCAGGCCGGATATGACTCCGCCGATCGCAGCTTCCACAATGGCATTACTGCCGCAGGCGGTGACGACACCCTGCGCGGCGTTGTGGTCTACAGCCGCCGTGACGGTAATGAAACCGAAAATCATCGCGATGCCGCTATCGACAGCAATCCAGCCAACTGGCACTCCAACGCGGTGCTGGCCTCCGGGATCTGGCAGGCGAACGACCTGCATCAGTTGACAGGCACCGTGGAGTATTACGAGAAGTTTAACCACAGCAACTTCCCCACCTGGAATGTTGGCGCTGATGGTAGCTCTACCCGTGATGGCAGCACCTCATTTCAGGACAGTAAAACTCGCCGTTGGGGCGTGAGCGTCGCGGATCTGTATACACCGACTGACGGGCTGCTGTTTGACAGCCTAAACAGCAAACTGTTCTTTAGCAAAACCAAAGCCCATGACTACACCATCAGCGATGCCGCGTTACCGACTCAGGTGTGGAGCGGCTATGATACCAACACCCTTGGGCTGGAAAGCAAAGCAACAAAAGAGTGGCGTAACCATCGCTTTAGTTACGGTGTAAACCTGCGCCAATCAGAGTCTGAGCGCCCATTGGTTGCCAAAAATCTGCGGGCCGGTGCGGCAGGTGCAGTAGACCTGGGTCGCCCACAAGCCGACAGCAAGATCATCAATGCCGGTGCTTTTGTGCAGGACAAGATGACCTGGGATGTGGCAGGCCGTGATTTCTCGGTGATTCCCGCCGTGCGTTTCGCCTGGCAGCACGCCAAACCAGAGAATACCGATAACCTGTTCACTAACACTCACGGTAACGTAACGGCAAGTGAAACCGCCAAAATGTACGGCACCAACGCCGACGGTCAGATCCTTCCCGCCTTAACCCTTCAGTACAACCTGAAGCCGGACCTGCTGGCCTATGTGCAGTACAAGCGCGGCGCTCAGTTCCCGAACGCCGGGCAACTCTATGGTGCCTGGGCACTAGGTTATGGCAGCTTTGGAGGAGCCAGCCCTTATGCCACGCTCGGCGATCCTAATCTGAAAACAGAAACCAGCGATAACTATGAGCGGGGACTGAAGGGCCGTATCGTGGATGGGGTAACGATCAGCGCTGCCGCATTCTATTAACGATTACAAAAACTTTATCGCCAACGGTTATTACCACCGAAACAACAATCCCGAGATGTTTGGCAATGTACCCGACAATATACGCATCCTCTATCTCACCGAAAACCGCGATAAAGCCTATATCTACGGCGGCGAACTGAGCGCGCGCTTCGAACTGGGCACCTGGTTTGAACAAGCTAAAGGGTTTAGCGCCCGTCTGGCTTACGGCTATACTCAAGGTGCCTCGAAATCCAGCGCCTCCGGTGACCGCTACGTCAATCTCGACACCGTCACGCCACAAAAGGCCGACCTACTATGACGACCCGAGCAACACCTATGGCGGTGCGTTGATCACCACCTTTACCAAAGGGAAAACTGCCAATTACGCCGCAGGTCGTAAACGCGTCGGTAACGGTAACGTCCTGGGCACGGACAACCACACCTTTATGAGCGTACCGGGCTATGGTTTGGTGGATTTGACTGCATACTATCGCATCACCAAAAACGTGCGCATTAACGGTGGCATCTACAACCTGACTGACCGTAAATATTGGGATTACCAGAACAGCCGCAACATTGAGGCTCCGACCGATACTGATCCCAATAACGCACGTTATTACGATCAACAGTTGTCCATTGCACCGGGACGTACATTCCAACTGGGCATGAGCGTCGATTTCTAATCGTTGCGTTTATTGCGTGAAATGAGATAAACGCAAAACATCGCCTCTCCAGGGCAGGAAAACCGATACGTTGGTTTTCCTGCCTTTTTTGCTTATCAGCGGGCTGACATGCCGGGTATAAAACACCTGATTTATTGACTGACAGTCAAGAGTGTTATGCCATCAACCCCGTTTTTCATCCTTAGCCTGCGCACTACACTGCCTTACTTTCATTAACAATCAGGATCATCGTCACCATGCAAAACATTCTGCTGATCAATGCCAGCAAATCCTTTGGTCACTCCAAAGGCCAATTGAACAATACACTCGCGGATTTTGCCGCCACCTTGCTCAGCGAACAGGGCCATAACGTGCAGGTGACCAACGTGGATCAGGGCTACGATCTTGATGAAGAAGTTCAGCGCTTTTTATGGGCGGACACCATCATTTATCAAATGCCGGGATGGTGGATGGATGTGCCTTGGATCCTGAAGAAATATGTCGATGAGGTCTTTACTCACGGCCACGAGTCTCTGTATGCCAGCGATGGCCGCACCCGCTCAGACGCCAGCAAAAAATACGGCTCCGGCGGCCTGCTGCAAGGGCGAAATTATATGCTTTCCCTCACCTGGAACGCGCCGTTGGAAGCCTTTACCGATCCCGACCAGTTCTTTCACGGTGTAGGCGTCGACGGCGTTTACCTGCCATTCCACAAGGCGAACCAGTTTATCGGCCTGTCTCCGCTGCCGACCTTTATCTGCAACGATGTGATCAAGCTGCTGGATGTGGATCGCTATCTGGCTGAATACCGCGAACATTTGACCAACGTATTCGCCTGAGCGCAGCCTACAGCAACTGTTGCGCCATCTTCTCGCTGAGAAAATCGAGAAAACAGCTGATACGCGCAGTCAACTTGGTGTTGCGGTAGTAAACCGCATTCACCGGCATGCGCGTTTCGATCGTCTGTTGCTCGAGTACTGGCACCAATCGACCGCTTTTCTGATCGTCCTGTGTCATAAAATCAGATAAGCGGACGATCCCTTCCCCTTGCAGCGCCAGTTGGCGCAGCGTTTCGCCGCTCGATGCCACCAGCGCCGGCTTGATGCGATACAGCTCACCGTTAGCTTTACGTACCGGCCAGACATTGAGCGCATCCACATGGGTAAAACCGAATAATACGTGATTATCCAGCGCCTCCACGGTCTGCGGTACACCGTGACACCGCAAATAATCGGGGCTGGCCAAAATCCGCGTGCGCGTACTACCCAGCAGGCGCGCATGAATGCTGGAATCCCGCAGGGTGCCAATGCGGATTGCAATATCAGTATGCTGCTCCAGCAAATCAATAAAGACGTCATCAGTGTTCAATTGCAGCTGAATGTGCGGGTAACGGCGGCGAAATTCAGGGATCAATGGCACAATGGCATGCTGCATAAAAGGGAACGCCACATTGACGCGCAACGTACCGCACGGCTGCTCACGCCCAACGGCCATTAACTCTTCCGCCTGTTCGACAGAAGCGATCACCTCACGCGCCTGCGCCAGAAACAGCTCGCCTTCCTGTGATAACACCAAGCGACGCGTAGTGCGGTGCAACAGCGTGGTATCCAGCTTGGTTTCCAGCCGACGCAGTGCACGGCTGATGCCGGAGGCCGTCTGCCCCAACTGCTCTGCCGCTGCCGTAATCGATCCGCTGTCGATGACCACGACAAACGCCTGCAACTCTTCCAGCGTGACTTTCATTGGATGCGCTATTTCCCGCGAGAGCAAAGTAATGCACAGGCAGACCGCCTCAGAGCCCATATTGCCGAAAAAGGCTGGGGCTTCTAGGCGGTGGAATTGAAATCAAGCGGCGAATTTATCGGGTTTATTGGTTTGCATGAGCTGCAAGCAGAGAGTGGAATTCCTCATGCGCCGCTTATCGAGGCAGGCTGGCGTTTGCAAGCGCGGCATTGGGGAAACGGTTATGCCACTGAAGGGGCAAAATACGCAATTCGCTATACCTTTGAGAAACTCGATGCACCTGCGGTCTATGCTTTTACTCCGCTGCAAAATCTTGCTTCACAGCGCGTAATGATCAAAATAGGCATGACCAATACCGGCGATGATTTCAATTATCCCAAAATACCGGCTGGTCATGCGTTGGAGCGGTTCTGTTTATATGCCATTGCTCGATAACGGCATCACACCTCAATGTCCGCCCGATCGCCCTTCTCTTGCAGCCAGTTGCGGCGATCTTCAGAGCGTTTCTTCGCCAGCAGCATATCCATCACCGCCAGCGTTTCGCTCACATCGTCTTCGCTGATGGTGAGCTGCACCAGACGGCGCGTATTGGGATCAAGCGTAGTTTCGCGCAGCTGTAGCGGGTTCATCTCACCCAACCCTTTGAAGCGCTGAACGTTAGGCTTGCCTTTTTTACGCTTCAGCTGCTCCAGCACCCCGGCTTTCTCTTCTTCATCCAGCGCGTAGTACACCTCTTTACCGAGGTCGATACGATACAGCGGCGGCATTGCTACATACACATGGCCGCCCGCGACCAACGGGTGGAAATGGCGCACAAACAGCGCACACAGCAGCGTGGCAATGTGCAAGCCGTCCGAATCCGCATCCGCCAGAATACAGATCTTGCCGTAGCGCAACTGACTGAGATCGTCGCTGTCAGGATCCATGCCGATCGCGACAGAGATGTCATGCACCTCCTGCGAGGCCAGCACTTCATCGGAAGAGACTTCCCAGGTATTGAGGATCTTGCCCTTGAGCGGCATGATCGCTTGAAACTCTCGCTCACGCGCCTGCTTCGCGGAACCACCCGCAGAATCCCCTTCCACCAGGAACAGTTCGGTTTTATTCAAATCCTGTGAGGTGCAGTCCGCCAATTTTCCCGGTAACGCCGGGCCGCTGGTCAATTTCTTACGCACCACTTTTTTGGCCGCGCGCATGCGACGCTGGGCGCTGGAGATCGCCAATTCGGCCAGCATTTCAGCCGCTTGCACGTTCTGGTTCAGCCACAGGCTAAACGCATCTTTCACCACGCCGGAAACAAAGGCAGCGCACTGACGCGAAGAAAGGCGCTCTTTAGTCTGCCCGGCAAACTGCGGGTCTTGCATCTTCACCGACAGCACATAGGCACAGCGTTCCCAGATATCCTCTGCGCTGAGCTTCACGCCGCGCGGTAGAATATTGCGAAATTCGCAAAACTCGCGCATGGCGTCCAGCAAGCCCTGACGCAAGCCGTTAACGTGCGTCCCGCCTTGAACCGTCGGGATCAGGTTGACGTAACTTTCCATCAGCAGTTCTCCGCCTTCCGGCAGCCACAGCAGCGCCCAGTCCACCGCTTCGGTGTCGCCAGCAATGGAACTGATAAACGGTTTTTCCGGCAGCGTCGGCAGGCCGTTGACCGCTTCGCACAGATAGTCGTTCAGACCATCCTGATAGCACCAACGCTGTTCGGTGTTGTTAACTTTGTCTTTGAACGTGATCTCCACGCCGGGACACAGCACCGCTTTGGCTTTCAGCAGGTGCGTCAGGCGCGAAACAGAAAAGCGCGGGCTGTCAAAAAAGCTGGCATCCGGCCAGAAATGCGCGCGGGTACCAGTGTTGCGCCGCCCACAGGTGCCGCTGACCTTTAAATCTTGCACCTTCTCGCCGTTCTCGAAAGCGATATCGTAGACTTGCCCGTCGCGGCGCACAGTCACTTCGACGCGTGAAGATAACGCGTTCACCACCGAGATCCCTACACCGTGCAAACCACCGGAGAACTGGTAGTTTTTATTGGAGAATTTACCCCCGGCATGCAGGCGACACAGGATCAGTTCAACGGCGGGCACCCCTTCTTCCGGGTGGATATCCACGGGCATACCGCGGCCATCATCAATCACTTCAAGGGACTGATCTTCATGCAGGATAACGTCAACACGGCGCGCATGGCCCGCCAACGCCTCATCGACGCTGTTATCAATCACTTCCTGCCCCAAATGGTTGGGGCGTGTGGTATCGGTGTACATCCCCGGACGGCGGCGCACCGGCTCTAAGCCGCTGAGCACCTCAATGGCGTCAGCGTTATAACTTGATTGACTCATATTCGCGTTATTCGTTGTTTAAATGTGTAAAACGGAAATGGTGCTGAGATGATGCACTGCCAGCGGACAACACCGTGTCGTTGTCCGTTTGGGGGAGGCCGGTGCGGTACTGGACGGATTAATCGTCGCTCAATCCCAGGAAACGCACAATAGGGTCAAAATAGTGATCAAACCCAACAAAACTGTGGTTCCCGCCCGATTCCACCGTCTGGCGGCAATCCGTGTAATACGCCACGGCCTGCCGATAATCCAGCACTTCATCCCCTGTCTGGAGCAAACACCACAGCAAATCCGGCGCGTCGAGTGATTCAATCTGCATCACTTTCAGGTCGTAAACATGCCGAGACTCTAGCACATATTCTTCGCCTGTATAGGGGTTCCGATATTCGCCGAGATGTTCCAGCAACAATTCGAAGGGTTTCACCGCCGGATTGACGACAACGGCGGGCAAGGTAAAACATTGCGACAGCCAGGTCGCATAATAACCGCCCAGCGATGACCCCACCAGACCGAGCGGACGCCCCGCGCGCTCCATCACCAACGACTCCAACAGCTCTGCCGCCTGCGCCGGATAGGGCGGCAGTTGCGGCACCAGCATCTCAATGTGAGGATGGTGTTGCGCCAGCCACGCGGCCAACGCCGTCGCTTTAGCCGACTTCGGCGTACTGTTGAACCCGTGAAGGTAAAGTAGCGTAGGCATTAATAGCCGTCCGAATCCATATCGGGCAAAAACTCGCTGCCGCTCAGGCGGCAAACGCGCGTCTCCAGCGTACCGTCCGACAACAGATCCAGATGGCGCCAGCCCGGCCCGACATCGCCAATGGTGAAGTTGGTGCAATGCGGTTTGAATTGCACACAGGTGGAGGGCGTTGCCATCAAGCGGCGTCCGTTCCAGGGTTGATCCAACTCCTGATGAATATGCCCACACAGCACGTTTTTCACCTGCGGATAACGCGCCAGCACCGCATCCAAATGGTGCGCATTACGCAGGCTATGCTGATCGAGCCAGGTGCAACCGGAAGCCAGCGGATGGTGATGCAGCAATAGCAGCGTATGGCGCTCCGGAAAACGCAGCAGACTGAGCTCCAGCCACTCCAGTTGATACTCGCTCAACTCGCCGTGCGGCACGCCAAACACCTGACTGTCTAATAAAATAATCTGCCACGCATCGCCCAACAGCACGTGCTTGGAAGGGGCAATGCCCGCCTGCACCAGCACATCCACCATCGCGGGTTGAAAATCATGATTCCCGGGTAGCCACACGCAAGGCGCGGATAACTGAGCAATGCCGCGCGTAAAGTGGTGATAGGCTTCCTGAGAATGATCCTGAGCAAGATCTCCCGTTGCCACGATCAGGTCAACATCCTGCCCCTGCTCCTGAATAGCAGACAGCACGGCATGGTAACTACGGTATGTGTTCACGCCGAGCAACGTCTCATGCTCGCCTGCAAACAGGTGGGTATCGGTTATTTGTAAAATCCTGATTCTGGCCCCACTCGCCACAGGAACTTTCAGCAGACTTTCCAAAAAATAGTATCCTTGGTTACTGAAATCTGTCTAACAGACTGGAATCGGCATTTAACGGTGCCGATGCAAAACCATACGTCAGGCAGTACCTTAGCCAATCAGCAAGAAACTGATTAATTTGATGCTTTTCATCACGTTGATGCAATTTTTTATTCGGGTAATCATAACGTGCTTTAAAACGGTAGATCTGCTGACTGGCACACACTTCCGCAACCAGCGCGTCATGGTAGAGCCGCACGCTCAACGTTAGCAGGCTCCAATAGCTGACGGCAGGCGCTATCTGCTGGATTTCAACCAATGAGGTATAACGCGTGGATTCCACTATCGTTAAGCGATAGCTTGCGTTATTTACATGATAAACCGCACTTTCTCCGACTTCATCCTTTCGCGGCAATAAACGGCGTAATATTGTGCGAAATGAATTTCGCACAGCCGCATCATGGCCGGAAAATCCGGGGTGTAGCGTTTCATCAGCTTACTCCGTCCACTCCTGTCTTAATTGTGTATGGTGCAACGCCAACCATTGCAGCGCAATGACAGACGCAGCGTTATCAATAATCCCACTTTCCACCCAGATAGCTCTGTTCGCGGCTGACAACATGCACCCGGATATCTTCATTCTCTTCGGGAAGACCGTGGATTCCCCTTGCTACGCGGGCATCCACTTCGCCCACCATCACCGCCAGACGCTCGCTGGTGCCCCCCGGGCTCGCCAGATAGCTGATAATCGGCTTACAGCGCCCAACATTGAGGCCCACTTCTTCTTGCGCTTCACGCCGCGCCACCGCTTCCAGGCTCTCACCGGGTTCAATCATCCCGGCCACCAGTTCAAACAGCCACGGTGTCGGGCTGGTGTCGTAAGCGGCAATACGGATCTGCTCAATCAGCACCACTTCATCCCGTACCGGGTCATAAGGCAGTAATACAACTGCATGACCAAGCTCCAAAATTTCCTGGCTGACTTCACCGCTCATCTCACCGTTAAACAGCCGATGACGAAAACGATAGCGCTCCAGCGAAAAAAAACCATCGTACAGCGACTCTCGTGCAATAATTTCTACATCATCTTTTTCTTATTGGTCTGAGCCTGAGCGGCTTTAGCGCCGTGAGCCACGCGGAAAATCTGTTACAGGTCTATCAACAAGCTAAAACCACTAACCCGGATTTGCGCAGCTCGGCTGCGACGCGTGATGCTGCTTTCGAGAAAATCAACGAGGCGCGCAGCCCCCTGTTGCCGCAACTCGGGCTCGGGGCCGACTACGGTTACACCAACAACTTCCGCGGAACGAATGACGGCATAAACAGCAACGCCACCAGCGGCTCCTTACAGTTGACCCAAACGCTGTTTGATATGTCTAAATGGCGCGCCCTGACGCTGCAAGAAAAGCAGGCAGGCATTCAAGACGTGACCTACCAGACGGCACAACAAACGCTGATTCTGAATACCGCTACCGCCTATTTCAACGTGCTGCGCGCCATTGACGCGCTCTCCTACGTTAACGCGCAGAAGCAAGCCATTTATCGTCAGCTCGATCAAACCACCCAGCGCTTTAATGTCGGGCTGGTAGCCATCACCGACGTACAGAACGCCCGTGCCCAATACGACAGCATATTGGCCAGCGAAGTGTCCGCGCGCAACACGTTGGATAACGCGCTGGAAAACCTGCGTCAGGTCAGCGGTAACTTCTATCCGCAACTGGCGGGGCTGAACATCAGCCGCTTCTCTACAGAGAAACCGGGGGCGATTGCGACCTTACTGAAAGACGCAGAAAACCATAACCTGAGCTTGCTGTCCAACCGTCTCAGTCAGGATCTGGCACGTGAGCAGATCCGCTCGGCGGAAACTGGCCACATGCCAACGCTGGATTTAACCGCCGCCTCCGGCGTAAGCAACACCAGCTATTCGGGTTCTACAGGCAGAAACATGAGCGATAACGACGCTGGCCAAAACAAAATCGGCCTATCGTTGACAGTGCCTATTTACAGCGGTGGTGCCACCAGCTCGCGCGTGAAGCAGGCACAACACAGCTTCGTCAGCGCCAGCGAATTGCTGGAAAGCGCACACCGCTCCGTGGTGCAGACTGTACGTTCTTCGTTCAATAATATTTCTGCCTCGATCAGCAGCATCAACGCCTACAAACAGGCTGAAGTGTCAGCGCAAAGCTCCCTGGATGCGATGGAAGCAGGCTACCAAGTGGGTACGCGTACCATCGTTGACGTGTTGGATGCCACCACCACGTTGTATAATGCCAAGCAGCAACTCTCCAATGCGCGTTATGACTACCTGATCAATCAGCTGAACATCAAATCAGCGTTGGGTACATTAAACGAAAACGACTTGCAGGCACTGAACGCTGCGTTGGGTCAGGACGTTTCCACTTCGCCGGTCTTTACTGACAACAGCGCGCCGGAGCCAAGAACACCGCGCGGCTAATGACGCCGTACCCATCAGGCCGTTAAATACCCAAAGGAGATACTCACCGTATCTCCTTTTTGTTTGGCTCGAATTTATTCCAGCCCGCCCGAGCGCGCAATAAAATGTATAGCAACGTAAAGAGCAGACGTTCTGACAGGCGTAATGCTTTAAATTCAGCCAGTCATCCCCTATGCTAATGCATACTTGGCATACCTTTGGCATTGACGCCTTACCCTCTGGGATAACCATATGAAACGTACAGAAAACATACAGAAGGACGCTTTCCGAAAGGGCTGGCGCACCTATCGTCTGGCACCGGTCGCGCTCGCGATCAGCGCCGCCTTTATTCTGGCCGGTTGCGAACAGACTGACGAAACCGTGTCGATGTATCAAAATGCGGATGACTGCTCGGCGGCGAACCCGTCCATGAGTGCTCAGTGCACCACTGCGTACAACAACGCGCTGAAAGAAGCAGAAAAAACCGCACCGAAATACGCCAGCAAAGAAGACTGTGTCGCTGAATTTGGTGAAGCGCAATGTACGCCAGTGCCAGCGCAAGCGCAAGCGGGCACCGCCGCGCAGCCAACGCAAACCAGCAGCTCCTGGATGCCGTTGATGGCCGGTTATATGATGGGGCGCATGATGGGCGGGGGCGCTGGCTTTGCTCAGCAGCCGCTGTTCTCTTCCCGCTCTCCGGCAAGCCCGGCCAACGGCCAGTTCGTGGATGCCAGCGGTAAAAGCTACGGCGCCGCCACCTCTGGCCGTACCGTTACCGTACCCAAAACAGCGTTGGCACCTAAACCCGCCACCACTAACACCATCACCCGTGGCGGCTTTGGCGAAAGCGTCGCCAAGCAGACCAGCATGCAGCGCAGCAGCGCCAGCACCGGTTCCAGCTCCTCTTCTCGCAGTATGGGTGGCTAAGGGACATAAGCATGAAGCGCGTTGATATTGCCGAACGCCCGGATTGGCGTGAAAAAGCCGCAGAATTTGGTTTCCGCTTCCACACCATGTACGGCGAGCCCTACTGGTGTGAAAACGCCTACTACCAGTTCACGCTGGCGCAGATTGAAGAGCTGGAAGCTGCGACCGCTGAGCTGCACCAGATGTGCCTGCAAATGGTTGAAAAGGTGGTCGGCAGCGATGCACTGATGACTAAATTCTGCATTCCCAAGCACACTTGGGAATTTGTCAGAAGCTCCTGGCGCAGCCAGCAGCCCTCGTTCTACTCACGCCTCGATCTGGCCTATGACGGCAAAGGCCCGGCAAAGTTGCTGGAAAATAACGCTGATACACCGACATCGCTGTACGAAGCGGCTTTTTTTCAATGGTTGTGGCTGGAAGACCAGATCAACGCCGGTAAGCTGCCGCAGAATGCCGATCAGTACAACAGCATTCAGGAAGCGTTGATCGCCCGCTTTGAAGAACTGCGCCTCAATCATGGCTTCGGCTTACTGCACATGGCCTGCTGTCAGGATACGGAGGAAGATCGCGGCACGGTGCAATACCTTCAGGATTGCGCGCTGGAAGCTGGCGTGCCCACTGAATTCCTCTACATGGAAGAGATTGGGCTGGGTGAAAAGGGCCAGTTCACCGATATGCAAAATCAGGTGATCGGCAATCTGTTCAAGCTCTACCCGTGGGAATTCATGCTGCGCGAAATGTTTTCCACCAAGTTGGAAGATGCGGGCGGGCGCTGGCTTGAACCCGCCTGGAAAAGCATTATCTCCAACAAGGCGCTGCTGCCGATGCTGTGGGAAATGTTTCCCAACCATCCCAACCTGCTGCCCGCCTATTTTGCCGGCGACGAGCACCCTGCACTCGAGAGCTACGTGATTAAACCGCTGTTCTCACGTGAAGGTGCCAATATTCAGATCGTGAAAGAGGGTCAGCAGATCGCTTCCGTTGACGGCCCTTACGGCGAAGAAGGCAAGATAATCCAGCAATACCATCCGCTGCCAACCTTTGGCGACAGCCATACGGTGATCGGCAGTTGGCTGGTCAACGATCAGCCGTGCGGTATTGGTCTACGCGAAGATCGCGAATTGATCACTCAGGATCTATCACGCTTTTACCCGCATATCATTCTGGATTGATTCGCATTGTCAGAAAAAACCACCGTTTCCGGTGGTTTTTTCTTGGCGGTCTCGTGCTAATATCATGATGTTATTGAATTAATACTTTCAAAAGCTAAAGAACGTATTCTGCTCGCCGATATCCACTAGCGATATCTAAATCTTCGAAAAAGGACTTTTATGAAAAAGCGACTTCTGTCCGTGCTGCTGCTTTGCACCGTCAGCGCCCTGTTTACCGCCCATGCCGCCAGCACCACCGCGCTACCTCCCGACGTAAAAGCCATCTACGATGAAGATACCGATCTGGTAAAACGCGTAGAACAGGGCGATCTTGAAGCGCAAAACCGCCTGGCGTACAACCTGACAACCAGAGGTTCAGCCGATGCTTGGAAAGAAGGGTTTGTATGGCTGAAACGTGCGGCAGATGGCGGGCATGTGCCTTCGCAGTTTGCCGTAGGCAAAACCTACTTCACCTCGAAAAGAATCCCCCATGATCCACAACAGGGGCAGGCGTACCTGACCAAGGCAGCCGAGGACAACATGCCCATCGCGCAAATGGCGCTGGCAAGCCTGCTCGCCGATGGCAAAGTGTTGAAAAAGGATGACAAGCAAGCAGCTCTCTGGGCAAACCGCCTGCTTAACAATGCCAAAGCGTCAGAAAACCACAAAAAAACGGCGCAAGATATTCTGGATTCACTCAAAAACGGCTGATGCCGTCAGGTATAAACCAAGCCCGCGACAGGCGTGGGCTTGGTATTCATGCTTAACGGCCCACTTGCACTGACAGCATGCTCAATGCGCCCATCACAATACCATCAACGGGCACCGTGATGGGTTCTTTAACCGTCCCAACTGCCCAGCACATAGAGCAGCGGTAAAAAGTGATCGGGCGTCGGGTTCGATAACGCGGCCCCTTATTATGTTGCATAAAGTCTACCAGCGGGTGGCTGTCTCCCTGATAGTTCAGGTTATCCTTAACAAACTGATTGAAGGAATCCGCCCAGTCATAAGGTGTGGCATCGCCATCCCACTTCACCATCCGTAGGTTATGCACCACGTTACCACTGGCGACAATCATATAGCCCTCATCACGCAGCGCCGCCAGTTTGGTACCCAGCTGGTAGTGGTATTCTGCTGGCTGGGTGCCGTCCACGCTCAGTTGCACCACGGGAATATCTGCATCTGGGTACATTTTGATCAACACGCCCCAGGAGCCGTGATCAAAGCCCCACTGCTCGTGGTCAGCAATTACCGGTAGCGGCGCCAGCGCCTGTTGGATGCGTTCCGCCAGTTCAGGCGATCCCGGCGCCGGATACTGGGTATCAAACAGCGCCTGCGGGAAACCGCCGAAATCGTGAATCGTGCGCGGTTTTTCCATCGCCGTTACCGCTGTGCCACGGGTATACCAGTGGGCAGACACCGCGATAATGCCTTTCGGGCGCGGCAGCGTTGCCCCTAAATGACGCCATGCGCGGGTGTATTCATTCTCTTACAACACGTTCATCGGGCTACCATGGCCGAGAAATAGTGCGGGCATCCGGGAAGTGTTCATAGAAGTATCCTTAGTGAGTCATATTGATGTGCCGGTGCACTCGATAGGATTACTTTACGCCCTTTTTCGCCGGGAGAAAGTCACCAGCAGGTGATGAAGAACATCAAGAAATTTGAATTATTATGTTCAAACACCCGCGATGCCCAAACCTGCACATTCGCTATCCCCTTTCACAATGCCACCCTGTTCCCCGCCATTCGAGGCTATGCGTAAGCCGCAATCCAGCAAGAAACGCCTCATCATGCGATACCACAATAATGGCGCCCGGAAACGTGGACAACGCGGCCTCAACCGCCTGCGTTGACGTCAGATCAAGATGGTTGGTGGGCTCGTCCAACAACAGCAATTACGCGGCTTCGCGATGCCAAAGCACGCAGGCCAATGCCGCCTTCAGACGTTCTCCGCCGCTTAATACTGCCAGAGGAAGAGCAACCTTATTCGCATCCAGTTGCAATTGCGCCAGTCGGGTACGCAGCACGCCCTCTTCCAGCGGCGTATCTTCGGCATTCAGATGCGCCAGTACCGACAGAGAGAGATCCAAACGCGACAGGTGCTGATCAAGATAAGCCGTGGTGACCGAAACTCGACAGTCACCACAGACCGGCGTTTCATCCCCTACGATCAACTTAAGCAGGGTCGATTTGCCACAGCCGTTTGGCCCGCGCAGTGCTACCCGTATAGGACCATCCATCCTCCAGTTGAAAGGAGAATTTGCGACATGGGGCAATACGAGGTCTTCCATCATCAGCACCTGTTTGTTTGGTGCGACATGGCTACCTGGCAGCGTGAATAATATCGGGCAATCTTCCTCTACTCTTCCCTGCGCCTCGCATACAGCGGCATTAAGCACATCATTTTGCTCGCGGTGCTGCTTACGCAGCGTGCCTAAACGCGCTTTTGCCGCCGCTTTGTATTGCACCCGTTCAAATGACGCAATATTCAGTGAATCAACCGTTCGTAAGGTCTGTGCCGATCGCCGCTGGCTGGCATCATGCTCTTTTTGCAAACGCATCCGGGTGCGCCGACGCTCAGCCGTGGCATGCTCCAATGCTGCCTGAGCAGCCTGTTGTTCAGCCTGACGCTGACGCTGACGCTGATAATCATCATAATTCCCGCCATAGTTACGCAAACCCGCCGGGGTCAGTTCCAAAATGTGTGGCATCATCGCCAGTAGTTCACGGTCGTGCGTTGCCACCAACGTTCCGCCGCGTTGCCGGGAAAGCTGATCGTAAAACCACGTTCTCGCCTGTCGGTCGAGGTGATTGGTCGGTTCATTAAGCAGTAAATAGTCAGCATCAGCCATAAACGCCGCGCACAGCAGTGCCCGCACACGCTCACCGCCACTCAGTTCAGCAGCACGTTTATCAGGAACAAAGCAGGCAAACGGGCTTCAGCAAACACAACGTCCAGACGTTCTAGATCTTCCGGCTGATAGTCGCCTGATTCGATGCGCTGACGCGCGGCAAAAACATCCCGGTAACCCAGCAGCTCAGCCAGGGTTGTCGTAGATAAAATCCTGTGCTGCTGGGCAACATAAACCAGAGAACCAGAGAACCAGAGAACCAGAGAACCAGAGAACCAGAGAACCAGAGAACCAGAGAACCAGAGAACCAGAGAACCAGAGAACCAGAGAACCAGAGAACCAGAGAACCAGAGAACCAGAG
>NZ_JBLLJS010000024.1:0-262935 GCF_047692315.1 Symbiopectobacterium sp. | reverse complement strand
ATCCGCAACTTAAAACTTCCAGTTACCCCAGTAAAACTGTCCGATTCACACGGTCTGTATCTTCACGTTAAACCGACAGGTTCGCGCCTCTGGTATTTCAGATATTATTTCGGTGGCAAAGAAACCCGCATTGCGTTGGGCGCGTATCCGTTACTCAGCCTGTCGGAAGCACGTCAGAAGCGCGATGTACTCCGCAAACAACTGGCGCAGAACATCAACCCGATGCAGCAACGCGTAGCTGAAAAAGCAGCCCGTTCCCCTGAAAAATGTTTTAAAGCCGTCGCACTTGGCTGGCATAGCAGCAACAAAGCATGGTCAGAGAACCACGCCGCCCGGTTGCTTGCCAGCATGAACAACCATATCTTTCCGGCGATTGGCAACATGCTCGTGACAGAGTTGAAAACGTAGCACTTTAACACATTGCTCGAAAGCATCTAAGCAAAGAGGTTACTGGAAGTTGCACCTCGCACCCAGCAGCATTTGTGCAATACCATGCACTACGCCGTGCAACAAAGGCTGGTAGAAAGCAGCACGGCGCTAAATTTAGCCCTATCGCGGATAATGCGTAGCGACTTCTGTCAACGCCTGGATCACCGGATCATCTCGCCTGTATCGGGTTGGTAAAAATATACTATCCTGCTCAGCGATAACGTCCCGCATGCCTGACGGATGCTCATCTCAAATTGTGCGGTCAGGTAACTGACGAGCTCACGCTTTCTCGCTGGTTTTAAAGCTTTTTTTCGATAACGTCTTTGAATGCCCTGCATTCCAAACTGAGATTGGCAAACATCTGTTTCATACGACGATTCCTCCAGATCTTTCATCTTCTTGATATCAGAGGCTTCCATACCACCATATTTTGCTTTCCAATTGTAGTACGAGGCCTCGGATATTCCCGCTTAGCGGCAGACATCTTTTACGGTACGTCCGGCTTCGGCGGACTTCAAAAGGGCGATGATCTGGTGTTTGGTGAACCTGGCTTTACGCATAGGGATCTGCTCAGGGGGACATAATCAGTATGCCGGAAGATCTCTAAAAGTGAATGGTTCTGTTTACCTAGATACTTACATCACCGCTGTAACGTCGTTTTCGTAGTTGGATAAAATTGCAGCCTTCTTCACCAAAAGTTATCGATGCTTAAGCATCGGGGACAAAAAGAGAGAAAGAATATATTGACCCGAATAGTTGACTCACATCAAGTAATATTGATGCGAAGTACAATCAGAAAAATAATAATTGAGAATTTGATTACATTGAAAACATATCTTCCCATACCATAATTAAAAAAATCCATTCGCTCTGCCTCTCTATTAAAGGTCGACATAATCGAACTCATCATTGAGCCATGGCAGGCCCCTATACGGACATGAAGTAGTGAAATTTAGCGCTATCCATAGGATAATAGGCACTTTTATTGAACGTTAGTAATACAGCCAATGAGATATTAACATATTTGATATTTGATATTTGATATTTGATAAAACTCTCTTTTTTATTCAAAAAAACCAAAATGGGTAACAGTGGATAGTGGTTTGAGAGGAGTATTTATTAGATGGTTATTTAAAAAAACAACTTTCATATTAAAAGCAACATTTTTATCTATATTTTGTGTAACTTCAAGGTTACTTCCACTCCATGCTGCCACAATGACTTCTGTCGAGAGTGGCAGATGGGATGACCCTATAGTATGGAGCGACGGTCAGGCCCCTACAGTGACGAATGACTATGTTATTATTTCTGCCACGGAAATTAGCTCGCCACCAATAACTTCGGAGGGTACTTACCAGAGAAACTTTGATGGCAATAGTTTGAAGGTAGAAACAGGTGGAACATTAACACTCACAAGTCGAAGTCAAGCTCATAACGCATTTATTAATTATAGTATCCCAAATCTATTTCTTGATGACGAATCAAACATAAAACTATCTGCCCTAGCTGGTAATGTGCACCACAGATTAGAAACCCTACTCCAATTAGCATCCAGTAGGCAGATAACTATTTATAAAAATCTGTCATATTATAGCAATTTATTATATCTAACATCGACTGCTACATTGACGGGCGGCGCCGACATTGTTGTTGACTTTGATTTAAGTAGCTCTACTTCTGTGGGTGGTTTAAGCAGGAAAAGCATAGAAGTTCATAGTCCCAATAACGCCTACTCTGGAAATTGGCATATTAGTTCAAGAAATATCACCCCCGACTCTAGGCAGGCATCTTTAATTGCTTTTGCTGAGAATGCGTTAGGCTCCGGGGTCGTATTCTTGAATTCTTCTTATTTGACTAACCAAGTCAGCGGCGGTCTGAATTCTCTTCAAGGTGTGGTAGCCAATGAATTTTCTGTTGTACAGGTAAATCAAGATTGGAAAAATAACAAGGCAACATTATCCTTGAATGCAGATACATCAAAAATGAAGATCAACGGGGACAATACAATTGTCGAAATTGGTAATTTGAATGGTGTCGCCGGTTCTCATATCGACAGTCTTGCTCCTGAACAAGTGCTTTCACTTAATACAACCATGGATTCGTTATACGCAGGTAGTATTAATGGTACATTAACTCTAGTTAAATCAGGGGATGCGACGCTAGCGCTTTCAGGCGATAATTTATATACGGCTGGCACCGTGATTGAGAGCGGAACGCTACAACTGGGCAATGGTCTCGGCACCGGATCCATCACCAGTGATGTTGAGGTAGGTACCAACGGCGTGTTGACCTTCAATCGCAACAATATCCTCTCGTATGGCGGCATCATTTCGGGTACTGGCCAGGTCAACCAACGTGGAAGCGGTATCACCATCCTGACTGGAGAGAATACTTACACTGGCACCACCACTGCCACTGCCGGGACGCTGCAACTCGGTGATAACGGCAGCACGGGAGCGATAGCAAGTGATGTCAATGTGGCAAGCGCTGGCACACTGGTGTTTCAACGCAGCAATCTACTCACCTATGATGGCAACATCTTCGGCAACGGTGGTGTCTCTCAAACCGGTTCAGGAAACACTGTATTAACCGGCAGCAACACCTATCTGGGCGCAACCAACGTTACTGCTGGTGGGTTGTATATCTATGGCGATCAAACCGCAGCCACGGGCATCACCACGGTAAACAGCGACGCTACACTCGGCGGCATCGGTATCATCGGAGGCGATGTAACCATTGCCGACGGCTCAACCCTGTCACCCGGCTCGGTAGGAGGTCTCATTGATAAACTGACCATCAATGGCAATCTCACGTTGAGCAGTGGCTCAATACTCGATTACAACTTCGGCTTACCTTATGAAGTGGGTGGCCCGCTTAACGATCTGGTGACCGTCAACGGGGATCTGGTGCTGGACGGGACCATCAACATCACGGCCACGACAGGAGGCTCATTTGGCCCCGGTATCTATTGCGTCATTGATTACGCAGGCACGCTGACCAATAACGGCCTGGAACTCGGTGACATTCCGCCGGGCAGGGTGAAATATGTGCAAACATCGGTTGCGAATCAGGTAAACCTGGTGGATACCACCGGTCTGACGCTGAACATGTGGGACGGCGGCGCGACAGATAATAAAAATAACGGTGAAGTCAACGGCGGTAGCGGTATCTGGCAAACCAGTACCGTGGGTAACGACAATTGGACGGTTCCCGATGGCATGTTAAACGCCCCCTGGCAGGACAGTGCTTTTGCCATTTTCCAGGCGGAAGCGATAGATAATAGCCTGGGTCAGGTTACCTCATCGGGAATGCAGTTCGCCTCTGATGGCTACGTTTTGAATGGCGCTGCGTTGTCGCTGGTAGAAACCGAAACCGGCTCGGGGCAAACCACTGTGCGGGTCGGCAATGGCAGCCTGCCGGGAGCAGCCTACACAGCCACCATCGATGCTACCTTGCAAGGCGAGGTGCAGTTGGTGAAAACCGATCTTGGCACACTGGTGCTTAACGGAGCCAACTCCTATACCGGGGGCACGGCAATCAACGGCGGTACGCTGCGCATCACGAGCGACAGCAACCTTGGTCAGTCCGCTGGAGGATTATCATTTAATGGCGGCACAATCGATATCGCCCTCGCCTCCCCGTTAACCATGAGCGGTGTTATTGCCGGCGCAGGAACCCTGACCAAAACCGGTACCGGTTTGCTCACCCTGACAGGAGAGAGCACCTACACCGGAGATACGGCACTCACCCAGGGGACATTGCAGATTGGCGATGGAAGCACAGGCTCGCTCGCCAGCAACGTTAACAACAATGGAATATTTGCGTTCAATCGTAGTGATACATTGATTTTCAACAACACCATTTCCGGCAATGGTCTGGTTGATCAACGCGGCAGCGGCACCACAGTATTAACGGCAGCCAATAACTACCTCGGCGACACTCTGATTTCCGCCGGTACGTTGCAACTGGGCAACAGCGGCAGCACTGGCTCAATTCTTGGCAACGTAGATAATACGGGCACACTCGCCTTTAACCGCAGCGATGATTATTTCTTTGACGGCCTTATCTCTGGCAGCGGCGGGCTACGGCTATTCGGCACCGGTATCACTACGCTCACGGCCAATAATACTTATTCAGGTTTAACCCATGTAGAAGCGGGTACGCTGCAAGCGGGCGATCTGAACGTATTCAGCCCAGATTCCATCATCACTGTCGAGGAATCGGCCACGCTGGCACTCGATGGATTAAGCCAGATCATCGCCGGACTAAATAATGCAGGCACGATAAACATGACCGATGGCAGTGGCCCCAGCGCAGCGCTGACGGTTAAAGGCGATTATGTCGGGAATGGCGGGCGGATTGTGATCAATACGCTGCTCAGCGGTGATGCCTCGCCCACCGATCGCCTGATCATTGATGGTGGTAACGCCTCAGGCAATACCTCACTTCTCGTGAAAACTGGCAACGGTTTGGGTGGGCTCACCAACAAAGGCATTGCCCTGGTACAGACTGAAAATGGCGGCACGACCAGTGCTGGCGCTTTTCAACTTGATCCCGACTCCGACGGATACAACAGTACAGGGATATTGAACGTTGGCGCTTATAATTACAGCTTAAAACGCGGTGGTGATGGTGGTGAGGAGCAAGATTGGTATTTGGTTTCGCTACTTTCACCTGTGGTAGGTTCATACCTGCAAGAACGCCAATCGGCAATGGCAGGTGCCAGGCCAGGAGGATTCATATACCTGGTTACGCATGGAGGGCTCAATGGTTCAACACGATGGTGTTGATAACCAGGAAACGGAAGATAGACGCTGGGTGCTGCACGGCGGGAGTGACATCGCACGTTTCAGCGACGGGTACGGCGGTAGCATCCGGGTTGGGCTGATGGCTCAATACGGCACCAGTTCCGGCAACAGTGAGGATGAGGTATCACGTTCATCACACAGCGTTAAAGGCTACAGCGCAGGGAGCTACAGCACCTGGTTTGGTCACGGTGATGCGCAAACCGGCCCCTATTTTGATACCTGGTTGATGCATGGTCGATTTGACAACGATGTGACCGGCCAAGGACAGCGCACCGAGAGCTATCGCTCACGCAATACAACGATGTCCATAGAGAGAGGATATAAACTCAAGATGGCGGAATCACCCACAGCCAAATATTACATAGAACCACAGGCTCAGGTCATTTACTCCCTTTATCGCGCAAAAGATCACACAACGGCCAGCGGCTCCGTGGCATCAGATATGTCTGATAATAATGCCACCACACGTTTGGGGGTTCGGCTTTATGAAAACAGACTGGACAAGCATGGTCAAACGTTAATGCAGGGCTTCATTGAAGCAAACTGGTGGCATGGACCATTATCACAAACAATGCGCATGGATGAAACGACAGTGCGGGAACCGATGCCTGCCGATAGGGCCGAATTCAAATTTGGCGTGAAAGGAAATGTAAGGAAAGACCTGAGTGTAACGGGTGCTGTCGGCGTGGATACCAACATGTCGTCTTATAAAGCAGGACGGGTCTCCCTCGGGGTGAATTATTCCTGGTAACAAGTGGTTTCCATCAAATAGTAGCGGGAACCAAAATGTCAGATATCAAAAAAAATGTTAAAGATAAATTTTATCTCCCAGTTTACAGCGTTCAGCAAGAAACCAGTACGCATCGATAATACGAGCACTGGTTCCCAGACCAGTAGCTCCTTAAATGTTCATTTTTCTTTTTCGCCTTGGGAACCAAGGCTATTGATAGCTTCAGAGAGGAAACCAGACCATAGTATTTGTACTTATTACTACTAATAAGATCCGCTGGCTGAGATTTGTCCTCATTTCCAATGAGAGCATACAATAATTTGAGAACGTTACTTTCAAAACAGTTTTGCGGCAAGCCATGAATGACGGTGTAATCAAGATCTGTCTGTATCGGACTATTGCCTGTTCCATCAAGACACACGAAGATATACTGTATACAAAACCTCGCAGTTCGAAGAGAGGAATATGGGGTAGCTGAGTACAGCTTAGCTATTAATAGTTCAGGCGGGAGAAAAGCGCCAGGTGCTGGACAGCCAATACCAAATATGTACTGGCTGACCTGCTTATCATTGATTAACAAACCCCGATATTTTTATATGTCAGCTCATGCCCTAGGCTGTGTGAAAGCCATGACAAAAAACTGAAGTTCGCGCATCTACGCAAAATCTGAAATTGAGCGACTGGTTAGCAGAGTAGAATTTTATGTAAGACCACGGTTTTCAGCTCTATTTTTGTCAGCCTCTACGAAAAAAACGTTTTCACACAGCCTGGGCACTGAGTAGATATTCAGAGCTCTTTAGACACAATTCCACGACGGAGACAGACTCTTCGGTGCTCGCTCTGACTGTGCTTCCCTTGCTGGGTGCTCTATAGTGACCATCACCATATGCAGCGAGGGGGCTAAAATCAGCTTTATGTAACCTGCACCCTATTGGTGGTCATTCTGGTGGTCTTGACAGAAAGGAATTTCTCATTTAGCTTGTTTTTAGCCATTTACTGGCAAAGGCGATCCCAGTCAGAGGAGCCAAATTTAAAAAAGCCTGCTTAAAAGCAGGCTTTTTGCTTTTCTGAATTCAATGTTCTTTCAATTGGTTAGATTGAAAGTGAGTTCCGCTACACATTGAATTTCAACTATGCATTAAAAACATTTGGTGGTCAGATTAGGGGGGTACTCCACAACACATTAAGAGGCGCCGACAAACTCAAAACCATGTCCCCCATCTGACTGATCAATTTTTGTAGTAGTGGGTTTCAACAATCGCAAATCCTTCTGCATTTACAGCCTCATCAATAAACTCATAGCTCCCCTGATTTGAAGTAATATATTTTAGCGGCTTACCATCAGGTCTTGGTAAAAAAACAGGACGATCAGGCGGTTGAATGGCCCTATCTTCATCCTCAGCACGTTCATCGTCATCAGATGGTTTTGCTCCTGGCGACAGGTCTCCGCACTCTAAACATGGCTCTCCTTCTGGCGTTGCTACTGGCGGTGTTGGCGTTACTGGCCATTCCGGCGTCCCTGATGGGTTTGGCGTTCCTGGTGGTTTAGGTGTTACTGGCGGTTTTGGTGCCACAGGTGTTTTTATTACCGGTTTTTCAGCCTGCTGAGAGGGTTTTTCTCGATACGAGAGCACCATCGCATGGTTACGATCAACTACGCGATTATTATTTGCATACTTCAAGTATTGGGATGCCGTACGTGTTGGATCAAGTTGCAAAGAAAGGGGTACGCCGAATTGGTAACGAATAGAGACGCCTACGCGGTTTTCAGTATATTTTTAGCTACCCAACACACGATCAACATCAAATTGTAGCAGCGGAATAGGTGCATAACTGAGCCCTAATGATAGCGCATACGGATTTATGGCATCCTGTCCTTTCTTGGGAAACGCGACACGATCGCCAAAATATTGCTCAAATTTCACCCGCCCACTAAGCTGACGATACCCCGGTAACCACGCTTGCAGATTGACATCATAGCCATGAGCAACTTCCGCGTAATATCCTGGTTTTTCATCAACATCTCGGTTATGCGTCAGGCCATAATATCCATTTTCCGTAAAACGCGCATTATCAAACCATAACTCCCCCCCAAGTCCCAATCGGTGATAAACTGATTTCGACATTTGGGTATCGTAAAAAACGTTGTAGCCTAATCCCCAATCATCACCGAAATGACGCTGCCCCACCCCCACGCTAAAGGTGTTTTTATTCTTGTGACGGTATCCCCCAAACTGACCGAACAGCATGCGATCTTCATTTTGTTGCAATGGCAACAAGACATTCAGCGCTGTACTACCAGACTGACGTCCAAACGCGCCTATCTGAGCTTGAGCTTCCCCATGAATATCCATGGCCTCCTTTTTGGCCGACGTAGCGGAACTCATAGCAGATCCATTCCCTGTGACTGATGGCGAAATTAGAGATCGTTTGGCATCATCTTTTGAGTACTTAATAGCAGGGGTGTCCATTGCTTCATCACTTTTACTCGTCTGAGTACAACCAATCAAAGCGAAAACAACGCCCAGACTCCGGCAATATCGATATATTCCATTATCATTCATCATTAATTAAACACAAACGTGCCCTCAAAATAAACACAACAAATAATATAATTTCCAAGAAGACAAAAGCGGCCAAATCTATTATAGATAAAACAATTTAAAAATAGGGTGATAGCTGGATTTATATCTATACCGCCATATTTTTCTACCGTTTATCTATTTGCCGTTTAACACCACAGTCATGAAAAAATGTGATTTCAACGTACTTTCACTTTTAAAGATATCGATAACATATATAAGCATCGATCTACAATAAAACCCATAGTGTTATCTGCTTGCTCACTATTTTCCACATACAGAATCTTAAATAAATTACAGATTACCCAAAAAAAACTGCGCAGTTTGAAATAACCAGATTTGTCTTATGAACATTTGAAGGTAAATATTCTTATTTATTCAATATTTTATCTTTTTACGCATTTTAAATAATGAAGTGATAACACTCTCGCCTTGATACGTTGACACTCATTTAATGAGTAACAATCATAATACTAATCAATATAACTCAATTATTTCACTGCCCGTTTTCCGTTATCTTATGCTTACTGATACTGCGCTGAGTCTGCATTACAGCGTACGCTGTTTGGTACCCATTTCCGCGGAGAATAACGCATGGCAGACGAACATGATCCTACCCGAAGAGTATTGCTTACCACATCAGCCAGTTTGACAGTGGTAAAGATAGCCTTTCCCCCGCCATCGCCGGCACTGAAAACACCTTAAACAACGGACGCACTCTCGTCGCCTATTTATCCCGCAGTGGTAACACACGCGTCATCGCTGGTGTAATTCATCGCAGCCTGCAAAGCGATCTATTTGAGATTGAGCCAGCCACCCCCTATCCGGAAGATTATTTTCAGACGGTAGAGCAAGCAAAAATCGAACGCGATCGTAATATCAGGCCACCGTTAAAAAACAGTGTCAGTAATATTGAGCGTTATCAGACGATTTATTTAGGTTTCCCTATTTGGGGAACAACCCTCCCTCCAGTTGTTCAAACCTTTCTCATTACACATAATTTTGCTGGCAAGACTTTGATTCCTTTCATCACTCATGGCGGATATGGTGTCGGTAACAGTGAAGCGATATTAGCAAAACTGGCACCTAATACCAGACACGAAAAACCACTGGTTATTGAATGCGATCAGGAAAGAAGAACCACAGAAACGGTGACCCATTGGCTAAATGCAGCTCAACGCTAAACAAAAAAAAGCGAGCGGCAATTAATGAGCTCATTTAATAAACCCTAGCAAATTAGGGCCACTAATCCAATAAATCGTAATGCGTTATGCTTAATATACATCAGTAATAACGTTAACCGTAGGAGCTTAATCATGCAAAAACGTTATCTCGGTCAGTCCGGGCTTGAAGTGTCTGCGCTAGGTCTGGGCTGCATGGGATTGAGCCACGGCTATGGCCCGGCTACGGATACACGTCAAGCCGTGGCGCTCATTCGCGCAGCCGTGGAGCGCGTTGTGACATTTTTTGATACTGCAGAAGTGTATGGCCCTTATTTAAATGAAGAAGTCGTCGGTGAAGCCTTAAAACCTTTGCGCGATCGCGTGATTATCGCGACAAAATTTGGGTTTACCTTCGGCAACGACAATAAACAGCAGATTTTGAACAGTCGCCCGGAACATATCCGAGAAGCCGTAAAAGGATCACTGCGCCGCCTTAAAACTGACGTAATTGACCTTCTCTATCAGCACCGTGTAGATCCCGATGTCCCTATTGAAGAGGTAGCAGGCACAGTAAAGGAGCTGGTAGCCGAAGGCAAGGTGAAACATTTTTGCCTCTCAGAAGCCGGTGCGCAGACCCTACGTCGTGCTCATGCAGTGCAACCTGTCGCTGCGCTACAAAGTGAATATTCCCTATGGTGGCGTGAGCCAGAACAAGAAATTATTCCGCTGCTTGAGGAGCTCGGCATTGGGTTTGTACCCTTTAGCCCGCTGGGCAAGGGCTTTCTGACCGGCACAATCAAAGCCGGAACCACCTTTGCAGAGAATGATTTCCGCAATGTGGTTCCCCGTTTCGCCGCAGAAGCCCTGGAAGCTAACGAAAAACTGGTGATCTTACTGGCCGAGCTGGCGGCAGAACGTAGCACCACACCCGCGCAAATTGCCCTGGCCTGGTTACTGGCGCAAAAGCCATGGATTGTTCCTATTCCGGGTACCACGAAACTGCATCGACTGGAGGAAAATCTGGGCGCAGCAGAAATTGCTCTAACGCAGGCAGACTTGCAAAAAATTACGCAGACGCTGGAAACAGTGAACATCGTGGGTGAGAGTTATCCGGCAGCATTACAAGCTTGTGTTGGTCGTTAATCTTCAAAGAGATAGAAGTCATGTTTAAAACCATCAAAGCCATTGGCACCGATGCTGCAACCAACCCGCTAAAATCATTCAGTATCAAACGCCGCGGATTACTGGACGATGATGTGGAGATCGAAATTCTCTACTGCGGCATTTGCCATTCCGACCTTCATCAAATCAAGAATGATTTTGGTGCCGCACACTACCCTATGGTTCCAGGTCATGAAATCGTGGGCCGTGTTATTGCCGTTGGCAGCGGCGTTACCCGATTTCAGCCAGGTGATTATGCAGCAGTAGGCTGTATTATTGACTCATGCGGTGAATGCCCGGCTTGCCGAAGCGATCTTGAGCAGTTCTGCGAATCCGGTACCACGCTCTCTTTTAACTCACCGGATAAACATCTGGGAGGGATAACCTACGGCGGGTTTTCACAAACCTACGTCTGCCGTGAGAAATACACGTTAAAGATGCCTGCTACGCTGGATCTGGCATCAGCAGCACCGCTGCTGTGTGCAGGAATTACCGTGTACTCACCGCTCAAACATTGGCAAGCAGGCGCGGGGAAAGTGGTGGGTATTCTCGGCATCGGTGGACTCGGGCACGTCGCAATCAAAATTGCAAAAGCGATGGGTGCACATGTGGTGGTATTTACCACATCGGAAGCAAAAGTCGCAGATGCAACTCGCCTTGGCGCACATGAGGCGGTGCTATCTACTGATCCAGAGCAGATGGCAAAATTTGCCAGTAAGGTCGATCTGATCCTCGATACAGTTTCCGCAAAGCACGATGTCAATGCATACCTTAAGTTGCTAAAAATCGATGGCTCCGTGGTTCTGGTTGGGTTACCGCCGGAGCCAATCGAGATTGGGGCATTTAATGTGGTTAAAGGACGCCGCAGCTTCTCCGGCTCCAATATCGGCGGCATTGCAGAAACCCAGGAGATGCTTGAATTTTGCGCCGAACATGGCATTACCGCAAATATCGAATTGATCAGCGCCAGTCAGGTTAATGACGCGTTCTCTCGTCTCGAAAAAGGCGATGTAAAATATCGGTTTGTTTTGGATATGTCCACGTTGAAATAACCCACATCATTAGGGCGGACCATCCGCCCTCAGATTGTTTATATCCTTGCGCTCTTTACTCTGAATCAATCGCAATGCCAAATAAAGATCGGGCACCAGAATCAGATCGTGCATTTTACTGTCTGAACGGTTCAAGCGGAACCACCGGGTTAATTCTGTTCGTCTTCCTGCAAGCACCAGGTTAATCTCGCGTTGTTTAAGTTCGCGTTTCAATTCGTCGATAGCCGCAAGTACGCTAATATCGGCATGGGTGAAGCTGGCTACAGCATCAATCACCACCCAGCGCGGCTGAGACGAATCAGCGTCCACCAGATCCGTTATCCGGCGTTTGAAATAAGCAACGTTAAAATAGGTTAACGGCGAATTAAAACGGTACATGATCACACCGTCTACCGGGTTAATCTCATTATCATTGCCATTTCCTAACGAATGGATCATGCCTTCAGAATTGACTCCGAGCAAATGCTCGGTAGGTCGAAAAACGGTTTGAAGAAATTGCAGCAATCCCAGCAATACCGCCAATCCGATACCGGGAATAATCCCTACCAGCAGCACACTCAGGAAAGTAAACAGTGCCAGATAGAATGCCGGGCGATTGCGCTTACGCAGTTGCAATATGCTACTCAAATTCAACAATCCCCACGACGCATAAATCAATATAACGCCGAGCACGGCAATGGGAATATATTGCAGGGGTTCACTAAACAGCGCTACCACCAACGCAATCGCTACGGCGGCAATCACGGAAACCAACTGACTTTTGCCACCGTTGGCATCGTTAACCGCAGTCCGCGAATTAGCACCACTGATGGCAAAGCCCTGCGACAATCCAGAGACGATATTCACCAGCCCAAGTGCGCGGAATTCGCTGTTTACATCCACCTCGTAGCCATTTTTTGCCGCAAAACTGCGTGCCGTCAGCATCATGCTCACAAAGCTCACCACCGCGAGGTTCAACGCCGGGATCACCAGTTCACGTAGTAAGCCGGGTTTAAAATCGGGCCAGGTCACCATCGACAAACCACCGCCGGTATAGCCAGAAACCGTTTCTACACCAAAACGTGGCAAGCTTGCCGCCCAGGTCAGCCCTGTCGTTAACACCACGGCAAACAGTGGAGCAGGCCAATTCGGGCGAACATAGCGCACGCCAAACAGGCACAGCAGTGTCAGCAAGGAGATGCCAACGGTAGGCCAGTGACTGTTCACCAGATTCGACGGCAGCGCATAAATGAGCTCAACCAACTCACTGGAGGGCGATGAAAAACCAAATACTTTACTGATCTGATTGACGATAATCGTTAGTGCAACACCGTTAATCAATCCGTTCAATATTGGACGAGAAAGCAAATCCGCAATCGCCCCAAGCTTGAATCGACTGGCAATGAGACACCACGTTCCCATCATTAACGTCATCACAATGACAAGTTGCCAGTGAAGCTCCGCATTCCCCGCTGCCAAAGGCGTGACAACGGCAGCAATAACCGCACAGGTGGCTGCATCCGGGCCGACAATCAGTTGGCGTGAAGAACCGAAGATGGCATAGGCGAATATCGGCAAAATGCAGGAGTAAAGCCCCACGATTGTGCTTACCCCCGCCAATTCGGCATAGGCTATCGCCACCGGCAATGCCACGGCCGCCACCGAGAGCCCTGCGCGTATGTCGTGCTTTAGCCAGCTGCGTTCATAAGCAAACAGATTTGTCAGGCCGGGAGTCAGGGATTTCCACTGCATACTTCCTCCATTTAATTATCATTATGGCAATAAATGACATCATGCAGCCCTTTCGCTGGCTGGCAACAGAACGAGTGGCACAGCGAGGGATGGATTGCATACAACCAACGCACAGATGATTTGAAGTATGGCAGAGATAGAATAAAAATCAGAAGCCGCAATGTACTGCTCCTTCTGATTTTTTGCGTGACTCAACCAAGAGAAAAGGATCAGAAATTCACATTCACTGAAAGCCAGTAATTACGTCCAGGCATCACATAGCCGGTGGTACTCTGAGAAGAGGTAAAAATAATCACCTGCGGTTGTTGTCCCGTTACCCACAGCAAATACGTGTGTCCTGGTAAAATCTTTATCCGTCAGGTTATTGATAGCACCATTGAGCGTGACATCTTTGGACACTTTATACGATGCGCCAAGATTATAGACAGTAAAGGATTTAAAATACGCGCCCAAATTATCGTAAACCACTTTATTCGCAGGACTCAGATTTTCATAGTTCTCGGTGAATCGCGCGGTGTTACTACGGTATTCCGCTTTTAACCACGTAGAGAGCTTCTCATTCACGTTCCAATTCAAACGCGCATTCGCCATATGTCTGGGCGTATTGGTCAGTGACGCGCCTTTATTTTCACCATCCTTTTGTTCACTGTCGGTGAAGGTATAGTTCATATTGAGCGACCAATCATCAGACCACAGCGGAATGGTTGTCGCCAGCTCAACGCCCTGTGTGGTGGCTCTTCCAATGTTGATATAGGTGCTGGTTACATTGTCGATGGTTTCGCTGTTGATTTTGTTTTTGAAACGGTTGTGGAATAACGTCGCGTTGGCGCCAAAACCACTCTGGTTCTCATAGTAAATCCCCAGTTCAGTATTGACGCTTTCTTCCGGTTTCAATTTCGGGTTACCGATCGTGGTAATCGTCCCCTGCCCGGTTACCCCCACTGATACCATCATGCAATTGCGCAAGAGACGGCGTTTTGTATCCTGTGCTGACACCACCTTTAACGGTGATGTCATCATGCGTATCCCACACCAGATAGGCACGAGGGCTGACATGTCCGCCAAACGTCTCCTGATGCTCATAACGGGCACCAAAAGTCAGTGCCAGCGGATCGACAATCCGCCATTCATCCTCAGCGAACAGGGACCAGGAGTTCTGACGGAACTCTTTACCGTTGTTCGCCAGAACGATACCGTCCTTCATGCAGGCATCCCAATACTGGCCCCCCTACCGTTAACAGATGGCTGTCACCCAGCGGCGCTACCAGTTTGGAATCAAGAATAATATTGGTTTTTCGAGATCGCGCTTTGTTCCCGCCAGGCCCGTTGCGGCAGGAACAGAAGCGTTGGTAATCAGTCGGCCTTTATTCTCGGTTTTGTTGTACGAGAGGCTCGAATTCCACGTCCCGAAACTCAGGTAATTATCACTGCCCAGGGTCACTTTGCGACGCTGATAACGCAACGTGTCTTCATATCCCCCCCGCAGCACCGATTGTACCGAGCTGGTTCTCAGCGTTATCGTATTTCTGATTGGCAATCTCACCGTCCAGCCAGAACGAGTTTTTATCATTGACCTGCCACTGCAATTTATTGCCTAGTGTATAATTATCTGATTTAACTTGGTTTTACCCACGTTTGCTCAGTTCAGTACCTGTGCTGGATGATTCAACCTGAGAAGCTCCCCGGCGAAAGATACTGCCGCGTAAAGACAGCCCAAATTTATCTTCAATTAATGCACCACCGGAATAGAATGAGAATTTAGAGCTGTCGCCAAAGTCCGTGTTTTCCTGAAAGGTGTGCTCCAACGTTGCGGTACTGGCCCATTCGTTGGGAACTTTCTTGGTAATAATGTTCACGACGCCGCCAATGGCATCAGAGCCATACAGCGTCGACATCGGCCCACGGATGACCTCAATGCGTTCAATGGCAGAAAGTGGCGGCATAAAACTGGTGTTCATGGCACCAAACCCATTTGGCGTAACATCCGAGGTACCATTTTGCCGAATGCCATCGATCAGGATGAGCGTATAACTGCTGGACATGCCGCGAATACTGATATCAAGGCCTCCAGTCTTACCCATCGTACTATGAACATCCACCCCTTCGATATCGCTGAGCGCATCGGCGAGATCGGTGTAACTTTTCTGGTTAAGTTCACTTTGACTGATGACAGAAATACTGGCCGCTGCCTGCCGCAGTTTTTGTTCATAACCCGAAGCCGTGACGACCATAACATCGTCATTTTCTGCGGCGATCCCGTAAGGGGCCGCCGTGATGGCTAGTGCCGAAACCAACATTTTTTTTATCATCCCAACTCCCTTTAAACACGCCTAAATTGATGCCAATGAAGTTACTTGCGCAATAATTTTAATAAGAAAGCAAACAATAGTCATTATCATTTGAATTTCTTTACTGATTCATAGGGAATCTTTACAAAGAAAAATAAAGGGAGTTACTGACATAAATTCGCAGGAATAACGCTAATGAGAAAAAACAGGCAAGCATCTGGCAATGGATGCCCCCATTACATTCTTCGATACCATTGCAAAAAGCGACTATGCTTAAACCAGAACGAACCGCGCAACACGATCATTCCAAATTTAAAAAAACCTTTTTACCTTAGCGGGATATGGAGCATATATGGTCAGCGATCCCAAGTCTCCTTGCACAATAAAAGCGCCGAGTTACCTTGATGCCTTGATGCCTTGATTCCGGTAGCCACATTGATCGTGCTGGTAGGTGCTTCTGTTTCCTTTTTTGGCCTCGATGCCGTAAATGGCCCGTTGCAAGTAGCAATTATTGTTAGCACCATGATCACCTCCATCGTCATATTGAAAAATGGTCACAGTTGGGAAGATATTTCTGAAAAAGGAATTGCCACCGTCTCTGGTGCCATTTTTATTCTTTTTTCCGTAGGTGCATTAATTGGCACCTGGAACATGTCTGGCACCATTCCGACCATGGTGTATTACGGTATTGTCATGATTACCCCTAACTGGTTTTACCCCATCGCCTTTATGGTTTGTGTTGGCGTATCACTCAGTATCGGCAGTTCATGGACCACTGCGGGGACGCTGGGCGTCGGTTTGGTCGGGTTAGCGAATATGCTCGGCTTGTCGCCTGAAATAACCGCCGGTGCCGTCATTTCAGGCGCCTACGTAGGTGATAAAGTTTCGCCGCTCTCTGAAAGTACTGTTTTAGCGGCTCAATTGAATGGCGTCGAACTGTACAAACATATTCGCACGCAGATGTGGACAACCCTTCCCGCCGCACTTATTGCCCTGATAACGTTTATCGTGCTCGGTATTAATCAACACAGTGCCTTCGATGCTACCGTCACAGATAATGAGTTAAAACGTTTTAATGAACTGTTCCACATCACCCCCTGGAATCTGTTGCCCTTGATCTTTTTGCTTAGCCTCTCGGTATTAAAAGTTCCGGCGTCGCTGGCCATCATGTGCTTAGCATTACTGGCAGGTATTATGACTCCGATAATCCAACCTCAGGTGGTGCTGCGTTTTATTGCTGAGCCGGATACTGCCACGCCACTGCTTGCCATCAAAGCCATCTGGACAGCAATGGCGACAGGCTTTCAGGAGAATTCAGGAATTGAGCAGATCGATGCGCTGCTGTCGCGCGGTGGCATGGATAGTATGCTACTGACCATTTGGTTAATCATCGGGGCAGTCACTTTCGGGATCATGGTCGATGATTTTGGCCTGCTGAATAAGCTGGTCACACCGCTGTTGCTGCATGCCAGAACGGTCGGTCGCTTGATTGCTTCAGTGGTTGCTACTGCCATTGGTTTGAACATTGCCGCAGGCGATCAATACATCGCCCTGCTATTGCCCACCCGTTTATTCAAATCTGAATTCGCCAGACGGGGATTAGCACCAGAAAACCTTTCCAGAGCGGTTTCTGATGCCGGGATTGTTACCTCCCCCTTAATTCCCTGGAACTCCTGCGGTGCTTATATAGCCGCCGTGCTCGGCGTCTCTACCATGGCTTACATGCCGTTTGCCATTTTTAACATTGCCGCCCCATTGGTCACATTGATATTGGGGATTACCGGTATCAATATTAGACGCATCCTTGTCACTACGCAGAACACAACGCCGGAAAGTTCAGATTGAAATCAATGTAATAACAACGATCTTCCCCACTCACAACCGTAAGTGGGGAAGGTTTTTCTATTCGTATCTACTGTTTCGTCGAGGCACATAACCTTTTCAAACTGACTTTATTCCCACGTTATTCCCACGTTACTCGCAAGTTGTCCAAACGCTGCACATATTGATTTAAACTGTCATACAATTCATCCGCATTGTGAATCGTCTTTTTAGGTCCGCCAACGTACATGAGGATTTCAGATGATTCATTTAGACATAACCCCCCGATGCCTGAACGTAACTCTTTCAAATTTTCCATAAGGATTTTTTGATAGAATAAATGCGAATTTTCTTCATTTTTTAAATGGCGCACCATGCCATAAAAATACCATTGATCGTCATAAAAATGCAGAGATACTGGATGTTGCCCATCGATAACTAAAACTGCCTGCTGTTTTTCATCCAGGAACAGTTCCAGTCCTAAAATTTCACCCAGATGCTTGATCTGCAATGCAGGATTTATTCGTCCCATTGAGAATCTCCAGCAATAGATGACCGATTGGAAGACGTATTCAATCCAGAGTCATCAGACGAAATTGAATCAGAAGCGCCTCGAAATGAATATTCACTATCAAATTTTCTCTTCATGATTGCCAAAATATTTTGATTATTACTATCATTACTTTCACCTTTAAATTTATTAGTTATTGTTTCATTGTATTTAATTTCATCATGATGCTCACCGTCTATTGCCTCACGTCTTTTTTTTAATTTTGATATAAAATCATCTGAATTTATAAAACCCGTATTTTCCACACGATGGGTTACCGGTTTATTTTCGATTGGGGCTTTGGGCTTCGTCGATGCAGTTGCGCGGAATAAAGGCGTTAACAGTGGTGTGCCAAGCATTGGTGGTGGTGCTGATGGTGCCAATGGCATAGACGGAGGTGCTGGGGGTGACGGAGGTGCAGATGATGAAGAGGGCATTTTTCCATCCTCAGGTTGCCTCGAAATTGCAGGTGCCAGAAGCGAATACATGTAGGTGTTTTTCATCGTATATGCATGTAAACTACTTCTCATTACATTTTTTAACAGTCTCTCTGATTGAATTTCTGCCTTAAGATCGGCAACACCAGCAAGAACAGTCCCCGCAGATGTAAACCCAGTTTGGGTTTTTATTCTGTCCATAACAAGTAATATATCGTCAGATATTATGAATGGGTTTCCGCGTGAAGATACCCTGCCACTCGCCATGTGACTCACATTCATAAAATCACAGATGAAATCAGAAATAGATTTCAACGAGTGTTTGCTGTCCAATGCATTGAAATTAAGGTGTTCAAGAATGGCTCCTCTTAGGCAGGCATGAAGATTTTCTGGCACTTTTGCTTTTTGTAAAAGAGTATTGATTTTACTTACTATCACATCAGCATATTGATCTCGCGTTTCATTTTCAACCAGGCAATCAAGAGATTCAGAAGATAATCCATTGAATGCTGTTGATAGCCCGTATTTTAAATTCATCAAGTTTTCATCATTTATATCTTGGCACTCTGACTGAGAGACCGTAGAATTTGCAGCAGAATTTAACCAAATAGAAATATTTTTACATTTCAGATAATCTGGCCGATTCTCGTGACGCTGAGTCTCAGAATGAAAACTGTTACGATCAAATTCGTCCCGTAATACACGTAAAAAAACAGTGACAGCATCCGCTTGCTCTTTTTTGATTAAACCTATTTGTTTGGAAACAAAATCCATACGAGAAACCAGAGGAATATAAGAAAGGAATTGAATAAATCTCTCTTTCAATGAATATGCCGATGACAAACACATATCACCATTCTTATTACTCGTAATCCGGCATATATCATTAGAATCAGAATGCTTATCGAATAATCTAAAATCGGAATAACAGAAATCTCCACGGTTTGGTTGTGTGATACTATGCGACATTATTTATTACTCCTTATACTCCTGTAAAAAGGGATAACGCCCTTATATACAAAGAAAATAAATAAAAAACATTAACCACACCATCAGGTATTTCGCTTATAACTTAGCACTAATAATCGATAATGCCACCACTGATATACTCCATGATGTTTAAATAACAAAATTCATTAAAAAAACCTTACGGTTACCGATGAAAAAACATGCATTTATGAATATGTTTTTATATTTAAAGGAAAGATTGACAATAAATCACCTCAATTCAACCAAAGGTATATGATTTCTGGGTGTTATTATCTCACTCAAGCTAAAATATAATTTTTATTGATATGAATCATTGTCAATATTATCTCTATGCAGAATTATCTGTACTACGTTTATTAAGAGAAAGCTATCATGCCTTATCTTTTACTCACTCTGGCAGCCATGTTCTGGGGAGGAAATTACGTTGTTGGACATGTTCTGGTAGCACGTGCCGATCCTATCATCATGACGGAAGCGCGCTGGGCAATTACCGCAATATTATTGATGACCCTTTATTTCAAGCAAGTGCAACAGTGCTGGCTGATGATGCGAAAATCCCTGGGCGTCATATTTTTTCTCTCCTTGTGTGGACAAGTGCTGTTTCCCCTTACACTCTACATCGGCTTGCAGTACACGACATCATTGAATGCCGCAATTTATATGTCGGCAACACCCGCCGTCGTATTGTTGCTTAACCGCATGGTGTTCAACGATCCTATCTCGCGTAACAATATGCTGGGGGTCATCCTCAGCACCTGCGGCGTATTGTATTTAGTGGTAAAGGGAGAAATACCCAGTCTTGAAACTTTTAGTACGCTCAATCAAGGCGATTTATGGACAATGGGTTCAGCGCTCAGCTGGGCGCTTTATTGCGCCTTTTTAAGGAAAAAAGACAAGAGCATATCTGGCAACGCATTCGTAGCCGTCAGTGCCCTAATCGGCGCTGTACTTCTCATACCCCTGGTATGTGTTTACGTCACCAATATTCCCACCCTTGACGTAGCACCTTACTTTCAATGGGATTTTTTAACCGGTTTGGCCTATCTGGTGATCTTTCCTTCCTGGCTCTCTTATTTATTCTGGAATAGAGGTATCAGCGATATCGGCGCTACACGGGGGAAATCTACACGCACCTGATTCCATTGTCCGGTGGGGTGTTCAGTCTGGTGTTCCTCAATACCACGCTGGAATCCTTTCATCTGATCAGCGCGCTACTGATTATCTTTGGCATCTGGCTGTGCTCTAAAACGCCAGAAAAGGCATAACGAAAAATGCCGCCAGTACGCTTGCAACGCGCTGGCGGCAGAAAAATTACACAATGGTTGTGCTATCAGTCTAAAACCGAGTGAATCGCATCCAGCCAGTTCATTAACTTCAAACTTCGCCACATAGGCATCTGCTCCCACCTTGCGCACATGATCTTCGTTAGCACTGCCTGAAAGTGAGGAGTGAATAATTACGGGCAGTTTTTTGAGGAAATCATCACGTTTGATATTGCGTGTGAGGGTAAAGCCGTCCATCTCCGGCATCTCCAAATCCGTCAACACAAAGGAGATCTTATCCGAAATCGGACGTCCTTCCTGCTGTGCTTCCTTCACCATCGCCTGGATCTTGTTCCAGGCTTCCTGACCAGTGACATGCATCAACGCAGGGATCTGCATGACATTCAGGCCTTGTTCGATCATGGAGCGTGCCACTTTGGAGTCGTCTGCCACAATCGCAACCGTGCCCGGTTTTAAACGGAATCCTTTGGTTTTGAGTTTATCTTCTTTGATATCGCGATCGACCGGGTTCATGTCGTGCAGAATCTGTTCTACATCCAGTACCAAGGCCAGACGGTTACTGGATTTGTCAGCATCCAAGCACGCAATGCTGGTAATGATAGGTAGAATTAACCCCATTCTCGGCAGCAAGCACCTGGCTCCAGTCCAGACGCACGATATCATCCACCGATTCCACTGCAAAAGCTTGCGTGCTACGCGCATATTCGGTAATGAGGAGAATGTTCAACCCAGTGCTCGGCACGCACCCCAGCAGCGCGGGCAGATCGATAACCGGAATAACCTGCCCGCGAATGTTCACCATACCCATCATCGGCGGTTTCATACCAGCAGCTTTGGTCAGCGAAGGCATCGGCACGATTTCGCGTAGTTTTAACACATTGATACCGTACAACTCAGACTCAGATCCCTGCGTTGCGGGGCCCAAACGGAACAACAGCAGTTCAAATTTATTTGAGGAAGTGAGATTTGTTCTCTCATCTATCTCTTTTTGAAAATTATCCATTATACCCTCAATAAGAATGCGTATTTATGTGCAGTAACGAGGTGTCGCGCGTCATCCGGGTTCAGATGACAAGATTCAGCCCTTTCACTGTAAGCTATCCGTGGCATTCTTCAACTCCCTGTTATCAGTTATCGACCGCCATCGACAAAAACATGAGCGCTTGAGTAACAACCGCACGCCATAAAATCAGTAAAATATATTAACTTCATAATATTTATAAATTTATTTCAGTCACTTTTGTTTTTTATTATTCACATTTTATTCACCAATCAGACATAGAGATCGATATGGTTTTCGCACGCATCGGCTGGCCGTCGTGCTTTAGCACATCCTAACTTGGCATAAACCACTCGACCTATCGATTTATAAATAAACATAGATAAAAACTATCGTAATAGTTGCCTTTTTCGATTTTAACAATGTCCACAAGATGACTACGCTTAATGTGTCCACAGTGCTGTACCGGGCGACTTTCCACCAGGACCAACGGAACTCATCAGCAGAGGTAGATAATGCATGACAACTGAAAGTAAATGCCCGTTTTCGGGCGGCGGCAGCAAACCAAAAGCCAACAGCGGTACCTCGAATCAGGATTGGTGGCCAAATCAGCTCAGCCTGAAAGTACTTCATCAACATAGCGCCCTCTCCGATCCCCTCAATAAAAACTTCAATTACGCCGATGCCTTTAACAGCCTCGATCTGGCCGCGGTTAAAAAAGATCTCCATGCCTTGATGACAGATTCCCAGCCCTGGTGGCCAGCGGATTTCGGCCACTACGGCCCGCTGTTCATTCGCATGGCCTGGCACAGCGCAGGAACTTACCGTACCGGCGATGGTTGCGGTGGCGCAGGTGCAGGACAACAACGTTTTGCCCCGCTCAACAGTTGGCCCGACAACGTAAACCTCGATAAGGCACGAAGCCTGCTGTGGCCGATAAAACAAAAGTACGGCCAAAGCATCTCCTGGGCCGATTTAATGATTCTGACCGGTAACGTCGCGTTGGAATCCATGGGCTTTAAAACCTTCGGTTTCGCGGGCGGTCGCCCTGACGTGTGGGAACCAGAAGAAGACGTTTACTGGGGCGCGGAAACGACCTGGCTGGGGGATAACAAACGCTATTCTGGTGAACGGGATCTGGAAAACCCACTGGCTGCGGTACAGATGGGTCTGATTTACGTCAACCCGGAAGGCCCCGGCAGCAATCCTGATCCCCTTGCTGCCGCCAAAGATATTCGGGAAACCTTCAGCCGCATGGCGATGGATGATGAAGAGACCGTGGCATTGATCGCTGGCGGCCATACCTTCGGCAAGACGCACGGGGCTGGCGATGCCGCATTGGTCGGGCCTGAGCCGGAAGCCGCAGGTATAGAAGAGCAAGGGTTGGGATGGAAGAGCCGCTTCGGTAGCGGTAAAGGCGGCGACACTATCGGCAGCGGCCTGGAGGTCATCTGGACACAAACGCCCACCCAGTGGAGCAACTATTTCTTTCAAAACCTGTTTGGCTACGAGTGGGAATTGACCAAAAGTCCGGCGGGCGCACACCAGTGGCAGCCCAAAAATGGCGCAGGAGCAGGAGAAATCCCTGATGCACACTATGCCACCAAGCACCATGTGCCCACTATGCTGACCACCGATCTTTCCCTGCGTGTCGACCCTGTCTATGAGAAAATTTCACGCCGGTTCTATGAACATCCCGAAGAGTTTGCTGACGCCTTTGCCCGTGCCTGGTTCAAACTGACCCACCGCGACATCGGACCGCGCGCACGCTATCTCGGCCCGGAAGTACCGAGCGAAGAGCTGATCTGGCAAGACCCTATTCCCGCCGTCAACCACAAACTGATCAATGAGCAGGATACCGCTGCGCTCAAGCAGCAGATCAAAGCGACGGGGCTTAGTGTGTCGCAGTTGGTCTCAACGACCTGGGCATCCGCATCGACATTCCGCGGTTCAGGCAAACGTGGTGGTGCCAACGGCGCACGCATCCGTCTTGCACCGCAGAACAACAGGGAAGTGAACCAGCCTGCACAGTTGGCGCAGGTGTTGAGCGTTCTGGAACGCGTGCAGCAATCCTTTAATGATGTGCAGTCGGGCGACAAACGCGTATCACTGGCCGACATTATCGTACTGGCTGGCGTCGTGGGTGTTGAACAAGCAGCGCAACAGGCGGGCCAGGCCATCACCGTTCCCTTTACGCCGGGGCGAATGGATGCCCCTCAGGCGCAAACCGATGTCGCATCGTTTGAGGTGCTGGAACCGATTGCCGATGGTTTCCGCAACTACCCAAAAGGGCACTACAGCATCAGCCCAGAAGCGTTATTAGTGGACAAGGCACAGTTACTCACCCTTACAGCCCCGGAAATGACCGTACTGCTGGGTGGGTTACGCGTTCTTGACATCAATACCGGGCAAGCACAGCACGGCGTCTTTACGCAACGCCCTGGCGCCTTGACCACTGATTTCTTCGTCAATTTGTTGGATATGAATACTATCTGGTACCCGATTGATGCATCGCACACCCTGTTTGAAGGGCGCGATCGCACCACGGGCCAACCTAAATGGACGGGAACACTCGTAGATCTGATTTTCGGTTCACACTCACAGCTACGGGCATTGGCGGAAGTCTACGCCAGTGCTGATGCGCAGGCATCATTCGTACGCGATTTCGTGGCTGTCTGGAATAAAGTGATGAATCTGGATCGTTTCGATCTGGTGTAGCGGTTATTCGGAGCTAGGGTCTTACCATAAGATTCGTCTGGCGTCCCAACGTGGTCTTAGGGGCCATGTTGGGGCATAACCACAGAGCGGATCGCCGCCAGTGGGGTAATTCCACTCATCAGTTTCACAAAATAGCAGGCAATCCCTTTGACAACCCCTCCGTCCAGAAAAAAGTGCAAAGTCCAGGTTCCTGTCGTCATCAGCAGAATAGTTAGGACAAACACGCTAAACCACTTCTGTCGTTGCATAAATACCTCACGCTAAATGGCACGCCAACAGGCGTGCCGAAATTTGATACCAAGTAAACAAGAAATACCTACCAGCATATACTACAACAGAGTGATAATGGCAGTACGAAAATAATTAGAATTTTTTACTTTTCGGAATAAGCAACTACCACATCCGAACAAGCAAGCACTATGTTCTTGATGGCTTACCGTTTCTTTTTTACGCGCCAGATTATAACATCCGATGGATGACCTTTCCTGTGGAGATCCGGCAATGACGCTGCAAATAGGAATTTATGTTTTTGATAATGTTTAAGTATTGGATTTTTCCGGGCCGTATGAGGTCTTCACTTGTGCAACGCGCGTCGCGGGGGGAGTCGAACCACGTTTTAATGTGTTTACGCTCGGTGAAAAGCGTATGCCGGTACGGGCACGTGCAGGATTAAAGATCGATCCAGACTATGCCCTCGACGATCATCCCGCTCTGGATTGTCTGATCGTCCCCGGAGGGGTGGTTACACAGCAGAGATGGAAAAACCCGCCGTTATCGACTGGCTTGCACGCAAAATTCCACAAACAACGATTACGGCTTCTGTTTGTACTGGCGTTTTTCTGCTCGCCAAAACCGGACAATTAGATAACAAATCGGTGACCACGCATTGGGAAGACATCGCCGACTTGCAAACAATGTTCCCCAGTCTGGACGTAAAAAGCGGCGTGCGTTGATTTCCGCAGGCATCGATATGAGCCTGCATCTGGTCGAGCGTTTTGCGGGCCGTGCATTGGAAGAAAGAACGGCCAGACAGTTGGAGTTCGACTGGACCGAAAACCCCCTCTGACGCAAACAGGCTGGCATGCCATCCTGTTGCTACCCTTTATTTCACCGCATCACTCATGATTTTACCGAGGTTCACGACCAGTTCCTCGCCGCGCTTCATCGCCAGATCATACACTTTGTCGTTTACCAGAGTGACCGGTTGGATCTCCAGCACGCGCCCTTTCAACAAGGTCGAGCAAACCTGATGAACCACTTTTTCATTCATCACCGTTTGCAGGCAGCGAAATTTGGGCGCACCAGACACCACCAGATCCTTCACGTCCGGTTTGATACGCTGACGCAACATCTCTTTTTCGGCGCTGGCCACTACCGCATCCAGATCGCGATCGCTGGAGGCCACAGGGATATTCCCTTTTGTATCTGCCGGTAAGGTATAAAGCGTCACCAGCGCTTTGCGCTGGGTGGCGGGATCAACGTATTCCACCTGAAAAGTATGATAATCCGACACCCCCCCAACCGTACGCCGCTGTAAACCGTCTATTGATTTCGGCAACACATCGGCAATTTGCTGCGTGGTATAACCGTCGATCAGATCGGCATTATTCGTCTGCGCAAAGCCATACAGCGGCAGCATCAATAATAATCCGCACATACCCTGTTTTATTCTCATTCTGGACTCCTGACAGTAAAAAGTATGCGCATACCATCACGCAGTATTCAGGTTATAACACTAGCGCTTCAAAGGATTTTCCATCCCGCCATTAACACACTTTTTTTATCGGAATTCTGAGAATTCACATCAGATGTGCTCAAAAAAATACGTTAAAAACCAGTGCGTTTCACGTCGGGTACTGCTTGCTCTCGGGGTTACGTGTATGATTGCACGCAATTTGAGACGCAGAGCAACATCCCCGAGAGAAATGGGCAGAGAATATGCATGTAAATCTGGCACTGTTTAAAAGCAACAATGCGTTTTTAAACAGCTTTAACGTTTTTATACTGACGCTACTGGGCTGTATGTTGGGTTCACATGCGCGTATGTCAGGCATCGATCTCTCTGTTCTTTGGCCCGTCAACATTCTCGTAGCCGCCCTGTTTTATCGATGCCGTTACCTGAATACGCTTTGGTATTATTGCGTCGCCTATAGTGCCATGATCATGCAGGACAGCCTGCTTTACGGCTGGGGAGTCAGTGCATTCACCATCAATGCTGCCAATCTCGTGTTTATATTTGTGCTGGGGTCAAATTACTATGCTGGCCGGGAGGGTATCGCCAGCAAGAAGCGGACATCACCACGTCATTACATCTGTTTGCCTCCCGCATGATCGCCGCCCTTTCCTGCGCACTGGTTTGCGCGTTTGCACAGCATGCTGCGGAACAAACACGCCAACCTTTTCAACAGGATGTCCTCAACTGGTTTAGCGATCAGTTTTATACTGCTGTCCTGTTTCTGCCCTTATTGCTGACACTGCGCAGCGACTTCACCTTACGTCTCCCCTCGTTAAACTGGCGCAGCAGCATCCCCTTGATATTTCTTGTGCTGTCGCTGGGATTGGGCACACTGATTGGTCCGATTGCCATTTTGGCGTTTCCGTTGCCGGCCCTCACCTGGTGCGCCATCGTGTACCCGTTATGGGCGATACGCCTGATTACGTTATGTACCGGCATTGTTGAGCTGATCATGACGGCACTTCATGTCCAGGGCGTGTATGACCATCAAGATGCCCTGTTTATGCAGGAGATCACGATCGCTCGTATCAGTATCGCCGCTATCATTTTTAGCCCGCTGTTGATGGCCATGAATGCCAAAACCATCCGCCAGCTCAATCAGCGTTTGTTGATGCAGGCCAGCCACGATTTTTTAACGCGCCTGCTTTCGCGCTATGGCTTTAACGATGCACTAAACCGCTACGAGAAAATCCCCCGCTATCGTCAAGCCGCTATCAACATGATGTTGGTTGATATCGATCATTTCAAAACCATCAACGACAGTTACGGGCACGATAACGGTGATAACGCATTGAAACACTTAGCGAACATGATTCAACAATCCATTCCTGAGCCAGGTTTGGTGAGCCGCATCGGCGGAGAGGAATTTACCGTGGTCTGCTTTGATTTTTCCCAAGAAGACTTTTTTAGGCTAGCGGAACAGGTGCGAACTAAAATTTACGACACGCCCTGCGTTATCAATGACACATCGGTCCCCGTCGCAGTGAGTATTGGTATTGCCTACGATCCCTCTTCACAGATGGATCTGACACAGAATGTGCACCAGCTCTTTGCGGCTGCCGATAAAAATTTGTATATCGCCAAACGAGAAGGTCGAAACCGCACGGTGCAGTAAGTACGACTCAGGCTATCTGATTAATAGGCAGCCTGAGGGGTAAGCGAAAACAACAAGCGTGTATTGTAATTAATGTGCATTGGGATTAATAGTAGCCCAGTAGTTTCCACCACAGCAGACCGACACCGAAGGTCAACACGACGTTAAAGGTGACCACCGCCGCGTTAATTTTATAAAAGCGCGGTCTCGTGAAATATCCCTGAGCGAATATAGATCGGCCCCGGCCCACCACCATATTCTGTGTTGCCCCACATCAGATTACTGAAGATCCCGAAACAAATGGCCACCATCATCGGCGGCGCGCCCGCAGCAATGGCTGTGGCGGCAAACGGCACGTAGAGTGCGGCAACATGCCCGGAAGCCGTGGCAAACAGATAGTGCACGTAGATATAGAGCACGCCCAGCAGTACAAAGGTTTCCATGGCACCAAACCCTTGGATCAGGTTGCCCAGCAAGCCCGCCATCCATTTGATGAACCCCAGATCGGAGAGCCCGGTAGCCAGACTGATGATAACGCTAAACGCTAAACCAGATGACCGTGTCCCAGGCCGCATGATCTTTCAGCAAGGCTTTCCAGTCCACCGCGCCGACAGCAAACAGATAAGCCGCCAGCCCTAAGCCCACAGAGGTCGCAGACAAACCGGTAATCAGGCTGGTTCCCCACCCTACCAATGCCAACAGGAAACCAAAGGCGACTTTCTTTTCCGTTGTGGTCATGGGCCCTAACTGAGACAGCGCTTCCCGCCCCATCGCTTTCGCTTCCGGCGTGCGCTTCAGCTCGGGATTCACCAGCTTGTAAACCAATAACGGCATCAGACAGAAGCAGACCAGCGCCGGAACGACCGCGGCAATAAACCAGCCGCTCCAGGTTATTTCAACGCCAAACGAGCTTTTTGCCAGACTGCTCACTAACGGATTCGCTGCCATCCCGGTCAGGAAAATGGCACCGGTAATCGGGGTAAACTGAAAGCAGACCATGGTCAGGAAATCCCCGATTTTTTTACCACTTTCCCCCGGGGCCGATCCCAACACCGTATTGATAGAGCGCGCGATAGGAAAGATGACTCCCCCGGAACGGGCGGTTACCGACGGCATCGCCGGCGCCATAATCAAATCGGAAATGCCGAGCGAATACGCAATCCCCAGGCTGCTTCCGCCAAACAGGGAAAGCATCTTATAGGCAATACGCTTACCCAGCCCCGAGGTGACAAACCCCAGTGAAAGGATATAAGCGCAGAAAATCAACCACACCGTGCCGCTGGCAAAACCAGACAGCGCTTTTGCTTCGGTAAGCGTTTGGGTGAAGATGGCCACGCAAAGCGCGATCAACATCACCGCCCCCGAGGGCAATGGCTGCGTCAGGATTGCCGCGATAGTCGCGGCAAAAATGGCGAACATATGCCATGCCTGGGGAGAAAGGTTGGCAGGCGCATCGGGTACTCACATATCTGTACTATTGTTTATGTACGAGCACGTTTAAATGTACGGACATTAAAGCGAAAGCGTTTTAACGCAGCTTTGTGATATTGAATTGATCAGTTATGCGAGAAAAAAACCGTTGCCTATGAAAGAATCGTTGTACCGACGCATTGCGCGTGAACTTGCACAGCAAATCCTCTCTGGCCAGTATCCGGTGGGCTCATTGTTGCCGACAGAAATGGAGCTGTGTGAACACTATCAGGTAAGCCGACACACCATGCGGGAAGCATTGCGTGACCTGACTGAACAGGGATTGATTACGCGGCGCAAGGGATTAGGCACGCAAGTGGCCGACAAAGCGCAGCATAAAGGGTTGAATCACCCACTGGCCTGTCTGGAAGATCTCTTTTTCCTGGCGAAAAACAATCCGCGCGTGGTGAAAAGGATTGATGAAGTCGTTGCTGATTACGATCTGGCGCAGGCCATCGGCTGTGAGCCAGGTTCTCGCTGGCTACACGTTGCCAGCATTCGGGAAGACAGCTAGAACAAAGACGCCCCCATCTGCTGGACGGACAGCTACGCCAGCGCCACCTTCACCAAAGTGCGCCAGTTGGTCCGCAGCGATCCCTTCGCACTGATCAGCGATCTGATTGAAACGCACTACGGCATTCAAAGTGAAGAGGTGCGGCAGACCATCTCTGCGGTCACCGTGTCGACCAAAATCGCCAAGGTGCTGGGCGTAGAGCCCGGTTCTCCAGCGCTGAAGATTGTGCGCCGCTATCTGGATCGTGACGGCAATACGTTTGAAACCACCATCTCGGTGCATCCCGCCGATCGTTATACGTGCTCTATCGTATTAACCCGGGCAAAAGGATGAAACGGGGATGAATCATTCACACGTTGCAGATACGTTTATATTTAAGCCGCTATAGTACGCACAGTATAACTACGGAGAGAGATTTTTGGACAGTCAAAGCGATATACGTTGTGAAAGCAACAGCAGTATCTCTCCGGCAAACTGATTCACGTTGATGTGCGTTGCTTGCCGGTAACGGCGGGTGGCACAATCATCATTCTAAGCACGATTGCATCCCTGTTGATCCTTTATTCATTACGGCCAATATAACAAGCCGTATAAACAGGAAGTATCAGGATGCAACTCTACACATATGCACTCTTCCCTCCCGGCCTCAAGCGCCTTTAGATTCTTCAATCCCTTGAAGTGGGCCAGAAGTGCGTTACTATGCATATCGGCCGCAAGTTCGAGCGATCGCGCTGAAGATACGCATTGTTTCTTCGGAGACTCCCACGATCAGGGAGTTCCCCGCATCATCACGTTCAATCCTATCGCTTCGCAGCGGTTAAGGAGCCGAAATGGACGATCACCCTAGTCAGCAATCTATAGCGCGTAGCAAGGGATGACACGCTAGCACGTTTGCTTCTCCATCCCATCTGCCACGCATAACAATTAGCCCGTTTGCACATCATGCCTTGCCTACAGGACCTCTTCTCCGTGCCCTTAAAAAGGCAGGCTGAACGCGATGTGCTTAAAAATTGAGTAACGGTTAATGACTCAGATGTTAGAAAACCTGCCGGTTCGCCGCCAGCAGTCGGTAAAAAAAAGCTACCTTATCGCGGACGAAGCGGTAAAAAGCCTCGATAGCACCCTTTCCACGCTTTCTGCCAACCTGGACGGTTTGGTAGAAGCCGAGGCAAAGGAGCGCTTACTTGAAAACGGCCCCAATCAGGTGGTGCAAGAGAAAGCACCACCCGCGTTGACACAGCTCATCGGCGCCTTTAATAACCCTTTTATTTTTATTTTGCTAGCGCTGGCCGCCATCGGCATCTTTACCGATTACTGGCTACCCTTGCAGCGTGGAGAAGAGACTGATTTGACTGGCACCATTATCATTCTGGTAATGGTAACCCTGAGCGGTCTGCTGCGTTTCTGGCAAGAATTCCGCACCAACAAAGCAACCGAAGCGTTGAAATCACTGGTGCGTACCACGGCCACCGTACTGCGCCGCGCCCATCCTAATACCCGCGCAGAATGTCATGAGATCCCGCTGCAAGCGTTAGTGCCCGGCGATATCATTCTGCTTTCGGCAGGTGACATGGTGCCCGCTGACGTAAAACTGGTTGAATCACGCGATCTGTTTATCAGCCAGGCGGTCCTCACCGGCGAATCCCTCCCTGTAGAGAAATATGACACCTCCGCACACGTAGCAGAGAAATCCAGCCAGACTCATGCCGGTCAGGATGGCGAATCCCTGCTGGAAATGGGCAATATTTGTTTGATGGGAACCAATGTGTCGGGCGGCATCGCCAAAGCTGTTGTGGTGGCTACCGGTAATCACACCTACTTCGGTTCGCTGGCAAAATCCATTGTCGGCACCCGTTCTCAAACCGCGTTCGATCGTGGCGTCAACAGCGTGAGCCGTTTGCTGATCCGCTTTATGTTGGTGATGGTGCCGGTTGTACTGCTGATTAACGGTTTCACCAAAGGTGACTGGGCCGAAGCGGCGCTTTTCGCGCTGGCCGTCGCCGTTGGGCTGACGCCGGAGATGTTGCCGATGATTGTCACCGCCAATCTGGCGAAAGGGGCAATCAGAATGTCGCGCAGCAAAGTGGTAGTCAAACATTTAAATGCCATCCAGAACTTTGGCGCCATGGATGTGCTCTGCACCGACAAAACCGGCACGCTGACACAGGATCGCATCATTCTCGAACACCATCTGTGCGTCAACGGTAAAGAGAGCGAGCAGGTGCTGAAATTGGCCTGGTTGAACAGTTTCCATCAGAGTGGAATGAAAAATCTGATGGATAAAGCCATCATCCGCTTCGGCAAGGAAAAACCGGAAATTGCAGCGCTGACTCAGCATGACAAAATCGATGAGCTATCGTTTGATTTTATCCGCCGTCGCCTGTCCATTTTAATCAACAGCGGAAACCAGCAGTACCAGTTGATCTGTAAGGGCGCGGTAGAAGAGATGCTCGCCATCGCGACCCATATCGATGATAACGGCGAAAGATATCCATTGGACGATGCCCGTCGTACCGCGCTGCTTGCACTGGCAGAACGTTATAACGAGCAGGGTTTCCGCGTATTGATGATAGGAACGCGTGAGTTTGGTGCCAGCGATTACCACTTCCCGCTCACAGAAGCTGATGAGCGTGACGTGGTAATCCATGGCCTGCTGACTTTCCTCGATCCACCTAAGCCATCGTCAGCCTCCGCGATAACCGCACTGCGGGAAAACGGTGTGCAAGTCAAAGTGCTCACGGGTGACAACCCGGTGGTATCCAGCAAAGTGTGCAAAGATGTCGGACTTGATGCCGACCAGCCGCTGCTCGGTGCAGATATCGATCAAATGGATGATGCAACGCTTGCACGTGAAGTAGAGCAGCGCACGCTGTTTGCCAAGCTGACGCCAATGCAAAAATCGCGCATCTTGAAAATGTTGCAACGCAACGGCCACACCGTCGGCTTTTTAGGGGATGGTATCAATGACGCTCCGGCACTGCGCGATGCGGATGTCGGTATCTCGGTGGATACCGCAACGGATATTGCCAAAGAGTCAGCAGAGATCATCCTGCTGGAAAAAGATTTAATGGTGCTGGAACAAGGAGTAATCACCGGGCGTGAGACGTTCGGCAATATCATCAAATACCTGAACATGACCGCCAGCTCCAACTTCGGTAACGTGTTTTCCGTATTGGTTGCCAGCGCCTTTATTCCATTTTTACCGATGCTGGCCATCCATTTGCTGCTGCAAAACCTGATGTACGATATCTCTCAGCTCAGCCTGCCGTGGGACAAGATGGATAAGTCGTTCCTGCAACGCCCACGCAAATGGGATGCAAAGAATATTAGTCGCTTTATGTTATGGATTGGCCCGACCTCTTCGCTGTTCGACATCACTACATTTGCCGTGATGTGGTATGTTTTTGCCGCCAACAGCGTGGAGCATCAGGCTTTATTTCAGTCCGGCTGGTTTATTGAAGGGTTGTTGTCGCAGACGTTGGTAGTGCATATGTTACGCACCCAGAAAATCCCCTTTATTCAAAGCACTGCGGCTCTGCCCGTGATGTTGAACACCGGGCTGGTCATGGCTCTCGGGATCTACATTCCGTTTTCCCCGCTGGGGGCGTATATCGGCTTAACACCGTTACCCTGGGAGTATTTCCCCTGGCTGGTAGCAACGCTGCTGAGCTACTGCTTACTGACGCAGGTGATGAAACGCATCTATATCCGACGCTTCAGCCAGTGGTTCTAAACGCCAAGACCAGACACTCACGCAACAGTGTCGGCGTTTTCACTGCTGCGGGAGCCCTCGTTAATCGTAAAGTTTCTCTTCGTCGCCGCGCGCAGGCGTCCGGAGGCGATATCATCAAGCACACCATACTCTCGCGCACAGGTCAGAACCCGCTGCTTGGCTTTTTCGCTGGTGTTAAATTTGCCTGACAACACGCGGGATACTGTACTGATAGAAAGCCCGGTTTGAGCCGCAATTTCCTTGATTTTAAGCTTTCCATTCATTTTGTGATCCCCTTCAAATTTGAAGATAAAAAAATTTTCATTCTAAAACTACCCATATCTTAACCGTTTTTGTGACTAACGCTAAAATAAGCCAACGTTATGAGAATTTTTGCAAAAAAGGGCGTATCCCACATCGATTATCTCCTTCAGGCTTAATTGGCAGACCAATTAAGAAAGCAGCATCTCAAGGAGAGCATTATATAACAACCTGAATTTTAATATAAATAATCATAATATATCGATAAGGTGAGTAGTTAAGGTTACTGATGGTGTAAGAGAAAGAATAACTTATCAGGCCAAATCAATCATCACCTTCTGACAGAGATTATCATGAGTCTCAAGATTGACAACGCTGCACCCGCAGCGCATGGGAAACGCAAAATCAAGAACCTGCGGTTGGTGGGTTTTGGGGATGTTCCTTTTAGGTGTCACTGTTAACTACATTACTCGTAACTCGTTGGGTATCCTGGCGCCTGAACTGAAAGCCACCATGGGGATCACCACGGAGCAATACTCCTGGATCGTCGGCGCATTTCAGTTGGCCTATACCATTTTCCAACCGCTGTGCGGCTGGCTGATTGACGTCGTTGGTCTGAAAGTCGGCTTCCTGGTGTGCGCGTCTATCTGGGCGTTGATGTGTATGTTCCACGCAGGCGCAGGCAGTTGGTTGCATCTGGCCATCCTGCGCTTCTTTATGGGTGCATCAGAAGCGGCCGCAACCCCGGCTAACGCCAAAACCCTCGGTGAATAGTTCCCAAAAAAAGAGCGTCCTATCGCCGCCGGCTGGCTATGCTGTGGGTAGTTCTGTGGTGGTTGTTCTATTACGACCCGGAACAGCACCCGAATCTGAGCAAAACCGAGCTGGAATTCATCAAGCAGGATAACGAACCTGCGCCGGTTAAGCTGCCTTTCTTCGCCGCACTGAAAACCGTGGGTAAGAACAAACGCTTTTACGGTATCGCTATCCCGGCCTTTATAGCAGAACCGGCCTGGGCCGTACTGGGCTTCTGGGTACCGCTGTATTTGGCGAAAGAGCGTGGAATGGATCTGAAACAGATCGCCATGTTCGCCTGGCTGCCGTTCCTGGCCGCTGACTTGGGCAGTATCGCCAGTGGTTACCGGACCCGTGTCTATACCCGTCTGTTTGGTTGCAGCCGCGTCAACTCCGTGGTTTCCAGCTCCGTAACCGGCGCTTTCCTGATGATTTCGCTGGCGATGGTGGCTCTGACTAAAGACCCGTACATCACCATTCTGTTGATCTCTATCGGCGGTTTTGGTCACCAGATCATCTCCTGCATGCTGAGCGCGCTGGTGGTTGAGTCGTTTGAGAAAGGCCAAATGGCAACGGTTAATGGGATGCGCGGTTCCTTTGCCTGGATTGCCAGTTTTATCTTCTCGCTGATTATTGGTGTAACAGCGGACAAGATCGGCTACAACCCGCTGTTTATCGCTATGGGCTTCTTTTGACCTGATTGGCGCCATCTTCCTGGTTGCCTTCATCGCTGAGCGTCGCAATAAAGCGCGCGCTGCATAACGTTTTGTCGAAAGGCCTTGTTATGACAAGGCCTTTCGTACTGTGATGTCTTCGATTGTTTAGTTTGGAAAGCTGCTATGAAAATTTTGAAAAACCGGGGGCTAAGCCAACAAACGCAAGCGTTTGTTGAAATCAACGTGGATAACCAGCATCTGTTTCGTCTGTATGTACTGGAAGACGATCTGTTTCGTGTACTGATCAAACGCAAAGGGGAACTCGCCCTGGATCGCACCTGGAGCATCGCCCCGGAAGCAGGGAAAGATGTGGCATGGGAAGGACGTGAACGCGAAAGCACCGTGGGCTTTGCCCTGCCTGGTTTTACCCTGACAACACTGGATGATGGCCTGCAAGTGGCTACCGATAAACTGCGCGTTACCGTGCATCAACCGCTGTGGCTATCATGGGAATACCGTGACCAACAGGGCGAATGGCAACCGCTTCCGCTGACCGCCATACCAGCGCCTACCTGTTGAATGCGCACGGTGATGGCGTTGAGCACTATCAGCGCCGCCATCCGCAGGAACAATACTACGGTCTGGGTGAGAAAGCGGGCGATCTGAACCGCGCTGGCCGCCGTTATGAAATGCGCAACCTCGATGCCATGGGGTACAACGCGCAGTCTACCGACCCACTCTACAAACACATTCCATTTACCATTACCCGTCGCGGTGAGGTAAGTTTTGGGATGTTTTACGATAACCTGAGCAGCACCCGACTGGATCTGGGTAACGAGCTGGATAACTATCACGTGGCTTACCGTCGCTACAGCGCGGAAGCCGGCGATCTCGATTACTACCTGTTCCTCGGCCCGCGTGTGCTGGATGTTACCAAAAAATTCGTGCGCCTGACCGGTAAAACCCTGTTTGGCCCCAAATGGAGCCCGGGTTACAGCGGCTCCACCATGCACTACACCGACGCACCCGATGCACAGCAGCAACTGATGAAATTCATTGAGCTGTGTAAAGAACATGCCATCCCGTGTGATTCGTTCCAGCTGTCGTCCGGCTACACCTCCATTGGCAACAAGCGTTATGTGTTTAACTGGAACTACGACAAAGTGCCGCAGCCGAAGGTGATGTCGCAGGCCTTCCATGATGCCGGTCTGAAACTGGCAGCCAACATCAAGCCTTGCCTGTTGCAAGACCACCCGATGTACCAGCAAGTCGCAGAGCAACAACTGTTCATCCGCGATTCAGAGCAAGATGCACCAGAGCGCTCTTGTTTCTGGGACGATGAAGGCTCACTCCTGGACTTCACCAACCCGAATGGTGGCAGGATAACGTGACTTCACAACTGCTGGAAATGGGCATCGATTCCACCTGGAACGACAACAACGAATATGAAGTGTGGGACGTCGAAGCGCGCTGCTTCGGCTTTGGTAAACCGATCGCCATTAAACACATCCGCCCGGTGATGATGCGCGCATCGATGGAAGCGCAACAGCGTTTCGCCCCGGAAAAACGTCCTTACCTGATCTCCCGTTCCGGCTGTGCAGGGATGCAACGTTATGTGCAAACCTGGAGCGGTGATAACCGCACCAACTGGACCACGCTGCGCTACAACATCCGCATGGGCGTCGGCATGAGACTTTCTGGTTTATACAACGTAGGCCACGATGTGGGTGGTTTCTCTGGCGATAAACCTGATGCTGAGCTGTTCGTGCGTTGGGTTCAGAATGGGGTGATGCATCCGCGTTTTACCATCCACTCCTGGAATGACGACCACACGGTCAATGAGCCATGGATGTACCCGGAAGTTACCCGGCAATCCGCGATGCTATCGCCCTGCGTTATCGCCTGCTGCCTTACCTGTACACCCAATTGTGGCACGCCAGCCAGGACGATGAGCCGATGCTGCGCCCCACCTTCCTCGACCACGAACACGATGCTATCACGTTCCAGGAAACGGATGACTTCCTGAGGAGCCGCGATCTGCTGGTGGCCAGCGTCGTGGAACAAGGCCAACGTCAGCGCCAGGTTTATCTGCCGAAGAATGCCTCCGGCTGGTATGATTTCTATACCGGCACCTGGTTCAGCGGTGGCCAGATCATCACACTGGATGCCCCGCTGGAGCGTTTGCCGCTGCTGGTCCGTGCCGGTGCCATGCTGCCGACCTCCACGCGCCTGACGCACGTTGATCACCAGGCAGACGACAAGCGCGACCTGCAAGCCCTGCTCTAACAAACGATGCGCCTCTTCCATACGCAGTTGCAACAACATTTTCCCCGGCGTGGTATTGAAATGACGATGAAACGCCAGCTTAAGCTTGTATTCGCTCAGCCCGACCGTTAATGCCAATGCCCCAAGAGAGATGGTTTCACTCAGGTGCGCAACCATCAGTCGCGGGCGCGTTCCACGGCCACCACATCCTGAGGATGTAACCGAGTCGCTTCTCGCGTCTCTTCAAACAAATAGCGATGTGCCGCCAACAGATTCAAAGCGTGAATGTGCATGGAGAGCATATCGCCCTGTGCCTGTTGCAACGCGTGCAGATGCTGTTGCGCCACTGGCGTCAAGCGGCTGTAGGCATACTGACGCAACCGGTAATCGCCAAACAGGCGCTGCGTTACCGCACCGCCAATATAGCGCGCCAGCATGGATTCGTTCACCAGCAGAGACGCAGTTGATCCACTTTTTGCCGTTCCGGGTAATAGCATTCGCCCAAGCTGTGATGAAAGCTGGCGATGGTCACGTGCTGCTGACGAAACGTCATACTGGCACCTTGCTTTTCGCTGTAGTTCGACTCGCCGTTCAATCCGAAGGTCATCACTAGCACCGGCTGTGAATGGGCGGTTTCGGCCTCTTCCACCAACGGTTTCAGCGGCTGATAAGAGGAAGTCACCAGCGTCAGGCCGTCACTCAGCGCATCCGATTGTGACCAGCACTGGCCAAACTGGTCCGGTAACTGACGACGGTGACCCTCACGCAACACCATACGCGGCATCACGCGCTGCGTTGATGACCCTCGCCCTTCTCCCATTTCTCTCTCCTCCCATCCTCAGAGAAAAACCGCCGTTACGCAGACAAACCAAGACAATAATAATTCTCATTTATAGATAACATAAGCCTATCCCCGGCGGCAACGCCCACGTAAGGCAATGCAGCGCGTTTTTACGCGCAATGCAGCATGCAAGGAGTCACCATGTTCCCAGCCACTTTGACCGATTTATGGACACTTACCGCCACCAACATCAAAACAAAGGCGGTGCGACTCTGGCCTTGGATAGCGCGCTGTTTGATCAACTGGCGCACCCATTAACCGTTGAGCAATTCGCGCAGCGCCAACAGCGGGTACCAGAGCAAGCTTCAGCGCTGTTAGCGCTGCTGTGGAGTATGAAACTGCTGACACGCAACGCGGCAGGCTATCCTATCAGACTACACCCGAGATGCAACCTTATCTGTGCCAAACCGGCGAGCGTTTTATTGGCGATAGCTGGTGTTTCCGTAATCAATCGCTACGCGAAGTTGGGCAGCAGTTAGCCGACCTGATGCAGCAGACACCTGGCACACCGCCCCCCGCCGCCCGCATGGATGAGGGGTGGGCACAGGCCGCACAAAAGCAGATTGCACAGGAGCAGCGCGCGCTGACGGTCGATCGCGCCTGTGACATCGTGGGTGAGCTGCTGGAATTCCCCCATGCAAAAACACTGCTGGATGTGGGCGGCAGTCCGGGGATGATCGCCATCGGTCTGGCACAGCGTCATCCAGCGCTGCAAGGTGTGGTGTACGATCTGCCGCAAACTGCCGCCGTGGCACAGCAAAATATTGTTGCCGCCGGTCTGCACGATCGCTTACGTGCCGCCAGCGGCGATTTTACCACTCAGCCGTTTGCCGCTAGCTATGCTGATATCATCTGGTGCTCTTCCTTTCTCCATTTTGTCGAGGATATCACCACCAGCATTGCACAACTGTTCAACGCGCTGACGCCAGGCGGCGTGCTAGTCGCCGTACACGCAGAGATATCGCCCAACCAAGAGGATGCAGCCTCTGTACTGCCTTTCTACCTGCCACTATTACTGCGCGGGCGTCACGTCACGCGAGAGGGGGAATTGGCATCATTGCTGTGCGATGCCGGCTTTAGCCGTGTGGAGACACGGCAACATCAGCCGTTTCCAATGTCACCGCTGACCGTCTTGATCGCGCGTAAATAAGCGTTACTGAAACCTGAATGATCGGCGGCCCGGCTTAAGGCCGCCTTAATCCACGCTATGCCGTAGCAAACAGCTGGCGCGGTATTTTTGTCAAACGTTCACAACCATTTTCCGTGATCTGCACGGTTTCGCTGATAGCCATGCCAGCCGCGTACAGATACATGTGGAACACCATGCCTGCTTCTAGCTGCCATTCAGAGGTGGGCAGAAACACATGGCTGAAATCGCTGGTGCGCGGTGTGGTTTTCGGATAATATCCCAGCGTATATCCGGTAATGCTGGCGTAATCCTGACGCAACCCCGCTTTAAGCACAGCGCTACGTGCCTGCGCATCAATATCTTTAGCCACAGCGCCGGGTTTCATGGCTGCAAGCTGCTTGTCTTGAATCGCGATCAGTTGCTGAGCAATCTCTTGCTGTGCGGGCGATGCGGTGCCGATGATCACCGAACGCATGATCTTGGAGCTATAGCCGCGTTTAAAAGAGACCACTTCAAGGTGCAGAATATCTCCCTGCTCCAGTGGCCGTTCTTGCATGTTGGCATGCGAGAAGCTGTTACCACCGCCGGTTGTGACAATGCCGCAACGGTTGGAATCCATCCCGTGGCGAATCAGTACGCGGTGGATAATTTCAGCCGCCTGACGTTCGGTCTTTCCTACGCCCATTTCGGCAACCACTTCACGAATCGCTTGATCGTTCGCCGCAGCGGACTGCTTGATGCACTCAATTTCCTGAGGAATCTTGCGCGCGCGCAATTGCTTAAGCACACCGGAAAAATCCTTTACACGAGACTGTGGCAACATCGCCTGCAAGCACTGGAATCGATTGATCGTCATGCAATAAGAATCGAAATCGATGCCAAGCGTCGCACTCTCCCAGCCGCGAGCGCGCACCGTATCTGCCAGCACCGTCAGCGGATCCTGCCAGTCATGGAATGTCACCGTGTCAGTAATCCAGCTGTTTTCCCTGAACGCACGCTCATCCATGGCGCGGAACACCATCACCGGCTCGCCCGTGAGTGGCAGCAAACAGGCGCGGTACATATTTTCGGAAATACCGAATCCGGTGAGATAAAACAGGAATTCAGTCTGATCAATCAGCAACAGGGATATCTCTTTTTCTTGCATATAAGCGCGGATCTTTGCGACGCGCTGCTGATACTCATGGAGCGGGAAAAGCCAACTTTCATTCATAATGGTTACCTGATGTCGTTTTTTTTCTGTTCACCACACTCGTAATTCCCAGTGTCACTATTGTCACGCCGATGGAGAGCACACTGACGGCAGCATAGATAGAAAGATCGAGCTGAAACTGTACGGTGTTCCAAATCCGTACCGACAGCGTTTGGCTGCCGTGATCGGAAAGAAACAACGCAATGAGCAGCTCATCGAACGAACTGAGAAACGAGAAAATCGCTGCCGAGAACATTCCTGGTGCTGCAAGCGGCAGTGTGATGCGTCGTAATACGTTGAAGTGGCTGGCCCCCAGACTCATTGCCGCCTGCTCCAGCCGATAATCCATTCCTTGGAAGGTTGAAGACAAAATAATGGTCGCGATAGGCAGCGCGATAAGGGCATGTCCGATAACAATGCGAGTGAAGCTGTTAAACAGCGCCAACTCGGAAAAGAAAAAGAACAACGTCAGCGCCACAATCACATTAGGCACAATCATTGGCAGCACAATCAGCGCATAGACCAGCGTTTTGCCGACAAAACGGCAGCGCACCAACGCCAGGGCGGCAAACAGAGCCAACACCATGGCCAGCAAGGTGGACATGAGCGCAATGGTAAACGATAGGCCGATAGCCTGTAGCCACTGCGCGTCCTGCAAAATAGCGCGCATCCACTTTAAAGAGAATCCCTGCGGCGGGAACGACAAATAGCTATTGGTACTGAACGCCAGCGGGAAAATCATTGCAATCGGGACCAGCAAAAAAGCGAGGGTTAACAACGTAATCAGCAGAGGCAGCCAGCCGGGTCGGTTTCCGTTCATCCTTTCGCCTCAAATAGCCGTTCCAATCCCACGACGCGAACATAGACCCAAAACAGCAATAACGTGCACAGCAACAGTAGCGTTGACAGCGCTGAAGCAAAGCCCCAGTTGAAATAGACTTCCAACTGATTCTCGATGACCATGGCGATCATGGTATCTCGCGGGCTGCCCATCAGCGCGGGCGTGACGAAGAATCCGATAGAGATAATGAACACCAGCAGGCTGCCTGCTGCGACACCGGGCAACGACAGCGGCAAAAAGATGCGCCAAAAGGCACGAAAGCGCGAGGCTCCGAGGCTATATGCCACCCGCAGCAGTTGAGGGTCGATACCGCGCATGACGCTGTAGAGCGCCAGCACCATGTAAGTCAGCAAAATATAGGTCATGCCGATCAACACACCGAGCGGGGTATACATCAGTTTCAGCGGCGTATCGATAAGCCCCAGTGCGCGCAGCACCTGGTTGACAAAACCATCACTGCCCAACAGCACCATCCAGGCATACGTGCGCACCAGCACGCTGGTAAAATGCGGAATAATGATGATAACAACGGCGATACTGGCCAGTCGCGCCGGCAACTTGCACAATACCCAGGCCACCGGATACCCCAGCAACAGCGTCACCAGAGTCACTAACAGCGAGGTGCGCAGCGTAATCCACAACACTTGCAGCCAGACCGGTTCCTGCACGATGCGTGCAAAGTGCTTACTGGTTAGCTCAGGATCGAACAGGCTGTACCCCAGCATTTTCACCAGCGGGATCAGCAAAAAAACCGTCAGCGCCAGCAGTGCCGGGGCCAGCAATAGCCACGGTTTCCACCGGCTCACGAGCCTGTCGCCAAGCCCGCTCATCGCTTAGCCTCGGCGGGAATAAACCATAGGCTTTCCGTTGCCCATCCGATATGCACGGCGGCCCCCGGTCGCAGAGTTCCCTCCAGCGCCGAGTTCTGTAACTGTGCCAGCAGCGTAGTGCCATCACTGAGCGCCAGCGTCAATTTAAAAGTGTGTCCCAGATACAGCATTTCAGCGATGGTTGCCGCAATCGGCAAATGCGTTGAGGCATCCCCCGGCAGACCAATATGAATATGTTCTGGACGTAGAACGGCCAATACCGAATCCCCTACGCTAAGATGCTCTACGCCCTGCCCGCACACTGTTTCACCACTTGAGAGGCGGACGTCATAGCCTTGTTGCCGAATTGCGCTAACCTGACCGTCAATAAAATTGGATTGGCCGATAAATTCAGCCACCCAGCGATTCTTTGGTTTGGTATAGAGATCGTGCGGCGCATCAATTTGAGCAATGCGCCCCTCTTGCATCACGGCAATGCGATCGGACAGGGTTAATGCCTCTTCCTGATCGTGCGTGACGAACACCACTGTAGAACCGGAAGCCGCGTGCAGCCGTTTGATTTCCAACTGCATATGTTCGCGTAATTTTTTATCCAGCGCGCCCAGTGGCTCGTCCATCAACAGCGCCGCCGGGGAAAAGATCAGCGCGCGCGCCAGCGCAACGCGCTGCTGCTGCCCACCGGAAAGCTCTCGCGACAGACGGTGGCCCTTATCATCAAGCTGAATCAATGCAAGCGCATCCGCCACTTTCTGTTTGATATCACGACGCGCAATGCCGCGCATTTCCAGTGGGAACGCCAGATTATCCGCCACCGACAAATGGGGAAACAGCGTGTAGTGTTGAAACACCACGCCGAGGTCGCGTTTTGCGGGGGGCAGATGCGTGACATCCTGATCGTTAATCAGTACGCGTCCCTGACTGGGTTCAGTAAAGCCCGCCACCATCATCAAGGTGGTCGTCTTCCCTGAACCGCTGGCACCCAGCAGCGTGACAAACTCGCCAGCCGCTATCGTCAAGCCCAGATTATCGACGACGGCTGCCTGTTCGTAGCGCCGGGTCAGCCCCTCAAGGCGCAGTGCTGCTCCCGGCTGACGCCGGGAGTCGTGGTGAGTTGAATCCGTTCTCATTACCCCTGACCCAAGATCCATGGTTGCCAGATTTTGCCCACTTCCTCGATATTATCGGTCCACCACTGCGCATTTTGCACAAAGGAGCGCAAATAATACTCAGGGTTGGAAGGCAGTTTCGCCAGATCTTCCGGGCGAACAAACTGGAAGGCTTTTTTGTTGGTGGGACCATAGGCGATAAACTGGGTGATTTTCGCCTGCACTTCCGGCTGCAATGCAAAATCGATCAGCAACTGGGCATTTTCCGGATTCGGTGAACCTTTCAGCACGCTCCAGCACTGCAACTGCTGTTTAATCTGGTTCCACTCAATGGCTAATGGAGCCCCCTGATCGATCAGCGCTTGCGCACGCCCGTTCCACAATGCCCCCAACACCGCCTCTTTACGCTCCATCAGTTGCACGGACAACGCACCGGTATCCCACCATTTCACCACGTGGGGTTTAATTTGGCTCAGGGAAGCAAATGCGCGTTTGATGTCAATGGGGTAGATATCTTTCATGTCTACGCCATCGGCGAGCAAGGCAAATTCCAGCTCTGTGGAACTGGTACGCAGATCCGTTAATGTACGTAGGCCGGGGAAACGTTCCGCATCCCAAAACTCTGCCCAGGTGCGCGGGTGGTTACCATCGCGGAACACATCCGTGTTGTAAACCATCACGGTAGAGAAGAACAGATTACCGACCATATTGGGGCGTCGTACTTCGGGTATAATGTCGTCGGGATTGGTGAACTTCATGCCCGCGTAATTGATTGGCATCAACGCCCCGGCCGCATTGAGGTTGGTTTGCGTGACATCACCGATATCCAGCACATCAAGCGTCACACGACCCGCCTTGATCATTGCCATGATTTGTGCGGCAGTAGAAGGCTGGATGATCACTTTAATGCCGGTCAATTCCGTAAAAGGTTTATAAACCGCATTTTCCAGCGCTTCCTGGTAGCTCCCACCTATCCCTCGCACAATCACTTCTTTGCTGGGTGCGGCAAAAACCGCTGGCGAAAAGGCACTGAGCAGAGCCCCTGCACCAATAATCGAAGTTTGTTTAATTAAGCGACGACGCTCGGCATTGACACCTTCATCAACGCTCGACTGCATGAAACCCTGTTGCTTTTCGTTTCCTTTGTTCATATGTTTTCCTTTGAGAAACAAACGGTAAGAAACTACTTTTCTCTGATGTCAGCAACATAAGACACGGTTTAATCAAAACGTGGATTAAACAATACGTTGATCAAACAACACATTGATTAGTTAACTATGAAACGAAGGCGCGAAGGTATTTCTTTATAATGTTACAGTGGTGGTTATTGCCACCGCTGTTTTTTTTACGACTGATTGTTATATCTATTTATTATTGTTAAATAATTCCCTGGTGTTGGCATTTTTCCAATGACCCAGAAGACGCCAGGCATCATCGGAAAGTTTTAAATTCGCTTTGATTTTCTCCTCATCTTTGGTGATCACCTGCGCCATCAGCCAATCAGCGACGATCATCGGACTCACTTTCGACCACCATGCCACAGCCGATGAACTACGCACGATATACAACATTTCATCAGCTTCATTTGCCAAAGGAGAGCTGGCACGGTCCGTCATGGCGACGACATAAGCTCCCCGCTGCCGGGCAAGGCTCATCAAATCAATGGTATAAGGGATATAACGTTCCCACCCGATACCAATAAACACATCCTGCTCATTAACCTGCAATATGCGATCCGCAACGTCACCGTGACCGATATTGAACACCTCGGTGTTGCCAAGGAAATGATTCAGCTGCATCGCCAGGTAAGAAACCATGGAAAACGATGTTCCATTGCCACTTACCCAAATACGCCTTGCGGCGGCGATACGCCCGGCAACTGCGGAGACAATGCGGTCTTCATTCAGTTCTGCCGTGGCTTTCAAGAGCTGGCTGGCATTGGCAAACACGCTCTCTTTTAATTCTGTCTCACTGGGCAGCGCGGGTTCGCGATGCAAGATGCCACTGGCGCCGGTGCGCTCAATCAAGGCATCACCCAGCGATTCTTTCATGTGGGCATAGCCCTCATACCCCACTGCACGTGAGAAGCGCACAATGGCGGCATCACTGATGTTCATCACAACGGCTAACTGGCGAGCCGTCATGAATGCCACGCGATCTTTGTTGCGTTCGATGTAGCATGCAATCATCTGCTGTGACGGGGTCAAGCGCGAGAAACGTTCCCTCAATAAAGCGGTGAACTCCATACTGCCCCCTTAAAGAATCAGTTGCTACATTTAAAATCAAAAATGTAGCAAATGCAACACTGCGCTTTATTTTTTCGTGATAACTTATAAAAAATAAAAAAAATAAATAGCAGGCTATTAACAAACCATTCACAAAAGAATGGTTGCATATTCTTCAGACATAAAACATTTTAGGCCAGCTTAGTAATAAATGCTTGCTGACAAGGCCCTTGCAAGGCCGTTTTCGCTGGGGGGACGGAATATAGAAGAAGGATTTAGTGGCAATACGTTACAGTTTTAACACTCAACCGCAAAATGATCACAAAAAACAATCATGCTAAGCAATATCGCAACATCCCCCTGCTGCTTTCTCTCAGAGCACATTTTACCCATAGTTTGACCTCTGCTGTCGAACTTGCGAAGAAAACCAAATCACCCAAGCACATCGTCTTTGCAGAAAAACTGCTGAAGATAAAAAGGGCGGCCCCGGACACACACCTTGAATCACTGACGCGTTACAAAGAATATCTCTGCTGCCCTTCACGCATGCATGAGAAGCGTATTCGGGAAGATAAATATCAACACCTTGCCGAGCAGCTTAACCGGGTAAAACAGATACGTCTCTTTTTAGATGGTTCGCTGCCCACAGAAGAAACGCCCGAACACCCAGTCGACACGTTGCGCCGTGCGATAAACCAGCATTTGACGCAAGCCTATAACAACACGCCAAGAGTTTACGCAATAAAAGCGTCCATTAGCGCCATCAGTCAGAACATCGGTCGAAAAAAGCGAGCGGTAAACGTCGAGAGCTCCACACACTTGAGCACGGATATTCACGCAATAATTGATGCAGGAAAACCGCTGGGAGACATTGCGAACAGAGTTATTGACTTCAAAGTCTATCACCGGCTGAACTCGCAGCCGTAGTCAACGCCACTGCCGCAGCAGTGGCCATGAGAAAAGGGTTTAGGCCACTTCAGTGCGCCCTCTGCCTTTGTTTTTCGCCATATAAAGCGCGATATCCGCCGCTTTGAGCCAGTCATGATATTGATTCATGGTCGGGCGATATTCCGCCACGCCGACGCTGATGCGGATCCCCAACTGTGGCGTTTGCGTCAAGCGCTTGGCTGCCAGGCGTTTGCGGATGCGGTTGATGATCTCAACGGCGTCCGTTGCAAGCGCCTCGGGCAAAATCACCGCAAACTCATCGCCACCAAAGCGGCCAATCACGTCGGTCGCACGTAAACCGTTGCGCAGTTCTTCCGTCAAAAACAGGATAGCTTCATCACCCACGTGGTGGCCGAAGCTGTCATTGATGGTTTTAAAATGATCGATATCGATCAAGGCCAGCGTCGAAGGCTCATCAATGTGGCGACAGATTTCATATTCATTGTGCAGCAACTGCTCCCAATGATGACGGTTATAAACGTTGGTCATACCATCGTGGGGGCTCATCAGCATTAGCCTGCTCTTGTGTTCAGCCAGCTTGGTCGCCGTCACATAGGTCACATACCCAAGCGCAATCGGATGATAACCAGCATCGGTAAGCAGGCATAGAGTTGAGTCGGCGTGGTGACTAAATCGATCCGGTGTGCATTAAGCCCCGCCACCAGGGCAGCGCTGAGCAGTTGCAAACTCACGCCCTGGATAAACAAGCGAATGCCGCCGCCCGCCATGCTATTCATGCCCACCATGGCGATGATAATGACACTGGGCAGCACGTTAAGCCCCATCATGCCAATCCAGAATCCGCCAAAAACAACATCTGCCAGCAAATTACCACGTTCAAAACGCATAGGGTCGATGGAACGTCGGGAAAAGTAGTAGGCAAGGTGGGGCCACACAAAGGCGTTGAGGAAAAGCAGCATCCACACCCAGAACGGGGTAGTTTTGGTGACCAATACAGAAGCGATGAACAGGGAGCACAGCAGCGTACCGGTAATACGCGGCAGATAGACTCTCCTGGAAAAGCGTACCCCGGAAAGATGAGAGTCCACTGTCAATAATGTAGGCAATTTATCAGACATCACGCCTCTCCCATTCCATTACATCAAAGGGTGTATAATATGACCGAAATCATGCCATTCACCGCGTATTAACGCAGTGAATTTATTTTTTATATCGTTACCTGAAACTCACAAAACGTCCACTGTAACCCGACAATATTCATTGGTCAGGTAAAAACAATGCGGCCTTACTCACGGGGAGTAAGGCCGCACATTGATGCCCGCTGCTTATTGCGGTTAGCGCATTTCACCCGCCACGCCGTACAGGCCGTTACGCCGTTGCAGCATCTGGCCGCCATCACGCGTCAGCGGCACCCAACCGACAGCACCGTGTTTCACCGTCGGTTCGGTAAACATCAGATCGAACGGAATGGAGATATAGAACCCTTTGGTAAAGCTGCCTTCACCGTAGTCTTTAGTGCTGACATCGGTTTTGGTGGCAAATGCCCCGGCAATGATGCCGCTGTCAAAGCGGCGTGACAGATCAACCGTAACACCATAGTCTCCGGCCAGATAGCTCCCGACGCTGATTTTCGCCACCGCCCCTTCGACGTAAGGTATTTCCCAATAGGCGGTCAGGTGCCCAGTGACCACGTCGTAATCTGCGGTGCGCATGATGTCATTCCAGTCACGCTGCTTGACGTAGTTCACATCCAGCCCCAATGCCCAGCGTTCGCCGAACGGACGATACAGCACTTCAGACCCCCCCCCCCCCGCATACATCATTTCCAGATAACCGCCGTACACCTGGGTATACCAGTCGGTGGCCGGGTTATCCATGCGCGTCAGTTGCAGGTTGGTCAGTAACAGATCCGAAGAAGTTACATATTCACGAATCCAGGTTCTGACACGCGGCAAAGTGGTGTCGGTAGGCGGTGTTTTATAATTAAAACGATCGTAGTTGTTGATCAGGTTCAATGATGCTGCGCCACCAACAGACCAGTGATCGTTCAGGCGATAATCGGCACTGCCTTTCAGCGCCACCTGATACATATAGAATGATTCTGGCCCCCCCCCCCGATTGCGTCAAGGTCGGTTCTATTCCATAGGTAAAGCGCGAGGGTTCACTGCGTAACACCGGTTGCCCGTTGATGTCAGAGAGCGGTTCCGCACGGTGGGTTACGGGATCCGGCTGCCCAAGTGGGATAGATGCCGATTGCACATCGCGGAACGCCTTGGTATCCACGGCCGTACTTTCCACTGGCAAACGCTGACTGCGACGCACGATATGGTATTCCTCTACGCTCTCCGGCACATGGTTTGCCAGCACGGTCGCCGCACGCTGAGTGGCCTCATTTTTATCGCGGTACTTATCCTGATCGGCAACAATGGTAACCTGATGCGCATCGGCATAAATATCAGCATCGCTGTACCCTGCTTTCTCATCCAGTTCACGCGCCACTTGCTGCCAGTTGGTGCCATTCGCTGAATGGACGGGGGCGTACACCGGCGGAACATCTTCCGGGTGTGATTGACGTAAATCGTTAAAGTTGGTGTGCAGGCTAAAGCCCCACATCAGGGTGTTGCCGCGCTGCCAGGAAAGCGTGGTATCAAAGTAATCGCTGACGCGATAGACCATACCAATGTTGAAGGGGGAGTCTTGCTTGATTTTTCCGTCCGCTTTTTTTCGGCTAGCTATAAACTCTGAAGCTTCGTGGCTATAATCGTTGCCATCATACTCCAGCTTAAAACGTAGCGGATTCCACGGAGTTTGGTACTCTATCCCCCCAAACAGCGCCGCCGGGCCGTGGAAAAAGTTCCCCACTTCAAACTGCCCACCGCCTGTTTTATAACTATCGCTACGCTGACAGAAGCTGGCTTTAAACTCACAGGCGGGGTTTTTAATATTGCCACTCTGCCCAATATTGCCCCAGCCAATCCCGAACGAGAAATCAAACGGCCCCATGAGTTTGCTGGCGACCAGATATTCACTGTCAAACAACCCAGTACCGGCAATATCGCGCAGACCAAAGGAAATATCCGGCAGCCATGCACTTTCTTGCCACAACCGCGCCTTAAGATCGAAGGCCTTATCTTTATAGCTTTGATCGCCGCTAAAATCGGTGCTGTTGCTGTAAGCTCGCGTACGGATATCGGTATAACGCACCGTGGTTTCCAGCCAGTCAAACAGCTGCAACGACACGGAATAGCGCCGATACTCTTCGTTATCGCGGTAGTTCAGATTAAACTCACCGCTGCGTGCCATACGTGCCGTCGGCATTTGCAGCAGCCCGGTGCCACCAAAATCAGACTGAGATACGCCCGCGCTATCAAAACGGGTATTGGGGTTGGTGACGCTTTTAACCATATCACTTTGCTGGGCGACATCCTGCGCCACAGCTTGCCCCGCCAATGCGCAGCCGATGGCCAACGACAGACAGCCTATTTTAAATCTTCTTTTCTTTGTCATTAGTGTGGAATCCGGTTAGCCAGAAAATCAGCAATTTGATCGTTCAAAGACGAAAATTCGTTAGGTAATACGCTGGGTTCGAAACCAATAAACAACGTTTCACCTGCCTCAGGCTCGATATGCTGCTGGTTCCACAGTGCCAATGGCACCTTGCTCCATGCGCCTTGCCCATCGATAAGGTAACCAGCATCCTGGTTGGCACCGGCAAGGAAACGGCGATCCAGCACATAATCGCGGACCGTCCAACCCGATTGCAACGCCACATCACCCACCGTTTTCAGTTCAGCCACATCAGGATCGGTATTGATAAGCCCTGCCAGGGTAAAACGCGATGCCAACGGTGCGATATAGAGCGCATAGTCACCCACCGGCGGGCGATTAGCGCGCGGGTTTACACGAATACAATCGGGATCGAGCGGCGTTGAGATTCTCCCGGCCACATCAACCTGATCCAGCATTTTACGCATCAGCCAGGCGGAGATTGCCAGATCGCCATCGCCAGAGTTACGCCAGCGGGTTTCGAACTCTGCCAAAGATTTGCGCAGTTGTTCTGCCTGCGCATAGATTTTTTTCGTACTGGCATAATCTGAAATCAACGAGTTGCGCCAGTTAACGCCAGTGGGAAAAGCGACTTGCTGGTAAAAGTTTGCAAGGCGCGTGCCATCGGCTTGCTTTACCACCGCCAGCGTTTGCTGCGGCGTTTTTACTGTCAACTGCGCTGCCTGTGCGGCGCCCACAGTGAACAGCATCAGGAGTGCCATACGGGAAAATGCCAACATGTCAGTCCCTTATTGTACGTAGGGTTTTAATACCGTGAATTTAACCAGCGCCATGTCCGGCCCCATATGTTGCCAGGTTTGCACCAACTGCCCTGTAGTTGGCTCCAGCCAATAGGTATTGGTGTATTGCGCATTTAAGGCGGGAACCGAAACCTGTTCGGTAAACTTCAGCAATTGGCGCGGTTTGCCCAGAATGGTCACCGTTTCTTTGCCGCGCGCTTGAAATACGGACTCTACCGCATAATCACCGCGTTGCACCTGCGACCAGGCCATTTTCCCCTGCCAACGCATGGAGGTTGACGGTTTTAGCAACCCCACCGCGAGCGGATCGGGCGTAACATTGATGACGTGCGCAATATCTTCACCAAAACCCTGGGTTTTCACAATACGGCCATGCTGCATCACCAGAAGATTACTGTCTGCCCCGATCCACATTAAGCTGATTATTTTCTGCAAAGGCCAGCACCACAAAGGCCTGAGAAGCATCACCGACTTTAAGATAAGCAGAAGCATAAGGCGTTTTTTCAACCCGCTCAGCGGAGACCTGCACATCATCCGTTCCCCAAATCGCCAGTTTGGCGGTTTGGGGAACGCATCCATATTTCGGGAACAACCGGTCAATGCCAGCGCGAACAGTGGCAGTAACATCAGCGCACTGCGTTTTGCCACGAGCGTTATTTTTATCATTACGTGAATGTCTCGCGAAACGGCCAGATACAATAAAAGAAAGGCCACCGAAGTGGCCTTGGTTGTCAAATGACCTTACTGAGCAGTACCCGGAACAACCGAACCAGTAGTTCCGGTATTGCCATTATCGTCATTGCTGGCAACAGCAACACCGACTGCTACCGCAGCAGCCAGACCCACAGCAACCAGTGCTGTGGTGCCCGCAGCTGCACCAGCACCTGCCGCACTTGCGGACGTGGTGGTGGTGCCAGCAGTACCTACTGGGGCAGCATATGCGCTAGAGGACATGGCCACTGCCAGGGCCAACGTAAGTAACGTCTTCTTCATTACGATTTCCTTTGTTAACAAATGAAGCGCTTCAGGTAGGAATACCGTTACCAGGAACCGCATCCCAACCTTCTTTAACCGCGATGCGCGGCACAGCCCACTCCGACCGCGGCGACATCGCTCCACTGAGGAGATTCTCAGCAATAGATTATAGGACAGAGAGTCTTAACGCTCTCCATCATTTGACTCTGCTTTTTTACACAAGCTTAAAAATAGCAAGATCTCGCTACAATAAACAGTGAAATTGTAAATTACGCTCATATCAACGTTAACAAAAATGTGTAGTAAGAAAAAGAAAATCAATCATAACGGCATGATTAATTTGAATTTAACGATAAACCAATACGCAAAATGCCGAATAGCGGAACTATTCGGCGTTTATTTAGCAACGTAATTTTAGGAAATAACTTATTCCAGCCACTCGGTGTGGAATACGCCTTCCTTATCAATACGTTTGTAAGTATGCGCGCCAAAGTAATCACGCTGCGCCTGGATCAGGTTGGCAGGCAACACCGCGGAGCGATAGCTGTCGTAGTAAGAAATAGCTGCGGAGAAGGTCGGCGTCGGGATACCGTTTTGTACCGCATAGGCTACTACATCACGCAATGCCTGCTGATACTCATCCGCCGCTTTCTTGAAATACGGCGCCAGCAACAGGTTGGCGATATCCGGCGTTGCTGCGTAGGCATCAGTAATTTTTTGCAGGAACTGGGCACGGATAATACAACCGGCACGGAAAATCTTGGCGATTTCACCGTAGTTCAGGTTCCACTGATGCTCTTCCGAAGCCGCACGCAACTGTGAGAAGCCTTGCGCATAAGAAACAATTTTCCCCAGATAGAGCGCGCGGCGCACGTTCTCGATAAAGGTGGCTTTGTCACCGCTGAACGGTTTTGCCTGCGGCCCGGTCAGAACCTTGGAGGCAGCAACGCGCTGGTCTTTCAGGGACGAAATATAGCGCGCAAACACCGATTCAGTGATCAGAGACAGCGGTTCGCCGAGATCCAGCGAGCTTTGGCTGGTCCATTTGCCAGTGCCTTTGTTGGCGGCTTCATCCAGAATCATATCGACCAGATAGTTACCCTCTTCATCTTTCTTGGTGAAGATATCTTTGGTGATGTCGATCAGGTAGCTGCTCAGTTCCCCGGCATTCCATTCAGAGAAGGTTTTCGCCAGTTCATCGTTGGAAAGATTCAAGCCATGCTTCAGCAGTGAATAGGCTTCGGCAATCAGTTGCATATCGCCGTATTCAATGCCGTTATGCACCATTTTCACATAGTGACCGGCACCGTCTGGCCCGATATAGGTGACGCAGGCTTCGCCTTCGGCACGAGCGGCAATCTTCTCCAAAATAGGGGCCACCAGCTCATAGGCATCTTTCTGCCCACCCGGCATGATGGAAGGTCCTTTCAGCGCGCCCTCTTCCCCACCAGATACGCCAGTGCCAATAAAGTTAAACCCTTCAGCGGAAAGCTCACGGTTACGGCGGATGGTGTCCTGGAAGAAGGTGTTGCCGCCATCGATAATGATATCGCCTTTATCCAGATAAGGTTTCAGGGATTCGATCGCTTTGTCCGTGCCTTCTCCCGCTTTTACCATTAACAGAATACGGCGCGGAGACTCAAGTGACGCCACAAATTCTTCAACGGTGTGATAAGGCACCAGTTTTTTGCCGGGGTTTTCGGCCACCACTTCTTCGGTTTTTTCACGAGAGCGGTTGAAAATGGACACGGTGTAACCACGACTTTCGATGTTAAGCGCCAGATTGCGCCCCATCACCGCCATACCCACCACGCCAATTTGCTGTTTGGACATTAAAGCAACTCCTGTCTGAAGGATAACCTGCCTGTATCACGACGACGACAGACAACGCAAAAGCAGACGGATATGGTAACTCAGCTTAAGGCATGTGGATAGTCTGAAGAAAATTGCACGCTCTTACTTCAAAATAAACAAACGCTGTAAATCGCGACGGTTACGCGCTCCCGTTTTACGGTATAAGTTCTTCAAGTGTGTTCGGATCGTATTAACGCTCAAATTGAGCTGTTCACCAATATTCTCATTATTCATGCCAAGCCCTACCAACCTTGCGACCGACTGTTCCGCAGGCGTGATATTTTTTGCGCTTTCACAGGAGAGCGATTGAGAAGGCGTCACTTTGGATAGTTTTTGCGGTGAGGTATATAACATGCGCGCAAAAATACGGGTTTGTTCTAACTGAGCTTTAAGACTGATACTTTCATTTATCTGGTTCTTGCTGGATTGCTGAATCCCCCATACCGCCACAGACAACCCCAGAGAACGGATCACAGATACCATTGTCACGCCGCCAACCCCCACCAAGCGTGGTGTAACACCTAACTCTTTCTCGACGGCATCAGAGAGAATGCGAATCACTGGCGAGTGCCCCGGTGTAATGGGGGGCTTCTGGCGTGATCTCCACATAGGAAAAGGTAAACAAAACCCTTTCCTGTTTTTCAATAAGGCGAGCCAATTGCTGGAGATCTTCCATTACCGGTTCGAGCCCACAATTTGGCATCAAACGAATATCGAGATAAAAAACAAAATTGGCAGGAACGTGGTTTAAACCCGTACAGTTAGTTTCAGAATGTGTTGGCGTTATCGTTGATGTAGGAGGAAAGAAGAACGGATCCGGGCAAGCATAACGACGGCGGACATGCTTAAACCGAGAGATAAAGCGAGCAGCTGCCTCAAAACAGTTTGGCCCTTCACTAAAACCAGCATGATACTCCCGCCCTTTGACATCAATACGCACCCAGGCGTTGCGCTTTTCACCAATTTCAATAATGCTGCCGTTCTCATTGCCATAATCCGGTACCACAATCAGATCGTCTGCCCGAAATAACTGTGGCGTCTTATTCAAAATATGACCGATCCCTTTTGTGTAATCAGTGATACCTGCGCTGGTGAAAATAATCCCGATCCCTATTGGCGGCGTTATCTTCAGTTGCTTGACGGCATCCAGCAATAACAAGGCTGAAACAATGCCCTGATTGTTATCCTCGACGCCTCTGCCGTATAGCCGATCGCCATCGATACGCAATACAAACGGATCGCTCACCCAATGCTCGAGCGGCCCAGGTGCAGCAATATCCATATGCGTCACTAGCCACAGTGTGTGCTTACATCCAGATGGAAGAAAATGTGCCACCAAATTGGGTCTTAGCTTATTGTTTGCCTTAACGTCTAACGCATCCATACGCTGCACGCGGCACAGGCCATTATGATATAGCCACTCCTCTATCCAACGTGCCTTTATTTCCTCTCCTTCACCACCATGTTCAGGATTAACTGCTGGGCGACGGACCAATTCCCGATGAAGATTTATCGCTTCGCCTTCTCGCTGTGCAATGAAGCTTAACAATTTATTCATAATAAAAGACCAAATGGCTAACGGAATGATTAGAAAGCTAATAATTATTTTTCCTGTACCTCTGTATTTACCGTGATCTTTCTCATGCTGTAAATATAAAAAATAGACATCACCCCCCTTTTTTCACAAAAAATGCGACTCTGGGGGGGGGTGAACAATGAATCAGAAAAAGGGTGATAGTAAAGCATTCAATTTTGAATAATCTGAATAGTACGTAAACACCGTTTGCGTAAGCGCACGGAAATAGCGTTGCACAATATCTTTACTCGCCTGCTCTTCTGCGCACTGTGATAGCAGAACCTGTCATATCGGAACAATGATGTGATGGGAAGGTATTTATCAAAATAAAGCTAATGTCATTGCAAAAAGATCAGCATGCAAAAGATACACAAGTATAATTAAGGAAATAAAAATGATAATACCGCTTACTCTTATTATCCTAACAGGCGGGCTCATCATATCAGAGACGACAACGGCAGAAACGACAGTGGCACATCAGATTAATGATCACGCCAGGCTGCCAGAAAACCACGTTTAGCTGGTCTGGGTATGGTGGCTACTTTGATTATGGCGATGAATAAGGGGACGCGATATATTTACTATCCCCGACAGTGAAAAAATCTTTGGGTATCGTCAAAGCTACAGTATGCCTTACATCGGATTAGTCGGTTCCTGGCGTTATCAAGATATAGAAATTGGTGGCATTTTTATTTTAAATTTAGCAACCTGGTGCAGGCGAAAAGTAACGACAACCATTATGCCCGAGACCTGATCATTCGCACCAAGGGCAGAAACTCACTGCATTTTTCGACAGTGTTAAATGCGGGCTACTACATCATGCCCCAAGCAAACCTCTATGCCGAGGTGGCTTATACCCGATTTGAGGAATCGAATAGCGGCAAGGAATGGCGAATCGCAGACAGCGCACGATATTACGATGGCGACTGGAGCGGGATGGATAACAAATACTATACGTTGTCGTTAGGTATACAACATCATTTTTAATGATCTGCGACTGAAATATCGGGAGTGAAAAACCTCCCGCAACATTCGGAGCGTGAACCCACCATGGCAAAGAAGACTTCGTTAAGCAGTATTATTACCGCTTTAGCAAAATCAATGGCTCAGGCACAAAATGACGTTGCTGAGGCGCAGTCATTAAACATTCTGCGTTTTTTTTAAAAAAAGCGCAGAAGAGATCCTGATCTCTCTGCCAGCGATGAAAAAATATGCTACCTGGCATTTTTCCGCGCAGACTCAAAATCGGTCTCCCGTCTCGCAGAGAAGGAGCGACCGATGATGATATTGATTACTATTGTGTTCCCTTCATTAACCTGGTTCCTCTCAGTAGTGTCCGCATTGAAAAAGCCTCAGCCGAATCTGAGGTAGGGCTCACCAATCTCGACGAGTTCGAACCCGATCACAATAATAGCCAGATAAAACTATTCGCTAATGATGTTCAAGACAATCCCGAACTATTGGCGGAACAACCCTCCTTGCAGGTGGATCTTGGTAGCGGAATCATTAAAAATAAAAATAGTCTATTAGCGAATATAAAAATTGAAATTGTTCACCAGGACACACCTGAAGGTGTTTCCAGAATGGTGAACGAACTCATCAACAATTCACAAGGCTATTTTTATACGGGGAAAAAGCAGGGAAAGAGCGACCGCAATGATGATTTATCAAGATGGTTTTACACAAAAAACAAAAAAGCACATCGCCGGACAATGAATAAAACACAGATTTAATCAGCAATCACGAATTAACTCACAGCAAAAGGAATCACACTCATGGCAAATGAAATCGCGAATCAGTTTAATGGACTCCCCATGAACACGCTTATCGGTGCGCCGTTGCAAGCTGCCTGCGAAGCATAGGTTATGATGGCTAAGGCCACTGCGGATTTTATCAATGATATTGGTTTTATTACAACGTTTAAAACAAACGAAGGAAAAAAGGTCCTTGATAAAAAATTAGTAAGAAATATCAAATTTGAATATCAACACAGTATTCCCCAGGAAGAAAAAGACGGGAAAATAACGCACATTTTGCAAAATATGGAAATCAATGTTCCTCTTCTTTTCATTGTTAATATTCCTTCATTGTCGGTAAAGAAAGTAGACATTACCTTTGATATGGAAGTGAAATCAGCAGCAGAAGAAAAAAATTCATCAGATGAATCCCTTGAAGCCAAAGCAGGCGACAGGTTGTTTGGTTGGGGTATTAAAATCAAGGGCAACGTTAGCGCACATCAAGAAAGCACCAGAAAGACAGATAACTCGGCAAAATACCATATTGAAGTCCATGCCGCTGATGAAGGAATGCCAGAAGGCCTTTCACGTGTGCTTGATATTATGCAGACCGCTATTCAGCCAGTAGCTATTCCGCATGTTGATAGATCATCTGAAGGAAAGCAAGAATCCGCCGAAGAACAGAAGTAACAAGGAATAACCTAAGGGTAAGAGTTAAGTTAAAGCTAACCCGCTTACCCTACATTACCCTTTTCTGGTGAGGATACGTTGAATGGCATCATCAATATTTGATCTTTCAGGCGTTCGATTCATAAAGCGCGTTGCTATCGGTAACCCGACTCCCTCTGTTCCTTACTCAGAAGAAGATGCTCAGCAAGCGACAAACTTATTAAATCGTTGCCTTTCAGAATCACCAAAGGGCCGTATCATTGGCATTGAAAAGAACTTTATCCTGCTCAACATGGGAGAACACCAGATAATACAACAGTGGTTGGTCTATCACATCGGTTTTGAACGCAAGCCATTATGGATTGACTGATCATGCGCATACCGCTCATACAGATAGCTGATCATGTTTATCGAGCGCACCAACATGCACAGCATACGGTTGAGCATAATATGGCGCATCAGTATGTAAACCGGCTTATTTATTTTAGTTGGCGCTCTCAGAAACCACTAAATAGCCTTCTGACCACTCTGGACTGCCATTGCTACCAAACCACGTTACACATTTCTTTTCAGGCATATCGTTTAAAGCACCAGCCTGACATCTTGCATGCAAGTAAGCCCGGCATTCTGACACGGTGGTTCAGGCGCTGGGAAAACAAGCGGGTTACCATCACTATTCCCGCAATGAATTCCTCATCAATTAAAATACTTTATTTCGATTGATGAGGAAATGGTAGTACCTACACCTACTGTGAAACAGGATGGAGCAACACAATAATATTAACTCATGACATTTATATATGGAGCATCCAATGGCAAACATACCGAATAAAATTGGCCAATCAGGTTTAGATTTGATAAAAATGTTTGAAGGACTCAGGCTTGAAAAATATCAGGATGTGGTAGGAAAATGGACAATTGGCTATGGCTACCTGATTATGCCGGAAGAAAGGTATTTAGATAAAATCACACATTATGAAGCAGATGATTTATTACTCAAAGACCTTAACCGTTTTGAACATGATATTAGTACTATTGTTACCGTGGATATTAATCAAAACCAATTTGACGTATTAGTCTCTCTTTCTTTCAATATCGGTACAGGGAATGTCAGAAAATCGACATTATTAAAGTACCTGAATCAAGGGAATTACGAACTTGCAGCCAATGAGTTCTCAAAATGGAACAATGCTGGTGGAAGAGAAATACCCGGGCTTACATATCGTAGGAAAATGGAAAAGGAACTCTTTTTAAAAGCATAAAAGACACAATCCCCCAGAGCCCCGGGCATCTATAAACCCGGGGACACAGGTGGAACCATTAGCTTTTTGCGGGTTGCTCTAACAGCGCTTTAATGCTGGCTTTAAACGCATCACCAAACTCAGGATTACGCAAGCCATGGGCCACAAATGCCTGCATATAGCCCAACTTACGCCCGCAGTTAAAGCTGCGACCCGCCATCTGCACCGCATCCACCTGATGGTTTTGCTCAATCAGTTCGGCGATGGCGTCCGTCAGTTGAATACGGCCCCAGGCAGCACCGGCAGGCGTTTTTGCCAGAATTGACCAGGCATCAGCCGACAGCACATAACGCCCGACCGCAGACAAATCAAACCCCTCTTCCGGTTTCTCGATCATCGAGGTGATTGCCGCAGCATCCCCCGCGTGGTTTAACGGCTTGGCACACTCCACCACGGAGTATTCCGGCAGCACTTCGTAAGGGCGGTGTTTCACCAGCACCTGGCTGTTGCCCGTTTCTTCAAAACGGGCAATCAACTGCGCCAGATTCTCTTTGCTTTGATCGGCACTGGCCTCATCCATTACCACATCGGGCAGCACCACCACAAACGGGTTGTTACCCACTATCGGGCGGGCGCAATTGATGGCATGGCCCAGCCCCAGCGTTTCGCCCTGGCGAACGTTCATGATAGTCACGCCCGGCGGGCAGATGGATTGCACATCGGCCAGCAGTTGGCGTTTTTTGCGCTCTTCCAGCAGGGATTCCAGCTCGAAAGAAGTATCAAAGTGGTTTTCAATCGCATTTTTGGAAGCGTGCGTAACCAGCACAATCTCTTTAATACCTGCATTGACGCACTCGTTAACGATTTTTTCGATTACCGGGCGATCCACCAACGGCAGCATCTCTTTTGGGATCGCTTTTGTCACCGGCAGCAGGTTCATACCCAGCCCAGCGACGGGGATAATCGCTTTCAATTTTGTTGCCATGCATTAACTCTCTTAAACTCTCTTAACTTATCCGTTGTCATTCTTTTGCCATCATAACGTGGCCGTGAGAATAAGGTTACACCCAATTGTCAACAACGCTACCTGAAAGGCGTAACTATTCTTATAGTTCAGACAATTCCGCATCGATATTGTATGATTACAGCCTGCTACTTCAAGTATCCACAGCGAAGGTTAACATAATGAAAGGCATCGTATTAGCAGGTGGTTCCGGCACAAGACTTTACCCCATCACCCGAGGTATCTCGAAGCAACTCCTGCCCATCTATGACAAACCCATGGTGTATTACCCGATTTCTGTGCTGATGCTGGCAGGCATTCGGGATATCTTGATTATCAGCACCCCGGAAGATCTCCCCTCCTTCCAGCGCTTGCTCGGCGATGGCAGCCACTTTGGTATCAACCTCAGCTACGCGGAACAACCAAGCCCAGATGGGCTGGCACAGGCATTCATTATCGGCGAAGAGTTTATCAACGGTGAACGCTGTGCATTGATTTTGGGTGACAATATCTACTTCGGTCAAAGTTTCGGTAAAAAGCTGGAAAGTGCGGTGGCCCAAGAGCAAGGCGCAACGGTGTTTGGCTATCAGGTGACCGACCCTGAGCGTTTTGGCGTGGTGGAATTTGATGAAAGTTTCAAAGCCCTTTCCATCGAAGAGAAGCCGCTTAAGCCTAAATCTAACTGGGCGGTGACCGGACTCTATTTCTATGACAAGGATATCGTCGAGATGGCCAAGCAGGTGAAACCCTCGGCTCGAGGCGAACTTGAAATCACCACGCTGAACCAGATGTATCTGGAGCAAGGCAGACTCAACGTTGAAATACTTGGTCGTGGCTTTGCCTGGCTGGACACCGGCACTCATGATAGCCTGATTGAAGCCTCACAGTTTATTCATACCATTGAAAAACGTCAGGGACTGAAAGTGGCCTGCCTGGAAGAGATCGCTTTCCGTAAGGGCTGGATCTCCCGTGAACAAGTGGCAAAAGAAGCCCAATTACTGAGCAAAACGCAATACGGGCAGTATCTAGCGCGCCTGGTTGAAGAAACGCGTTAGCAAGCCGATAACTTGTTATAACACTTGTGAATGCTTGATTTTTATTATGCTCAGCAACGCTGGTTTTACCATCCTAAGCATAGGCTGGGGATTTATGGTACAAAAAACACAATTAACCTCACGATTATTGAACAAACACTATGCAAGTTATCGATACCCCCATTTTCGGTGCAAAAGTGATTCAACCCAAGGTCTTTGGTGATGCACGCGGATTTTTTTTAGAGACGTTTGAGAAAAACCGTTATCAGCAAATGCTGAATATCGATCTGGATTTTGTGCAGGATAACCACTCACGCTCCAGCAAAGGCGTATTGCGTGGTCTGCATTTCCAGAAAACACGACCACAAGGCAAGCTGGTGCGTGTAGTGCGCGGTGAAATTTATGATGTGGTAGTCGACATTCGTCGAGATTCCCCTAGCTACGGCAAGTGGTTTGGCGTGTCGTTATCTGAAGAAAACAAAACGCAATTTTGGCTACCGCCGGGGCTGGCACACGGGTTTGTCGTGCTCTCAAACATTGCCGATTTTGAATATAAATGCACGGAATATTACCAACCTTCCGATGAAGGCTGCCTGCTGTGGAATGACCCTGATTTAGGCATAGAATGGCCGCTGGAATCTCCATTGCTTTCAGAAAAGGACAAACTCGGCAAACGCTTCAAGGAGCTGGACTGATGAAAGTGCTATTGACCGGTGCTAATGGTCAGCTTGGTCGTTGCTTTCAAGACCGGTTGCCAACTGACTGGCAAATCCGTGCCACAGACTCTACAAAACTGGATATTACCGATCTTGAGCAGGTGAACTCTGCAGTGCTGGCTTTTAAACCGGATGCCATTGTTAACGCAGCGGCCCATACCGCAGCGGATAAAGCAGAAAGTGAAGCGGATCTGGCGGAGCGCATTAATGCCGCAGGCCCGGCTAATCTGGCAAGCGTTGCGGCTCAGCACGGCATTCGTCTAGTGCACGTTTCTACTGACTACGTTTTCGATGGCAATGCCAGCACGCCCTACACCGAAGAGAGCCCGACTAACCCGCTCAGCGTTTATGGCAAAACCAAGCTTGCAGGCGAGGTTGCCGTTAGCAGCGCAGCACCGGATGCGATTGTCGTGCGCACCGCCTGGGTATTTAGCGAATATGGCAATAACTTCGTGAAAACCATGCTGCGTTTAGGCAAAGAGCGTGATGCATTAAGCATTGTGGACGACCAGCGCGGCTGCCCGACTTATGCCGGTGATTTGGCACAGGCGATTATTGCACTGTTACAACAAAATGCCGCAGGTGGTATCTATCATTACGCAGGTGATAAAGAAGTGAGTTGGTTTGAATTTGCTCAGGCGATCTTTTCTGTCGCGGTGCAGAAATCAGTACTGAGCAAAGCCCCTGCGCTAACGCCAATTACAACAGCGCAATACCCTACGCCAGCACATCGACCAGCATATTCGACCTTAGCAGGTGGGAAGATTCAGGGGTTAGGAATTGCATTATCTGACTGGCAAAGCGCGCTGAATAAGACAATTTGATCATCTTCGGAATGGCGGTTTTTGTTGCTATCGCCCTCTCCGGTTATCCTCCGCGAAAGCGGAGGACCTCCTTTTGAATGAATAATATCTAAACCTGTTTCCCGTTTTAGGCAAATCAATGCAATTTGGGGTTTAGCAAATCAGTAGCAACCACCGCCAGTCGATTTACGCCATCAATTCATCAATCTCGTTTATGCCATTTTCGGTTTTTAACCAACGCGAGGCTTTTAGGCCAGCTACAAAATACCAAACCAGCTCAGACAATAGCCCGATCAAAACCGGTGACGTTTGTGAAGATAGCTTCTGCTCTGTGAACAATTGCACCAGCATTTGGCAATATTCGCAGAGAGATTCAGCATCGGGCTCAAAATGCGGAAAAGTGGCAGGGAGCGCATCAACGGTCAGGCTCTCAATAAGATGCGGCGGAATGGGCTCATTCAGTGTGGATTTTAATAAACTAAGGCAGGCAGCGAGTCGCCCACTCAGAGCCAACTTCAGCGCAATATCGTCACTTTCGAGCATAGCATCTGTAAAGTGCTCACAGTGCTCGGCCAGTGTGGTGAAATCGGTATCCGCATTGAAGGGTAGAACAAGTAACGGGTGTGCTTGATTGAGGGGTGTAGCCATAAGGAAGCCTCCAGTGAGTATCGTATATTCCCGCCACCTGAGGTTCCAATCTCTTGGGTGGTGGAACCGGACGGGGTTGGAACTACCGGCCTCGCTGACACCGGCGCATCTTGCGATGCCCCCGCCCGGCCCACCATAGAAGTGCAGCTAAGCGCACGACACAAAAAAAGCGCAAACGCGCTTGGTGTCGTCAGTGAAGTCAGGCAGGGTCCCAATCCTGGCACCTGATTTTGCAGGTGCGCGTTAACGATACCGACATTGATGGTGAGTGGCAAGGGGTTTACTGTGAACTGTGAAAGGAGCATCACCTTGTTAGCTACATCTCATGCAGGTTCATTTATTAAGCATATATTCTAAAAGCGTAAATATAATTACCACGCTGTAGAGTTAACTAACTAAAAAATAATTAATATAGCTGGCATGCCAAGAGAAAAATATAAAATATGCAAATATCCCCACCAGTAATACTTTCCATCACTATTTGTACATAGCTCTTTGGCAAAACCACCAAATATAGAAGATAGTCTACAGCGAGTATAAAAATAACTTAACACTATTCTAAGGGTTTTGAGGCCGTAGACAGATACATCAATGTTACTTCCACATATTTTTTTGCCATTTCCTGTTTTGAAGATTCTGCATAGCATCTTAACTCAGGAGCATTTCCTGATGGCCTTAAATGAATAATATCTCCATTATTAAATAACATTCTAACTCCATCAGTAGTATCGATATTTGAACAAGTCATGTTTTGAAGTCCTACCTCAGAAATAAATAAATCGGAATAATTCAATACATAACCAATAAAATATTCGCTACGATTTATAGGAAAATCTTTAAGTCTGTCTGAAGACGTGTAACGTGCAGATAATGAATCAACTAAACTTGAAATAGGTTGTTCACGAATGGAGCTAATTAACATTAATGCCGGTAAAACTGCATCTCTCGTTGGCAGTGCGGATAACCGAATGTTATTAATGTAAACATCCGATCCTAGTATAAATCCACCATTTGCTTCAAAACCTGCAATTGATGAATACATACCTGTTAGCTCTGAAAAAGCATCAATTACATACGGTGATCCGCTCTTGGTTCTTTTAACACACTTGAATTTTCCAGATTTTTCAATCACGGTATTACAACTTACAGGAACAGCTACAGCTTCAATACCAAGTTTATCAGCACACAATAATCCAAGAATGTCGCCTCTTAACCACTTTCCATTTTCATCAGCAACTAAAGGTCTATCTCCGTCACCATCAGTAGAAAAAATCGTATCAAGCTTATATTCCTCTACCCATTTTAATGCTAGTGCACTATCTTCATCACTAATCGCTTCAGTATCGATAGGCACAAATTTATCACTACGCCCCAAAGAAATGACATTTGCACCTAAAGTTGAGAATATCTTGGCATATAATTCCCTACCAGCACTAGAATGCTCATAAACACCAACTCGTTTTCCTAACAACGGTTTATCAGAAAAAATTGAAGTATAGCGTTCAATATATGTTTGAGCAGCATCATTACAAGTAACTAGTTCTGAAAATTCATCAGAAGTATTGAATTCGTAAGTACTCTCGATAATTTGGATTTCATTTTCTTTTGTAATTTCACCGTTAGGGCTATAAAACTTCATTCCATTCCTATCAAAAGGAATATGACTACCAGTAATCATAATGCAAGGAACGTTATCTGCTAATGCACGAAATGCTAAAGCTGGTGTGGGAACAACTCCATAATAAACAACTTTCAAGTTGTGTTTTTCAATTGCAGATGCAACATATTTTGCTATTGATAAACTGCTTGGTCTATTATCCACAGCAATAGCAACACTATCAAATTTATACTCTCCCTTGACAACACTTAGAAAAACATGCGTAAATGCTGCACAAACATCTGAGGTAAAATCGACAACCAAGCCTCTGGCACCACTCGTACCAAATGTAATTCGACTACTTTTAATAACACTGTTAGCTTTTAACATAATGATTCTTTTTAATGAATTGTGGGATTTTTGATAAATTCTTACCAACGAGAGCTAATGGCCATGGAATTCTATTGCTTTTCATAATCTTTATATCCTCTAAAGACTTTTTCGCCATAATCTTTATAGAGCGGTTACTAAGACCACCCACTCTCATCTTTATAAGAACCTTAGGGATATATGAGAGTATAATTTTACTTTTAAAGAGATATCTTAATATTGAATCATAATCCGCAGCTATATCATAATCAAGTGAAAAACAGCCATATTTAATATAACAGGAATGCTTCATATAGAAGGATGGATGGGGAGGCATCCAGCCCAGTAGCAATTTATTTCTACTAAAGATGCCACTCTTCCATACTCGTAGGCACTTATCAACATTATGCTGTGATACATATTCTAAATCGCCATAGATTGCATCACAATTTCTTGTTTCGAATTCTTCTGCAATGTCTTTTAATACATCATCATAAGCAAAAAAATCATCTGAGTGTAAGAAACCTATTACTTCACCAGTTGCAATATTGATACCTTTATTCAAAGCATCATAAATTCCTTTATCTGGCTCACTTATTATCTTAGATACTTTAGTACTTAGTTTATTAATTAAGTGAATTGTTCCATCTTTGGAAGCGCCATCAATGATAATATACTCAATATCACTATGCGACTGACGCTCAATTGAAAGCAAGGTATCGCCTATCGTTTTTTCACTATTGAATGTTGCTGTAATTATTGAAATGCGCATTGTGATCAGGCCTCAGAATCAGAAACACGGACGACATCATCTTCATCAAGATATACTCCTGACCGAACTTCAATAATCTCCAAGGGGATCTTACCGGGATTTTCAATAGCGTGAGGCATGCCAACAGGTATAAAAGTTGATTCATTCTCAGTAACAAGTATCATTTCATCTTCAAGATGAACCTTAGCAGTGCCAGATACGATAATCCAGTGTTCAGTACGATTATAATGAATTTGCTTTGCAGTTCTTTTACCTGGCATTATTGTAATATGCTTGACTTGGAATCTTGCACCTTCGGCAATTGTATCGTGACTACCCCAGGGACGAAAAATTTTACGATGCTGAAGATATTCAGGCCTATTATGATCCTTCAATTGGCAAACAATGTCCTTAACTTTTTGGACCTTGCTTTTATGCGCGACTAATACCGCATCTTTCGTTTCAACAACAACTAAATCCTCGACACCCACAACACCAATAAGGCGATGCTGAGAATAAAGATAATTATCTTTAGCATCTTCAATTAGCACGTCGCCTCGAACAGAATTGCCAGAATTATCTTTATTACTAATGTCCCATAGCGCAGACCAAGAACCGACATCACTCCACTTAGCATCAAGTGGAACAACTACCGCATGTTCCGTTCTTTCCATGACTGCATAATCTATAGACTCTTCGGGACACGAGTGAAAACAATCAGCATTAATACGAATGAAATCCAAATCCTGTTGTGGTGACATTAACGACTGTTCGCATACACCAAGAATGTCAGGTCGGTATTTTTTAAGCTCAGCTAAATAGGCTGACGCTTTGAACATGAAAATTCCACTATTCCATAAATAACAACCGTCATCTAAATATTGCTCTGTGGTTGATAAATCAGGTTTTTCGACAAACTCCGCAACACGGAATCCTCCCTCAGAGAGTTTTTCGCCTTGGCGAATGTAGCCATAGCCGGTTTCTGGACATGAAGGAATAACGCCAAATGTAACCAAATCTCCATGCTCGGCGAATGGAATTCCTTGTTGTATTGATAAAAGGAATTTTTCTTCATTTAATATTTCATGATCTGCCGCCAATACAAGCATAATAGAATCGTTTCCTGTCCGACTAGCTTGGATAGCTGCAAGTGCAACCGCTGGCGCTGTATTTTTCCCTTCAGGTTCAAGTAAAATCCCGCTATGCGTGTATCCTACATTCCGTAATTGTTCAGAAACAATGAAACGATGGGACTCATTGCAAATAATCAATGGATCATGGTGTTCTATTTTTTCTAACCGCCTTAATGTTTCTTGCAACATTGTCATCTTCGTATTTAAAGACAAAAATTGCTTTGGATACAAGGTACGCGAAAGAGGCCAAAGCCTTGTTCCTGATCCACCGGCCATTACTACAGGAAGCAACATAATCCTATCACCTAATTATGAAATAATCTTTTGTATATTGATGTACCGTATCAGAACTAAGAAGGTCTGGTACACTTATCCATTGAAAACACTCATGCTGTATTAAAGGTTGAAGTAAAAGATTTAAATTACTATTAATTTCATACCCATGAACTACATAATGAGTTGGGAAATCTTCACCAGAAAAGTTGTTTTCATAGAAATGTTCATACACACCTAAAAATCGGGCATGTGTAATTTCTATAGGTCTTCCTAGTTCTTCATTACAAATTCTCGTGCAAGCAGATTGAAATGATTCACCTTTAAAAATACGACCACCAGGCACAAACCAATATCCTTGCGCTGGCTGGTTTATTCTCTTCCCAAGTAAAACCCGGCTTTGCTCATCTTTAACGATGAGGTCTATTGAAATTAAAGGTGTATTAACAACAATAGTTCGGAAAAGATCTTTATCTAGTCGTTGACACATCGTTAGCGTCTAAATGAATTAATATTTTTTGTGAACCAGGCATAAGTCAACTTTAGACCAGTAAAAAGATCATGTTTATATGTCCATTCCAAACAACTAAGGCGATCAACACTCATCAATTTTCTAGGAGTTCCATCAGGTTTACTTGCATCAAAAATAATTTCCCCATGATAACCTACAACTTTTGCCATTGTCTCTACTAATTGTCGAATTGTACAATCGACTCCCGTACCAACATTGATATGGGAAAGCATTGGCTGTGTATTTTTAGCATAGACCTCATGGTCAAGGTTCATAACGTAGATAGATGCTGATACCATATCATCTACGTAAAGAAACTCTCTCATCGGGAGACCACTCCCCCACACTGTAACAGTGGGGTTATTACTCTCTTTCGCTTCATGAAAGCGTCTAAGTAGAGCAGGAATTACATGTGAATTATCAGGATGAAAATTGTCATTCACGCCATACAAATTTGTTGGCATCACACTACGATAATCCCGACCATACTGACGATTGTAAGATTCACAAAGTTTGATACCAGCAATCTTTGCAACAGCATACGGTTCGTTTGTTGATTCCAGCACACCTGTCAATAAAGCATCTTCAGACATTGGCTGAGCTGCATATTTAGGGTAGATACAACTTGAGCCTAGAAAAAGTAATTTTTGAATACCAGCTTGATGCGCTGCATGGATAACATTAGCTTCAATCATTAAGTTCTGATAGATAAAATCTGCAGGGCACTCGTTGTTTGCGTGAATCCCTCCAACTTTGGCGGCAGCAAGATAGACTTCATCAATTTTAGTGGTATTAAAAAAATTATTCACAGCAGCCTGTGATGTTAAATCAAGTTCACTATGCGTTCTATGTATCAACTCAACATTATCATTAGCACTTAGTGCACGAAAAATTGCAGAACCAACCATACCGTTATGGCCTGCAATATAAATACGTTTTTTTTGCAGACATATATTTTCACTCTAAAGAGACAGAAACATCATAACCATGTTTTTTCAGCAAAACTAACTGCTTAGCTTTTTCAAGATCACTCGCTATCATTTCAGCACACATTTCTTCAACAGTAATTTCAGTGGTCCAGCCGAGTTTGTCCTTTGCTTTAGTTGGCTCACCTAATAAAGTTTTGACCTCAGCAGGGCGGAAATAAAGGGGATCAACGCGGACGATAACATCACCAATATTTACGGAAACTGCACAGTCTGAAGTTTTTCCAACAACAGTTCCGATTTCATCAACCCCTTCACCTTTAAACTCTAATTCAAGCCCAACTTCCTTTGCAGACATCTTTACAAATTCACGAACAGAAATTTGTTTTCCAGTCGCAATAACAAAATCCTCTGGTTTGTCCTGTTGCAACATCATCCACTGCATGCGTACATAATCCTTAGCATGTCCCCAATCACGCAGAGAGTCTATATTACCTAAATAAAGGCACTGTTCAATGCCTTGCGAAATATTCGCAATTGCACGAGTAATTTTACGTGTTACAAATGTTTCACCACGACGCGGTGATTCATGATTGAAAAGAATACCGTTGCAAGCATAAATTCCATATGATTCACGATAGTTAACCGTAATCCAATATGCGTATAATTTTGCGACCGCATATGGAGACCTAGGATAAAAAGGTGTCGTCTCTCTTTGAGGGATTTCTTAGACCAAACCATATAGCTCAGATGTCGAAGCCTGATAGAATTTTGTTTTATTACTAAGCCCATTAATTCTAATCGCTTCTAATAATCTTAATGTGCCTATAGCATCAACATCAGCTGTATATTCTGGAGATTCAAAAGAAACAGCAACGTGTGATTGAGCACCAAGATTGTATATTTCATCTGGTTGTATTTTCTGAATAAGACTTATAAGATTTGATGAATCAGTCAAATCACCATAGTGAAGAATAAAATTTTGTTTATCTGCATGACGATCCTGATAAATATGGTCAATACGATTAGTATTAAATTGTGATGAGCGGCGTTTCAAGCCATGAACTTCATATCCTTTTTCTAATAAAAACTCAGCCAGATATGATCCATCTTGCCCTGTAACTCCAGTAATTAATGCGATTTTTTTGTCATAACTTAAACCTAATAAATTAACCGTCACGAAAAGATACTTACATTAACTCTTTATATATACTCAACGTTTCTTGATAGCACTTATTCCATGAAAACTTACTTACTTGTAAAAAACCTTTACCTTTGAGATACGCTCTATTTGCATCTACATACTTAAGCCTTCTACAAACGCATCACTATGCGCCCCTTCAGTCAAGAACGCAGCATCCCCAGCAACTTCAGGTATTGATGAGGAATTGACAGCAATTACTGGACAACCTGCTTTCATCGCTTCTAATACTGGTATTCCAAAACCTTCATAACTCGATGGATAAAGAATTGCATAGGCTTGATTATACTCAGCATTTAACTGAGCATCACTAAGGCGACCTAACCACTTATACCGCCCTGGTATTAATTCATTCAATAAAGCTTTTTCTTTTTCGGAGAAATCACCACCACCTACAACCGATAATCTCAGTTCTGGCATAGAAGAAACTGCCTGGATTGCCAAATTAAAATTTTTATATCTTGAACGGCCTCCGACAAAAAGCACTTCATTATTTATAGTTGGATTGGGAGATAAAGGATGATAATTGTCGGAGACACCATTATGAACAACCCTTATTTTATGTTCTGGTATTGGCATGTACTTCAAAAGATCATTGGCCGTATTCTGTGAGACACAAATAACCAAATTACTATTTTTTATGGCCTTACTTTTTTGCCAATGATGTACCCAAAGCGCAGGACCTTTGATAAATTTCTCATATGTAAAATCATGTACAGTTGTAACAATAGATAAATTGAATTCTGATGGTAAGCGATAATAACTGGAGTGAAATACACCCTCTTGAATATTTTTGCAATTACATAGTTTATATCTTTCTAATAACTTACTTAAGTTCGCCCCTCTTCTTTTATCAAAATCATCATAATTTATTACTTCACATTCCAAATTATCTTTGATTGTATTATTAATAAGATTATCAAAATATACTGATATCCCACCATAAGATTGAAGTGATCGAATAACATTATCAAATACAATCATCAATTCATTTTATTAAGAAAATGAACAAGCAACGATCAAATACAAAAATACACATAGGAAGGATAAATAATGGGAATACTACAATTCTAGTAGATATATAAAAGACTCACGAAAAAATATGAATGGCACAATTGATAAGGCAGATAAATAGAATGTCTTAAAAAACATACACATTGAAGCCATTTTGGAAAGCAAACTATAAAAAAGTCAAAAAACCAATAAAAACAAACGATCCAATTAAACCAAAAGATGTAAACAAATAAACAACAACAGATGTAACTCCAAAAGGAGATTCGTAATAAACACCTAAATGCTCCAGAAGAAGATACAACGAGTCTTTGTTCCCGATGAGGAATGAGAGAATTACCCCAAGAAATGAACTAATAAAAAGAATACCATTATTTAGTAACGGCATGCCAGAATTATATAATAAATAGGTAACTGAAGAATAACTTGTAAAATTGGCTCTGCAAAAAATATACATAAGGAATGAAAAATCATTTATCCCCAATCTGAATATTCCTATTGCACAAAACAATATAATTAACAGCAACACTATTAAACTAGTCTTAAATTTACTCAAAAAATTATTTAATTCTTGCATATTATTTACATAAATCATTATCCATGGAATCATGATTGTAACGACATACATCCGCCCCCCATGCTCAGCAGGAAAAGAGAATTAATCATGATTAAAGCCATATATATTTTTTTATTCTAATTTTATTGATAAAGTTAAAATATAGTGCTAAAAATTCAGTAGTAAATTTGCTGTCGCCATATTCCCCATTATTCGTGTACTATATTCTGATATATAACCGCTAAAGAGAAGGTTGGCTTCATACGCTGAATACCATAAATATAAACACAAAACCATAGTAAAGAAAAAAACAAAGAAAATGAAGATATATTTACCATTCTTAATTTTAATATAGTGATTTTCGAAAATAATTTATTTAGAAAAAATCAACACGGTAAATACGAAAAAAACAATACATATTTTTTCATATTTTGTTGATGCGGAAAAAAGATAATCTCGCCACGCCGATATACCAGGATAACTCAATAAAGCCCCAGACAAATATATAAGATAAGGTGATGGAATATAGTACAAAACACCAAAGCACATAAAATAATAAAAGTCTATTGGATATCCCAGATAGAATCTATATACCAGAATATAAAACAAAGAAATAGAAATAGAAATGATCACAATTTTTTAGTGACCCATTTCAAAATTATCTTCCCGATTTCCATGGTTAATCTCCATAGATAAAAGAATTTAATATCTGATGTACATTTTAAGTTATCACAAAAAGCCTTGTACGAATTACTTAACGATTTAATTCTTTTTTTATCCGACACGCCACCAGCCCGGTAATAGGAGACAATAACACCATTCAACTTAAAAAAACTAAATTTTTTTGAAAAATATGAATCAATATGCTTCGCCTAAACAACATACTTTGATGAGAACATATCATTCCATATTTAATTTTTTCCACCTCCTTCGCTTTATGATGACCGTTACTAACATTAGAGTTTAGTGTCCAGTGATCCCCATAGATAATATCATCTTTACAACCCGAGTTGATTACAATATGTTGTAAAACATCACTATCATAAAATCTATCCCCTGAGTTCATAAAAATAACATAATCACCAGTCGCAAGTAAAACCCCCTTATTCATTGCATCATAAATCCCTCTATCCGATTCACTAACCCAGCAGTCAATAAACTTACTATTCTTTTTATTACATCGACAGTTCCATCTGTTAACCCCCCGTCAATAATAACAAACTCGATATTCGAATAAGTCTGATTTAAAATTGAATCAATAGTTAACTTCAATTCATGATTATTATAACTGTAATTTTAAGCAAAATATTCATTTTCATTCATTATTTTGATTTATGTAGAACTTATAAACTTCATCGTATTCTTGAGCAATACAGTTTTCATTACGAATCATAAAACTATTTTTAGCTATCACATTTTGTTTATGTTTTGTTTGTAATGACTTAACTATTGAACCTGCAAGAGAAACTAAGTCTACTTTATCAACTAATGAGCCAAATAACTCCGAAGATATCAAATCACTCATTCCACCGATATTGAACGCTACACATGGCGTGCCAGTTGCAAGGGATTCAACAATTGTATTTGGTAAATTATCTTGTAGGGATGGAGCGACAAATACATCTACAGCTGAATAAAGTAAGTTTAGCGAAATATCGTCCATTAACTTACCTAGATAATGTTCTTTTATATCTAAATTGTCTTCATCCCGTTCCTTACTTGCTCCAAATAAAATTAATTTTTTATCTTGAGGTAATCTAAATAAATCTCTCGCTAAGAACTTATCAACAGGCTTATATCTCTCATGATCTATACAATTGCTGATAACATTTATTTTTTTATTTTGGAATAATATACTATTTCGCGCACAATTACCTATCCAATGACTGGGGGCAATAATATAGAATTTTTCCCTCCCCACTTTATTTTTTTAACTAAAAAACTATTTTATTTAAATCAAACAACACCTTACTATTTTTTATAACCATTTATATATTGTCCGGGATTATTTAAATCTTCATAGTGCTCATATCCGGAAAATGCCCACATGTCATGTAAAGTCCATACAATCGGTTGCCGTAGTTTACCTATTTCTCCGATGGAAAGCATATTTCCACCAATCCAATGTAGATTAACCACCTGAGGATCTAATTGATTTATATACTTTACCAGTCCTGATGAAAATAAATTAATTGAATATATCCCAGTTCTATTTTTTTATTAACCCTCAAACATTTATATGTTAAATAATTGATGATTTTAATTCTAACATTATTCCATTTAGATACTGCATGAACGTTATCGTCATCAGATAACTTATTAACAACTAACATGTGGCTATCAATACCAAAGCGTCGCTGAGCTATGTGCAATCGATAAGCTGCTCGGGCAGCGCCCCCATCCAAATCACTATAACAAAGATGAAGTACCTTCATAGAAAACCCTCAGCTAATTTAGCTTTCAATAGACTGGTAAAAAGCAAATTATCGGCGCTAATTGCTTTGTTTTTTTCTGCATCTAGCGCGGTTTCAATAGCGTTAGCTAAGTGATATTCATCAAGATCAATCATAGAGATTAGAACAGCATTATGTTTCTCAGCTAATGAACGTACTTCCCCTTTTCCAAGGGTATAATCTAAGGCAACAGAGTTAACACCGATCTCCAGCCCGAATACAAGCGAGTGAAATCTCATCGCCAAAAGAGCGTCAGCGGATTTGAATGCTTGACAATACTCTACTAGTGACATTTCATGGCCGAGTAGCGAATCATCAATGATATTCTTTAATTCATTACTACCTCTAAATAAACGGCGGTAAAACCAACGATCGTCTGAACCAATATGATTAGTGCACATTGGTAATGGTCTAATTATCAGATTAGGATATCTTTGTGATAAAATAGCAAGCGCCTTTACTACTGTTTTTTCATAGTTATCTTTAATAGCTAACCTTTTACTATAGGGTATATGTCGGGCATATTCTTCGTAGGGAAAATCTCTTAGTCCCAACAGTAACACCTTCTTATTACCATCATTATTTCCTGTTTTTTCAGCCGACATATATGCCAGCCAAGTAAATGCAGGATCTTCCGCAACTACGTCGCTCGTAATATTTACACCAAATTCTGCAGCATATTCTTTTAACCTTTGATCACGATAAATCCGAATATCCGAAAGATCTAAAATTCTTTTTATACTGATATTATGCCAACTTTCGCCATAAGGCCCTACACCACATCCAGCTATCACCGTTTTAACGTTATGCAGTTTCGCGGTTTCAAAAATAGCTTGCACAGGAGCTAATGTGTCAATCCCCATTAACGGACCACCACCAAATACTACATAATCCATACTCTTAATTACTGAAATTCCCTGCTCAGGCGTAACTATTTTGGCGTTAACAAATTCTGGCATTTGTGACGCAGTCATACGAGTTATGTATTCGAATAAACTAACTACGATGTATTGTACGTTCTCTCCCAGGCATTGCTGAAAGCTACGCATTATGCCACCAATAATAGCCTCATCACCTAATGTTTCTGTTCCATACCAGCCGCATATGAGTATTTTTATTTGATTTGTTTTCAGCTGAACGCTAGGTGTTGTTACAGATGTTCTAAAATAATTTAGACTTTTATTAAATTCGCTCTTTCTACGCAAACTATTAAGAATATTAAAACCAGGAAACTGGCGTACCTTTCGTTTTATTTTAAATTTTTCATCAAGTCTTTCAACGAATAAACGACGATAATGCTCTTTAGCTGGAATACCAACATAGTCATGATGGCAAGTATCGCATTTAGTTCTAATAATATCTTTTAGATGTGCTTCATTTGAAAAATAAGCGTCATTAGGATCACCTTCAGCTATATTTTTCATCAATGATTTGCTTTGAACAGCACAATAGGCTAGTTCACCTTTCGCAGTAATTGTCTCCCCTCGGTGACGCCAATCACAACCAGCGATTCTTGGTTCGTTATTTGTTGGATTAATGAACGATAGAAGAATCGTTGCATAATGCTTTTTTCGTAGTATGAGATTAAACCTTCTAGAAATTCAACAAATTCATATTTCTCTTCAACAGTCAGCGCATACGGGTCTAGTAAGTTTTCTGTGTAAAGTCGTTGATGAGGTACACCTTGTCTAAACTTTATATATAATCCTTTTGATATACAAAACTCAAGTAATTGAGGAAGATGATATACGTTTTCTCTAATTACGGTACATCCAATTCTTACATTATTAACAAGTGGGTAGTTTTGTAAAAATTCAATAACTTTAAGTGCATTATTGAAATTTCCACTCCGACCTCTGACCCGGTCATGAACTTCACCATATCCATCTATGGATACCATTACATCAAAATTAATATTTTTTTAATAATAGGGGCTATGATTTCAATTTTTTCTATAACTTGCGTGTATTTATAAGCGTTTGTAATTAATGACACATGTTTCAACTTTGGCAATGAATTAACAACAACTTCAACTAATTCTGCAAGTTCAGTCCTAAGTGTAGGTTCGCCACCATTAAAACCAATACCCTCAACCTCATCAAAAAGTGAACTATTCAACCCTTGCTGAAGTTGTGCAACAGAAATATCGGTACTTTTTTATTCTCCTAAATACGGCACATCTGGCATCTAGAGTTACATATATCAATGACAGGAAATTGGATAACAAGTGGTTTTTGCAAACGCGTTGTATGATCAGAAAAGAGATATTTATATTGATTAATGAGCGATGAAAACTTCATGAAGATTAAATCCAAAATTTCAGTTTTTTGATTTTATAAACAATGTGACACATTTATAAAACTCAGCAGGAAAAATCGATTTCGTTTTTATCCAAAAAATAGGTCTAAGTGATGGTAAAAACAAATCGAATAGATAAAATGCAGAGGCTAAACCTATTACAGTGGCAATGGCTGCACCCTGAGCTCCCAATATGGGTATTAGAATAAAGTTTAAGGTAAAATTCACAGCCAATCCAAATAGATTACGATACAAATTAATATTTAATTTTTTTCTCTTCTGCTAACCAAGATCCAGATGTAATTTCCATGCACAAGAATATTGCTCCCCATGTATGCCATACAATGATCATAGAACTTTTCGTATATTCTTCTCCATATATAATGCTTATAATATCACCACCAAAAATTGAGAAAAATATAGCTACAGATAAAGCCATATAAACTAATGCTGAGCTTAGCGCAGCAATTGACTTGTAATATTCAATTTCAGATTTCTTTTTCAAGTGAATAATTTTAGGAAACGTTGCTGAAACTACCGCTACAGGAACAAAGTACCAAGCCTCACTGATCCTCGTTGCTGCAGAGTATATCCCCACGCTTTCAGAACCATGTATTACTTGCAGCATAACCCGATCCATTTTCATAAACAAAACCGCACCAAATCCCGCTATGATTTCAGGCCATGACTCTCTTATTAAGACCTTAGCTTTATCAATTGAAAAGAATTTAATTGCAAAAGGAAAAATAATTTTATTTTTATAACTGACATACATTAATCCCATTGCCGTAATAATATATTCAACTAATACAGCAAAAACAAACCATAAGAAATCCAATGAAAATATATGAAAACCAATCGAATTATTGCGCTAATAAAAAATGTAATTGTTCTACATATACTAACCTGCTTAAACGAAGAAAACCCTTGTTGATGAAAATCCAACACATCAAATGATGTAAATATTAATGATATAAAAATCATACCAGTAGCTAGTATTTCATTTTCATTGGAAGAGAAAAGGAGTAAAAAACTGCAATAATAATAAGGGAAGAAAATAGCAAACGTATATATAAGGCAGTTGAATAATAACATTTTGTTCTTCTACATTATCCCTTGATTGCACAACATCCCGCACAATAATTCTATTGAATCCTACAGAAGAGAGAACAATAGCTATTGATAACAAAGCGATATAATAGTTAAGCTCCCCGAAGCCTTGCGGTCCTAAATATCGCGCAATCAAGGCACTTGTTACAACACTTAATGCTAACCTTATAATCTTTTCAGATAGCATCCAAAATATATTTTTTAAAATATTCAAACCTAATTCACAAATTATTTTGTTAATATAACGGTAAGGGAAATGTTATTATCTCCCTTACGCTATCGCCTTATTTATTGGATTTATAATCATAAGTATAGTAGTGATAATTACCATATCCATAATAACTGGCTGCACGTTTAACAATGGCGTTAAGAATTACACCTTTAATCTCAGCACCATTTTGCTCAAAGCGGCGAATGCTCACTTCAATTTCTTTTACGGTGTTCATTTCAAAGCGCGCGACAAGCAGTGAAGTGCCAGCATGGCGGCTAATAATAGCCGCGTCCGTCACCGCCAAAATGGGAGGCGTATCTAGCAGCACTAAATCATAATCCTCTGCCGTCCACTTAATAAATTCAGCAAAACGGCTGTGCATTAGCAATTCAGAAGGATTAGGAGGCACCTGACCGCGCGGGATAAAATCCATACCTTCCATATGCGTCTTGCGCACAGCATCCTTTGCTTGTATCTGTCCTGAAAGAATATCGGAAAGGCCATTGTTGCTTTGCACCCCCATCAACTCATGGGCATAACCTTTGCGCATATCACAGTCAACAATTAGCACACGCTGACCTGCTTGTGAAATTACCGCCCCCCAGGTTAGCACTGATAAAGGTTTTACCAATAGAGGGGCTCGCACCCGAAATCATCAGCACATTGTTTTTTGCTTCCATCATCGCGAAGTGAAGGCTGGTGCGCAGACTGCGAATGGCTTCAACAGCCAAGTCGGCAGGGTTACCTATCGCAAGCAACTCCGTAGAGCGAGTATTACTTTTTTACCTTTTGCTAGCAATGCGTTATCTTTTTTCTGCTGCCATTCAGAAAGCGGCACACTGGCATAAACGTTAATCCCTAACTCTTCCAGTTGCTCAGGGCTTTCAATGCCTTTATGCAACAAAGTTTTCAGAATGACAAATGCAGTGGATACCATTCCGCCTAAAATCATTGCTAATAGCACAATCAATGCTTTTTTTGGTTTCACTGGCTTAGGCTGAACAACTGCCTTATCGATAATACGGACGTTGCCTACGGTGCTGGCTTTATTAATGCTCAGTTCCTGTTGTCTATTCAGCAGTTGCATATACACTTCTTGCCCTGCCTGAACATCGCGAGTTAAGCGCAGAATCTCCTGCTGGGTTTTCGGCATAGCCCCAACACGTTTATTGAGCTTGTCACGTTCTTGCTGCAACGTTTTGCGCTTTTCCATCAACGCACGATAGGCTGGGTGTTCACGGGTGTAGCGTTTGGAGATCTCTGCTTCTTTAAAGGTCAATTCATTAAGCTGAGACTCAACAGACACCATAGTATCTAAAACTGCTTTTGCTTCCAACGAGAGATCAACAGAGTCATTCTGTTGTCGGAAGGTATTTAATTTATTTTCTGCATCATTCAGTTGACCACGAACATTCGGTAATTGTTCTTTTAAAAACTCAAGGCTGCGCCCTGTTTCTTCTGATTTTCGTTCTACGTTCTGCTGCAAATAGTTTTGGCTGATGCTGTTTAAAATCTTGGTTGTTAGCATAGGGTCGGTGCCCTCAAGGCTTAAACCTAAAACCCCAGTATCCTTACCCTTATCGGCAACGGTAAAATCATCTAATAGGTTATTAATTGCCGTTAATGGGTTAAGTTTTCTTAAGCGAAAAACTGTACCGTTCTCAGCTTGAATATCACTCACCAAGAGATTAATACCGTTATGGCTCTCAACCTGCCCAACTTTACCGGAAAAAGAAACAGTGTCTCCCCCCCCGTTAAGGTGTAATTCTCTTTATCGATCACTTTCAGCGTCAGCGGCTCATCCTGCCAACTGTCGGGCACATCAAGACGCGAGACGGCAATTTGGCCTGGCTCAGCATCCATTAAACGCGCAATACCGCGTCCGACGATTGGGAAATACTTCTGACGCACATCAATATCTAACGCCAGATCGTTAATGGTTTTCCCGATTACCATGCGCGATTCAATCAACTCAATTTCTGCAGCAGACTGCGGTTTAGCATCCGGCAGCATGCTGGAGAAATCTTTCAGCAGTGAGTCGCCACCGCTTTGCTCCACCTGAATCAATGCATCCGCTTTATAAATCGGTGTGGCGAGCATGGCATACATAATACCAACAATGGTAAACAGCGCCGCCACACCAATAATTAACCAACGATTATCTAGCAGAGTTCCAAGCAATCGCCCCAAATCAATCTCATCTGAACGATCAATTTCAGATGTTTTCACTGAATTTTTCTCTGCCATCGGTTTCTCTGAGAATTATCGATTTAAAGCCTGCGCCCATTTTTGGGCCGACTGCTCAAGTTGCAAATACACAAATTCAAAAGCCTCGCGACTTTTGCGGTAAGGGTCAGCGATTTCGCGCTGGTTCAGCCAGTGGCCAAACAGCATGGTTTTGCCACGTACTTCCGGTGCCATGCGCCCCACGGCATCAATGTGGCCTTTTTCCATCACCAAAATCAGGTCATATTCTCTGCACAGAGATTTGGTGAGCTGCTGGGCTGAGTGCCCCTCCAGCGAAAGGCCGTGCGCACTGGCCACGTCACTGGCGGTGTCGTCCGCAGCGTGCTCCACTAACGCGCCCAACCCTGCAGAGGCGATTCTTTTGTTCGGCAATAGCTGTTTTAATAACCGCTTCCCGGTCGGGGAGCGGCAGATGTTGCCTACACATACCACTAAAATGGAATCAAACATGACGTTCTTCGAGGATTAATGAAAGGTTACGGCCAGGTACGAATACGCAACGCGCCTTCGGTCAGGTCATTAAAGCCGGAGATGGTCAGCACCAGCTGTGAGACAACGCGGTTCCAACGCACAATCGGTGCGGTAGTCACATACACCGCATCATAAGGCTGTAACTGGAACTCGGTACCCATCACCAGAGCTGTCGCGTCTGCGGTGTTAAGCTGATAGATATCGGCCAGTTTCGGGCCTTGTGCGCCGCGCAACGGGCGGATAACAAACACACCGGTTGCATCAGACATCGCCTGATCCATCCCTTCCGCATTGCCGAGCGCTTCGGTGAGCGTCATGCCACTGCGGTCCATTTTTAGCGTGCTTTGCTTTTTCACTTCCCCCATCACAAACACCTTCAGGCCATCGTTGCGTGGCACATAAAGGATATCGCTAGGGTAAAGAAGCTGGTTCTGAGAGAGGTCGCCGTTTTGCATCAGCGCCTGGAGGGAAATGCGTTTTTCCTGGCCGTTGTGGGTCAGCACCACGTTGCGCCAGTCGGCGTTTTCTGTCAGCCCACCAGCTTTGTTGATGGCATCCAGTATAGTTAACGGCACATTGGTAACCGCCTGCTGGCCGGATGTCGCCACTTCGCCAGAGACATACACCTTTTGCGAGCGGAATGCGGCAATACTCACTTCAACCTGCGGAGACTCAATAATTGCGCCAGGCGGCTCATGATCTCATCGCGTACCTGGGTGACGGTTTTACCCGCAACCGTCACTTTGCCTCTTTGCCTATATAGGGGTAGAAGATAGTACCGTCAGAGTGGACCCAGTTGCCGGTATCTGCGGCAGTACGGTAGGTGCCCGCCGGAGTCGTCAACTCAGGGTGATCCCACACGGTAATCATCAGCACGTCGCCCACACCAATACGATACTCATAACCTTGGAGTTCACGATCCAAAGCCGCATTATTCTGAGCCACCAGCGGTTTTGCGCGCATTTTCTCAATCAGGTAGGGCGTCATCGGGTAAACGTTGACCAGTTTACTGATGTTAAAATCTGCATCCTGCTGTTTTATCACTTCTTTGCCGCTGGTCGTCAAATGCTAACCAGGAAAAATGGTACAACCGCTCAGCAACACGGCAGATGCCATCAACGGTATCACTTTTCTTTTGTAAGCTATCATCCTGTTTATGCCATCACTTTTAATAAGTTATAAGTCGCCGCCGATCCTCTTCCTCTATCATAGAGAATTCGGGTGCTATTGATTCCATGAGTTACGGCTGTAAAAACGGGTAATTTACTTGTTCAGTGGCGTTTGGCCCACTTTGCTGTGCAAATGCCCTGACTGGCCGCTACGACGGCGAGTCCACGTCAGCAAGCGCCACACCCGGATAATTGACCAGAAATAGCCGACGAATGCCAGTAAAAACAGGCTAAGCATAACAGACTCTCTGATTCCTGCACGCTCGCCAATAATTCCTACCAGCGCAAACATAAAAGCCACACCAACAATGGCTAACAGGGTTTGGCGAGGCCCCAGCCCCGCACGCAGTAAAATATGATGAAGATGCTCGCGATCGGGCTTGAAGGGGCTGTCGCCACGGCGAATACGGCGCGTCATAATGGTTACCATATCCATCAAAGGCACTGCGATAAACCATAATGCGGTCACCGGGCGGATTACGGCGTCATGCCCTTGCGTGGCGACAATCAACAACCAGATAACGGTAAAGCCAATTAAGGTGCTGCCGGCATCGCCCATAAAGACTTTAAATTTTTGTCCCCAAGGGATACCAAGATTGAGAAGAATATAAGGAATGGATGCGGCCAACAGGCACAAACTCCACTGCGCCAGTTCATGCTCACCATCCAGATAAAACATCACAGACAGTGCACCAAAGGTTACGCAAGAGAGTGCACCCAGCAAGCCATCAATGCCATCGACCATGTTGAAAGTATTGATAGCTCCCCAGACGGCGAGCAGAGTCACCGCGTAGCCCGCCCAGCCCAGCACCAGTTCATAACCAAACAGAATGTTGCCCAGGCTCGCAAGATGCAGCCCGGAATACATCATGAGGCTAGCCACCAGCGCTTGCAGGAAGATACGGGGCATAACAGGGAGATCAAAGCGGTCATCCAGCACGCCAACGAAAAGTAATGCGCTGGCGCAGACCATATAGAGGGAAAAATCAGGTAGCCATTCAGAATGAAGGGCATAGAGGATCCAGAGCGCAAGATAAATAGAAACACCGCCCACCAGAGGAATATGCCCGTGGTGTTTTTTACGCGAGTTCGGTTTATCGACTAACCCTACTTTTATTGCCATTTTTCTTGCCAGAAAAAGCGCAATAAAAGCGCTTATGAAGATAACCGTAATTTCTTGCATTTTTGCACCATCATCAACCGTGAAGTTACTTCGCACCAGGCACGCTACCGCCCTTGGCTTATAGCCGCCAACGTGCTGTTAAAATACGGAATACCGTCCGTGGACCACATTATGATTCCTGGGTACCTATTTATTTTTACGGACTAGTCAAGCAAAAAAAACCGCGAAACCTTCAGAAAACGACCCGATAGTGCCGCGCAAGCCACTATAGTATGGAGCACATTTCACTATGTACAGGAAGTTCTTGGATTTACAAAGATTTTCAGATTAGGCCTATCCCGCGCAACAAAACCGCAATAACCTCAAGAAATCACATGTCTTTTTATGTTTGAGTGTTTTTTGAACAAAACGGTATTATTTAATAATTCCTTACAAACGCTAACACTCTTGCCAGCCACTAGATATCGTTTTTTTGAAATTTAGCGATTTTAAATCAGTAAGTTACAATGAAAATGGTTGTAAATAAAGTAATTATGTTTGTAATTATTTTATGGCAATGTTGCCAGACAGGTAATATCCCTACAAATGCTGGTTCATCGCGGGCTGCGCTGCTAACCTATATCGGTTCTGGTTGATACAGGTGAAAAAATTTATATGGAGTGGATCGAAGATCCCACTATCTGGGCCGGTTTGGCAACGCTTGTGGTGTTGGAACTGGTGTTAGGTATCGATAACCTTGTCTTTATTGCCATTCTGGCGGAAAAACTCCCCGAAAAACTCAGAGATTGTGCCCGCGTCGTTGGCTTGTCACTTGCACTGTTGATGCGTCTGGTACTGCTTGCCTCCATGTCCTGGCTGGTCTCGCTCACTACCCCACTCTTTACCCTGTTTCAGCAGCCGTTTAGCGCGCGCGATATCATCATGGTGGTGGGTGGTCTGTTTCTGCTGTTTAAGGCCACCGTTGAGCTTAATGAGCGGCTGGAAGGCAAAGATCAAGAGCAACATACGCAGCGCAAAGGGGAACGCTTTTGGGCTGTCGTGACACAGATTGTTATTCTGGATGCCATCTTTTCACTCGACTCGGTAATCACTGCCGTCGGCATGACAGACCACCTGCTGGTGATGATGTCTGCCGCGACCATTGCCATCGGGTTAATGCTGCTTGCCAGCAAACCGCTAACCCGGTTTGTTAGCGCCCACCCCACTATTGTGATCCTTTGCCTCAGCTTTTTGTTGATGATCGGCTTTAGTCTGGTCGCAGATGGTTTTGGCTACCATATACCCAAGGGCTACCTCTATGCGGCGATTGGTTTCTCAGTATTGATCGAGGTGCTTAATCAGGTCGCGCAGTTTAACCGCCGCCGTTTCCTCACCTCCGATGTACCGTTGCGCCAGCGCACTGCCGATGTGATCCTGAAAATTCTGCGCGGAGAGCATGAAGATGCAGAATTGAATAACCAAACGTCGGATATGATTGGCGACAACGCACAAAGCGGTAACACGGTGTTCAACCGTCAGGAACGGCGCATGATCGAGCGCGTGCTAGGCATGGGGCAACGTAGCGTGAACAGTATCATGACATCGCGCCACGACATCACTGCCGTTGAGCTTCAGTCTTCACAAGATGCTCTGGCAACGCTGCTGGAAAAAAGCCCCCACACCCGGCTGGTGGTGATGGATAGCCCCACCTCCGATGAACCGGTGGGCATCGTGCACGTGGCCTCATTGTTGCAACAACAGTTGCGCCATGAGCCGCTCGATCTGCATAAGTTGGTGCGCCAACCGCTGGTGTTTCCTGAGCAGATCTCTTTGCTGCAAGCTCTGGAGCAGTTTAGAGCGGCTAAAACCCATTTCGCTTTTGTGGTGGATGAATTTGGTTCGGTGGAAGGTATTGTTACGCTGAGCGATGTGATGGAAACCATTGCCGGTAACCTGCCGGTAGAGGGAGAAGATGTCGATGCGCGCCACGACATTCAGCAAAACGAAGATGGAAGCTGGATTGCCAACGGCTACACGCCGCTGGAAGATCTCGCCATGTACATTCCCCTTACGCTGGATGAAAAACGCGAGTACTACACGCTGGCCGGATTAATGATGGAGTATTCACAACGGGTGCCGCAGGAGGGTGATGAGCTCACCATCGATGGTTATCGCTTCAAGATAGTAAGCATGGAGAGCCACCGCATTGTCAAAGTGGCAATCACTCAGGAACACACGCCTGAGCAGGATTATGAAGTGTAAAAAATTCCAGTGACAATTTGCACATAAATCATTACGCAGCACTGGAGTATCCCCCACCAAACACAGTGAGGGATGCCTGTTTACATCACGTCGGAATCAAAATTTCTGTAGCAACCACCACCACAATCAGCCCGACCAACACCGGTACTGACGTGCGTTTTACCACTTCAAACGGGGGAGACTTTCGCCATCCCGGCCACTGCAACCACCACACCGGAGACAGGAGAAATGGTTCTGCCGAGGTTAGAGGCTTGCAACATCGGGATTGCCAAATAAGCCGGGTTGATACCCATCTGCGAAGCCAGCTTGGGGATCAGTTCAACAAACGCATAGAACGGCGCGTTGCCAGAACCGGTAGTCATTGCCGCCAGCATGGTGATCACGACCAGCACCAGCATGATAAGCAATGCACCGCTGCCGAAAGATTGCACCAGCCTAATCAAACCGCTGATAAAGCCGATGGTACTCAACCCCTGTGCAAACACACCCTCTGCCACTAACAGCACAACCACGCTGGAGAATGCCTCAGCCATGCCTTTATAAGCCACATCAAGACCGGCATAAATGGTTTTGGCATTAAAGAAACGCAGAAACTCGCACACCGCAGCCAGCAACATGCAAATCACCAGAATGGTGATAATATGCAGGTTCCGGCCCCCACTTGCCATCAAAAATCAGTACGCCGATGATTGGCGTGAACGGCAATATGGCGTACACGCGTGGCGCATTGGTTTCAATGTCTTTCGCCTCAACCATTTCGTGGCTGATGTTCTCTTTTCGGTCGATATAGCGCTGCCAGAAGAAGTGCGCGATAGCCATACATACAATGGCGGCAATAGAAATCGGCAGCGTCACCTTAAAGGCAAAGTCCACCAGTTTCATCTGCGACGCTTGTGCGGCCAGCACCACATCGCCAGACGTCGGCGACAGGATCAATGCCGCCGGCGAAGCGCAGATAGCGGCTGCCGCGCCACGGCTAATGCCAACGTTCACCATGACCGGGAATAGGGTTGCCATCAGCAGCACCCCCAGCCCCGTTGCCGATGACACAGCCAGTGACATCAGGCAGGCAACGAAATACGCGGCAATCATCAGTAAATAAGGCGAATTGATCACTTTCAGCGGGCGTGAGACCAGTTTTACTACAACGTCATTGGAACCAATATGCGTCATGTAGGCGGCAAAACCACACAGAACCATGATCATCATGCCGAGATCGCCACCGCAGCTCATCAGCAGAATTTTGACGTACTCAACAATATCCGTTAAGCCCCACCCGGTGGATTTGGCGCTAGCGGGCAGCACGCTTTTCCCCATCGCTACGCTGATCAGCAACAGCAACAATCCGCCCGCCAGCAGCACGCCGCTCGCGGAATAGCCTTTGCGGAATAGCCTTTAATGATGTAACGGCCCACCAGCACCGTCACAATGACACCTATAAGGAGTTCGATCATGATGTTTCTCTGTAGAAAGTGAACGTAAACAAGCGCCTGACAGGCAGACATCAGATAACGCTCTGGTATAAGAAAACGCGATAAAAGCAGGGGAGTTTACTGATTTGTAGAAAAACTACAAATGGCAAAGATCAAAGAAGTAAAGTTTATTTTGGGAAACGAGAGAAGTTTAATAAACTGAAACTTTCCGTATTAAAAGAAAAAAACCATTTAGCACAGCGTTACAGCGATAACCCCCGGCATTTTTGCCTCATCGCAAAGAATGCCGGGGGCAAAAACGGAATCAAAGCTTATCAAGAAATTGCTTCAGCCCTTTGCCCGTCTGGCTTTGCTGATTTTTATCTGCCCAATCATTAAGCCGCTTTTTCATCTCATCTTGCAGGCGTTTACGCAGCATCTGGTCAACTTGCAGTTGATAGCTCAGGTTGTTGATCGGCCCGTAAATACGCAGTGGCACGCTGGTGGATTTTAAAATTTCCACCAATTGCTCATTCCCACGCCAACCATCGGTGATACGCACGTTAAAGTTCATATCGCATTGCTGAGCGGGAAGATCAAACTGGCTGGTGCCGGTTAGCCTCAACAGGGCGGATTCGCCAGCGATATCACTCACCCGCAGTTTGCCTGCATTAAGATCGGCATTACCTGTTAATCGTGTAATTTCGGTGTAGCGATCATAGCGCTCCAACGCCTGCACATTGCTGTTGTTACGCACCACGGCCAACTGAATCATTTGCTGAATATTCACACCCTGGAAGCGCAGATTTTCCACGCTCAACGCCGCATTGCCGCGCCACTGGCGCATCAATGCATCCTGGGAGAATTCATCGCCGCCAAGCTGTCCCTTTAACGAGAGTTTGCCACTGACTGTTTGCGGCAACGCAAATGCAGCCGTCAGCGGCTCAACCTCCACATTTTCAATAACCGGTTGCAGGGCGATTTTCGGCGTTGCATTCACATCCATTTTTCCGCTCAGAGCGATACGCCCGCCGTTAAGTTCGCTCTGCAAGGTAGTAAGGGTCAATACGCCTGCCCGATTGGCGGCGTTGAGATTCACATGACTGAATGTCAGACCACGGTAGATAAGCGTATCCGCCTGCAAAGCCAACTGAGCGCTGAACGATTGCCATAAGACATCTCCTTCACTTGGCCCGCGCTCCGACGATACCACTGGCGTCGCGGTTTTGATTACCGCAGGAGTAGCACTCTGCGTTTGCGCTTTTGGTGCAATGCCCAGCAGCGCATCAAGGTTTAACCGCGCGGCTTTGATGTCCAGCATATAGTCTGGGCGGTCACCCAGCGTCGCCGAGGCATTTCCGCTCAGTTGGCTGTCATTCGCCGCCAGCGTGAACTGGCTTACCGTGACTTTTTTGGGTTGTGCATTGCCAGAAGCCGGTTGATAGCTGGCTTGCAGGCTACCACTGCCGCTGATGCCACCGGAGGGAATGCCGGCACCTTGAAGCTGATATTGCAATTGTTCGATGCTGGCACTGATTTGCTGCGGATAGTGCTGCATATCCAGATTGGCCTGGAGCGAAACGGCAAGGTCGCGTTGATCGCGATTAATACGACTGCTCAGTTCCAGTTCCAGTTGCCGATCGCTGCTCTGTTCCAGCGTGAGGTTGATATCGCGCACGTTAAGCTGTTCGTCGTCGCCCCGTTGCACAATCAACAGGCTATCCACGATTTTCAGTTGATTGATAGCAAGCTGCCAGCTACGCGTCTCTTCCGGCGTGGAAGAACCGGCCGGGGCAATAGGCGCATTGCTGGAGCGCGGTGCTTCGCTCTCGGGCGTTAGGCGCACCACCGCGCCCTTGAGCATTACCTGCTTCACTTCCAGACGATGTGACAACAGCGGCCAGAGTTTGACATCCAGCCGCATGTTTTCCGCACTGACAATCGGCAATGAGGCACCCGGTGCGGCTAACGACATGCCGCCGGAAAGAATGCTTAGCTGTGGCCAAACGTGCCAGCGTAAATCCCCGTCCAACTGCAAACGGTATCCGCTGCGGGCTTCGACCTGACTCACCATGTAGGCGCGAAAATCGTTGGGATTCACCAGCATGACCAGCGCCGTCATACCGACAGCCAGCACCACAAGCAGAATCGCCAGCATCGTCAACACTCTTTTCATGCCATTCTCCCAACAATCAGTGCAACGGCATTATGCACTGGCGATCAATCCTTATCGATTCGGCTCGCCACAGCGCCCTGCTGATCTTTGTATTTGGCATCTTCACGACGGTTGTAAGGGCGTGCAGCCGGGCCAGAGAGCGGTTCAAAACTCAGCGCACCGATAATCATGCCAGGACGTAATGCCAACGGTAGCTTACCTGAATTATAGAACTCCAGCACAATTCTACCCCGCCAACCGGGATCGATACGATGTGCAGTAACGTGAACCATTAATCCTAAACGCGCCAGCGAAGAGCGGCCATCCAGCCATCCCACCAGATCGTCTGGCAGCGTCACGGATTCCAGCATCACCGCCAACGCCAGCTCGCCAGGATGCAGGAAAAACGCCTCGCCTTCCGGTAAATTAATCTCATCGCTCATCACGCGATCAAGTGCCGCACTGACTTCGTCTTTCGGGCCGCTTAAATCGATAAATGCGGCTGTGTGGCCACTAAAAACGCGAAACTGATTCCCCAGCCGTACATCAACCGTCGCGCCGTTAATTCTTTCCACGGGAGGACGGGGCGTGATAACCAAGTGTCCATTGTCTAAGGCGCTTTCTATGTCACGATCGCACAGTCTCATTTTGTTCCCTTTTCACGTTTAAGCCGTCACCGGTGAATTATTCAAAAAACTGACTTATTTTAGCTTTCAGAATATCAATCGCAATACGGTTTTTACCACCGCGTGGCACGATGATATCCGCATCTTGCTTAGACGGTTCAATAAATTGCAAAAACATCGGGCGTACCGTTTTTTGGTATTGCTCCATCACCGAGTCCATGGAGCGACCGCGTTCATTAACATCACGGCGCATACGACGCAGCAAACAGATATCCAGCGGGGTATCGACAAAAATGGAAAAATTGAGCTCGGCGCGCAAACGCACTTCCGTCAGCAGCAAAATCCCTTCCAGAATGATCACTTTCTTCGGCAGTAAGTGTACCGTCTCTTTTTTACGGGTATGCTCAACGTAACTGTATTGTGGCAACTCTATCGCCTGGCCGGCCTTCAGCATTTTCAGATGCGTTAACAGCAGGTCATGGTCCATGGCATTGGGGTGGTCATAGTTGGTTTTCACCCGCTCTTCCATGCTCAGATGGCTTTGATCTTTATAATAACTGTCTTCCGGGATAACCCCGATATGCTCATCCCCCACCTGATCGCGCAGTTCGCGATAGAGCGTACTGGAAATAAGACTCTTGCCAGAAGCGGATGCTCCAGCAATTCCGATGATGACACACTGGTGAGACGTCGCAGCCATGACAATAAATGACCTGATTGTTCAAAAAATTGGGGGAAACGTCGCAGGGCGCAGTAACGAATAAATTAATGGTAACGAGTGAATTATAGGGAGTTAAGGAAGGCAGCGCCAGCCCTAGTCACGGTCATTTCCGGTTTACAAAAGGATCGGTGAACGTGCGCACGCTGTCTCAACACAGCAAGAGATGACGGAAAGTGAAAGCGGGGTAAAGGGAGGCTTTATGTGGCTTGCTTGTTTCCCGCCACCAAGCGTTATCAACGGCAACGAGGCGCTTTTTTTGCCACAGAGAATTATTAAGGCTGGATTGCCCACAGCATTACCAGCCAACAGGCCTACCGCAATCGGTGCTGTTATCTACACATCCTCCTCGATCGCGGACATGTTCCATACGCAGATCTCTTCTATACGATCCATCACTTACCAACCGAATATATTGGTCTATCGACATGCATGGCTGGCCTTTTATCCTGATGTGCATCGTAGTTATAAGGCGCACATGACAAGAGAGTGGCAGTCGGCAGTGTCAAAACCAGCCATTGCAAAAATTTTGTCATCGTTCTATCACCCAATACATGTGAATTTACAGGCTGGAAAACTAACATAGGTATAGCACGCGAGATACCCGAAGAGAGCCTTAATTGCCGTTTCGTTTAGATGCCCTGACAGATTTTCGCCCCGACTACGCAAGCGCTTATGCCAGGGAGATCGCCGTTCGACGCGAGAATCCGTCAGGCGCGCATGCATGGTTAGTCGCAGGCAGTTCCCGCCTGCGCGGGAACCCCTTAAACAGGGCACAAAACCTGTCACACCGCGCGGAACGAAATCTCGGTTGGGATAACTTCACCCTGCCAGTAAAGCTGCGCGGCAACTTGCCCGGCCAGTTCACGATAGAGTGAGGTAAACTCGCTATCCGGCTTGCTGGCAACGGTAGGCTCACCGCGATCGAGGTCTTCACGCAAAGAGATATGCAACGGCAACTGCCCCAGCAGAGCACAGTTATATTTCTCTGCCAGTTTCTGCGCGCCGCCTGTGCCAAAAATCGGCTCCAAGTGCCCGCAGTGGCTGCAAATGTGAACACTCATGTTCTCAACGATACCCAGCACCGGCACGCTGACTTTCTCAAACATGACGATCCCTTTCATGGCATCCATCAACGCGATGTCCTGCGGCGTGGTGACGACTACTGCGCCCGTCACCGGTACATTTTGCGCCAGCGTCAATTGGATATCCCCGGTACCCGGCGGCATATCCAGTACCAGATAATCGAGATCCGGCCAGAGCGTATCCTGCAACAACTGCAATAGCGCTTTACTCGCCATTGGGCCGCGCCACACCATGGCATTGTCATCCGTCACCAGATAGCCGATAGAGTTGGTCGCCAGGCCATAGGCTATGATCGGTGCCATATGCTGACCATCGGGCGAGGTCGGACGCTCGCTGGCGGTACCCAGCATGGTCGGAATTGACGGACCATAGATGTCGGCATCGAGAATACCGACCGTTGCCCCCTCCGCAGCCAGCGCCAGTGCCATGTTCACCGCTGTGCTGGATTTCCCCACGCCGCCCTTACCAGAGCTGACAGCGATGATGTTTTTCACCCCTTTGACGCCCGCCTGATTATTAACGTGGCGGGCGATACTGTGCGTCAGACGCCATTCCACATCCTTGGCGCCGGTTAAACGCATCAACTCAGGGCTGACCGTCTCTTTCAATACTTCCAGACCGCTCAACCAGGCAAACGGCATCACCAGTTCAATGCGCAGCACATCATCAAGCAAGGCGCAATAATGCAATGCATTGAGCGTCGTCAGGTTATTTTTCAGCGTCAGGTGCTTGAAAGTGGATAAAACACCGGTAACCAGTGCCTTCAGCGTATCGGGAGTTTGCTCAGGGATTCGTGCGTTCATCCCGGCTCCTTATCGTTCTCATTATTTTGTTGAAAAACAGCCCTAGCATAACAGAATGCCCCGCCCCGATCGTTGACCTCAGCGAAAAAATCGGCCCGACTGCTGTGCAGGCGCAGTGAACGCGGCATTGCCTGTACTTGAAAAGGGTTTTCCGCTTACAGCGGTTTACGCCGCAAGGGGCTATCGGTTAACATCGGGATTCCCTCTCATCATCATGAAAGAAAGTCCCCCACTATGACTCAAGTCGCTAAGAAAATATTGGTAACCTGCGCGTTGCCTTATGCTAACGGATCAATCCACCTCGGCCACATGCTGGAGCATATCCAGGCTGATATTTGGGTCCGTTATCAGCGAATGCGCGGTCACCAGGTTCACTTTATCTGTGCGGATGACGCCCACGGTACGCCGATCATGCTGAAAGCGCAGCAGATGGGCGTGGCGCCGGAGCAGATGATTGCGGACGTGAGTCAGGAACATCAGCGGGATTTCGCTGGCTTTCAGATTAGCTACGACAATTATCACTCCACCCACAGTGAAGAGAACCAGGAGCTGTCTAGTTTAATCTACCGTCGTTTGAAAGAGAATAGTTTTATCAAAAACCGCACCATTTCTCAACTCTACGATCCGGAAAAAGGCATGTTCCTGCCAGACCGTTTCGTAAAAGGCACCTGCCCGAAATGTAAAGCGGCCGATCAGTATGGTGACAACTGCGAAGTGTGCGGCGCTACCTACAGCCCGACAGAACTGATCGATCCGAAATCGGCGGTGTCTGGCGCAACCCCGGAGATGCGTGATTCAGAGCACTTCTTCTTCGATTTGCCCGCATTCAGCGAAATGCTGCAAGCCTGGACTCGTTCCGGCGCGTTGCAGGAGCAGGTCGCCAACAAGATGCAAGAGTGGTTTGATGCCGGCCTGCAACAGTGGGATATCACCCGCGATGCGCCTTACTTCGGGTTTGAAGTACCGGACGCGCCGGGCAAATATTTCTACGTCTGGCTGGATGCGCCTATCGGTTATATGGGGTCGTTTAAAAACCTGTGTGACAAACGTGGCGATATCGACTTTGATGAATTCTGGCGCAAAGAGAGCAGCGCAGAGCTGTACCATTTCATCGGTAAAGACATCGTCTATTTCCACAGCCTGTTCTGGCCTGCCATGCTGGAAGGCAGTGGTTTCCGTAAGCCGACCAACCTGTTTGTACACGGCTACGTGACGGTAAACGGTGCCAAGATGTCCAAATCTCGCGGCACTTTTATCAAGGCCGAGACCTATCTGCAACACCTGGATGCCGATTGCCTGCGCTATTACTACGCCGCCAAACTCTCATCACGCATTATTGATGATATCGACCTTAATCTGGAAGACTTCGTACAGCGCGTGAACGCCGATATCGTCAACAAAGTGGTTAACCTCGCGTCACGCAACGCTGGATTTATCAATAAGCGTTTCGGCGGCAAGCTGGCAGAAACGCTGGCCGATCCCGAGCTTTATGTCACCTTCGCCAATGCGGCAGACAGCATTGCAGACGCCTACGCAAGCCGCGAATCAGGCAAAGCCATCCGTGAAATCATGGCGCTGGCGGATATCGCCAACCGCTATGTGGATGAACAAGCCCCGTGGGTGGTGGCGAAAGAAGAAGGCCGTGATGCTGACTTGCAGGCCATCTGCTCCATGGGCATCAACTTGTTCCGCGTACTGATGACCTACCTGAAACCAGTATTGCCATCGCTGGCTGAGCGCGCCGAGGCGTTCCTCAACACCACGCTGGCATGGGACGCGCTAGCGCAACCGCTGTTGGGTCACGAAGTGAAACCGTTCAAAGCGTTGTTCAACCGTATCGATCTCGACAAGGTCAATGCCATGGTTGACGCCTCGAAAGAGGACATGAGCGCCAAGAAAGTGGTAACCGGCCCGCTGGCTGACGATTCGATTCAGGACACCATCACCTTTGATGATTTTGCCAAAGTGGATATGCGCATTGCGCTGATCAAACAGGCAGATTTTGTGGATGGCTCCGACAAGCTGCTGCGCCTGACGCTGGATCTCGGTGGTGAAACTCGCCAGATTTTCTCCGGCATCCGCACCGCTTACCCTGATCCGAAAGCGCTGGAAGGCCGCTTGACCATCATGGTCGCCAACCTGGCCCCGCGCAAAATGCGCTTCGGTGTATCGGAAGGCATGGTGATGGCCGCAGGCCCCGGCGGCAAGGAAATCTTCTTGCTCAGCCCAGACAGCGGAGCACAACCGGGTATGCAAGTGAAATAATCTGTTAAGCCGCCTCCGAGCGGCTTTTTTATCGTCCTATTTTTACCTCAATACATCTCACAGACGTAACATCTCCCTCTCTTTTTTGTTGCCCGATTGTATTTTTTTATACGGCGTTTTTTTTGCTGTTTTGCCTATTTTTGCAGCTAAAAAACAACCGCCAGATTACAAAACTGAAACCAAACGTTATATAAAACATTATATATAGCCATAAAAACATCCCCTTAAAGGAGTAAAAAGGTGTTTTAAATACTTAAATTTTGATTTCGCGCAAACCCCCTATCGTGAGTGTTGTTAAATCGCCTGCAACAAAAAATAAACAAACCATCACCTAGGGAAACTAATGCAAATCAATAGAAGAGGTTTCTTTAAAGTTTGTGCAGGGGGTATGGCTGGCACCACCCTCGCCGCACTGGGCTTTGCCCCCACGGAAGCAATGGCACTGGGCGGCAGCTGAACCGCCAGCAGAAGCGCTGCACGATGGGAAAATTCTCGGCAAATTGCTGATGCGTCTGCGTGAGCTGTATCGCGAAGAAGGCGGCGTATGCCCTGAGCCGTTGATGAACATCAACTGGAACTATCAGGACCCGGAAGACCCAACGCCGGAAGAGATCGCTCGCGAAGGTAACGGTATGGCGCTGGCCGATGTTTATGACGACAAAGGCACGCTGATTCTGAAAAAAGGCCAGCAGTTGGCTGACTTCTCACGGCTGCGCGACGATGGTACCACCGCCAGCTTCTGCTGGATTTATGCTGGTAGCCGGACGGAAAAAAGCAACCAGATGGCTAACCGAGACAACAGCGACGCCGGGCTGGGCCTGGTGCTGGCCGCAAAACCGCCGCATCCTGTACAACCGCGCCTCCGCTGACTTGCAAGGGAAACCCTGGGACAGCAAGCGCAAGCTGCTGGAGTGGAACGGCCAGAAATGGCAAGGCATTGATGTGCCGGATTTTGCGGCCACCGTACCGCCGGGCAAAGACACCATGCCGTTCATCATGTTGCCGGAAGGCGTGGCGCGTCTGTTCTCGATGGACAAACTGGTCGATGGTCCGTTCCCGGAACACTACAAACCGATTGAAACGCCGCTCGACACCAACCCGCTGCATCCGTCCGTGGTTTCCAGCCCGGCGGCGCGGCCGTTTGCCCGCGATGCCAAAACCATGGGTAAGGCAAGCGACTTCCCGTATGTCGCTACCACCTATTCCATTACCGGGCTGTTCCGCCACTGGACCAAGCATGCGCACATTAACGCCATTATCCAACCCGAGCAGTTCGTGGAAATTGGCGAAAACCTGGCGCAGAGCAAAGGGAGCAAGGCAGGGGATGAGGTGAAGGTTTCCTGTCAGCGCGGCTACATTAAAGCCAAAGCGGTGGTCACCAAACGTATCAAGACCTTGACCATCGCCGGCAAAGCGATAGAGACAGTCGGGATACCTTGCCACTGGGGCTTTGAGGGCACCACTCGCAAAGGCTTCCTGGCAAATATCCTCACGCCCAGCGTCGGTGACGCCAACTCGCAAACGCCAGAATTCAAGGCGTTTTTGGTGAATGTGGAAAAGGTGTAAGGTAGTGCGCTATGTCAATGCAATCTCAAGATATTATCCAACGTTCGGCTACCAGTAGCCTTACACCGCCACCGCACGTGAGAAACGACAAAAGCGACAAACTGATTGACGTCACCACCTGTATCGGCTGTAAAGCCTGTCAGGCGGCCTGCTCCGAATGGAACGATATCCGTGATGAAGTGGGTCATAACCACGGGGTGTACGACAACCCAATGGATCTGAGCGCCAAATCATGGGCAGTGATGCGCTTTTCCGAAGTGGAAAGTGCCGATCGTCTGGAGTGGCTGATCCGTAAAGATGGCTGTATGCACTGTAGCGATCCGGGTTGTTTGAAGGCGTGCCCGTCTGCGGGCGCCATCATTCAGTACGCGAACGGTATTGTTGACTTCCAGTCTGAGCACTGCATCGGCTGCGGTTACTGCATCGCTGGCTGCCCGTTCAACATTCCGCGTCTCAATAAAGACGATAACCGGGTGTACAAATGTACCCTGTGTGTGGATCGCGTTAGCACCGGTCAGGAACCTGCCTGTGTGAAAACCTGCCCGACCGGCGCTATTCATTTCGGCACCAAGGAAGAGATGAAACTGCTGGCTGAAGAGCGGATCACACATCTGAAAAAACGCGGTTATGACAACGCGGGCCTGTACGATCCGCAAGGCGTCGGCGGCACTCACGTCATGTACGTGCTGCACCATGCAGATAAACCGTCGCTCTATAACAATCTGCCCGATAACCCGCAGATCTCCACACCGGTCAATTTGTGGAAAGGCATCCTCAAGCCGCTGGCAACGCTCGGCTTTGTCGCCACCTTCGCCGGTTTGATTTTCCACTATGTTGGCGTTGGGCCAAACACGGAAGAGACAGAGCATGACCACGACGAGGAGGAGAAGCAATGAGCAAGCAGAAAATGATTGTGCGCACCAAGTTCGTTGACCGCATCTGTCACTGGATTGTAGTGATCAGCTTCTTCCTGGTGGCGCTTTCCGGCATCGCACTGTTTTTCCCGACGCTGCAATGGTTAACGCAGACCTTCGGTACGCCCCAGATGGGGCGCATCATGCACCCGTTCTTCGGTATTCTGATCGTGATTTGTCTGGTGCCGATGTTCTTCCGTTTTGTGAGCCACAACATTCCAAAACGCCGCGAAATTCCCTGGTTCCTGCATATCGTTGAGGTACTAAAAGGCAACGAGCATAACGTATCGGATGTGGGCAAATACAACTCGGGCCAGAAGCTGATGTTCTGGAGCATCATGGGCTTAACGCTGGTGTTGCTGATTACTGGCATCAGCCTTACTTTGCTCACCTGTTCCCGATCGATATCGTGCGTTACGCCATTCTGGTTCACGCGGCGGCAGCTATCGTGTTGATCCACGCCATCCTGATTCATATGTATATGGCGTTCTGGGTGCGTGGTTCTATCAAGGGCATGATCGAAGGCAAAGTGTCTGCCAAGTGGGCGCGTAAGCACCACCCGCGTTGGGCGCATCAGGTGCTTAACGAAGAAGAAGAGAAGAAGTAAATATCAATTCCCAGCGATACGCCGGGGATGTCCTTTTGTGGTTCCCGCACTGTGCGCGGGAACCCAGTCAGGCTCAATCAAGCGCCAGCACACTCACCCACATCGGCCCCTGCCCTACGGCATAGCGCGCCAACGGTTGCAGCTTTCCGCTTTCCTGATCGATACGATACACCTCAATGTGCTGTGACTTCTGCCCGGCAGAAATCACAAACTCACCACTATGATCGATGTTGAAACCGCGCGGCTGCGTCTCAGTCGGTTGATGCCCGACCAGCGATAAGGTGCTGCCATCTTCTGATACCTGGAAAATACTCAACAGGCTGGCGGTACGATCGCTGCAATAGAGGAAACGACCATTATGCGTTAAATGAATGTCAGCGGCCCAGCGGGTATCGGCAAAGCCCTGCGGCATGGCATCTAGTGACTGCACGGTACGCGCTTTACCCTCCAGCCCATGCAGCTCAATCACATCAACCGTGCTGTTCAATTCATTCACACAGTAAGCAAAGCGCTGATTTGGATGGAAATCTATATACCTCGGCCCTGCGCCTTCCACCGCGCGTAGCTCTGCTTGCGCCGCAACGGACAGCTTGCCCTCGGCAGAAACGTCATACAACCGGATGCGATCTTCCTTCAAACATGGAGCCCACAGCACCCTGTTTTGAGGATCGATATCGCTGGAGTGGCAGCCTGACAGACCATCCAACTGCTGAATCGGCTCACCCACGATGCCTTCGGCATCAATCGGACTGACGCTCAGGGTTTCACCACTGTAGGATGCACTGAACAGGAAACGCCCCTGACGGTCTGTGGAAAAATGCGTTGGACTTCCCGGCAACGAAGCAGAACCCACCTGCGTCAGCAGACCTTGCGCATCAATACGGTAACTGATGGCCGAGAAAGACGGGCGCACGCCAACGTAAAGATGTTGTTTATTGGGCGCAATAACCATCGGCTGCACCTGCCCCGGCGCATCCACAACCTGTAACAGCGTGAGCTGCCCCGAGGACGCCAACTGCCAGACGTGAATCTGTTGGCTTTCCGGACTGGCAATATAGACCACTTGCTGCATGCTTTTCTCCTTGGTTTGTCGCATTTTGCGCCATGACACTTAGGGTGTAACATTATGGGCATTAACGCAATTCTAGACTCTCTTAATAGGGCCTCTATGACGTATCGTATCATTGCTCTTGATTTGGACGGCACTTTGCTTGACCGGCAAAAGAAAATTTTACCGGAATCCCTCACTGCGCTGGCGCTGGCACGCCAACAGGGCGCCAAGGTGGTGATCGTTACCGGACGGCATCATTCCGCCATTCATCCGTTCTATCAGGCATTGGATCTGGATACGCCGGCCATTTGCTGTAATGGCACCTATCTGTACAATTATCAGAAAAAGCCGACATCGCAAGCCAATCCGTTGACGGCAGCCCAGGCTAAAAGCGTACTGACTTTATTAGGCGAGTACGGCATTCACAGTCTGATGTACGCCGATGACGGCATGCTGTATCAGGAGCCGACCGGCCATGTGGTCCGTACTCAGGCATGGGGCGAAACGCTGCCACCACACCAGCGCCCCACGTTCCTGCACGTTGACAGCCTGTTGAACGCCGCCGATCAGGTGCAAAACATCTGGAAATTCGCCCTTTCGCACACGGATACGCAGGCGTTAGACAACTTTGCCAATCGGGTCATGAATGAGTTTGGCTTAACCTGCGAGTGGTCCTGGCAGGATCAGGTTGACGTGGCGCTGAGCGGAAATAACAAGGGCAAACTGCTGCGTGAGTGGGTCCACCCCTCAGGGCTATGCCATGAGCGATGTGCTGGATTTTGGCGATAACTTTAATGATATCAGTATGCTGGAAGCCACCGGGCTAGGCGTTGCCATGGGCAACAGCGATGATGCCGTTAAAGCGCACGCCGATCTGGTTATCGGCCACAATGAAGAGCCTTCCATTGCGCAGTTGATCCGCCAGCGCGTGTTCCCCGGCGCAAGCTGGGGAGTGATTGCCGCTAGGTTAAACGTAACCCGACAAAAAAACACGCTACGCCGTTATTGACACACTCTTGATCTGTGCATAAAGCCACATATCCGCGCGCAGTCTCAAGTCATCGCGCGCCCAGGGTGAAATCCGCGCCCACAGGATCTGCCCGCCAACCGACAGTTTCACTTCAACCTGTTCATCAACGTCGATGCACTCCAACACTTTGGCAGGTAACACGTTACGAATACTGCTCGCCGTTGACGGCTGCAACACCAAAGAGACATCTACGGCATTGACGCGAATGCGCAGCGGCGTTTTCAACGGCATAGAAACGCGATTCACCCACAGACGCTGTTCGCCCAGCGACAGCGCCGTCATGGCGTAGCGTTCATGCTGTTCCATCATTTTCACGTTGAGAATGCTGCTTTGCCCATCACTCGGCAACCAGGGACGCATCGCACTGCTCGCCCAGACCTCTTCCAGCTTGCCTTCTGCCTTAACTTTGCCCTTATCCAGTACCACGACCCTGTCCGCCAGCCGCACAATCTCTTCCATACTGTGGCTGACGTACAGGATAGGAATGTTGACATCTTTTGCCAGCGTTTCCAGATAAGGCAATAGCTCACGTTTGCGCGGCAGATCGAGCGATGCCAGCGGCTCATCCATCAACAGCAGTTCCGGTGCAGTCAGCAAGGCACGGCCGATCGCCACTCGCTGCTTTTCGCCGCCAGAGAGGGTCAACGGTAGCCGATTTAACAGCGCTTCAATGCCCAATAATGCAACAATGGCATCAAACTGCGACTTCATGGAAGGTGCCATGCCATAGCGCAAGTTGCCTTGCACACGATAATGCGGAAAAAGCCGCGCATCCTGAAAAACATAACCCACATGGCGTTTTTCAGGCGGCAAGTAGATGCGTTTTTCCGCATCCATTAGCACGCGATCGTTGAGCACTATACGGCCAGACTGCGGACGCGTAAGGCCAACCACCGCATTGATCAGCGACGTCTTCCCTGCGCCGGAAACGCCAAACACCGCAGAAATGCCCGAAGCAGGCAATCGGGTATCCACACGCAAATCAAGATCGCCGAGGCGTTGATGAAAATTAAGCTCCAGCATTACACCCCCAACCGTTTGCGGCCCCAGCGGGTTAACCACTCAGAGAGCAGCAACGACGCCATCGAGAGCAAAATGGCAATCACACACAGGCGTGCCGCATCAGCTTCTGCGCCTGGGGTTTGAATCAGTGTGTACATCGCCGACGGGATGGTACGCGTTTCCCCCGGGATATTGGACACAAACGTAATGGTCGCACCAAACTCTCCCAGAGAACGGGCAAACGCTAATACAGTGCCAGCCACAATGCCGGGAAATGAAAGTGGCAACGTAATCGTGAAGAAGACACGCCAGGGATTTGCGCCCAGCGTTCGAGCGGCGAGCTCCAGCCGCGTATCTACCGCTTCCAGCGCCAGGCGAATCGCGCGCACCATCAGTGGAAACGCGATCACGGCGGACGCTAACGCGGCACCGCGCCAGCTGAAGCTGAGGCCGAACCATTCATAAAGCCACTGGCCGATAATGCCCCTTCTGCCCATCCCGATCAGCAACAAATAGCCAATCACCACGGGTGGCAATACCAGTGGCAAATGAATGATGCTGTCCAGCAAAGACTTCCCAGGAAAACGGCAGCGTACCAACACCCATGCCGCCAGGATCCCTAGCGGCATGCTGAATATTACAGCGGTGATGGAAATTTTAATACTGAGTTCAATGGCTTGCCATTCGTAATCCGTGAGTATCATCCGCGCGGAGTGAAACCGTAGCGTTTGAAAACATCCGTAGCGGCAGGCGTTTTCAGATACTCATAGAAACCGGTAACCGTCGCGTTGTTATGATCTTTGATGATAGCCATCGGATATTCGACCGGCTTGTGGTTCTCTTTCGGGAAAATACTGACCACTTTTACCTTGTTGCTGGCAACCGCGTCAGAACCATAAACAATACCTAAAGGCGCTTCTTCACGTTCTACCAGCGCCATTGCGGAGCGCACATCGTTGGCGCGCGCCATCACCGGAGAGAGGTCGTCCCAGGCTTTCAGATTTTGCAGCGCTTCTTTGGCGTAGATCCCGGCAGGCACATGGTCCGGATCGCCAACCGCCAGATGGCCCCCTTTCAGCAGGCTCTTCCAGTCCGTTTTATCTGTGATGGCAAAATGTTTCACATCGTTAGACTTGGGAGCAATCACCACCAGCGCATTGCCCAGCAGTGTGTAACGGGTCGCAGTATCCGTCAGCTTTTTATCCTGAGCGTAGTCCATCCATTGCTGATCAGCAGAGATGAACAGATCCGCAGGCGCACCTTGTTCAATCTGGCGCGCCAGCGTTGAAGAAGAAGCAAAAGAGGAAACGATATCGACGCTTTTCTCTTTCTTATATTGGGCGGCAATTTCCTGTAGCGCATTGGTGAGTGAAGCGGCGGCAAACACGGTAATTTTTTGTTCTGCAGCAACGGCTGGCATCGCCAACGTTGCACTCAGGGTTAATGCGACACCCCATTTCATCCATTGCTGTTTCATCGGTCTCTCCCAAGAGTAATTACATCAGGACGTTATCGTTGTATTCAGAATAATATAACGATAAATCCCGCATTGTCATGCACTTTTGCTCGCATAATCCGAAGAGAGTACATACAAAAAAATAATGCCCGGTCAAAAAGACCGGGCATCAAAAAAGGATGAAACACAGCGGGGTTACTTTCTTAGCGTACCTTCATCGGCATGGCCAATACGGGAAAAAACGTTAAACACTTCGCCTAAACCGTAGATAGCGCCCAGGATGATCGCCATCATCACAGGAACCATGGCAACTGCAAACAGCAGGCTTTTGAGCAATTCCAACATGCTTACCTCACTTATCGGTAACGGTCCGCTTTTCAATACACGCGATATCCATCGCGAATCTCAACGTACCGCAACGAAAAATCATTACGGGTGATGATGAATGGTGTACCGTAACTGTAAGAATTAATGCAACCATTTGTGCGGTTTGCCCACACTGCCCAAACACGCGACAATAGCGCTGCGCCGAACGTTACCCACGTTCGGTTTTGTCTTTTTTTAATCTCCCTGGACCGTGACCATGCAAGCTGAAATCCTCCTGACACTCAAATTACAACAACGTCTTTTTGCCGATCCACGGCGCATTGAGCTGATCAAACAGATTCGTCACACCGGTTCAATCAGCCAAGGAGCCAAACTCGCAGGTATTAGCTACAAAAGCGCCTGGGATGCCATTAACGAAATGAATCAACTGGCTGAGCAGACCATTGTAGAACGCATGACCGGCGGCAAAGGGGGCGGCGGTGCTACGCTGACTCGCTACGGCGAGCGTTTAATTCAACTCTATGATTTACTGGCGCAAATACAGCAAAAGGCCTTTGACGTGCTGCAAGACGATAACTTGCCATTAGACAGCTTATTGGCCGCCATCGCCCGTTTTTCACTGCAAACCAGCGCGCGCAACCAATTCTTTGGTACCGTTCAAGCACGCAGTCTGGATGCTGTGCAGCAGCACCTGAACGTCCTGCTGGCAGATGGGAAAACGGCGGTGAACGTGTTGCTGACGCAGCAAAGTGCAGAGCGATTGGGGCTTGATGAGGGCAAAGAAGTGCTGGTATTGATTAAAGCGCCCTGGATTGCGGTATACGACACCGCAGCAGCCCGACCTCAATCAGATAACGAGCTGACTGGCACGGTGTCGCATCTGGAAGCAGGACAAGAGAGCAGCGAAGTGTTGATCGCACTGGCAAGCGGCGAAACGTTATGCTCCACAGTGCCAAACGTGCAAATTGAACAACAAAAACTGCGCGTAGGAATGGCAGTGACAGCCTGCTTTAATGCCGACCGCGCGATTGTCGCTACTTTGTGCTAACGCCTGAACGTTCACTACCGGAATCGCCACAGGAACGGCTTGACAACAACAGCAATGCCCTTTATTTCTGAGTGTATTACTTGCTAAAAAAGAGATAAAGAATGTCGTTGTTGCAAATTTTGCAAGGTGTTTTTCGCATAAATGACACACGTGTTTTGCGCCTTGATACCTTGACGCTGGAAGGAAAATCGCAGTGGGCCTTTGTGGGAGCCAATGGCAGCGGGAAATCTGCGCTGGCGCGCGCATTATCGGGTGAACTCCCTTTGCTGGAAGACTCGCGAAACTGCGATTTTCCCCGTGTTGCCCGTCTGTCATTCGAGCAGTTGCAACAACTGGTCACGCAAGAGTGGCAGCGCAACAATACCGATATGCTCAGCGCCGATGAAGACGATACCGGGCGTACCACCGCCGAAGTGATTCAGGATGAGGTTCAGGATCCCATCCGTTGCGCCACGCTGGCGCCGCTGTCTTGGCATCACTCCCCTGCTCTCGCGCCGTTTTAAATACCTTTCTACCGGTGAAACACGTAAGGTCATGCTGTGCCAGGCGCTGATGCCCAAGCCCGACCTACTGATTCTGGACGAACCTTTTGATGGCCTCGACGTTGCCTCCCGCGCTCAGTTGGCCGCACATCTGGCTGAGTTGGCGCAGCGCGGCTACACGCTGGCGATCATCGTTAACCGCTTTGATGATATCTCTGAATTTATAAACCATGTGGGCATTCTGGCCGATTGTACCCTGACGCGCACCGGCGCGCGTGCAGACGTATTGGCCGATGCGCTGATCGCCCAGCTCGCGTTCAGCGAAACACTGTCTGGCACGGCACTTCCGGCTCCGGAAGACCCGCTGCATACGCCTACGCTGCCGACCGATCAAGCTCGTATCATCCTGAGAGATGGCGTGGTGCAATATAACGATCGCCCGATACTGCATCACCTCAATTGGGAAGTGTTACCCCGTCAGCATTGGCAAATCGTCGGCCCGAACGGTACCGGTAAATCCACGCTGCTGAGCCTAATCACCGGCGATCACCCGCAAGGATACAGTAATGATTTAACGCTGTTTGGTCGCCGCCGCGGCAGTGGCGAAACCATTTGGGATATCAAGCGGCATATAGGTTACGTCAGCAGCAGCCTGCATTTGGAATATCGCATCAGCGTTAGTGTGCACCATGCCATCACATCAGGCTTTTTCGACTCGATCGGCATTTATCAGCGGTATCCGATCGTCAGCGTTTCTTAACGCAGCAATGGCTTGAACTGCTGGGCTTGACATCACAAGCCGATTCCCCGTTCCACGCATTGTCCTGGGGGCAGCAGCGTCTGGTACTGATTGCGCGCGCGCTGGTTAAACACCCGGCACTGTTAATTCTTGATGAACCCTTGCAAGGGTTAGACCCCCTTAACCGGCAGTTAGTGCGCCGCTGGTTGGATGTCTTGATCGGTGAAGGTGAAACGCAGCTGCTGTTTGTTTCCCACCACGCAGAAGACGCGCCAGAGTGCATCACCCACCGCCTCACCTTTGTGGCGCAAGGCGATATTTATGGGTACCAGTTTGAAACGCTGACGAGTAACGCGAAATAAAAAGCAAATAATAAAGGCCGCTCAGCGGCCTTTATTATTTTAACAGCTGAATGAGCGTAAGTTGCAAGACACATCACCACTCGTCTAAGTCGTAATTATTTTCGAACATCGCGCGTTTACATTCAAGAAATCGCCGAGGGAGATAGCGATGAAAATTTTTATTATGACAGAATTCAGAAAAATCATCGAAATGAGATACTCCGGCCTTAGCGTAAAGTCTTTGCAATGTGCTCTCGATTGTTCTTGCCGACAAAAAAGCATATCGCCAATATTTTTACACGTTCGCCCTTGCAATTTTAAGAAAATAATCTCACATTCTCTCTCAGTAAAAAAGTCATCTGGCTTATGGAGTAGCAGCGATCCAGGACAACGCCCGTTAATAAAATCACTTGGTGTGAATGTCTCTAGCGTCTTTCCATAGGTAATAACTCCAACAAATTGATTATTATCGTCATAAAATGGTAACTTTCTTACTATATAAGGATAGCTTACAGCGCCGGGATGAATTTCCAACATACTTAATTTCTTACGCGTAGTCCCAACTAAGCTATCCTGATAAAGCCATTCTTTAACTACATTTTCGTCCTCTGTCAATCGCGAATTAAACTCAAATTCTGTTTTATGTAAAACATCATTTAGAGAACGAACGCCTACTAACTTTGCAAGACCTAAGTTTGCATAGATATACCTCGAATCTAGTCCTTTAATTAAGTACGGATCTGGAGGTTGATCTAAAACATTGGTCAACATTCTAGGCAAGTAATTATCTTCATGTATACGATCATTCATAACTCAGACTCTCCTTGATTCACTACAACAAAATAAAATCACACTTACATCGCTACAAGAATATTATCCTCAAACATGAACGTTTTGTTTTTAATAAATCGCTTCAGCAAATATTAGTTATACTTCTTTTGATAACAAAATGCAGCAAAGTCATAATGGTAAGAAATATTGGCCTTCTCATAAAGATTTTGAAAAGCGTTTTCTATAGCATTAACAGGGAGAAAAAGAATATCAGAAATATTTTTATAGTTTTTACCTTGTAACATTAAAAAATCATCCGGTTTATCAAGTAACAGAGATCCTGTGCCAGATACGCTAATAAACTCATTTGGTGTGAAAGATTTCAATATTTTTCCGTAGGAGAGTACTCCGACACACTGATTAGTATCATTGTAGAATGGCAGTTTAATTACCATATAAGGATGAATAACTGCATTATGGTGAATTTCGAGCACACTCAGCATTTTTTCTGATTCAAAGACTAATCTATCCTGACATTGCCACTCTTTAACTACATTTTCATCTTCTGTTAACCTCGAATTAAATTCAAATTCGGTCTTAAATAAAAAATCATTTGGCGGGCGAACTCCAATTAATTTCGCAAGAGATAAGTTCGCATAAACATATGTAGAGTCTTTTTTTTGATACAGTAAGATTCTGGATGTTGATCTAACACATTGGTTAGCATTTTAGGAAGATAATTATTATCAATATGATTTTTCATGATAACACCTTATTTATTATATATTCTCAGCCCTATAAAAAAACCAAAAATTCCTAGTAAATACTATACCAGTACAAACAGACTTGAGACTTCGCTCTATAAGATTATCCATAAACAGTTTAGGTTATATTTAGCGAGCTACAACCATATAAATATAACATATAGACAAAACACTAAAAATCACAAATCAATATAGATTTAATCATTTTTTTACGGTGTAAATTACGTAACATGCTACGTAGAACTTCCTGCTAATTTATGCAAAGACATACGCTTTTCACACATAAAAAATAAGCTACCCTCTTCATCAAACAAGTAGGAAATATCATTTTTATAGAAAAATAAAAGCATTAAAATATAATTATTTTAACCTTCACCAGGGACCTAATAGTTTACAGTGTGGGCCAAATCACATGTCTTGTTCATACACTTTTTTTACCATTCACCTGGCTGGAAGTACCCGTCCCCCCTCAGATATGTTATTTTTCCCCGGCCCCCACAGCGCTGGAGGCCGGACTTCTTATTGACGGATCAAAGTGATAGCGATACCACGCCATTACCGTGTCAATATCTGATGGATTTTTTGGGTGTGAAACGGATTATTCTTCTCGGCAAGATTGATGAAAAACCTCATAATTTCAGCGAATTTCTTCGTTGCAGATCACCTTTTCACCCCACAGGCTATGCTAGTTTTATTCAACATTGGCAATCGAGGTTCTTATGAATGTTTTAGTAACAGGTGGTAGCGGTTACATCGGCAGCCATACCTGTGTTCAGCTTTTAGAAGTCGGGCACCAACCGATTATTCTGGACAATCTGTGCAACAGTAAAGCCAGCGTGGTGGAAACCCTTACCCGTCTCACAGGAAAGACCGTGCCGTTTTATCAAGGCGACATTCGCGATAGCGTCTTGTTAAACCGCATTTTCGCCACTCATGATATCGACGCCGTGATCCATTTTGCTGCACTAAAAGCAGTAGCGGAATCCGTCAGCAATCCTGTTGAGTACTATGATAACAACATCTACGGCACCCTGACGCTGGTTAAAGCGATGGAAAAGGCGGGCGTAAAAAACCTGATATTCAGTTCCTCTGCGACTGTCTATGGCGATCAGCCACGCATCCCTTATCAGGAAAGCTTCCCCACCGGGATGCCCGCCAGCCCTTACGGGCGCAGCAAGTTGATCGTGGAGCAGATCCTGACGGACTTACAGAAAGCCCATCCTGAGTGGAGCATCGCCCTGCTGCGCTATTTCAATCCGGTTGGCGCTCACCCCTCAGGAGAGATAGGTGAGGATCCGCAAGGCATTTCCAATAATCTGATGCCCTTTATCGCGCAAGTCGCCGTTGGTCGCCGTGAATCGCTGTCTGTCTTCGGTAATGATTACCCGACTGAAGATGGCACCTGCGTCAGAGATTACATTCATGTGGTCGATCTGGCCGATGGTCACGTGGCGGCCATGAAAGCGCTGCATCAACGCCCAGGCGTACACATTTACAACCTTGGTGCCGGTGTCGGCTACAGTGTATTACAAGTCGTGCAAGCATTTAGTCAGGCATGCGGTAAATCGCTGCCCAATGACTTCGCGCCGCGCCGCGAGGGCGACCTTCCCGCCTACTGGGCAGATCCGGAAAAGGCGGCCAATGAACTCCACTGGCGCGTAACCCGTACGCTAGCGCAAATGGCTGAGGATACCTGGCGCTGGCAATCTAACCATCCCAACGGCTATCCCGACTGATACCCTGAGGAGCAGGTGTATGCTGAACGAAAAAAGTGCTGAATTGGCCCCCGATGGCCAGCCTTTCACCCTGACTACGTTACAGAACCGCGCAGGAATGCGCGTTGTGTTGATGGATTGGGGCGCAACCTGGCTCTCTTGTCAGGTCCCTCTGCCGGAGGGAGAAGTGCGCGAAGTACTGCTCGGCTGCACGACACCTGCGGATTATCCGCGCCAACAGGCCTATCTCGGCGCGTCTATCGGGCGCTATGCCAACCGCATAGACCACGCCCGTTTACAGCGTAACGGAGCAACCTATGCGCTGACGCCTAATCAAGGCCAGCACCAGTTGCACCTGACGGGTTTGATGCACGTCGATGGCGCATTGTACAACAGGATGCCACGCAAATCACCTATCTGCTGGTCTCGCCCGATGGCGATCAGGGCTACCCGGGACAATTGACCGCACAGGCACGCTATCGGTTAACAGAGCACAATGCGCTGGAAATTGAGTATTCCGCCGTGGTAGAAAAAACCTGCCCGGTGTGCCTGACCAACCATGCTTATTTCAATCTGGACGGACATGCCAGCGATGTGCGCAACCACCGTTTACAACTGTTCGCCGATCATTATTTGCCCGTTAACAGCGAGGGGATCCCCGTCGGCGGTCTTGCCGTGGTGAACCACACCGGACTGGATTTCCACCACCCTAAAACGCTATTGCAGGATTTTTTACGCGACGATGATCAGAAAGCGATCAGCGGCTACGATCACGCTTATCTGCTGCATCGTACCTGCGGCTCTAGCGAGTGCCCGGCAGCAAACTTGTGGTCTGCGGATGAGAAGGTCATGATGAGCGTCTTCACCAGCGCCCCAGCCTTGCAACTTTACAGCGGGAACTTTCTCGCGGGAACCCCCGCTCGTGAAGGTAACCCGTATGACAACTACGCCGGTGTAGCGCTGGAAAGTGAATTTCTACCTGATAGCCCAAATCACCCAGACTGGCCGCAGCCAGACTGCTGGTTGAAACCCGGTAAGCAGTACTGCTCCCTGACAAGTTATCAATTCTTTACATAACCCCCCTGAGACAGACAGGGCACGCTTTTGAACGGTAAATTTACGTCAAGAACGTGCGCCACGAACAATTCTCGCTTTCGCTCGCACAAATTTTATTGTTATATGTAGGGCTATTCGATCACTCAGTGGGAAGCTCCGCATGTTTGGGTTGCCTTTCAGACAATTACCGCAGCGCAAGCGCCGTTTATTGGCGTTTGGCGTGATTGTCTGCTGGCTGATGCTCAATACCCAACTGGCGCTGGCAGCCCATCTGTGCGATGTCCAACCGGTTGTGCAAACCACGCAGGTGATCAGCTACCACGGCATGAGCATGACGCAGACGTCTCACCATGCCGCAGCCATGGTGAAAACGCCGCTGTGTGATAAACACTGCACGCCGGATAATGCACAGAAAACCGCTTCGCCGTTGCATCTTGATGCCATGGCGCACGACACAAGTACGCTGCTTGTGATCGCGGACGATACCAACATTCCTGACCAGCATGCCTGGTTAACCCCGCCGCGAACCGGGCCACCGGCTGAGATCGTATACTGCCGCTTTAGAGAATAAATCCAGATAAAACAATAAATTGATACTTTTATCACCTGTTATGTTTTATTCTGGAGATGTTTATTATGCGTACGTTACTGACCGCCATTGCCCTGTTTGCTTCTGTTACCGCTATTGCCCCTGCTTTTGCCGAAACATCGTCTGCATCCGCACACGATCACAGTGCCATGAATCATGGCACTGTGATGTCCATGCCTATGGATCACAGCAGCATGAACCACGGTAGTCAGCCTGCCAGCGTCGGACAAACGGTGAACTTCACCTTTATCCAAAGCGCCTCCGGCTACGATCTGATTTCAGCATCCGCTAACTGATTTCGAGGTCGATATGTTGACTCATCGTCTACAACAGGCGGGCTATGCCTTGCCGTGGCTGTTTGGCTGCGCGATTTTCACTGCGCAGTCCACAACGCTCGATCAAACTCTGGCTGCTGCTGAACAGTATTTAGCAGAAATTTCTGCCAACCATCATCAGGTGAACGCGTTGAATAACATGGCGGATTCCGCCATGCAGCTACCCGCCCCCAAACTGAAAGTCGGGATCGAGAACTTTCCGGTCAGTGACCCCAACGCGCATCGCTTTACCCGCTCAGACATGACCATGCAGCGTGTCGGTATCATGCAGGATTACGTCAGTAGCACCAAACGTGAACGTAAGTCCGATGCTATTCGCGCAGAAGCGCGTAAAGCTGAGGCCAATCAGGACGTGATTCGCACCGCGTTACAACGGGAAGCATTGCTGGCCTGGTTCGATCTGGCGCTGGGGCAACATGCACAGGAAGCCATTGAACGCCTGCTGAATGACACACAGCGGCAACTCGGCATGCAAAAAGCCGGGGTAGCGAGCGCCAGCAGCGTTCTAGCACTGCAACTCACTGTCAATGAAATGAAAAATCAATTGGATAACGCCAAACGTGACGTGGAGGTGGCACGTTCGCGACTAAAGCAACTGACGGGGACTGACATCACGCGCGTTAGCGGTGATTTCCCTGTCATTACCCGACTTCCCGCCAGTCAGAATGCGCTGGTTGATGCCATCAAGCAGCACCCCGAAATCATTCAGGCCGCGCGCGAAGCAGATGCCGCCAAGGCTAAATCAGAGCAGTCCGCGGTGGCTGCCATTCCGGATGTCGGCGTGGAAGTGTACTACGGCAAGCGGGCCGATGGATTAGAGGACATGGGCGGCGTGATGTTGACCGTCGATTTGCCCTTATTCAAATCACGGCGACAGGATAAAGATTACGCCTCCGATCTCTCCAGAACCTATGAAGCCAACGATCAGTTGATCTTACTGACTCGTGCGCATCAGGCTGCGCTGGATGCGCTTATTGCACAGTATCAGGCGGCTAAATCCATCTACGATCGCCAGGTCAATGAGGTGGTCCCGCTGCAACGCTCGCGGCTCAAATTGCTCGATGCCGAATACCGTACCGGCAGCGGCGGCTTGGCAGAAAATCTTGATACGCGACGCGCGCTACTTAACAGCGAAATTGAACAGATTAACGCGCAGAAAACACTCGCCGCCAGTTGGGCTGCTATTCGTTACTTGATTCCCCAGGATACAAAGCTGATACCTCAGGATACAAAACAATGAAACCGATCGTTACGTTAAACGTCGTTGCTATTGCCGTTGCCACCGCGCTGGTCGTCGGGTACCGACTGGGTGCATCCTCCAGCCATAGCGACGCCTCGGTTGCCAGCCCCGCAACCGCTACGCCACAAGAAACGCAAAGAAAGTGCTCTATTGGTATGACCCGATGACCCCAGGGCAGCGCTTCGATAAGCCGGGTAAATCACCTTTTATGGACATGGATCTGGTGCCGCGTTACGCCGATGAAACCCAGGATGACGGCGGCATAACCATCAGTGCACGCCAACAGCAAAATCTGGGCGTGAAAACGGCGCAAGCAACTCAGCGGACGTTAGATCTGCAACTCACTGCCTTTGGCACCGTCGCCACGGATGAACGTGGCATTGAAACCATTTCCGCGCGGGCAAACGGGCTGATCGAAAAACTGTATGTGAAAGCGCCACAGCAGTTCGTCCAGCGGAACGATCCTCTCGCGCAACTCTGGATGCCGCAGTGGTCGGCGGCGCAGCAGGAATACCTCGCCATTCGCCAGTGGGGCGATGCCTCTTTGGTTGCCGCTGCGCGCGAGCGCCTGCAATTACAGTTTATGCCGGAAGAGATTGTTAAGGCCGTTGAACGTTCGGGAAAACCGCAAACCCGCATCACGTTGCGCGCACCGGCACAGGGCTACATCAACAAGCTGGATGTGCGTGAAGGCGCACAGGTCAACGCCGCGCAATCGCTGTTTGAACTGGCAACGCTCGACCCGGTATGGATCGTGGTTGATTATCCGGAAAGCCAAGCCCGCTTACTTTCACGTGGCAGTGACATCAGCGCCACTACGGACAGTTGGCCGGGCAAAACCTTTCACGGCAAGGTTAATGAACTGCTGCCGAATCTGGAACCGACAACGCGCACACTGAAAGCCCGGCTGACACTGGAAAACCCGGAGCACTTGCTCAAACCCGGCATGATCCTCAACGTGACACTGACGCATCCCGTCACCACGCCCGCCGTAGTCGCTATTCCTGACGAAGCGCTCATCACCACCGGCACGCACAATCGGGTGCTGCTTGCAGACGGTAACGGTCACTTCACGCCGGTCGAGGTGAAAACAGGCCGTAGCCAAAATGGCTGGGTAGAGATCACTCACGGTCTTGACGCGGGCCAAGCCGTTGTCACTTCCGGGCAATTCCTGATTGATTCAGAAGCCAGCCTGAAAAGCGCACTGCCGCAAATGGCAGGCGATCAGCCACAGCAAGATACACCGGCCACCCCCACCTACACCGCAGAGGGGAAAATTGAGGCGATAGACGGCGACAATATCACCATCTCGCACGGCTCGGTTGCCGCGCTGAACTGGTGCCCGATGACCATGGACTTTACGGCCCCTTCCGCATTACGGCCATCATTGGCTGTTGGTCAGCAAGTCAGCTTCACATTTGTGCTGCCAGAAGAGGGCGTGCGATTGGTCAGTGTCACGCCAGCGGCCAGCAGTGCGAATAACCACCAACATGAAGGACATCAACAATGATTGCTGCCATTATTCGTTGGTCTTTGCGCAATCGGCTACTGGTGCCGCTGAGTGCCATGCTGATGGCCGCATGGGGCTGGTGGGCGGTGCAAAAAGCGCCGCTTGATGCGTTGCCCGATCTCTCCGATGTTCAGGTGATCATCAAAGTCGGCTACCCCGGCAAAGCGCCGCAAGTCGTGGAAAATCAGGTGACTTACCCACTCACCACCACCATGCTCTCCGTACCAGGTGCCAAAACGGTACGCGGCTTCTCCATGTTCGGCGATTCTTACGTCTACGTCCTGTTTGAAGACGGCACCGATCCCTACTGGGCACGCTCACGCGTGCTGGAGTATCTCAGCCAGGTGCAGTCGACATTGTCGCCTCAGGCGAAGGCCTCTCTTGGCCTTGATGCCACCGGCGTTGGCTGGGTATATGAGTATGCGCTGGTAGACAAAACCGGCCAGCACAGCCTTGGCGATCTGCGCGCCATTCAAGACTGGATCATCAAGTATGAGTTAAAGACTGTGCCCAACGTATCAGAGGTGGCGAGCGTCGGCGGCATGGTTAAACAGTACCAGATTGTGCTCAATCCAGACCGACTGCGCGCCCTAAACCTCTCCCACGAGATGGTGATGACTGCTGTACAAAACGCGAATCAGGAAGGTGGCGGTTCCGTTGTCGAGCTCGGGGAAGTGGAGTACATGGTGCGCACCTCGGGCTATCTAAAAACGATTGACGACTTTAAGCATGTGGTGATCGCAACCCGAGACGGCATCCCCATCATGTTGTCAGATGTCGCCACCTTGCGTATTGGTCCGGAAATGCGGCGTGGCATTGCTGAACTCAATGGTGAAGGTGAAGTCGCGGGCGGCATTATCGTGATGCGCTCAGGGAAAAATGCGCTGGAAACCATCGATGCGGTCAAGCTCAAGCTCAATGAAATCAAGCACAGCCTGCCCGCAGGCGTGGAGATTGTTCCCGTCTACGATCGTTCACACCTGATTGAAAACGCCATCACGACGCTCACGCACAAGCTGATTGAAGAGTTTATTGTCGTTGCCCTGGTGTGTACGCTGTTTCTGTTCCACTTCCGTTCGGCTCTGGTGGCCATTGTGACGCTGCCGCTGGATATTCTCGGCGCTTTCATTGTCATGCACTATCAGGGGGTGAACACCAACATCATGTCATTGGGCAGCATTGCCATCGCCATCGGGGCCATGGTGGATGCGGCCATTGTGATGATAGAAAATATGCATAAGGTGCTGGAACAGTGGCGACATGAGCATCCTGACCGACAACCCGCTTCCGCGGACTATTGGAAGATTGCTGAAAAGGCAGCCGTGGAGGTCGGCCCAGCTCTCCTCTGTAGCTTGCTGATCATTACCCTGTCGTTCATTCCGGTGTTTTCGCTCGAAGCACAGGAAGGGAAAATGTTTGCGCCGCTCGCCTTCACCAAAACCTATACCATGGCGGTTTCCGCTGGACTGGGCATTACGCTGGTGCCGGTGCTGATGGGCTATTTTATTCGTGGCAAAATTCCCGATGAACACGCCAACCCGCTCAACCGCTGGCTGATCCGTGCCTATGAGCCGCTGCTCGATCGCGTATTACAGTGGCCGAAAGTGACGCTGGCAGTAGCAGGGGTGCTGCTGCTGGCTACGCTCTATCCGCTTTCCCAATTAGGCAGCGAATTTATGCCCGCGTTGGATGAAGGCGACTTGCTCTATATGCCCTCCACCCTGCCCAGAATATCTGCGCGAGAAGCAGGCCGATTATTGCAACAGACCGACCGGCTAATCAAAACCGTGCCGGAAGTAGAAACCGTGTTCGGCAAGGCAGGACGGGCAGAAACGGCCACCGATCCCGCGCCGCTGACCATGATCGAAACCACCATACGCTTCAAGCCCAAAGATCAGTGGCGGCCCGGCATGACGATGGACAAGCTGGTAAGCGAACTCGATAGCATTGTGAAAGTGCCGGGGATTGCCAACATCTGGGTACCGCCAATCCGCAACCGACTGGATATGCTGGCAACGGGGATCAAAAGCCCGGTGGGCATAAAAGTTAACGGCAGCAACATCGCGCAAATTGAAGCGGTGGCCGAACAGATCGAGCAGGTGGTGCGCGGCGTTCCCAGCGTCACCTCCGCGTTGGCGGAGCGTCTGGCAGGTGGACGTTATATTGATATCGATCGCGCCAAGGCTGCGCGTTACGGTGTGTCGGTCAAAGAGCTGCAATCCATTGTTTCCATCGTGGTAGGCGGGGAAAACATTGGCGAAACCATTGAGGGACGCGAACGGTATCCTATCAACCTGCGCTATCCACGCGAGATTCGCGATTCACTGCAAAAGCTTAAGAACTTACCGGTCATTACCGCAAGTGGTGGGCAAATTTCACTCTCGGAACTGGCAGATATTCGCATCAGCGATGGGCCGCCCATGCTGAAAAGTGAAAATGCTCGCCTCTCGGATTGGATCTATGTGGATATTCGCGGCCGCGATCTGAAATCTGCCGTGCAGGATATGCAACGTGCTGTGGAGCAGCAGGTGAAATTGCCAGAAGGCGTGTCACTAAGCTGGTCTGGACAATTTGAGTATCTGGAGCGCGCGACGGCCAAACTCAAAGTGGTATTGCCGTTCACACTGCTGATTATCTTTATCCTGCTCTATGTGACTTTCAGCAAGGTGAAGGATGCGCTGTTGATCATGGGTACTCTACCCTTCTCGCTGATTGGTGGCGTATGGCTGCTCTATCTGCTGGGTTACAACTTATCAGTAGCAGCAGTGGGTTTTATCGCTCTTGCTGGGGTGGCCGCCGAGTTTGGCGTAATCATGGTGCTATACCTCAATCACACCATTGAAAAACGTCAAAAATCCGATGAAACGCTGGCATTACCGTTGTTGCGCGAAGCAATCCATGAAGGTGCTGTGTTGCGCGTGCGTCCCAAAGTGATGACCGTTGCCACCATCATGGCAGGGCTGTTACCCATTATGTGGGGCGGCGGCACGGGCGCGGAAGTTATGCAGAGCATCGCCGCCCCCATGGTTGGCGGTATGGTGACTGCGCCGCTGCTGTCGATGTTGGTGATTCCAGCCTTCTATCTGCTAACACACCGTAAGCGAGGCGATACTGCCTGAGTGACAATCTCGTCATATCGACCCATACTCATACTGGGTCGGTATGATTTTTATTCAGAGAACTCAGGCTATCGATAAATTCCCCAACGGAACAGCTCCAGCAGGCCATTGCTGTGAGCTGAAACGAGCAAGCTATAACGTGATAATGAGCAAAGTTAATGCAGATAAATCAGGTTAATCGGTGACTATTGATTGCCGTTAATTGCAGCGCAGCAATATAATGAGATCAGTTATCACTGAAATCTTAGGAATGAGGGAGTTTAGCTATGGCTGTAACTAAGCTGGTACTGGTGAGACACGGTGAGAGCCAGTGGAACAATGAAAACCGCTTCACAGGCTGGTACGATGTTGACCTGTCCGATAAGGGCTGCTCAGAAGCCAAAGCCGCTGGTAACTTGCTGAAAGATGAAGGTTTCTCCTTCGATTTCGCTTATACCTCTGTGCTGAAACGTGCCATTCATACGCTGTGGAACATCCTGGACGAGCTGGATCAAGCTTGGCTGCCGGTGGAAAAGAGCTGGAAACTGAACGAACGCCACTACGGCGCGTTGCAGGGTCTGAACAAAGCAGAAACCGCAGAAAAATACGGTGATGACCAGGTTAAACAATGGCGTCGTGGCTTTGCTATCACTCCGCCTGCGTTGACCCGTGAAGATGAGCGTTTTCCTGGCCATGACCCGCGCTATGCGTCACTGACTGACGACGAACTGCCGCAGACCGAAAGCCTGGCGCTGACCATTGAGCGCGTTGTGCCGTTCTGGAATGAAACCATTCTGCCGCGCATCAAGAGCGGTGAACGCGTTATCATCGCAGCACACGGTAACTCCCTGCGTGCATTGGTGAAATACCTGGACAACATGGGCGAAGACGAAATCCTCGAGCTGAACATCCCGACTGGCGTACCGTTGGTGTATGAGTTCGATGAAAACTTCAAGCTGATCAAACACTACTATCTGGGCGATGCTGATGAGATCGCAGCGAAAGCCGCTGCTGTTGCTAATCAGGGCAAAGCCAAATAAGTTACGTTTGAACTGAAGTAGTAAAAAACCCGGCATAAGCCGGGTTTTTTATTGCTCAAGCATAGCGCCCTCTGAGCCAGGCAAAGGAACTTCCTGTAAATTTCCAATATGGCCTGGATAAAACGTCAACGTTTCAAGTTCGATAAGGGCATTCTCTGGAAGCGTGTTCCAAAGTTCACAACACGCTCGACGCCTTGATAGTGTCAGGCGTGTTCTTGGTCGTAACATCATCGCTATGACATAGCAGGAGACTGTGTTCTGCGGAGGTGATGCCTTGAGTAAAAAAAAGAAATCGGCGGTGGCAATGAAGCGTACCGCATTACCTACAGGTTATGTAGGTATCCACAATGGTATCGTGGCATTGCTCGATGATGCGCGCCACACCGTGGCCCACAGCGTCAATGCATTGATGACAGCAAGCTATTGGGAAATTGGCCGACGAATTATTGAGGTCGAGCAAAAGGGCAGACGTCGAGCCAGTTACGGTGAGCAGCTGATCGCGCGCTTATCCGACGACCTGACAACACGTTTTGGACGCGGCTTCAGTGTGGACAATCTGGAAAATATGCGGAGATTTTTCCTCATCTACTCGCGATCAATGATTTCCGAGACACTGTCTCGGAATTTTGATCTTACTGAACTGGCGCAGTTTTTCACGCTACCGTGGTCAGCCTATGTTCGTCTGCTATCGGTCAAAGATACCTATGCCCGCCAATTCTATGAAACCGAAGCACTACAAGGCGGCTGGAGCGTGCGTCAACTCGACCGACAAATCAGTAGCCAGTTTTATGAGCGCACTGCGCTTTCCCGCGATAAAGCAGCCATGCTGGTCACTGGCTCAATACCGAAGCAACAAGACATTGTTACCCCCAATGAGGCGATCAAAGATCCTTATGTGCTGGAGTTTCTTGATCTTAAAGACGAATACTCAGAATCCGATCTAGAGGAAGCGTTAATCCACCGATTAGAGGACTTTCTGCTTGAACTCGGTGACGGCTTTACCTTTATCGGACGACAGCGACGACTACGCATTGATCAGACCTGGTATCGCGTTGATCTGTTATTTTTTCATCGCCAATTGCGCTGTCTGGTCTCATCGTTGATTTGAAACTCGGCAGTCTCACTCATGCGGATGTAGGGCAGATGCATATGTATTGTAACTATGCCAGAGAACACTGGACCTTACCTGACGAGAATCCCCCTGTGGGCTTAATTCTCTGTGCGGATAGAGGCCATGCTTTAGCAAGGTATGCATTGGAAGGGCTCCCCACCAAGGTCATGGCCGCAAACTTTCGCACGGTGCTGCCAAATGCCGAGTTATTACAAGAAGAGCTTGAAAACACACAACGTATGCTGGCCTCATGCGGTGTGACACAATCGCTATCTCAAGATACTGATGACTGAGCCAGAAAGTGAACACCTCATATTGATCGATCGTTCCTGACCTTTTCACGGGTCAGGAATAAGAAACAACCCATGTTGTGTTTGACAACTTACTGTGCACGTCGCTGTTTCACCGCTTTAGCCAACTGACGCAACAAGGTGTCGGTATCTTCCCAACCGATACAAGCATCTGTCACACTGCGGCCATAAACTAGCGGCTCACCGCTTTCTAGGCTCTGATTCCCTTCCACCAGATGGCTCTCCACCATCACACCGGTAATGGCTCGTTCGCCGCCAGCAATCTGCGCGCACACATCAGCACCCACGTCCATCTGCTTCTTGAACTGCTTGCTGCTGTTAGCGTGACTGAAATCGATCATCACCTGCGGGCGCAGTCCAGCTTTTTCCAGCCCTTCCTTAACTGCGCTAACTGCGCTAACGTGCTCGGCACTGTAATTTGGTGCTTTGCCGCAGCGCAAAATAATGTGGCAATCGTTGTTACCGCTGGTGTTAACAATGGCTGAGTGGCCCCATTTGATGACCGACAGGAAGCAGCGCGGCGCACTGGCTGCATTAATAGCATCGATCGCCACTTTGATGGTGCCATCGGTACCATTTTTAAAGCCAACCGGGCAAGAAAGGCCAGAAGCCAGTTCTCGGTGTACCTGAGATTCCGTGGTGCGAGCACCAATGGCACCCCAGCTCATCAGGTCTGCCAGATACTGCGGCGATATCATATCCAGAAATTCGCCCGCCGCAGGTAGCCCGGTATCGTTGATTTCCACCAGCAGTTGACGTGCGATACGCAACCCATCGTTAATCTGGAAGCTGTTATCCATGTGCGGATCGTTAATCAGCCCTTTCCAACCCACGGCCGTGCGCGGTTTCTCGAAATAGACACGCATCACCACTTCCAACTCGTCACTCAATTCATTGCGCAGAGTGAGCAGACGTGCAGCGTATTCTTTTGCAGCCTTGGTATCATGAATCGAGCACGGGCCAATCACCACCAGCAGACGATCGTCAGTGCCATGCAGAATCTTGTGAATTGCCGAGCGGGTAAATGAGACCGTTTCTGCAGCGCGCGCGGTGGCCGGAAATTTCTCCAGCAACGCGACAGGAGGTAACAACTCTTTGATCTCTTTAATTCTTAAGTCATCATTTTGGTAATTCATCATTCATCCATCGATTCTTGCGCAGAAAATGCCACATCTTGCCAATAGGAAACGGTTGCAGGGCGATTGCCCTGGCGTTTAAAAACGGAACTGTTCATATTGCAGCGCGCAAATGATAAGTCAAGCGTATGGCGTACCCACAACAATATCGCGTCATTTTACGCGATAAAATGCTGTTACCGCACAGCAACGCCGCGTTTTCCAACGCCCAATCCTACACTTGACGTTGCACATACGATGGCGTTTGACGCTGACGTGCTTCCATGATCCACAGCCAGGTGCCATTAAGGGCAATACCCGTCAAAATCAGGTATTCCAACGCCATCACATAAACTCCCTGATACGTAAAGATCACCACGCTGATAATGTTAACCACAACCCACAGTATCCAGTTTTCAACATACTTACGCGTCATCAGTACCATGGCTATCATGGAGAGCACCATCATGCTGGAATCCCAGAAGGGAAACGCATCTGGCTGTAATGTCGGCATGGTCACCTGCGCGCCCATGCTTTGCATTACGGTCACTGCAATGCCTGTCAGAGCAGCAAATACCGCATCGACGTATACCGTCATCAAACCAATCGCCAGTGCGCCCACTACTGACCAGGCAAGCAACCTGGGGAGCGGCAGCCAGCGTATTTTCAGGGCGATATCCTGCTGTTCTGTACGACGAGTCCAGGCGTACCAGCCGTAGACATTAGCCACAAAGAAGAAGATTTGCAGCAGCAGGCTGGCGTATAGCTGAATCTGGAAAAAGATAACGGCAAACAGTGAGACGTTGATCAAGCCGAACAGGTAATTGATGGTTTTTTCCAGGCTGGCAAGCCAAATACAGAGCAGACCGCACAACGCACCTACGGCCTCAATCCAGGAAAGGTCGTACCCTCCCGCACCGAGCGGGATATGAATCAAAATGTTGCTGGTACTGAAAAAGTCCATCTTGCCACCCCATAGTTATCGTCAAATGAGGAAATCCTGCTCCAGCCGGACTCCCAAGCGGGGTATATGTTAGCAGCCGGTTAGCAAGAAGGCACTTAAAGTTTTGCATACTAAACAAATAATGAATAATACGTTTAATTATCCACTTCTGTTTAGCAAAAATAAAACTAACCGAACCAGCGATGCCAATAAATTGACAGTGGGATAATAAATAACAGCGCAGGCAGGAAGTTTACCACGGCAAACATTTTGATCTGCGCAATGCGTAGCCCCACCGCCATCATGATAATGCCACCGCAGGCTGCAAAATCCCCCATGGTAATGTCATTCATAAACGGCATAATCAATTGTGCAGAGAAAAATAACAGCGCCTGAACGATAAATTGCGGTACAGCGATAGAAATAACCGCGGCCCCGAGCGTGATGGAAAAATTAGCGCAGTAAATACATCCAGTGCCGATTTGATCACCATCAGTTGATAGTCTCCCGTCAACCCTTCCGTCAGCGCGCCAACCACACCGGTACCGCTGGCACAAAACAGCACAATCAAGGCGGTAAAATTCTGTGTATACACGTCCGGTGGCAGCTTGTGCCGGGGGGACGGCAGGACACGACTTAACACCCGTTAAATCCAGATGCCTCCGAGCTATATGCCATGTTCCAATCGCAACAGTTCACCCAATGCGACACCCAGCACGACCGCCAGTGCGACGGCGGGCAATTGATACACCTTGACCACCAACGTTATCCCCATTGCAATGGAGATCATAGCAAACGCAAGCGGTAAACCATCACGAAGGCGCTGTGGAATAAAACGACTCAGGGAAATGCCGAGAACGCCGCCAATAATAATGGCGGAACCGTTAATCAGAGGACCAATCATAACACTCCTTACCCCACTTCTCCGTGTTACAGACAACGAGACTTCAGTGGGTTCAGCCCAGCAACACTGCGGGCAGAAAAACACAAAGAACCTACTATACTCCCACCAGACCATGGCAGGATGCAATATAACGTATAAGTCAGCCAGAGAAGCACAGACATTCAGTCAAGACTGATGACACTTATGTTTATGTAAGTACTTACTAAAAGTTATTTAAGGCTTTATAGTGACTTTCACATCAATCACGCCATCCGGCGAAGGAGTAAGATCATGACTATTGCCGTTACTGGAGCCACCCGCCAACTGGGCCAATTAGTTATCGCCAAACTCAAACAAAAAACCGCCAGCAGTAATATTGTCGCGCTGGTACGCAGCCCAGAAAAAGCACTCTGATGTCATCAGGTCTGCCTTCCCGGCAGGCCTTTTTATTCTAACCAGCCATTATTCCAATAGGCTTTGCGCTGATGAAGGCATCTGTTCCTGTAAAATAGTCGGTAAATTGACTTCTATCCAATCCGCCAGATCGCGTACCTTTTCCGCCGCTTCGCGCCCCAAAGGCGTGAGGGTGTACTCCACATGGGGCGGTACCGTGTTATACACATGCCGATGCACCATCCCGTCTGCTTCCAGCCATTGCAGCGTTTGTGACAGCATGCGCTCGCTGATACCCTCAATGCTGCGGCGTAACGCACTAAAGCGCTGTGTGCCCGGCAGCAACACAATCATCACCAGCACACCCCAGCGGCTGGTAAGGTGCTTAAGCACCTCGCGTGAAGGGCAGTTTGCCGCCAATACATCACCGCGATCGAGTTTTTCCGAGAGCGTGAGGATTTGCTGATCGATATCGGCTTCTGGCGTGGGAAATGCGGTCATTGCAAGCTTACCTGGATGTTTGTACTAACTAAAAGTAACTGAATCCTACGCCTGTCTCTGTCCAGACGTCAATCCGGCCAGAATCGGTTTGGATGCGTTTATACTGTGTCACCGACTAATGCTTTTTTGGCCGCCATGAGAAACTCATCTGACAAAGCGCCTCCGGCAGTGGCTCGCGCCAGTGTCAACGCCCCCAATAACGGGGAAAATTGCACCAAAGCGTGCTGTCTGCTCTGTTCTGCGTCTTGTCTATCGGAAACAGACTCCAGCCTCTCCAGCATTGCCCTTACGCCACTAAGATAAACCTCACGCACCGGTTTATCTTCCTCTTCACGGGCCACGTCACTGGCTAACGCAGTTATTGCACATCCATCCTTCGCAGCATCGCGGTGGATTTGGGAAAGATAGGCTTCCACCAAAGTGCGAAAGTCATCATGGTGTGACTGGTGCCTGATTTCCTGCCAGCGGGAGGCTGAATCATCAAGTGCTTTACGGCTAGCGATAGCCACCAGCTCATCTTTAGAGGAAAAATGGCCATAAAAACCGCCATGTGTTAATCCCGCTGACGCCATTCAGACCCCGTTCACGAAAGAGCTGAGAGGAGACCTGAATAATTTCCTCGCGATTGCGCTCCATTTGTTGTTTTGATACACGGGCCATGATTTTCTCCTTTTCAGTCAGACATCATCTTAGGTGATGAAAAAATAAGACTCAATAGATGATGCCTTTCATCAATAGCAAGGTCAGGCGCGTGGTGACCACGGCGCGATAAAATGAACCCCCTCGCCTCCCTGTGCCCGGGGCCGCGTACTGGCAATCTGCTCATGCGGCGTGCCCAGTGAGATTGCGCTGACATCATCCAGTCGGGTAACCTGCCCGCCGTTTAAGGAGATATCCAGGGCCAACAGTGAGTCGTTCAGTTGCGCCAGGGTACGCGAGCCCAGAATAGGAATCAGGCTGGTGCTGGCGCGAGCGGCCTTGTATCGCAGCCAGGCGATGGCAACCTGAACAGGCATCGCGTTCACTTCCTGTGCAATGGCAAACACCGTATCGAGCAAGGCAGTATCCTGCTCGATATGTATCAGTCTTCCCCCAAACCCCTTTAGTCGCCCTTCTGCGCTTTGACGATATTTGCCCGTAAGGAGACTACCTCCCAGCGGCGACCAGAGCGTTGCTGCTAACCCGAGCGCTTGGGCCATAGGCAGCAGTTCCCGCTCGGCGGTGCGTTGTACCAGGCTGTATTCCACCTGGATACCCGCAATACACGACCAGCCTCGCAGTTCCGCCATCGTATCGGCACGGGCAATGCGCCACGCCGGAAAGTTGGATAATCCGGCATACTGGATTTTCCCGGCACGGATAAGATCGTCGAAAGCGCGAACGATCTCTTCGAACGGGGTCAATTGATCGTCAAAGTGCGCCCACATCACATCAATACGATCGGTTTGTAGCCGTTTAAGACTATTTTCTACCGAAGCAATCATATTCTTACGGCTGTTGCCGGTACGGGAAGCGCCGGCATCAGGCAAAGCACTTAAGGTGTATTTCGTCGCCAGGACAAAATGATCGCGTTCAGCAGCGATAAATTCCCCGACCATTTGCTCAGATTGACCAAACTGGTAGGCATCCGCTGTATCGATGAAGTTACCGCCTGCATCCGCATAGCGATCGAAAACCTGTTTCGCCTGTTCTTTTTCAGAACCGTAGCCCCAGCCGGTACCGAAGTTACCGGTGCCAAGCGCCAATTCAGATACACGTAAACCCGTATTACGACCAAACGTGGTGTATTGCATGATGATGCCCTCATATAAATGTCAATCGACATTTATATGAGGGCATCATCCCTATCACTCAGACACGAGAGCACATTTATGAACACACTCCCCTCGGTTATCATTACTGGCGCGTCATCTGGCATTGGCGCAACCTATGCTGAGCGCTTCGCCCGTCGTGGCCATGATCTTGTATTAGTTGCCCGCGATCGCATGCGGATGGAAGCCCTGGCCACTCGATTGCGCCAAGAGCATGGTGTTGCCGTCGATATCCTCCCCGCCGATCTCACCTAATCTGACCAACTTGCCACCGTAGAAGCGCGCGTACGCGAAGACAGTCGCATCGGAATCCTTGTGAATAATGCCGGTATGAGTATCGCGGGGAGCTTTGTTGATCAGGCAACTGACGATATCGCACGGCTTGTCACACTCAACACCACGGCGCTCGTGCGTCTTGCCAGCGCGATCGCTCCCCGGCTGGCGGCGGTTGGTGAAGGTGCAATCATTAATGGTGCAATCATTAATATTGGGTCGGTCGTCGGGTTAGCCCCAGAGTTCGGACTGACCGTTTATGGCGCAACTAAAGCATTCGTACTGTTTTTGTCTCAGGGATTTAGCCTCGAACTCTCCCCCAGGGGGGGTCTATGTTCAGGAGGTGCTTCCCGCAGCAACACACACTGAAATCTGGGAACGTTCCGGTACTGACGTGAATACGCTTCCTGCCGTGATGGAGGTCGGTGAATTGGTCGATGCCGCGTTAGTCGGTTTCGATCGCCGGGAATCAGTCACGATCCCGCCTCTGCATCATGTTGAACAGTGGGAAGCTTATCAGGTGGCACGCGGGGCTATGCTATCTGGCTTCGCGCAACAACATGCCGCTGAACGTTATCGGACAGATCCCCCTGACGCCGTATAACACAAGAAAAGTGTCTCTGCCGACGTAGCCAGACTCTGAAATGCTGTCTCGCTTCGCTCGGCTCGAACCTGCGACCAATTGATTAAAAGTCAGTAAATCCATCTATAGAAACTTTAATTATCAAAAATTTACATTAATTCGCACCGTATTTTTACGCCATAACACGGCACACCACGTCACAAAAACGGCACATGAATATTTCAGTGGTGGGCTGATTGGGTCGGCTAGGAAAGCTCGCGCTCTTTTGATCTTTTTACCATGTAAAGAGTGATGAACATGATTATGGTTGGAGAGAAGTACCCAAACCCGCGCAAAAATACCTCAACAGATAGTGATATTACCGCGCAAGCCCACATAATACGCAATCTATCTGACTCAGAATCATCACGACTGCATTTCCGTAGCTCTCGGATAGACTTGAAAGCCTTACTTACATATATAAGCAAGGCGATACACCAATAACACCGAATTCAGAAACTATTTTTGAAGCTAAAAAACCACCATCAAATCTATTAAGATCCATTCCTGATAAGACGTAAATCTTATAACCATACTCCCCAACACCATTTGTCCCTGCCATTTGGAATCCAAGCCCAAGCCCATAAGTATCAAAAAGAGCCATTTTTGCATCATCAATCCCTTGCAGGAAGACAAGAGTAGTTAGATTATTGCTATCAGAGCTAACAATTACACGAGATGTTATGTACTGAATCGCCTCGCTGGAGGAAAAAAATACATTGATGCGTAAATAGATGATAAAACAATAAGTGATATGACTATAATAGACGTTAATCTTTTGACCCGAAAAATATAAACATAGATATGAAACTGAAAATAATCAGAGTTAAGTTAGGGAAAAGCAGTGCCTGAGCAACCATATTCCAAATTATTAATAACTTAACTTTTTTGATGTATAATATCCGAAAGTGCAAAACAGAAATCCTATAGTCAATGCATAATGACTCGGTTCTGAAAATGGGAATACTGGCTTCATTTTAACAGAGTAACCAGATATACTAACCGGATGGATTAGTGATAACCAACCAACAAAAGTAAAAAACAAAATCACAACTGATGATATCTTTTGCAATCCCATATCTATAATTTTTTATGCAAAAATGTAGCAGATACTATCACTAATATTATTGCGGCTATAGAGTATATAGGCTTTAGATTATCATGAAAAATAGCAAAATATGCAGATTGAAGTAAGATAACAATAGCCGCCAACAGCAACAAAATCAAATTTGATTTTTTTATGGATACATCTGCCGCTGAACTTAAACACAAGAAAGCAATGCTTATAAAAGAAATCAAAACTCCTGAGGCCATTGACGACTGTTTAAAAAAACAAATATGAATGACGGGACCATAAATGCAATGAACAGTACAATAAAAAACCTTACCTGGCTAACTCTTAATTTCATCGTGGTTTGTCCGATATTGACTAGCTTACCTCCTATGCTATCACTGACGGCATTCCCTTGCCATATTTCGTATTACAGTTCTTTCTCTACATCAAAAACCAGTTGTGTATATGTTGACGGTACTGATATCACTGCATATCCATAGCTCTGATATGGCCTTTGTGATCCGTTACCAACCGTATCAATATCTAGCTGATACACCACATCAGGAGTGAATGATGTTGATAGTGATGTGTTTCCGTCGTCAATCGATGCCAAATTTGTAACAACTGCTGAGCTTACAAACCCGGTTTCTTGAGCGACGAACAACCGCCTAACTCGTCGGTAATTTGCGTTTCCTGCGGAGTTTGTGTTGGCGCGTATTGACAGCCTCCATGTGTTTGCGTTGCCAATAAATGGAATCTTGATCGCCAGCCGTCCACCCTCTGTCACCGTTAGAAATGGCCTTCTAACCCTATCGTAGCGAGGGGAAATATATTGCTGTAGATTGAAAAGTGCCAATCCAGACGGTGGTTCAACCTGCACTTCACATATAGACGATGTGCTTGTGTTGCTGATATCTACAACTGGAACAGTTGCATTAAGCCCTGATATTACCCCGCCATTAACATAAATTTTAGCCTGGAAAGTTCCTTCGAGACTGAACGGAGCAAAGCCTAGCTCCGCAATATTAGCACTATCAACTATCAGCTCTGAATTGTTAGCCCTACAGCCTCTTGCATTTGTCCCTGCCGTATCTGTTGAGTTATGTGGCGCTTGCCTAAGCATTAATCTTCCAATCTTTATTGAGTTATTTAATCCTGTTTCGTTGTTAGTGGCATAGCCGTTATAATTCCTTGCATCCATGTCATCTATACTAATGTCGCAACCAGTACCACGGCAGCGAACCACTGATGTAAATATTGAGAATTGTTCGTTTGTTTTTGAAATCAAAATCCCAACCTTTGCCCCTCTAACAGTAACCCCCGTCATTTATTTGGATAACTGCTACTTTAGGGTAATTAGCTTGAATTGATTTAACGGTCGTGTTATTACTATTTGTCGAAAAAACCACAGAGTTAGAACACAAGAACGTATAGAGATTATTTACTGTGATATTCTGACAATCAGCGAACACAACCCCTCTGCTTATTCCGTTTTCCGCGAAAACACTCTCAATAATTCCGTCACCACTCCCACCACGAATTACAATACCACTATCAGCCTGAATCCATAAGCTACCAATATGAAAGCCGGGAATCCCATTGACGTCTACGGCGGTATTTGAGTTTTGTGGGTTGAGGTAGATTTTATCTATAGAAGGTGCCGGATCTTGTACATATGCACCAGTTGACGCCACAATAAGACCGGCATCATCTATAACAGAACCCAGCGACACCAAGGGTAGTTTTGTTCCCGCATCGACGGTGCTTGATAGTATTTTTAGACGAGCCACCCCCACTCCGTCGGAGTATAGCGAGCAACCTTTTGGTATTGTGAGCCCGTTAGACAAGTTGTAATCACCAGCAGGAACATAAACAGACCTTGACGCTTTTGTCGCCGTGCGCCATGCATCCCAACTTGTTTTTAGCGATAAGCAAGCGCGGCAAAATGCTGACGTATTTGCAAGTGCGACTGACGCCGTGTCATCTCCAGCTTTAGCCCCGAACCAAACGACATTCACAGCACCAGAGTATTGACGCTTCCAGCGACGACCGGATACGTCAATCAACACAGTGCCATCATCATCAGCACTCGTAGTGTCAGTCAAATCGACTTCAAAAAATCCATAACCACCATCAAAAACGTTACTGCGACCGAGGCAATAAACGCGAGAAAGTGAACCGGTGTACGCCCTGATTTGCGCATATGTTGCCCCGCCAATATAACCGAATCCATCACTCCCTCCCAGCGACACCCTAAACTGATCCGGGTCATACTTAAGCACGTTCGGGAAATAGAATTGCGGCACGTTGTAGGCGTCGCAAATCGCCATGGAGTGGCCTTGCACGGTCACGAACTTGGCAATCTGCCCATTGTATACCGGGAAGCCGCCAGAGTTGATAACGATTGGCTGTGCTACAGGTACGTGGCTGCCGTCCTCGTTTTCGAGATAGACCTGAATCTGGTTCTCTGGGATTGACGGGTCAGTATCGATTAATCCTATATAGATTTTACCGTTGGCGTTGGCCTTGAAAGAATGGGCTAGCGTGAAGTTTTGAGACGGCATCGAAACTACGACATTGGGTTGAATTTCCGCCATTATTTTCTCCATGCGTGAGTAGTTCCCCACAAATTGCGTGAATTTGCGGTTGATATTGGGTAATGTGGTTTTTATTTAGCCATCCGTGGCGGAGGTAAATATGGTAACAGCAGGTTGGATTGTCGCATTTCTCATTGCGTTCTGGATTGGTCTTCGGTGGCGGTAGTGTCTTGCTGAGACAGCCACGTTATCAATCCAACACGCCCAAGGGTTTTAGCCTCATCCGTTGATAGGGTTTTCTCCCACCGCTTAAAAGAATTTGACTGCATCACCTTTCTTTCTATCACACGCCTAACCTCGTCCCTGTCGATAGGTGCGCTTTGCAACCGGAACAACATTGATTTGAACTCTGGCGATGAAAGCAGCGCATCAGCGGCTTTTATCCTGCTGGTTTTACCCGCCGCCAGCGCTCCAGAGATTACGCCCGCCGCGCCTGCTCCGGGGAATCCTGACAGGCTAGTAATGCCCTCTGCTGCGGCAGCCTTGGATGCAATGCCATATATCTTTGACAGACCGCTCTTCTCTTTCAGGAAGTTATTTACCTGCTGAGACAAGGCTGCTGGCGTACTGTTTCCCTGTGTTGAGGCGATTCATGGCTTTTGCCGCTTGGTAAATCGTATCTAGCCTATTCACTGCGCCATTACCAATTGCATCTCGCAACATTGGCGTTATTGACCACGTTTTCCTGTCTGGCGTTCTCCTCTGCTGATACCATTGGGGATGATGGTTGTTGAGTCTCCTGCGCTTGTTGTCCTTGCAACTGGATCATCTGAGCAATTCTGGTCGCCCCTTCTGTATCACCCGCCGCGTCAGCATTGCGTAACGCGGTCATAAGCTGTTCGCGGTCGTATGCCACTATCTGCCCCCGAGGTATTTATTCACCAGATCATCATCTGATAGCTGTGATTGCTGCTGATTAGGCTGCTGCGCCGGGATATCCTTCCCGTACTTTTGTTGCAGTCTTTTTTGCGCCATCTGGGTTGTGTCAATGATTGTTTTTATCGATGTCCGCGCTGATTTTTCGGACTGGCTAGCCGATAGGTTTCCGATGGCGTCCATTACCTTTTGCCCCTCGGCATTACTCAGCGCACCAAGCCCACGCATTTGTTGAATGCCAGACATGAACCCCTGCGATTTAAGCGTATCGACTAGCGCTCTAGTGTCTGCCGTATCTGTTCCCGGAATCCATCTGTTCGTCCCCGGCATTAAGTTAACGTCGAAATATCCAGTAAAGCCTGGGCTGTTAAGCACCTTGTTTGCCGTATCAATGGCGCGAGTCATGGCATCCATGCTGGTGTTGTATGCGTCGGCCTTATCAGACTTAGCTTGTTCAAGCTCGCGCTGGGTTGCAGCTCTCTTGTCCTGCAATACACCAAGCTGAACCTGATTCGTCTCTCTGGCGATTTGGCGGTCAAGAGCTTTATCTTGAAGCTCAAGTTTGCGCACGTTCACATTCTGCTGAGCAATTCCGACATTAGCCCATTGCACTGCCTCACCAGCACGGTTACTACGCGCCGTCTCGGCTAAGCGCTCTCTGTCTACCGCAATCTTATCTCTATCAATTACTCTACCCTGCTGCTTATCAACAATGTCGAAGTAATCCTTTCCACCCAGCGATGACATGCCAAGCGTATCAACGAACTTTTGCGCCGCCTGCGGGTTGTTAATTCCCATTTGCAATACAGTGTTTGGATCAGCCCCAACTCGCCCGAGAGTACCAGTGTTCGAGTTAACAAACTTACTAAACGCTTCCGGCCCTTGAGCCAGCGATACACGCATACCAGCAGCGAGATTACCGATATCCTTACGCTGCTCTTCGCCGAGGTGCGATACAGCAGCCTGAGCCTGCGTTACGAATGCCGGATTCTTCACAGCGAAATCACGCAGCGCAGATGTGTCACCAGACTTCCACGCGTTAGCGTGGGCCTGATTAAAAGCCGCCTGCGCTTTCTGTAACTGGTCTTGCTTGTAGGCATCGGAAAGACCTTTCAATCCCTGCAACGCCTGTAATCCAACGTTATTCCCACCAGCACGCGCGAACTCGTTGTTCTGGCGAATCAGACCGAGAGTTGCATTAACGTCGCTGGCCTGTGGGGCATTAGTGTTATTGCCACCAATACCAGCCAGCATACTGCCGCCAGTTGCCCATGGTTGAGTAGTAGCCATGATTACCTCCTAAAACAGTGAGCCGAGAACGCCAAGACCGCCGCCAATAACCGCGCCCCATGGGCCACCAATTCCCATACCAAGAGAAGCACCGCTCAATGCGCCACCAATACCTTGTTGCAAGGCAGATGGCTTATTGGTATTAGCTGCTGCCAGTGCTGCCTGCTGCTGGTAGAGCTGACCGGCGTTGTTGGCGTACGTCTGTCCGGCATTAGCTTGACCTTGCAACGCGCCCAAGCCGATATTCGCCAAGTTCTGCGCGTTGCTCATCTGGCCTGATAGCCAATTTTGGCCCAACGTTGGGGCAATGGAAGAAAGCATATTGCCGGTCGCAGTAGAGCCTAGTCCACCTGTGGCCTCTGCCGCATTCAGGCCTTGATAGCGAGCCTGATTTGCAAGCTGCTTGTACTGGTCAGAATTGTAATAACTGTTCAGTGCTGAGTTTTGCCCGCTGAGTGAGGACAAATCCTGCAACTGCGTGACGTACTGCTGCGCCAGCGGAGTAAAAGGCGCGAGATTATTCATCACCGTTTGCCATTGCTCTCGCTGCAAGGCGGTAGCACAGTTCATGGCGTCGGCTTGAGCGCCTGCGCCATTATCACTACTGCCACCCTTGCCGACTTTTTCAAGGCAAAATGGTTCCTCGCCGCGCAGTTTCCTGCCCAGCGTAAATGCGTATAGCATAGTTATCTCCCGTGATTGAGGAAGTCGGTTAGTTCTTCGCGAGTGGCTGAATAGAAGGTGACGTCATCAACGCCTTTGAAGTATTTCTTGATGGTCCCTACGCGCTTTAAGCCGATCATCGCGCAGTAGATTTGCCCGTGACGGAATTTGCGGGCAGCGAATGAAGTAACGCATTGCACATTCGTTTCTGACAGGATTAATCGCCAGAATGCCAAGCCAATATCTTTGCTAAATCCGCGAATTTCTGGCAGGTACATCGCGTGGTAATCGAAATTAAGATACTGAATATATTGGTAATATACGATTATTCCGAACTGACCATAAGCACTTACCTCGAAATAACGACACTCCTGCTTATAGTCGTATCCGTCACCGTTATTGATTCCAGCGACAATGTCCGGGTGATTACCAACAGCCTCTATCAGGTCGATGTTTCGGGTTGGCTTAAATGAAATCATGAGTGCGCCTCACTGAGTGGCGATGATTTTTATCCGACTTGCCGTGAATGTGCTGCCGTTGGCCTTAATCATCATCGTGATACCAGGCGATACGATGTCGTCATTTTCATCGACAGCAAAAAAGGTGTTTATGAACACGTCATCAATACTTGTTGCCGCGTCACGACTAATCACAATCGTGTCATGGACAACAGTGCCGAATGTTATTTGCATCGAGCGATTACCTGACGATGATGCATATGTGCCACGTATGTTTATCTTTACACTAAGATTTTTGAACTTATTGAGTGCTTCCGACCGCGATGTCAAAGAATGGCAATAATGTGCCAGTTGTCGGAGTCAGCGGGCCTAGCAGCGTTAGCAAATTTGTTGCAGTAGTAGGGATTGACAGAGAAATGCCAGAGTAAACAACCTCTGATTTCTGCCGGTTCATGTACGCCTGATACGCAGCAAAGTTAGTCTCAAGCGTGGTGATTCTGGCTTCGTGATTGGCTAACTGAGCGGTATTTGCGGAAATCTGCGTCGTGTGAATGGCAATTGTGCTTTCTGCCGATGATATACGCGCCTCATGGTTGGCAAGCGTCGCTTCTGCTGCCGTGATACGAGATTCGTGATTGGCTAGCTTAGCCTCAGCATCATCAAGCCGCTACTCATGGTCAGCCAGAGTCGCATCCTGCTCGTCGTTTTTAACTTGCGCATCATATGCGCCCTGCCCTGCCTGATTTGCCTTGCCAGCAACATTACCGAAGTCCATACCGTTCTGAATGACATAAAGCTGATACGGGATAGAGAAGATATTCAGCGGGAGAATAGACGCGTCGATGCGATGAGCCTGCACGACGACAGGCGCATTAAGTGATGGGTCAGCCATTTATTCCACCCTGATTTGACAGCCTGATAGGGTCACTGGTGATTTGGTGATAATGCGCACGAATCCCACGTTTTTACGTATGCGCCCGACACGACGCCATAGAATGCGCTTGTCATAAATGAATGGTGCGTTCTGCTCAATCATTTGCTCGCTCCCATAATTGATGCCGTCCGTGGTTGCGGATAAGAACAGGCGATCGGCTATTTGAGCAACGCCTGTGCTTGCCTCAAACTCGAAATCAAACACGCGAGCGTTATCTGCCTTAAACATTGGGGTGAAAAGCAGGTGCTCCTGTTGCTTCCCATATTGAGCACTTGACGCAAAATTAAACTGACCGGTCACCGCTTCCAGCTTGTCACCGCAAGTGATGTTGTTCCCTTCATATAGGAAGTCGATGCCGCGATATACGTCATCAAACAGGCCAGTTTTCAGAATGCACCACTGAGGACCGCCACTCTCACTCGATGCTGTCTCGAAGCACAACACGTAGCGTGGCAGGTGAACAATAAGCAGCTCATGAGCGTCATAGCGCAACGACTCTATGACGCCCGTAGCCAATTCATCGGCGGTGTACTCGCGTAATATCTTCTCGATGGAAGCTGTAGCGATTGGCTGCGCTTGCCCTGAGTTAATCACATAGATAGACGGTGCGCCGGTTGCCTGGTTGCTGATAAATGCGTAGAAGTCGCCAAACTTCGCCTTGCAGTACGTCCCGGCGACACCCTTCTGCACCATTAGCGAGGGCTGAGCAACATAGAGAGCCGCCCCCGCCGTAGTCGCTCCAGCCAGCGAGAAATACTCGATAGTCGATGTGCCGAATGTCACAACAAAGTCACGCCACGTCCCCATGCCGATAATGCCATCCGGCTGGGATTCTGCACGGTACTCTGCACTATTGCGGTCAGGATGAGACTCGTCCTCAAGGTCAGAGATAAACCACGAATCAGTACCATCTTTCGACCACGCATACCGCCCGCTCAGGCGGGTGACGTCACGCACTGAGCCTAATTCGTACTGAGTGTAACCGCTCGACACAGGCCAATTCGCCACCGTCTTTACAGTGCCATCGTAGCGATACAGTACCAATTGCCCGCAAACGCCGACAGCCTGCGATGTACGCCCATACGCCATGCTCACGCGCCCAGAACCTGACACCGAACCTACGACAGACTGACCGCGATACAGGCTACCACCGCAAACGCGATACACCTGCAACATCAGAACGCTTGTCTATGCCGGGGAATGAGCGTAGATAGCCGTTGCTATTCAGCACTTGCTTAGGTGTCGCCAGCATATTGACCGGAAGCAGGTCCACATAGTCAGCATCGCGGAAGTTTTTGCCGCTGCCCTTCATGAGCGGAGGCTGTTGGATTGGCATTCTCTCACCTTATGGATTTAGCACATCGTCGTCAGTTTCCGGCCTATCGTCGGGATAGTAGCGATCGGTGCAGAATGTGTCGTATTTGTTGCCTTGCCCGGTAGGAAAGTCTCCACGGCGGCGCATGGATGGGATTTCAAGCGTATCGGTGAGCAGTGCGTCGTAAGCCTTTGCTGCGTTGGTTTTGATGCGTGGCGTAGGCTCCAGGTTGTAATCTGACATCATGCGGAGAAGTAGCTGATAGCCAACAGCCTGCTTGTATTTGCGCGGAAGCCCTGAATCATCATCTGGAAGCGGATCTTCATCATCCACCGCGAACAGATAGCCAATGTCGCCGGGGTTTATCTGCCACTCATACATCATATCTTCAAGGTCAGCCACACTATCAGCCATCGACTGAGGCTCTACGTCAGTCAGTGTCGCATTCGATGCCACGGCAAACTTACGCAGGGCAAACAGGACTATCTCACTCTTTGTTAGCGTCGTTGCCATTGTCAGCCGCCTTACGCACGCGCTTGGTTGCTGGCTTGATGTCGTCAACAGAGGCGACAAAGCCCGGCTTTTCGTAAATCGGGAAATCTTTCTCAACGATAACGGCTTGGACGTGTCCAGCCTCGTTATCTGCTGCGATAAAAACGCTCATGCGATCCATTTTTAGCTCCACATATAGTCGCGGTTAATGACCTCAAGGATTTTCCCTTCGTCATTTACCAGCCATGCATTCTGATATTTGTAAATAGTGACGGTTTCATTGTTGAATCGCACTTCAGCCACAATGTCGCTTGTATCAAATACGCCGTCAGCGATTGTAGTGATTGATGCGACAGATTTAATGGGCCAATACTCTGCCGTGACTGACTTCTTCTGACTGATTTTTAGGAACATAGGGCCACTGTTACGCCCTTTTCGTTGCATACATAAACGACCTCACCTTCATCAAGCAGCAGGTCAGCATCACCACCATGCCAGCCAGTGAAGAAGATTTTCCGAGAGTCTTTCACATAGCTGACATCACCGAGTGATTGGAAAATTGAAACATCTTTCTCTTTGTTGATTATCTTGATAGTAAGCATCTTTAGTTCTCGTGGTTGTAGTTACAAAAAAGCCCGAATTAACGGGCTGGTTATTTCAAGCACTGCTCACGGACGTATTGCTGCAATCCGGTCAGTTGCTTTGTGATGGTTTCGATTCGCTCCCGGAGAGTGAAATAATCCCGTTCAGCGGAGTCAGTAAGTCTGGCGCTGGTTGCATCATCCAGGCCGGAGGTGGAGGTGGCCTGCTTGACAACGTTGACGCGCAACCCGCACTTGCCAGCAGCAACACAGCGCTGCAAATCAGCCAGCTTGCTTTTAGCATCTGCGAGTTCTCCGGTGTATTTGGCATCAAGCGCAGCAACATCACGCTGCCGTATCTACATATCGGTGATTGTGGCGTTGGCGAGCTTCAGCGATTTTGCTGTCTCACTGTATGCGTCGTGGTAGTAGTAGACGCCGAATGACAGCGCAGCAATGAGAGCAAGCAGAACGGCTATTATTGTAGCCCTGATAGACATAGCTCACGCTCCACCGCTCAGCGGTCAGTTAATCCACGCCAGACTTTACCGCCTGCTTTATCCCACCGCTTTAGCTCGTCACAGGCTTCCGATGTATCACCAGCATTCAGCTTGCGCAGCATCGTTGAGCGAGTCAGCGAATCAATGCCAACATTGTACATGAATGAGATAAGCGCAGCTTTACGCATATCGGTCATCGGAACCTTTACGGCTTTTTCTACAGCAGCGGCAGCGGGTGCGATATCTTTCGCTAGCAGGTCATTGCATTCGGCCTGCGTGTATTTCTTGGTGGGGATGATGTCTGAGCCTGTATGCCCATAACAAACAGTGAGCACACCAACCACATCGTAATATGGGGTATATCGAACTCCCTCATGCCACTGAATCAGCACGGTAGCAATAGCGATAGCACCACCTGCGGCGGCACCAGCAATCTTGTTGCGTAGTGATGGTGCCATTATTCGCTGATCCTCTTCATCACCTCAGCCACTGATGAGGGATTTTCAGAATCAGGGTATTTGTGCAGCGATTTTCAAATAATCAGCTAGCAACTGTGTGCGGCGCTCTTCTTCCTTTCGGTTTCGATAGGCATCAACACGCCCTCTAACTAATGAGAAAACAGACACAGCAGCGCCGACAGCACCGACAGCACCGACAGCACCGAAGAAGATGTAAATCATGTCCTGTGTAGCAATACCAGCAGCAGAGGCAACACCGGCAATCCAGGCGAACAATTGGGTAATACCGTTACTGGGCTGATCATTCATTTTGTAATCCTGCATATCCGTGCACCCACATCATTACCACCGAGGCTATTCACGTAATCCCGGTCTTTTTCGCAAAGAACGCGCAATGCCCCAATCTGTGCTCCCCATGCGTCACGCTTCCATGTTTCAACCGTGGTGATTAACTCGTCATCGGTCTTGGCATTAGCCAAACCGTAAGAGACAACAGCGCGAGGATATGCGTGTTCAGCAGAGTTAATACGGGAGTTAATTTCAGCGCCCGCATATGACAGGAAAACCAAAACCAATAGCCACGGGGCTGAGTTAACGAACCCCGTTTTAATAATTTCAGGTATCTTCACGGGATCCTCGCTGTGTGCAGTAAATAAAAAAGGCCGAGCAATTAGCTCAGCCTGAAATTTGGCGGGCCATGAAAGAATCGAACTTTCTAGCTAGAGTTGGATGCCAGCTATCAAAACATTGAAAATACTAAAGAAAATACACAGCGGTTAGCTAGGGCTTGAGTAAGGAGAGACGGAGATCAGAGCCAGTTGCCAAACTTTGTATCTGAACTCCACCTTCATCGACCATCACTGTGACATCAAAGTACAGGAGGTTATTTGCAGACCTCCCAGCCTGCATGGCGGGAGTAGCAAGGCCATCTGCTGAACATACCCGCTTGGCGGTTCAATGGTGAGCGCCGCCTCGTTTATCTCACCACCTGCTCTTTCGCTTTGCTCCCGAGCATACTCAGTTCGCGAATCAAGGCTTTTATGAAAAAAATTTCTATTTATTATTCTTTATTTGCTATTTCTTTCTCCATTTCACGTTTAATTGTAGAAAAAACCATATCCTCAGCCAGCTTTCAGCCCACCGCGCCCGACGCTTGCAGGACTCAATATCTACTCCGGTGAGGTCGCGTAAAACATTTTGCGGGTAATTGCGTTCACGATATCGTTCAATAACTACAGCGCGGATCGGGCTATCGGGCATGAAAGTTTCTACCAGACATTTCTCTACAAAATCGACGTCATTCTGTTCTTTGGCGAGACTGATGACGCTGGCTCCTGATGCTGATGGCAGAAATATTTCTCTAACCTTCCTGATTAGCTCTTCCCCGCTGTAGTCCTGCTTGCCTAACTTGCTGAAAATTAGCTGTATCCGGTCGCCTTGTTCTGAGTTCCATTGCTCGTGCCACATCATGCGCCACACTCCCCCGCTGCCACCGCATGGCAGGTCATCGCCGCGATGCTTTGCGCCCCAATTGTGCAGCATGTAGCGTGTCCATGTGCGCTGCATGGGGGGTTATTGATGCTATGCCCCTGCCGTGCTTCATGCGTAACGCTGACTCCCTCTCGAAGCACATCAGTTGAGTTATTGGCTCTTTGCGCATTCTTTCCTCCTTTTCGGATCAGCATCCCACGACTGCAGGTGTGTTGGCTGGATATTGGGAGTTATGGGGGTGAAGAGGTTGAGGACGTAGGTAAGCATTTTCATGATTCCACCCTCTCGTTTTGCCAAAGAGGAAGAGGTTCTTTGTATCCAACCTTTCTGATTCTGGCCCTGGCGTTTTTCTCTATCTGAATCAACTTTTCGATGTTCTGGCGTCGCTGCTTTTCCTCACGTCGCAGATATTTGACGGTATCAGCCAACTTCACCTCTTTATTTGCGACTGATAGCATGTAATCAAATGGGTCAAGCACCAACTCGCAACGTCGACAGCGAACCTGTCTTTCCTGCTCATTAACCCAAACAATGTCATGAGGACAGAAGCGTCTTTGCGTTCCTTCGGGAAGAAATGGCAGGTTGTCTTTTTCGTCCGCTTTCCTGGCCGGAAACGCTAGTACATTGCTTAACTCATTTTCGGTTTCAGTTGTCATGCTGCCTCCCGTTGTTTGATTAGAACACGCGTTAAAGCCCTGTAATGCGCTCGCAGCGCTTCCAGTTCTTCACGGGTGTAACGGTGTGGGGTGTTGTTGTTTTCAAGCGCTAGAACGCGCTCAAGGCCGATTTTGTTGACGAGTGCTGCACGGTATGGAATGGCGTTGCTGGATAGCTCGTCATTGCACCGATGACACTGTTTGTGAATGTTGTCTTCGCTGTATCTGAGGTGTGATGCCGCGCCTCTTGACCTGTAATGCCCTGCTTCCCACTGAACGGTTTCCCACGTTCCACAGCTAATGCATGGCAAGTGAGCATCACGCTCCCGGATGTAGTCATTGACTACCCGTTGCGTATAGTCTTCCCAATGCGTTAACGGCTTTAACTTGGCCTTACGCTCTCTCCATTCGCGACGAGATTTAGCTTCAGCATCTTTCTGCTGCCTCTCTTTCTGTCGTTTTTGGTATTGGTATGCGCAGGATGGGGAACAAACGAATTGCAGTGGTCTATCTGGGGTGAATTTCTTTCTACAGCACTTACAGGTATTGGGCTTCGGCGGCTTTCTGCTGCGTTTGGTGGGCTGTATTTTCAGGTGTTCACAGACTAAATATGTCGGGCTAACACGTTGTCCCATGACGTACCCCGTGCAATAGTTGGTCGAATCTATTCACCGCCGCAGCATGCTTGCTTTGTCGAGCTCTCGGGGTTTTATCCTTCGCGCCGAGTGGTCGGCCCGTAGTTATCTCCTCGTTGAGTTTTTCAGTCGGAAAATACTGGTAAGCGCCATACTTTCCCGTCCTATCCAGTTCGCCGCGATTCATCATGTCATTCACAGCGAATGATATATTTCCGCTATGGAAGCCATGGCTTTCACAGTGTTCACGTATCTGGGTGTATGTTGCTTTGTCGTTAGATTTGAAATACTCACGGATTAGTTTTCGTGTGCTCACTTTGCTTCCCCCATCTTTCAGCCCATTCGATAGCCAGTCTTGATTCTTCGCTCCACTTAACGCCACGTTCCGCGCCGAACGCTTTCATAAGCTCGATAAGGTCGCGCATCTCACTGACTCGCATTTTTGATGTTGATTGACCAAGCACTACAAAGCCGCCATCGATTCCAGGCACCGTCTCTTGCCGCTTTAACGCCGCGGTGAAAACGTGCTTCCAACTCTCCGAATCCATCTTTCGCCCATACCAAACGACCTGCTCGCTGATGTCGCGCAGTGTGGCCCAAAGCCGAGCGTTCTGCTCAAGCGTCCGGTTTCGGTCCTGAATGGTGATGGTGAGAGGCTTATCTGAATCGGTGGGTAATTGCTGGATGAATTGAATGGCGTTGTTCTTTCTGGCTTGGTCTACCAAGAAGTAAACCTGTTTCAATAATTACCCCTTAGTTGATTCATATCGGTTAGCGGCGCACACAACGCGGCGCTGTGGCTTTGACTCACTCATTGCAAGCCCTCCGGCAAGTCGATTTCATCACCATGCACTGAGGCGACTATGGCCCGACATGCAGCAATGGCAGCACCATCCCATGTTTGAAAACTAGTGCCCGACTTGAAACTGTGGGCGCTACCCCAGAATTTATTATCACCCTCCCCGGATGGGTGGTTGCCAATAACTATCTCTACCGTATTTATGATTTCCCCCAGCTGCCCCCAGTCTGACGATGGCGAAAAAACCGATCCATTCCTCTCGACAAAAGCGGTTCCAGATGTCATATGCAATATCGGATCACCACCTATAGCTTCTGCCACAGCCCAATCCAACTCTGCGCCCGTCAACTCGCTAGTTTTTACTTTCACTCTTCACCCCCTTTTATCAGTAAGGTATGCACTCATCACAACCAGCAGACCGACCACTTCCACCGCATTTAGGGCAGGTGTATAGCTCATTTTTGTCTCGGAATTGCTTCCTAGTATTAATGCAACTGTCTCTTCCAGTGTCTGTTCTACTTCGATCCGGTCACCGCTTGTCATTTTCAGCACAGTGCGCCCAGCAGAATAAAACGACTCGATGTGGCTTACCTGAATGTAAATTGGCTCAAACTCAATGCGATTTTCGCCACCAGCCGCTTGAATTCGGCATGCTTGGTTTAATTTGATTATGTCCATATCACTCCCCCTGTTTGTTTGGCTGCCAGCCATGCTTGTGAGCTAATCTCATGTCAAAAATAAATAATTCGACAATGGTTTTAGCGAAGAACTTTTGAGCATTAACGGCTTCCGTTGTGCTTACTCGGTCATGCCATAGCCTGTCGGTTGCATAGGCGTTAATTACGTCGTAATCGTCTGTAGTAATTTCCATCATGAGACCGATAGCTGGGCCAGTCGAAATTTACCCACATGCCGCCGTCCATGCGCATCCTGTCCATGATTAGCTCAGTGAGTAGCGCGGTTAGTTTTTCCACGTCGAGGTTTGTCAGCATGCCTACGGGTTTCTTTGCAGACAGGCGGCGATCCACTATCTGGAACAAGACAATCTCTTCGTTCTGGTTCCCACGCTGCACGCCGATATCGTCAAGAATCAGCAGGTCAACGTTGCACAGGTCGTTCATCAGGTCGGCTTCTGACACCTTCGCGCCGTCCTGATACGTCTCACGAAAGCGCATCATCAGGTCGGAACGGTAACAACCAGCACCGATTTGTTTTTCGACAGCAGGTGATTGCCGATTGCCGCCGCTAGGTGGTTTTTGCCGGTGCCACAGCCGCCGCTGAAAATAAACCCACCGAACCTCATTCGCGTACCGCTTCGCCTTATCCAGTGCGTACGCTGCGCAGGAAGGTCAGCGTTGTAGTTCTGGAATGTGCACTCCCGGTGAAGCTCCTGAATGCCGGAACGTCCGAGGATTTTTTGCAGGCGGGAAATGCGGTTCAGTTCAGCAATGCGCTCCGAATCCTTCCGGCCCTGCTCCCGTTGCCACGCCAGCCACTCTTCCGGCGTTGTGAACTTTGGTTTGATACCTGCTGGCATGGCGGCCTGTAGGCGTCGAATTAAATCGCTCATCCTGTAAAGCCCTCCGGTATGTGGTTCATGGGTCGGCTAGGTCTGGCAACACCTGTTTTCCTGAGCGGGAATTTCGGCTTGAACAAGCCTTGGTAGCCATTGGCAATGCTGTTGTTTATGACCGTGACCTTCATCAAGGCATTCTTTCAGCAGCTTGAATGCGGCGTTAATTCCGCGCTCGGTCTTTATCGGCTTTTTCATCTCAGAGCGGTTACTTACCCAATCACTCCATGCTTGGCGGTCTAGCCATTCAGGAATTGGGACGCTGAGAGGATCGAACTTTGGTGATTCCCCCTTGGGGGATATAGGGGGTTTATTATTTATATTCTTGTTATTACCTTCTTGTTCATGTTGTGCGGATGTTTGTGTGGCTTCATGTGCGGGTAAATTGTCTATTTTTTCGGCATATTCGGCGTAGTTCAGGATGGTGATCACCCTTCCCTTTTGCTTCTCGCCGTCGATAGAAATCATCCCCTCTCGCACAAAAACAGACAGCATCCGCTCCACTGCGTCCCGGCTTATTGGCTTCCCTTTCCTGTCACACAATTGCAGCCCTAAATCAGCCGCTGTCACCACCAGTTGACCGGGTTGTGCCACACATGGCCTTTGAAATTCGCTGTGTATGGCTTTCTGGCTGCGTCCATTAAGAGGTTTTCCCACAAGGTTCGCAGGAACACGTCTTTAGCCCATGTTTTTTTCCTGATACTCCGGTACAACGGGATGTAACCTTGCCTCTGGTTCTCCATCCGGTTGCTCCTGAATTGCCCCGGCTCAGGACCGGGGAATTTGATTACCTCTGCGGCGTTCATGTCCTACCCCCTACAGCCGCATAGGCATGATGACCAGCGTTCCATTGCCGAAAGCGCTGTTAAACTCCACGATTGACGCTTCCGTGTTCCCGTTTGGCTTGATCTTGATGCCACAGAATTTCGGGTTGTAGAGCTTGGCGGCCTTTTCGATGTCAGCCAGATAGCCATCGTTAAATCCGATCTCGTCTGTAGGCTTGCTTTTGAAATTTGAGGCGATGTGGTCAATGTCAGGGAAGCGACCATCAATGACTTCACACAGGCCAGCGCCAACGCGAGAGCCATGCTCGTCAAGGTAAGCAACATTCCCTGTATCGGTATCAATCGAGGCTTTATCGAACTTGGATGGCTTGGCACCCTTGATAGCGACGATTATGCGATCTTCCAGCCCATCGGTTTCATGCTCACCGATAAACGCCCGATGACCGTCAGTCGAATACAGCTTTTTGTCTGGAGCAAAACAGATGCCGTTGAGGTAATAACGAACATCCGCTTTTGCTTGGAAAATCATTGCGCTTAACAGCGCGGTTTTGCTGATAGTTAAAATCATGGTATTATTCCTATCGGTTTAAAATTCCATCGTTACCTGAGAATCCTCGGTCTTGCACACCGGGGATTTTTTCTTTGAAATGTTCTCTAACGCATACGAGAACGCCATACTAACTGGGCTGATATCTGATGCCATTCCGAATGCGCACAAAACTGACGCGATAAATCTCCAGTCTGTACGGCTTATCTTCGATTCATGACATCCCACCATTTTTGCCAGCCCCCGATTAGTCAGAGACGACAAAGTGATGAGTAAATCTGTTTCAGCGCGATCAATTTCTTGCTGAGTCGGTTTGCGTGTTTTTGCATGTTCCATTCGTTACTATTTTCCTGTTGTTAAGACGTGACAGCCCTGTGGGGTGCCACTGTGTTATTGGGGGTGAAGCACCCACCGGTTAAGTTGTTTAAAGAGCGGTGTTGCTAGGCGGCGCGATTAGGATGTGGAAAAATTCCCGGCAAATCAGGCCGTATTTCATGAGCCTTAACAATTCCGTCAGTGGCGTTGACGATGGCTTGAACCTTTTCAGGAGAAACCTTTCCGCCGTTCAGCCATTTGTGTACCGCTGGCTGGCTAACGTCACACGCTTCAGCCAGTTTCTTCTGGCTTCCGACGATGCCAAGGGCGCGCTGAATAACTAAATTCATAAAATGTCCTTTTTTGGTTATGGATTAAGATTAATAATAACTCAAGTTATGCGCGCTGCCCATAACCTATGTTATTTGTATTGGGGTAACCGAGGTTATATATTTAGAGGATGAACACATTCTCAGAACGATTAAATGCCGCAATGGAAGCCGCTGGATATTCTCAGGAGCGGTTAGGTGAAGCTGTGGGTCTAACCCAGCCAGCTATCCAGAAAATGACATCAGGAAAGACAAAGGGCAGCAAAAGGACCATAGCTATTGCTAATGTTCTTGGCGTTCGGCCCGAATGGCTGGAGTCAGGTAATGGGGTAATGAGACAAGACGGGGCGGAGCCTCAGAATCCAAACTCTACCATCCCGCCAAAATCAGAGTGGGGCAAGTTAGATCCGTGGGACAGCAAAACCCCATTGAAAGATGACGAGGTGGAAGTTAATTTCCTGAAAGACATCGACTTTTCCTGTAGTGATGGGCGGATCATGGATGAAGACCATAACGGCTTTATGCTGCGATTTTCAAAGTCCACATTGCGCAAGATTGGCGCTAATTCAGATGGTTCTGGCGTGGTCTGCTTCCCAGCAAGAGGCGATAGCATGGAGCCAATCATTCGCGATGGATCGACCGTAGCTATAGATACTAACAACAAGCGAATCATTGACGGCAAGCTCTATGCCATTGGGCAACCGGGCGCAGGTGATAAGCAGTTAAAGCGAATCAAGCAGCTTTACCGCAAGCCGGGTGGAAAGCTGATAATCCGTAGCTTCAACAACCCAGAGGATGAAGTAGCCAATGAGAGCGAAGTTGAAATCATAGGTCGCGTGTTCTGGTGGGCTGTGCTGGACTACTAGCCAGCATAGCAGGTGGGTGTAACAACATGGGGGATTTATAATTGTCTGAAAGAAAGGAAATTTCAAAAGCCGCTGGATTTTCTACATTTTTTGCTGACTTCGCTGGAATAAGTCGCTATGACCAGAACGGGCAAGCTTTTAGCTCTCTTTTATTATGAGAAATGAATCATGAGAAATGAATCCACCCCCGTATATACTAGGGGATGAGTTTCAGGTTGCGGTTCTTGTACAGGCACAGCATGTAGCATCGGTAACAATGACCGAACGGCAAATGAAGGCTCTCTATGAGGTATTAAAGACGCATTATGGGGAAGATCCACAACCTTCTGAGGGATGATTTGTCACAGGGGTTCGGTAGCCAGGTGGATTCCGAGGCATTCTTCCTTGGAAAAATCGCAGCTGGAAAGATTAGTCTGATATCGCTATCTGGAGGTATCGTAAATTACTCAGAAGCTTTCTTACAAATTCCTCAACCAGTTACATCTGGATTAGACCATTCTGGAACTGATGATGTACAATTAAGCAATGACATAAACTCAGATGGAGGCGACGACATGGAAAAGCGATTAGCAGTTCTAGAGACTGAATTTGTGCACATCAAAACAGATGTCTCCGAGCTGAAGAAATCAGTATCTACCATTGAAACCACTGTCAATTCTATTACAAAAATATGGCGGTTATCATGGTAAAACTAGATAACATCACTGATTCTCTTTCCAAAAAGCCATCTTCTGATGCTGTTGATAAAAAAATATCCGATGCCAAACTATCTCAAATAATTTGGACAACAACTTCTGTGCTGGCTATTGTTTCTATAGCATCTGGAATAATAATCAAGACGTTACACGTCTAACATAAACCCGGCCAGCGCCGGTTTTTTTGTGCCCTATTTCCCCTTCCACACCATAGCCGCAGAATCGCGCAGTAACCCTTTGTGAATGACATTGCCAACGGCCTTACGCTTAGCTTCGAGATGCCCGACGATGTTATCGCGGTTTATCTCTACGCCATCAATGATTAACTGAATCACTATCCCGTCGATTTCTCCTGCGATGAACGCTGCACGGTCTTCTTTCAATTCATCATGTTCCATCAACTCGCCCTCCCGTTGCCTTTTCTACACGATAGCACACCAAGCGGATAGCCATGTGAAAAATAAATTTCTTTAGTTATCAACAAAAAATAACTTTTATCATGAAAATATAAATTAAGTTATTGACCACCATCATAACTTAAGCTATCTTTCTTATCACAGCAGGACGCTGGCGAACTTAAACGGATGTGCGCTCTTTAACAATAGACTCGTGGGTGTTTCACCCCAAAAAGAATGTTTAACCAAACAGGAGGTGCCGAAATGGTGCACTAACGCGGTTAGACCGCAACCAATACCTGATTGATTTCAGGTGGCGCGACGACGGTGTTACAGGTCGGGCTCCCACGGCGACGTAGTGAGGGAGAGGAGGCGAAAGCATCACTGAGTTACGGGTGGCGTCCGATTTAACGCGTAAGCAGCCTAAAACGACAAGCGGATTTACCCTGCCGATGCTGGTTCAGGTCGGTAGGCATAAAACCACTGGAGAAATTAAAATGCCAAGAAACAGACACAAGAACCTGGCTCGTGCCATTGCGCACCAAGCAGAGAAGAACGCAGATATTCGGCTGGCAAAGAAAATCGAAGTAGCGATGTCTGGATGCTCAGAACGCACGTTGAAAGCGCTGATTGAGTTGCCGCGAGTGAAAGAAGAATGCAACGGCTCAGCATGCATCCCTGATGTGGCGCTATTTCGCGCGGGGCATCGCGGGAAAACCAAAAGCATTTATCAAGCGAGGTGAGCATGGATAGATTCGGGAAAGAGCGTGCAGTAAGAAGCGTATCTGGATATTACTTTCCTCGCCCTCATGAGGTATGCCTTGGTAAGAATGAGGATGCATTCAACCGAGCAAAACAAGAGGTGATATCGAATATGAAGAACCATATTACTGAAATAGAAAATCTATCTTACGAAGATTTTTTAAACCTTGCGAAAAAAGGAATTGATTAGGCTGCCTAACCGCAGCCTTTTTTATTGCATCCGATTAATAACTGAATCAGTACAGAGGTGAGATATGTCAAGCAGAATTAGCGACAACCATAAAAAACGGCTTCATCATCTTTATTCAGAGTTTAGCGTTAGGGTTGAGCGCTCAATAAATGGATTTAAAGTAATTGGCTTGGGGAATAACACAGAGCCACGAGCCTCAGACCTAGAATCGACAATCACTCTGGCAGAAAAAGAATGCCAGAGAATTTACAGTAAATACCTTTAACCCCCGCGCCAACACCAGATAACGCACGAATAACCGCCCTAATGGGCATTGGAGATAGAGATGATTAAGGAGCAGAGAGCGATAGTTTATTTAGCTCCAACGAAAGGTAGGCGATATCTCTCAAAGAGAGCAGCGATAAACGCAGAAACCATAGCAATAATCTTAAAAAAATACCCACCAGAGAAACCGGAAAGTGATGAGTTCGGTCGATTAACTTACCCCGGATTTGATATCAGGTACGACAATGAGCCTGATTTCAAAAGTTGTTCCGCAGATTACGCCGCATCATCGCTAAATCAGTAATAGCCGATTAAGTTCGGCTTATACCCATGCCGATTAGGTCGGCATATTTATAAATCAACGGGAGGGAGTGATGAGTGAAATTAAAGATTTGACGACAGTAGATATTAAGCCAGAGCAAGCACCTGTGCTTTATGTTCCTAATGGCCTTGAAGATTACCTGAACCATATCCGCGAAATGGCAAAAGAAGTACCGGACGTCAACACGAAAGAAGGTCGTGCCCGTATTGGCTCGCTGGCTCGCGCCGCAATGCTCCAGTTGTCCGGTAATTCCGAACAAGCGAAGCCGACATTCTATATATCCACCCCTGAATCAGTCTGCGCAAGATAACTCCAAGAGCGGTTTTGCGGATCCAGCTCCGCCAACTCTCCGGTGTCGACGGATAGTTCGATAGCCGTGCCGCGCAAAACGCTGGCGGGGTGGCGGGAGTTTGGTTGACCTCAATCCGCAAGACCTTGCGCCGCGCATTGATGCGTATTTATCCTCCGCTCCGCAGCATAAGGGGGAGTAGATGATACCTTTCATTTCAAATTTTGCTCTTCGATTCAGAAATGCAAGAGCAGCGATTCGCCAGATTAAAAACGGAGAGTGGGAACCTCGCCTGAATACCACTGACAATTATCACTATACGGCATATAGATGTGGTCACATGCTGTGGATGGCAAACGGGCCATTCTTTTGCGATTTAAAAGACCCACATAGCTATGAGGATTTGATGGCATTTGGTCTGATATGCCGGCATTGGGTATGGTGGGCTGCCGCAAGAAAATTAAAGGCAGATGCCGACAGAAAAACTCGCAGTAAGCGAAAAATACCTGAACTTTAACCAGCCGCCGAGAGCGGTTTTTTTACGCCTGAATTAAGGAGATGAGGATGAGTAAGCATACAGAGGGCCTGTGGGTATTCGGCGTGAAGTCATTCACTGATGGTGTTCAGGAAAAACCATATACATACAATTCTGGCGCTTATTACAACAATCCGGGGATATATGGCGCAAATGGAAATGAGGTTGTGAGATGTGATGAATACTACATTTTCAGCAACCGGGCAGATATAGCGCTTCTTGTTTCGGCACCGGATTTGTTTGAGGCGCTGGAATCTCTACTGGAGTTGGCTGTGCACAATGAAGTCAAAATATACGGAGAGTGGGGAATGGGTCGTACATGGAATCAAATAAAGAAAGATGGCGATGCACCAGAGGAAATACTAAAGGCTATTGCCGCCATCGCGAAAGCCAAGGGGGAATCATGAAGCGAACAACGCTAACAGCAAAGCTATTAGCGGCTTTTTATTGGCAGCGTGGCTGCTATGGAGCGTGACATGATGCGCATACCGTTACCAAAATGGTTATTGGCCACTATCACAGTGGCCTTTTTATTTCTCTTTAGCTGGCATATGGAGCAGAAGAACGCTGTATGCGCATTTATCGGACTGGCCTGCTTCGTGTGGTGCCTGGCTGAACTTGTGCAGCGCATCGTAGAGTTTTTCAGAAACAGGAGGAAGCCATGAGCATATTTGAATGGACTGTAGCAATCCTCTTCGGGCTGAATTTGTTTCGGGTTATTTAAGTGAGGTGACGATTGAACGATGAAGTGCTAACCCTGCAAGAAATATCCTCTCTACTGAAAGTCCATCCTGAAACCATAAAGTCACTCGTACAGCGCGGCATCCTTCCTGCCACTGACATCGGCACTGGACAGCGACATAAATACCGGTTCGTAAAATCAGCATGCCTTGAAGCGATGTCAAAACCGATCAACACTGTCGCCGTGAATGCGGGTGACATGACCGAGACAAAACCATGTCAATCAAACAAAGGAATGGTATCTGGCACTGTGATTTCACTACGCCGGATGGGAAGCGAGTTAGACAGTCTCTTGGGACGGAAGACAAGCGAGAGGCGCAGGAACTCCACGACAAGCTAAAGGCTGATTCTTGGCGATCTGCAAAACTGGGTGAGGCTCCGGTTAAGCTGTTCGATGAGGCGTGCATTCGGTGGCTGCGAGAGAAATCGCATAAGCGGTCATTGGATGCTGACAAGTCGAAAATAACGTTTTTCCTCGATCACTTCCACGGACGGGAGTTGTCTACGATAACGAATGACCAGATTCAGGTAGCGATATCGAAAGCATATGACCGGAAGCACAGAGCGCGATGGGAAGAGATGCGTGACAGGATGAAGCGCGAGGGGAAATCCGTTTCGGCGTACAGGCCAAAGCCGATATCTGAATCAACCAAATACTCTCTACAGGCGTTCATGCGTGCGCTGCTACGGATAGCGGCTAACAAATGGGTATGGCTTAACTCCTTGCCAGTTGTTAAGGCTAGGCAGCCGAGAAACAAGCGGATCCGCTGGCTAACTCACGATGAGGAGAGAACGCTTATAGATGAGTTGCCAGACCACCTGAAGCCGGTTGTGACGTTCACCCTAGCTACTGGCCTGCGCCGCTCTAACATTCTTGACCTTGAGTGGTCTCAGGTGGACATGCAGAGAAAGATGGCATGGATTCATCCAGAGAATGCAAAAGGCGGAAAAGCGATAGGGGGTTGCGCTGAACGATACGGCATGCGGAGTATTACGCGGGCAGATAGGGAAACATCACCGCTGGGTATTTGTTCACGAAATATCAGCGACAAAACCTAATGGTGAAAAAAACACCAGAAATAAGGAAATTAAGGGTTGATGGAAATAAGGCTTGGCATGCTGCATTAAAAAGGGCCGGAATTGAAAACTTTCGCTTTCATGATTTGCGACATACATGGGCGAGTTGGTTAGTTCAATCCGGCGCTCCTTTATCTGCATTACAAGAGATGGGTGGCTGGGAGTCAATAGAAATGGTACGCAGATATGCACATCTGTCGCCAAATCATTTAACTCAACATGCCAAACAAATAGACAGCATTTTTGCCAAGAATGGCAAAAATACGGCACAAGGGATAATTGTGGAAATAAAGAATGCGATATAAGTGATTGATATTGTTGGTGGGTTGTGTAGGGCTCGAACCTACGACCAATTGATTAAAAGTCAACTGCTCTACCGACTGAGCTAACGACCCATCATTGTGCCACCACGGCGTTTTCACCTTGCCTTGGCAACGGCGGCATATATTACTAACTTATCCGCTCAGTGCAACCTATTTTCCTGAAAAACTGTTTAACTGCTTAATCATCAAACGGCAAAGCACAAAAATCGCTCATGCAGCGCAATTTTTGTGCCTGAAAAGGGGTTAAAGCCCAGTCAGCCATTTTTGCGCCTGCTTGGCACTTTCGGTGTTGGGATATTGTTTGATGACCTGCTGGTAGACAGCCTTCGCTTTATCCGTCTGACCCTTTTCCTGCATGATCACCCCAACCTTGAACAAGGCTTCAGAACTTTTGGGGGATTTGGGGTAATTCTTGACCACGTTCGCAAAATAGTAGGCGGCGGCGTCTTTCTTACCTTTGTTGTAGTTCAACTGACCCGGCTAGTAGTTGGCATTAGGCTGGTAGGTTGAATCAGGATACTTCTTGATAAATGCCTGAAAGGCGACAATTGCCTGGTCGTACTGTTTCTTCTCTAACACCAGTGCAGCCGCAGCGTTGTAGTCGCTGTTGGCGTCACCGGTACTGGCTGGCGCCGCCGCGCCCGCACCATTACTGGCGGGGCTGGAGGTGGAGGCACCCGTATCAGTGGACGGCGCAGAAGAAGACGATGCCGACGGCGTTGAAGACGAAGAGCCCATACTATCTATTTGCTGATAGATTTGCTTCTGGCGTTCAACAACCTGATTTAACTGGTACTGATTTTCCTGAATCTGCCCGCGCAAACTATCAATATCGCGCTGCGTATCAGAAAGCTGCTGCTGAAGTTGAGTTAAAAGCTGGCTGTGAGCGTTGGAAATACGCTCCATTTGGGTGACACGGTCTTCCACCGAGCCAGAGCCGACATTACTGATTGGCGCTTGGGCAGTAGCGGCCCAAGGGACCGCTACGCCAACCAATAACGACAGACCCACGAGATGACGTCTGAAGTTACTGTTCATGCAATGCTCTTAGTATACCAGGACCGCACGACGGTTTTTGGACCATGCAGCTTCGTCATGACCCAGAACCGCAGGTTTCTCTTTACCGTAAGAAACGATAGAGATCTGATCGGAAGAAACGCCTTTGCCTTGCAGATACATCTGCAAGGCATTCGCACGACGTTCGCCCAGCGCGATGTTGTATTCCGGTGTACCACGTTCGTCAGCATGACCTTCGATGGTCACTTTGTAGGACGGGTTGCTACGCAGGAAGGAAGCGTGCGCGTCCAGCATCTGAGCGAAATCAGAACGGATATCGTACTTGTCCAGATCGAAGTAGACGATATTGTTGCGTTGCAGCTCTTGCATTTGCAGGCGAGCCTGCTCAGAAGAAGACATATTGCCGTTTTCATAACCGCTGCCTGCAGTGCCAACGGTAGACTGGTCATTGCCGTCTTTCTTGTGTGAACTACATGCGGCGATAGCCAGCACCGGCAGAGCCAACATCAGGCCTTTCAGTACTTTATTGAATTGCATCTCTTATGTCCTTTGAAAAAAATTATTTATGTTTATAAATACGGCGACCAGGCAGGGAATTTAACCTGACCATCAGTTGCCGGAAGACGCGCTTTGAAACGCCCGTCAGTAGACACCAGTTGCAGCACTGAACCCAGCCCTTGCTTAGAGCTGTAAATCACCATTGTGCCGTTCGGTGCGATACTCGGCGTTTCGTCCAGATAGGTGCCCGTAATGACTTGAACGGCCCCCGTCACCAGATCTTGTGTAGCGGTATGCTGAGCACCACCGTTGGAACTCACCATCACTAACATTTTTCCATCGTCACTGACTTCTGAGTCCTGATTCTGCGCCCCTTCCCACGTGAGACGCTGCGGAGCTCCGCCATTGACGTTAATTTTGTAGACTTGTGGACGTCCAGCCTGATCAGAAGTATATGCCAAAGTTTGGCTATCGGGGAACCAGGTTGGCTCAGTATTATTGCTGCGACCATCCGTCACCTGGCGGATCTGACCGGAGCCGATGCCCATGACATACAGGTTCAGGCTGCCGCTCTTGGAAAGCGCAAAGGCCAGTTTGCTGCCATCCGGGGAGAACGCCGGTGCGCCGTTATGGCGCGGGAAAGAAGCAACCTGACGGATAGCACCATTCGCCAGCGTTTGAATCACCAGTGCAGAACGACCACTTTCGAAGGTCACGTACGCTACTTTGCTGCCATCTGGCGACCAGGCCGGTGACATCAGCGGCTCCGGAGAGCGATGTACCACAAACTGGTTGTAACCATCGTAGTCAGATACGCGCAGTTCATAAGGGAACTGACCGCCATTGGTCTGTACCACATAGGCGATACGGGTACGGAATGCACCTTTGATGCCCGTTAATTTCTGGAACACTTCATCGCTGGCGGTGTGCGCGGCGTAACGCAGCCACTGCTTGGTGACCTTGAACTGGTTTTGCGCCAATACGCTGCCCGGGTTACCCGAGGTATCCACCAATTGGTAAGAGATCACGTAGCTGCCATCAGCACCTGGCTGAACCTGACCGACGATAACAAAATCAATACCCAGAGCCGTCCAGGCAGCAGGGGTGACTTCCGAGGCGGAACCCGGCTGCTGCGGCATATGGCTGGGATCGATAGGATTGAATTTACCGCTGTTACGCAGATCCGCGCCAACGATACCGCCAATATCCTCAGGAGCTGCACCGCCGCCAGCCCACTTGAACGGAACCACGGCGATAGGACGTGCCGAGTCAACCCCTTGGGTAATCTCGATACGCACTTCGGCGTGCAGCGCTGTGACCCACAGCATTAAAAAACCTAGTGCAACTTTACATGCCTGCTTCATTTCATCTCCCTTATCCAGACGTATCGCCTTAGATAAATTAGCAGAATTTTAACAAACCGGTATCAACAAAACACAATACCAGGGAGTGATGCCATCGTCCTTGTCCTAAAGGTGCCGCATCGACCCCTTTAGCGTCGGGTACAGCACATTCCGATTATTGCGGTTTGAAATCAATCGGTGCGTTTTTGAAAGCTTCATACACATCCGTGCTTGGCGGCTTCGGTATTCTTGCCTGCTTCGCTGCGGCAATCGCCGCCTGACACAGTGCCGGATCGCCACTTTCCGCCTCAACGGAAACTAACAGACCATCCGGTGCAAGTTTGATGCGCAATGTACAGGTTTTACCCCGATAAAGCTGCCAATCATAGAATTTCCTCTGGATCGCCGCGCGCACCTGACCGCCGTAGCTGTCAAGGGCTGCACCCGATGCGCCACTCTTTTTCGCCGCGCCGGCACCGGCTGGCGCACCGCCACCCGATTTAGGGGCATTTTTCGACGATGCCAAACCACCGAGCAAATCGTCTACTGAATCAGACTGGGCGGCGTCTTTTTTATCCTCAGCAGCTTTAGCTTTCGCGTCTGCTGCCGCTTTAGCCTTGGCCTCTTCCTCAGCCTGCTTCTTCGCGGCTGCGGCAGCGGCTGCCTGTTTCTTCACTTCTTCTTCAGCTTTTTTCTTTGCGTCAGCGGCGGCTTTTGCTTGTTGCTCTGCTTCCGCTTTTGCTTTCGCGGCAGCCGCTTCTGCCTGCTGTTGCTGTTCTTTAGCCTTGGCCGCAGCGGCTTCCGCCTGCTTGCGTTGTTCAGCTTGCTCTTGCGCCTGCTGCTTGGCCTCTTCCTGCGCCGCAAGACGCTCTTTTTCAAGTTCTTTTAAACGTTGTTGCTCAGCAGCCTGCTTTTGATGCAACTCTTCAGCTTGCTGTTCAGCCTGCTTTTTGCGCAACCGTTCAGCACGCTTTGCATCGCTCTGCTGCTGTTGCTGGCGGTTGTACTGTTCAACGACGGCATTAGGATCAACCATAACCGCATCGATTGCCGAGCCGCCGCCACCGCCGCCACTGGCATCCATCGAGGAATGGAATGAGCTCCAAACCAACAAAGCAATCAGTATGATGTGCAAAACGGCCGAGACAATAAAAGCGCATTTCAACTTATCAGGTTTTTCGGTGGCCTTTAGCACAAGCGGTTCCCAAATACTGTGTTGCCGTAATTAACGATTGCCAGAAAAAACATCATGCTTTGACTGCAACGCATTGATTATATAGGCCGAGTCATCAGACCTACTGATTTGACCCCAGCCTGGCGCAGCAAGTTCAGCGCTTTGATGATCTCATCATAAGGCGCGTCTTTCGCGCCCCCGATCAGAAACACCGACTTGGGGTTTTCAGCCATACGCGCCTGGGCTTCTGCCACAATCTGCTCAGCGGGCAGTTGTTCCATCCGCTTTTGTTCGATGACCAGGCTGTACTGGCCGACGCCAGACACCTCAACGATCACCGGTGGGTTATCGTTACTGGAAACGGTCTTAGAATCCGTCGCATCCGGCAAATCCACTTCCACGCTCTGCGTGATGATCGGTGCCGTCGCCATGAAAATCAGCAACAACACCAGCAACACGTCCAGCAACGGAACGATGTTAATTTCGGATTTTAAATCCCGGCGACCACGTGAACGAGCCATGCTGCCTCCTGATTACTTGCCACTTTCGGAGAAGGCCTGACGATGCAGGATAGCGATGAACTCTTCCATGAAGTTGTCGTAGTTCTGCTCCAGTTTATTCACACGCTGATTCAGGCGGTTATACGCCATTACCGCCGGGATCGCGGCAAACAGGCCAATTGCGGTAGCAATCAGTGCCTCTGCAATACTCGGAGCAACCATTTGCAACGTGGCCTGCTTCACCGCACCCAGTGCGATAAAGGCATGCATGATCCCCCACACGGTGCCAAACAGGCCGATATACGGGCTGATGGAACCAACAGTTCCCAAAAACGGGATATGGGTTTCAAGCATTTCCAGTTCGCGATTCAGAGAAATACGCATGGCGCGAGAAGCGCCCTCCACCACCGCCTCTGGCGCATGGCTGTTAGCCCGATGCAAGCGGGCAAATTCTTTGAAGCCGGAATAGAAGATCTGCTCTGAACCTGCCAACGAATCGCGGCGCGTTTGGCTTTCCTGGTACAACCGGGAGAGTTCAATGCCTGACCAGAATTTATCTTCAAAGGCTTCAGCTTCACGCGTAGCGGTATTCAAAATACGCGTGCGTTGAATGATGATCGCCCAAGAGGCGATGGAAAAACCAATCAAAACCAGCATGATAAGTTTCACTAAAAGACTGGCTTTCAGGAACAAATCAAGGATATTCATGTCAGTCACTGCTTAAACTCCGCGACAATAGACTTAGGAAGCGCGATGGGCTTCATGTGATGTGGATCGATACAAGCGATCAATACGTCGGCCTGACTCAACAGATCGCCGTGAGAATTGAGAGTACGCTGAGCGAACGTGAGAGAAGCACCGCGTATCACTGTGATTTCACTCTCTACGTTCAGTAAATCATCCAGACGAGCCGGAGAAAAATATTCGACCGCCATCCGGCGCACAGCGAAAGCCACATGCTCTTCCAGCAAAGCGCACTGATGAAAGCCGTGCTGGCGTAACATTTCTGTTCGCGCACGCTCATAGAAGGTGATATAATAGGCGTAATACGCCACGCCACAGGCGTCTGTGTCTTCATAATAGACACGCACAGGCCAACGAAACAACGTATTGCTCACTCTACATCCCGGTAATACAACGAAACACTGCTACTATACGCAAGAGAAATGAGGTTTGGAATGGCTAGCTTAGAGGGAAATAAAATAATTATGGGTTGCAAGCAACCCATAACCCAAACGGAATAGGCAGTGATATTAGCGAAAGAAGTAAATAAGCCCTACGAGCAGGATCACAAAGGCAGGAAAAGGCGCAAAAATCACGCGCCACAGCAAGCGCTGTTGGCGAAACCCTACCCCGTATATTACGCCGGTGCAAACGGCCCATACCAGCAACGGGCCTTGCCAAATTTCCAACGCGCTGGTGCGCGCGGCAAAGCGTGTCGGATCCCACATCACACACCCTGCCATCAGCAACGCCATGAGTCAAGGCAAGAGCCCGTAATGGGCCCTTGTCCATTAGCTGGTAGAGTTTATCAACCAGACTACTCATTGCGCGTTATCTTCTGCCGCTTTCGCTTTTGTTGCTTCACTCTGCTCTAACGCCAGAGCGGTAATAATCCCCAGCGAGCAAGCAAAAAGCGTTCCGAGTATCCAGGCAAAATACCACATCATTAAGCTCCTTACTTAGTATAGAGAATGGGTGTTCTGTTCAATATGCTCTTTGGTAATGCGACCGAACATTTTGTAGTAACACCATGCAGTATAAGAGAGCGCGATGGGTACAAAAATAATCGCGACGATCGTCATCACTTTCAGCGTGTACAGGCTTGAGGTGGTATCCCACATGGTCAGGCTCACGTTCGGTTGCGTGATGGAAGGCATCACAAACGGGAACATGGCAACCCCTGCGGTCAGGATAACGCAGGCGATAGTCAGCGAGCTGAACAGGAATGCCAGGCTGCCCTTGTTCGCACGCGCCGTCGCGATAGTCAACAGCGGGATCGCCCACAGCACCGGATGCGCAGTGAAGTTAGCCAACCAGGCACCGGCCTGATGTGCGACTTCTTTGTGCGGCGGGTTAGACTCAGCCGCCTTGTCCAACACGGAGGTGATGGTATAACCATCGATACCGTAAATCACCCACACGCCAGCCAAAGCAAAGGTCACCATCATTACCAACGCAGACAGTTGAGCCGCACCTTTTGAGCGCACATACAGATCGCCATTGGTACGCATCATCAGGTAGGTTGCACCCTGCGCCAAAATCATGGTCAGGCTGACAACGCCCGCCAACAGGCCAAACGGATTGAGCAGTTGGAAGAAGTTACCGGTATAGAACAAGCGAGCACTGGCATCGATATGGAACGGCACGCCCTGCAACAGGTTACCGAATGCCCCACCAATCACCACTGGCGGCACGAAGCTACCAATAAAGATGCCCCAGTCCCACATGTTGCGCCAGCGCGCGTCTTCCAGCTTGGAACGGTAGTCAAAACCGATCGGACGGAAGAACAGCGATGCCAGCACTAAAATCATCGCGATATAGAAACCAGAGAACGCAGCGGCATACACCATCGGCCAGGCAGCAAACAGCGCCCCGCCAGCGGTGATCAACCACACCTGGTTCCCGTCCCAGTGCGGTGCGATACTGTTGATCATGATACGGCGTTCTACATCATTACGCCCCATCACGCGCACCAGCACACCGACCCCCATATCAAAGCCGTCAGTAATGGCGAAACCGATCATCAGCACGCCAATCAACAGCCACCAGATAAAACGTAATACTTCATATTCAAACATAGTGGACTCCTGTTTACCGTGCGTCCTGAGCCAGCGTCAACGGCTGTTCAAAGTGGTAACGCCCTGTTTTCAGGCTGCTTGGGCCGAGGCGCGCGAATTTGAACATCAGATACATTTCGGCGACCAGGAACATCGTATACAGACCGCAGATCAGACCCATTGATAACAGGATGTCTCCGGCCGTCAGCGAAGAGTTCGCCACCGCCGTTGGCAGCACTTCACCGATAGCCCACGGCTGGCGACCGTACTCAGCAACAAACCAACCGGCTTCAACCGCAATCCACGGCAACGGAATACCGAACAGGGCAGCACGCAGCAGCAGTTTGTTCTTACCGATACGGTTTCTGATCACGCTCCAGAACGACAAGCCGATAATCAGCAGCATCAGCACGCCACAGGCCACCATGATACGGAACGAGAAGTAAAGCGGCGCTACGCGAGGAATGGAATCCTTGGTTGCCTGCTGAATTTGCGCTTCGGTGGCGTTAGCAACATCTGCCGTATAGAGTTTAAGCAGCATACCGTATCCCAGATCCTGTTTGGTCTGGTTAAAGGCTTCACGCACTGCCGGATCGGTATTACCCGCGCGCAGCTGTTCCAGCAATTCATACGCTTTCATGCCGTTACGAATACGCACCTGATGACCATCCATCAGCTCACGCAGCCCCAGCACAACGCCGTCCGTCGAACGCGTGGCGATAAGCCCCAGCATAAACGGAATGCGCACCGCGAACTGGTTCTCCATTTTTTCCTGATTAGGAATGGCGAACAGCGTAAAGCTGGCAGGTGCCGGTTGAGTTTCCCACTCGGCTTCAATCGCGGCCAGTTTGGTTTTTTGCACGTCGCCCATTTCATAACCGGATTCATCACCCAGTACGATAACAGACAGCACAGCAGCGGTGCCGAAGCTGGCAGCAATCGCGAATGAACGTTTGGCAAAGGCCAAATCACGGCCCTTAAGCAGATAGTAAGCACTGATACCCAGAATGAACATGGCACCGGTGGTGTAGCCTGCTGCAACGGTATGGACGAATTTCACCTGCGCAACCGGGTTCAGCACCAGTTGCGAGAAGCTCACCATTTCCATACGCATGGTTTCGAAATTGAATTCGGAAGCGATGGGGTTTTGCATCCAGCCGTTCGCTACCAGAATCCACAGTGCGGAGAAGTTAGACCCCAACGCCACCAGCCAGGTCACGGCCATGTGTTGCACTTTGCCCAGGCGATCCCAGCCAAAGAAGAACAAGCCAACAAACGTTGATTCGAGGAAGAACGCCATCAAGCCTTCAATCGCTAGCGGTGCGCCGAAAATGTCCCCGACATAGTGAGAGAAATAGGACCAGTTAGTACCGAACTGGAACTCCATGGTCAGCCCGGTGGCCACGCCCAGCGCAAAGTTGATACCAAACAATTTGCCCCAGAACTTGGTCATATCCTTGTAGATTTGTTTGCCCGTTAGCACATAGACCGTTTCCATGATCGCTAACAAAAACGCCATCCCCAGCGTTAATGGTACGAAAAGGAAGTGGTACATCGCGGTTAAGGCAAACTGTAAACGTGACAGTTCGACTATATCAAACATCTTGACTCCTTGCTCCTCGCAGGAAGGTTTTAGCTTGTAAATGCAGACAAGCCGCTAAACACCCAAAAAGAACACAACAGAAAATTGCTTCAGAACCGGCTTTTATAAACAGCGAGAGTTCACCGTTAAACCAATAACACGCCAAAGAAAACACGTTAAAAATAGCTAAAAACGATACCACAAACAGGGTAGCAGCTATATTACGCCTGTAATTCCCTACAATAAATAGATTGTTACGTGACACAGATTGTGTTTTTGGTTTCAAATCAACTTTACCCTTCTGGCGCACCTTTAGTAGAAATTGATGTGGCGCAATTTAAGCGTATTTCCCTGTTTATAGCCAGCTTAAGATTTTGATCTGACGCAAATAGCGCGACTGATGTTAATTTCTGGTTTACCAGGTTTTCGCCATGCGCTTACTTGTTAAGTAAATGTAGAAATAAACTTAACAACAGCATCAATTAGCAAACCAATTTTTGACCTGGCGGGACAGATTTAATTTCACTTGTTATTAAGCGTAGATGATTTAATGATATCCATATTGTTTAAATTGTTAATTTAATGTTGTTATAGTTAATATATTGGGTGCTCAATTAATCACGGTTCTTTATTATTAACCGCTTTTATTTACTGTGCCGATGGCAAGTCATAGCATTTAGAAATACATAAAAAAGGGCCATCCCAAGATGGCCCCTGCTGTTAACAGCACAGCACGCGACTACGGCAAGAGATTACCGCGCCAGCACCGCTTTTACCGCCTCGCCGATATCCGCCAGGCTGCGTACCGTTTTTACACCAGCGGCTTCCAACGCAGCGAATTTGTCATCCGCCGTGCCTTTACCCCCCGCGATGATGGCGCCAGCATGGCCCATACGCTTGCCCTTCGGTGCCGTCACCCCAGCAATGTACCCCACCACCGGTTTGGTCACATGCGCTTTGATATCGGCAGCCGCTTCTTCTTCCGAAGTACCACCGATTTCACCGATCATCACGATGGCCTCGGTTTGCGGATCCTGTTCGAACAGCGCCAGAATATCGATAAAATTGGAACCCGGAATCGGGTCGCCGCCGATACCTACACAGCTAGACTGGCCAAGCCCGGTATCCGTGGTCTGCTTAACCGCTTCGTAGGTCAGCGTTCCTGAACGAGAAACAATCCCCACCTTACCCGGTTTATGAATGTGCCCTGGCATAATGCCAATCTTGCACTCACCCGGGGTGATAACACCCGGACAGTTCGGCCCAATCATCCGCACGCCGCTCTGTTCCAGCTTCACTTTCACTGTCAGCATATCCAGCGTCGGGATGCCTTCTGTGATACAAATAACCAGTTCGATACCGGCATCAATCGCCTCCAGAATCGAGTCTTTACAAAACGGAGCCGGGACATAGATCACCGAGGCAGTAGCCCCTGTGGCTTCCACCGCTTCGCGCACAGTATTAAACACCGGCAAGCCCAAATGTTCTGTGCCGCCTTTACCGGGCGTCACGCCGCCCACCAGTTGCGTACCGTAAGCGAGTGCTTGCTCAGAATGGAAGGTGCCTTGGCTGCCGGTAAATCCCTGGCAAATGACTTTAGTGTGCTTATCAATCAAAATAGACATTATTTTATTTACCCTCCGCTGCCTTCACAACCTGCTGAGCCGCATCTGTCAAACTGGTGGCGGCAATGATATTCAGGCCGCTGTCCGCCAGTTTCTTTGCACCCAGTTCCGCATTGTTTCCTTCCAGGCGCACCACCACAGGTACGTTAACGCCCACTTCGGCTACTGCACCGATGATGCCATCGGCAATCAGGTCGCAGCGCACGATACCGCCAAAGATATTGACCAGTACCGCTTTCACGTTGTCGTCGGAGAGAATGATTTTGAAGGCTTCGGTCACGCGCTCTTTGGTTGCACCACCGCCCACATCCAGAAAGTTAGCCGGAGCGCCGCCGTGCAGTTTAACGATGTCCATGGTGCCCATGGCAAGGCCAGCACCGTTCACCATGCAGCCAATGTTGCCATCGAGCGCCACATAGTTCAGTTCCCACTGCGCAGCATGCGCTTCGCGGGAATCTTCCTGGCTCGGATCGCGCATTTCGCGCAGTTCCGGCTGACGGAACTGCGCGTTACCATCAGCACCGAGTTTGCCGTCCAGACAGACCAGATCGCCCTGCTTGGTGATCACCAGCGGGTTAATCTCCACCAGCGCCAGATCGCGTTCCAGGAACAGAGTGGCCAGCCCCATAAAAATCTTGGTGAACTGCGCCACTTGCTTGCCGCTCAGCCCCAGTTTAAAGGCCAGCTCACGGCCCTGATAAGGCTGCGGGCCTGTCAGCGGGTCGAGCGCGGCTTTATGAATCAGTTTCGGCGTCTCTTCCGCCACTTTTTCAATTTCCACCCCGCCTTCTGTCGAGGCCATAAACACTACCCGACACGTAGCGCGATCGACCACGGCACCGAGATAGAGTTCTTGATCGATATCCGTTGCAGCTTCCACCAGAATCTGATGTACAGGCTGCCCTTGCGCATCCGTTTGGTAGGTCACCAGATTTTTGCCCAGCCAGTTTTCCGCAAACGCGCGAATATCTTCTTTGCTGCTCACCACTTTCACGCCGCCCGCTTTACCGCGGCCACCTGCATGCACCTGGCACTTCACGACCCACGGCCCGGCGCCAATTTTAGAGGCGGCTTCTTCTGCTTCGCGCGGCGTGGTACAGGCATAACCGGTTGGTGCCGGCAGGCCATATCGAGCAAAGAGCTGTTTTGCCTGATATTCATGTAAATTCATGATGTTCTATCCATCTCGGTTAGAAGATAAGTCGCATGACTTTCTTGATATTATTGGATAATGCCGCCACGGGGCGGCTGCATAGCACAAATCAAACCAATACCTCTTGCCGTATGGCCACCGCTCGGCAGGCTGCGGCGGTCTACGTCACCACGCGCTATACATCCAGCAGCAGGCGTGTTGGATCTTCCAGCATCTCTTTTACCGTGACCAAAAAGCCCACGGATTCGCGACCATCGATCAAACGGTGATCGTAAGAAAGCGCCAGATACATCATCGGCAGAATAACCACCTGACCATCCACTGCTATAGGTCTGTCTTTAATGGCATGCATGCCCAGAATCGCGCTTTGCGGCGGGTTGATGATCGGCGTAGACATCAGGGAGCCGAACACACCGCCGTTGGTAATGGTAAAATTACCGCCGGTCAGTTCTTCTACCGTCAGCTTGCCGTCGCGCCCTTTAACAGCGAGATCTTTGATTTTCTTCTCAACGTCAGCCATACCCAGTGCATCCACATCGCGCAGCACCGGCGTTACCAGCCCGCGCGGCGTCGATACCGCGATACTGACATCGAAATAGTTGTGGTACACCACATCTTCGCCATCAATGGAGGCGTTCACCTCGGGGTAGCGTTTCAGCGCTTCCACCACGGCTTTGATATAGAACGACATAAAACCCAGACGCACGCCGTGGCGTTTTTCAAACGCTTCACCGTACTGCTGGCGCAGATTCATGATCGGCTGCATGTTGACTTCGTTGAAGGTCGTCAACATGGCGGCGCTGTTTTTCGCTTCGAGCAGGCGTTCGGCAACACGCTTACGCAGACGCGTCATCGGTACGCGTTTTTCGCTGCGATGAGCCAGAGCCGGCGCAGCTTCCGCTTTCTCCACTTTTTTGTCACTGCTGCTGGCAGCCTGCATCTGCGCCGCCAGATGTTTTTCCACATCTTCACGCGTGATACGGCCACCTACGCCGCTGCCTTTAATCGCAGCCGCATCCAGACCGTGCTCACCAATCAGGCGACGAATCGCCGGGCTGAGCGCGTCGTTGTTCTCTTCCGTCAACCCTGCGGTATGGCGTTGGGCAGGAGTAGGCTCTTTGCTCTGCGCTTTTTCGCTGGTTTCTTTACCGGAACTGTCACCGCGACGCAGGCGCCCAAGGATTTGGCGCGATGTTACCGTAGCCCCCTCGCTTTCCAGCACGGCATCAAGCACGCCGGCTTCTGGCGTAGGCACTTCCAGCACCACTTTGTCCGTTTCAATTTCGACCAGCACTTCATCACGCTGGACGCTGTCACCCGGCTTTTTGTACCAGGTCGCCACGGAAGCATCAGCTACCGATTCGGGGAGGTCAGGGACAAGAATATCTACGCTACTCATTATCTATCCTTTTATTTAATCAACGTTCAGCGCGTCGTTAACCAGATCTTGCTGTTGTTTCTGATGCACAGACATATAACCGACCGCCGGTGAGGCGGAGGCCGGGCGTCCGGCGTAACGCAAAGACGCTCCAAAGGGAATCACTTCGCGGAAATGGTGCTGGCTGCAATACCAGGCCCCCTGATTGAGCGGCTCTTCCTGACACCAGACAAAATCATGCACGTGCGCAAAAGGCTCTAACGCCGCCTGCACCGCCTGCTGCGGGAACGGGTAAAGCTGTTCGATACGCACAATCGCCACGTTGTTCTGTTCATTCTTCCGACGCTGTTCCAATAAATCATAGTAGACCTTGCCGGAACAGAGCACGACGCGCTTCACTCCTTGCGGATCGAGTTCGTCAATTTCACCAATAGCTGGTTGGAATGCGCCGTTTGCCAGCTCTTCCAGCGAAGAGATCGCCAACGGATGGCGCAACAGTGATTTCGGTGACATGACCACCAGCGGACGCCGCATGCTGCGCAATGCCTGACGACGCAACATATGGTAAACCTGCGCCGGGGTCGACGGAATGCACACCTGCATGTTTTGCTCAGCACACAGTTGCAGATAGCGTTCAAGGCGCGCAGAAGAGTGCTCCGGACCTTGACCTTCATAGCCATGCGGCAGCAGCATCACCAGGCCGCACATGCGTCCCCACTTCTGCTCGCCGGAGCTGATGAACTGATCGATCACCACTTGCGCGCCGTTAGCGAAATCACCGAACTGCGCTTCCCAAATAGTCAGCGTGCGTGGCTCTGCCGTCGCATATCCATATTCAAATGCCAGAATCGCTTCTTCGGACAGCACCGAGTCCCATACGTTAAACTTGCCCTGCACGTTGTGCACATGTTCCAGCGGGGTGTAGCTGGAACCGTTCTTTTGGTTGTGCACCACGGCGTGACGGTGGAAGAAGGTGCCACGGCCGCTGTCTTCACCAGAAATACGGATAGGAATACCGTCATCTACCAGCGTGGCGTAGGCCAGGGTTTCCGCACCGCCCCAATCGAACGGTTTATTGCCCAGCGCCATTCCGGCACGGTCGGCGTACACTTTGACGACGCGCGGGTGCATTTCAATGGCTTCCGGCACCTCACTGATACGCTTTGCCAACTCTTGCAGGCGTTTCATCTCCACTTTGTGCGGATAAGGTTCATCCCACTCGTGGTTCAGGTAAGGCGTCCAGGTGAAGGACTGCATGTCCATTTCACGCCACTCTCCGACTACGCAGTCCCCCGCATCCAACGCATCACGATACAGATTCACTTGCTCGGTGGCGTCTTCCAGCGTGATGCTTTTTTCCTGTTCCAGACGATCGGCATACACTTTACGCGGTGTCGGGTGTTTTTTGATCTTCTGGTACATCATCGGCTGCGTCGCACTTGGCTCATCCGCTTCGTTGTGACCATAGCGGCGGTAGCAAATCAGATCGATAAACACATCGCGTTTAAATTGATTGCGGAAATCCAATGCCAGACGCGTCACATAGGCAACCGCTTCCGGATCGTCAGCGTTAACGTGGAAAATCGGTGCCTGCACCATCTTGCCGATGTCGGTGCAATATTCGGTGGAGCGGATATCCAGTGGGTTGGAGGTGGTGAAACCAATGCGGTTGTTGATCACAATACGCAACGTACCGCCCACTTCGTAACCGCGCACCGTGGACATGTTCAGCAGTTCCTGAACTACGCCCTGCCCGCTGATTGCCGCATCACCGTGAATGGTTACCGGCAACACGCGCGGACCGCTCTCACTGCTGAGACGATCGAGGCGCGCACGCACGGAACCGGTCACCACCGGGCTGACAATCTCAAGGTGTGATGGGTTAAACGCCAGAGCCAGGTGTACCAGACCGCCTTCGGTCGCGAATTCAGACGAAAAGCCCTGATGGTATTTCACATCACCGGTGCCGAGATGCTCTTTGTGCTTACCGGCAAATTCATCGAACAAATCCTGCGGCTTTTTACCCAGCACGTTAACCAGCACGTTAAGGCGTCCACGGTGCGCCATGCCCAGCACCACTTCGCGTGTGCCATTGCTGCCCGCGTGCCGGATCATCTCTTTGAGCATGGGCACCAGCGCATCGCCACCTTCCAGCGAGAAGCGTTTAGCGCCCGGGTATTTGGCCCCTAAATAGCGCTCCAGCCCTTCCGCCGCCGTCAGTTCTTTCAGGAAGCGGCGCTTCTCTTCCAGGCTAAAAGAAGGCTGGCCGGTAATAGATTCAATACGCTGCTGAATCCAGCGTTTTTCATCGGTGCTGGTGATATGCATGTATTCGGCACCGATAGAACCGCAATAGGTGCGTTTCAAGGCGTCATACAACTCACCGAGCTTCATGGTCTCTTTGCCGATGGCAAAAGAGCCCACGTTAAAGGCGTCTTGAAGGTCATCTGCCGTCAGGTTATGGTAGGCCAGATCCAGCTCAGCGACAGGAATCTGCGGGCGTAAATCGATCGGGTCCAGCTTGGCTTGCTGATGTCCACGGAAACGAAACGCGTTAATCAACTGCAATACTTTGACCTGCTTGGCGTCAATGTCAGGATCGGTCACAGAGGAGCTAAAGCGCGAGGCATCTTTCGCCAGACGGCGGAAATAGTCGCGCGTTTTGGAGTGCAGTTGATCGGGTTTGACCCCCGCCGTAGGCAACTGCTGGAAGATAGACCGCCAGCTAAGATCGATAGAATCCGGATCGGTTAAAAAATCTTCATAGAGCTGTTCTATGTAGGACTGGTTCGCGCCCGCCAGATAGGAGGAATCCAGCCAGGCCTTCATTGCGCCGTTCTGCATTGTGATCCCTTAAGCTAATAAGCTTCAGTTTTCGCCGTGGTTAACATGTCCTGTGCCGTAAAAAACGGGGCACCGTAAACGGTTCATTTCCCTGCCTGGTACACAGGGCCAGGGTATCCTTACCCTTTAAGGAACCTTTAAAAACCGGTTTGGCGCACAAGCCCGTTTTTAAAGGTTTCCTAATCATCCCCCGCAGCCAGCCGGGGGATAATCATGTTACGTCTTACCACTACACAATACGGCAGTTTTACCTCTGCGCGGCGTCGCTTGCTCTGTTTCGCGGTGCTTGCCTTGCTATGCCCAGCGCAACTGATTACGCCCCACGTTGCAATAGCATCGATTTGATATGCCCAATCGCCCGCGTCGGGTTGAGCCCTTTCGGGCAGACATTGACGCAGTTCATGATGCTGTGGCATCGGAATACACTGAATGCATCGTCCAACGAATCCAGACGCGGCTTGGTTTCCGTATCACGGCTGTCGATCAGGAAACGGTAAGCCGCCAGCAGTCCTGCCGGGCCCACGAATTTATCCGGGTTCCACCAGAACGACGGACAAGACGTGGAACAGCAGGCGCACATAATGCACTCATACAATCCATCCAGCTTGGCACGCTGGTCCGGCGACTGCAAATGTTCGCGCGCCGGTGGATTCTGCCCATTATTCAACAAGTAAGGTTTTATTTTCTCATATTGAGTATAGAACTGCCCCATGTCCACCACCAAATCACGAATAACCGGTAATCCCGGCAGCGGACGAATGACAATTTTACCTTTAGCGCGTTGCAGCGCCGAGACTGGTGTGATGCAAGCCAGCCCGTTTTTGCCGTTCATGTTAAGACCATCGGAGCCACAGACCCCTTCACGGCAAGAGCGGCGAAACGCCAGCGTAGGATCTTGCTCTTTCAGTTGGATCAGCGCGTCAAGCAGCATCATATCGCGCCCTTCTTCCGCTTCCAGGGTGTAATCCTGCATGTGCGGCGCGTCATCGACATCCGGGTTGTAGCGATAAATTGAAAATTCAAGTTTCATCGTGCCATCTCCGCGACATTAATAAGTACGTATTTTCGGCGGAAACACCGGACGTAATTTAGGCTGCATGTTCACCTCGCGGCGCGTCATGCGCTCGTTTTGCGGCAAATAAAGCGAATGACACAACCAGTTTTCATCATCGCGATCCGGGTAGTCGAAGCGGCTGTGCGCCCCGCGACTTTCGGTGCGGTAATTGGCGGAGACGGCCGTTGCATAGGCGGTTTCCATCAGGTTATCCAGTTCGAGACACTCAATGCGCTGGGTATTGAACTCCGTTGAGGTGTCATCAAGACGCGCATTTTTCAGACGCTCGCGAATCACCTTCAGCTCTTCCAAGCCCTTGGCCATCGCATCCCCTTCACGGAACACCGAGAAGTTGTTCTGCATGCAGGATTGCAATGCCTTACGGATTTCCACCGGATCTTCACCAGTGCGATTGTTGTTCCAGCGATTCAGACGCGCCAACGCCGTTTCAACATCGCTGTCGCTGGCATCGCGCAGTGCCCCCTGCTCTTCCAGGGATTCTTGCAGATGCATGCCGGCAGAGCGGCCAAACACCACCAGATCGAGCAGCGAGTTGCCGCCAAGGCGGTTAGCACCGTGCACGGAGACACAGGCGATCTCGCCGACGGCAAACAGCCCCGGCACCACCACATCTTCCCCTTTTTCATTGACCGTCAGCGCCTGACCACTCACCTTGGTAGGAATGCCTCCCATCATATAATGGCAGGTGGGAATGACCGGAATCGGTTCTTTCACTGGATCGACGTGAGCAAAGGTACGAGACAGCTCCAGGATGCCCGGCAGGCGCGATTCCAGCACCTCTTTACCCAAGTGATCCAGTTTGAGCTTGGCGTGTGGGCCCCACGGGCCGTCGCAGCCGCGACCTTCACGGATTTCAATCATGATGGAACGCGCAACAACATCACGGCCGGCCAGATCTTTGGCGTTAGGCGCATAGCGCTCCATAAAGCGCTCACCGTGCTTGTTGAGCAGATAGCCCCCTTCACCACGGCAGCCTTCAGTAACCAACACACCCGCCCCGGCAATGCCTGTCGGGTGAAACTGCCACATTTCCATATCCTGCACCGGCACACCTGCACGCAGCGCCATACCGACGCCGTCACCGGTGTTGATGTGGGCATTGGTGGTGGATTGGTAAATGCGGCCTGCACCGCCGGTAGCCAGTACCGTCGCGCGCGCTTTGAAATAAACCACTTCGCCCGTTTCGATGCAGATAGCCGTACAGCCTAATACGGCACCGTCCTGATTTTTCACCAGATCCAGCGCATACCACTCGGAGAAGATGGTGGTGTGATTTTTCAGGTTTTGTTGATAGAGCGTATGCAGTAAGGCGTGTCCGGTGCGGTCTGCCGCCGCCGCTGTACGTGCCGCCTGCTCACCGCCAAAATTCTTCGATTGTCCGCCGAACGGACGCTGATAAATGCGGCCATCGTCGAGACGGGAGAAAGGCAACCCCATGTGCTCCAGTTCCAGAATGGCTTCCGGGCCGGTTTTGCACATGTATTCAATGGCATCCTGATCGCCAATGTAGTCCGACCCTTTTACGGTGTCATACATGTGCCATTCCCAGTTATCTTCATGGGTGTTGCCCAGCGCGACGGTAATACCGCCCTGCGCAGACACGGTATGCGAGCGCGTCGGAAAGACCTTGGACAGCAGAGCACAGGAAAGTCCCATTTGAGAGATTTGTAACGCAGCGCGCATACCTGCGCCACCTGCGCCGATAACAACGGCATCAAATTGCCTAATTGGTAAATTCATCACGCACCCCACACCACAACGGTTCCATAAATAACGTACACCAGCAACGCAACCACGATGGCGAGTTGCAGTATCAGACGCAACGCCAGCGGTTTGATGTAGTCAGTCAATACCTGCCACATCCCTATCCAGGCGTGAACCAGGATGGCGAACAGCGTCAGCAGCGTGAACACTTTGGTGAGGGGCATCGCGAAGAAACCGCGCCAGACGGGATAGGTGATATCCCCCGCCGTCGCGACAAAACCCACGATATAAATAACGTAGAGCACGATAACAATGGCAGAAGCGCGAATGAGCAGCCAATCGTGAACGCCATTACGTCCTAATGCAGAAGCATTGCTTACCATACGAGGACTCCAGCCAGTAGTGAAAGCACGACAGTAATGATAAAAGAGAAAGTTGCGGAACGATTTCCCGACGCGAGATCTTCTTCCAGAAAGCCAAAGTCCATCATCAGATGGCGTAATCCGCCAACAATGTGGTAGGCCAGCGCGGTGAGGATGCCCCACAGAATAAATTTAACAATCACGCTATCCAGAATGGCCGCGACGTAGAGGAACCCTTCTTCGGATGCGAGAGAGTGCCCGAGCAGCCACAGCAAAATGCCGACAGCCACAAAGGTGATTACGCCAGAGACACGGTGAAGAATTGAGGCTATCGCAGTTACGGGAAACTGGATCGTTTGCAGATCCAGATTGACATATATTTGTTTTTTCACGTATTTTCCCACACACCTTTATTATTTTTCGTTCCTCCGGACCTGTAACTAGGTCAGACAGCGCGAAGAATGCAGCCACATGCTTCCGGGTGATACGTTGGCCTTAACGTCAACATCCCATGTTAAACGGCACATGACTTATTCACGCTGGGTGCTCCTACTTCAGGGGGTTCCGGAGACCTGACGCGAGTATAAGTACTTCACAATCTTATTACAATTAGCCCACAAATTGTTTAGTGACATTTCGGCTAAACAGTGAGTTAGATCACTTATTTCACATTTTATATAAAATTAACCATATAATTTTACATATATTAAACAATTAAATTACAAATAAGGCTGTAATCTGAAAGTCGCCCGTTAAAGAATTCAAGATAGGCTTTCCCAAGTGACATAACTTGTGTAACAGTGGAAAGTTGAATTCCACGTATAAAGTCATGTTAATGACTAGAGTAGACTAGAATTTAGAGAATCGTTACTAACCAGAAGAACGCGGTTTTCCTTTGATGGGGTGGTGAGCCCGGCCACTGCCCGATGCTGTACCCTGATTGGCGCAAATGCCGAGACCTCGGCGTTTTGGCCGAGTTTCTCCGTTCGGTGTACAGGCATAACGGTATTTCTTCGGTGATAAATTTTTAAAATTAAAGCGCTAAGGAGACTGTAAATGGCTGATAAGAAAGCGACACTTACCCTAAATGGTAAAGAGCCCATTGAGCTTGATGTATTGTCCGGCACACTTGGGCAAGACGAAATCGATATCCGTAGCCTCGGTTCCAAAGGTTTTTTTACGTTCGATCCGGGATTTACCTCCACGGCGTCTTGCGAATCCAAAATCACCTATATTGACGGTGACGAAGGGGTGCTGTTGCATCGCGGCTTCCCTATCGACCAACTGGCGGAGAAATCCACTTATCTGGAAGTCTGCTACATCCTGCTGTTCGGCGAAGCGCCAACGCCCGAGCAGTATGACACCTTCAAAACCACGGTAACGCGTCACACCATGATCCACGAACAGATTACGCGTCTGTTCCACGGTTTCCGTCGCGACTCTCACCCAATGGCGGTTCTGTGCGGCGTAACGGGTGCGCTGGCTGCGTTCTACCACGATTCACTGGATATCAGCATTGAGCGCCACCGCGAAATCGCCGCGTATCGCCTGCTGTCCAAAATGCCGACCGTGGCCGCCATGTGTTACAAATATTCTCTCGGCCAGCCGTTTGTTTACCCGCGCAACGACCTGTCGTATGCCGGTAATTTCCTGCATATGATGTTTGCTACGCCGTGCGAAGAGTATGTGGTGAATCCGGTGCTGGAGCGCGCGATGGATCGCATTCTGATCCTGCACGCTGACCATGAACAGAATGCTTCTACCTCGACGGTGCGGACCGCAGGTTCTTCCGGCGCGAACCCGTTTGCCTGTATCGCTGCGGGCATCGCTTCTCTGTGGGGGCCGGCGCACGGCGGCGCCAACGAAGCGTGTCTGCGTATGCTGGAAGAGATCAACTCGGTCGAACATATTCCTGAATTCGTCAGACGTGCCAAGGACAAGAACGACTCCTTCCGCCTGATGGGCTTCGGCCATCGGGTGTATAAAAACTACGACCCGCGTGCCACCGTGATGCGTGAAACCTGCCATGAAGTGCTTAAAGAGCTGGGCATGAAGGATGACCTGCTGGAAGTGGCCATGGAGCTGGAACACATTGCGCTGAACGATCCCTACTTTATCGAGAAGAAACTCTACCCGAACGTGGATTTCTACTCAGGCATCATTCTGAAAGCAATGGGCATTCCGTCCTCGATGTTTACCGTGATCTTCGCGATAGCGCGTACCGTCGGCTGGATTGCCCACTGGAACGAAATGCACGACGACGGCTTGAAGATTGCACGCCCGCGCCAGCTGTATACCGGCTACGACAAACGCGACTTCACCTCTTCGCTCACCGAACGTTAAGCGTGACAAGAGATGCAACAACACACCTAAGCCGGGATTTTCCCGGCTTTTTTCTTCCTCAGCGCTGGCAATAGGGGCACCAGAAGAACGGACGCGAAGAGAGCATAGTTCGCTCAATAGGATGACCGCATCGCTCACAAGGTTCCCCCTCACGGTCAAAAACCTTGAAACGAAACAACGCACCGTGATGATGATTCTCATCCACCGCGCCTCGCGTGTGGTAGGAAAGGCGCGGAACTGCCAACAGCGCGTCACTGAGTACGGTCCGTTGTGTTTCATCCAACGTGGCGGCACTGTGTTGTGGCGACAGTGCTGCTTGCCACAAGATCTCCGCGCGCAAATAGTTGCCGAGACCGGCAAGAAAAGCCTGATCGAGCAATAACCCACTCAGGCGGCGGCGAAATCGCTCGCTTAACAATCTGGCTTGCACCTGCTGTGGCGTAACGCACATATCGAGCACATCGGGGCCAATGCGCTGCAAGAAAGGGTGTGTGGCAAGCGCGTCAGCGGTGAGCATGGCAATGTCCGAGGCGCTATAGAGCAGAATGGCGCGCTGCTGCGTCTCCAGACGAACGCGCAAATCCCGCTTGGTTTCGGGCGTCACACCCGCATCCACTACCCGCCATACGCCATAAAGCTGGTTATGCGAATAGAGGATATGGCCATTGGAAAAGTAGGTCAGCAGCGCTTTGCCGCGTGTTTCCAGCTTTTCAATCACCTGCCCGGTGAGTTCAGTTTCGTAAGGTTTTAATGCGGGGAACGCAAACCACACCCGCGTTAACGGTTCATCCAACACCGCCGCGGCTAATGCATCGGCAGCGCGACGGATCTCTGGCCCTTCAGGCATCGCTATCTCCTTTCTCGCCCGGTCATTCGCCCCAGACGTTAATGCGTAGTTCCGCCAGAAATAATGGCATCCTACTGCTGAGTCACCGCCTGGGCAATCATGATAATCAGCGCCTGACTCACCATGGTGATTGGCATCGATGGCCCACCGGGATGGCGGGCTGCTTGTTGCGGCGCATAGGGAATATGCACAAACCCACCTTTGGCGGAGCCGGAACATTGTGCCAGCGCGTGCAACAGGCCATACATCACATGGTTGCAGACAAAGGTACCTGCGGTGTGGGAGACCGATGCAGGAATGCCTTGTTCGCGTAACGCATTGACCATCGACTTGATCGGCAAAGTGGCAAAATAGGCCGCAGGCCCGTCTGGAACCACCGGCGTGTCAATGGGTTGCCTGCCATGATTATCAGGGATACGTGCATCGTTGATGTTGATAGCAACGCGCTCGATGGTGATCTCGGCGCGCGCCCCAGCTTGCCCAACGGCGATCGTACAGTCTGGCTGATACTGTGCCAGCGCGACATTGAGCTGTTGCAAAGCAAGGTCGAACACGCAGGCTAACTGGCAGGTAACCACTCGCGCCCCGGCAACTTCGCGACCGTGTAATACTTTTACCGCTTCCCAGGCGGGGTTAATGGCTTCTCCGTCAAACGGCTCAAATGCCGTCACCAATACGGTTTTCATGTTATGCATTTACTCATTTTGCCTGATCGGCATCACGCCGCGCGAACCTGAATCTGGTGCTCATTGAAACATTGACGCAGCTTGCGTGCAAACAGCAGCGCGTGCTCACCGTCACCATGGAGGCAAACCGTATCTGCCTCCACATTCACCCAGGTGCCATCACTGGCGCGCACCCGGCGACGTTTAATCATCTCCAGCGTCTGCGCCAACGCCAGCTCATCGCTTTTGATTAATGCGGCAGGCTGGTCGCGCGGCACCAGCGTCCCGTCCGGCAAGTAACCGCGATCGGCAAACACCTCTTGCCGCGTCGCCAGTCCTAGGAGTTGCCCGGCGTGAATCAGTTCACTACCGGCTAACCCGACCAGCCGTAACGCCGGATTCACCGATTTCACCGCACGGGCAATGGCATCGGCCAACATAGGATCGCGCGCAGCCTGGTTATAGAGCATGCCATGGGGTTTGACATGCGTCAGCCTGCCGCCTTCAACCGCCACAATGGCGCTCAGCGCGCCAAGTTGGTAAACCACCTGAGCGAATACCGTGTCCGCTGATACCGACATCGCTTTACGGCCAAAATTTTCCCGGTCTAGAAAGCTGGGATGCGCACCAAGCGCCACGCCGTAACGCATTCCCCAACGCACCGACTGGCGCATGGTTTGCGCATCGCCCGCGTGGAACCCACAAGCAATATTGGCAGAAGTAACTAACTGCAATAACGCTTCATCATTGCTGCCGCCTTCGCCCAGATCCGCGTTTAAATCAATAATCATTGAGCCTCCACGCCAGTTGTTCCAGATAACGCCTTTGCGCCTCTGACGCGCGCAAGGCGTCATCCAGCGTGCAGGGAATGAAATGTATCGGCTCACCCAGCCGAATCTGCGCCAGGTGGAACAAATCAGCTTCGATGACACAAGCAATGCGCGGGTAGCCGCCGGTGGTCTGCGCATCGGCCAGTAGCAGGATGGGTTGACCACCGTGCGGCACCTGAATCACCCCCGGCAGCAAGCCGTGAGAAAAAAGCTCTCGCGGCGTAATACGCATCAACGCAGGCCCCTGTAGCCGATATCCCATACGGTTACTCTGCGGACTCAGTTGCCACCCGGTACGCCAGAAAATGTCGCGCGCCTCTTCACTGAATTCATGATATTCCGGCCCGGGGAGCACCCGAACCCGATTACTGAACAGCAACTGCTTGATACCAACAAGCTTGCGCGGTTTGCGATAGGCCGCTTTTCTCAATGGAAGGGTATCGCCATCCTGTAGCGGGCGGCCGAGATACCCACCAAACCCCGCTTTCAAATCGGTACTGAGCGATCCGAGAACTTCTGGCAACGCCAGAAATGGCCAGATAGCTGCGCATACCTCGACGCGGCATACGTAGCGTGAGCGTTTGCCACGCCTTGACGGGAAAGCGCCAGCCTGTCCAGACCGGTTTACCATCGAGCTCTCCGTGACTGTCCGCGCCCGTCAGTGCTATCCAGCAGGCTGAGGTAAAGGTTGCCGTGAATTTCCCAAGCGTAATTTCCAACCCGGCTTCAGACATCGCATTGCCCACTAACAAATTGACAATGTTTAACGCTGGCGTATCCAGAGCACCAGACTGACTGATTCCCAGATGGCGAAGATGATGACGCCCGGTATCCTGCACCGAGGTATGCAGTCCGGCATGAATTATCTTTAGCATATGCCCTCCGGCTGCGGCACAAACTGCACATTGTCACCGGGGCGCAACAACGTGGGGGGCACCTGACGCGGATCGAACAGCACAGCCGAGGTGCAACCAATCAACTGCCAGCCGCCTGGCGTTGCCAGTGGGTAAATACCGGTTTGTCGACCACCAATACCGACAGATCCGGCGGGCACACTCAGGCGCGGCTCTGCACGCCGTGGAGTATAAAGTGGCTCCGGTAATCCCGCCAGATAAGGGAATCCCGGCTGAAAACCCAGAAAGTACACCACATAGTGCGCCGCCGCATGCGCCTCTACCACCTGACGTGGGGAAAGCTGGCAATGTTCAGCCACTCGCACCAGATCGGGGCCAGCATCGCCGCCATATACCACCGGAATCGTGATCTCTCTCGCCTCAATCGTTACCGACTCACTCTCTTCCCACCAGCGCTGCAAACGTTCAATGGTATCGCGTGCCGCCTGCTGCGGATGCGTCAACACCACAGTCAGGTTATTCATCCCGGGGATCACCGCTTCAACCTCTTCATGCTGATGAAGAGGTTCGGCAAGTCCCCAGATGCGTTGTTGACTTTGCAGTGACAGCGGTGGTTCCAACTCCAGCACCACAGCCCGCTCGCCCAATAAGTAGCACCGTGCTCGTTGCACCCTCTTCTCCCCATCGCGATACGGCATCGTTGCGTCATGCCACCTTGCTACGCAGTTCGGCTTCACAACGTCTGGCTATAACAGTGTTAAGCAATAAAGATGCCAATTATTCTGATTAAAAAATTTATATTATTTTTAAAAAAACAGTGAGTTGATTGTCATCATGCCGGATTGGGAATATCGATAAAGGTCACATCAAGCCCGTGCTGCTGCGCCAGCCACTCCCCCAGCGCCTTAATGCCACCACGCTCTGTCGCATGGTGTCCCGCCGCATAGAAATGCAGCCCCATCTCGCGGGCGATATGGATAGTCTGTTCCGATACCTCACCGGTGATAAAGGCATCCACACCAAAACGTGCGGCCTGCTCAATAAACCCCTGACCACCGCCAGAGCACCACGCCAAACGTGTTATCCGCGACGGTGCATTATCCCCACAATGCAGCACCGGACGCCCCAATAGCGTCTCCAAGCGCTCACGTAACGTCTCACCACTCACAGGCTGAGACAGTTCGCCATAAGGCAGCAGTTGCTCAATCTCACCCAGCACGGTGATGTCTAACAACGCCGCCAGCCGGGCGTTATTACCTAACTCCGGGTGCGCATCCAGCGGCAAGTGATAGCCATACAGGTTGATATCGTTTGCCAACAACGTCTTAAGGCGACGCCGTTTCATGCCACAAATCACCGGCGATTCGTTTTTCCAAAAATAGCCATGATGTACCAAAACCGCATCGGCCTGCTGAGCTACTGCCACATCCAGCAATGCCAGTGAAGCGGTAACACCAGTGATAATCCGCTGCACGTTTTCACGCCCTTCGACCTGCAACCCGTTAGGCGCATAATCCTGAAACAAAGCCACATTCAGTTGCTGGTTGATCAATGTTTCCAATTCGCTATTGCGCATAACGCTCCTTAATATGCCTTATTCTGGCCTTTTTCCTGCGACGCTTTCGCAGCCTCAAAGGCTTCCAGCGTCATCTGCCTGGCCTGTTTATGATCAACAATGGGCGCCGGATAATTCAACGAACGCCCTTCCCGCTTTGCCCAACGATGCTGTTGATGAATATCACTCTCTGGCACGTCCGCCAGTTCGGGCACCCAATGGCGGATAAACGTCCCTTGTGGATCGAAGCGTTCACCCTGCGTGGTGGGATTAAAAATACGGAAATAGGGCGCTGCGTCCGTGCCAGTTGAGGCTGCCCATTGCCATCTGCCATTATTTGCGGCCAAATCGCCGTCCAACAGTTGAGAAATAAAATAGCGCTCCCCTGCCCGCCAGTCGATAAGCAAATCTTTTACCAGAAAGCTGGCGCAGATCATGCGTAGTCGATTATGCATCCATCCGGTGCTATTCAGTTGACGCATCACCGCATCCACAATGGGAAACCCGGTCTTCCCCTCCTGCCATGCCGTTAGCGCTTTGTCGTCTTGCCGCCATTTTACCTGCTGCGTCCACGTGACAAACGGGCGGTGCTTACATAAACGCGGCCATGCCACCAGCAAGTGGCGATAAAACTCGCGCCAAACCAGCTCATTCAGCCAGGTGAATGCGCCGCCATCGGATCGCTCCAACAGATTGGGATGCTCAGTACGCAAGCGATTCAGACACTGGCGAGGGGAAATCACACCCAACGCCAGATAAGGTGAAAGCTGACTGGTACCTTGCTGTGCAGGAAAATCGCGTTGTTGGTCATAATCAGCCACGCTCGATTGGCAAAACTGGCGTAATCTTGCCAACGCCGCTTGCTCCCCAGCCGGAAACAACGTCTCATCCACCTTTTGCTGGGGGTAATCGAAGGGGGGCAAGGCATCCCATTTCCCTAAATCTGCGTTAGTGCGCTTTTTCGGCGCGGGAAAACAGGTAACGTCCGTCTCCATCAAGCGCTGAATAAAGGCTTTGCGAAACGGCGTAAATACTTTGTACATCTCCTGTTTTCCCGTCACCAGGCTGCCCGGCGCTAACAGCACGCTGTCATCGAACCCCTGACACACCACCTGCCCGTGCAGTTTGGCTTCCAACGCGCGATCCCGTTCGCGTTCATTGATCTCGTACTAATAATGATAGAACAGGTGGGAAACATGCTGTTTTTTGCAAAAGACATCAACGGCCTCAACCGCCTGATGAAAGTCGTCACATTGTTGATAAAACAAGGGGATTCCTTTATCTGCCAATGCCTGTTGCAGTGCCTGGAGATTCTGCAGCAGAAACGTCGCCTGTCTCGGGGCCATGCCATGCGCCTGCCACTGGGCAGGTGTAGCAATATAGAGCGCAATTACCTTGGCATCAGCGTTTTGACAGGCTGCATGCAGCGCGGAGTGATCGGTGATACGTAAATCATGGCGAAACCAGACCAGATGCGTGGTCATAATTGATCCTTACAGGAATTAATGGCCGTAGCGCAGGAGCAAGGCTTCAGGATAGGGGTCAAAGTAGCGTTGCTGCGCAAGGTAATCATCTGGGTATTCAGTCATGTAGTGGCGCAGCATGGTCATCGGTGCCAGCAGCGGTTGTACGCCTTGTCGATAACGATCGATTAATCCGGCCACTCCTGTCGCTGCTGCGAGGTCAGATGAGGACGAAAATAGCCCTGAACATGCATCAGTACATTCGTGTGATTACGTCGCGACGCAGGATGAGATAACAAGCGCATAAAACGCAATCGATATTCCGTGGCAAAGGTTTCCAGCGTCGGCTATTGCGCCATTCCCGCCACAAAGGGGCTCAACTCTCGGTATTCGGGCTGCGAGTGCGCCAGTAACAGCAATTTATAGCGACTATGGAACGCCATCAGAGCGCCATGCGTGAGCCCTTGCTGCCAAATTTGCTGCAATTCGTGCAAGGCATAGACCCGAGAGATAAAGTTTTCTCGCAGCACGGGATCGCTCAGGCGACCATTTTCTTCTAACGGCAGCCATGGCATATGCCGTTTCAGCGCCTGCGCAAACAGCCCTTCTCCGCTTTTTCGCGCATTTTTCCCATGGCTGTCATACACCTTTACCCGTTCCATCCCGCAACTGGGGGATTTGGCACACAGGATAAAACCGCATAGGTCCCGTAATGATGCCATTTTTTGTTCAGTAAAGGCGTGCATGTCATCCATAACATCTAACCCTGAACCGTTGCTGGCACAAAGCCGAAGTCCGTTCTTTTCATCATTGACCAGGCGCAATGCAGGGCGCGGCACGGGCAGCCCAATCGCCATTTCAGGGCATACCGTCTGAAAATGAAAATAAGGCGCTAATTGATCAACGGCAAAATCAAGGCGCTTATGCCCGCCGTCAAAACGCACTGGCGCACCGAGTAAACATGTACTTATTCCAACAGGAATAGGAGCTGACATCATAAAAGCTCTCCCGTTTGTCAACATCCCCTCAGCATAGCGGATTTCAAGCGGTTACAGAGCACATCGGCGAAGATCGAGCGAAAACAAAAAGGCAGAGGCGTGTCAAGAAGGAAAATAACGGGATCAAAAAAATAAGGCTACTGGCCAACGGAACGATAAGGTCAGTAGCACAAAGACGAGGTTTACCGAGTTGCAAAGCAAGTTAGAAAAAATCACCTGCTGCCGCTTCGGATTGCGCCATCCAGACCGGCTGATCGCTGGTTTTCAACCAAACGCGGTGTAAGTAGCTGTAAAAGCGGGCGCGATCTTCACGAAACAGCATCACAGGCAACGCCAGTAACCCGAAAGCCACTAACAACGAGTCAGAAAGGAGTGCATGCTCTGTTATCCGCCAGCGTTTTAATCGTAGAAGATGAAAAAGAAATCCGGCGTTTTGTCCGCAGCGCTCTGGAAAACGAAGGGCTGCGTGTTTTTGATGCACAGACATTGCAACGCGGTCTGTTGGAAACCGCTACGCGCAAACCAGACCTGGTGATTGTCGATCTCGGGTTGCCAGATGGTGATGGCACCGATTACATTCGCGATGTTCGCCAATGGAGCGGCGTGCCGATTATTGTGTTGTCCGCGCGCGTTGATGAGCAGGATAAAATCGATGCGCTGGATGCTGGCGCTGACGATTATCTTGGCAAGCCTTTAGTATTGGAGAATTACTGGCCCGCGTGCGCGTAGCGCAACGCCGCCACGGGGCCAATCCGACGGAAAGTCCGCTTGTGACCTTCGGCACCGTGAGCGTCGATCTCAGCCAGCGCCAGGTCAGCCGCGATGGCGAAGCGCTGCACCTGACGCCTACCGAATTCAAGCTGCTAGCGCTCCTGCTGGCGAATGCAGGTAAAGTGCTGACTCAGCGCCAACTGCTGGTACAGGTATGGGGTCCCAACGCGGTGGAAAGTACCCACTACTTGCGCATCTACATGGGACACCTGCGACAAAAGCTGGAGCGTGATCCCCCCCGAGCAGGCGTAACATCCCCTCTCATTCTGTTGATTTTTATCCTGATATTTTGATGCCAAGGCTCATCATGAGTAGCTGGTTACTTTATGCATTACTCTCCGCCCTGTGTGCCGCCGCGGTGGCATTGTTTGGCAAAGTGGGATTGCAAAATCTTGACGCCAATACGGCTACCGCTGTTCGCGCGGTCGTGATGGCGCTATTTTTAGTTGGCGTCGTGGTGGCTCAAGGGAAAACGACAATGATCGGTGAAGTGCTTGCCAATAAAAAAGCATTGGCATTTATTCTGCTAAGTGGTATTGCAGGAGCACTTTCCTGGCTGTTTTATTTTTTGGCATTGAAAACGGGCAACGTTGCTCAGGTGGCGCCCATTGATAAACTCAGCGTTGTTTTTGCCGTTATTTTGGCTGCCCTTCTCCTTGGGGAAAAGATATCGCTATTAGGGGGTATTGGTGTTGCACTGATTTCTGTTGGTGCGCTGCTGGTGGCGCTGGGCTAAGTATACCCCTCGGCCTATGCCGAGGGCAGATAAAAGAGGTATACAGCAGGCCGTTAGCAACACGCCAAAGATTATGAAAATCTCATTACATGGCAGCTCAAGGTTTTTCTTTTTTCATGTAAACGACATATTGAATAAAATCTGAATTCGGAGCGTTGCTTGTCTCTGCCGCTGAAATAAAAATAAATATCATATTTATCCCTCAAGCAATTTATCTTCTCTTCTTTATAAATGTGCGTCATCATTAAATAAACGGCCCCTCTCGCCCTCTTATATTTGATTTTCTTTAATGAATGAACCGCACATGATTTATATTGAAAAAAAACATTTTTTCCTTCCATAATATCGCTATCCCATGAGATAAGAATTAAAATAACAATCTGAGTTATAGCAGGTGAATCCTGTTTATGCCAAGCTGTTGCTACATTGGCTTGACCACGATTGGGTTTATTAAGAAAGCACTCGCTGTAACCAAAATACAGCACCACGCAAAAGCACAGCACATTGAATATGCACAAATAAAAGCTGTCTCGATGATGAGAGCTTCGCTTTCACAGTTAACGATTGCAAGTATACGTGATGATAATATCTAACAAATAGTAAACGAAAGGCAAACAAATAAAAAAATACCCCTATCATTAGCAACGATACTGAACCAACATCGAGTATCAATCAAGTATGCAAACGCTTAACCATAGAAAAATCTTAATGAGCAGCTTTTCGTCCCTCATGTCCAGAGTAATTAATTAAAACAAACATTATGAATCAGAGGATAATTTAAATTAAGATATTCGCTTTATTTTTAATAAAATGATTACTATTCATATACTTTGCTACAGATATCGCACGATTACAATGAGTGTCATTTCAAAGATAACAGTTACACAACGACTAAACAAAAAAAATGGACATTACAGAAAAGCATGCTATTAAATATTAAAACATGACACAAGCAACCAAGAGGAAGATTAATCCAAAAACATAAACCTTCATAAAACAAGATAATAAAATCAAATTAAAACACATTTTTTACATCAATCATTCATTAATAAACAGTCAATGAATGTATTTACCCTACATGGGATCCAGGCGTATTTACCCATGCAGATATTTTTTCGGGAACAACCTGTTAAATAGGTACTAGACGATGGAAAGAACTGTTGTGCTCCTTCATTTTGATCGCTATTTTACTGTCGGCCTTGGACACCTCATCCATCAATGGTTTCATACCCAAAAACTGGGAGTCAGTATTCGACATAGTGCAGAACAAATTGAACAAGCGGATATCATTTTCACTACAGCTACCCAGCACGCTCCACGTTGGTGGCGCCAATTTCGCCGCAAACGGCAAAAGCCCCTACTTTTTTTGCTAGTAAAGCAGAGAAACACACTCTGCTGTGGTTATGAAGACGGGCAGTTGGCAATCAGCGATCCTCCTGAAACGCTGACTACACTGTTGAATACCTTTCTTGCCAGTCCTTCGTCACAAACTATTTCACCCCATGTGCGGCGATATAATATTGTGCAGTGTCTTAGTCCGCGCGAACGTGAAGTTTTGTGGGGCTACAAGCAGGGATTAGACAACAGTAAAATCAGTAAACAATCGGGAATTTCCATCAAGGCAATCAGTGCGTATCGCAATCACGCAATGCAAAAATTGATGCTGAAAAACCACGCAGACCTCCATGAATGGTTACACAGCATCGCTGCGGAGAACCTTTCCTGCTATTTCAAACAGAAAAAAGGAACGCCCAAAAGAAATAAATAGCAGCGCAAAACGCAAGCAGCCTATCGCTATTGGCCATTGCGTTCATCAAAAAGGGCAGGAGCTAAAAAGACGAAGGACGCACATGGCGTCCTTCGTTTATCTTCTTCACCGAGTCTCATTGAAAGGCGCGGTAAAGAAAAATTTATTTAGCATTCGCCAGCACAGCGCTGACAATATCTACCGCTTCTTTCTCAATGCGCGCACGATGCTCTGCGCCCAGGAAACTTTCGCAGTAAATCTTATAGGCTTCTTCCGTGCCTGATGGACGCGCCGCAAACCAGCCGTTATCCGTCATCACTTTCAATCCGCCGATGGAAGCACCATTACCCGGTGCCGCTGTCAGACGAACAGTAATGGGATCGCCGGCCAACGTACTGGCTGAAACCTGTTCGGGTGATAATCGAGACAGCGCAGCTTTTTGCGCATGCGTTGCAGAGGCTTGAATACGGTTGTAGCTAGGTGCACCAAAGCGGGCGGCCAGCGCATCATAGTGTTGCTGCGGGTTTTTACCCGTAACGGCAGTGATCTCAGCCGCCAGCAGGCACATGATGATGCCATCTTTGTCCGTTGACCATGGCGTACCGTCAAAGCGCAGGAAAGAAGCCCCCGCACTCTCTTCGCCGCCGAAACCGAAACTGCCATCAAACAAACCGTCAACAAACCATTTGAACCCGACCGGCACTTCCACCAGTTTGCGTCCGAGATCGGCCACCACACGGTCAATCATGGCACTGGAAACCAGCGTCTTGCCGACGGCAACAGATTGTCCCCACTGCGGACGGTGGCGGAACAGGTAGTCGATAGCGACAGCCAGATAATGATTCGGGTTCATTAAGCCCGCCGGCGTCACAATGCCGTGGCGGTCATAATCGGGATCGTTGGCAAAGGCCAGGTCAAATTTGTTACGCAGCGCCAGCAGGCCCGCCATTGCCGACTCAGAGGAGCAGTCCATGCGAATAACGCCGTCATGATCCAACGTCATAAAACGGAAGGTCTGATCAACCGCATCGTTGACCAGGCATAAATTTAACTGATAGTGCTCGGCAATGCGCTGCCAGTAGGCAATGCCAGAGCCGCCTAACGGATCAACACCCATCGTCAATCCTGCCTTTTGAATGGCCGGAATATCCACCACCTCGCGCAACCCTTCCACATAAGGCTGCACCAGATCTTGCTCATGGACATGACCGCTCTGCCAAGCCTTATCGAGCGTTAGGCGTTTAACCTCTTTCAGTCCATCGGCTAACAGGACATTGGCGCGTTTTTCGATAACGCTGGTGACGTTGGTATCGGCCGGGCCGCCATTAGGCGGGTTATATTTAATCCCGCCGTCTTCCGGTGGATTGTGTGATGGTGTAATCACAATCCCGTCAGCGAGCGCGTTTCCTTTGCGATTGTGCACCAGAATGGCATTGGAGATAGCCGGCGTGGGCGTAAAGCCGTTGTCTTGCTGCACCACCACTTCAACGCCATTCGCCGCCAGCACTTCCAGCACGGAAATAAAGGCCGGTTCAGAAAGCGCGTGAGTGTCTTTGCCAACAAAACACGGGCCAGTGATCCCTTGCTTTTTGCGTTCTTCCGCAATCGCCTGAGCAATAGCCAGAATATGTGCTTCGTTAAAGCTGTGGCGCGCCGCGCTACCGCGGTGGCCAGACGTCCCGAACTTAACCGCATGCGCGGCGTTATCCGTATCTGGACGCAATACATAATACTGTGACGTTAATTGCGCCACATTAATCAGATCACTTTGCCGGGTGGGTTGTCCGGCTCTGGGGTGATTAGCCATCGGCGTTCTCCCTGACGCTATTCGTTAAATAGTACCGCACACTTTTTCGATAAGTTCCGTCGGGAACTGCATCGATTGCATGATTTGTTCGACCATACTGCGTTTGCGATCCGTATTGGTATTGGTAATGACCCAGTAGGGAGTCCCCTGAATATGTTTGGGTTTGGTATGGACGCCATGCTGAAGCAAGGTGTGTTCATCGCCCGCAAAATAGACGCGCGTACGGCCATGAAGTTGCTCGGTTGCGGCTGAAAAGGCATTCGGTTCGAGGCAATATAACGTGGAGAGCACCAGCATAAAGCGGTTGATCGCTTTACTTTGGGCTGCATATTCATCGGACAGCAACAGTTCACATACCGCCCTGACACCGTCACGCGGTTTTGCCGGTGCGGTCGCAGGGGCCTGCGCTTTTGCCGATGTGGCCTCAGAGGCAGCAGCAACCTGCCCGACCCGGAGATTCAACATACGCCGCAGAATATCCGAGGCGCTTTCACCAATGTGCTGCGTGTGGCTGGCAATATAACGATACAGCTCTTCGTCGACCTCAATAGTTTTCATCTTTATCTAGTACTGTTTTTACTCTAATTAATCGGCAAGAAGTATATAGGCGAATCAATACCACCGAACAGCGGCATAACACAAACAATATCGAAAGTCAGACGATCCCCCATCTGCTCCCTCGCCCCATTACCTGCAACCTGCAACCTGCAACCTGCAAAAAGCATAGTCTTCATTTTCCACAGGGCAACATCATCGGCAGCAGTCATGATACCCTAAGCGTCTGTGTCTCTGAATGAACTTCACCATGAAATTGAATTATCGCCTGCAAAATGCGCAGCAGCCAACGCATTCGCCACCTATCATATTGATTCACAGTCTGTTTAGTAATCTGGGTATTTTGGCGCGCGATCTGCAAAAGCAGCACGATGTCATACAGATCGACTTACGCAATCATGGATTATCGCCGCGCACACCGGAGATGAACTACCCGGCCATGGCGGGCGATGTGAAAGAATTATTGGATGCGTTGAATATTGAGAAAGCCATTATCATCGGTCACTCCATGGGCGGAAAAACCGCGATGGCGTTAAGTACACAGATCCCCGATCGCATTGAAAAGATCGTCGCCATTGATATCGCTCCCGTGGATTACCAGTTGCGCCGCCACGATGACGTTTTTGCCGCCCTGCGTGCGGTTACGGCTGCGGGCGTCACTACCCGCACAGAAGCGGCCGCCATCATGCGTCACCACCTTGAGGAAGAGGGCGTGGTGCAATTTCTACTGAAATCTTTTCAGCAGGGAGAGTGGCGCTTCAATGTCCCCGTTCTGTGGGAGCAGTATGAGCACATTGTGGGCTGGGAACGGTACCCGCCTGGCACAAACCCATTCTGTTTATCCGAGGCGCGTTATCCCCCTATCTGGATGACCGCTATCGCGATGCGCTATTGCAACAGTTTCCCAATGCGAAGGCGCATGTTATTGCAGGTAGTGGCCACTGGGTTCATGCAGAAAAACCCGACGCTGTGCTGCGTGCCATTCACCGTTTTCTTGAAGAATCTCCTGCATAATCCGAGAATGGCAGCGGCAGTTAACCATTGTCGCCGCCAGCCTCGCTGGGGTATGATGGCGCCCGCAGTAGAGGGACGGCTGAATCAGCCTTATGCACAGTAACCACATCATCAAAATGCCACGCTGAATCGGCGCGGGCATTTTGGTCAGACTTCCTTGCAGCAGCACTACCTACTATGGCAAAAGAACAAACGGACCGTACCACGTTGGATCTGTTCGCGGATGAACGTCGGCCTGGTCGTCCCAAAACCAACCCGCTTTTGCGTGATGAACAACTTCGTATCAACAAGCGTAATCAATTGCGCCGTGACAAGGTGCGAGGCTTGCGTCGCATCGAGTTGAAAATTAATGAAGAAGCCGTAGAAGCACTCAATAGCCTGGCTGAAACACAGAATATCAGCCGTAGTGAACTGATTGAACGCATGTTGCTGGCGCAACTGGCGGGCAAAGACCTTTCATTCTGACAGGTGTATTTCCGGCGTCATCCATGACGCCCTGTATCCCCTCCGTGGTGATTGTATCGAGTCGCAAACCGCTCGGTTAAAATTGTTCCCAGTTATCGTTTCCCGGCGGCAAAGCCTTTTTGGCTTTTGTTCCGCTGTCAGCGCGCGTCAACGCCGCCACGGGCGTCGCAGCAGGCGCAGTGGCTGGCACGACTGATTCAGACAGTTGGAACACCGCGACAGTCCGGTTAAGCACCGCAGCCGGCTCCTCCAGCGAGAGCGCCGCCGCAGAGGCCTGCTCCACTAATGCCGCATTCTGCTGAGTGACGCTGTCCATTTCTGCTACCGCTTCTGCTACTGCTACCGCCTGGCCGACCTGCGCAATGCCTTTGCTTTGCTCACCTGATGCGGAAGCGATTTCCCCCATGATATCTGTCACATTGGTGACCGCACGAACGATATCACTCATGGTAACGCCAGCATCCTCAACCAACTGCGAGCCAGTGCCCACACAGTGCGCTGATTCGGCGATCAACCCTTCGATCTCTTTTGCCGCCTGTGCACTGCGCTGTGCCAAACTGCGAACCTCACCGGCAACGACGGCAAAACCGCGCCCTTGTTCACCAGCCCGAGCCGTTTCAACAGCCGCGTTAAGCGCCAGGATGTTGGTCTGGAAAGCGATATCGTTAATCACCGTGGTAATCTCCGCGATGCGTTTTGAGCTGCCCGAAATCTCTGCCATGGTTTTCACCACGTTATCAACGATCTCGCCCCTTTTCTTGCCGTATTGGATGCTTGCAAGGCCAATTGGCTCGCATGGTTTGCATTCTCCGCATTCTGTTTCACGGTTGCCATTAATTGCTCCCTGCTGGCCGCGGTTTCTTCCAGTACGGAAGCCTGATGCTCGGTACGCAAAGAGAGATCGTTATTACCTGAGGCAATCTCGGACGCCCCAAGGTAGATAGCATCCGTACTGGAGCGTATCGTACTCACCGTCGTCGCCAGACTGGTTTGCATCTCCCTCAATAGAGGGAACAAACGTCCCACGCAGTTACGCCCAAAGTCATGAATCGGTTTACCCAATTGCCCAAACGCGATAACGCTGAAATGGTCACGCAGCGTGTTGAGCGGCGTCACCAAACAGGCCACCAAATAGCGATCGGTGAAAAACAGCGGCAGCAACCCGACAATCAGGCCAGTCAGCAAAATGTTTTGTCCAACAGAGGTAATTTTCTGAAAACGTACGCCTGCTGCGGCAAATTTTTCGGAACCCGCCTTGTTAAAAGCGGTAACGGAGGTACCGAATTGACGGCTGAGCGCTGGCACCGTTTCTTTGGCATAACGCTGGTATTCATCAAATTCATTGGCCTGCGCTTTTTGAAACATCGGGTCAACGCCCTGAGTGATAAGATTTCCCCAATCGCGGATCACCGCTTCAGCCAGTGTTGCATCCAACCCCGCGTGATTGATGCTGCTAAAGGTTGCCAGATCTGATTTCAGGTTATTCAACGCGGTCAATGCGGATGCCTGCTCTTTATCCGCCAGGGTGTTTTCTCCGTTACGACGCCAATCCACCACCCGCACCAAACGTGTCACCATGCGAAAATATTGGTCATTGCCCTGATTGACCAGATTCATGTTATGAACCAGCAAGGTACTGGTCTGTGAGGTTGTGGTCATCTCTTTAAACGAGAAAATGGTGTACACGGAGACACCGCCCCAAAGTACACAGAAAACCCCTAAAACCCATAACATGGCCGTTCTAATGGCGATGTTTCTCAAAAATTGCATAAGCCAGCTCCAGATATAAAATAACGTGCGGTAGGGTTATTATTTTTAAAAAAAATCATCAGGTTTAAAACGATCCCCAAAGGGGAAAACACGCGGCACTTCGCAATAGAAAGCACACGTCGCACCTCCTATTTTCATCGTCAATATTGAAAGAATATTTAGTAGTTTCACTCCGTGATCTACAGCACATTGTCACTGAAAATCAGTTATTAATAAGTTTTTTCATAAAGATATAACAATATCAGTTGACAGTGACGCTGCTAAAGTAATTAAAAAAACTGGCGAAATCACGTAAAGGAACTAGAAGGAAAATTCCCTTACTTAATATAGGCGATTTTTGGTTTGTGCCATGGGAAAGATACAAGTTTCTCCCTCACCCCACGTCTGATATTATTGTCTGATATGTAGGTGATAAAGCGTACCATACCATTAAGAATAAAGAGGTTATTTTATCCATGGCACTCATAGGCATTTTCTTTGGCAGTGACACCGGCAATACCGAAAACATTGCCAAGACAATCCAACAGCAACTTGGCAGTGATGTTGCAGAGGTTCATGACATCGCCAAGAGCAGCAAAGAAGATATTGAGGCGTTTGATATCCTGCTGCTTGGCATTCCGACCTGGTATTATGGTGAAGCCCAGTGCGATTGGGACGATTTCTTCCCAACATTGGAAGAAATTGATTTCAATGGAAAAATCGTTGCTCTGTTTGGCTGTGGCGATCAAGAAGATTACGCGGAATACTTCTGTGACGCGATGGGGACGCTGCGCGATATTATCGAACCGCGCGGGGCGACCATTGTCGGCAATTGGTCAACTGAAGGTTACTATTTCGAAGCCTCTAAAGGGTTGGCAGACGACAACCACTTTATCGGTCTGGCCATTGACGAAGATCGTCAGCCTGAACTGACCAGCGAACGCGTAAGTACCTGGGTCAAACAAATCAGCGAAGAACTCAACCTGAAAGCGCTGGTTGGCTGATCCAGCAAGTTGACACAAAAGCCCTGAAAGCAATTTCATGGCTTTATTAATAGATAAAACCGATTAAATTGATAGAAACATTTTTTTAACTTCTCGGTCTAAGCCTGTACAATAGTACCCATCGGTTTTGTACGTTTATCAATTTTCTCCATTTTACAACAACAGATTGCGCGCGATTGCACACTTTATGGAGACTGTATTGTTAACATCCCATGGTTTTCATTTTTAATGCGCAGTTCTATAATTGAGACGCCATTACAATTTTTGAGCCGACCGATGTCATAGGCTTAATTGCCCCCATCGACGAGAAAGTAACAGGACTAAATCCGCATGACTGACAATAACACCGCATTAAAGAAGGCCGGCCTGAAAGTCACTCTGCCAAGACTGAAGATTCTGGAGGTTTTGCAGGATCCGGAGTGCCATCACGTCAGCGCGGAAGATTTTTATAAAAAACTGATAGATATGGGCGAAGAGATTGGTCTGGCGACCGTTTATCGCGTACTTAACCAGTTTGATGATGCCGGTATTGTCACCCGTCATAATTTCGAAGGTGGTAAGTCAGTGTTTGAACTGACGCAACAACACCACCATGACCATCTTATCTGCCTGGATTGTGGACGCGTTATCGAATTTCGTGATGAATCCATCGAAGCGCGCCAGCGTGAAATCGCAGACAGACACGGTATAAAACTGACTAACCACAGTTTGTATCTTTATGGCCATTGCAGTACGGGTGACTGCCGAGAAGACGAATCTCTCCACGATCCGAAATAAGCTTGGCATTTTTCCGATTTATGCCATAAAAAAACCGCCCAATGCAGGCGGTTTTTTCATTTTAGTCAAACACTGACATCAGCCGACCCAGGTATCACGCAGGCCTACCGTGCGGTTAAACACCAAGTGTGTTTCGCTCGAATAGCGACGATCGGCGCAGAAATACCCTTCACGTTCGAACTGATACGCTTTTTCTACTTCTGCCTTCGCCAGACTCGGCTCCACAAAGCCCTGAGCCACTTTTAGCGAATCTGGGTTGATGGTCGCCAGGAAGTCATCCGCAGCGCCAGGGTTTGGCACACTGAACAGACGATCGTAAAGGCGGAACTCAGCGGGCAGCGCGTGTGCGGCAGATACCCAATGAATCACCCCTTTCACTTTACGTCCGTCAGCCGGATCCTTGCTTAGGGTTTCAGCATCATAGGTACAATACAGCGCCGTGATAACGCCCTGCTCATCTTTCTCAACGCGTTCTGCCTTGATCACATAAGCATTGCGCAAACGCACTTCTTTACCGAGCACCAGGCGTTTGTACTGTTTGTTCGCCTCTTCACGGAAATCAGCACGATCGATATAAATCTCACGGCTGAATGACACCTGACGCGTACCCATCTCAGGCTGATTCGGATGATTCGGCATAGAAACCCACTCTTCATGACCTTCTGGCAGGTTCTCGATAATCACTTTTACCGGATACAACACGGCCATGGCACGCGGCGCATGCTCGTTCAAATCGTCGCGAATACAGGATTCCAGCGCTGCCATTTCGACATTGTTGTCCTGTTTGGTTACTCCAATACGACGACAAAATTCGCGTACAGAAGCGGCAGTATAACCACGACGGCGCAGACCAGAGATGGTCGGCATGCGGGGATCATCCCACCCTTCTACCCCTTTCTCCGTCACCAGCTGATTCAGCTTACGTTTGGACATCACCGCATATTCCAGATTCAAACGCGAGAATTCATACTGGCGCGGATGACAAGGAATGGTGATGTTATCCAGCACCCAATCGTACAAGCGGCGGTTATCCTGAAATTCCAGCGTACACAGTGAGTGCGTGATCCCTTCCAGCGCATCGGAAATGCAGTGGGTGAAATCGTACATGGGATAAATGCACCACTTGTTCCCGGTCTGGTGATGTTCAGCGAATTTAATGCGATACAGCACCGGATCGCGCATCACGATAAACGGTGAGGCCATGTCGATCTTGGCGCGCAGACATGCCGAACCTTCGGCAAACCCACCATTGCGCATTTTTTCAAACAGGTTCAGGTTTTCCTGAACGCTGCGATCGCGGTAAGGACTGTTTTTACCGGGAGAGGTCAAGGTGCCACGGTATTCGCGGATCTGTTCGGCAGAAAGCTCGTCCACATAGGCCAGGCCTTTACCGATCAGTTCCACCGCATACAGATGCAACTGGTCAAAATAATCAGAAGAGTAGCGAATCTCACCGCTCCAGGAGAACCCCAGCCATTGCACGTCCTGTTTGATGGATTCGACGTACTCGATATCCTCTTTCACCGGGTTAGTATCGTCAAAACGCAGATTACATTGGCCGTTGTAATCTTTCGCCACCCCAAAATTGAGGCAAATAGACTTGGCATGGCCGATATGCAAGTAGCCATTGGGTTCCGGCGGAAAACGGGTATGTACCAGGCTGTGTTTTCCAGACGCCAGATCTTCATCAATGATCTGACGGATAAAATTGGTTGGGCGGGCTTCGGCCTCACTCATGCTTGGTTCCTCAATGCAAAACGACACATAACCTGCAATGATCCAACAAGCTACGACAGGACACAACTGTTACTTGCACTAAATCTTATGAAATGCACAGAAAGAGGCGAAAGCGCCGATGATTACGCATGACACAGTCTAAAATGTGCATCCTTCTGCGGCACTGGCATCAATAAAAAATGCGGCGCGAGGTACACCTCACGCCGCACAACGAGACAGTTAGGCTATGGTCACTGCTCGTCTTTAATCTGTTTTAAGGCTGTGGCGATAGATTCAGCCTGTGTCCCCACAACAATCTGCACATTTTGGATAACACCCGCAGCCCCCAGTCGTTTTGCCTGAGCCTCATCCACTTGCGCGGAATCTACCACATTCAGACGCAGACGCGTGATGCAGGCATCGATCCCGACCAGATTTGCCTTACCGCCCAGCGCTGCCAGATATCCCCGCGCCAGAGACGTTGTGTCATTCACCTTATTCTCAGCAACGCTCTGATTTAGCGTAAAACCATCCTCTTCACTTCCCTCAACCGACTGCTCGCGACCGGGCGTCAGCAAGTTGAAACGTTTTATCGTGAAACGGAACGTCACATAGTAAATGATAAAGAACACCAGCCCTTGCGGAATCAGCATATACCACTGCGTCGCCAAGGGGTTACGCGAGGAGGGCGCCATATCAACCAGCCCGGCGCTGAAACCAAAGCCAGCAATCCAGTGCATACTTGCTGCAATGAACACCGAGATCCCAGTCAGCACGGCATGCAACACATACAGCACTGGCGCAACGAACATAAACGAAAACTCAAGCGGTTCGGTAATCCCGGTAAAGAAGGCGGCAAAGGCAGTGGCCATCATGATATCCGCCACTTTGCTTTTGTTTTCCGGCCGCGAACAGTGATAAATCGCCAACGCGGCTCCCGGTAAACCAAACATCATGATGGGGAAGAACCCAGCCTGATAGCGCCCCGTGATCCCGACCACCGCTTTGCCCGCATCAATGGACTGCTGACCACCCAGGAAATTCGGGATATCGTTGATGCCCGCGACATCGAACCAAAATACCGAGTTCAATGCGTGGTGTAATCCGACAGGGATCAACAGGCGGTTAAAAAATGCGTACACACCCGCACCAACCGATCCTAACTGCTGGATATGTTCGCCCAGTGTGACCAGCGCGCTAAAAATCACCGGCCAGACATACATCAAGATATAAGGCGACAACGATCATCAAAAACGAAGTCAAAATCGGCACCAGTCGACACCCGCTAAAAAACGAGAATGCCTCAGGCAGTTTGACATGGCTGTAACGGTTATAGAGCTCAGCAGAAATAATACCGACCAGAATGCCGATAAACTGGTTTTGGATTTTGCTGAACGCCGCAGGCACTTCCGCCAGCGGAATATGTTGAATCATCGACACGGCAGCAGGAGAGCACAGCGTGGTCAGTACCAGAAAGCCAACGAACCCTGTTAATGCCGCCGCCCCGTCTTTATCTTTGGACATGCCATACGCGATCCCCACCGCAAACAGCACGCCCATATTTTCAATGATTGCGGCGCCGGATTTGATCAGTAACGCCGCCGGAGCGCTCTCGCTTCCCCAGCCGTTCTGATCGATCCAGTACCCTATCCCCATGAGAATCGCTGCGGCTGGCAACGTCGCCACGGGTACCATCAGCGCTCGACCTACCCTTTGCAAATAGCTAAGAACACTCACATTATCCTCTCTCTCCCGCCAGGGGATACCAAACTGCCCGTTAAACCGATTCACAGCAGCCATCCCGTACAAGGCGGCTTGTGCATGAAGTGTAAAAAAATAATTCGCCACGCAAATTAAACCCTAGCATTTTGTGACAATACGCGCAAAAACACTGCATATTAAATCATTATACCTATCAATCACCTCACCTTATTTCAAGATAAAAAAAACAGGCTAGACTAACTAATAACCTATCTTTATCATCCAGACACGAGCAAATCGGTTTACTGCTTTTGGAACGCTTATCCGGAGATTGTATGTATGAGACTTATTCCCGTCGCAACACCCAGAACAGGTAGGTAAATGGGCGGCACGACACATTGTGCAGCGTATCAATGCCTTTAATCCCAGCGCTGAGCGCCCTTTTGTGTTGGGCCTCCCGACAGGGAGTTCGCCGTTAGAAGCCTATAAAGCGCTTATCGTGATGCACAAAGGCGGGGCTTGTCAGTTTCAAACACGTGGTGACCTTCAATATGGATGAATATGTCGGTCTGCCAGCAGCGCACCCACAAAGCTATCACACGTTTATGTATAAGAATTTCTTCAACCACGTTGATATTCAGCAGGAAAATATTAACCTGTTAAACGGTAATGCTCCAGATGTAGTAGCGGAGTGCCAGCGTTATGAAGATAAAATGGCTTCTTATGGCAAGATTCATTTGTTTATGGGCGGTGTAGGTAACGATGGGCATATTGCATTCAACGAACCCGCCTCATCATTGGCTTCACGTACGCGAATCAAAACATTGACCGAAGAAACCCGCACGGCTAATTCCCGTTTCTTCGAAGGTGACGTGTCTCAGGTTCCCAAATACGCGCTTACCGTCGGCGTCGGCACGTTGCTCGATGCAGAGGAAGTCATGATTTTGGTTTCTGGTCGTAACAAAGCTCAGGCGTTGCAGGCAGCCGTAGAGGGCAACGTGAACCACATGTGGACCATCAGTTGCCTGCAACTGCATGCCAAAGCGATCATCATCTGTGATGAACCCTCTACCATGGAGTTGAAAGTCAAAACAGTGAAATATTTCCGCGAGTTGGAAGCGGAAAGCATTATCGGTCTTTAATCTGTAAGCCGGGAGTTCAAGATGTATGCGTTAACCGATTGTCGTATCTATACCGGGCACCAAATACTGGATGACCATGCTATCGTTATCGATGATGGCGTGATCGAAAGCGTGTGTCCTCAATCCGATCTTCCCGACACACTGCCGCGTCAAAATCTGGCTGGCGCATCGGTGGCACCCGGTTTTATCGATTTACAGCTCAATGGCTGCGGTGGCGTTCAGTTCAATGACAGCCTTGACTCCATTTCCATAGCCACGCTTAAAACCATGCAGCAAGCCAATCAGCGCTCTGGCTGCACCAGCTTTCTTCCTACGCTTATCACCTCCAGTGATGCCTTCATAAAGCATGCGGTAGAAACCATGCGCGCTTATCTCGCATCACACGCCAATCAGGCTCTCGGCCTGCATATTGAAGGCCCGTGGCTCAAGAAAAAAGGGACGCACGATGCCAGCCTGATTCGTGCGCCAGAGCAACAATTAGTAGACTATCTTTGTGCCAATGCGGATGTGATTGGCCAAATTACGCTGGCACCTGAAAAAGTGGCTCCCGCCATCATTCGCCAACTCAGTCAGGCCGGGATCGTTGTTTCTGCCGGACATTCCAATGCCACCTGGCAGGAGGCAAAATGCGGCTTTGCTGCCAGTATTCGCTTCGCCACACACCTGTTTAATGCAATGCCATATGTTACCGGGCGCGAACCGGGTTTGGTGGGTGCCATTTATGACGCGCCAGAGATCTATTGCGGCATCATTGCCGATGGCATGCACGTCGATTGGGCCAATATCCGCAACAGTAAACGTATCAAAGGTGAAAAATTGGTGCTGGTCACTGATGCCACAGCCCCTGCTGGCTCTGACATCGATAGGTTCACTTTTGCTGGTAAAACCATATACTACCGTGATGGGTTGTGCGTTGACGATAACGGCACGCTGAGCGGTTCAGCACTGACGATGATCGATGCCGTTAAGAACAGCGTGAAATATGTCGGTATTGCACTTGATGAAGCACTGCTCATGGCAACCCTTTACCCAGCGCGCGCTATGCATCTTGACGATAGGTTAGGCAGTATCGAGAGCGGAAAAATCGCTAATTTGACCGTATTTGATGATGGGTACCACATCCTTCATACCTTCGTGAATGGCAATAGCGTATATACGCGATAACACGTATAGCTAACGCATAGGCAATCTGATGTATGGTGGGTATAAAATGAGGCACAAAATATAAGCGGGTGTTCAAGAATGACAACAGGCGGACAAGCACAAATAGGGAATGTTGATCTGGTCAAACAGTTAAATAGTGCTGTTGTCTATCGTCTGATTGATCAACAGGGCCCAATTTCCCGCATTCAAATTGCTGAATTCAGCCAGCTTGCCCCCGCCAGCGTCACGAAAATTACGCGCCAACTGTTGGAACGTGGGTTGATAAAAGAGGTTGACCAACAGGCCTCTACTGGCGGTCGGCGCGCCATTTCCATCATTTGTGAAACACGACCTTTCCATGCAATTGCAGTACACCTGGGCCGTCACGGTGCCACGATTGCGCTCTACGATCTTCAGGGTAAATCGCTCAGTGATGCCCACTATCCTTTGACAGAAAGTACACAGGATACGCTGGAAGCCTCGCTGTTTGACGCCATCAGTGATTTCATGACCATTAATCAGCGCCGTATTCGCGAACTGATTGCCATCTCTGTTGTGCTCCCAGGGCTGGTCGATCCCTCTGCCGGGATTGTGCATTACATGCCGCATATCAGTGTCGACAACTGGCCGCTGGTGCAACAGTTACAACACCGTTTCAAGGTCACTTGCTTTGTAGGTCATGACATTCGGAGTCTGGCGTTAGCCGAACACTATTTTGGTGCGACTCACGATTACCCGGACTCCATTTTGATACGCGTTCACCGCGGCACCGGTGCGGGCATTTTGGTCAACGGACAAATATTCCTCGGTAGTAACGGCAACGTGGGCAAAATCGGGCACATTCAAATCGATCCTCTCGGTGAACGCTGTCATTGCGGCAACTTTGGCTGTCTGGAAACGGTAGTTTCCAACGGTGCGATTGAACAACGGGTGGCCCATCTTTTGTCGCAGGGATTCAGCAGCAAACTGACGCTCGAAGAGTGCAACATTACCGCCATCTGCAAAGCCGCTAACCGTGGTGATACACTGGCGCAGGATGTGCTCGAACATGCAGGCAAATATTTGGGCAGAGCCCTTGCCATCGCAATCAACCTGTTCAATCCGCAAAAGGTCGTGATTGCTGGTGAAATCACCGATGCAGAGAAAATTCTGCTGCCCGCCATTCAACGCTGCGTTAACACGCAGGTATTAAAAGAGTTTCGTCAGCACTTACCTATTGAAGTGTCCGGGTTAAACCATCTATCTCCCATTGGGGCTTTCGCGTTGGTAAAACGCGCCATGCTTAACGGTGTACTCTTGCAACATTTGCTGGAACCCACCTAATCGCAGATGTTTGCCGGATTATGCAATCCGCAAAAATCTGCCCTCAACAGTGACACTCATTATCACTTCTTCATAAATAAGCCTTTCACATTGAATAAAACACATGCCAAAGGCTTTTTTCATTAAATGATATTGAATTCAAGTACCGTTTTGATGATAAATCATTGTCATTGATACAGCAGAAGGCAACGTGAACAGGTGTGGCTGAGTCCCACTCGAGGTTGCTGACGCAATAATCGTGTTACTTCACTACAGACAGGTGAGCTAGAGGGAGTTCTTTATGTGTTCTATTTTTGGTGTGCTGGATATCAAAACCGATCCGGTTGAATTACGTAAAAAAGCGTTGGAGTTGTCTCGACTGATGCGCCATCGCGGCCCGGACTGGTCTGGTATTTATGCCAATGAAAAAGCGATTTTGGCCCACGAACGTCTCTCCATCGTTGACGTCAATACCGGTGCTCAACCGCTCTACAACCAGGCGCACACCCATATTCTGGCTGTCAACGGTGAAATCTACAACCATCAGGCACTGCGCCAACAGTATGGTGACCGCTACGCCTTCCAGACCGGTTCCGACTGCGAAGTGATTCTGGCGCTGTATCAGGAAAAAGGACCAGAGTTTTTAGACGATCTGCGCGGCATGTTTGCTTTTGCGCTGTATGACAGTGAAAAAGACGCCTACCTGATTGGCCGCGACCATTTGGGCATCATCCCACTTTATATGGGCCACGATGAATTCGGTAACTTCTATGTCGCCTCCGAAATGAAAGCATTGGTGCCGGCGTGCCGCACTATCAAGGAATTCCCGGCAGGCAGCTACCTGTGGAGCAAAGACGGCGAAATTCGCGAATACTATCGCCGTGACTGGTTCGAATACGATAACGTCAAAGATAACGTTACCGACAAAGAAGCATTGCGTGAAGCGCTGGAAGAATCCGTTAAAAGCCACCTGATGTCTGATGTGCCTTACGGCGTATTACTTTCTGGTGGTCTGGACTCTTCAGTCATTTCCGCAATTACCAAGAAATTTGCAGCACGTCGCGTGGAAGATGACGAGCGTAGTGAAGCCTGGTGGCCGCAACTGCACTCTTTCGCTGTCGGGCTGGAAGGCGCTCCGGATCTGAAAGCGGCGCAGGAAGTGGCAGATCATTTGGGCACCGTGCACCATGAAATCCATTTCACCGTGCAAGAAGGGTTGGATGCTATCCGCGATGTGATTTATCACATTGAGACCTACGACTTGACCACCATTCGTGCGTCTATCCCGATGTATATGATGTCACGAAAAATCAAGGCAATGGGCATCAAAATGGTGCTGTCTGGTGAAGGTTCTGATGAAGTGTTCGGTGGTTACCTGTACTTCCACAAAGCGCCTAACGCCAAAGAACTGCACGAAGAAACAGTACGTAAACTGCTCGCACTGCATCAATACGACTGCGCGCGCGCCAACAAGGCAATGTCAGCCTGGGGTGTGGAGGCTCGTGTGCCCTTCCTGGATAAAAAATTCCTGGATGTGGCAATGCGCATTAGCCCCAAAGACAAAATGTGCGGCAACGGCAAAATGGAGAAACACATTCTGCGCGAATGTTTTGAATCCTACCTGCCGCACAGCGTTGCCTGGCGTCAGAAAGAACAATTCTCTGATGGTGTAGGTTATAGCTGGATCGACACGCTGAAAGAAGTTGCTGCAAAACAGATTTCTGACCAGCAATTGGAAACTGCACACTTCCGTTTCCCGTACAACACGCCAACGTCTGAAGAAGGCTACCTGTATCGTGAAATCTTCGAAGAACTGTTCCCGGTTCCGAGCGCGGCAGAATGCATACCTGGCGGCCCTTCTGTAGCCTGTTCTTCGGCAAAAGCGATTGAGTGGGATGAATCCTTCAAAAAGATGGACGATCCTTCAGGTCGTGCGGTTGGCGTTCACCAATCAGCCTACTGATAGTCACCGTTACAGAACATTGTCTTATGACAACAACGGGCCCTTTGCGGCCCGTTTTTTTTCATATTGTCTCACCCAAACGTGTTTTTTTGTCGCTTTTCTCATCATACTGTTCACAACCCAAACAAACGAACCGTCACAGACGTTTTTCGGGAAAAAATGTGTTGACGCAACTTAGCCAACTACGCATAATGCGCCCCGCAACGCCGATGAAGGTGACGCGGAAAAGATGGCTACGTAGCTCAGCTGGTTAGAGCACAGCACTCATAATGCTGGGGTCACAGGTTCGATTCCCGTCGTAGCCACCATCTTTTCTTGCGGGAGTGGCGAAATTGGTAGACGCACCAGATTTAGGTTCTGGCGCCGCAAGGTGTGCGAGTTCAAGTCTCGCCTCCCGCACCATTCCTTCACGGTTGTTATGCGACAAGGCATGTTAGGGTATTGGGGTATCGCCAAGCGGTAAGGCACCGGTTTTTGATACCGGCATTCCCTGGTTCGAATCCAGGTACCCCAGCCATGTAATTGATAATATGTGATTGAAGTTAAAAATTTTTGTTGAAAAACAAAAAACCAAGATGTACTATTTGACTACGTAGCTCAGCTGGTTAGAGCACAGCACTCATAATGCTGGGGTCACAGGTTCGATTCCCGTCGTAGCCACCACATTTTTGGGGTATCGCCAAGCGGTAAGGCAGTGGATTCTGATTCCACCATTCCGAGGTTCGAATCCTCGTACCCCAGCCAAAAACGCTGGTAACACAGCAAGTAACAGGGCGACAGTCGAAAGACGTCGCCCTGTTTATTTTTATGGATTATTCAACAAAATACTGAAGGCCAGCGAGCGGTAACTCGGTGGCCTTAGTTACGTTTCCGCCACTATGTCAGGAAAATGCAGATCAGTTCCAGAAACGCTAACAGTGGTCCTTAGACGCAACAGCGTACTAACGGGCTAGAGAGTAGGGACCGCATATTAACAAATCGAGACAATCCAGAATCGATGTCGTCTCAATGTGCCACCGACTTGGAAAACAGATTAATAACAATCACGCCAAGGATAATCAGCATCATCCCCAACACGGCGGGCAGATCCAGTTTTTGGCCGTAAAACAGTCAACTCACCGTGGCAATCAGCACTATCCCAACGCCAGACCATATGGCATAAATGATCCCGGTCGGCAACGTGCGCATCGTCAGAGAAAGACAGTAAAACGACACTCCATAAAATAGCACGGTGATAATGCTGGGCATTAAGCGGCTAAAACCATCCGAGAGCTTAAGCGCCGTAGTGGCGATCACTTCCGCCACAATGGCGAGAGAAAGGAACAGATAGGTCATAAAAAACAGCTACCTTACAAAATTGCGCCAAAGCGCTTAGAGATACCAACAACCGTCACGCACACTAGCACAAACACATTACACGCCAATGGCATATTTCAACGCCAACGTTTTAAGATGTCCGGCTCGTTCAGCGGCCAGCAGCGCCATATTTCGGGCAAAGGTTAACGGCGGCAAGCTATTGCTAAACGCGTTATAAAACAAATCCATGCCATTTTGCATCACCAGATTATCCGCCTTACGCCGACGCTGGTAGCGACGTAAGACAGCTTCACTGTGCCAACACTCTCCCGCATCCCGAGCCCTCGTCACAACATCAATCAATGCATCAGCATCACGGTAGCCGAGGTTCACGCCCTGCCCAGCAAGCGGATTAATGGTATGCGCCGCATCCCCTACCAGCGCAACCCCATGCGCAACATAGCGCTGTGCATGGCGACGTACCAACGGGAATGCCCCGGCGGCAACAGAGTTAACCGCACCCAACCGCGCTGGGAAAGTCTCTGCAATCGCTTTATCCAACTGTGGCAACGACAGTGATTGAAGCTGACGAATGCGACGCGGGCTGTCATACCACGCCAATGCCCCCCACGAGCCAAACAGCGGCAAAAATGCGCGCGGCCCCTGAGGCGTAAACTGCTGCCAGGTGCAATCTTGTTGAGGTTGCTGGGTATCAACGGCAATCAACATGCATGACTGCCGATACTGCCAACCATGCATGCCGATACCCGCCCACTGGCGCACACGCGAGTTCGCGCCGTCCGCACCGATCACCAGAGGCGCACTCAACGTCTTCCCGGTATCCAACGTGAGTTGCCAATATTGCGACGAGCGAGCCATGCTACGTATCTGCGCAGGGCAATGGATATCACACCGTTGCTGCTCAGCCAGACATTGCCACAACGCCAGTTGCAATACTCGATTTTCCACCATAAATCCCAGTTCGGGCAGATGCACATCCGCAGCATTGAACGCAACGCGGGCATCGTCCCATTCCCAGGTTTCTAACCGGCGATAAGGCGCACAACGCATCTGCTCAACACCTGACCATGCCCCCAGCGACTTTAATAGCGAAACCGACGCATATCCCAACGCTGAAACCCGAATATCCGGGGCGCTGTCTACCACAAATGTAGCGGGCGCCGTCTGTTCCAATACTGCGACCTGGAAGCCGTTACGCGCCAACCCCAGCGCGACTGCAGCACCGACCATCCCACCACCGACCACAATGGCGTCATACCGTTGATTTATTCCGTTCATCGTGCCTAAACCGATTCAAACTGTGTGACTGATAGGCACAGTGTACTGGATTTTCGACAATCGCGTTCACTCTGCGAAAAACCGCTCAACGAATTTCGCGCACTGGTCACAACCGCAGCAAAAGATTACAATACGCGCCCCGTCCGTATTTCCGGGCATCTATGATTTGGTAATACGCTTTTTCACCCGCACTGAGTAATGACAAGTCGATGACAAAGAAACTGCACATTAAAACCTGGGGCTGTCAGATGAATGAATATGATTCATCCAAGATGGCTGACCTGCTGGAAAATACACACGGTTATGAGCTGACCGAGGTGGCCGAAGAGGCTGACGTTCTGCTGCTGAATACCTGTTCTATCCGTGAAAAGGCACAGGAAAAAGTTTTCCATCAACTTGGCCGCTGGAGAGCGCTGAAAGAGAGCAATCCAGACCTGATTATTGGTGTAGGTGGCTGTGTTGCCTCTCAGGAAGGCGAGCATATTCACGAACGAGCCAGCGATGTCGATCTGATTTTTGGTCCGCAAACACTGCACCGTCTGCCGGAAATGATTAACCACGTTCGGGGCACGCGCAGCCCGGTGGTAGATATCAGTTTCCCGGAAGTCGAAAAATTTGACCGCTTGCCGGAACCACGCGCCGAAGGACCGACAGCGTTTGTCTCCATCATGGAAGGATGCAATAAATATTGCTCATTCTGCGTTGTGCTTTATACGCGCGGTGAAAAAGTCAGTCGCCCTTGCGACGATGTGTTATATGAAATCGCGCAGTTGGCCGCGCAAGGGGTACGTGAAGTCAACCTGTTAGGCCAAAACGTTAACGCCTACCGTGGCGAAAACTTTGATGGCAGCATCTGCTCCTTCGCCGATCTGCTGCGTCTGGTGGCGGCTATCGACGGTATCGACCGTATCCGTTTTATCACCGGTCACCCCATTGAATTTACTGACGACATCATCAGCGTCTATGAAGATACCCCTGAACTGGTGAGCTTCCTTCACCTGCCTGTGCAGAGCGGTTCCGATCGCATCCTGACCATGATGAAGCGCCGCCACACTGCGCTGGAATATAAAGCCATCATTCGTAAACTGCGCAACGCACGTCCGGACATTCACATCAGCTCCGATTTTATTATTGGCTTCCCCGGTGAAACCCAGGAAGATTTTGAACAAACCATGAAGCTGATTGGTGACGTCAATTTTGATATGAGCTTCAGTTTTATCTATTCCGCACGTCCGGGCACACCAGCAGCGGACATGGTTGATGATGTCAGCGAAGAAGAGAAAAAACAGCGCCTGTATATTCTGCAAGAACGCATCAGCCAGCAGGCAATGCAATACAGTCGCCGTATGTTAGGCAGCATTCAGCGTATTCTGGTGGAAGGAACATCGCGCAAAAGCGTGATGGAACTGTCAGGACGCACGGAAAATAACCGCGTGGTTAACTTTGAAGGCACACCCGATATGATCGGTAAATTCGTTGACGCTGAAATCGTCGACGTTTATCCGAATTCACTGCGCGGTGTGGTGGTCAAAACCGAAGACCAGATGGGCTTGCGCGTCAACGAGTCCCCAGCCTCTGTCATCGCGCGCACGCGCAAAGAGAACGACATTGGCGTTGGCATCTACCAGCCTTGATGATGCCAGCACGGGCGATACACTCGCCCGTGCATCGGCTGGACACTCTCCAGGCCTCACCACAAAATACATTGCTACTTGCACCTTTCCCTGTTACCGATAAATAATTCAATCATCATCTCGCATCTTATTGTTCTCATCACGCATGATGACGAGCGCTAACATACCCAGAGGAATAATTTGAACGTTACGATAAAAGAAGAGATTTCCCTTGAACCTGCTGATAACAAACGCCTGCTCAGTCTGTGCGGCCCCTTTGATAGTAATATCAAACAGCTCGAACGCCGCCTCGGAATCGAAATCAACCGTCGGGACAACAAATTCAAACTGGTAGGGAAAGGCCTGTGCATTGAGGCTGCGGCAGATATTCTGCAACGTTTATATGTTGATACTGCTCCCGTACGCGGCATTGAAGGGGATCTTGACCCCGAGCAGATTCACCTGGCGATCAAAGAATCGGGCGTTTTGGAGCAAAGCGCCGAGAGCGTGCCGGATTTTGGCAAGGCCATCAATATCCGCACTAAACGTGGCGTCATCAAGCCTCGCACACCCAATCAGGCGCAATATATCGCCAATATCCTCGATCATGATATCACCTTCGGCGTTAGCCCGGCGAGAACGGGGAAAACCTATCTGGCCGCCGCCGCGGTGGATGCGTTAGAGCGTTAGGATATCCGACGCATTCTGTTAACATGCCCCGCCGTTGAAGCCGGTGAAAAGCTCGGCTTCCTGCCCGGTGATTTGAGCCAAAAGGTCGATCCTTATCTGCGCCCGCTCTATGATGCACTTTTCGAAATGCTGGGGTTCGAGCGCGTAGGAAAACTCATTGAGCGCAACGTGATTGAAGTGGCACCGTTAGCGTATATGCGTGGTCGCACACTGAATGACGCCTTTATCATCCTCGATGAGAGCCAGAACACCACGATCGAACAGATGAAGATGTTCCTGACCCGTATTGGCTTCAATTCCAAAGCGGTGATAACCGGTGATATCACCCAGATTGACCTGCCACGAAATATGAAATCCGGTCTGCGCCACGCTATCGACGTACTGGCCGATGTGGAGGAGATCAGCTTCAACTTCTTCCACAGTGAAGACGTGGTGCGCCATCCGGTGGTCGCACGCATCGTCAATGCCTATGAGGCCTGGGAAGAAGCCGACCAGAAGCGCCGAGCAGCGCAGGCAGAAGAACGTAAACGCGAAGCGCAAGCAGTCAGTGTACCCGCCGTATCAGACGCGGGTGATAAGCAGGAGTCACAATGAGTCAGGTTATTCTCGATTTACAAATCGCCAGCGAAAATACGGCAGGGCTGCCCAGTGAGCAGGATTTTCAGCGTTGGCTGGAGGCAGTATTGCCGCAGTTTCAGCCAGAAGCGGAAGTGACCATCCGCATCGTTGATGAAGCGGAAAGCCACGAACTGAATCACACCTATCGCGGTAAAGACAAACCGACCAACGTGCTCTCTTTTCCGTTCGAAGCGCCACCGGAAGTCGAGCTGCTTTTATTGGGCGATCTGATCATTTGCCGCCAGGTGGTGGAGCAGGAAGCCATTGAACAGCAGATAACAACAGAATCCCACTGGGCACATATGGTGATACACGGCTGTCTGCATCTGCTGGGCTACGATCACATCGAAGACGACGAAGCAGAAGAGATGGAAGCGTTGGAAACCGAGATCATGCAGCAAATGGGCTATGCAGACCCTTATCTGTCCGAGAAAGAGTGAGCCAACGCGGCTGCAACCTGAACGATGATGCGTAGTATAATCTGTCAGACGTTGTTCTGTTATTGCGAAAAGTACAGTAGATTACGACAGGCCTCAGTATTTTTCGTGATGACGCTTTTTTGGTTATGATGCCATTTTCGTCATCATAGCTTAATGGCGTTATGGTTAAACATAACGCCACGCGCGGTTATTACCGTGCACTTTTTATGTCAGCCCGCCCGCGCGCCCTGATGGTCTTACGGCGTATGCACCTTTTGCGTGGCTGATGATGATTGACTAACCAGAGAGACAGTAAATAAAACGCCATGAGCGACGACCATTCTCAAAACAGCGATAGCCCCAGTCCCAAGAAAGGATTCTTCTCACTGATCCTTAACCAGCTTTTTCATGGTGAACCTAAGGATCGTAGCGATCTCCTCGCTTTTATTCGTGATTCCGAACAAAACGATCTGATAGACCCAGACACCCGCGACATGCTCGAAGGGGTGATGGATATCGGCGAGCAGCGCGTACGAGATATAATGATCCCGCGTTCACAGATGATCACGTTAAAACATAATCAGTCACTTGATGAGTGTCTGGATGTGATTATCGAATCGGCGCATTCCCGTTTTCCGGTGATCAGTGAAGATAAGGACCACATCGAAGGCATCCTGATGGCGAAGGATCTGCTGCCGTTTATGCGTAGCGATGCCGCCCCTTTCAGCATGGAACAGGTGCTGCGTCCGGCGGTAGTCGTGCCAGAGAGCAAACGCGTGGACCGTATGCTGCACGAGTTTCGTTCACTGCGTTATCACATGGCTATCGTCATTGATGAGTTTGGCGGCGTTTCTGGTTTGGTCACCATCGAAGATATCCTGGAACTGATCGTTGGCGAAATCGAAGACGAGTACGACGACGAGGAAGATCGCGATATCCGTCAACTGAACCGGCATACCTACACCGTGCGCGCGTTAACGCCGATTGAAGATTTCAACGAGGTGTTTGGCACCCAATTCAGCGATGAAGAAGTGGACACCATCGGCGGGCTGGTCATGCAGGCGTTCGGTCATCTGCCCGCGCGGGGTGAAACCATCGACATCAACGGTTACCTGTTCAAAGTTGCCATGGCGGATAGCCGACGTATTATTCAGACTCATGTCAGAATCCCTGACGAGGCGCCTCAACCAACACTGGAACCTTAATTCGACAATGTCTGTCATGTCTGTTTTACGACGCCAGCGGGTGCATGTTCTGCTGGCGCTGTCCTGCGGTGCCTGGGGCACCCTGGCGTTTTCGCCGTTTGATTTTTGGCCCGCCGCACTGGTTTCACTGTGTGGGTTGCAAGCGCTAACGCTGAACAGAACCTGGCGGCAATCTGCCGCTATTGGTTTTAGCTGGGGCTTTGGTCTGTTTGGCAGCGGTGTAAACTGGGTGTACGTGAGTATCGCCGAGTTTGGCGGCATGCCGGAAGCGATCAACGTATTTCTGGTTGTGCTGCTGGCGCTGTATCTCTCGCTTTACCCAGCGCTTTTTGCCGCACTGTTAACATGCATTTGGCCGCGAGCAACGCTTTCACGTCTGGTATTGGCCGCGCCTGTACTGTGGCAGATTACCGAAGGATTGCGTGGTTGGGTACTCACTGGCTTCCCATGGCTACAATTTGGCTATAGCCAAATTGACGGGCCTCTGCAAGGTTTGGCACCGCTGATCGGCGTTGACGGTATCAATCTCTTGTTGGTCATCATTGCGGGCCTGATCGTTTTTGGCACCACACGGCGCAAAACGTTGCCCCTTTACTGCGCCATCGCGTTGCTGCTCCTGCCTTGGTCTTTGAAATTTATCCACTGGTTCACGCCACAGCCAGAGCGTGCTGTTAACATTGCTCTAATGCAAGGCAATATTGCACAGGCGCAAAAGTGGGACCCAAATGCACTGCAACAGATTCTGAATATCTACCGAGATGCCACGGTGCCTTATGTGGATAAAGCACCGATCGTCATCTGGCCGGAATCCGCTATCCCCGATGTGGAGACCCGTCAGCAAGACTACCTACGCCAAATCGACGATATGCTGCGCGCGCACAATGGCAGTCTGGTGACGGGAGTGGTGGATGCACGCCGCAGCGCTAACGAGCAGGTCGATTTTTACAACAGTATTATCGTATTGGGTGATAGTGAGCCGTACCATTATCCCAGCACCAACCGTTACAACAAGAATCATCTGGTGCCATTTGGCGAATTTGTGCCGCTGGAAACGCTGTTGAGGCCACTGGCTCCGTTCTTCGATCTGCCGATGTCCTCCTTCAGTCGCGGCCCCTATCAACAGCCTCAGCTCAAGGTAAATGGCATCCGCATGACGGCCACGGTCTGTTATGAAATCATTCTCGGCCAACAGGTGCGGGATAATTTCCGTCCCGATACCGATATGCTGCTGACCATCTCTAACGATACCTGGTTTGGTCGCTCTATCGGACCGTGGCAACATTTCCAGATGGCCCGCATGCGTGCCCTGGAGCTAGGGCGTCCGCTGCTGCGCGCTACCAACAATGGTGTGACTGCCGTTATCGGCCCACAGGGTGAAATCAGTGCTGAATTGCCGCAGTTTACGCGCAAGGTGCTGCTTGCCAAGGTCACGCCGACCACCGGCATGACCCCTTATGCACGCTTTGATGCCTGGCCGGTGTGGATCATTCTCGCGGTGCTTGCCAGTATCGCCTGCTTCACCCGTCTGCGTCGTTAACGTTATCACCGGCAGGTGCCGCCTGCCGGTTTCTTCCTCCTGCCCTCACCATACCTTTCTGTAATACCTGACGGTCACCCATTTGCATAATTGGCACATCATTTGCTTATTATTCATTGAATAACAGAGTGTAACGGGATGATTCAGTTGTTTGCACACTGAAAACCAGCTGATAAGCACCTTAATAGGGCAATCAGCGCACCAAAATAGTGCCAAACGATTTTAGTGCAGTTGAGTTCTCAAAAGGCAAACAATTTTATTTCATTTTGTTCACAATCAGCTATTTTTTAAAGATAAAGGCAAGTACTCGCTCTTTAATGGTGCACATGTTGTCGCACCGGTGAGAGCGCTCTATCGGCATGATTGAATTCGCAACCGCCTTAGCGTCATAGCGACTGCAGCCATCACAACAGCAAAGGAGTTACAACATGCAAATGCGTAAACTGGCACTGTCACTGCTTCTGATTGGTACAGCCGCAAGCAGCCTGGCTCATGCAGAAGAATTAACGGGGACGCTGAAAAAGATTAAAGACAATGGCGTCATCGTTGTAGGTCACCGTGAGTCCTCCGTGCCGTTTTCCTACTATGACAACCAACAGAAAGTCGTTGGTTATTCTCAGGATTACTCGAACAAGATTGTCGATGCGGTCAAAGCTAAAATTGGTGTAGCCGACCTTCAGGTCAAACTGATCCCGATCACGTCTCAGAACCGTATCCCTTTGTTGCAGAACGGCACCTTTGATTTTGAGTGTGGTTCAACCACCAACAACCTGGAGCGCCAGCAACAGGCTGCATTCTCCAACACCATCTTTATCGTCATCGTCATCGTCATCGTCGGCACTCGCCTGCTGACCAAAAAAGATTCGGGAATTAAAGACTTCCCAAATCTGGCGGGTAAAACCGTGGCTGTTACCTCCGGCACTACCTCTGAAAAACTGCTTAACCAGTTGAATGAAGAGAAAAAAATTAACATGCGCATCATCAGTGCCAAAGATCACGGCGACTCGTTCCGCACCATGGAGAGTGGCCGCGCGGTCGCCTTTATGATGGATAATGCCTTGCTGGCCGGTGAACGTGCCAAAGCCAAAAAACAGGATGACTGGGTAATCGTTGGCAAAGCGTAGTCCGAAGAAGCCTATGGCTGTATGCTGCGTAAAGACGATCCGCAGTTCAAGAAGCTGGTTGATGACACCATCGCTCAGGTACAAACCTCTGGCGAAGCTGAAAAATGGTTTGATCGCTGGTTCAAACAGCCGATTCCGCCTAAGGATCTCAACATGAACTTCGACCTGTCTGAAGAAATGAAAGCGTTGTTCAAAGCACCTAACGATAAAGCATTAAACTAACAACAAGTGAAAACAAGGGCAGACAGCCTGCCCCCGATTGCTGATTCGTGGCTGGACAGACAGGCGCCAGACGGTCGTTCCCCCGGCCCAACCAGTGGCAATGCAGGAATAGTTAAACAGTTCTGCCTTTGCCACCAACGGGTTATCGCCACTCATCAATCTTCAGGGTAGCTCTGCTACCCTTTTTTTACCGGAGTTTGCTATGTCTATAGATTGAAACTGGGGTATTTTTTTACAAGCCGCCCCGTTCGGTAATACCACTTATCTTGGCTGGATTTGGTCTGGGTTACAGGTCACTGTTGCTCTGTCAGTCTGCGCCTGAATCATTGCGTTCATCGTCGGCTCTGTCTTCGGCATTTTACGCACCGTGCCCAACCGTTTTTGGCAGGTCTCGGCACCTGCTATGTGGAAATGTTCCGTAACGTTCCGCTTATCGTCCAAGTCTTCGCCTGGTACCTGGTGGTTCCCGAATTGCTGCCGCAAAAAATCGGCATGTGGTTTAAAGCGGAGCTGGACCCCAATATTCAGTTTTTCGTCTCATCCATGGTCTGTTTGGGACTGTTTACCGCAGCCCGCGTCTGTGAGCAGGTGCGCGCTGGCATCCAATCACTGCCGCGCGGCCAGAAAGCGGCCGCGCTCGCCATGGGGCTGACGCTGCCGCAGACTTACCGCTACGTTCTGCTGCCCAATGCGTATCGCATTATCGTACCGCCCCTGACGTCTGAAATGCTCAACCTGGTGAAAAACTCCGCCATCGCCTCGACCATCGGTCTGGTGGACATGGCCGCACAGGCGAATAAGCTGCTGGATTACTCTGCGCACGCCTACGAATCCTTTACCGCCATCACTCTGGCGTATGTCGCGATTAACGCCATCATCATGCTGATAATGCAAGTGGTTGAGAAAAAGACCCGTTTGCCCGGCAATATGGGGAGTAAATAATGTACGAATTTGACTGGAGCTCCATTGCGCCAAGCATGCCCTACTTGCTGCAAGGGCTGGTCGTCACGCTGAAAATCACGGTGACTGCCGTGGTGTTCGGTATCCTGTGGGGAACCGTTCTCGCCGTGATGAGGCTGTCGCCCATTGCACCAATTCGCTGGTTCGCTAAAGGCTATGTCAACATCTTCCGCTCCATCCCGTTGGTGATGGTGCTGCTGTGGTTCTACCTTGTGGTTCCTAGCTTATTACAAAATGTGCTTGGGCTATCACCAAAAACGGATATTCGTCTGATCTCCGCTATGGTAGCCTTTTCGCTGCTTGAAGCCGCCTATTACTCTGAAATTATCCGTGCGGGCATACTCAGCATTTCACGTGGACAATCTTCCGCTGCACTGGCGCTCGGCATGACGCAGCGGCAATCCATGAAGCTGGTGATCCTGCCGCAGGCGTTTCGCGCCATGGTGCCGTTGCTGCTAACGCAGGGAATTTGTCTTGTTCCAGGACACCTCGCTGGTTTACGTGTTGAGCCTGGCGGACTTCTTCCGCACAGCGTCCACCATTGGCGAGCGCGATGGCACTCAGGTGGAAATGGTGCTGTTTGCCGGATTGGTTTATTTCGTTATTAGCATTAGCGCATCAATGCTGGTCAGTTACCTGAAAAGAAGGACTGCTCGATGATTACTCTAAAAAACGTTTCCAAATGGTATGGTCACTTTCAGGTGCTCTCCGATTGCTCGACAGAAGTGAAAAAAGGGGAAGTGGTGGTGGTATGCGGGCCGTCAGGTTCCGGGAAATCCACGCTAATCAAAACCGTCAATGGCCTTGAACCTGTGCAACAAGGCCAGATTGAAGTGAACGGCACACCGGTTAACGACAAGAAAACCAATCTGGCGCAATTGCGTTCCAAAGTGGGGATGGTATTTCAGCATTTTGAACTGTTTCCCCACCTCTCTATCATCGATAATCTGACGCTGGCTCAGGTTAAGGTGCTTAAGCGTAACAAAAATGCTGCACGTGAAAAGGCAACCAAGTTGCTCCATCGTGTTGGTTTATCCGCGCACGCCAACAAGTTCCCCGGCCAGCTTTCCGGCGGTCAACAACAGCGTGTTGCTATTGCGCGCGCGCTCTGTATGGATCCGGTTGCCATGCTGTTTGACGAACCGACTTCCGCACTCGATCCTGAAATGATCAACGAAGTGTTGGATGTTATGGTTGAACTGGCGCAAGAAGGCATGACGATGATGGTGGTCACCCACGAAATGGGCTTTGCGCGCAAAGTGGCACACCGCGTCATCTTTATGGATGAGGGCAAGATTGTAGAAGATACGGCAAAAGATGAATTCTTCAATAATCCCAAATCCGATCGCGCCAAAGACTTTCTGGCAAAGATCCTGCACTAAGCATCACGACGCCAGGCTCTGCGACTCTCGTTCCCGCGCACGCGGGAACGTACTCTTCTTGAGCTACGCCATCAGGGCAGAAAAGGCTGACGCTGGAACTGATCGTGCTCACACTTAGGGCAGCGCGGCAGCAATTCCGGCGTATAAAATGCCATATGATGATGGCAGTTTTCACACACCAGATTCCCCAGCCCCACCACCTCGCCGCTATGATAAACACCGTGATGGCTGACATCCTTAAACAACGCCTGCCATTCCAACTGCGTTTTATCCGTGATATCCACCAACTCCTGCCACAGGCTCTCTTTAATCACACGTAGAAATACGCTGTCATAGAAGTCCTCCTCCTGGCTGTCGGTATAGCGCTGAGCAAACTCGGCCAAATCACGCTCAACAGACTGAATAATGTCATCCCTTTCGCTGTGTGTAAGATCTTCGCTGTCGTGCAAGCTCTCACGGGCGTGCTGGAGCATCTGGGTCAGGTCACGTTCACCAGCGCTTAAACGCGTCATGATGGAAGACATAAGCGCACGATAATGTCGAGCTTTCTTGTTCATGGTGCCTCCTGATTACGCGGATTTGTTCAAATTAGAGGAGCAATAACGATACCTGTTTAGCTATCTCTCTCTATTTTAGACGGTTTTAAGCGCTACTCGTGCCAATTGTCTGTCTTTGCCTCACTTTTTGCCGACTTTGTCGCTTCAGCGCATAAATCGGCGCTTAGGGTGTAGAGACGGTTGTTGCCAGCGTTGCTTATCAGCTATGCTATGCGGATCATTATGATGAATCGGAACACGCTACGGGTGTAGCGCTTCTTTACTAAATAGGACCCCTGGCAGCCATGCAAGAGCAATACCGCCCAGAAGAGATAGAAACTCGCGTCCAGCTTCACTGGCAAGAAAACAAAACGTTTAAAGTGACCGAAGAGCCCGGCAAGGAAAAGTACTACTGCCTTTCCATGCTCCCCTACCCTTCTGGCCGCCTACATATGGGGCATGTACGTAACTACACCATCGGTGACGTTATTTCCCGCTACCAACGTATGTTGGGGAAAAATGTCCTGCAACCGATCGGGTGGGATGCCTTCGGCCTGCCAGCAGAAGGCGCAGCGGTTAAAAACAACACCGCGCCAGCCCCCTGGACCTATGCCAACATCGATTACATGAAAAAACAGCTGAAGCTGCTGGGCTTTGGCTATGACTGGGATCGTGAAGTCGCCACCTGTAAACCGGATTACTACCGCTGGGAACAGTGGTTCTTCACCAAGCTGTATGAAAAAGGCCTGGTCTACAAGAAGACATCGGCAGTGAACTGGTGCCCGAACGATCAGACCGTGCTGGCCAACGAACAGGTTATCGATGGCTGCTGCTGGCGCTGTGACAGCAAGGTGGAACGTAAAGAGATCCCGCAGTGGTTTATCAAAATCACCGATTACGCCGATCAGTTGCTCAACGATCTGGACACGCTGGAGAGCTGGCCAGAGCAGGTCAAAACCATGCAGCGCAACTGGATTGGTCGCTCGGAAGGGGTAGAAATCACGTTTGACGTGGCAGACAGCGCCGACAAGTTGACCGTCTACACCACCCGCCCGGATACCTTTATCGGTGCCACCTATGTCGCCGTTGCTGCTGCGCATCCGCTGGCACTGCGCGCTGCCGCCACCAACCCAGCGCTGACCGCATTTATCGACGAATGCCGTAACACCAAGGTTGCCGAAGCCGATATGGCCACCATGGAGAAAAAAGGCATGGCGACCGGTCTGTTCGTGGTGCATCCGCTGACCGGTGAAAAGCTGCCTGTGTGGGCGGCTAACTTCGTCCTGATGGATTACGGCACCGGTGCCGTGATGGCCGTGCCGGGCCATGACCAGCGCGACTGGGAATTTGCCACCAAATATCAGTTGTCGATTAAACCGGTGATCCTGAACCTGGATGGCACTGAACCCGATATCTCCGCGCAAGTGATGATGACGGAGAAAGGCGTACTGTTCAACTCTGGCGAATTCAGTGGGCTGGATCATGAAGCAGGGTTTAACGCTATTGCCGACAAGCTGGTCGCACTCGGCGTCGGGGCACGTAAAGTGAATTATCGCCTGCGCGATTGGGGGGTTTCCCGCCAGCGTTACTGGGGCGCGCCGATCCCAATGGTAACATTGGAAGATGGTACGGTTATCCCGACGCCGGAAGATCAATTGCCGGTGATTCTGCCGGAAGACGTGGTGATGGATGGCATCACCAGCCCAATTAAAGCCGACCCCGACTGGGCGAAAACCACTGTCAACGGTCAGCCTGCGCTGCGTGAAACCGATACCTTCGATACCTTTATGGAATCTTCCTGGTACTACGCGCGCTACACCTGTCCGCAATACGATCAGGGCATGCTCGATCCGGCTGCGGCAAACTACTGGCTGCCGGTCGATCAATACGTGGGTGGTATCGAACACGCCATCATGCACCTGATGTATTTCCGCTTCTTCCACAAATTGATGCGCGATGCCGGCCTGGTCACTTCCGACGAACCGGCAAAACGCCTGTTGTGCCAGGGTATGGTGCTGGCTGATGCCTTCTATTACACCGGCAACAGCGGTGAACGTATCTGGGTATCCCCGTCTGACGTCACCGTTGAACGCGATGACAAAGGGCGCATCGTGAAAGCCTTCGATCAACAAGGCCGCGAACTGGTGTACGCCGGGATGAGCAAGATGTCGAAATCGAAGAACAACGGTATCGACCCGCAGGTAATGGTAGAAAAATACGGTGCCGACACCGTGCGTCTGTTTATGATGTTCGCCTCACCGGCAGAGATGACGTTGGAATGGCAGGAATCGGGCGTTGAAGGGGCTAACCGCTTCCTGAAGCGCGTGTGGAAACAGGTTTACGATCACACCGAAAAAGGCGCGACACACGCGCTGGATGTGACCGCACTGACAGACGATCAGAAAGCGTTGCGCCGCGACCTGCATAAAACCATCGCCAAAGTGACCGATGACATTGGCCGCCGTCAAACGTTCAACACCGCTATCGCCGCCGTGATGGAACTGATGAACAAGCTGGCCAAAGCGCCCCAAGAGAGCGATCAGGATCGCGCACTGACGCAGGAAGCGCTGTTGGCCGTGGTGCGTATGCTGTACCCGTTCACACCGCACGCCTGCTTCACGCTGTGGCAGGCGCTGGGCGGCACAGGCGATATCGACACCGCGCCGTGGCCTGTAGCAGATGAAGACGCCATGGTAGAAGACTCCAAGCTGGTCGTCGTGCAAGTTAACGGAAAGGTTCGCGGCAGAATTACTGTCGCTGCAGATGCCACGCAGGAGCAGGTTCAGGCGCGTGCTGCACAGGAACATCTGGTGGCAAAATACCTGGAAGGCGTTACAGTACGTAAAGTCATTTACGTTCCTGGCAAACTGCTTAACCTGGTTGTAGGTTAAGCCAAGGATGCACTGTGCGACATCGTTTATTCACGTTGTTGCTGGGGTTGGCGGTGCTGGTCACCGCCGGCTGCGGTTTTCATCTGCGTGGCACAACACAACTGCCCAGCGAATTGAAGGTATTAACGCTGACCAGTAACGATCCATTTGGTCCATTAACCCGTTCCATACGCGATCAGTTGCGTGCCAGTGATGTAAAAATCGAGGACGACGCCGCGCGTCAGGATATTGCATCCCTGCGTATTCTCGGCTCCACGGAAACCAGAGACACCGTCTCTATCTTCCAGGACGGGACCACCGCAGAATACCAACTGGTACTGACCGTTCAGGCGCAGGTGTTGTTGCCGGGTGAAGATATTTATCCACTCTCGGTCACGGTGTTCCGCACTTTCTTTGATAACCCGCTCTCGGCGTTGGCAAAAGACGCGGAGCAGGAAATTGTACGTAAGGAGATGCGCCGCCAGGCTGCCGAACAGCTAGTACGTAAACTGGTGACCATCAACGGCAGTGATGAGGTGAAAAACCGTCAACAGCGCGCCACCGCCATCAGCGCTAACAACGGACGTTCATGATCCGTATCTATCCGGAACAGCTTGCCGCGCAGCTCAATGAAGGGCTGCGCGCTTGCTATCTGCTATTTGGCAACGACCCACTGTTGTTGCAGGAAAGCCTGGATGCGCTGCGTCATCACGCGCGTGAGCAGGGTTTCACCGAACATTTCAGCTTTACGCTGGACCAAAGCACCGACTGGGATGCCATTTTTAGCGTATGTCAGGCACTCAGCCTGTTTGCATCGCGGCAGAGCCTGCTGTTGCAATTGCCGGAAAATGGCCCTAACGCTGCCATGGCAGAAAATCTGGTCAAACTGGCAGGGCTGTTGCATCAGGATATACTACCGATTCTACGCGGCAACAAGCTGACCAAAGCGCAAGAAAACAGCGCCTGGTATAAAGCGCTGTCACAGCACGGCGTTATCATCAACTGTTTAACTCCCGAACAGGCGCAGCTGCCGCTCTGGGTGGCACAGCGTGCCAAACAACGCAAGCTACAATTGGATGATGCCGCCACGCAACTGCTGTGTTACTGCTACGAAGGTAATCTGCTGGCGTTGATGCAGGCGCTGGAGCGTTTGTCACTGCTCTATCCGGACGGAAAACTCACGCTGCCACGCGTTGAACAGGCGGTAAACGACGCAGCACACTTCACGCCGTTTCACTGGTTGGATGCGGTGCTGGCAGGCAAAAGCAAACGCGCCTGGCATGTATTGCAACAGCTGCAAGCTGAAGACAGCGAGCCGGTGATCCTGCTGCGCACACTCCAGCGCGAGCTGACGCTATTAGTGACATTGCAGCGCAACATGGCCGCTACGCCATTACGCACCCTGTTTGATCAACACAAGGTGTGGCAAAACCGGCGCACACTACTCACTCAGGCACTACAACGGCTGCATGCACGCCAGTTGCAGCAGGCCATACACCTGCTAACGCGGCTGGAACTGACGCTAAAACAGGATTATGGCCAATCGATTTGGCCGGAAATAGAAACGCTGACGCTGTTATTGTGCGGTAAAGCGCTCTCGCCGGGTATCGTCAATGCCGATGAATATCGCTAATCACGCCGAACTTATCGCCTACTTCGGCGGAACCTTTGATCCCATCCACTATGGGCATTTACGTCCGGCCACGGCGTTAGCTGACGAGATCGGGCTAACCCGTATCACGCTGATGCCCAATAACGTGCCGCCCCATCGCGAGCAGCCAGAAGCCTCGGCGCAGCAACGTAAACATATGGTGGAACTCGCCATTGCCGATACCCCGTTATTCACCGTGGATGACCGGGAATTGCAACGCGTCACGCCGTCTTACACTATCGACACCATGGAAATGCTCCGCGCAGAAATGGGCGATGAAATTCCGTTGGCCTTTATCATCGGCCAGGATTCGCTGCTCACATTGCACACCTGGCACCGCGGCCAGGATCTGCTCAAGGTGTGTCATTTGCTGGTCTGCGCCCGCCCGGGCTATCGCACCCTATTGGACACGCCAGAGCAACAGGCATGGCTGGAGGCGCACCGCGTAGAAAATGCCGCCGCCCTGCATGCGCAGCCGCATGGATTGATCTATTTGGCCCACACGCCGCTGGTCACCATTTCCGCCACGGATATTCGCCAACGCCGCCAGAAGGGTCAGTCCTGCGATGACCTGGTGCCACCTGCCGTACTGCGTTTTATGGATGCTCACGGCTTATACCGTTAACCCGCTTCCCGCATACCACTCTCTCACAGGGCGTGCTATACTTCGCGGCTGGTTTTTCAGTCCGGTAAAAAATGGTAAAGCGCGTTGTCTACGCCGCCAAACGGGTCGTTAATACCTTGAAACACCTGCGATGCGTCACGCATCGACATGCGACTTTTTTTACCTTGCCGGAGCACATTTCTCCGGTTGAACTGCCAGGCAGGAGGAACCTTTGCAAGGCCAAGCACCCCAAGATTTTGTTATTGATAAAATAGATGATTTAAAAGGGCAGGATATCGTTGCGCTGAACGTGCGTGGCAAATCCAGCATTACAGACTGCATGATTATCTGTACCGGTACATCCAGCCGCCACGTCATTTCTATCGCCGACCATGTGGTACAAGCCTCGCGCGCAGCCGGTATGATCCCGCTCGGCGTGGAAGGTGAACAAGGTGCAGACTGGGTCGTGGTCGATCTCGGTGATGTCATGGTGCATGTGATGCAGGAAGAAAGCCGTCATCTGTACGAACTGGAAAAGCTGTGGAGCTAGGAGCTAGCATGAAGCTGCAACTGGTCGCCGTTGGCACCAAAATGCCGGACTGGGTGCAGACAGGTTTTTCTGATTATCTGCGACGTTTCCCGAAAGATATGCCCTTTGAGCTGATTGAGATCCCTGCCGGTAAGCGGGGAAAGAATGCTGATATCAGACGTATTCTTGAGCGCGAAGGGGAATTGATGCTGGCAGCCGTAGGCAAAGGCAACCGCATTGTTACCCTGGATATTCCCGGTACGCCGTGGGAAACCCCGCAGCTTGCCAGCCAGTTGGAACGCTGGAAACAGGACGGGCGCGACGTCAGCCTGCTTATTGGCGGGCCAGAAGGGCTAGCTCCCGCCTGCAAAGCCGCCGCGGAACAAAGCTGGTCGCTTTCACCCCTAACATTGCCGCACCCGCTGGTGCGTGTATTGGTGGCCGAAAGCCTTTATCGGGCGTGGAGCATCACCACCAACCACTCTTACCATAGAGAGTAAGACTGCACGATGAAACACACGAAATAGTTGCCGGATGAAAACAGAACATAAACCCTTTCGTGATTATTCGGCGGAATCCACCCTTTTCGTACGTCGTGCTTTGGTGGCGTTCATCGGTATTTTGTTGCTTTCCGGCGTGCTGGTGGCCAATCTGTACCATTTGCAAGTGGTGCTTGTTGATGACTACCGCACACGTTCAAATGAAAACCGCATCAAGCTGGTTCCTATCGCGCCCAGCCGCGGCATTATCTACGATCGTAACGGCATTCCGCTCGCGCTAAACCGTACCATTTACCAGCTTGAACTGGTGCCGGACAAAGTTGAAAACCTGAAAGACACGCTGGCTGCTCTGAAACCCATCGTTAACCTCACTGACGATGATCTGGAAAACTTCGAGAAAGAACGCAAACGCTCACGCCGCTTCACCTCAATTCCCGTCAAAACCGCACTCAGTGACGTTGATGTCGCACGCTTTGCGGTTAACCAGTACCGTTTTCCCGGTGTGGAAGTCAAAGGCTACCAACGCCGCTACTACCCCTATGGCTCCGCACTGACTCACGTTATCGGTTATGTTTCCAAAATCAACGATAAAGACATCGACCGGTTGAAGAAAGAAGAAAAAATTGCCGATTACGCCGCCACCCGCGATATTGGCAAGCTGGGCATTGAGCGCTATTACGAAGATATTCTGCACGGGAAGCCCGGTTATGAAGAGGTGGAAGTCAATAACCGTGGCCGCGTCATTCGTCAGTTACACGAGCAACCGCCGCAGGCCGGTCAGGATATCTACCTTACTATCGATCTGAACCTGCAAATCTATATTGAGAAGCTGCTGGAGGGCAGCCGGGCCGCAGTGGTGATTATCGATCCGCGCGATGGCGGCCTGCGCGCGCTGGTTTCCACACCGAGCTACGATCCCAACCTGTTTGTTGATGGCATCTCGAGCAAAGATTACACCGCACTGCTCAACGACCCTAACAAGCCGCTGATTAACCGTGCCACACAGGGGCTGTACCCGCCGGCCTCGACGGTGAAACCCTATATTGCCGCCTCAGCGCTGAGTGCCAACGTCATTACCCCAACCTACTCGTTGTTCGATCCCGGCTGGTGGCAGTTACCGGGGTCAGAAAAACGGTTTCGCGACTGGAAAAAATGGGGCCATGGTCGGTTGAACGTGACCAAGTCACTGGAAGAATCGGCGGATACCTTCTTCTATCAGGTCGCTTACGACATGGGTATCGATCGCCTTGCAGAATGGATGAACAAGTTTGGCTACGGCGAATATACCGGTATCGACCTGTCCGAAGAGCGTTCCGGCAATATGCCCACGCGTGAATGGAAACAAAAACGCTTTAAACGCCCCTGGTATCAGGGTGATACCATTCCGGTCAGTATTGGACAGGGATACTGGATTGCCACCCCCATACAAATGGCGAAAGCGCTGACGACCCTGATTAACAATGGCAAGGTGAAAACGCCACACCTGCTTTACAGTGCTCGCAATAGCGGCGTGACGGTGCCCTATCGTCAGCAGGAGGTATCGCGGCTTGGCGATGTGCGCGCCAGTTACTGGGAAATTGCCAAAGACGGAATGTACGGCGTCGCCAATCGCCAAAACGGTACCGCTCACAAATTCTTTGCCGATGCCCCTTATAAGATTGCGGCGAAAACCGGTACAGCGCAGGTATTTGGCCTGAAAGAAAATGAGACATACAATGCGCATAAAATCGCCGAACATCTGCGTGACCACAAACTGCTCACGGCTTATGCTCCTTATAACAACCCCAAGATTGCCATCTCCATCGTTCTGGAGAATGGTGGTGCCGGTCCTGCTATCGGCGCGTTGGTCCGCCAGATTTTCGACCACATCATGCTGGGCGATAACAACACCGAATTGCCAGATGCGCCACCGAGCGCACCCGGTTCTGAAAGCGAGTAACCGCCGCAATGACTGAAAGCCAACAAAAAAGGTCGATCTGGACCAAGATTCATATCGACCTGCCGTTCCTGCTCTGTATTCTGGCGCTGCTAGGATACAGTTTATTTGTGATGTGGAGCGCCAGCGGCCAGGATATCGGCATGATGGAGCGTAAAGCGGCACAGATTGCCATCGGACTTACCGTGATGGTCGTCATGACGCAGATTCCGCCACGCGTTTACGAAGGCTGGGCACCTTATCTCTATATCGTCTGCGTGATTTTGTTGATCATGGTGGATGTGTTCGGCCAGATCAGTAAAGGCGCGCAACGCTGGCTCGATCTTGGCTTTATCCGGTTTCAACCCTCTGAAATTGCCAAAATCGCCGTGCCGTTGATGGTGGCACGTTTTATCAACCGTGATATGTGCCCGCCGTCGCTGAAAAACACCGGCATCGCGTTGATTCTGATCTTTTTACCTACTCTGCTGGTGGCCGCACAGCCCGATCTGGGGACATCCATTCTGGTGGCCGCATCGGGTCTGTTTGTGCTGTTTTTGGCAGGAATGAGCTGGCGACTGATCGCCGTGGCGCTGGTATTGGTTGCTGCGTTTATTCCCGTGCTTTGGTTCTTCCTGATGCACGATTACCAGCGCGCCCGAGTGATGATGCTGCTCGATCCGGAAAGCGATCCTCTGGGTGCGGGCTACCATATTATCCAATCGAAAATTGCTATCGGCTCGGGTGGTCTGTCTGGCAAGGGCTGGTTGCAAGGCACGCAGTCACAGCTCGAGTTCCTGCCAGAGCGCCATACTGACTTTATTTTTGCCGTATTGGCAGAAGAGCTGGGATTGATAGGCGTGCTGGTTCTGATCGCCATGTATCTGTTTGTCATTATGCGCGGTCTGGTGATTGCCGCCAATGCGCAGACGTCATTTGGTCGGGTTATGGTCGGCGGCCTGATTCTCATTCTGTTTGTTTATGTTTTTGTTAACATCGGTATGGTGAGCGGCATATTGCCCGTGGTCGGGGTGCCGCTACCGCTTATCAGTTACGGCGGCTCGGCATTGGTGGTGTTGATGGCGGGGTTTGGCATCGTGATGTCAATCCACACGCACCGCAAGATGCTCTCGAAAAACTTATAAAGTGAGGTAAACACATGCGTAAGGATTGGCTTTGGGTCAGCATCGTCACCTTGACGCTCGCGGCCTGTACCACCACGGAAACCCCGCGAGCACCGGTCACGCCCGCCCCGGCCTACAATGGTCCGGTGGAAGAGATTGGCGGCGCGGAGCCGCGCTATGAGCCCTATAATCCGGGCACCTTACAGGATTACACCGTCAAAGGAAAAACCTACAAGGTCATTCAGAATGCGCAGAATTTCTCCGAGGTAGGCCTTGCAACCTGGTACGGCGCTGAAGCGAATGGCAATCGTACCTCCACGGGTGAAATTTTCGATCCTAACGCCATTACCGCAGCGCACCCGACACTCCCTCTGCCCAGCTATGTCCGCGTGACAAACCTGAGCAATGGCCGCCGTCTGGTGGTGCGAGTTAACGATCGCGGTCCCTATACGCAGGGAAGAATCATCGATCTCTCCAAAGCGGCGGGCGATCGCCTCAATATTTCCAATAATACCAAAGTGAAAGTTGAAGCTATCATCGTCGCGCTAGACGGTTCACTTTCCGGGCCGGGCACCATTGGCACTACCGTTGCAAAACAGAGTTTCGCCCTGCCCGATCGCCCAAACCTCGGCGCCAGCGGATTAGGCACGCCGATGATGGAGGCCAACGCGCCGACGGCTATCGCCAGCAAGCCCGTCAGTAACGCCACCCTGACCGCGCATACTAACGATGATATGCCCGCAAGCAGCACCAGTGCACGCCCAAATGGGTTTCTCGGTGCACCGACCGCTTTGCGCTCGGGCGTACTGGAAGACGCCAGTGCACCTGCGACGAACACGCCAGCAACAACGGCTGTACGCCCGCTATCAGCGGCCCCCTCCGCAACACCAATAGGCAGCAGTAACGGGCGCTATCTGGTACAGGTCGGGGCGCTGAGCGACCCGCAGCGCGCGCAAACCTGGCTGAAAAGCCTGAGCGAGCGCTTCCACATGACGGGTAAAGTGACGCCCAGCAACGAGTTATATCGCGTTCAGCTTGGCCCCTTTCAAAGCCGCCAACAGGCCACTGACCTTCAGCAGCGTTTAGCGACAGAAGCACAACAGCACTCTTTTGTCACAGCTGCGGACGCCCTGTAAACCCAGCTATCCCATCCCCGCATAGCATCAGCGTGCGGGGATGGCATGTTACTCAATTCTGGTTTGGCAAAATCAAGTAACCGAATCTCTGGTGCCGCACTATTGCGCATCTGCTATAGTACGGCTCGTTTTTTAACTTCACTCCACGGATGTTGTAGTTCCAATCATGAATACTGTTATCACGTCTCGTTTCACCTTAGGTACAGCGCTGGGCACGCTGCTTGCCGTCAGCGTTGCCACATCGGCCCATGCGGAAGACGTCAATCTCAAGACGATGATCCCCGGCGTACCACAAATCGACGCCAAGTCGTACATCCTGATTGATTACAACTCTGGCAAAGTGTTGGCAGAAATGAATGCCGATGCGCGCCGCGATCCGGCAAGTCTGACCAAAATGATGACCAGCTATGTCATCGGACAGGCGCTGAAATCCGGTAAAATCACGCAAAATGACATCGTCACCGTCGGCAAAGACGCCTGGGCAACCGGAAACCCGACCTTTCAGGGATCGTCGCTGATGTTCCTGAAACCGGGCGATCGCGTTCCGGTTTCACAGCTCAGCCGCGGTATCATTCTGCAATCGGGTAATGACGCCTGCGTTGCAATGGCTGATTATGTCGCTGGCAGTCAGGATGCCTTCGTTAACCTGATGAATAACTATGTTAAAGCATTGGGTTTGCAGAACACCAATTTCCAAACCGTGCACGGTCTGGATGCGCCGGGACAACACAGCTCTGCGCGCGATATGGCGCTTATCGGCCAGGCACTGATCCGCGATGTGCCGGACGAATACGCCATTTATAAAGAAAAAGAGTTTACCTTTAACAACATCAAGCAGATGAACCGTAACGGCCTGTTGTGGGACAGCAGTCTGGCCGTAGACGGCATCAAAACTGGCCATACCAACGCAGCCGGTTACAATCTGGTAACCTCTGCCACTGAAGGTCAAATGCGTTTGATCTCCGTGGTGATGGGGGGACGCACCTTCAAAGGCCGCGAAACCGAGAGCAAAAAGCTGCTGACCTGGGGCTTCCGTTTCTTTGAAACCGTTGCGCCGCTGAAAGCCGGTAAAGAATTTGCTTCCGAACCCGTGTGGTTTGGCGACAGCGATCGGGTCTCCCTCAGCGTGGAAAAAGATGCGTATCTCACCATCTCGCGTGGTCGGATGAAAGATCTGAAAGCCAGCTACGTACTAAACAATACCGAGCTGCACGCACCGTTGAGCAAGAACCAGGTGGTAGGCACCATTAACTTCCAGCTTGATGGCAAAACCATTGAGCAGCGTCCGCTGGTGGTAATGAATGAAGTGAAAGAAGGGGGCATTTTTGGCCGTCTGTTTGACTACATTCGCCTGATGTTCCATCGCTGGTTGGGCTAATCCCTTGGGTTGGCGATTTTCGCCCCCATATTCAGAGATGATTAACTCCCGCTGCGGCGGGAGTTATACTTTATGTTGAACCAAACTATATTGAACAGCGACGATCAGCATGGACACCGATCCATCTGGAGAATACATGAAAACCAAACTCAATGAACTGCTCGAATTTCCCTGCTCATTCACCTACAAAGTGACGGGGCTCGCGCAGCCAGAATTGGTAGACCGCGTTGTCGAAGTGGTGCAACGTCATGCAACGGGCGACTACAGCCCGCTGGTAAAACCGAGCAGCAAAGGCAACTACCATTCGGTTTCCATCACCATTACCGCCACCCACATTGAGCAAGTCGAGACGCTCTACGAAGAGCTGGGCGAAATCGACATCGTGCGCGTTGTGCTTTAAGCATAAACGCCTCGTACTATCAGATAATCGCGGGAAAATGCGCATCAGAGCTGTTCGCTGGCGCGTCCCGCGACTATAATCGGCACCATTGTTTTACTTAACCTGAAGATCACGACTTTGCTACAGGATAAGATCATCGTGCGCCAACTTGGCGTACAACCCTATGAGCCTGTCTCACTGGCGATGCACCGTTTTACCGATCTGCGTGACAGTCAAAGCGCTGATGAGCTCTGGTTGGTGCAACACCCTCCCGTATTTACCCAAGGCCAGGCTGGCAAAGCGGAGCATCTGCTTACCACCGGCGACATTCCGGTTATTCAGAGCGATCGTGGCGGCCAGGTGACCTATCATGGCCCGGGTCAGCAGGTCATGTATGTACTGGTCGATTTAAAACGCCGGAAAGTGGGTGTACGTGAACTGGTCACTGCTATCGAAAACACGGTGATCGGTACGTTGGCGCAGTTTGGCATCACGGCGCATGCCCGTGCCGATGAGCCGGGTGTCTATGTGCAGAACAGCAAAATCTGTTCGCTCGGTCTGCGCATTCGCCGAGGTTGCTCTTTCCATGGGCTGGCGCTCAACATCAACATGGATCTCTCCCCGTTTCTGCGCATTAACCCATGCGGCTATGCGGGCATGGTGATGACACAAGTCAGCCAGCTTGCGCCAGGCGTGAGCGTAGCGGACGTCGCGCCGGTATTGGTCGCGACCTTTATGCAACAGCTTCGCTACACACAGCAAACGCCGCTAATCTGGGATTGGGACACTCAGGGTGAACCCACACCGCGCGGCGTAGAGGCATAGAATCGCACGGTTTGGCTTATACTTATCGGCGTTGAATTACATTCCGTTTACATTATTTCTGCATTTGTGCGACGTAAAGGCTGAATGTCAGACATCAAAGATGGTATAATTTTTATAAAAAAGTTTAACTAGAAACGTAATCCATTAAATCATATAGCTTAAATTATGATTCAACCTGTGATTCAGAACTGGAACCTGGCTATCATGAGTAAACCGATTCAGATGGAACGCGGTGTTAAATACCGCGATGCAGACAAAATGGCACTCATCCCGGTGCGCACCGTCGTGACTGAGCGGCAGGAGTTACTGCGTAAGCCTGAATGGGTGAAAATCAAGTTGCCAGCCTATTCCAGCCGTATTCAAGGCATCAAGGCTGCGATGCGCAAAAACGGCCTGCACTCTGTCTGTGAAGAAGCATCCTGCCCGAATCTGGCCGAATGTTTTAACCACGGTACCGCAACCTTCATGATTCTCGGGGTCATCTGTACTCGTCGCTGCCCGTTTTGCGATGTGGCACACGGCCGCCCAGTAACTCCCGATGCCAATGAGCCGGAGAAACTGGCACAGACCATCCATGACATGGGACTGCGCTATGTGGTTATCACCTCAGTCGACCGTGACGATCTGCGCGACGGTGGCGCACAGCACTTTGCCGACTGCATCGCCGCTATCCGCCGTAAAAACCCACACATTCGTATCGAAACGCTGGTGCCAGACTTCCGTGGCCGTATGGATAAAGCATTAGATATCCTGAACGTAACGCCGCCGGATGTATTTAACCATAACCTGGAAAACGTGCCGCGTCTCTACCGTCAGGTGCGTCCCGGTGCCAACTACGAATGGTCATTGAAGCTGCTTGAAAACTTTAAAGCGGCACATCCTGAAATCCCCACCAAATCCGGCCTGATGGTTGGGCTGGGAGAAACCAATGCAGAGATTGTTGAAGTGATGCGCGACCTGCGTCGCCACGGCGTCACCATGTTGACGTTAGGGCAATATTTGCAGCCCAGCCGTCATCACCTGCCGGTGAAACGCTATGTGAGCCCGAAAGAGTTTGATGAAATGAAAGCAGAGGCGATGGCGATGGGCTTTACCCACGCAGCCTGCGGTCCGTTTGTGCGTTCGTCGTATCACGCCGACCTGCAAGCAAAAGGGATCGAGGTGAAGTAAGCATAAGATGTAATCAGAATATTTCGTTACACATTGCGCGTATTGCGATAACGCGCAATACGAAAGGGCGGCCCACAGGCCGTCCTTTTTTATGCAGAGGGTTACTCTTTGTGATGACGAATCTCACCGGCAGGCGCTGTCTCCTCCCCTGAGGTGGTCGGTTTCGTAGGCTGATCGTCATTCATCGCCTTCTTGAACCCTTTGATTGCTGCCCCCAAATCGCCACCCAGCGAGCGCAGTTTATTGGTGCCGAACAGCAACACGATCAGCGCGGCAATCACCAACAGTTTGGCAATGCTAATACCTTCCATCACACACCTACCTAATTACGAATACTGGAATACCAGCGAAAGAAAACGATATTCTTTATTTATGCCTGCCGGAGCGCGAACACAAAATCCATTTGTAACAAAATTAGACCTTACCCTTGCTGTGCCTATCGCCTGCGCTTGAATCAACAGGCCAATAGCCGCTACACTGTTTTCGTCACGTGGAAATGGCATTCCTCCCTAACCGCCTTTTTGGCTGATGATGCCTACGTACGCCTCAGAGCAGGCGCGTAGGGATCTGCCTGCTCTGAATCACTTCAAAGACAAGAAATTCACAACACGAGGTCAATATTTTTCGCCGTTTTTATTGGCGGCGGAGCGGGAAGCGTAGCCCGTTGGGTGCTGGGTATGCGATACAACACGACGGCAGTGTCTGTGCTACCGGTAGGCACGCTGATGGCAAATCTGATCGGCGCTTTTGTGATAGGCGGTGCACTTGCCTACTTTTCCCGCCATGCGGAATTACCGCCACACTGGAAACTACTGATAACCACCGGGCTGTGCGGTGGATTAACCACATTTTCCACCTTCTCAGCGGAGACGTTTCTTTTATCAATCAAGGCCAACTGTCAGCGGCGGCCATCAACATTCTGTGTAATCTGGTTGGCTCACTACTGATGACTGCGCTGGCATTCGCGCTGGTCAACTGGTTGGTATCCTGAATTCAGAATAAAAAAAACCCGCCTGATGGCGGGGTTTCAAGAAATCGGTATTATTAAATAGCGATAACGTTAGCCGCAGATGGGCCTTTAGCACCGTCAGTGATTTCAAACTCTACACGCTGACCTTCAGCCAGAGTTTTGAAGCCATTGCTCTGGATTGCAGAGAAGTGTACGAATACATCTTTGCTGCCGTCTTCCGGAGTAATGAAACCGAATCCTTTGGACTCATTGAACCACTTAACGCTACCTTTAATCTTAGACATCAAACTTACCTTTAACATGAATGAAAGACACAAAATCTATGCCTGATACAGTACAGCAATTAGTGGCGCATTTGTCCAGTTGAACTTGGATAAAAAGTGATGAAAATCGCTAAAAAAGCTGCCGTATTTACCAATAGTTTGAAATGAGACACCTTTGTTACCGTTTTCTCCCCACATACTGTGTCAGGCAGCACAGTGAACGACATAAAGGATTAATGAGTAATGAAAACCCGCGGCATGAGTTGGGAATCCACGGTGCCCTACTACCGTCTCATTAACGAACGCGTTCAACAGCGCCTGGGTGGTTTGCACTCAGCGAAGCTGATACTGCACAGCGTAGATTTTCATGATATTGAACAACTCCAAGCGCAAGGCGCATGGGCACAGGCCGCACAGCGGCTTTCCGAGATCGCCATTGGGCTACGCCATGCAGGCGCAGAAGCCATTGTCATTTGTACCAATACCATGCACAAAGTTGCTGACGAGGTGGAGCGTGCCAGTCAATTGCCGGTATTGCATATCGCCGATGCCACTGCCGACAGCCTGAAACAGCATGGCATGACGCGCGTCGGCTTATTGGGCACCCGCTATACTATGGAGCAGAATTTCTACCGTGGTCGCTTACTGGAACGCTACGGCATTGATGTCATCATTCCGCAACCAGAGCAACGTGACGAAATCAATCGTGTCATTTACCAAGAGCTGTGCCGCGGCGTGTGGAGCGACAACTCACGGGAAGCGTTTAGCATCATCATCGATCAGCGTGCCCAGCAAGGTGCTGAGGGAGTGATTCTCGGTTGCACCAAAATTCCCCTTTTAGTTCATCAATCTGATACAAAAATTCCCCTTTTTGATACCAGCCACCTGTATGCTATCGCAGCTGCGGATTACGCATTAAAAAATAACCAATTGATATATATTAACAAATAATGAAATCATTGTTTTAAATCACAATTTCCTGACTAAAACACTCAAGATTTCCTCATTTTATCCATGAAAAAAGGCAGTCAGAACGTTCTGGCTGCCTTTACTTATGGTGGAATGTTGTTCCTGGTTCTGTACTCAAATCAATCAATGGGGAAAAACTAAGTAACCGATAATTATTTTTTACGTAGCATTTCTTCAATGAAGTCTTTCCAGTGACGCACTTCTACTTCTATCATCATGTCCCTGTCCCCCCCCTGGTGGCTAACTGCGGCTAGTATACGCCCACTTTTTAACCAGCGAAACGTTTTCCTGTCGTATAAATAGCGAGCAAGATCCCATTCCATGCAGATTACATCGGTGGATCTCCAGGCCATTTTTCGGCATGCTGGCATAATCACACGCCGTTTCAATCGCCTACAAGAAAAGAAAGGATTTTTATCACGATGACGCTGATGATGTACGGTATCAAAAACTGCGATACCATCAAGAAAGCACGACGCTGGCTGGAAGAGCACCAGATTGCCTATCAGTTTCATAATTACCGTGCCGATGGGCTGGAACAATCGCAGTTGACCGCCCTTATCCGCCTTGTCGGTGATTGGCAGCCGCTGATCAATACGCGTGGCACCACCTGGAGTCAGTTAAGCGACGCACAGCGCGCTGCGGTGACCGATGCCGAAAGCGCCTGTGCACTGCTGCTGGCCCATCCCGCCTTGATCAAACGCCCGCTGCTGGTGAGTGGGGAGCGCACCCTGTTAGGCTTTAATGCCGAAAGTTACCACGCCTTTACCGCGGAGAAAGAGTGAGATGTCCTGCCCCGTTCTAGAACTTGCACAACAATTGATTAAACGCCCCTCGCTCAGCCCGCGTGATGAAGGGTGTCAGGCACTGCTGATTGAACGACTGAAAGCGGTGGGCTTCACCATTGAGAAAATGGATTTTGGCGATACTGAAAACTTCTGGGCATGGCGCGGTGAAGGAAAAACGCTGGCATTTTCCGGACATACCGATGTGGTTCCAAGCGGCGATGCCAGCCGTTGGCAACATCCTCCGTTTGAGCCCACACTGCGCGATGGCTTTTTGTATGGGCGCGGCGCGGCGGACATGAAAGGGTCGATAGCCGCCATGGTGGTTGCCGCTGAGCGCTTTGTACAGGCTAATCCACATCATCAGGGACGTCTGGCGTTTCTGATTACCTCAGATGAAGAAGCCAGTGCAGTTAATGGCACGGTGAAAGTCGTTGATGCGTTAATGGCACGTAATGAGCGTCTGGATTACTGTCTGGTGGGCGAACCTTCAAGTACCACCAAACTGGGCGATGTGGTGAAAAATGGGCGTCGAGGCTCCATCACCGCCAATCTGACCGTGCGTGGGGTACAAGGCCATGTTGCCTACCCGCATCTGGCAGACAACCCGGTGCATCGTGCCATGGGGGCACTGAATGAGTTGGTGGCAACCGAGTGGGATCAGGGCAATGCCTTCTTTCCCCCTACCAGCATGCAAATCGCTAATATCAATGCGGGCACCGGCAGCAATAACGTGATCCCCGGCGAACTGTTGGTGCAGTTTAATTTTCGCTTTAGCACCGAGTTGACAGACGAAATGATCAAAGCGCGCGTAGCTGCTCTGCTGGACCGCCACCAGCTTAACTACACGCTGAACTGGAACCTTTCCGGCCAACCATTTTTGACACCGCGCGGGGAACTGGTTGATGCTGTAGTGACCGCTGTTGAGCATTACAGTGAAATAACCCCGGAGTTGCTGACCAATGGCGGTACGTCAGACGGGCGCTTCATCGCACAGATGGGGGCACAGGTGGTAGAACTGGGGCCGGTTAACGCCACTATCCACAAAGTGGATGAGTGCGTCAACGCCGCCGACCTGCAACTACTGAGCCGTATTTATCAACGCATTATGGAGCAGCTCATCGCATGATGACGCACGCTATGCTCACGGGGAAAACCCGTGAGCACCTTGCCCCGCTTGGCGAGGCGCACAGTCTGCAACCAGCAGCTATCGCCGCCTTTACCGGCCTGCAACAGGCAGCAGCTCGTGATGGCTTTAATTTACAGCCCACCAGCACCTTTCGTGATTTTGCCCGCCAGCGCCAGATCTGGAATCAAAAATTCAGCGGCGAACGCCCGTTACTGGATAAAAATAGCCAGCCGCTGGTGGCTGCTACGCTTCCCGTCGCAGAACGCTGTGCCGCGATATTGTGCTGGTCAGCTCTGCCAGGAGCCAGTCGCCATCACTGGGGCACCGAGCTTGATATTTACGATCCGTCACGCTTGCCTCAGGGCGCTCTCCTGCAACTAGAGCCGTGGGAATATCAGGCTGGTGGCTATTTTGCTGAACTGAACGACTGGCTCAGTGCCAATATGGCGCAATTCGAATTTTATCGACCTTTTGCCCACGATCGCGGTGGCGTTGCCGTGGAACCCTGGCACATCAGCTACAAACCCTTGGCCAAACCGGCGGCACAACAGTTGACGCCGGACGTCATTCTGGCGGCCTGGCAGCATGAGGATATCGCGAGGGATGTGTGGTTACGTACACACCTGCCTGATATTTTTTCCCGCTTTATCACAAATATTGATGAGGATTAAACATGTCCTGGCTGGCTGATTATTGGTGGGTCATTCTGATCATTCTGGTTGGCATGGTGATTAACGGCATGAAGGAACTCAGCCGCCTCGACCATAAACGCTTTCTCAAAAACAAACCGGAGTTGCCTCCCCACAGAGACAACAATGCCGAGTGGGACAAGGAAGATGACTGGCCAGAGAAAAAGCCCTGACGCGGTTTCCCATCATTTTGCCCGCGGGCTGCTTTTAGCAAAAAGTCAGCGCACGGAGCGAGGGATGAAACTCTCCGCCTTTTCCTGCAAAAATTCGTAGAACTCCTTGGCACACTGCGACAACTGTCGTTCTTTATCCGTTACCAGATAGATGCCGCGCTGCAAAGAGAGATCGCGAAACGGCACAATGGCAATATCCTTGTGTTGGAACTGAAACAAGGTCAGCCCGGTCACGATGCTGACGCCATAGTTGGCGGCCACTAATCCCATCATGGTTGTCAGTTGACGCACTTCAAGCACGTAGTTAAAGCTGTGCGGTGCCATCAGTTGATCGGTGTACTGACGGATACTGGTTCCCTGAGAAAAGCCGACAAAGGCCTGCTGTGCCACTTCGGCGACATCCACGCTCTCGCGCTGGGCCAGAGGGTGGTTGCGATGGCAGATCAGGAAAAACTCATCGGCAAACAACATCCGGGAACTGAAGGTTCCTGGCGAAGGCTGCCCTGCGGTTAAGGCCAGATCGGCGCGTCCATCCAGAATCGCCTTCAGACAGCGATCCCACTGCGTATCCAGCAGCTCAACCTTGATGTCAGGATGCGCGCGATGGTGCTGCGCCAGCACCTGTGGCAACCATTCCACCGCCATAGAGGGCAACACCGCCAGTACAATTTTACCTTTGTAACCGGTGGCATAAGATTTAATCTCCACGACGGCATCGTCATGCGACTTAATTAATCGGCGAGCAATATCAATAAAATGAATGCCATTACCGTTTAATTGTACCTTGCGTGTATCACGATCGAAAAGGCGATATCCCGCCTCTTCTTCCAATGCCGCGATCAAGGCGCTAAACGCGGGTTGCGACAAGTTTATTTTCTGCGCAGCCCGGGTAAAATTTTCAGTTTCCGTGAGTGCAATAAATACCCTCAATTGTTTAATGGATAAGTTCATAGCACCTCTATCTAGAATTATACCCGTCATACTTCAAATTACAGGTGCGTTGGCTGCGCTCATTCACCCGAATCACTTACTTCAGTAAGCTCATCGGGATTAATGAATCTCATCCTGAGATTCACCCTGCTGAACAGCACTTGCCGCCTTCCTGTAACTCGAATTATTTTGGGTATTGACCTTACACATCGGTAAAAAATTAACAAACTTTATTTCAATCAAGTGACTTATTTTGTTTTTATGATCATCGCCACAATTATTTAACCTTATTTGACCTTCAGATAAAAGATGCAATTGCTACATTTTGAAGCACTATCACAACACCTCACCCATTCCTATCGCAAATTATTCTACGATGCCATTTTAAAACAGTCAGTTACTCATATATAGGTAATCCTTGGTTATTTATTTGATCTGCAAATAGAATAAACCCATTCTGTTTTCAAATGAATCCATTGCCATTATGAGTTAGTCTGTTTCAATTCCAAATGATAAAAATAGCGCAGCCAACAATATCTGTTCTGGGTTAGGCGTTGATCTTCAGGTTTGTTATAAAAACGATAAATTTTTAACATACTCGTTAAACAAGCATGAATTGTCAACTGCGCACAATAATAAGTAGAGGAGTGCTTTATGTTAGCGTTAATCGGGGGTGCTCACCATTGCCACCCTATTATTTTTCATTATGACCAAACGAATGTCACCGCTGGTGGCATTGATCGTCATTCCGATTGCCGGGGCATTACTGGCCGGTAGCGGTACAGACACAGCCAAATACGTCGTTGATGGGATTACCAAACTGACACCAATGGCAGTCATGTTTGTATTCGCTATCTGCTTTTTCGGCGTGGTCACCGACGCAGGCATGTTTGATCCGATCATTCGTGGCATTTTGCGTATGGTAGGAACCAGCCCGGTAAGAATCATCATCGGTACGGGTGTACTGGCATTGCTGGCGCACCTGGATGGCAACGGTGCGGTCACTTTTCTGATCACCGTGCCCGCCATGCTACCGCTGTTCAACAAGCTGGGCATGGACAAGCGCATTCTGGTGGGTATTACCGCCCTGAGCGCCGGTGTTAACTTCCTGCCGTGGACCGGCCCGATGATCTGTGCCTCCGCCGCGCTCAACATCTCCACGCAGGACCTGTTTATTCCGCTGATTCCTGCTCAGGTTTATGGCCTGGCTTTCATGGTACTGATAGGCTACTAATGGGGCAAGAAAGAGGAAAAACGCCTTGGCCTGGCAGGCGGCAACCCACTGGCTGGCGGCCCTGCCTCATTCAATGCGCAAGAACACGTTAAAGAGCTGAGCGACGAAGAAAAAGCCCTGCGTGATTAGACTTGAGATAAATCACAGGGAATTAGTGAGATAATTATGGGATGAACTGGGTCAACATGGGAAGAGACTGGATGGAGTGTGCAATAACCTTACAGTATGTGAAAATCACACCGGCCCGAAAAAAACAAGTTCGAACCAGTCTGGATTGTGATTTTACTCCCTTGTTCCGGCATCGTCATCAGGTTCACCATCAAACAGCTTACCCTGCATCCGATCCAGTCCTTCCCTTTTAACCCGTTTCACCACACTGTAGATCCACTGTAGCGAAACGCCGAACTTGCGGGCCAGTTCGTGATGGTTGCGTCCGTCGAACTCCAGGAAGATTTCCCTGTCGCGCTGGCTGACCTTCCAGACCATGCCCATCGGGAAATACACGTTCTGCCCGCCCCAGACCTGCATCATGCGGTTGGCTACTGCCTCGCCGATTTGGTCAGCCACTGCGATGTCAATCTCGATGATTTCACGCACCGTTGTAGCGGTATGCTGGGCAAGTTCAACCAGCAATTCAGGCCCTTTACTGCGAAACTGGCTATGGTCGCTCATGTTCGTTTCCCCGTTGTCCGGTAATGCCACTTTTTGAGCTTCTCAATAACACTGCTGGCCTGTTCCGAGTTCAGCCAGCGCAACCCGTCAACACCGGTTTCCCGTTTCACCCAACGTGCCAGCGAGAGTTCAGAACTGTCACGGATAACGCCTGCAGCAGCCATATCCAGCCAGAGAGCGCGTATTTTGCGGGACTGTGGATGGTCATCCAGCGCAATACCGGTTTTAGCGTTTCCGGCAGGCTTAACCCTGAATCCTTTCTTTTTCATGGACTCCAGCACTTTGGTTAGCTGCGGAAGATCCATCCCTTTGGTTGAAGCCGTGCCAGTTAGCCCCTGCAACATCTGACGGTAGGTGTCTTCGTCCATCTTCAGGTCATTACGGGCAATATGAATAAGCTGGATTAACTGTTGTTTAGTCATGGCTGTCGTCTCCAGCATCCAGTTGGCTAATAAAGTCGACAAAAATCGGCAGGGTTAATGGCCAGAACAGGCAGATAACTGACCAGCTAATCCAGCGTTTTACCCCCCGATATCGCGAGTAAAAACCCATATAAAGGTGCAACTGAGCGGTACACCCCCCAACAAAACCGTACCAGAATAGTGCTGAGACATAGAATTCAGCGATCATAATGAATCCCGCCCCAGTTAATATGAATGTTACGGGCCGTAATAATCGGGTTGTTATTCCACCATGCTCCTGACATGTAGTGTTTAACCTGTTCGCGCCCAGCCACAACGCTAATTTGAATCCCCGGCCTGACATTCTTAAAAAAGGCGCGAGCAAAAAGGTATTTAGCAGTGGTACGGCATGGTTTTGGTACTTTCTTTTTGCGTAAGAACATAATCACTTAGCCCCCAGTTTCCACTGTTCCTGTCCATTTACTGGCTGGTGCAGCAGCCTGCTCTCGCCTTCGTGGCGGGACATAGCCTGAAGCATGGCGGTACGACAGGCGTTCCAACCGTCTACATAGTCATAGGTGTTATCGTGGTCTGGCATGATCTCTTCCGGTACCACCAATGCTGGCTGTTCTATGGAATGCAAATGCGGCTTACTCCCCTCAATTACATGGCCTAAAGCCTCTTTACACTCGCGGATGGTTACGCTGTTATCATCCAGCAACCCAGCGGCGAGGATGTGTTGCTCAAATTTATCCATCAACCCAAAAGAGGCAGTTCTAAACTTCTCAACGATTCGCGATAGTGAGTTGTAATTGATAAATGGAACTTCCTGATGGCCCTTGTAAATATTGCCATTCCAGGCGTTCTGATTACCGCCAGTGACTTCTGCTACTGCTGCGTTGAGCGCATCGAATGAAACAGGTTCAGGCGTACCTGATTTGCGGTGATCCAGCAACTCAGTCAGTGCTACAACGCAGTCATGAAATATTGGGTCTATCTTTTGGCCGCTGATATAGCTGTTTAATACGGCATCATGATCGGCCCAGCGCTTCAGGCTTTGATAGATATAGAGCAGACGTTCTTCAGCTAACTTATTATTCTGCGGCATAAGTCACCCCCAGACGTTCGGCAAGGCGTTCCAGCTTTTTCTGCTTATGAAAGTCAATCAGCAGGCCCATCCCGTTGAGGCGGAACTGTTCAATCATGATTTCAACGTCAGCCAGTTCGCCAGCCAGGTCAACCTCATTACCCAGCCCATTCATGTTGCGGGCGGCAGCAGCGGCCAGTTCGGCGGCCTCCTCCATCAGCTTCAGCGCCTGTGCTTCAGGGCCAAAGGTTTTCAGGGCCAGGCCGTATATAGTGCAGCGGTTATATAATTTCATGCCTTTCATTGTTTCACCTCGCAGGGGATGAACTCCATAGCAGGGACTTCCACGTAGTAATGCTGGCTGCAGTGAGGGCATACCAGCGTGACGAGAACCGCAGGGACACGGTATTTACCGGAGGTAATGACGCGGGCCTCGCTGAACTTCATGGTGGTAATGCCTTTCTGGCAGTTGGTGCATTTGATGGACATGTTTAATTCCTTAAAGCTGTTTTCGGCGTGCAGAAACCCACGGCGCTAACGCCGAAATAAAAAGAAAATGAATTAAAATTAAATGGCAGCGATATCTAACGGAATATTAATTAGCTTCCCGTGTTTGTCTTTCTCCCGGAAATTAATATAGGTTTTGGACATGGCTACCTGCAGTGATTCCGATATAGCCCCCATCGCCCGGATCCAGCGTTCGTCCTGAATTTTGTGACCCGGCGCAGGGAAAGAATACGCCCGGTATTAAGCTGGCCCTCTTTATCAACCTGGAAGGCGTCACCGATGATGGCCCGCAGGTTGGCGTTCGCGCCTTCAGACCACTCGGTGACGCACTCGTCAATCAGGTCTTTGGCAATCTGCAGCTCAGGCCCGAAAGTCAGGGTTTCCTGCACACGGATAGTGATTTGTTCACTGCCGTCAAAGCTGCTGAATGTTACGTTACCCTTGACCCTACCGCGTGTTCTGCCGTACTTCTCGGCCACCAGGTCAAGCCAGGCATAGCACTCATCAAAAGCGCGCTGCTTGAAGTCGCTGAGGTCAGCACTTTTGACCTTAGCAGCCGCGACCTGCTCTCTGACAAAGGAATCCATCGCCAGATCGTAATCAGACACCTGTGCAACCGGCACCAGACGGCCTTTACGGTCTTTCATATATTCGTCTTTATTTATTTCGCTCATTTTTGTTCACCTTGTGGTTAATGTAATGACTCTGACCAGGTAATCCGGCAGCCATGCAACTCAAAGACGCCCTGACGGAAACGCCCTGAGCCGTCATGGCCAACATGGATATAACTTGCTTTCCCCTGCGCCAGCAGGCGAGCACAGTGGCCGTTTCTGGCGATGCGGATGACCGGCTTACTGCCTACAATCATGATGCTCTGAACGGTGCTGTTCATGGCGTTCAGCGCTGCTATGGCAGACTGCAAATGGTGCATCTGCTGGTTGATATCGGTGATGGATTTCATTGTTACACCCCCTTGACGACGTCGGCATTGACCTGCGGAACCCCGATTTCAGCAGCCAGATTCATGGCGGCTATCACCAGGTTACTGACGGCCAGCGGATACAGCAGGCTGACCATGCTTTTACGGTTGCTACCCAGATTACTCAGGCGGGCGCGAATGGTGTCCACCGCGCTGGCGTCCATGACGTCTGCCAGCTGCTTACCGGCGCGTTGCAGCTTGAACGCCAGAAACTCTTCGAGGCTGTTGTCCAGTGGCAGCAGTTCAACCACCTCGCAGCGCTGTACGACTTCACGTACTTCCATGTTGCGTTCGGAAAGCTTGTCTGCCAGCTCCGGCTGCCCAATCAGCACGATGGACAGCAACCGTTTAAAACCGGACTCCAGCTCAAAGAAACGCTTGAGATGCTTTAAAGTTGGAATCGGTAGGCTGTGGGCTTCCTCAATCACCAGAACGTGGTTGAAACCCGCTGAGCAGCTGTCTTTCAGTACGCGGTGCAACTGGCAAAAACGGGCATCCTGGCTGCGTTTGATGTTCTCCAGCGGCGCGATGGTGCTGACGATGGCCTCGGCGATAGCCGCCGCCTTCAGGGTTTTCCCTTTCACGTCATTGTCTTCCATGGCGATGATGTAGGGTTCAATGACCACCACCGGTGCATTCTCACGGTTGATGCGTTCAATCAGGTCGCGGCGTAGCGTGGATTTACCCGCACCGGACTCACCGATAACCGCCATAAAGCCACCGTGGCGGGCGGTCTGGTAGAGTGCCTCACGCACGTAACGGATATCCGGAGTGGTGAACACATCGTCCGCGCCCTGCATGGCTTCATCGGCAAACGGGTCACGGAAAAGGCCAAACGCTTTTTTGGTTGCTGGAAATAACACCTGCTTTTTGAGTAACATGTTCTCTTCCTCACTGAGGTTGGTTGTACCTGCTGTACGGGGCGTGGCTGCGCCCTGTGCAGCATCAAAACTCTTCGCTGTATCAATCCCCTGACTTACCAGATAAGACGCCAGACGCTGGCGCACCTCCTCCGGGCTGGTGCGGGGCCACTCGTTATGGTTCACAATCTGTGCCAGCGTGGCCTCGGAAACGGCAACGGCTCTTGCCACCACCGCCTGCGGGATGCGGGCCTCTTTCAGTTGTTGCTTCAGTACCAGCATGTTGTCCTCCTCAGTTACCGTTAACGATGCTGATAACGCTGTTGCGGGCCGGGGTGGTCAGGGTGACCATCACCTCATCAAGCGCGGCTTCAGGTACACCGTCCGGGTACTGCGCCGTTAACTGGCGGTAATGTTCCGGCGTCCAGGTATGGCTGTTCGCGCTGAACTTCTCGCGCAGGGCTTTCGCCGCCTCCACATGGGTCAGCGGACGATGCTCAATACGTGGCCCGCGCACGTCTGAAGCCTGACCGCGCTTCGGCATATAGGCCGGAAGCGTGGCGTCGTCGATATGTTTGTACGGGTCAAGTCGTCCGCCGAACGGCAGCGCTTTCGCCTTGCGTGCTGCAACGGCATCAGTCGCGTTCTCCGTCCCGGTGACAAGCTGTTCAATCTCTTTTGCCGCCGTCTGGGCCGGGGTATCTGCCACGGCTTTATGGCTTTCACCGAATACCGCAGCGCTTTCAGCAAAGCCAAACTCGTTCTTTTTAACCTCGTCAACGAGGAAGAACATCTCGTGTCCATCCTCCCCCGTCAGCACAACCTGTGCGGCATCGGTGCGCCATGGATTGCGTGTAATCATCAGCTTTTCGCCAACCATCACGCCCGGTACCGCAGAGACGTCGTACTCGATGCCTCGGAACGGTACCCGCAGCTTTGATGTAACTTTGCGGCTCTCCGGCGCGGCCACTGCCAGTTCGCGGCACACTTCAGCGGTTGGCGCTTTCAGAAGTTGATCGGCGGTAATTTTCAGCTAGATATCCGTGCGGGTTTTACGGTGGCGGCTGTGAACTGCCGTGGCGTTAAAGTGGCTGCGCCATTTCACGGCCAGTGCGTTCAGCTCTTCCAGGCTGTTGACCAGCTGGAATTTCAGCCCTAGCTCCAGCTTGCGCTCGATAATGTCGCGGGCTTTTTCCACCTGCCCGGTGGCACGGGCGTTATGCGGCTTGTGCGCTATCAGGTTGATACCCAGTGACCGGCACATGTTTTTAGTCATACCAGCGGTGTTCGCCGAACCGGGGTCGAGGTAGAGAATTTTCGGCACACCGTGCAACACCCATTACGTACTCAACGTAAATCCAGCCGCTGGTGTGGTCGGTAATCTCATAACTCCACACGCGGTCACTGGCGATGCGGGCAATATTGGCAGGCTTGTTCTTATAGAACTTCGCGCTGTCCATCACCTGCAATCCCTTGTGGCCGTTGCTCAGGTAATAAAGGGTGCAAAGCGAAGCATCAATCTCCCATACGTGGTTAGGGTGCAGGCTGGCCATCTCAGAAGACGGAGCCGGGGTGTCCAGCTGTTCCGGGTGCAGGCCGTAGTTACGCAGGGCGCGGCTGATGGTGTCCTCAGACAGCGGGAAGAACTCGCCGGTTTCTTCATCCGTTCTGCCTGCGCTGACGAAGCCGTTAGTGCGCAGGGTCTCTACCGCGTCAGCAATGGAATAAAGACGCTTGCCGTTTTTACGGGTCGCTTCACGCAGGGTCGCAGATATCAGTGCGGCTTCGTCGCGGCTCAGTGCGCTGCGCCCGGCATCAGCGCGTTTTTTACGTTTATCAGTACAGATACCTCCTTCAGCTTGCGCAGTAGTGTGGCGCGGGAGAGGCCCAGTTCAGCGCAGGCTGCGTCATATACCACACCGCGCTTTCCATGCCCCGCGTCACGTGCCGCGCGGGCAACAGAAACCAGTCGTTCAGTCAGGGCGGCGCTCATCGGTTACGCCTCCTGCCGGTTAATCTCAGGCTCTGGCTCAGTCAGCCATGAAGGGGCGGCGTTACCTGTCGGCTCATCCGGCAGGTCAAATGTGGAGCGCAGATTTCGGGCAGCACTCTCCAGTTTGCAGACCAGACCCGCCATAAAGTCTTTCGGCGTATCAATCTGGTTTTCTGCGCAATAGGCACTCAGGGTCTCAAAGGCGCTGAACAGTCGAACGGTGATGGCAGATTCCGCTTCGGTGGATAACGCCGTCACTTCCGCCCGCAGCTTCTTCACCTCTTCGTCAGGCTTGGGTGGCTGAATACGGGACTTCTTCTCCAGCTTCGTGGAGAGCGAGTCGATTTTTTCGTTTTTGTCGGCGAGTACGCGCTGTTGCGCGGCGTTTGTTTCGCGGGCTTCGCGTAGGGCGGCCTTCAATTCGCGGCAACTCATACGATCAACATCATCTAGCGTGAGACCTGCTACAGTGCCGCCATCTGCTAATTGAGCAAGTTCTTCATCATCTTCCAGCATCAGTTCGTATAATTTTGAACGACCTAAAAGCGAAAACGTTTTCGCTTTTGACTCCAGTCCCGGAGATAAAAATTTGAGAGCGGCCTGAGCCATTTTTTGCGCAATGCGAGGTTCAATGCCAAGATGCTCTCTGACAATCTCAACAAACTCACCATGCGGCTCATTCTCCTTGAGGATAATCAGGCGTTTACCCGCTTCCAGCATGGCCTCAGCACTCTGAGCCATGTAAAACCGTGTCTCGTGAACGATACGATCACGCTCATACGGCAAACCATCACCGAACTGCTGCATGATTACGAGGCGATGTTCGGACATAGCATTAAGATTGACGCTGAGACCATCGGTCAACGGTGCATCTTCCACTAATTCAACTGGTTATGATTTTGTACGTCCCATTTCAACTCCTTAGCGACTGCCAGCCATAACTCGCTGGTTAATTTCATTGATACTATCCTGCGCCCGTGCCATTTCGGTGCTGTGCGCCATGGCGATCTGTAATAGCTGGACTCCAGGGGCAAAACGTCCGTTATCCAGTTTCAGAGCCAGCCCTTCTTCGATAAGGGTATTGAGCGCCCGATTGATATTCGCCGGGGACTCGCCCAGAGCCGATGCCAGTTCGCCGTTAGAAACACCGTTCAGAGCGTGACCGCGCAGAGCTTTAAGGACACGCAGAATGCGAGAGCCAGAACTGGAGATATTTGCCTTACTCATGTCACATTCCCCTTTTTGCAATATGTGATAACCTTTTACGCAGGCTAAAACTTCAGGCCGCATTTGAATCTGGTTTCAGACCCAGCTTCACGGCAATTTCGTGGGATTTGCCGTAACGGGCTTTGGTGAAGCCGTTAAGAACACGGTAAACCTCATTGCGGCTGTAGCCGTTTTCTTCTGCCCAGCGGGTGAAAGTGACCCCGCGCTGGCGGAAGAGTGATTTGACTTGTTCTGCAGTCATCGTTGTCTCCTTCGTTGATGCAATGATGTTTGCCTTATGTGTGTTAGATTATTGCTCATAATTATGAGCAAATCAAGATGATATTCACTTTAATGAGCATTGATGTGGGTGAACGTGTGACCTCAATCCGTAAGAAAGCAGGTATGAATCAGCGTGACTTTGCCGCTCGTCTCGGTATCTCTAACGGTGGTATAAGCCAGATAGAAAGAGGGAAAGCCATGCCTGGTGGCGATTTTCTATTACGCATACACCAAGAGTTTGGTGTCGACCTGACATGGTTGCTCACTGGAGTGAGCAGCAGTGTTTCACAAGAACCCCCGGTAGTATCACCAGAAAAAAAAGAGTTAATGGACGCGTTCGACGGTATGACTCCCGAACAGCGGAGGGCTATTCTTGAGGTCAGCAAAGTCCTTGCTCAGCCAAAACCAAGCAAATTTGCTGGATGATGCTCAGCCCAATGAGGAGTCTCGGGTAAAGGTAATGTGGTCGACTTCTCTGCTTTTCGCAGACAATGTTGCAACAAAAATAAATAGGGTTAATCTGTTCTTTTTTAGAACAATTTGTTGATAAGGATATTATATGCGTAAGGTGTTTTTGGCTTTTGCTCTGTCTTTACTTTTTGGTTGTGATGGAGGGCAAGACGGAGCTTCGGACTCACCCATGCCTAAAACAGTAGAATTCATAGTGCAGACGGATGATGTGGCCGTAAACAAACTGTTACCAGCTATAAAAAACATGCTGCCAGGGTTAAATCGATATGCTGATCAATTCCAAAATACCCACGTTGAGCAAAACTATTGGCTAACAATCATGTTTCATATTCCTGAAAATGCAAAAATCCCCGCAGAGTATCTCTCTCAGGGAAATAATTGTTTCATCGAAATTAATAAAGAAGGCACAGCCATTAAAGTGCCTAAGAGAGCCTGTAAATCTGTTGCTCTAGACAGAGTTGTACAGGATTTAGATAGTGACTATTGGTTCTATCTCAATGCCGATAACTTAACCTATACACCATATGATTTCACAAAGTTAAATGACAAAGAGCGTGTTGATATCGGTGTCGCGTATCTGAAAAAAGTATGGGATTCCATGCAGATGATTAAGCAAAAAACAGACTGGCAGCCTGATGATTTTGCTAACTACGGCAGATTGTTCAGGCAACTGGAGGATGAGGAATCAATTTGTAACGAAAGACGATATGTTCCCGGCTTATGGTTCCTGCAGGATGGTGGGTGCGAATGCTCAGAGTTGGTGGTCAGAACAGATTAGTTCACTTAAAGATTTATCCTCAAATGACCCTCAAAGAGTTGGTTCCGCTTTAAAACAAATTAAACGTCAATATGACTCATATCATGAAAGCGCTGTGAGTTGTGCAAAAGAAATCAGGCAAGCTCCACCAGTAGAGAAAAAAATTGAGGTGTTACCTCCTACATCAGACAATAAACCTCCACGAGCGGGCTGTCTGATGATATTTACACCTGATGACAAAACTAGCTGGAGCTGCCCGATAAACTGACATTAGCAAGGCTTTCTGCTTTTGGGATTGGCGCCAATGGTCAATATTAGCTGGCCGATGTGTATTCCGTTCAGCTTACTTTCGGGGAATGCCTGAGTCATGTTCCCCACCTGCTTAAGTGCGGTCTGCATCTCTCTTATTGCCTCTGCCAAATTGTCTGCGTTGACGCTAAGGGTGTAGATTTTTTCCGCAGTTTCATACTTATCGCAGGTTATTCCCATTAAGTATGAGGCTCCGGGTTTACTGATTGCTGAACTCATGCGTTTCTCCTTTCAGAAATTGCATATCACAAGTTCCTGACGGGATGATGGCTTACCCGCCAGGCTGTAGTTGATGCCAACAGTCTGAATGTTCAGACCGTTGAAAGCCTGCCTCATTTCCGGGATATCGTTCACCGAAATAATCATATTCCCTTTGATACTACGTGCCAGTTCTACCATGTGGTCATAGTTTTCCAGTCCAAACTCCACGCCGTAGCCTTCCGTTCCCCAGTATGGCGGGTCGCAGTAAAACAGCGTATGGGGGCGGTCATAGCGCTTTATGCACTGTTGCCAGTCCAGATGTTCTATCAATGTTCTCGACAGGCGCAGGTGCGCCATCGACAGTTCTTCTTCAATACGCAGCAGGTTAAAGCGTGGCGCACTGGTGGTGGAAGTACCGAAGGTGTGGTCCGCTACCTTGCCGCCAAATGCCTGTTTCTGCAGGTAGTAGAACCGGGCTGCACGCTGAATATCGGTCAGCGTTTCTTCCGGCGTATTCTGCAACCATTTGTAGATTTGGCGACTCACCAGCGCCCATTTAAACTGGCGGATAAACTCTTCCAGATGGTGTTTTACCACTCTGTACAGGTTCACAAGCTCCCCATTGATATCGTTAATCACTTCGGTCTACTGGGTGTCTTGAGAAAATACAGCGCCACTGCACCGCTGAAGGGTTCCACGTAGCAGGTATGTGCAGGGAACAGTGGAAGAATATGTTTTGCAAGGCGGCGTTTCCCCCCAATCCAGGGAACGATGGGCAAAGATTGTTGTTTCATTATCCGTAAGCCTTTTACAGTCGGTGAAAATATGGCAGGCTAGTCCGGTCTCGCGAGACTGACTGAACCCTGGTTGGCTCACAGCGTATATCTGTGGGTTGATGGCCAGCCCGGTGTTAGCGCACCGGGCTGGTCGTTCTTTCAAAGCCATCATGCGATTTTTGCCCATCACCTCACTATTAACGCCGTTTAAAATCCCTTTCCCCCGAAATTTGTGATGCTGTTTCCACTACACAAGGAGACGCACCATGAAAAACCTGAAGAAAATCATTCCCACTGTTAAAAAGCCCCGATTCAGCGGCTGACCGCTGTGCTGCTGCTTGGTACCATCGGTCTGGTATCGCCGCAGCAACTGCCGGTGGTGGTCTACAAGCTGTCACTCATCACGCTGGCAGCAGTGCTGGGCTACTGGCTTGACCGTTCACTGTTCCCTAAAGCCCGCCCCGGTCAGTACCTGAAGCACGATGAAACGCTGATGGCGTCTGGTCGCTTCCCGGTTCAGACCGGTCTTCACCTGGTGTTTTCTGCCGCGCTGATCCGCCGTGCTCTGATAGTTGCAGCCGTCTGTCTGGCTGTGGCCACGGGACTGTAACCATGAGCTGGCCTCAAATCACACTCACCATCCTGCTGGCCCTCGGTCTGGGCGTAACAGCCATTAAGCATGGCGAACCACGCAACGATAAATACAGCTTCTGGTGGCAGCTCGCTGGCCGCCGCTGTTGCGGGCGTGCTGTATGGCCTCTATCGCTGGGGCTACAGCGAGGGACACGACAGCGCAGAGCGCGACGGGAATGCCTCACTCAGTCAGTTGCAGTCGCAGTTCGATACGTACCGCCGTGAGCAGACGGAGATGGAGAACGCCGCGCTGAGGGCCTGGGTTAAACGCTATCAGGAGCAGGTAGCCGCAGGCCATCAGGCAGAGGCGAATTACCTTGAGCAGGTGGCGCAGCTTGAAAACCAGAACCAACAACTTAAAGAGAAAATTGATGATGTCACACAGCGCTGGATTGATGAAAAAGGCAAGAGCCATCCCATTGAGTGCGTGTTTACTCGCGGTTTCGTGCGCCAGTACAACGCCGCGCTCGGATATGACGACGCATCCGTCGACACCGGTCATACAGGCAGCGCTTCCGCCGCTATCTCCAGTGCTGGCACAGCGACCCGGCCTCCTGAAGCCCCTGACGCCGGGTTACGCAACCCAGGCGTCTCGCAGCGTGACGTCCTCGCCAACATCATCGACAACGCCAGGCAGTGCCGCGTCTGGCGCAGTCAGATAAACGGGCTGCTGGACGAACGAGAAGGATTAGAAAAATGACGTTGCAGGTTGAATTCTGGACGGTGGTGGGCTTTCTCATCACCTTCCTGAGCTTTATCGGCGGCATCGCCAAATGGTTATTTGGTAAGGCAGAAGACCGTCAGGCTGCCCGGTTTGCGTCACTTGAGCAGGCGCTGCAGCAGTCCGCCTCCAACTGGGGTGAGCTGGAAAAAGAGTTTATGCGATTCCGTGCGGAACTGCCCCTGAACTATGTCCGCCGCGAGGATTATATCTGGGGGCAGACGGTCATCGAAGCCAAGCTGGACGCGCTTTATAACAAGCTGGAAGTGGTACAACAGTACCGTATTACCGGAGGTAAAAATGGTTGATATCGCCCGCGTGCGCCGGGAATCCCTGCGTTGGAGTCTGCTGGTCGCTCTGAACAAAACCCGCCCGTATACCGCCAGCGAAACGCTGCTGCTGGATGTATCCCGCGCCATCTACCCGGACACCACGCATCTTGAGCTGCGTCGGGAACTGGACTATCTGGCTGACCGCAAGATGGTTGATCTGGAGAAGAAGCCTTCTGGCGACTGGTTTGCCGATCTGACCCGCCTCGGTGTTGACCTGGTGGAATATACCGTTGAATGCGGCCCCGGCATTGCCCGCCCGGAAAAGTACTGGAGTGAATGATGGCCAGACGCAGCACGATAGATAAGCTGCCGGAAAACGTGCGGCGCTGGCTTGAGCGGGCGCTGAATGAATCCGGCTTCAGCGGCTATTCCGAGCTGGAGTCCCTGCTGCGTGAGCGGGGTTACGTCATCAGCAAATCGGCTATCCATCGCTATGGCCAGAAGATTGAGCGCCGCTATGGTGCCATCCGTGCGGCCACCGAAGCGGCCCGTATGCTGACCGAAGGTGCTGCTGATGATCAGGATGCGCGTTCGGAAGCCGTCATCGCCCTGATCCAGACCGAGCTGTTCGAGAGTATTGTCCAGTTGCAGGAAGCTGAAGAAGGCGAAGTCGACCCCAAAGAGCGCGTGGCGTTGCTGTCCAAGGTTGCTAAAAACGTGGCCACGTTGTCCCGCGCCTCCGTCAACCTGAAGAAATTTCAGAGCGAAGTCCGTGACCGCGCCCGGCTGGCGGCGAGTAACGCCGAGAAGATTGCCCGCAAGGGTGGCCTGTCTGCTGATGCCGTACAGGCGCTACGACGTGAAATTCTGGGGATTGCCACATGAGTCAGCTTGCTCCCGTTCTGCCTGATACATCGGCACTGGATGTGCCTGCCGTCCTGATGCCTTACCAGCAGCGCTGGGTGGCAGATACCTCCCCGCTCAAGGTGATTGAGAAGAGCCGCCGTACCGGTATTACCTGGGCAGAGGCGTCCGATAACGTGCTGACAGCAGCCTCTTCAGCACCTGCCGGTGGCATGAACGTCTATTACATTGCCTATAACCAGGACATGACCGTCGAGTATATCCAGGCCTGCGCCATGTGGGCGCGGGCATTCAACTACGCCGCCAGCGAGATTGAAGAAGGTTTCTGGGAAGAAGACGAAGACGACAAGCACATCAAGACCTACACCATCAAGTTTCCCGACTCCGGCTTCCGCGTTGTCGCACTTTCCAGTCGCCCGTCTAACCTGCGTGGCCGTCAGGGCATCATCGTTATTGATGAGGCCGCGTTCCATGAGCAACTGGACGAACTGCTGAAAGCAGCGCTGGCGATGCTTATCTGGGGTGGCAAGGTGCGCGTTATCTCCACCCATGACGGTGACGACAACCCGTTCAATACGCTTATTGGCGATATCCGTGCCGGACGTCAGGGGGGCAGCGTACAGCGAATTGCCTTCAAAGAAGCCGTTGCGCAGGGTTTATTTCACCGTGTCTGTCTGCGAACCGGGAAGGAATGGACGCAGGGCACTGAGCAGGCGTGGATGGCGTCGGTGTACAAATTCTACGGTACCGGCGCATCCGAAGAGCTTGACTGTATCCCGGCCAACGGCGGCGGTGCCTGGCTGTCCCGCGCTCTGATTGAGTCCCGTATGTCACCCGATACGCCGGTGCTGCGTTTGACCTGCCCGGAGGGCTACGAGCTGAAGCCCGATGCAGAGCGCTTCAGTGAAACGCAGGACTGGCTGGATGAGAATCTGAAGCCGCTGCTGGAGGCGCTCCCCGCTGATGCCCGCTCGTTTTTGGGGCGTGACTTTGGCCGTAGCGGTGACCTGTCGGTGGACTATCCATTACTGCAGGAGAAGAACCTGGTACGACGCGTACCGTTCGTGATGGAGCTGCGTAATGTGCCGTTCAAGCAGCAGGAACAAATTACATGGTACCTGATGGATGGTCTGCCAAATCTGATGGGCGCGGCACTTGATGCCCGTGGTAACGGCCCATATCTGGCGGAGTATGCCATGCAGCGCTACGGCTCCAGCCGGGTGAAACAGGTCATGCCTACTGAGAGCTGGTACCGCGAGCATATGCCGCCGGTCAAGGCTGCGCTGGAGGATGGCAACCTGATTGATTTGCCGAAGGATGAAGACACTCTGGATGACCTGCGGGCCGTTCAGGTGGTTAACGGCGTTCCCCGCGTACCGGAACAGCGATCAAAAGCGAAACCGGACAGTGGTAAACGCCACGGGGATTCAGCTATCTCGCTGGCGCTGGCGTACTTTGCCAGCCGTGAAATTAACAAAGGGCCGGTGAAGGCAAGCTCACGCCGTCGTCGCCAGTCGGCCCGTATGCTGGAGGGTTACTGATGGCGCGTGGTCTCTGGGTTTCGCCCAATGAATTTGTCAGCTTTGCAGAGCCGAATAAGACGCTTACGGAGCAGATTGCGTCACGCAACCGCTCCATCGACTTCTTCGGTCTGGGGATGTACCTGCCCAATCCCGATCCTATTCTCAAATCACAGGGCCGTGATATTCGCATCTATCGCGAGCTGCGTACCGACCCGCTGGTTGGTGGCTGTATCCGCAGGCGTAAAGCGGCGGTGAAGTCGCTGGAGCGTGGGCTTGAGCGTGGTCATGCCCCGGAGCGGGTGTTCAGCTTTATTAACGACATGCTCGACGATCTCGATATCTCCCGCATCATCGGCGAGATGACTGATGCCGTGCTCTACGGATATCAGCCCTGCGAAATCATGTGGGGCCGTTCGGTTAAGTCCTGGGCCATCACCGATATCGTGGGCAAACCACCCGAGTGGTTCCAGTTCGACAACGACAACCTGCTGCGCTTCCGTGCAAAAGACGCCGGGCTGGAGGGCGAACCCGTACCGCTGAACAAGTTCGTGGTGCCGCGTCAGGATGCGACCTACGACAATCCGTATGGCTTCCCCGACCTGTCGATGTGCTTCTGGCCGGTGACGTTCAAGAAAGGCGGGATGAAATTCTGGGTGCGCTTTGCCGAGAAATTCGGTTCGCCGTGGGTTATCGGCAAGCATCCACGCGGTACGGCGCAGGGTGAGATTGACCTCGATGGAGGCGATGGTCGAAGACGCCGTGGCGGCTATTCCTGACGATTCCTCCATTGAAATCAAAGAGGCAGCAGGCAAGGCCGACAGCAGCGATATTTACCAGAATCTGATTACGCTCGCCCGCAGTGAAATCTCTATTGCCCTGCTGGGGCAGAACCAGACCACCGAGGCGAACAGTAACCGCGCCTCGGCGCAGGCCGGGCTGGAAGTCACCAGTGATATCCGCGATGCCGACGCCGAGATTGTGGTGAGTGCAGTTAATCAGGTCATCCGTCAGGCCGTCTCGCTGAACTTTGGCGATGTGGCCAGCCCCGTCTGGAAGATGTGGGAACAGGGAACGGTCGACGATACGCAGGCCACCCGCGATGAGAAATTCAGCCGCGCCGGTGTGGTCTTCACGCCGCAATACTTCAAACGCGAGTACCAGCTGCTGGACGGTGATATTGATGAGACGCCGCCGTCAGAACGCCAGAAGAACAACACGCTGCCGCTGTCGTTCGCCGAGGCGATTGATGCCGATATTCAGGCTCAGCAGGATCTGGATGATGCGCTGGATATTCTGATGAACGGTGGCTCGTTAAACGGCGTGCTTGAGCCTGTGCTGGCACCGCTGCTTAAGCAGGTTGAAGGCGGTGTTAACCCATCGGAGCTGCTGGGTGCGCTGGCCGAACTGTACCCGCAGATGAACGCGGATGACCTGCAGGAGCGGCTGGCCCGTATCCTGTTTGTCTCAACACTCTGGGGGCGTCTGCATGAGCGTGACCACGGCTGAACTGGCGTACTGCATGACGTTGCCCCCGAAGCGGGCCATCAGTTACCTGAAATCCAAAGGGTATAAAATCACCTGGGACTGGGAGGAGATGTGGCAGGAGGCCCATGCCCGCGCGTTCACCGTAGCCAAAGTGACGCGCCTCGATATTCTGGAGGATATCCGAAGCACCCTGCAGAAAGCGCTGGACGAGGGGAAGACAGACCGCTGGTTCCGAAAGGAGCTGGAGCCGGAGCTGCAGCGCAAGGGATGGTGGGGGCCGCGTGACACCACCGACCCGGTGACGGGTGAACCGGTGACTATCCAGCAGGGTAGCCCGTGGCGGCTCGACACCATCTTTCGCACCAATATGTCCGTGCTCTACAGCGCCGGGCGCTGGGCCGAACAGATGGAGAACGTCGACGACAGACCATACTGGATGTATACCGGCATCAACGACAGCCATACCCGCAAGAGCCACCTGATGCTGCACGGTCTGGTGCTGCGCTATGACGACCCGTTCTGGCAGGCGTTCTACCCGCCGAACGGCTGGCGCTGCCGCTGCGGCGTGATTGCCCTGAGTGCGGCAGATGTGCGCGCCCGTGGTCTGAAGGTGGTGAATTCAGGCTCTGCTATGGGCTGGGAACTGAAGCTGGTGTCGGAGAAAACCGGCGAGATGCAGAACGTCGCCACCTTCAACACCGGTACCACGAAGGTGGCCACCGACGTCGGCTGGTCTTATGCGCCGGGCGCGGCCTACCGTCCTGACCTTGCCCGCTATCAGGGCACGCTACAACAGCTGGCACAGCAGGAACTGAGAGGATAACGATGGCTTCCGATAATCTGGTCAACATCACCATTAACGATGAGTCCCTGCGCCGGAGTCTGCGGGCGCGGGATTTAGCCGCCACAGACCTGGAGCCTGCGATGCGTAAAATCGCAGGAACCCTGCTGGCGGAAACGCAGTTTAACTTTCTGGATGAGGGCCGTCCGGGATGGATGCCATCACTCGCCGCACAGGATCGTGATGGTCAGACACTGCAACTCACCGGGCGACTGATGGGGTCAGTATCAACAGACCATGACGACAGGCAGGCAGCGGTTGGCACTAACGTCGTTTATGGGCCGATTCACCAGTTCGGTGGTAAAACGGGGCGCAATGAGTCCGTTGAGCTTCCGGCCCGCCCGTTCCTGCCGCTGACAGGGGACGGTGAGCTGCAGTCTGATGTGGTCGTTCCCATTCTCGGTACGATTGTGCGTCATCTTGAATCTGCGGCCCGTCGCTGATGTTAACCTTCCGGGGCGGGCGATTTACCACCTTGCCCACCCCGGAGCCTTTATAAAGGTTTACAGCCCCCTCGTTTACGGCTTTAATCACTCCTGCTTCCCTCTATCTGTCATATCCCCCCTTATTTTTTCTAAAGCAGATTAAAAGCGCTCTTCGCGGCTTTTCCACAAACTGTCTCCGACAACATCACGCGGGACAGCAAAATGTCAGCCATTCATATTCTTAAAGCCGGTACTCATACCGACATGCACGGCACGAAACTGCCGTTCACGCAAAGCGACCTTGCCGCCTGCGTAAAAGCCTACGATCCGTCCGTCCATGAAGCACCGCTCGTTATTGGTCACCCCAAAACGGAAGACCCGGCGTGGGGCTGGGTGAAATCCCTGTCACTTAGCGGCGCTGACCTGCTGGCTGAGCCTGAACAGCTCGACCCGCAGTTTGCCGAGCTGGTAGGCAACGGGCGCTTCAAGAAAGTCTCAGCCTCGTTCTATCTCCCGGACTCACCCAATAACCCGAAACCCGGCACGCTTTACCTTCGCCACGTCGGTTTTCTGGGGGCACAGCCACCTTCCATTAAGGGGCTGAAGCAGGTCTCGTTTGGTGAGAAAGAAGAAGGCGTCGTGGAGTTTGCCGACTGGGGTGATATCACCAATGCCTCTCTCTGGGGACGGCTGCGTGACTTTCTGATCGGCCAGTTCGGGCTGGATGAAACCGACAAGGTACTTCCGTCATGGCAGGTTGATTCCCTCCGCGAAGAAGCGTACCGCGAGCCGGTGCAGGCAGGGCCGGACTTCAGCGAACCAAACCCCAACCATCAACAAGAGAACGACACGATGACCAAAGAAGAAATTGAAGCCCTTCAGGCGGAAAACACCCGCCTGAAGGCTGAGGCCACCCAGCGAGCCGAGCTGGATGCGAAGAGTCAGCAGGAGAAGCTGCACGCTGACAACGTTTCCTACGCTGAGAAGCTGGTAAGCGGCGGTCAACTGGCCCCGGCAGCGAAGCCCGTTGTTGTCGCCATTCTGGATGCGGTCTCTGCTGGCGATAAGCCCGTGGAATTTGCCGAAGGCGACACCCGCACACCGCTTGCCACGGCGTTCAAGACGCTGCTGGATGGCGCTGCACCGGTGCTGAACTTTAGCAAGCACGCAACCAAAGACCGTGTGGATACGGGTGTTTCAACGTCTTCAGCAGAGTTTGCTGAAGCCGATCCAGAGCGTCTGGCGCTGCAATCAGAAAGCGCTGGATTTGTCGAAAAAAAGAAGGCATCAGCTACGACGCTGCTGTCTCACGCTGCCTGTAATTAAGGAGAGAGCATGTCTGATTATTTAAAGGGTAAGCGCGTCGTTGATCCGGTGCTGACCAGCATCGCTCGCGGTTATAAAAATGCCGCGTTCATCGGCGAGCACATCTTCCCGATTGTCCAGACCGACAAGGAAGGCGTGAGCGTGCCGACCTTCGGTAAATCGGCTTTTGTGGAGTACGACACCGAGCGTGCCGTAGGGGCTGACAGTAACGTCCTTGTACGTGAGAAGACCGGCAAACTGGATCTGGTTCTCAACGAGCACGACCTGGCCGCACCGGTGGACTACCGGGAGCAGGCAGAGTCAATGTTCAACGAAGAAGCCAAGGCCATTCGTCGCGTTACCAGCGGCGTCAACCTGCGTCGTGAACTGTATGCGGCCCGTCTGGCCCAGGACAAAAAGGTTTACCCGGCGTCGTCCGTTAAAGAGCTGGCAGCAGCTGAACGCTGGGTCGGTGGTAAAGGTGATCCTATAGGCATTATTGAAGGTGGCATCGAGGCCGTGCGTAACAAAACCGGCCTGCGCCCAAACCTGATGACCATGGGGGCCAGCGTCATGTCGCTGCTGAAGTTCCACCCGGCGATCCAGGCCGCGATTGGGGCCAACGAGCGCAAGCGCATCACCATCGAAATTCTGAAAGACCTTTTCCAGCTGGACGATGTGGTGATCGGCGAACCGGTATCTATGGCTTCCATGAAAGATGCCCAGAACAAGGACAAAACCCCGACCGATATCTGGGCCGATAACCTGATGCTGCATTACGTCGGCAAACCCCAGCCGGGCACCGACAGCACTGACGAAAACGAACCATCGTTTGGTTATACCCTGCGCCGTAAAGGGATGCCGGTGGCGGACAAATACGACGGCGTCGGCGGCAAGGTGAAGTACTGCCGTTATACCGATATCTACAAAGTCGCCGTGGTCGGTGGCGATGCCGGGTATCTCATCAGCAACATCGTGAAATAAGGAGACGGTCATGGGTACCACTCAGCAAGTCATTCTGACCACTACCGTGACGGCCAGTGCGGCGCTAACCCAGCAGCGTTTTGTCGGGGCCGATAACGCCCCCTGTCAGGCCGGAGCCGTGGCACTTGGTGTGGAGAAGTCGATGCCGCTGCCGGTGATTTAACGCCGGTCAACGTTCTGGGTATCGTCGCCGTCGAAGTCGGTGCGGCTGTCACAAAAGGCCAGAACGTCCAGTCCGATGCCAACGCCTGCGCCATTCCCCAGGTAGCTGCGACGGAAGATACACCGGCGGGTATCTCTGCCGGGATTGCGCTGGATGAGGTGCTGGCCGCAGGCGACGTTATCCGCATCCTGCGCGGGGTGTGACATGTACTGCACCCTGGCGGATTTGCTTGAGCAGGTACCGGAACGGACGCTAGTCCAGCTCACCAACGAAGAACTGGACTTCGACTCGCCTGCGACGGTGAAAGCCGAGGTGGTGGACAGCTGTATCCGCTATGCAGATGAGCTGATTGATGCCCATCTGCGCGGACGCTATACCCTGCCGCTGGCAGAAGTACCCACAGTTCTGCGGGACATTGCCATTACGCTTTCGCGTTACCGGCTATATGCCCGCCGTCCTGAAGGTGATTTGCCCGATACCGTCAAGGATGACAACAAAGAGGCCCGGCGTCAGCTGGAGGCTATACGCGATGGAAAGCTCACGCTGGGGCTGCAGTCCACACAGAAAGATGTGCCTGAGTCCGGTGAAATCCGGGCGCGGGCACGCCGCCCCACCTTTGGCGGGCGTGATGGTTTGCTGGAGAAATACTGATGAACGTTCTGCCCGTCCTTGATGCGGTACTGGCCCGGTTACGCGAGAAACTGCCGCAGCTGCAGGTGGAGTACTTCCCGGAGAAACCGGCTGAATATCGCCTGAATCATCCGGTTGGGGCACTGCTGGTGAGCTATGCCGGTTCGCGCTTCGACAAGCCGAATGATATCGGTGCGGTGATCCAGCCTCAGACTATCCAGCTGTGCGTGACGGTGGTCTTCCGCCAGCTCAACGGTAAAAGAGGTGCAATTGACGTCCTGGATGCGATCCGTCGCATCCTCGGCGGCTACACCCCGCCGAACTGCCGCCGTCGTATCTGGCTTACCCGTGAGGTGTTTATCGGTGAGGTCAAGGGGCTGTGGCAGTACGCCCTCGACTTTGCAACAGAAAGCGTCTTTATCGAAGACAGCGATATCGAAGACAGCGATTTACCGTCCGGCCCGCTGTTAACCGAAGTGAACTATGAGGAAAGCGAGTGATGAAAGAACACCGCTATTCCGGCCCGGCCAGCGGCGTCACGCTGGGCGACGGAACTGAAATCCTGCTCTGGCCGGGGAAGAACGCCTCCCTGCCAGAGAACCATGAGTATGTGACGGTTCTGGTGGCGCTGAAGCACCTGACGCCGGTACCTGAAGAAACCAAACCCGCCAGCACACCGGCTCCGCAGTTACCAAAGCGCAAGAACGGTGGCGACAACGATGTGAAAACGGAGGATTCCCATGGCAGCTAACTATCTGCACGGCGTCGAAACCATTGGGGTGGAAAACGGCGCCCGCCCGGTTAAGACGGTGAAGTCTGCCGTGATTGGTACCGCCCCGATGGGTGACGTCAATACGCTGGTGCAGTGCCTATCTGAGAAGGATGCGGCGGCATTTGGCAGCCAGCTTACCGGCTTTACCATCCCGCAGGCGCTGGATGCTATCTACGATCATGGCGCAGGCACCGTTCTGGTGATTAACGTGCTTGATCCGGCTGTACATAAAACCGCTGTGGCCGATGAAGATGTGACGTTCGATAAAGCTACGGGCAAAGCGCAACTGGCCAACCCGGTGGTCGCGCAGCTGGTGCTGAAACCAGACAGCGATGGTCAGCCTTACGTCGAGGGTGAAGACTACTCGCTCAATGCGCAGACCGGCGTGATTACCAGCCTCGGCAAAAGCATTGCGGCGGGCGCAACCGCGACGGCCAGCTATAACTATGCTGACCCGACCAAAGTCACCCCGGCTGATATCATCGGGGCTGTTAACGCGGCGGGCAACCGTACCGGCATGAAGCTGCTTAACGACAGCTTCAACCTGTTTGGCTACTTCGCCAAAATCCTGATTGCCCTGGTGTTCTGCACCCAGAACAGCGTCTCGGTAGATCTTATCGCCATGGCTGAAAAGCTGGGGGCAGTGACCTACATCGACGCTCCAATTGGCACCACCTTTGCGCAGGCGCTGACGGGGCGTGGCCCGGAAGGCACCATCAACTTCAACACCAGCTCCGACCGCGTCCGTCTGTGTTATCCGCACGTCAAGGTGTACGACGCGGCCACCAACAGCGAACGGCTGGAGCCACTGAGCCAGCGTGCTGCAGGTTTGCGTGCCAAAGTTGACCTGGATAAGGGTTACTGGTGGTCTTCATCCAACCAGGAAATCATGGGCATCACCGGTGTGGAACGCCAGCTGTCGGCGATGATTGACGACCCACAGAGCGAGGTGAACCTGCTTAACGAACAGGGCATCACCACGGTCTTCAGCGGCTACGGCAGCGGTCTGCGTCTGTGGGGGAACCGCACTGCCGCGTGGCCAACGGTGACCCATATGCGCAACTTTGAGAACGTTCGCCGCACCGGTGATGTTATCAACGAGTCCCTGCGCTACTTCAGCCAGCAGTACATAGATATGCCCATCACCCAGGCGCTAATTGATGCGCTGACGGAATCAGTCAACGCCTATGGTCGTAAGATGATTGGCGACGGTGCGCTGCTGGGCTTTAAATGCTGGTTTGATCCGGCCCGCAACGAAGAGACGGAGCTGGCTGCCGGTCACCTGTTACTGAGCTACAAATACACGCCGCCACCGCCGTTGGAGCGACTGACGTTTGAGACCGAGATCACCTCGGAATACCTTTTAACCCTGAAGGGGAATAGCTGATGGCAAAGATTGAGATCAACCGCATCACCAATGCCAACATCTACCTGGATGGCGCTAACCTGCTGGGCCGGGCCGAGGAGGTCAAACTCCCTGACGTGTCCATGACCATGCAGGAGCACAAAGCGCTGGGGATGGTGGGCAAGGTGGAACTCCCGGCAGGCTTCGACAAAATGGAAGGCGAGATCAAGTGGAACAGCTTCTATCGCGACGCCATGTTGTCTGCCGCTAATCCGTATAAATCGCTGGCCCTGCAGTGCCGCTCCAGCGTGCAGCGCTACAGCTCACAGGGGCTGATTGATGAAATTCCGCTGGTCACCTTCCTGACGATCATGTTCAAGAAGAACCCGCTGGGGACATTCAAACAGCATGAGAACGCCGAGTTCTCCAGCAGTTTCACCTGCACGTACATCAAGCAGGTGCTGGACGGTGAAGAGCTGCTGGAGCTGGACTATCTGGCCAACATCTTCCGCGTCGGCGGTGTTGACCAGCTGACTGACTACCGCATCAATATCGGGGGCTGACGGTGACCGTCGAGATTGAAGACAAAGGCGGGAACTGCGGTTCTATCGGCATGGGGAATGGTACCTGGTTCACCATTCTGGATATTCCGGGGGTGGAAAACCTTTTTAATACCCGTAAAACCAATGATCCGATTGACTGTACCCGTTCAAAGGCCCGTAAGCTGGCTGATTTGATTGAAGCCTGGACGCCACCCGACCACTGGTTCACCGGCATCGGTAAAACCGAAGGAAAAGCGTTACTCATTGCGTTCCTGCGCAACTGCAAGGGTTTTCGCACTCACTGATATCACAGGGGCTTCGGCCCCTTTCGTTAGTAAACCCCATTAAAGTATCTTCCTGTCTTCATTCGACATACTGCTCTGAACTTACAAAGGAGCATGAAAATGTCACAGACACAATCTTCAGTTTTCCCCCTGACGCACCCTTTTACTACCGCTTCCGGTGTTCGTGTTGAGCAAATTGAGCTGAAGCGGCTCACAGTCAAAGACCTGAAGCAGGTACGCAAAATCAGTAAAGACCCGGCTGACTGGGACGAACCGCTGATTGCCCGCAGTACCGGCATTCTGCCGGAAGACCTCGATAATATGGATTTAGCTGATTATCTGAAGTTGCAGAAACGATTTCAGCTCGTCACTGGGATGGGCGAGAGCGACGAAGGCGTTGACGCAAGCACAGGGGCTGCTGGCGAGGTGGTTTAGATTTCAGCCGGGGGAGATTGATGCCCTCGATACTGATGATCTGGAAATGTGGCTGGAGCAGGCTGAAGAGCAGATCAAAAGCGAGTACGGCGACAGGGATTAATTATTTTAGCAGCCGGATAATGGCTGCTTTCTTTCTTCGATACTCCAGCCACACTTTCCCGGCTTTTCTTCTTTTATATACCGACCCGGAGGATACCCATCGTGGCCAGTAACTTTTCCGTTGGTGTTGTTATTGGTGGCATGGTTGGTAGCACCTTCCGCTCAGCGGTGAGCGGCACCCGACGTGCCCTCGACTCCCTGAATGATACATCCCGCCGCCTCCAGGAGCGCCAGAACGCCTTAACCCGCGCCACAGAACGTTATGGTCAGTTAGGCTCTTCCCGGATGCAGCGTCTCAACAGCGACTTGTTGCGGATCAGCCGAACTATGGAGCAGGTTGAACGCCAGCAGCGCCGTCTGTCTGCGGTATCAGCCACCAGTGATGCACTAAAAACCAACCGCATGGCGTTGTATGGTCAGGGTGTTGAGGCGTATGCCATGGCACAGACCGTTTATCATACGGTCTCCCCGGCAGTTCAGCAGTCTATGTCTTTTTCAGCAGTCTATGTCTTTTAAAGACAAGATGATTGATATGTCGATCACCGCAAAATATGACGATAAAATGCGGGACAGCCTTGCCGAAAAAATAAAAAGCTGGGCGCTTAAATACAATCAGTATCAGGATGACATGCAGGATGCAGTGGGTTCACTCATCAGCGACAACATCGATAATGTGTCTGATATTGGGTATTTGATGCCGGACATTGCCCGTGCGGCAACAGCGACCCGTACAGCTGGACAGGACTGGGCCAAGGTGGCAGCTGTCTGGCAGAATTCTCTGAAGGGGGCGGCTAAAGATTTTGGCGCAGTGCAAAATATTATGGCCTATGCCGGTGACCAGGGTTCATTTGAAATTCCGGATCAGGTCAAATGGATGCAGTCACTGGCTCCGATGATGGAAGGTGTGGCCAGCGGCAAAGAAGCGGTAGCTGAAATTGGAGCCAGCCTGCAGATAGCGAAAATTGGTGCAGGTTCTACCGATGAAGCGGCGAATAACTTCAAAAATTTTCTAACCAAAATATTTGCCCGTGATACCCAGAAACAATTTGCCGATCTGGGCATTGACCTGCAGGGTTCCATTGAGAGCTATAAAGCTGCAGGCATCTCTCTAATCGAAGGAATGATGAGTGTCATTGAGCGGTATCTGAAAGCTAAAAGCCCGGAAGCACTTTCAGGTTTTAAATCTGCAATGAAAATTCAGGATGAAACAGCGAGAGACGAAGCACTGCAGGCGCTGGCTAAGAATTTTGGCCTGGGCGAAATGTTTGCGGATATGCAGGTAATGGGCTTTGTCCGCCCTATGCTGGCCAATATGGATAGGTATCGTGAAATCCGTGCTGGTGCACTGCAGGCTGCAGATAAGGACATGCTGGCTAATTCGTATGATCAGCGCCTGACATCTCCCCTCGAAGCGACCAAAGCTCTGATGGTCAACAGTCGCAATCTGGCTATCATTCTCGGTGATCAATTGGCTCCTTCCTTTATCTCATTGACTGAAGAGTTGATCCCCCTGATTCAGGGGGGCGGGCGCTGGATCGCCGCTCACCCGCAATTTGTCAGCGGAGCTTTTAAAGTTATCACTGCGCTCATTGCTTTTAAAATTGCGATTATTGGCCTCAAGCTGGGGCTGAATCTCCTTATTTCCCCCTTCGTCAGCGTCTGGAAAAGTGCTGTTTTATTGCGTACTAACTGGTTACGTCTGACAACGGCACTCGGAGACGGCGGCAAATTACGCTGGCTCGCTACTGGATTCAGTCGACTGGCCAGCGGCGGTCTGAAACTTGGTAGCATTCTGGCAGGTAGTCTTGCTCGCGGTATTATGATTGCTGCTCGCGCTGTTCTATTCATTGGTCGGGCGCTGCTGATGAATCCCATTGGGCTAATCATCACCGGCGTAGCCATGGCAGCTTATTTAATCTATCGCTACTGGGGGCCAATCTCCGCCTTCTTTAAGCGAATGTGGGCGCAGGTAACCTCTGCGTTCACTAGTGCATGGAGTGGTATCAAGTCGGCATGGAATGGCGTATCCGGCTGGTTTACTGGTTTGTGGGGTAATGTTAAAGCAGCTTTCAACGGCGGGATCATCGGGATCAGCAAGCTTATTGTTAACTGGTCTCCACTAGGCTTGTTCTATAAAGCCTTTGCGGGGGTGATGAGTTGGTTTGGCGTCGATATGCCGAAAAACTTTACCGACTTCGGCGGCAATCTGATCAGCGGCCTCGTTAACGGCATCGGCTCGTTAACGGCATCGGTAATAAACTGTCTGCAGCGAAAGACACCATCGTTAACTTCGGCAACTCCATTTCGGGCTGGTTTAAAGAAACCCTGGGTATTCACTCTCCGAGCCGCGTATTTATGGGCTTTGGCGACAATATAGGCCAGGGGGCCGCTATCGGTCTGCAGCGTACCACACCACTGGCCGCACTGGCGAGTCAGCGCCTCGCCACCGAAATGACCCCCGATGTTCCCCGTCTTCCGTCGCCGGAAATCATGGCTGCAGGTTATTCAGGGCGTGGCGCAGCAGCAGCCGGTGGCGGAACCTCTGGTGGTATTCAGGTCACCTTTAATCCTCAGTTTTACCTCAATGGCAAAGAGACTGCCGCACCTGCCGGGCTGACCAGCGCACTGAATATGAGCCTGCATGAGCTGGAGAAAATGCTGGAGCGACTGCTGGCTCAGAAACAACGTCGGGGGTACGAATAATGTTTGCGGTATTGGGTGATATTGAGTTTGAGCTGATTACCTACTGGGATGGGTTCGAAGCGACATTCGGCGTCGATTATGCCGAACATGCCCGAATCGAAGGAAAGCCCGGCCTGCAGTTTGTCGGCGATAAGCTGGACGAAATCCAGATAAGCCTGGTCTTCCATCAGCATTATTGTGTGCCCGACGTGGAGCTGGCACGACTGCGAACAGCCATGAAAGCCCATCAGGCGCTGGTCTTCGGCAATGGTGATTATCGCGGCTGGTTCGTTATTACCGATGTTACTGCGACCAGCGAGCAGACCGACAGCACCGGCAACGTGCTGGCCGTCAATGCCACCGCGTCTCTCCGGGAGTACATCGGCGACCCGAAAAAACCACTACAGCCTCCTGCGATACGCACGCAGGTTCCCGGCGTCGGGGCGGTCTCCGGTGCCGTCCCTTCGCCTTCCGGGATAGCGCAGTACGTCCGCGACGGTGTCAATTATGCCAAACAGGCGCAGTCTGTTCTCCAGACCACCATCAGCGCCGTTCGGGTGGTGCAGAAAATGAAGGATAACCCCGCCGTCGCACTGACCCGCGTGCCGGGTCTGATGAGCGGACTGGGTAACGTGTCCGGGGCGTTAGGTCAAAGCGTTCCGGCGTTTAATGCGCTCTCTGAATCCATGCCCGAAGCCATCAGTCTGGCCAGAGCCACCAGTGATGCGGCCACGTATGTACAACAGGCGCAGTCTTCACTGAGCGGTGCGGACGGCAGCAATATCGCAGCGGCGCTGGATGCTGTTTCCGGACAGCTTAACTCCGCCAGTACCACGTTCACCCGTATGTCGCCGGGGTTAAGCACCATGGCAGCCAGGATACTGGCGAGGAGTGTGTGATGTTTCTTGAACATGTCACCCGTGGCGGGGAGCGCTGGGATTCTCTGGCATGGCGGTACTACGGTGATCCGCTGGGCTATCCCCGGATTATTGCCGCCAATCCGCACGTGGCCATTACGCCGGTGCTGCCCTCCGGGTTGTTGTTACTGATTCCGGTTATAGAGGCTGAAGAAGCCAGCACAGAAGAGGATATTGCCACATGGCTGAGGTAAACAGCACTGCACAGGCTGCGTCAGCATTGACTGGCGTCAGCGATGTGCTGAGTCCGGTGTTCACCCTGTGGTATCTGCAGAAGAACATCACCACCGATATCGCCCCTTATGTCACTCGCGTGACCTACAGCGATAACATCAAAAGCGAGTCCGACACCATTGAGGTGGAGCTGGACGACACTGATGGCCGCTGGCTGGATAAGTGGTATCCGGGCAAGGGTGACACGCTGACGCTAAAGATGGGCTATCAGGGCGAGAAGTTGCTGTCCTGCGGTACGTTCTCGATAGACGAGATCGAAGTGATTTCGCCCGCTTCCGTTGTCGCTATCCGGGGCGTGGCCACCTCGGTCAACAACGCTCTGCGGACAAAATCCAGTCGTGGCTTTGAGAGCACCACGCTGGCGGCCATCGCCGGGCGCATTGCCAAAAAGCATCAGCTGAAACTGGTGGGCAGCATTGAGGCCATCAAAATTGACCGGGTGACCCAGTATGCTGAAACGGACGTGGGCTTCCTGCGTCGACTGGCCAGCGAGTATGGTTATGCCGTGAAAGTGGTCAGCGACCAGCTGATTTTCTCTCATCTGGCCACGCTGCGCGGTCAGGAGCCGGTCAGGCAGTTAAAGCCGCAGGATGTGGCCAGCTTTTCCCTGCGCGACACCATCAATCGGGTCTATAAGTCCGCAAAAGTGAAACACCAGAAGAGCAACAGCAAAAAGCTGATCGTCTACGAAGCTGACGGCGGTACCAGCGAAAGCGACAAACAGGCCAAAGGCGGCAAGGTCACCAGCGCCGACTCACTGAAGGTCAACAGCCGCGTCAGCGACCCGGACAGCGCCCGGATTAAAGCGGATTCGGCGCTGGCCAGTCATAACGAATACCAGCAGAACGGCTCCCTGACGCTGATGGGGACACCACAGTTGACTGCAGGCAACAAAATTGAACTTGTGGGCTTTGGTCAGTTATCCGGGCCATGGTTGATAACCACTGCTCGCCATGCGTTTGACCGCAACGGTGGCTACACCACAGAGCTGGAGGTGGCACGAGGGCCGGTCACTCAGGACAAGGCTAAGAAAGGCAAAAGACCGGCAAGACTCAGACGCTGACCGTCTATAAACCGGACGGCAGCACATCCACGGTAATAAAGGAGAAGAAATAATGGCAGGCGTCACCCGTCAGGTCGGTACGGTCAGCGCCGTCGATGCCGACAAGGTCCAGGCCCGCGTTCGTCTGCCTGAGTGCGATAACCTGCGCACTAACTGGCTTAACGTGCTGCAGCGCAATACCCAGGACAACAAGGATTACTGGCTCCCTGACGTGGGGGAGCAGGTTGAGGTGTTGCTCGATGTCAACGGCGAGGATGGTGTCATTCTGGGCGCGGTGTACTCAGAAGTCGATAAACCTCCGTTCAGCGACAAAAACGTCCGTGGCACGAAATACGCTGATGGCGCGGAGTTCAGCTATAACCGCGCGACTCATACGCTGACGGTTAAAGGCGGTATCGAGCATGTGGTGATCGAAGTTGCCGTGGGGATTAGCCTGAAAGGGCAAACCATTGATTTGACCGCTGACACCACCACGGTGAACGGCAACCTTGAAATCAACGGGAGTGCCCATGCGACTGGTAACATATTCGCAGATGGCCAGAACTCTAATCACCACTCCCACTGACCTTCTTAAACGCCTTTAATATCGGCGTTCCCGCACAGGGGCAATACTGCCCCCATGAAAACAACGTCAGTATTCTGGCAACCGGCCCTGCAAGCCCCCGGCGAAATCGTCCGGGGGCTGAATGATATCTGGCAGGCCATTCAAATCATCCTGCGTACTCCTCGCGGCAGCGACCCGCATCGCCCGGAGTTCGGCAGCAATCTGTACCTTTATATCGACTGGCCCATCGACCGGGCTATTCCGCATGTGGTGCGCGAATCCGTCGATGCCATCCGCCGCTGGGAACCTCGCTGCCAGCTTATGTCGGTCAAACCCGCCGTCGACGGCGAACATCTTACGCTCCGGGTGAGCTGAAAAGGCTCTGACGGACAGCCCCGGACTCAGGAGCTTTTATGGCGCTGACAGAACCTAATTTTATTGAACGCGATGCCGACAAAATCACGGCTGAAATGATTGCACAGTACGAAGCCGCAACCGGCAAGACGCTGTACCCCGCTCAGGCTGAGCGCCTGCTGATTGACCTGTGGGCATACCGCGAAATGCTGGTCAGGGTGGCAGCGCAGGAAGCGGCCAAACAGAATCTGGTCGCCTTTGCCCGTGAGACGATGATTGATTACCTCGGTGAACTGGTCGGTGTGTACCGCCTTGCCGCGCAGCCTGCCACCACCTCGCTCCAGTTCTCTGTGGATGAGGAACTGGCTGTTGATGTGCTAATCCCGGCTGGTACTCGCGTCAGCGCTTCGGACAGCATTATTTTTGCCACCGATACTGACGTGGTGCTGAAGGCCGGATTGCTGCTGGTCAATGCCACGGCCACCTGTACCGAGCCAGGAGCCGCTGGTAACGGCTGGCAGCCTGTACAGGTCAGTCAGTTGCTCGATGAAATTGATAATGTCGACCTGCAGGTGACCAATCTGGCGGCCAGTTCTGGCGGTTCAGAGCAGGAAGACAATGACAGGCTCCGCGAGCGTATCAAACTGGCCCCGGAGTCTTTCACGAATGCCGGAAGCCGTATGGCATACCGCTTTCATGCCATGCAGGCCCATCCCAACATCGTCGATGTCGCCGTGCTTTCCCCGGTTCCCGGCACCGTAGAGCTGTATCCGCTGCTCAGTACCGGCTTGCCGGACGACAGCATCCTCACACTGGTTGAGAGTTTCTGCTCGGACGAAAAAGTCAGGCCGCTCACCGATACCGTGCGGGCTAAAACGCCTGTGCAGGTGGATTACGCCATTGAAGCCAACATCACTATCTATCGTGACCAGGATGCCAATTTGATAAAGGACAACGCCAACAGCGCCATACAGAACTGGGTGGCGCCCCGTACCGCCACGTTGGGGCGCGATATTGTCCCCAGTCAGATTATCAGCGTGCTGTCCGTTGCCGGAGTGTATCAGGTCGAACTGGTGACACCGGTGCTGAAGGTGGTGGCAGAAAACGAATGGGCAAACTGCACTGCAATCACTCTCAACATGACCAGGGTATCCGATGGCTGAGCCGCTACAACTCCCGCCACCGCTTGAGGGTGATATCAGCCTCAGAGCGCTGGGCAGGCTGGCCGCAAGACTGGACAGCATCGACCTCGGCGTACTGATGGTCTATCTCGTCGATATCGTCGACAGTTTCGCGCTGCCATGGCTGGGCGAGCAGTTCTCGCTGACCGGCGATAATGGCTGGGAGCTGGCGGAATCGGATGATGTACGTCGCACGCTTATCAAATCCGCCATCGAGCTGCACCGCTACAAAGGGACGCCGTGGTCAATCCGGGAAATTATCCGCCGTTTTGGCTTTGGC